>JAIXYN010000060.1 GCA_027490195.1 Verrucomicrobiaceae bacterium | reverse complement strand
TGCCGATGTTTGGGATCGCGATAGCGGCGATGATGCCGATGATGGCGATGACGACGAGCATTTCCACGAGGCTGAAGCCAGCTTTGCGGGAGGTGTTGAGCTTAATGTTTTTCATAGTGTGTTGTCTGTGTGTGTTTGGCTGTTGGCATTGCTTCGAGGTGATCAGCTTTGTGGAGTTGCTCAGCCTCAATTCATTTTAATTGTAATATTTTCCATAATCGAATTCAACAATTTTTTCATACTTTTTACAAATAGAATGATTTACCACGTATAAAAGACCCTTTAGCGCCTCTGTCGGAAGATCGTTTCTTCGTTTTCAAATGATCTGCATGGTATGATTTGAGTGGTTTTTACTCTTTTTTCAACAGTCTGGGTAACAGGATTGCAACCTCCACACTCCAGGCCAGACACTCTTCCCCCCTCTTATTCCTCTGCTGATCAGTGGGTTTCACTCTTACAGGCAGCCCTAGCCAGCCTTGCTCAGCACTCGCAGGGGCGCATTCCATGGAGCCGCCCGCTCATCAACTCAGTCGCCCTACCTCGTTTTATGATTTTTATATATGATAAAAGCCTGTCAAGAATGGCACTTAATTAAGAGGCAGTTTCGAACCTTTGCAGCCATTCTGTCTCAGTCTTTTTGAGCCCTGAAGGGCTGCGGATTCAGCCCAGCAAGCAAGCCTCAGCGAGCGCCGCCCTGGGTTTCCGGCAACAAGATCGGGAAGCAAACCCAGCGCACTCGTGACACACCAAGCTCACCAGCAGCGCCTGAATGGACCTCCGCCGCGCACCCGTTGCTCTCAAACGCCCCCCTGCCCTCAAAATCCACGAAGCCCTCCCTTAATTCTATTTTGGTAATACCACGCACAACTTAAAACAGGTCTGTATTCCAGACGCAGCGGAAACCTGTTTCCAAACAGATGCAAGACCCGGCGCTCGGGGCTGTAGGTTGGTCGTGTTTGGCGTCCAGGGCATTTCATCGCCCAGCGCCATCTCCGCCAAAGCGCCCGACTGCGAGGACCTTCGTGCTCCCCAGCATTTGCCGTGCGCGCACAGACACCTACCATTCTTCGCGCTGTTCGGTTCAAAACTCACTGCGCACTTCCCCAGCCAGCCTGTGAGATCATCCGCCATCCTTCTCACGAAGGGGGATCTTTAGACTCATCAAGTGCCATTCATGCCTGTCAAAGATCGAGCATTCCCAGGGCTCCTAATGTTCCCTCTTCCCGTCTCTTTATCTGATCAATCTGCCATACCAAATGACCAACCAGCGGGTGAGTTCCGCTCGCCAACTCGCCACAAAGAGGCACATTTCCGCACTTCATGAACTCCCTCCTCCTGCCAGCATTCCTGCTCTTCGGACTCTGCACGGCTGTCTTCGCAGCAGAGCCCCCCGGCAGCTCCTTGCTACCACCCGCAGTGGTTGTTCCACCCGAAGTTCACGAAATCGCCCCGGAAAAGGTCGTGCGCCAGCTCGTCGATCACCCGGACACCCTCATCATCGACGTCCGCACCGAGGACGAGCGCCACACCCGTGGCTACATCCTCAATTCACTCAACCTCGACTACTTCCACGGCCAGAAGACCCTCGATGCTCTGGCAAAGCTCGACAAGACCAAGCCCTGCATCGTCCACTGCGCCATCGGCGGCCGCGCCCAATCCATAGCCGTAGAGATGCATAAGCTCGGCTTCAAAGACATCCTCCTCCTCAAAGGCGGCTTCAACGCATGGGTCGCCACCGGCCAGGCCATCGCCAAATAGCGTCCCGCTTGCCTCCACCTCAAGGCACCTCGCCTTTTCCAGATCCAAAGTCTGGAAACCTCCGCCCTTGTCACCAGACCGCGTCCTCACGCCTCTTCGTCCGCCCCAACATCAGGCAGCCAAAAAGCTCACCAGCCATCCAATCCTAAAAATCTTTTACCCCCAATCTTTTACCAGCCTTTCCCTCTTCCCTCACCTCACCTCACACTCCGTCCTCCGTCATTCTGGTTTCGTCATTTCTATCCTCTCCCCGCACCGCATCACCCTGCACGCCTGTCCCAGCCTCTCGCACGCCGTCACAAATTCATCCGGCGTCTCCGTGTTAAATTCAAACATGTCGTAGTGGCACGGCACCACCAGCCTCGCAGCGCCCACCTTCGCCAACGCCGCCGCCTCCGTCCCGTTCAGATTGCCCGCCACCCGCCGCTCCGGCCGGTTCCCATTGATCGGTAGCAGCATCAGATCACAGGCAAAATCACGCACCACACTCACCATGTCATCGTGCCACAGCGTGTCCCCGCTGTGGTAGATCGTAAACGGCCCGCACCTCACCAAAAAACCCGTGAAGTGGCAGTCCTCATTTTCATCACGCAGCACCTCATTGTGTTTGGCAATCACACCGCGGATCTCCCACTTCCCTTCGAAATACTTATCGCGATCCCCCGTGCCACAGTACACCACCTCAGCATCTCCCAGCCGCTTTTGCGCTTCAGGAATGATCGGATGCGGCAGGTAAAGCCGGAAGCCCGGATTCGCCTCCGCCAGCGGCACCAGCGTCGCAGCATCTAGGTGGTCCGTATGCACGTGGCTGGCCGTCACTCGGCTGATGCCCGTCAGCCTGCGCGGGTCCATGCAGCGCTCCGTCATCCGCACATGCGGCTTGTCGGTGGCGGCGTATTTTTCCGTGAGTGAATCGGAGAGATAGGGGTCAAACAGCATCCGCTCCCCGGCCCACTGCACCAGAAACCCACTCTGCCCCAGCCACCACACATGCAGCTTGTCCTCGTCCAGCGTAGCAGCCTCCATATCGGCCAGCAACTCGTCGTCTTTTTGTAACGCTCTGATCATGCGCCAAACTGGATCGCTGCAATCTTTTCCGCCATGTCGTGGCTGGCACAAAACACCAGCTCCGCCGCCGCCGCACGCGACAGCCGCGCATGCAGCGCCACCACACGCCCCATGCTGAGGCCGTCCACATACGCCTGCACCGGACGGTGCTTTGGGTCGATGTTCCGGATCTCCACCGTCGTGTCGGGAGAGAGCAGCGCACTGCGCCAATGCGCCGGCTGCAGCACATTCGAGCCCACAAGTAACCACGCCGGCGTATCCGCCAGCAGCGGCGCAGCCCCCATGCTCCGCGCATACGCAGTCGATCCAGCCGCCGTCGCCACCAGCGCCCCATCGCACACCAGTTTGGGAATTCGACGCACGTTATTCACAGTGATCTCCAGCCACGCCGACTGGCTCGTCGCGCGCTCCAGCCACGAATCATTGAACCCATGCGCCGGATGCCTGCGCCCCTCCTCATCCTCAAATTCAAGGAAGAGCATCGGCATCTGGCGGAAAATCACATCACTCG
Organism: Verrucomicrobiaceae bacterium; assembly: GCA_027490195.1. Classification (GTDB taxonomy): domain Bacteria; phylum Verrucomicrobiota; class Verrucomicrobiia; order Verrucomicrobiales; family Verrucomicrobiaceae; genus Prosthecobacter. Next base: position 141,072 of record JAIXYN010000060.1, on the reverse strand, counting down.
GCGGAAACGAATTCGCCGTTACCTGCTCCAGCCCGTTCAGCAAAAACCCCAGGTGCCCCGCATTGACGCCAAAGAACGGCAGCCTCTTCCGCCAGTGCTCGCGGATGCTCCGCAGCATCGCCCCGTCCCCGCCGATCACGTTGATGAAATCCGCCTCCCCCGCAGCCACATGCCGGCCATCCAGCAGCTTACTCAGCTCACGCACCCTTGGGATTTCCACGTCCGCCTGCAGAAAAAACTTCGCATCCTCCAGTGTGCCCCGCGCCCAGCTCCCCGGCACCGGCGCACGGTACAGGCCGTAGCGCGTCAGGTAGGCCTCCGCACGTGGCGGCACCAGATCACCCACACGCTTACCATGGCTCAAATGCTCGCGGATCGCCGTGCTGGAGCCTTCGACCAGATGCTCAATGACCTGCGCATGCGGAGGCAGATCATTGTCATGCAGCGTGTAGCCCGGCCGCTTCAGCACCGCAAAGTTCGCCTGCTGCCACAGCTCCAGCCCATGCGCCCAGGTGCGCTGGATCAGCGACTCACCGCTTGCGCCCCCCGTCACCAGATCCGCCCCTACCACATGCCACAGCTCCCCTTCGCTTTCAAAGCGCCGCTGCAGCTCATGATTCCGCGTGAAGGTCTCCTGCTCAAAATCCGAGAGATCCACGCTCACCTTGGGCAGCCCGCCAAACACGATGTCCGCCAGCGCTGCACGATACACCGAAGGCACGGTGTCCGTCTCCGGCTTGTCCGGCCGTGGTCCGCAGGGGATCACCCGCACCTCATCAAAATCCTGCGCCAGCCGCAGGGCGATGGCAGCATGGTGGTTCCCCGGGGGATTAAAACTGCCTCCAAAAATAGCAATGCGCTTGGGCATGCCCCACCCTGCCAGTGGTCCAAACGAGTGCAAGCAGCCAGAAGCCATCCTTTACGTTCAACCGGCATGGAAATCTTGGCGGCCCTGATGTATTGCTGAAGCAGCAGGAATCGTCGCATGTTGGATTGGCCGCCCTCTGGCCTCCCCCAGCGCTCACCGCAAAAAAACTCCGGCCAATTTTCAATTCCCAGTTTTCAGTTCCCAGTTTTCAGCCCCCTCCGCCTTCAGTCCCCTCCCCCCATGCTCCCCCGCCTCACCTCCCTGCTTCTCTTCACCGTCCTCACTTCCTGGCTGCACGCAGAAGTCACCCTCGATCCCTGGTCCTACACAGAGCAGGAAATTTATCCCAGCGCCATCATTTCCACCGCCACCGTGGACTGGAACGGCGACGACCAGGATGCCGAAGACAAAAAGACCGCCGACGACCCCAAGCCCAAGAAAACAGACATCCCCATCTATGGCGATGAAAACGGCTGGCTCGCCGTGGATCTCGCAGGCCTGCCCAAAAACGCCGATGTCACAGTCACCATCTCCATCGACGGCTACCTCAAGCCCTCCACCTGGAAAGGCAAAGTCACCAGAATCACCAAAGCAGGCGAAGCGCGCATCCTCCCCAAGGCCATCTGGGACTACGAAGCCCTGCTGAAAGTACGCCAGCAGCGCCCGGTGAATGTCACCTTCAAAGCCACCGTCAACGGCATCGACATTCCCGAAAGCACCGAGACCTACGTCATGCGCTCCCTCAACGACTGCATGTTCTACGTCCTGATGGATGAAGAAGGCGAAGACTTCGACGACTTCTCCTGGCTCTTCGCCGCCTACGTGAACGAAAACCACCCCGAAGTGGACATGATCCTCAAGGAAGCCCTCAAAAGCGGCATCGTCTCCGACTTCTCCGGCTACCAGTCCGAAGAACCCAAAGATGTCATGATGCAAGTCTTCGCCGTCTGGAATGCCCTCCAGCGCCGCGGCATCAAATACAGCGACGTCTCCCACACCACCCCCAGCAAATCCGTCGTCTGCCAGACCGTCCGCTTCCTCGACGACTCCGTCAAAGCCACCCAGGCCAACTGCGTTGACGGCTCCGTCCTCATGGCCTCCGTCCTCAGCAAGATCGGCATCACCTCCTACCTCGTCATGGTCCCCGGCCACTGCTTCCTCGCCTTCGACCTCGGCGATGGCGAAGACGCCAAACGCATCGGCCTCGAAACCACCATGCTCGGCAACGACGAAATCAGATCCGTCGAAGAAATCGCCAACCTCACCGAGAAAGCCAAACTCACCGACTTCAAAGCCTCCTACAAGACCTTCACCAGCGCCGTCAAAATCGGCAACGCCAGCCTCAAAGAATACAAAGATCAGCTCGAAGACGACTCCGAAGACGCCGACCCCGACATCCAGCTCATCTCCATCCCCGACGCCCGCGAGCTCGGCATCATGCCCATCGCCACGTCCAAAGATAAGTAAAAGCAGCCCCGTTGCGCCGCAACGGAAGTTCCGTACTGGGAGCGCCGGTTTTTAACCGGCTCTGGGCAGCGCCCTCCCCCCCCCAAAAATCCCGCACCCCCAGCGCCAGGCATCGCGGCTTGCCCCCAAGCCGCTACCGAACCACCCCTCTCACCATTTCCGCCATCAACATCAGAACACGCGCCCCCCATTTGGACTGCGGTTGCGCAGCGAGGAACGAGCGCAGCTACCGCTTTCCGCAGCCCCCTTCACCTCAAGCAAGCCACAAAACCTCCGCCATCACACGACAAAGGCAGGCCAGCATGCCCCCACGCCGCTACCGAACCACCCCTCTCACCATTTCCGCCATCAACATCAGAACACGCGCCCCCCATTTGGACTGCGGTTGCGCAGCGAGGAACGAGCGCAGCTACCGCTTTCCGCAGGCCCACACCCCACGCCAGCCACAAAACCTCCTACATCGCGCGTCAGGCGGACCTGCCTTCCGCAGCCCCCACACATCAAGCCCGCCACAAAACCCCCGCCATCACACGGCAAAGGCAGGCCAGCACGTCCCCACGCCCCCCGTGCAGTCACTTCGCGTCCATTCGTGGCCATGAGCCCTCAGAGCACCAAAGGTGCGGCCTATCGCAGCCCAGGGCAACGCCCTGGGAAACCCAAGCGCCGTCCTCTTGAAGCCCTGAAGGGGCGACCTAACTCCTCCAAAAGAATGCCAGTCATGAATGGCACTTGATTAAGAGGCAGTTTCGAACCTTTGCAGCCATTCTGTCTCAGTCTTTTTGAGCCCTGAAGGGGCTACGGATTCAGCCCGGGGCGCCGCGAGGAACGAGCAAGCCCTGGGTTTCCGGCAACAAGATCGGAAAGCCAACCCAGCGCCTTCGCCACACCCCACGCCCTCCAGCAGCGTTTGCAAGAAGCTCCGCCGCACTCAGAACGTGCCGCAAGCCCCCAAACCCCGATAACTCACCAAAGTAGAACTAAGCAGCCGGTGCATGGCTTTAAGGTCGATGGAGAGATCTTCGGGGCAGGTGATCTCCTGAAAGTTGCGACTGAGCAGCTCGGCCTCAGAGTAACCGACCAGCTTGCAGAGCGCCCGGTTGACCTTGAGCCACCGGCCCTCAGTTGAGACAAGTGCCATGCCGATGGGGGCATGCTCAAAGGCATCAGCAAAGCATTCCTCGCTTTCCTTCAGCGCTTTCTCGGTCTGCTTGCGCAGGGGGCTGTCGTGGAAAGTCCAGATTCTGCCGTAGCGGGTGCCATCTTTACCGGTCACGGGGGACGAGTTGCGGTCCAGCAGCGTGCCGTTGTTGAGCTCGATTTCATCGCGGCTGACTTCATCCGGGTGGGAATAGAGAAGTATCCCCTTATCAATGAACCGTTCCGGATGGCGGGTCATCGCCATGACCCACTTGACTTGAAAAGTGTCATCGGGGTCATCTGCGATGTGCCGGGGTATCTGGAAGATGTCGGCGGCGCGCTGGTTTTGCAGAATTTTCCGGCCCTGCGGGTCCACCACGATGATGCCATCCATGGCCGATTTTGCCAGGGCATCCATGAAGGCGGATTTCCAGCTCAGCTTCTCCTCCACATGGCGGAGTCAGGTCGCAGTCTCGCGCAGCTCTGTTTCAAGGGCTGCAAAACGAAGCACTGCATCATCAGCAGAGGGCGGTAGCGTTTGCATGCAGGTCTCAGGCATCCAGCATCTGGCGTACTTTGCGGGTCAGTGTGGCCGGGGTATAGGGCTTATGCAGGAAATCCACACCGGCATCCAGCACACCGTGGTGTGAGATGGTATCATCGGTGTATCCGGAAGTGAAGAGCACTTTGATTTCGGGATAGGTCACCTTCAGCCACTCCGCCATCACCTTGCCTCCCACCACGGGCATGATCAGGTCAGTGACCACCAACTGGATCGGCGGGCCTTGATGGGTGCGGGCCATGTTCAGTCCATCCTGGCCGTTGAAAGCCGGCAGCACGTGGTACCCTTGGTTTTGCAGTACTTCCACCGCGAGCTGGCGCAAGGCCGGATCATCCTCCACCACCAGCAAGGTTTCAGTGCCACGTGGCAGCGTTTCGTTAGCTTCCGGCGGTGCCGCCAGATCCAGCGGCTGTTCGGTGCAGGGGAAGAGAATTTGAAAGCTCGTGCCTAGGCCCACCTCGCTAGTGACGCTCATGCTGCCGCCAGATTGTTGAATGATGGTCTTGCAGGTGGCCAGCCCCAGACCTGTCCCTTTTCCCACGGGTTTTGTGGTGAAAAAAGCCTCAAAGATGCGTGCTTTCACTTCCTCCCTCATACCGGTGCCTGTGTCACTCACACTGAGCATGATGCATTCTCCGAGGTGCGAGCCGGGATACGCATGCGAGGAATGTTCATCAACTCTGACCCTGCTCGTGGCGATGGTGAGTCTGCCGCCGTCCGGCATGGCATCGCGGGCATTGACGGCCAAGTTCATCAGCACTTGGCCGATGTAGCCGGGGTCCGCGCGGATGTGGCCGCTGTGCGTTCCAGGGGCGAGCGTGAGGGTAATGTTATCATCGATGAGCCGCTCCAGCATGTTTTCCAGATCACGCAGCACCACATTGAGATCCATGACCACAGGCTGCACGGTTTGTTTGCGGCCGAAGACGAGGAGTTGCAGCGTCAGTCCGGCGGCACGTTCTGACGCACGCCGTATTTCTTCGACATAATTCCGCAGCGGGTGCTCACTCGGCACCTTGAGCAGCAGCATGTCGCTGTAGCCCATGATCACACCGAGGATGTTGTTGAAGTCATGCGCCACTCCGGCGGCTAGCTGGCCGATGACCTCCATTTTTTGCGCTTCAATAAATTGCGCCTCAAGCCGCCTGTGTTCGGTCCTCTCATCCACTTCGCGCATCGCGCGCTGCACTGCTGGCACCAGACGCTTCAGCCGAGTCTTCAGCACGTAATCCGTCGCACCGTTTTTGAGCGACTCAATGGCGAACTCCTCGCCCACTGTTCCCGAGACCAGTATGACCGGCACATCGGGCCTTTGGGCACGTACGATGGCGACGGCGGACAGCCCGTCAAACGTAGGCAGCGAGTAGTCAGAAAGAACCAGATCATAGCAGCCGCTTCTGATCTGATGTTCAAAATCGGCACGGTTGCTCACGCTGGTGGTTTCACAGCCAATGTGGCCTACTTCCAGCATGGATTGGATGAGCGCAGCATCGTTGGGGTCATCTTCAAGGTGCAGGATTCTAAGTGGAGTGTTCATCGATAAATGCATTTTTGGAGTTGAATGATTTCGAGCCTAAAGCCCCCCTTGGCTTCAGGCAGCGGAGGGTGATTGATCGCCGCCCAAAAAATACCGAGCTGACTGACGGCTTTCTTAAACTCAGTGAAATCCATCGGCTTCACCACATAGGCGTTCACGCCATACTTGTAGCACTCGTTGAGGTCCGGCGTTTCACGTGATGAAGTGAGCATCACGACGGGAATGTTTTTCAAGTGTTCGTCCGCCTTGATGACCTTGAGCACCTCCAGCCCATCCACCTTAGGCATTTTCAGGTCCAGCATCATCAGGATGGGATTGCCGCTCGTCCGGCCAGTAAATTTTCCCCGGCGGTACAAATAATCCAGAGCCTGTGAGCCGTCCTGTACGACGAAAACTTGATGGGCCAGATTCTGCTCCTCCAGGGCCGCAAGTGTCAGCTCCGCATCCCGCTGATCGTCCTCCACGAGGAGGATGTTTTTATTCTGGGTGTCTTCGATGTTTGCCGTATTCATTCAGATCATCTTGGATTGTTTGGGAATTGAAAAACTAAAGGTGGCGCCGCCGTCCACGACGCCCTCCGCCCACACCCGGCCACCGTGCCGAAGGATGACGCGTTGGATGTTCGCTAGCCCGATGCCCGTGCCTTCAAATTCATCGCGGCTATGCAGGCGCTGAAACACGCCGAAAAGCTTGTCGGCGTAACGCGGATCAAACCCAGCCCCGTTGTCACGAATGAAGATCACCGCGTCTCCTGTGGGGCTTGAAGAGCTGCCGATTTCAATTTTGGCTTCGTCACAGGCGCTGGTAAACTTCACCGCATTGGACATTAAATTGACCAGCACCTGCCGCATCAAAGCGGGGTCTGCATGCACCGTTGGCAGCAATTGAATGTCCCACAGGATGTTCCTTTCCTTCGTGGCCGCTTGAAAATCCCCCAGCACATCCTGCACCAGGGCTGCGAGACTGACATTCGTCTTTTGCAGGTCTGATTTGCCTATCCGCGCGAATGTTAGCAGGTCATCAATCAATTCTCCCATGCGTTGGGCCGACTTCGATATGGTGGAAAGATAGCGGAGGCTTTTTTCTGAGAGGGAAGCTCCGGCTTCTAGCTGCAGCAGTTCCACAAAACCGGAGACATGGCGCAGCGGTGCACGCAGATCATGCGAGACGGAGTAACTGAAAGCTTCCAGTTCATCGTTGACGGCTTTGAGCTGGGCGGTGCGCTCCAGCACGCGCCCCTCCAAGGCAGTATTGAGGTCCTGGATTTCTTTTTCTGCGCGCTTCCACTCCTCTTCAGCCAGCTTGCGCTCGGTGATCGCAAAGCCGATGGCAAGGTAGGTTTCAGGCTTTTCATCCCGGCCCAGCAGCGGAACGATGACAGTGTCCACCCAGTAGGTCGTTCCATCCTTCGCGCGGTTTTGGATCTCGCCGCGCCAGATTTTACCGTGCCTGATGATGCCCCACATTTTCTTCCAGAACTCCCTAGGGTGAATCCCGGAGATCAAGATAACACGGTGATCTCTGCCAATGACCTCCTCCCGGCTGTATTTGGAGATACGGCAAAACGGATCGTTGGCGTAGGTGATGCGGCCCTGGGGGTCGGTTTCTTCCACGATCGCAAACGAATTCAGGGCCTGAGCCCATGCCTTAAGTTTGGCGTTGGCCTGTTGCAGTTGTGCTTCCGCCTGCTTGCGTGCTGTAAGGCGCTCCATTTTCTTCAGGAATGATTTAATTTGGGGCTCGGTCTCTATAGTCCTGATTAATCGTTTTCGAATTAAACAAGATTATCATGCGGCACACCTTCTTCGACCAGTCGGTCATAGCCTTAATCCGCTGTCAGTGCTTGGTTCGGGCCTCGTCAGGTGTTTGACTGACATCTGCTGCCGAAGCAACAATTTGTTGCATGGGACGCCTGCTCAATCCACCAGCCGGTTCTTCAGCGCATAGCGGGTCAGTGCCACGTTCGTGGTCAGACTCATTTTCTTCGAAATGCGATTACGGTACGTTCCCACCGTTTTTCCACTGAGCCCCAGTATTGAGGCAATTTCCTTGATTGTTTCCCCCTGGGCAATCATCTGCAATACCTGGAGTTCACGGCTAGAAAGTTCCTCGTGTGGCGCATGTCGGACGTCGCCACCGAGGGTGGACGCCAGTCTTTCCGCCAGCGTTGCGCTCACGTACTTTCCACCGGCCAAGACCTTCTTGACCCCCGCCACCAGCTCTACCGAAGTCTGGCTTTTGTTGAGAAACCCCGAGGCACCCAGCTTGAGACAACGAATGGCAAACTCCTCCTCCGAATAGGCTGTCAAAACCAGCACCGGAGTATGAGGAAGCAGACGTTTCATTTCCTCCAGAACCGCCAGGCCGCTGTGGCCTGGAATGTTGATTTCTAGGAGGATGAGGCACCACTCCTGCCTCTGGATCAGGTCCATGGCTTCTCTTGAGTTGGAGGCCTCACCGATGACTGCTTTCGGAAACGTATCCGCGAAGATTTCCTTCAGGCCGCGCCGCAGGATCTCGTGGTCATCCACGATCAAGACTCGCATCATACGTGCGGCCTTCGGGTGGCAGCACCTCGCGCCTCATTTCTGCCGCAGCCGGAACTTGGCGGATGTTTGGCCCCCATCAGCGGCTGGGCGCGATCAACTTCTAGTTCGCGTGGCTCACCGTGCGTTAGCGGCATGGTTTTGCAGCGCGTCATGACTCTGGTTTGTCCGACCAGAGCGTTCTCAAAGCCATAAATTTTCTTGAGTGGTGATTTCCATTTCGGTTCAGCATAAAGACCGTGAAGTGGTCTCATTTTACTTATGCGCAGCACGTTTGATTCAGCCAGTCGGTTAGAGTCTCGAATATCTGTCAGCAAGCGGCCTGAGTGCTGTAAGTAGATCTGCTGACAGCCACCGGGGATTAGAGACGTCAGGCAGATCCCATGTTTGCTTCCCTCAGTCAATCAATCCACAAGCAGGTGCTTTAGCGCATAGCGGGTCAGCGCCACATTGGTGGACAGATCCATCTTGGTAGCAATGCGGCTTCGGTAGGTGCCCACAGTTTTTTCACTCAGCGCCAGCTCTGCCGCGATCTCCTTGATCGCTTTTCCTTGGGCGATCATCTGCAAAACTTGGAGTTCGCGGCTGGAGAGCATCTCGTGCGGGGCGCGCAGACTGCTGCCTCCGAGGTTGAAAGCCAGTTTTTCCGCCAGCGCTGCGGTCACATATTTTCCGCCGGACATGGCCTTCTTGACTGCTGTCACCATGTCATCTGAACACTGGCTTTTATTTAAATAACCCGCAGCGCCCAGCTTGAGCGAACGGATGGCGAACTCCTCTTCCGAATAGGCGCTTAAAACCAGCACAGGAATGTGCGGGCGCAGGCGTTTCATTTCCTCCAGCACCATCAGCCCGCCATGTCCAGGAATGCTGATATCCAAAAGGATGAGGTCCCAGTCCTGGGCCATCATGAGTTCCAAAGCCTCCCGTGAATTGGTGGCCTCGCCGGCTTCCATTTTCGGAAAGGCGTCAGCAAAGATTTCCCTCAAGCCGCGCCGCACGGTTTCATGGTCATCCACGATCAACACACGCTTCATACGAGGTCCTCTTTCGGGGTGGGGAGGCTTGAATTGGGATGCGTGCGGTGACGTTGGTGCCTTGGTCCTCATCACGGGTGATCATGATCTTTCCACCCAGCAAAGCGGCGCGCTCTTTCATGCCGAGTAGGCCCAGTGACACGGGGCTCGCGAGTTCTGCTGCGGTGATGCCCCGGCCGTTGTCCTGCACGCATAGCGTGATCCACCCGTCTTCCGTCTTCAGCTCTACTTTGACCTCGGAAGCCTGCGAGTGGCGATTGATGTTGGTGAGGCATTCTTGAAAAATGCGGAATAGCGCGGTTGATACCTCCGGTGGCATCTCTGGTTCTATTTCCGGCAGTCGCACCTTGCAGGAGATACTGGTGCGCTCATGCAAACGTCTGGCTTCATATTGCAAGGCGGTGCCCAGTCCCAGTGTGTCCAGCACCCCGGGGCGGAGCTCCGTCGCAATCACTTGCACGGCGGTGGTGATGGCATCGACCATTTTGAGCGTGTCAGAGAACCGCTGCAAGATGGCGTTGATGGCAAAGGAGTCTGGTAGTTCTCTGAGCTTCCGCTCCGCCCAGATCAGATCCATCTTGAGTCCGGTCAACTTCTGCCCCAGTTCATCGTGAATCTCCCGGGCAATGTGTGTGGCTTCATCCTCACGCACGGTTTGCAGCCGTGCAAGCAGGGAGCGTAATTGGGTGTGGGAGGTCTTGAGGGCGTCCTCAGACTGTTTTCTGATGGTGATGTCACGGATGTTGCATTGAATCACCTGGCACTCTCCGGTGGAGTACACATTGCTGACAAACTCTACCGCAATCATGCGGCCATCCTTAGTTAAGAGAGGCAGGTTTTCGTAACGGACATACCCTTCCACTTGCAGTTGTATCAGTTTCTCCTGATTCGAGACGATGTCCTCGAACGGGCTGAGCTCCCAGATAAACCTGCCAACCACCTCTTCGTGCGTGAAGCCCAGCAATTTGAGCAGGAATGGATTCACCTCGCTGATGCGGCCAGTGTCAGCTTCCAGAATCAAGATGCCATCCTGGGCTGTTTCGAAAAGCTTCCGATACTTCACCTCGGAGGCGCGGAGAGCCTGCTCACCCTGCGCCGCCGCCTGTTCTGAGGCAAGGATCACCTGCTCCTGGGCTCTTGGCGGCTCTTTCAATTCGGCAGGCTTACGGATCACGAGGTGATGAGAATCCTCTGTGGCGGGTGGAAGATTCGTCTTTATTCATGGCCGGGAAGGTTGCGGAGTGAGCCTGTAGGCGATCCACGACAATAGATACAGGAATCGTAAAATTCATCCATGGGGTGTACTACCCATTCAGCAGCCACGTGTTCAAACACTGCTCACGCCTGCGCTTCTATCAAGAACGGCACTGTTTCATTCAGCTTTCCCCAGAAGGCACCGATCTGCCGGACAGAGGTCATGAATCCCTGGTAGTCCACAGCCTTCACCACATAGCCGTTCACACCGTGACGGTAGCACTCGGTCAGATCGACGGTTTCGCTTGAGGAGGAGAGCACCACGACGGGCATAGCCTTCAGCCGCTCACCCCGGAGAGTGTCATGGCGCAATTCCAGCACCGTCATCGAAAGCGACAAAACTCCATCGACTCCGCCCGCCGCCATCAAACAACACCCGATGGCTTTGATAAACGGCCTGGAGAGTGACCAAAGTAGAAGTAAGGCAACCCACAAGAACCCGCTTCAGGCCAGCACGATGACGACGATTGCAGCTGTGCGATTACGTTTCTTGGGATTGGCGTTGAAGGACCGGGGCCACCTCTGATCATGGCATCGTGACCTGAATGCGATAGAACCCGGTGCCGTCTGGTGCGGCCGGGTCTGTGAGGGTGACGGTGCCATCACTGCCCAGCGGACCTTGCGTGGTCACCGTGCTCCAGGCGCTGGGTACCAGGCTCGTGCAACGCTGCAGGGCATAGGTGCGGCCGGATTTGCCAGCCGTCGTTAGCGTGAAGCTACCCCCATTCTTTTGATGGCTGCCCACCTTGAACACGTCCGCTCGGCTGTTCGGATTGGTACCCGCAATGTACTCGGTGAGGTTGGTCATACCATCGCCATCGGGGTCCGCGTCATCGGCCGCACTGCCACTATTGCTGGTGCTGCCGAAGGTTGCCAGGCGCCAGGCGTCGATGGCGCTCAGCGTGGTAAAGCTCAAGATCGAGCCGACGGAGCGACCTGAATTGCTGAACACTTCGGCGGCGATGTAATAGGTGGTGGCGGGCGCCAAGCCAGTGACAAGCAGGTTCACGGCCACAGTGGAACTGCCCGCGCCGATGGATTGCGCCGCAGTCGGTGTCGCGCCAGCGAGATTGGCGGCGGTGGAGATGAGGAAGCGTAAACTTGCCGCTGTTCCTCCAGAAGTGCCGTTGCCATTGAGAGTCACAGTCGTGTCCGTGATCGCAGTGGCGGCCAGCGTGGCGGCCGTGGTGAGGTTGGGCAGATCCAGCGTCCAGACATCGTTCATGCGTGTCTGAGTGTTGCCCGTGGCGGCGTAACCAAAGCCGCCAAAGAGCCAGAGATTGGCCGACGAACTGCTGCCGGTGAAAGCAGAGACCTGATCGCGCGCGCCGGGGAGATTGGCAGCGGCAGGAGTGCCGAGCGCCCCGTAGATACCGTTGTTTTGAATCGACTGCGCGCCTTTGACCCAGGCCCATTGATTCAGAGCTCTGTCGTAGAACCAAAGATCGCTCAGGTCACTCGCGGTACTGCCTTGCACGCCGAGGCCGACACCGCCGAGCATCCAGAGGCGGCCCTGCGCGTCCGTCCAAGTCACAGGATACTGCCGGTAGCCAGGCACGTTGGCCGCTGCGGGCACGGCTTGTGTTCCATAGATGCCGCTGTAATAAGGACCTGCAACCGACGTGGCAGAGCCACTCATCCACGCCCACTGACTGGTCAGTGGATCATAGCGCCAGAGATCGCCGAGATAATAGCCTGAGTAGTTGCTGCCGATGCCAGAGCCGCCGAAAATCCAAAATTTGCCTTGCGGGTCGAGCCAGGCTCCCGAGCCGCTGCGGGCTCCGGGCGTGTTGGCGGCGGCGGCGGCACCCTTCGTGCCATAGGTACTGCCCACATCGCTCGCACTGCCGCCCTTCATCCACGTCCAGAGGCCCGTGTCGATGTTGTACCTCCAGAGATTATTGAGCTGACCGGCGGTGGTGCCAGTGGCGGGCAGGCCGAAGCCGCCGAAGAGCCAGACCAGCCGCGTGGCGGGATCATAGACGGCGGAGTGATTCCAGCGCGCGCTGGGAATGTTCGCCGCATTGGCCGTACCCTGTGTGCCGTAAGTTCCATTCGACAGCGTGGCGGTGCTGCCACCGAGCCATGTCCAGTTGTTGGTGGCCGTGTCATAGCGCCATAAGTCATTGAGATAGTTGGTGGCACCGCTAGCGCCGAAACCAAAGCCACCGAAGAGCCACAGCCTGCCTTCGCCATCCGCCCAGCCGGTCGCGCCATAACGCGCACCGGGAGTGTTGGCGGTGGCAGCCGTGCCGAGCGTGCCGTAGGTGCCAAACGCTGCGCTGGTGCTGCTGCCTTTCATCCAGGTCCATTGCGCAGTGGAGCGGTCGTATCTCCACAGGTCGTTCATCAGTGTCGGCGAGCTGCTTGTGGTGCCGCCGAACATCCAGAGATTGCCCGCGCTGTCGGTCCACGAGGTGGATGAGCTGCGCCCGCCGGGGGTGTTGGCCACGGCGGCGGTTCCCTGTGTGCCATAGGTTGCGGTGGTCGTGCTGCTGCTGCTGCCTTTCGTCCACGTCCAAGTGAATGATTCGGTAAGCACGAGGTCATTGCCGTCGCCGCCGAAGTAGTTCGCCTGGAAAATGTACGTCTGTCCGCCAAAAGTAGCGGTGATGAGCGCGCCCTGCGGCAGATCGAGGAACGTGCCGCTGATGGGCGTGGTGCTCGTGTTGCTCACAACAACGAGTGCCGTGCCCGGCGGAGGAATGAAGCCAAGGGTGAGTCCGAGGCTGCGGCCCGCAGGCACGGTGTAGCCGGCGGCCGTGATCGGGATGTCTGCGGCGCTGTTGAAGTTGGAATCGACGAGATTGTTGCCCGTGAGCGCGATGTCGAAGGGGTTCTCGTCGCCGTCGTTGCTGGCGATCTGGATCGCGGCGGCGCGTGCACCACCGGCAGTGGGCGTGTAGGTCACGTCGAACGTCGTGCTCTCGCCCGGCGCGAGCGATGTCGCGCCGAGTGAGCCCAGCGCGTAGTCCGAGGCGGCGGCTCCGGTTTTCCCGAGCGTCAGACCCGTCAGCGTGGCCGTTGCGCTTGCCGCATTGCGAATCGTGAATGTTTTCATCACCGATGAGCCGATGGGTACGACACCGTAGCTCACCGTGGAAACGCCATCGGCAAGCCCCGTTCCCGCAGGTTGCTCCACGGCGATCTCCGCATCCGCATACGTGGTGACGGCCTGGTTTAAGCTCGCCGTCGTGCCCTCCTCGTTCGTGGCGCGCAAACGAAAGTGCATGGTGGTCAGCGGTGTGAGGCCAGTGAGCGTGAGACTGCGCGTGGCAGCAACGAGGCCGGCCGGAACATCGGCTGCGGAAACCGTGGTGCCGTAGTCGGTCGTCGGCCCGTAGTCGATGAGCACCGTGGTGTCCTGCCCGCGGGTGTCGATGCTCGCGTTGAATGTCATCGTGCTGGGCGTGAGACCGCTCACAGGCAAAAGTGCCACGATGGGCGGCGCAGGCGGCTCCGCGCCACCGGCGTGGAAGCGGGCGAAAAAGAGATCGGTGTTGGTGCCGGCCGTGTCCGCGTTCGCGAGAGTCGTCGCGTTTGGCTTCCCAAGACCAAAGGTGGCCGCTGTAGGCTGGTAGCTGCCAACGACGAGCGCGCTGCCATTAGCCAGCGTGGCAAGGCCATGCACGAAGTCCGATGCGCCGCTGCCACCGCTCGTCGCCCAGTCGAGGCTGCCGTCGGTGCGGTTAAATTTGGCGAAGTAAACCTCGGTGCTGCCGGTGAGGCCCGGATTCACGAGCGTGGTCGCGTTCGCTTCTCCGAGGCCGAAGATGACGGAGGGCGTGGTGAAAAGGCCCGCGATGCCGATGTCGCCATCCCAGAGAACCGCGAGGTCCGCAACGGAGTCGCTGGAGGTACCGCTGGTGTTTCTCGCCCAACGCAATGTGCCGCTGCTACTGTTGAAGCGGGCGATGAAAACTTTTTGCGCAGCTGACGAAGCCACCAGTGTCGTGGCACCCGGCTCGCCGATGCCCAACTGCATGGAGCCGGTCGAGAAGGTGCCGGTGAGCACGAGTGAATCATCCGGCAGCACGGCGAGCGCTGTGGCACCATCGGTGTTCGTGCTGCCCGCACGTCGGGTCCATTGGAGCAAACCGGTGGCGCCTGCGACACGGGCGATCACCACATCCGCCGTCGTGCCGCCGAGGTTGGTGAAGATTTGCTGTGCTGGCTGACCCGCGCCGAACGTCGATGTGGCAGACAGGGTCGTGCCAGCCAAGATCAGATCCCCGTTGGAGAGAGTGCGCACCGCCGTGAGCAAATCGCTGCCTGTGCCGCCTCCCACTGCGGTGGCCCAAAGCAGCGCGCCCGTCGTGTCATACTTGCCAGCCCACCAGTCGGTGAGGCCGGCGGCATTGTTGGCAAGGGTGGTGGCGGAGCCGCTGAATGAAAGCGTGCCGGAGAGAAACGCGCCAGCCACGCCGAGGCCGCCATCGGGCATGGCCACGAGCCTTAGGCCGGTGGTGCTTTCGTTCGTGAGGCTGCTGCCCGCGCCGCGCACCCAAACTCCGGAACCGGTGAGCCTGTCGAGTTTGGCAAAGTACACGTCAGTGAACGCGCTGCCGCTGTTGAAAACCGTCGCGCTCCCTGCAACGTTGAGCGCGGTGTCAGTGGATGAGAAAGAACCGGCGATGGCGATGTTCCCATCCCCGAGTTGCACCAATTGTGTGACACTCTCGGTCCCTGTGCCGGTGACACCCTTGAGCCACGAAAGCGTCCCGTCGGGTAAATAGCGCGCCACAAAGCCCTCCTGGGTGGTGGCGGTGATGGTCGCGCCGCTAAAGGTGGCCGTTGCGCCAATGTTACCGCCCAGGGCCACGCTTCCATCAGAAAGCACCACCAGCGCCTGCGCGGAATCTGTGCTCGTGCTGCCGCCGCTGCGGGCCCAGAGCAGCGTGCCGTCCTTCGCAAAGCGCGCGATGAACACATCATTGCCACCCGCCGGAGTCAGCGTCACCTGATCCGCCCCGGAGCCGAGCGTGAAGGGAGAAGAACTGAACGCGCCCGCGACATACGCCCCGCCATCCGGCGCGGCGGCTGCACGCGTCACGGTGCCTTCCGGGCCCACGCCCGAGCCGGAGCGCGCCCAGGCGAGATCGCCCGTGTCGGGTTGTCCCAGGCCCAGGCGCACCGTGGTGGTCACGGTGTTCGATGCGTTCCCGGCGGAGTCCGTTGCTGTGAATGTCACAACCACGCTTTTACCGATGGCCAGCACAACATCCCCGGGGATTGGATCCTGCGTGATCACGCCCTCACCCGCGCGGTTGTCGGAGTAGATCACGATGCCGCGCACATCCGGCAATGACATGGCAAGCTGGCCCGGCTGGCCGATGAGATACGTCGCGGGCGCGGAGATCACCGGCGGCAACGTGTCATCGACGGTGACGGTGACGGGAATGTCGAAGGACGATTCATCCGAGTCATTACACAAGATGCTCACCACAGCGCTCTGCGACACCTGTCCTTCAAGCGTGGCGATGACGGAGAAAGTAAGCTCCGCCCCCGGCTGGATCGCGAGCGAGGAATCAGGCTTGCCCACGACCGCGAACGAGCCCGCCTGCGGACCGCTTGTCACGATGTCGCTCACATACAGGTAGCCCGTGCCCGTGTTCTTCAAGGTGAAGCTGCGCGTGGTGGCCGCGCTTTGCGTACCGAAGGAGTAAACGCCCACATTGTCCTGCCGCTCCGGCCCGGTGGTGCCCGCTCCCTCATAGACGGCCAGTTCGGGTGCCACGCCGAGATCGAGGGAAAACAGCTCCGTGCCGACACCCGTCGCCGCTGCGCTGAAAAACAACCGGCTTCCGGCCAGCGCCAAATTTGCCGGGCTTGAACTCGTTGTTCCGACGTTGATGTCAGAGACAAGCTGTGTGCCCACCGCAGTTCCATCCGTGCGCCATAACTCCGTGCCAGAGGTAGCTGTGAAGGCACTGAAATAAAGGCGACCTGCTGCGGAGAACAGATTGGCTGGAAAACTGGAACTGATGCCGGGAAAGATGTCCTTCACCTGGAAGGTGCCGGCCACGGTGCCATCCGTGCGCCACAGTTCCGTGCCGAAGCTGTCAGAGGCGGAAAAATACAGGATGCCATTGTGCTCGCGAAAATTGGCTGGTGACGAACTCGATGCGCCCGGGCTGATGTCCATGAGCATGTAGGTGCCCGCCATTGTGCCATCACTGCGCCACAACTCCGTGGATGCGATGCCATCGCTCGCGGCAAAGTAAAGCACACCGTTGTAGCTCACCAGATTGGCTGGCGACGAATTGGCAGAACCCGGATTGATGTCCTTTACCAGCACCGTACCCGCCGCCGTGCCGTCGCTCTTCCACAGTTCCTGACCGTTCACGCCGTCCGTCGCGCTAAAGAAAACCGTGGAGCCGACCGCTGTAATGTTAGTGATGGACGAGCCAGTGCCGGCGGTCGTGTTGATGTCTTTCACCAGTACGGTGCCTGCTCCGGAGCCGTCGCTCATCCACAGCTCCGCGCCGTTGGTGCCGTCGTTCGCACTGAAATAGAGCAGGTTGCCCGCCACGACCGGCCCGGAAATGCTGGAGCCGCTGCTGGCGACGGGATTGATGTTCTTCACCAGCACCGTGCCGCCCGCCGTGCCGTCGGATCTCCAAAGCTCTTGTCCGTTCGCCGTCGTGTCCGTCGCGGCAAAATACAAGTTGCCGCCCATGGCGCGCAGCAGCGAGGGCGAGGAGCTGGTGGAACTCGCGAAGATGTTGGCGACCAGTACCGTGCCCGCCGCAGTGCCGTCCGTCTTCCAGAGCTCGGTACCGTTCGTAGTGTCGAATGCGCTGAAGAAAAGCGTTGCTCCCAAAACAGTCAGGCTGGACGGCGATGAACTGGTGAGGCCAGTGGCGATGTCCTTGAGCATGGAGGTTCCCGCGTTCGTCCCGTCGCTCGACCACAACTCCGTGCCGTTGACGCCGTCGGAGGCAGTGAAGATCAAGGTGGAACCCAGAGCCGTTAACTGGGTCGGAGCCGACGAGAAATTCCCAGTGAGCACGTCGCTCAGGCGATAAGTGCCGGATGCACTGCCGTTGCTGCGCCACAGCTCCGCGCCCGTCACACCATCACTCGCACCAAAGAGGAGGATGCCGCTCAGATCGACCATGGTGGTGATACCGGAACTGCCCGCGCCCAGATTGATGTCCTTCACGCGCACCGTGCCCAGGGCCGTGCCGTCCGTCTTCCAGAGTTCGGACCCGCTCGTGCCCTCTGTCGCGTAGAAATAGAGCGTGCTGCCTGCCACCGTGAGCAGCGTGGGGCTGGAGCTTCCGTTTGCCGTCACGTTGATGTTCGCCACCATCGTCGTCCCGGCGCTCGTACCGTCCGTCTTCCACAACTCCACTCCGTTCGCCGTCGAGTCCGTCGCGGAAAAATAAAGCGCGCCGCCGAAAAAAGCCAAGTTTGCCGGCGTGGAACTGCTCGTGCCGCTGAAGATGTCCCTAACGATAACTGTGCCCGCGCCAGTGCCATCGCTTTTCCACAGCTCAGCTCCTGCGGCCAAGGTCGTGGCCCGGAAGTAGAGCGTGCCACCCCAGTTGAACAGGCTGCCTGGAGACGAGCTGCCCGAGCCGCTATTGATGTCCAGCACAATGGCCGTCGTGGTGCCGTCCGTCTTGTAGAGCTCGATGCCCGTGCTGCCGTTTGTCGCTGAGAAATACAGCGTGCTACCAACCGCCGTTAGATTCGTGGGCGAGGAACCGGCGCCCGCCGTGGCATTGATGTTCGCCACCATGACCGTGCCTGCCGAAGTGCCGTCCGATTTCCATAGCTCCACGCCATTGGTGCCATCATTGGCCGTGAAATACAGCGTGCTGCCAACCGCGACGAGATTCGTAGGCGAGGTACTTGTATTGCCCGCCACGATGTCCTTCACCAGCACCGTGCCCGCTGCGGTGCCATCACTCTTCCACAGCTCGGTTCCATTCGCCGCCGTCGTTGCCGTGAAGAAGAGCGTGCTGCCCGCCACGGCAAAATTGCCCGGCGACGAGCTTGTAAATCCCGGATTGATGTCCGCCAGTAGCGCCGAGGTGGTGCCATTGTTAGTCCACAATTCCGCGCCCGCCGTGCTGTCGGACTGGACGAAAAACACCGTACTGCCGATCACTGCGACGGTCTGGTTCGAAGATGAGTTCACCAAATTGACGAGTGTTGTCCCGGCCGCAGTTCCATTCGTGCGGTAAAGACCAAAGTTGTAAACGTAGTAGCAGTTACCTCCGCTGACGACAAAGTTGGTGATACCCGAGCCGGAAGCCAGTTGGTTGATGTCACGCGCCAGCGATACCGGCCCCGGCACTATGGTGCCGATGCCGTGCAGTTCGATGTCATAGCTGCCCTCGTCGCTATCATTGTTCAGCACATGCAGCGCCGCCAGTTTTGCACCCGCCGTTGTCGGCGTGAAGGTCACCGCCAGCGTCGCGCTGCCAGCGGGCGAGATCAGCGTCGCGGATGGTGTGCCCGCCGAGAATTGGCTCGCGCCCGTGCCATCAATGGTCACGCCGCTGATGCTCAAATCCGCGCCGCCCGTGTTCTTGATCGTGAAAATCTGTGTCACCGGCGTGCCGAGCGCGCCGGGGCCATAGTCAACGATCGCCGCTTCATCAGGCCTCAGCGTGCCCGCTGGCTGCTCAATGGCGATCTCCGGGAAGGCCGCACTGCCCGTGGCGGCGAGAGCGATGTCGAACGAGCCTTCGTCCAAGTCATTGCTCAGCACATGAATCGCCGCCGACCTCGGACCGAGCGCGCCGGGCGCGAAGCTCACATCAAACGTCGCGGTCGATCCTGCGGCGATGGTGCTGGCACTGATCGTGCCAAGCGTGATGTCCGCGCTGTTCGTGCCGTCCTTCGTGATGCCGCTCACCATGATGTTCGTCGCGCCTACATTCCGCACGGTAAAGGTGCGCGTGGTACCGGCGAGAACCGGGATGGAGCCGTAGTCCACTGTCGAGACGCCGTCGGTGAGTCCCGTGCCCACCGGCTGCTCAATCACAATCTCACCCGGCGGCGGCAGCACGGTGATGCTTACCGTCGCCGGAGCGCTGGTGATCGCACCGTTTGCCACCGTGAAGGTGAAACTGTCTGAGCCGCTGTAGTTCGCCGTCGGTGTGTAAGTACGGTTTGCCCCCGTGCCGGAAACCACACCGTTGGTTGGATTGGTCACGATGTTGTAGGTCAGCGTCGCGCCCGGGTTCGCGCTGTCCTGCCCCGTGAGTGTGATCGCCGTGGCCGTAGTGTTCGGAATGTTCACTGACTGCGCGTTGGCGACGACGGTGCTCGTCACGTCAAAGAGATTGCTGTCGCCCGTGGCGGTGCCGCTGGCCACGCGCAACCCCAGCTGCGTGCCGGTTTGGTTCACCGTCACATTTCCCGTCCACACGCCCGCCGTGAACGCACCGCTGGTTGACGGTGAAACCGGGAACGTCGTCCCCACCTGCAGCACCAGATTCGGTAGCGCGGTCGTCGCGATCGGCGTCGGACTGGACGTGCCTGACCACGTGAGCGGGTCTCCAAAGAGGCTGTCGGTGTAAGCTTGAATGGTGCGGTTCGCGCTCGCGGTCGTAAAAGTCACGCCGCCTTCCGAGGTCCATGACGAATTGTTAAAGCTGAAATCCACCATCAGATTGCTCATGCCGTCATAGGCGAAAGGTGTGGTAAAAGTGAAGGTCGTCTGGCCCGTCGCACTGATCGTCGTGTTTGCCTGATACACCGTCGTCCAGCCGGTATTTTCCCAAGAGTTCGTCGCATAGCTCGAGAGCGCTGTGTGCTTCATGCGGATCGTCCAGTTATTCATGGTCTGGCCCGGCAGTGTGGTCACGTTCAGCGACAGGCCGCGAATCGTCACCGCCGCGCCGATCTCGCTTTGCAGATAGATGCACTGCGTGCGCTGGTCGTGATAATAAGTGTACAGCGGCAGCGCCGTCGTGGATGAGGTGCCCGTACCCACCGTGCGCGGTTTGACGTAGCCCGTCAGCGCAGCCGTGCTCACAAAGCTCGTCACCGTGTTATTCGCCACGTCCTGCGCCGTGATCGTTGTGCTGAACGGAACGCCCGCTGATTTCGGACTGCTGATCGTGTTCCAGGCAAAGTGATCCAACGGGCCTGAGGCCACACTGAAGGCGTTGCTCGCGCCAGTGCGCCCCGCGCCGTCGTTCGCCGTCAGCACCACGCTTGTGTCGCTGGTGTTAATCGTCACATTGCCCGTCCACACGCCCGCCGTGAAGGCCGTCGTCGTCGGTGGGGTCATCGACACCGTGCCGCCAGCGCCTGCGCCGCTCAGCATCACCGTGCCGGTGAAACCCGCGACGGTGCTGTTACTCTCATTCTGCGCCGTGATCGTCACGCTAAATGCCAGCCCTCGCGTTTTTGACGAAGTGATCGTGGCCCAGCCAAAGTGATGCAGATCATTGTCCACCACCGTCGTGGTGCTGCTGCCGTTCGTGAAGCCCGCATTGCTCGCCGTGATCGCCACGGTCGCGTTCGTCTCCACCACCGCGTCGTTCGGCGCAGTAAGCGTGAAATTCACCGAGGTCGCTCCCGCCGCGATGGTCGCGGTGGCTGGGACGGTGAGACGCGAATTGTTCGACGACAGAGAAATCACCAACGGCGAGGTCAGCGAGCCGGAAATCGACACCATGCCAGATCCCGTCGCGCCTTCCGTGACGCTGGCCGGAAGCGTGACCACGAGACTCAAGTTTTCATTATCCTGCACCGCAATCGGGGCGCTGGCACCCGTCCAGCCCACCACGTCAGCGCTGATCGTCGCGTTCTGCATGCCATCGATCTTGTTGTCATCAACGACCGTGATGGAAAAATCCGCCGATGCCTGGCCCGATGGGATCACCACCTTCGGCGGCACTGACACTGCCGTCGTGTCGCTCGATACCAGCGTGACGGTGACTGCGCTATCGTTCACCAACGCACGCGTCACCGTGCCGGTGATCGTGCCCGCCCCCTCCGTCGTCGTCGCGGGCACGGTGAGCGCCAGCGCACTCGTCTCGTTGTCCTCCACGGTGAAGGTTTTCAATCCCGATCCCATGCCAGCCGCGCTTGCTGTGATCACCGCTGCCTGCGGTCCGTCAGCGATGAAGTCATCCACCGGTGTGATTTGAAAAGTCGTGCTCGTCGCCAGCGCGGGCAGCGTCACGCTCGCCGGCACTGTCGCGCCCCCCGTGTCGCTCGAAGAAAGCATCACGGTCGTGTCGTTTGCCTGCGGAATGTTGATTTGCAAAGTCGCAGTCGTCGGTCCGTCGCCCTCCGTCGCGCCGTTCGCCGCAATGATCGAGAGCGCCGTGGTCGGCTCGCCGAGGAAGGTCACGTCATCAATGTTCCAGCCAGCGTAAGCGCCCGGTGAGGAGATCGTCTGATAGCCCCAACGAACATACACCGCCGACTGCTGGTCCGCGATGGACGAGATGTCGTATTCCATCGTCTGCCACGCATTGTCGGTGATCGCCGTGCCCGGATTCACAAAAATCTCGCGCCAGTTCGTGCCATCCGTCGAGACTTCCACCGTCGTGCGCGTGTTTGCCAGTGCGCTCGTATTGAGCCAGCGCTGAAAGCGCAGCCGCGTATTGGTGTAAATCGAGAGATTCACCGGCGTGGACATCGTCACATAGTGCGGACCCGTGATTGTGGTCGAGTGATTGCCTGCCAGATTCACGCCAAACACATTCGTGCCCGTCGCACCTGCGCTCGGGTCAACGTTACCCGATCCACCGCTCCCGGTGCCGCCGCTGCCCGTCGGTGCGCCAAAAGCCCACTCGCCCGTACGCGTCCAGCCCGGATCGCTGTTCAAATTGAAGGCGATCACCTGCGGTGGCGTGACGTAGAGCCGCACACCAACGGGCTGGTTGAAACTCGTACCCGTGTTCGTGAACACGATGTTCGAGCTGTGAAATCCCGGTGCCATCGCATCCGCCTGCGTCGTGATGGTTACCACCACATTCGCGCCTGCCGCCAGAGCCCCCGAAGACGGACTCGCGCTCAGCCATGCAGCATTCGTGTTCACGCTCCAGTTCAGAGATGCACCGCTGTTATTCGAAAGAGTCAGCGACTTCGTCACCGGCGTGAACGGCCCGCCCTTGTTGCCGCGGACATTCCACCCGCTGCGGTCGCTGATCTGTAAACCGTCGGGCACGGTGTAACTCTCCACCACGCCCGTCGTCGTGCTGCTCGCCGGCGCCGTCGCGCCCTGTCCCATGCCGCGTTTGGCAAACGCCGTCCACACCTCGCCCAGATCGCCGGGGAAGCTCACCAACGTTGCCTGAATGATGCCATCGCGCGCCTGCACGAAATTCGGATTCACCGGGCTGAGCTTCAAGCCGTCCGTCACCAGTCGGATGCAACGATCATTGCCGATAGCGAAGCCGTGTTTCAGGATCAGATTCGCCCGCATATCCCAGAGCATCACCGCCCAGACCGTGCCCTGGTAATGCACCTGCGTAGCATCCTGCGTCGCGGCATACGTCGGATTGCGCGGCACCGTGGTGTGCCAGTCAACCTTCGTCGGATCGATATCCTTGAACGTGTGCGGATTTTTCAGCATGTCCGTGCTGTAGCTGTAGCGCCGTGCACCGTAGTAGTAATTCTCCGAGAGCCAGCTGCTGGAGAGATAGCGCGAGTAGCCCGCACGCGCCCAGTTCCCATGCGGATTCTCAGACGCATCCGCCGTGAGCGCGAGGCCGTAAAAATCCGACCAACCCTCGCCCATCCCTCTCGACGACAGTGCGCTCATGCCGGTGCCACCGCCGACGAGACGATTGCTCACGCCGTGGCCGTATTCGTGCAGCACCACCTCGGCTTCAAAAGAGCCATCGCGGTCCGGCGTCGGATTCGTCCACAGGTACATCTGCATGCGCCCAGAGCCGCCGTCGGCAGGCGTTGAGAAATTCGCGTTGTTCGTGCCGCTGCCATCCTGCGCGTCGGCCTGCACCGGATCATTGCCATTCCCACCACGCCCGAAGTTGTTCACCTGGAAGTTTCCCGCGCTCTCCGTAAAACCCATCTCATACATGCGGTCGTGCATGAAGTTGCACCAATAGAAGAGCTGCGTGACCGATGCCTCCTTGTAGGTGCCCGGCTCCTGCGTCAAATTGAGCGGAAAGTCAAACACGCGCGATACGCCCCCGTTGGGACGCGGCAGATCAGGGCTGTTGTTGTTATCCGTGTCGGTATGCGCATCCACGTTGTTGCCGTTAGTTTCCATGCTGCCGTCATCGATCCAGCCGTTCGGCGAGGCAGTTGTGTTCATCGCCGGCGTCGTTAGCATCACCCGGTTCACCTGCGCGGGCTGCAGGCTCGATGGGGACTCGTGCCCCGGAGAGAACGGAGTCGGGCTTTCCGTGGTGAAAATCCGGTACGTCGCATCGCTGATGTCCGCTGTCAGGCTCGTGCGGCAGAGCACTTCGCCGCTCGCTGCATCCACGACCGTGCGGAACATCTCGTTTCGCGCGAGGCTGAAGCTCGTCACATCCCACGCCAGCTTCAGTTCATCCGCACTCATCGGCAGATAAGTGAGCTGCGCCGTGGTATCCGAGATTCCCGGTGCCGTGAATCCCTGTTTGCGCTCCGTACCTTCAGCCGCTCCGCGAGCCTTCACGCTTTCGGCAGGCACATTGTCGTTCAATGAAGCAGCCGCCAAAGAGATCGCTGCGGGCGCTTCAATGGGCGGTCTCGCGACAAGTTCCTCTCGCTGTTGTGGCGACATCCCAGACGCTGCGGCCGGATCGGTCATGAAATGACTGCCCACAGTGATCATTTCGTTTTTCCCCGTCAAATTGACTCTGAAAATCGTCTTGTACAGCGGAATGCCGTCCAGCTCCTGCTGCCACACAAGGGTCTTCATCTTGTTGTGCGCGGTCACATCCTCACGCGTCACTCTCGCCTTTTCCTTCGACAGCGCTGCGGACGAATGGCCGAACAGTGCCGCGTTTGCATCCACAAACTGCTTCACCGTATCAAGAGCCTCACCACCCGCAGCCTCGTCGGCAGCCGTTAAAAACTTGCCCACCGCGACGATGTTACTCGGCGCACCCGTCAGCGCATCGTAATCAATCTGCACACCAGGAATTCTTAGACGCAGACTCGCCGCACCAGCCTCACGCCCCGCAACTGCCTTGGGTGCCAATTCTTTTGTCTGGCGCACGTCAATTTCGGACAATCCACCGGGTTTTAACCTTCTTAAGATGTCGCGCGAGCCAGAACCGTCGCCCTTTTGTAAAGTTACTGCAGGGGGGGGCTCAGCGTGTTTTTTGCGCGTGAGTTCCTCTGCTCCATATTCCTTCACGTTCGCCCACCAAAACACCCCGAGAGCCAATGCGGCTGCAAGCGCTGCAACAAGACCCACCCAGGCATAATTTCGAGATTTCATGAAAGTTTGAGTCGGTTTTTACAGGGCTCGCCCGCAAACAACAAGCATATTATCAGCCTATAATCAGCATGCTACTGATCGCAACCCTGACTCATTACCTACCTCATTCATGGCGGTTTCAACACCTCCAAATCAACAACGCCGGGCCAAAATGCTTTCTAGCACCAGCATTTGCCTAGTTCCACTTTGGTAAGTTCCGAGATTTTCTCTGCCAGCCCAAGTCGCAGACAGTGGAGCGATAAAATGACCCAGAAAATGGGAAAATAAGTCACTAAAATGGGGTCAGTGTGCAAATTATTGACAAACTTACAAGAGCCCCGCATCCGCCCTACCCTACCCTGCCCGGACCTGAAATCCCCCCGCAAGTAGCGTCCTAGGATCACCCCGGACCACGCGGGAGCCCCAAGAATTCGTAGTACAACTCCAACCAGCCTTCGCCCCCTCCCCCTCAAGGTGCGGCATCGTTCAACTCACCAACCCTCCCGAGCACCTCCCCATCATCGTGCCCCCCCTTCACCTTCCGGAAAATCGTCTATCATCAATGTCGGCCCTCCCGGCCCCAGATGATGGACCAGTTTCAATCTCCGCCCGCTTTGCAGCAAACCGCCCCCCCCCAGGCTCCGCAGACCCAAATGACGTTTCGCCTCCCCGCGGAACGCATTCAGCCCCCGCATTGCCGAATCCGACACAAGCTCGGACAGGTTTGTCCACCCCCACCGGCGCACTCGATCTCGACACGCCGGCCCGAAATCACGAAACCTTTGACGATATTGATTTTGTGGGTGGCAATCACCTCCCCAAGTTCTCACCCGTATCCGACTTTGTCGAAGAGTGGCGCACCCGTCAGGATTCGAACCTGAAACCTTCTGATCCGTAGTCAGATGCTCTAATCCGTTGAGCTACGGGTGCGTTGAAACTAACTTTTCCGCCGTGTTGGAAACAGCGGGCAACGAGAATAGACCAGTGCGTTCTTTTGTCAAACTCTGTGGAGAGATTTTCTTCACTTTATTCAGGTTAATCAGCGCGACTGCTCATAGGCATGCGCCACACGCAGTACGGTGGCTTCATCCAGCGCTTTGCCAACGATTTGCAGCCCTACCGGCAGTGACTTGCCATCCACCTCCACAGAGCCACATGGCAGACTGATGCCAGGCAGTCCGGCCAGATTGACGGGAATGGTGAACACGTCTTCCAGATAGGCCGCCAGCGGGTTGTCTTTGAGTTCACCCAGCTTGTGCGCCGGCGTGGGGCTCGTGGGGGAAAGGATCACGTCCACCTTCTTGAAGGCCTCCGTGAAGTCATTGCGGATCAGCGTGCGCGCCTTCTGCGCACGGATGTAATACGCGTCATAGTAGCCGGAGCTGAGCATGTAAGTGCCCAGCAGGATGCGCCGCTTCACCTCGGGGCCAAAACCTTCCGAGCGGGACTTCGTGTACTGCTCCAGCAAATCCCCTGCACTGCTGCTGCGGTGGCCGTAACGCACGCCGTCAAAGCGCGAGAGATTGGCCGATGCCTCGGCTGGGGCGAGCACATAGTACGTCGCCACACCGAGTTCCGTGTGCGGCAGGCTGATTTCTTCAACGATAGCCCCCAGAGACTCCAACTGGCGGATCGCCGCCTGCACACTGGCTGACACTCCGGCATGGATGCCGTCGATGTAATATTCTTTCGGCAAGCCGATGCGCAGTCCCTTGATGTCCTGCCCAAGGGTCGCGGTGAAATCAGGAACCTCGATGTTCAGCGAAGTCGAGTCGTGGGCATCGTAGCCACACAGGTGGTTCAGCAACAGCGCCGAATCCTCCACCGTCTTGGTCAGCGGTCCAATCTGGTCCAGCGAAGAGGCAAACGCCACGAGCCCATAGCGGGACACCCGTCCATAGGTGGGTTTGATGCCCACGCAGCCACACAGCGCCGCTGGCTGTCGGATGGAGCCGCCCGTGTCCGAGCCTAGGGCTGCAATGGCGAGATCTCCCGCCACCGCCGCCGCACTGCCTCCGCTGGAACCGCCCGGCACCCGTGTGAGGTCACGCGGATTGCGCGTGATGCCGAGGGCGGAGTTCTCCGTGCTGGAGCCCATGGCGAATTCATCCATGTTCAACCGGCCAAACGGGACGGCACCGCCGGCACGCAGCTTCTGGATGGCACCCGCATCGTAGGGAGCCGTGTAGTTTTCAGCCAGGATACGCGAGCCACAGGTGCAGGGCTGGCCGATCACATTCATGTTGTCCTTCACCGCTATGGGAATGCCACCCAGCGGCTTCGTGATATCGGCGCGGTCGGCTTCCGCGAGCGCGGCTTCGACATCCCAGGACAAATAGGCACCGATCTCCGCATTGCCTGCTTCGATGGATTTGGCGACATCCAAAACGATGTCTCGTGGCGTGATTTCACCCGCAATGATGCCTTTGCGCAAGGCTGCGATGGTGGAGGAGGCGAGCATAGGAAAAATAGAGCTGGGGGCAGCGGCGGCGGTTGAACGATTACTCGATCACCTTGGGGATCTGGATCTGGTCGGCGATACGTTTCGGCGCGTTGGACAACGCCTGCTCCTGGGTAAAGCCCGGCCGGGGCTCATCCGCCCGTAGCACATCATAGACCGGCATGGCGTGCGCCGTTGGCTCCACTCCGTCAAGATCGTAGCGCGTGAGCGTGTCGATGTAGGTCAGAATGCCATTCAACTGGGATTCGTAGCGCGTAGCTTCTTCGTCGGTGAGCGTAAGCCGGGCCAGTTTGGCCACATGATTGATGTTTATCTGGTGAGCTTCAGGCATGAGGAAACGGTCCTTTCTTGCCAGCAGGAAAGATGCTTTGCAACGCAAAAGGCACAGACTGTTTGCAGTCTGTGCCTTGAAAAACTTGCCTTGATGGATGTTACCAGCCCTGGGAAGAGGAATAGGGAATCTCAGAACGGAAGCCCACTTCAGGAGCAAACTCCGTGTAGCCCCACCAAGAGTCCACATTCTCCTTGTGATGATAAGGTGGGCGATAGGTGCGCTTCCAGCTCGGCACCGGGAAAGTGGCGATCTCGTACAGGCCGTATCCAGCTCTCACCAGAGTGCGCTTGGTACCTTCAACCAACATGTCGGAGGCAGCGGCGATGGAACCGTCAGACTCGTTGGTCTTGCGCCAAGTGGCCGGGTATTCAAACCAGCCAAACAGAACATTGCCGATGCCACGGCTGAGTTTCCGGCTCCACGTAAAGTGATGTCCGGGAGGAGACTGGATGTCACCATAAGCGATGCTGGAAAGGGCGCAGACGGTGAGGGCAAGGAATAGAAAACGATTTTTCATGTGGCTTAATGATGATTAACAAAATTTGGGCGTCTTTGGCAACCATTAAGTTACGCTTTTTTTAGCCATTTCACCGCTTTCCATGCGGAAACTGGCGAAGCAGCAGCTGCCGCGCCTGTTCGAGCGCCGCAGGATCAGCCGGAGTGACGATCACATTGTTCATTTCCGCCTCATCACGAGTGTGGTCGTACAGCTCGCTTGCCACCACACTGCTCGTTTCATAGTCCCGCCATTCGGTGTAGCGCAGCGTCGAGGTGCGTACGCTCACCCCCATCACCTCGGGCCTGCCACGTGGCGTACGGTCCGGATAGGCAGGCCGCGGAAACTGCGTGTAGGCGGCATCTTTGACTTTGGCCTTCGGGTCATTCAGCACCGGCACGAGGCTGACACCATCTAGACCCGGCGCATCCGGGACAGCGCAGAGGGCGGTGATGGTGGGAAAAAGATCCACCATTTCCACCAGGGCATCCGTGCTGGCCCCAGTTTGCTTGGACTGAGGTGCCACAACAATAAGAGGTACGCGCGCATCCAGCTCAAAATTCGAAGTCTTGGCCCACAGGCTGTGCTCACCGATGTGGTAGCCGTGATCCCCCCAGAACACGATGAGAGTGGAGTCCAGCAAGCCCTCTTTTTCTAGGGCTGCGGTCACCTTGCCCAACTGGGCGTCCAGGTAGCTGATCCCGGCAAAATAGCCATGTCTCATCTCCGCCGCCTGCTCTGGAGTGGGCTGCTTCTGACCCTGTACCGGCCCCAGAATCTCCGTGCTGTGATGAAAGGCGATCTCTGGAGCGGCGACGGGCCGCGCGGAATTGAGCACCGGCAACCGGTCCCGCTGATACATGTCCCAGTATTTTTTGGGCGCGTTGAACGGGGCGTGCGGCTTCCAAAAACCGACGGCAAGGAAGAACGGCTGGTCTTTGATTTCGCCCAGCACACGCACGGCCTCGGCGGCCACCCGGCCATCATAATAGGCTTCATCCGGCACCTCACGGCACTCGCAGAGCGGCACCTTGCCATATTGGCGCAGCGTGCTGGAGAGCGTGGTCAGGTTCGGCGGCAGCGGGCCGCTGACCTGCGGCACATCGTCGCCATGGTTCGCATAGTGCAGGAATTCCGGAGCGCTCCAGGACTGCGGGTCGCCGTGTACTTTCGTATGCCAGTTATGGAAGATTTTGCCCACGCAGCGGGTGGTGTAGCCGTGCTCCTTCATCCAACCCGGCAGGGTGTTCACCTTGGGCATCAGCTCCCGAAAATGCGTGCCATTCACATACAGCCCTAGTGTGTCCGGACGCAGCCCGGTCAGCATGGAGGAGCGGGAGGGATTGCAAACCGCCTGCTGGCAGTAGGCCTGCCGAAAGATCATGCCGCGCCTGGCCAGCGCATCCAGATGGGGAGTGACCGCCACCGAGCCGTAGCAGCCCATTTCTGGCCGCAGGTCATCCGCCATGATGAACAATACATTGGTGCGCGACGCGGCTAACAACAGAGGGGAGGACAACAAAAACATCACCCCGAGGGTGGCAGCGCGACAAATCATGATCCGGCCTTAACGCACCATTCTCCGCAATATTGCCCGGACAGAGGGCAAAAAACTCAGGCCTGCTGCCGCAGTTGCCGGTTCCGCATGCTGCGCCACTCGGCACGGTGGTTCTGCGCCCAGTCATTCAATGCGAACTCAAACCCGATGTCATGGCCTTCACGTTCGCTGGCGAGCCACTTCAGCCGCTGAATTTCCTCCTGCTCAGCCAGAAATTCACCATAGGGAGTACCAGACTGAGCGTTCATGGATGGGCTGGTCATGCTTTATTGATCCATGGGTTAACACAAGATTCAAGCGCGAGATTCTATGAGAAAGAAAAACCGTGGTTTATGCCCCCAAATGACTTTAGCAACCTCCGCTGAGATATGGATTTTTTCGGCCTGTCAAAGAAAGAAAATGACAAGGTCTGACCACCCCCTTATATAATTGGAGACTTAAAGTCACACGTTCATGCCGGAGTAGCTCAGTGGTAGAGCATCGCATTCGTAATGCGAGGGTCGCGGGTTCAAATCCCGCCTTCGGCTCCACCAACGCGTGTTTGCTATGACCCATCCGAGCATCGCTGACAATGATCCGCCACGCCGCAGCCGAGCCCGGCGACGGGAGGCCATGGTCAACGCCGTCGCCACAATTCTAGGCTGTATGGCCTTGGTGGTCATGATCGCCACGGTCGTCCGTGTCGTCATGATCAAGCTCTGGGAGTCCGCCCGGGTCAATCCCGAGTACGTCGAGTCGATGTATGAAAATGATCAGGATCATCGCTGGTCGGGCAACATCAAGGAGCAGCCCTCCCTGCTAGGCAGCACCTCCGAAACCCGTCCGTCGGCAGGCGTACCCACCCGTGAAGGCACAGCCGCCGCCTCTGGCATTTCCCAGTCCAGCACACCGAAGCTCATGGCTCCCAGCTCTCCGAGCCCCTCTGCCATTGAAGACATCGAGAGCAAACGACTCAATATTGAGCACACCCTTCGTGGCTTTTTTGAAGCTGCCAGCATTGATCAGCAGCTCTCTTTTGCCCGTGATCCCCAGCGCGTGCGGCCGTTGATGGAGAACTACTATCGCAGCCATCCGCGCACGCCTCTCGAGTGGAAAAACCTTGGCTGGGTCCTGCCGGTGGAGGAGGAGGGCTACCGTCTCGGGTATGCCCAGGCCGTCTTTGCCAATGCTGAGCCTGTCAGCCTCATCATTGAAGAAATGGCAGACGGCACCTTCCGGGTGGACTGGGAAAGCTCCGTCCGTTACAGCGAAATCGACTGGACGGATTTCATCACAACTCAGCCGTCAGCTCCCACGCTGTTCCGTGTGGTCGCCTCCAAGCCTCAGCACATTCCACCTGAGGCAGCCCCGATGGGCAGCGAGCTGCTCGAAATCAGGCACCCTGACGATAATGACGTCGTTTATGCCTACTTTGATCGTAAAGATCCTAAATTTCAGCCACTTCTCCAGCAACTGCAGACCGGAAACTGGAAAGATGTCCCCTTAACTTTACGACTCTGCTTTCCAGGCCCTACAGGCAGCGGCAAGAACGCACGGATCGCAGATGTCGAAGGAAAAGGATGGCTGATATTGCATGGAACCAGGAGCTAGACTGTGAGCAAACCTAAACGAAACACGAAAAAGGCGGCCCAAGGTAAGGCCAGGCCTGTTGCAGCAAAATCCAAAAAGGCCGTGGCCTCCAAGACCAAAGCCAAACCCGCGCCAGCCAAGAAAACGCCGCCCCAAAAGAAGCCCGTTCCAGCCAAAAAGACTGTGCCAACAAAATCAGCGTCGAAGCCAGCCCCTACAAAGGTGGTAAAAAAAGCTCCGCTGTCCAAGCCCGCACTGAAGCAACCTGCGGCCAAGGCTCCTCCGCCAAAAACCAAGACTGTCGCGGCGAAGCCCTCTGCAGCCAAGCCAGCCCCAAAACCGGTGGCTAAAGCGGCCAAACCACAGGCTCCCGCCCCTTCCAAGCCTGCAGCCGCCGCCAAAGCTCCTGCAGCTGTCAAAGCCGCACCAGCGCCTGCTCCTGCGAAGCCCGCGCCCGCCAAAAAGGCCCCCGCCGCCGCCCCCGCTCCCGTTCCCGCCCCGGCGGTGGAAGTGGCTGCCCCTGCAGTTGAGGCCCCTGCCCCGGTCGTCGCCGTGGTGAAGAAAGCACCCGCTCAGCCGCTGCCCGCCCCCGGCCCGACCAAGACGGGCGCGTTGTTTTACGATTCCCACATGCACACCCCGCTGTGCAAACATGCCTGGGGCGAGCCCGAAGAGTACGCCCAGCAGGCGGTCAAAGCCGGCCTCAAAGGCATCATCTTCACCTGTCACTGTCCCATGCCCAACGGCTTCTGGCCCACGGTCCGCATGTCCGAAAGTGAATTCGAAATCTACGTCGCGCTCGTGGAGCGCGCCGCTGATGCCTTCAAGGGTAAGCTCGACATCCGCCTCGGCATCGAAAGCGAATATTACCCCGGCTGTGAGGAGTACATCGCCGCCCTCCACCAGCGTGCCGACTTCCATTACGTGCTCGGTGCCGTCCACTGGCAGGCCAAGGAATACCTCAACAAGTACGAGACCGGCACCATCGAGAATTTCCGCCGCACCTACTTCGACCACCTCGCCAAATCGGCTGAATCCGGTCTCTACGACTGCCTGGCCCATCCCGATCTGGTCAAAAACTACCATCCGGACTCCTGGTGCTTTGCCATTGTCAAAAACACCGTGACCACCGCTCTCGACCGCATCGCGGCCACCGGCGTGGCCATGGAGTTGAACACTTCCGGCCTCAACAAGAGCTACTCCGAAATGAATCCAGGCCTCGAAATGCTACGCATGATGGCTGATCGCAAGATACCCATCGTCCTCGGCTCCGACTCGCATCGGGCCGTTCGCGTCGGCGAGCATTTTGTCACCGCCTTGAACCACCTCACTGAAGCAGGCTACGAAAACGTCAGCTACTTCCTCAACCGCCAGCGCATTGACCTCCCCATCCCCGAAGTGCTTGCCAGCTTGAAGAAAGCCGCCGACCACAACGCCTGATTTCCACCCATGGTTCGCACAGGCATCGGTTACGACGTTCACCCTTTTGAGACTGGCCGCCCGCTCGTCCTCGGCGGTGTCACCATTCCCCATTCGCGCGGCCTCAAAGGCCATTCGGATGCGGATGTGCTCAGCCACGCTATTGCAGACGCCGTGCTCGGCGCTCTTGGCGAGCCTGATATCGGCCACTGGTTTCCGCCCAGCGATCCCACCATCGAGGGCATCTGCAGCCTCAGAATCCTCGAAAAGTGCGCCCAGATCGCCGCAGACAAAGGCATGCGAATTGAGAACGTGGACTCCTCTCTCATCGCTGAAGCCCCCAAGGTGAATCCCCACGCCGCTGCGATGAAAAAGAACATCGCCGCCGCTTTGGGCATCCAGCCCGATCAGGTCGGCGTCAAAGCCACCACCAACGAACGCCTCGGCTTCGTCGGGCGGGAGGAAGGCATCGCAGCCATGGCCGTCGCCTGCATCAGCAAAATCTGATTCGACCTGAATTCGAGAAACTGTCTTTTTTGTCTTCTTGCCAGCATGTGCGCAAGAGTGGAAAGAACTCGCGCTCCGTGCTCGTGTTCACTCCTTCTCTTTTGAAGCCTCTCATGGCCTCAATCGCCACTCGTCATTCTGCTTTCGTCCACTCCCCTCATGTCCGACTCCGCTGCTGCCGCCGCTCTCGTCTCAGGTTACAACAAACTCAAAGCTGCCCTCGGCAGACGCATCGTCGGGCAGGAGGCCGTCATTGAGCAGGTCTTCATCGCCATCGCCGCCGGTGGCCACAGCCTACTCGAAGGGGTGCCCGGTCTTGCCAAGACCCTGCTTGTCAAATCGCTCTCTGACGCGATGCACCTGAGCTTCCGCCGCATTCAGTTCACACCTGACTTGATGCCTGCCGACATCACCGGCACCGAGATCATCCAGGAAGATGCTGAGACAGGACGCCGCAAGCTCGTCTTCCAGCCGGGTCCCATCTTCTCCCAGATCATCCTTGCTGACGAAATCAACCGTACGCCGCCCAAAACGCAGGCCGCCCTGCTTGAGGCCATGCAGGAAAAGCACGTCACCGTCGGTCAGGTCACGCATGAACTGCCCAAGCCCTTCTTCGTGCTCGCCACGATGAACCCCATCGAGCAGGAAGGCACCTACCCGCTCCCCGAAGCCCAGAAAGACCGCTTCCTCTTCCTCATCAAGGTCGATTACCCCACCCGCGACGACGAGCGCGAAATCATCGCCCGCACCACGGGCGGTGAGACGCAGGAAATCGAGGCCGTCATCACCGCCGAGGAACTGCAGGCCGCGCAGCAGCTCGCCCGCAAGGTGCCTGTGCCGGATCACGTGATCGACTTCGTCCTCGATCTCGTCCGAGCCACACGCCCCACGGAGCCCGACGCCTCCGAGTATGTGAAGAGCATGCTCAGCTGGGGTGCAGGCCCGCGTGCCAGCCAGATGCTCGTCCTGGCCGGCAAAGTACGCGCCCTTCTCCAAGGCCGCACCCACGTCACCACGGACGACATCGAAGCCCTTGCCGCCCCTGCCCTGCGTCACCGTCTGGTACCCACCTTCCATGCCGAAGCCGAAGGCATCACCGTGGATCAGATCATCGCAGAGTTGGTGAAGAAGACCAAGAAGAGTGAAGCTCGGGTGCTCTAAGGCCAAGCCAATGACGAATGAGTAAATCCGAATGACGAACTAAATCCGAAGCCCCAAGCCCGAACAACGCCCCCATGCTGGAT
The DNA here is from genome assembly GCA_027490195.1 of Verrucomicrobiaceae bacterium. Classification (GTDB taxonomy): domain Bacteria; phylum Verrucomicrobiota; class Verrucomicrobiia; order Verrucomicrobiales; family Verrucomicrobiaceae; genus Prosthecobacter. The sequence continues at coordinate 106,717 of JAIXYN010000060.1, read as the reverse complement.
CTTCGTCATTCGACCTTCGTCATTATCTCGTCATTCGGATTTCGCCATTTGTCATTCTCCCCCGCATCACCTGCCGCTCTCTAATCACTCCCCAGTGGCTACTCTCTCCGACATTCTTCAAGCCGAAGACATCACCAGTCTGCAGACTCTGCAGCTCTTTGCGCGCACAGTTGTCGAAGGTTTCACCACCGGCCAGCATGCCTCGCCCCACAAGGGCTTCAGTGTCGAGTTCCGCCAGCACAGACCCTATGTACAGGGGGATGAGATTCGCCGTCTCGACTGGAAGATCTTTGGCCGCACCGACCGCTTCTACATTCGCGAATTTGATGAAGAGACCAATCTGCGCGCCACCATCGTGCTCGATGCCAGCGGCAGCATGGGCTATCGCGGGCAGAAAGGCATTTTAAAGTTCGACTACGCCCGCAAGCTCGCCGCCTCCCTCGCCTACCTGCTCATGAGCCAGCAGGATGCCGTGGGCCTCATCACCTTCGACTCCAAGGTGCGAGACGTCATCCCCTGCCGCACCAAGATCACACACCTGCATCTGATGCTTGAGACGATGGTCAAAACCGAGCCCGGCAAGGACACCAGCCTCGCCCCGGTGCTCGAATCCCTCGCCCAGCGCCTCAAACGCCGTGGCCTTGTGATCCTCATCAGCGACTTCTTTGACGATCCCGCAGCGCTCCTGCGCTCCATCGGCGTCCTGCGCAAAAAAGGCCACGAAATCATCGCCCTCCAGCTCTGGGACCGCGACGAAATCGACTTCCCCTTTGGCAACTGGGCACGCTTCGAAAACCTCGAAAACGACGACGACTTCCTCCTCCTCGATCCCGCCACGATTCGCCAGCGCTACATCGAGGCCCAGCAGAACTTCGCTGCGCAGCTCAAAGACGGCTTCCGCAAACATCAGGTCGATTATTTGAGCCTGCCTACCGATGAATCCCACTCCGCCGCGCTGCGGAGTTATTTAGCCCTGAGAATGCGATGAGTTTTCTTAACGGCATACTCCTCGCGGGCGGCCTAGCCTTCCTGATCCCGCTGATCATCCACTTGTTGAACAAGCGGAAGGTCGTCACCGTGCGCTGGGGTGCCATGCACCTGCTGCATGAGGTGATCCGCCAGCGGAAGCGCAAGATGAAGGTCGAGCAACTGCTGCTGCTCATCACGCGCATCGCCATTCCCATCGTCCTCGCCCTCTGTCTGGCTCGCCCGGTACTCACCGCGCTGCGCTCTCTTGGCCTCGGCAGTTCCTCGCTCATCGTCATGCTGGACGACTCCTTCTCCATGCGCGCCCCTGCCGCACAGACGACGCTGCCCAGTGGCACCGTCATGCAGCAGGCGCGTCAGGACATGCAGACCATGATCACAGATCTGCCCGACGGCTCCAGCGCGCAGGTCGTTCTCTCCGGCGGCACACCACGCAAGCTGCTGGATCAGGCCACCACGGATCGCACCCTCATTCCCAAGCAGCTCAGCGAGGTGCCCTCCATGTCCGGGCCGCTGTCTGCGAACGATGCCTTTCAGGCTGCCACTTCGGCCCTGAAGGATTCCCCCAATGCCACGCGCGAAGTCGTCATCGTCTCCGATTTCCAGGAAGCCGACTGGAAAGCCATCGCCGACGGTGCCGCGCTGCCCGCTCTCGAAACGATCTCCAAGCAGGAGCCCAAGCCGCAAATCACCTTCTACCGCGTGGGCAGTGATCTCGCGGAGAACATCAGCATCGCCAGCGCCGACATCTCCGCACTCGTCGCCGCGGAGTCCCAGCCCATCGGTCTGCGGGTGCGCATCAAAAACCACGGCAAACGCCCCTGGCAGGACATCCCTGTACATCTCGAAGCCGACGGCGCACGCCTACGTACCGCGCGGGTTTCTCTCGCTCCCGAAGGCGAGGCCGTCCTCTCCTTCACGCATGCCTTCGACAAGGTCGGTGACCACTCCCTCTCCGTCCGCCTCGAAGGCGACAGCTTCGCCGACGACAACGCCTTTCACTCCATCGTGCAGGTGCGCAATCAGCTCAACGTCCTGCTCATTGATGGCAGCCCCGGCAAAGAACCGCTCAGCGGTGCCACCGACTTCCTTGAGATCGCCCTGACACCCCACACCGTCGCAGCCAACACACTCAAGGATCTCATCCGAACCAAGAAGATTGACCTGCGCAAAATCCGCAACGAGGACCTCCGCCAGCAGGAAGTCATCATCATGGCCGATGTGGAGCGCCTGCAAGGCAACACGCAGAATGAGATCGGCAAGTTCGTCAAAGAAGGCGGCGGCTTGCTCGTCTTCGCCGGCCCCGACTGCGATCTGGATTGGTACAACCGAGAGTTCTACCGCAAAGGCGAAGGTCTGTATCCTGCCGCCATCAAGGGCCAGGCCCGCGCCGATTCCGACTCCCTGCCCGCCCGCATCCTCATGCAGCGCTTCACGCATCCCTCCGCGCTGTATTTCAATGATGCTCGTGCAGGTCGTCTCCAAGACGCCGAGTTCCGCCACTGGCTTGAGCTCACACCGCAGGGGGATCAAACTCAGCGCATCTTCAATCTCGACCGCAACGTGCCGCTGATGATTGAGAAAAAATACGGGCGTGGCCGCGTCATCGCTGCTGCCACCACGGCCAACCCCGCGTGGAGCAATCTCCCGCTGCAGCCCTTCTTTGTACCGCTCATGCAGCGCCTCACCACTTACCTCGCCACCGAAGGCAGCGCCCCCGCCTGGCAGCTCGTTGGCTCTGGCTTCCGACTGCCGCTCGAAAAATCCGAACTCGGCTCCGAGTTCACCCTGCGCGATCCCACCGGCCAGACGCAGACGCTCAAGGCCGCCAAGGAAGGTGATGCCGTCTTCGTCCAAAGCCCTTCCATCACCCAACCCGGCATCTTCCAATTGCAAAAAGTCGGCACCGAAAAGACCACGCTTTTTGCTTTCAATATCGACGGTGCCGAATCTGACCTCAAAGCCCTGCCAGCCGCCGACATCCAAAAGATCGCCCAGCGTTACGACGCCGCCTTTGCCGACACCTTGCCTGCCTACCAGGCTCTTGACCGCACACGCCGCCATGGCAGCGAACTCTGGCAGCCACTTCTGATCCTCCTGCTGGGACTTCTCTTCGCCGAAGTCTTCCTGCAACAGCACATCGCCAAAGGCTGATACGTTTAACGCATGACACCCCAGACCGAAACCACCCTGCGCTTTACCGGCGGCTACTCGCCGCTCCCGGTGGTCGTGCTCGCGTTCGGTCTCGCGGCCCTGATGTGGTTTCTCTACCGCCGTGAATTGAAGTACGTCGGCAGCCGCGCCGCGCAGGTGCCCGCCATCCTGCGTTCGCTTGCGGTCTTCATTCTCGTTCTGGCACTCGCCGGCCCGATCCTGCGTCACGTCACCACCTTGCGTCAACTAGGCCGCGTCATTGTCGCGGTGGACAGCTCCGCCAGCATGCAGCTCACGGATGAAGCCGCCGGCGCTGCCCCAGGCACTTCCAAAGCTCGCTTCCAACGAGCCGAGGATCTCCTGCTCAAAGGCACGACCCCACTGCTGAAAAAACTCGCCGAGACTCAGGATGTGGAACTCGTGGCCCTGCGTGGCATGAACACGCAGCGCCTGTGGTGGTACCGCCAGGGCGGCAAGGACACCTCTGGCGACATGCCGGCCACATTTGAACTGCCCGCCACCTCGCCGATCACCAATCTCGATCAAACACTGCGCGCCGCGCTTGGTCCCGCCACCACTGGCACCGCACTCGTCGTGCTCTCTGATGGCCAGCACAACTCCACCGGCTCTCCCGAAGAATTCAGCACAGCGCTCAAGGCCAGCGGCACCGCCATCTTCACCATCGGCTTCGGTACCGAGATCCCTCCACCTGATCTGGCCCTACTAGCCGTCACCGCTCCCGAATCCGTGTTTTCCAAAGAAAACTTCCAGGGCCGCCTCACCGTCAATGACAGCATGCCCGTCGGCATTTCAGCAAACGTGCGCATAGAGAGCCAGGGCAAGGTGCTATGGAAAAAGGATTTCACCACCACAGGCAAAGGCGAGAAGAGTTTCGATTTCATCTTCCCCGTCACCGAGTTGCCACCACCTGCCCCCGGTCAGCGCGACAAAACACTGCGCAGCGTGAACATCCTGATCTCCGCCAGCGGTGACCGCGCTGCGCTGGAAAAGACGCGCTCCAACAATGCCCGCGAGCTCTCCATTCATCTGCTGGAAAAGAAACGCAAAGTGCTCATCCTCGACGGCCGTCCGCGCTGGGAGTCACGATACATTCACAACCACTTCGACCGCGATGAACGCTGGCAGGCCACGGCCATCTTTGATGACATGGCAGACAACGCTGCCAATGGCAGCCTGCAAAAAAACTTCCCCAAAACGCGCGACGAACTGCTCAGCTACGACCTCATTATTCTCGGCGATGTTGCATTGAACCGCCTCAAGTCGGAAAGCCTCGACTGGGTCCTCGAGTTCGTCGAAAAACGTGGCGGCGGATTGATCATGATCGATGGCCAGCGCGGCAAACTGCACGAATGGAGCCAGGGCAAGACTGCCCCGCTTATCCCGGTCAAGTTTGGCCCCTCCAACCTCAAACAAGTGCCCACCAGCCTCGAACTCACCACCGATGGCCAGCGCTTCGATGCATTGCGCCTCAGCGACAGCCCCAGCGCCAACACCGCGCTGTGGCCCACGCTGTCCAAGGTGAACTGGCATGCAAATGTCGAGGCGCTGCCCGCCGCCATCACGCTCGCCACTGCGCGGCAGCCCGTGATCGTCTTTCGTCAGGTCGGTGCCGGTGCGGTGCTTTACCTCGCCACGGATGAACTCTGGCGCTGGCGCTTCCAAGTCGCTGATTTGTACCATCAGCGTCTGTGGATGCAGCTCGGTGCGTGGATCGCCGCTCCACCATTTCAGATCGACCAAAAGAAACTCTCCCTCGGCACCGACCGCCTGCGCTACTCGCCGGGTGAAGCCTCCGAAATTCGTGTACGTGTGCGCAATGACAAAGGCGAGATCATCACTGATGCGCAGCCCCGCGCCTACCTTCTGCATGACGGTGCTGAAGTGGCCACCCTGCAGCTCGAAGCAGACCCAACGCATATCGGTGTTTATCGCGCCCTCACGCCACCACTCAAGGCCGGCACTTATGAAATCGCCGTGGCGGAAAGCCCCAGCGCCCCGCGCAATGAGGCACGCCTCTCTCTGCACGTCTCCGACACCGGCAATCCCGAGTGGGCCACGCTCACCATGAACCGCACGCTGCTTGAAACCATGGCCACCAACAGCGGCGGCCGTTTCCTGCGCGAGGAACAAGCCGCCACCGATCTTCCCAGCCTGCTGCAAAGCATCGACCGCAAGCAGGTCATCACCCAGGAGACCAATCTCTGGTCCAGTTGGTGGTGGTTTGGTGCCGCCATCCTGCTGCTCACCGTCGAGTGGCTCATGCGCAAGCGCCTCAAGCTTGTTTGATCATGGCTGCCTCCAACGACCGTGCCCAGCTCGCCGTCCGCGTGTCACCGAACGCGAAGAAATCCGAGTTCGCTGGCTGGACTGCCGATGAAAAAGGCCGCCCCGTGCTGCTGGTGAAACTGCACGCACCGCCCGTGGATGGCAAAGCCAACACCGAGCTCATCCGATTCCTGGCCGAAGCTCTCGACTGCCCCAAAGGCCAGATCACATTGCTGCGCGGCACCTCCAGCCGGCAGAAGACCGTGGAGCTGCCAGCAGCCGTGCTTGAGCGCTTGTCAAAGTAGCGTTGTTGCTGTGCAACAAGGATCTCTGTTCCGCAGGAACAGGGCTATTCCTCTTATCCCCGCGCCCGCTCCAGCAGATTCATCATGAGGAAGGACAGCAGCAGTGCCAGTTGTTCGCCATCATCCGCCGGGCCTTCCTGCGTCAATCCAAAGCGGCCTTCGAAAAAAGCGGACTGCTTGGTAAGGCGCAGTGTCGTAGCACCGGCTTCGCCACGGCTGGCGATGTAGCTCGGGTGCAGCATGTAGCCGGTGAACATGCCGAGCACCGGAATCCCGCCCACCAGGGCGTCCAGCAGCTTGACGAAAGGATTGACCTCCTGAATCGCAAACGTCGGTGTCTGCGCACCGGGAGCGAACACATCGTAATGCGCCTTCCACATGGATTTCAATCCACGCCTGCCCACCGCACCGAGAACCTGCCCCGTCGGTGATCTGAACGTGTAGCGCGCCGACCAGTCGATGATGCGGTCCGCTTCGATCGTCGCCAGCAGCGTCTGCCGCGTGTCATCCGTGAACACCTCCACCTTCTCTTTGAAGCGAAACAACTTCTGCTTCACATAGCAGATCGTATTGCCGTTGGCATCCGTCACATAAATCTGCGGCGAAAATGCCAGGAGCTTGAAGCGAAAGGTGAGCGGGTAGTTCATCGTGCGGCCAAGGTGGCGTCAATCATTTGGCTGGCAAGCTCAGAATCAGCGCCTGCGCACACGCCGCCGCAAACTCAGGCGCATTGATCTCGCACTCCATCTCGATGAGTGGAATACCATGGCGCAGGTGCTTGCGGATTGCGTCAAACAGTGCTGCATCGGCCTCTGCATCATGAAACGGTTTCCCATCAGCGCTGATGATGCTAATGGCCTTCAACGGTAGCAGCACCGTCACGGGTCCGCGATACGCATTCACCTTCTCCGCGAGGATGCGGCCCAGTTCAGCGCATTCGGCGGCGTTGGTGCGCATGAGTGTGACCTGTGGATTGTGGATGTAGAAGGTGCGCCCATCAAATTTTGTCGGAACACTCGCACGCTCGCCGAAGTTCACCATGTCGAGACAGCCCGGGGTCACGATGGCCGGAACGCCTAATTTGCCCGCTGCATCGAGTCGTGTCGGCCCCGCGCCAAGGATGCCTCCCACAAGTTCATCCGCCCACTCGGTGGTGGTGATGTCGAGCACACCGGCAAACATTCCGCTTTCGATCAGCGACTCCATGATCTTGCCGCCCGTGCCTGTGGAGTGGAAGACGAGGACTTCATAACCAGCGTCTTCAAGCACCTGCTTCGCCCGGTTCACGCATTCGGTCGTATTGCCAAACATCGAGGCGGCAATCAGCGGCTTGTCTTCTCCTGCAGGCACCGTGGTTTCCACCATGCCGCAGATCGCCCCGGCCGCACGGGCCAGCAGCACGCGGGAAATGCGGTTGATGCCGCTGACATCGACGATGCTTGGAAACATCACGATGTCCTTCGTGCCAACGTAAGGCGCCACGTTACCAGCGGCCAGGGTGGAGACCATCACCTTTGGAAAACCAACTGGCAGCGCCCGCATCGCTGCGGTGCCGATGGCTGTGCCGCCGCCACCGCCGAGCGAGATCACCCCCTGCACCTTGCCACTGGCGACCAGGGCCGACAAAAACGCCGCCGCTGCCCCTGCCATCGCCGTCACTGCTTCGCCACGGTCCTGGCGCTCCATGATGCCCGCGAGCTCCACCTTCCCCGCCGCTGCGACCTGCTCGCGGGTGACATCCGGCTTTACCTGCGGCACATCCCCGCTGCCGGTGTCAATCAGGAGCGTTTGATGCCCGCGTGCGCGGATGATGTCCGCCACGTAGGCGTGTTCGTAACCTTTGGTGTCGAGCGTGCCGAGAACTGCGATGGTTGCCATGATGCTAGGATAAAAGCGGGGAGCCAAAGAACAGCAACCGTTTCACACCACCTCCTATCCGTGCTGCACTCGGCTTGACGGGCCTGCCGCAGGCCGTTACTCTCGCTCTATGCCGCCAGTAGCTGCCATGCCCGCTGACAATCTCGATTTTGCTTGGGACCGTCCTGAAACGGCTTCCAGTCTGCGAGCTCGTCTAGCCACCAGCACGGGTGTTGACTGGCTGCACACCGCCGCCTGGCTCATGCGCGAGGCACGGGTGGACCAAGTCTGGCAGTTCCTTACCCTTCATCAGGTTGCCGAGAGCTTCCCACAGCTCAGCCCCATGCTTGGCCGTCGTCGTCCCGTCTGGGAACATCTCCTCCGCGCCGCTCATGAGCTGGGAAGAATCTAACGCCTGCACACCGCTGAAACGTGATTTTCTTCGCGCTTGGTTCGCGCAAGAGCAGCGTTTTTTCCTCACGGGCGGCAGCGCTCTCGGGCTTTTTTACCTCGATCACCGCCGCTCTTATGATCTGGACCTCTTTACCAGCGACGAGGTTGAGGGAATCGAAGTGCAAAACCTTGTGCACCGTGTCGCTGTTGAAATCAAAGCAGAATGCCAAGCCCTGCGCACCGCCCCCGACTTTCACCGCTTCCGCCTTACGCGTGCTGAAGAACGTGAACTAGTGGATGTCGTCGTGGATCGCGCACCACAGCTTGATACGCAGAAAGCAGACTTCGACGGCATTCGCGTGGACACGCTACGAGAAATTATCGCCAACAAGCTGACCACGCTGCTAAGCCGCACCGAATTGAAGGATGTGGTGGACCTCTACTTCCTTGAACAAGCGGGCCATGACCTGCTAGCCGCTCTTCCGGACGCCCAGACCAAAGACGGCGGTTGGGAGCCCGCAGTCGTCGCCATGCTCTTGGACGGACTGCGAGTTACCGAACTGCCTGCATGGATGATACGCCACCTGGAACCTGCTGAACTTCAGGCGTTTCTGAACCGCCTGCGCATGGCCATTGCCGAGAAGGCCTTGCCCGCAGCTTAAGGGGGTAAAAACAGTCTGGTCCCAGTGACCTCCGACGGTAATCGAAGCAATCCCCGTCATTTTCCTCCCCCTCCGCCATTGAACACGGCGGATTCCTCGCCAAGTCAGGGGGTCCCACCCATGTCCCAAGCCGTTTTCCGCACCATCCCCCTCCGCGAACTCAACGCCGACCAGCTCCTCGACCTCTCGAAGCGCATGAAGCTCTCGCTCTCACGCGCCGACATGCTGGCCGTGCAGAAGATTTACAACGAAGAAGGCCGCGAGCCCACGGACGTCGAGATGGAAGTCATCGCCCAGACCTGGAGCGAGCACTGCAAGCACCGCATTTTTGGCGCAAAGATCCAGCACACGCTCGACGGCAAGGAAGAAGTCGTGGACGGCCTGTTCAAGACCTACATCCGCGCTGTGACGGAGGAGATCTGCAAAAACAAGCCCGACTTCGTGCTCGGTGCCTTTGAAGACAACGCCGGCTTCGTGCGATTGGACGCCGACAAGGCCGTGTGCCTCAAGGTAGAAACGCACAACCACCCCAGCGCCATCGAACCCTACGCAGGTGCCAATACCGGCCTCGGCGGCGTAATCCGCGACATCCTCGGCGCCGGCAAAGGCGCCAAGCCCGTCGCCTCCATCGACGTGTTCTGCTTCGGCCCGCCCAACATTGAGCAGGAAGACATCAAGGCCAAGGACGTCATCCACCCGCTCGGCGTCATGCGTGGCGTGGTGCGCGGTGTGCGCGACTACGGCAACCGCATGGGCATCCCCACCGTTAATGGCGCGATCCAGTTTGACGACACCTTCATTTACAATCCCCTCGTCTTCTGCGGCACCGCCGGCATCATTCCCATCAAGGACATCGCCAAGGAAGTGAAGCCTGGCCATCTGCTCGTGGCCGCTGGTGGTCGCACTGGCAAGGACGGCCTCAAAGGCGCGACCTTCTCCTCCGCATCGCTCACCACCGATTCCCACGAAGAAGACCAGACCGCCGTGCAGATCGGCAATCCCATCGAAGAAAAGAAGGCCGCTGACTTCGTGCTCGCCGCGCGTGAGAAGGGCCTCATCCAGTTCGTCACCGACTGCGGTGCGGGTGGTTTCAGCTCTGCCGCAGGCGAAATGCTGCGTGATACAGGCGGCGAAGTGTGGCTGGAAAACGCCCCGCTCAAAGCCCCCGACCTCGAAAGCTGGCAGGTCTTCATCAGCGAATCCCAGGAGCGCATGGTGATCGCCATCGAGGAAAAAGACCTCGCTGCAATGCATGAACTCGCTGCTATATACCAGACCGAGCTCTGCGTGCTGGCCAAAGCCGACGGCTCCCAGCGCCTCAAAGTCTTTCATCACGGCACCATCGTCTGCGATCTCCACGTCACCGCTCTGCACGAGGCCCCGCGCCGTGAGATGAAGGCCAAATGGCGCACCCCGCCAGCCGTGAAGCCCGTCGTGCCCGTGCGCCCGGAATCCTGGACCGCCACACTCAAGACTCTGCTCGCTGATTTCTCCATCGTCTCCCGTGAGCCGATCATCCGCGAATACGATCACGAAGTGCAGGGCAACACCGTCCTCAAGCCCCTCGCCGGTGCTTCAGGCGACGCACCTCAGGACGGCAGCGTCATCCGTGTGGATGGCAGCCAGCAGCTCGTCGCCCTTGCCTGCGCCTTGCTCCCCGAGTGGGGCAAGACCGACCCGCACCTCATGGGCCGCGCCGTTGTCGATGAGTGCGTGCGCCAGCTCGTCGCCATGGGAGCCAATCCCGACCGCATCGCCATCCTCGACAATTTCTGCATGGGCAATCCCGACAACGAGCGCGAACTCGGTGCCCTCGTTGAATGCACCAAGGGCATGGCCAAGACCGCCATCGCCTACGCCGCGCCCTTCGTCTCCGGCAAGGACAGCTTCTACAACTACTTCATCACCGACGAAGGCCCCGTCTCCATCCCCGTCACGCTGCTGCTCAGCGGCTTCGGCGTCGTGGAAGATGCCAAGCACGTCATCGGTGCCTCCCTGCGCCGCGTCGGCAGCAAGATCGCCATCCTTGGCAAAGCAAGCGCCGGTCTGCGCGGCAGTATCGTCGCCAAGTACACCAAGGGCATCGGCATGGACGCCGGCCCCGACTTCTGCGAAGTCGAAAGCCTCGCCGCCTACCGCCGCTACTTTGAGCTCGTGAAGAAGGGCGCCGTCCTCAGCGCCCATGACATCGGTGAAGGCGGTCTCGCCGTCGCCCTGGCCGAAATGGCCTTCAGCGGCAAAGCCGGCCTCCGCATCGCCACGGACAAGATGCCCGCCCACGCAGGCCTCACCACCGCCGAACTCCTCTTTGGCGAAACCCCAGGCCGCCTCCTTGTTGAGATCGCCCCCGAACACGTCAGCGCCGCCGAAGCCGCCGGCCTCACCATCATCGGCGACTCCACGCGCGACCCCTACCTCAACATCTCCCACAACGGCACCACCCTGATCGATTCACCGATTGATCAGCTCAAGCCCCTGTGGAGAGACGGACTGGTGAAGTATTATTGATCCACTCTGGTTTGTTTATGACCGCATTCTGCAAAGCAGCCACCGTTCTCGCAATGCTGGCCACCGTTTCGCTGCGCGCCGCAGATGTGCCCATGAAGACGGTCAGCATCGACGAGTTTTTTGCTGGTCAGTTGCAAACCCTACCGCTCAAGCTGGACTTACCGAAAGCGTATGTCCACGCCGAAGGACTTAAGGTAAGGGATAGCTACACTTACTGGATGCTGCCCAGCGAGATCAAAACGGTTGCGGAACGCGGCGATCTCCCCCAGACAGGCTACGTCTGGGGCAAGATCTCGCGGGATATAGGCTACCTCGCGGAACAGAAAAAGTTCTCTCACGAAGACGATCTCAAAGCCGAACTGGCCGCCGCAGGGCATGAGCTCATGGCTCAGAAGAAGCGTGATGCTGGCGGCTTCGCCATCATTGCTTCCATCGTGAGCTACAAGCTGGAGGACGGCTCGCAGCGCCTGATTTACTCGGCTTACATCGCCACCAACATCGAGACCAACTGCCTTTTCCTTTCCTACAGTCCGCCGACGGACTTCTCAAAGGAACAAGCCGTTAAAGTCTGGGATACGATCATTGAATCGATTGCGAAGAGGTAGGTTGCCTCGTGGGTGCGAAGCCTGGCTTCGCTGCTCCGTTATTCAAAAGCCTGCACGCTATGAATCCTCTGGCTCTGCAGCCTGATCACCGACAGCCTTAGCAGGAAGCACACACAGGTACCACCGCCTCTGTGCGGCGTGTTTGAACCCGAATTAGGCAATGGAAAAAACACCGCTCCTTGATCACCCCGCCCCCGGGAGGTCAGGCATCTTGCTCGGAAGCATTCCAAGAGCCATTACCTCAATCGGATGATTGCATCTGAATCAAGACGGGGAGTTGCGCGGGCAGGGTGACGGCGTCGATGGCACCACAGCCGACGCGCTCGATGACGCTGGGTTTGTGGCCGCCGAGTTCTTTGCGGGCCTGAAGGGCGAGCGAGACGCAACTGGAGAGGCTGAGGCAGGCGAAGAGAACGGGGAGAAGAAGCAGCTTGGTTTTCATGGGAGGCGTATGCGGTGGTAGATCACGCCTTACCCATCCGCCATGGGCCTCACTGAAGCCTCATTGATGATTTCGATGATTGCATTGGCTGGAAACGACGCAGGCGATCTGCCTGTCTATTTCTCGCGGTGAGAGGGTGCGTCATTCCAGGCATTGGCGAGGCCTTCCGCGTTCAATGTGGGATAAGCCAGGAGCAGCCCCAACTCTGTCTTTCCCTGACGTCGCAGGGACTCCAGCAGCCAGACCGAAATACGCGCACCGATGATGCGAGCCACGCCACCGCATACGTTCGCCTGCAAATCGATGCCTGATTGTGCGTCAGATTCCATGCCAGCATGTCTTCGCCGCGCGTCTTTTCTCAGCCCTTGGCCTGATCACCAACAGCAGGAGCAGGAAGCACAAGCCGGCAGCACACGCAGGTGCCACCGCCGCTGCGCGGTGTGATCTCAAAAGTGGCCCCCACGCTTTGCGCGCGGTAGCGCATGGTGCGCAGGCCCATGCCAACGCCTAGGAGCGAATTGTCAGTAGCGATGCCCACGCCGTTGTCTTCCAGACGCAGTTCAAGTACATCACCTTGGCGGTTTAATTTGATGACAACTTCACGAGCCCGGCCATGCCTCACCGCGTTGGCCACTGCTTCCTGGGCGATGCGATAGAGGTGCATGGCCACCTTGGGTTTGTCGATCTGGATCTCGCCGCGTTCCTGGATGACGATGGAGACGCCGGTCAGCCTGCTGGTTTTGCTCGCCAGCTCATTCAAGGCGACGGAGAAACCGGTGTCATCCACATGCACAGGGAAAATGCCACGGGCGAGATCTCGCGCGTCCTCCACCGCTTGCTGCAAGGACTCCTCCACTAGGGCGGCATCCTGCGCAGAAGGCAGTTGCTGCGAATGCAGCTCTTCCGCCAGCGCATGCACGGCGCAGCCGATGGCTGCCAGCTGCTGGCAGAGACCGTCGTGCAGATCCTGGCCGATGCGCTGCTGCTCATGCTCGCTGACTCTGATAATGTCCAGCTCGAGCTGGCGGCGCTCCTCCAGCATCCGGATGTGGGCCGCGTCAGCGTCCTGCCTATTGCGCACAGCATTCACGGCAAACACCACCACACAGAAATAGAACTCACGGTTGATCATGGCCCAGGTATAGCCCATCTGCGTCGCGTAGGGGTGGGAGTGTTGGTTTGCCACCCACCAAACCAAACCGGCTGTGATGGCAACTGTCATTCCCCCGCTGAAACCTGCCCACCAGACGGCCAGAATGATGGGGAAAGCGTAAAAGATGAACCAACTCACTTCCCAACTGGTGATACGATCCAGCCACCCAAGAACCACCATCAGCAGCATGGGCGCTAATAGCGAGAACCAGATAGGACGAGCCCGCATTTTGACGGTGAGGTCGCCTGCCCATTTGATACCCCCTTTAGGCAAGGGTCGGCATCCCGTGCTGCTCTGAGCGCCGTCTCTCATGAGATGGATTGTAGCGGATTCTGCATAGGGTCATTGAGGCGCAGTCAGAGTATAGAATTATACCCCTCATTGTGCAGGCGGAAAGTCTGGAATCCAGAGATTGCAGCGCCAGACAAAGAGCCACCCAAAGATTGTCGGGCAAAATCTTTGATGTCATGGCCTTCGAAATTCAGCTTCAAACAGCGGCAAAAGAAGTCGTTGTTTTCTCCAGCCAGCGAGATTGCATCACCAAATGTCCTCACCGTTTGTACTCCTGAAAGCCTTCGCGCTCCTGCTGGTGCTTGCCTTGGTGCCCTTGGCAGTGTTCGGCCTCTGTTGCATGGTCACATGGCAGGGCATGCTGGTCAGCGCTGCCATCGCTCTGCTGGCAATCAGCCCCCTGCTCTTCTGGATCGGTGACGAACGTGGTTCTGTATTGCAGATGCGGCTGGGAAAGTTTTTACCGCTGGTGGCATGTGTTGGAGCAGCGGCCACGCTTTGGCAGACACCCGATGCGCACACGCCTGAGACGGCACGGATTCACTCGCGCTTCTCGGATGGTGGCTGGCACTATGACCGCTATTCTGTGGGCTCCCTGCTGCCAGAAACCGATCAGATCCATCTCGGCTATGCCGTGGCGGTGGCTTTCGATCCGTTCTTCACCCTGCAGCAGCGCAGGGATCTGGCAGCGATGACCGACTCCATGTATGCCGAGATGGGTGCTGACGCAGACTTCAACGCCGTCGGCTCGGCGCTGCCGTCCATCTATCGCGAGCTATGCTTCAAGGAGTTCCGCGACGGGCATTACTTCCACTACATCCCGGCAGGCGTGGACCGCACCAAGCCAACACCCGCGCTGGTCTTTGTGCATGGCAGCGGCGGAAATTTCAAAACCTACACCTGGCTGCTGTCAAAGATCGCCGATGAACTCGGCATCACCGTCATCGCGCCCAGCTTCGGCATGGGCAACTGGGAAAGACAAGGTGGCTATGAAGCCATCACGCGCGCCATTGCGGACGCTGGTAAGCACGCAGCAATTGATCCCGACCAAATTCACCTCATGGGCCTCTCCAATGGCGGCAAAGGACTCTGTCTGGCCGAATCAACCGACGGGCCGAAGTTCCGCTCCCTGATCTTTCTCTCGTCCGTGTTTCACAGCCGCTTGCGGCCAGCGGAACTCGCCGCACGTTTGCAGCCTCGTCGCGTCCTCATCCTGTCAGGCGGCAGCGATGACCGCGTGCCGTGGGAGTATGTCTCCGGCTATGCAGAAAAGCTGAAGGCAGGCGGGCTGGACGTCACCTCCCGTCGCTTCGAAGGTGAAGATCACTTTCTCTTTTTCCGCCAGCGCGCCGAGGTGTTGAAACTCGTCACCGGGTGGATTGCAGCCGAATCGAAGGAACCGCCTTGAGTCTCCCTCTCTCATGCAATTGCCTTGCGATGAAACAAGGGTGACTCTCCGTCGTACTTGATTCCATGCATCGGACCTGGGTTTCATGCGCAGCTTGCATGGTTTTGCTTACAGCCTCATCGGCTGCCGCTGAATCGTCATTGGTTCATGAGATAGACGCTCTGACGCTTGCCAAGGCCCAGGGTCAAAAGATGACTCCTGCGGATGATGCCGAATTTCTGCGCCGCGTGTGGCTTGATTTTGATGGCGGCGTTCCGACAGCCGATGAAGCCCGTGCTTTCTTCGCTGACAAAGCGGCGGACAAGCGGTCAAGGCTGATCGACAAGCTCATCGCAGCGCCGAGATTTGCGGAACGCATGGCGGAGGCCTTCAACGTGATGCTCATGGAGCGCCGTGGTGACAATGAGGCCTGGAAGGCGTGGCTCGTGAATGCATTTCAATCCAACCAGCCATGGGATGCGATGGTGCGCGAGATGCTGGCGCCGGATTTTCTCAATGAGAAGCAGCGTGGCGCCGGCTACTTCATCACCCGGCGGCTGGAGAAAGTAGGACAGCAGGACACGGACTACCCCGGTCTCACCCGCGATGTCGGGAGGATGTTCATGGGCGTTGATCTGCAATGCTGCCAGTGCCACCGCCATTTGAGCGTGGATGACTACAAACAGATCGACTTCAACGGCCTCTTTGCCGTGTATCAAAATCTCAAGCTGCAAACAGCTGATGAAAAGCACAAGACACCGTGGGTCAGCGAAGGCGCGATCACAGCGAAGTACGAGTTCGCGTCGGTGCTCACCAGCAAGAAGGCACAAACAGCGCCCCGCGTGCCTTTCGGTGAAGAGGTCATGATTCCTGTTTCGACCGCCGATGAGGCGTGGCTGGTCAAACCCGACCGTAAAACCAAGGAAGTAGGCCAGCCGAAATTCAGTCCGTTGCATGAGATCGCCCAACGGCTGCCCGTGCCGGAAAACCCCTTATTTGCCAAAAACATCGCGAACCGCGTGTGGTTCTTGTTCATCGGCAAAGGGATCGTCGAGCCGCTGGATCTGCACCACACCGACAACCCACCAGCAAATCCCGCCCTGCTTGAACTCCTCGCCAAGGAACTCACCGCACGGCACTTCGACCTACGCTGGTTGATTCGTGAAATCGCCCACACGCAGACCTACCAGCGCAGCAGCACCTCTGCCGACACCCATCAGCGCCATCTCACCGCCGAGCAGCAGCTTCGTGCTTTTCTCATTGTCACTGGCGAACGTGAGCGCCTCGAAAAGAACACGAAACCGGATGTGAAGGTCGATGCCGTCAAATACAGCCTCGCCGACTTCCAAAAAGCCTTCGCAGCTGCGCTCGCCAATCCCGCCAAGGAGCCCGAACTCAACGCGAATCCCTCACTGCGCAGCGCCTTGTTTCTCCGCAACAGCGATCACGTCCACTGGATGCTCATGCCACGCCCAGGCAATCTGATTGAACGTCTCGCCACACAAGCCGACCCAGCCGAAGATCTTTATCTCAGCACCCTGACTCGACTGCCGAGCACCGAGGAGAAAGACCAGCTCAAGTTATGGCTTACCACCCATGCATCTGACAAAGCCCAGGCTCTTGGCGATTTCGCCTGGGCCCTGCTGAGTTCCACCGAGTTCTTTGTGAATCACTGACATGAATCCACTCTGCACCCCAGGCGAACACCACCTCTCCCGCCGCGCCTTTCTCGGCGGCGGTTTGAGCCTACTCGCCTCCCCTGTGCTGGCCGAGGCCCTGAAGCAGAAGGACAAACAGGTGCTGTTTGTGTGGCTCGATGGCGGCCTCTCGCAGCTTGAATCGTGGGACCCCAAACCGAACACTGAGTTCGGCGGCCCCTTCCGCAGCATCAAGACCTCCATTCCAGGCGTGCATTTTTCCGAACTGATGCCGAAGCTCGCGAAGCAGATGCACAAGCTCTGCGTGGTGCGAAGCATGTGCACCAAGGACAATGCGCACTCGTCCGGAGTGGATCGCATCCAGCGCGGCGACCCCACAAACCGTGGCGTGCCTTACCCACATTTTGGTGCGGGTGTGGCCAAGCTGCTGGGGCCGGGATCAAGTGGACTGCCGCCTTATGTTTGGATCAAACCCGGCAGTGGCGGATTTCGTGCGGAAGACGCTGGCTTCCTCGGGCCCAAGTATGGATCGCTGGCCTTTGGCGATGGAAAGCCGCCGGAGAATCTCCTGCGCCACCCTGACATCAGTGTGGAGCAGGACGCCGCGCGCAATGAACTGCGCAGGATGCTGGATCAACGATTTGCCGCAAAACGCGAGAAGCGCGTGGTCGAAGCGAACGCATCGGTGTTCGACATGGCTGAAAAGCTCATGGCCCGTGCTGACATCTTTGACACCTCCAGGCTACCTGAGCGTGACCGCGAGCGCTATGGGCGGCATGACTTGGGCCAGCACATGCTCGTGGCGCGGCAGATGCTCGAAGCAGGCGTGCGCTTTGTCAAAGTGACGAGCTACGGCTGGGACACTCATGGCGACAATTTCAACGCGCATGCGACGATGGTGCCCAAGTTTGACCAAGCCTTCAGCGCGATGCTCGAAGACCTCGAAGCCAGCGGCCTGCTCAAAACCACGCTCGTGATATGCCTGAGTGAATTTGGCCGCACCCCGCGCATCAACGGCCATGTGGGCCGCGATCACTGGCCGGAAGCCTGGAGCATCGCCATGGCAGGTCATGGCGTGCGGCATGGCACGCTCATTGGCGAGACGAATGACAAGGGCACCGCCGTGAAATCGCAGCCCTATGACATCGGCTCGATGTTTCACACTTGGTATCGAGCGCTGGGCATCGACCCGCTGAAAACGGAGTTCAACAACGCCGGACAGCCGCTACCCATCGCCCATGACGAAATGATCCCAATCAAGGAGGCGCTGTCCTGATGAGCCTCGAACCCAAACAGATCGCTGAAATCAAAAGCGAACATCAGATCTCCGCCGCGCGGTTCAGCAGCGATGGTGGCGTGCTTGCGACCGCAGGCTATGAGCCACTGGTGCGTCGCTGGCAGTTTGACGGCAAGACATTGACACCTCTGCCACCGCTCGACGGATTCCACGGCTACAGCACAGCCATTGCATGGCATTCGAAACTGCCGCGCCTGTTCTGCGCCGACTCCTGGGGCCACCTGCGCTGCTCTGAGGGCGAGAATACACTCTGGCAGCACGAATCCGCACATGATGGGTGGCTGCGCCAGATCGCCGTGTCACCGGACGCCAGTCGCATCGCGACCTGCGGCAAAGATCAGTTCGTGTGCTTGTGGGATGCTGCGACCGGTAAAAAACTGAACGAACACCCTGCTGGTGAAGACGTCTATGCGCTGACCTTTTCGCCCGATGGCCAGCATGTCGTGTTTGGCGACATGCGAGGACGCTTGGTGGTCATGGATCGAGATTTGAAAAAGGCGCACCGCACACTCGATGCCTCTTTGCTCTACAAGCTCGACCGCATTCAGGATCTCGGCGGCCTGCGCACGCTGCTGTTCATCGACGGAGGCAAAACACTTCTCGCCGCCGGCACCACGCCCCAAAACGGAGCCACACCGCAAAGCATCCCTACCATCCTGCACTTCGACTTCGCCAGTGGCAGGCTCACTCAAACATTCACTCACGGCGCGAACAAAGAAGGCTTCATTCATGATCTCGTGCAGCATCCCCAAGGACATCTCATGGCAGTGACCTCAGGTGCCCCAGGCAGCGGCATGCTGATCCTAGTGAATCCGGGGGACAAAGAACCGTTCCATGTGAATACCAAAATGGCAAACTGCCACGCGCTGGCGCTGCATCCGGACGCCAGCCATTTCGTGGTCGCCTCCACCAATCGGGACAGCAATGGCAACGGCCGCAGCCTTGGCAAGAATGGTGAATACAAGACGAACAGTTCGCCGCTGCACCTGTTCGAAATCTGAGGCTCCAGTCAACTCCGCATCACTGCGGCCTGCCTTTGGCAGCCATGGCGAGTTCCGCCGCCTCAATAAGCTTATGAATATGGGGGTCCTCCGGCTGGAGGCGCGCGACGAGTTGATAATGATCCAGCGCCCGATGTGGCAGACCGGTATGGTAATAGACCAGCCCCAGAGCCTTGTTCGTCTGCGGATCTTCCGGCATGGTGGCCAGGATGTCCAGGAAGACGGAAACGGCTTCATCGTACCTGCCCACCCCTGCGAGGCTCAGGCCCAGAGTATATGCAACCGGCTGCTTGCTGGTGGCACTCTTATCGATGTTGATGAGTTGCAGTGTGGTATCGAGCGCCTCCTTGGGGCGGTTGAGCCTGAGCAGTGAGTTGGAAAGATTAAGCAGTCCGTTTTGAAAGCGAGGCTCGACTTTCAACGCCTCGCGGAAGCAGTGCACCGCCTCTTCATTCTTCCCGGCATTGGAGTAGGCTGCTCCCAAATTTCCCCAGGTTCGGTATTTGCCCGGACTTTTGGCCACCGTGTCCTCCCAAAGTCTTTCAGTCGTCCGCCACACATCGTTCCGAATGCAAGTTTTCCATGAGAGAGCCACCACACAGAGGAGGGTGAACACCGGAATCACCACCCGCAGCATGCGCGCGCGAATGCCGCTGGTGCTGCTTCGCAGCCAGTCCAGCAGACATGCTACCAGAATAAATATGCCGATGGATGGCAGGTAGGAACGGTGCTCCGCCACCAAGTCCGGCAGCGGCACCAGACCTGAGGATACCGAAATGGTGATGAAAAACCAGCACACACAAGCAAACCCCAAAACAAAGCGCACGTCCCCACGGAACCAGCGGACCAGTCCCCATGCTGCCAGAACCATTCCGCTCAGCACGGCAAGGGCCAGCAACACAGGCCCCTGAAAGAGCGAGCCATAAAGCGGCCATTCAGGATCGAGATTCATACCCTTGGGCCAGAAGATCTGCCGTAGGTAGTGGGTCATCACCGTCAGTTCGGTCACGAAGTACTGCCAGTGACTCAGCGGCGCATCGCGTGAGTTCACGATGTTTATGGCGGCATTGAAATCAAACCCTCCATGATGCGCTGACGCCATCATAAGCACCAGGACTGGAATGACTGGCATGCACAGCAGCAGCGGAAGCGCCCTGATGAGCGCCGCCCGCAGCCGCGTGCCAATCACTAGCCAGTCCAGCACAACCGTCAGCAAGGGGACCATGAAGGCATCCTCCTTCGTCTGCATGGCCAGCAGCACCGCTACCACCGCACAGCCACGCAGCAGCCACCTGCCCGCCCTGGACTGCATCGAGGATGAGGCGAAATACAGACACAAACTCAGGAGAGAAAATAGCGCCCCCAGCGAGGTGAAGCGCTGGATAATGTAGGTCACTGATTCCGTCGCAAGCGGATGGGCCGCAAACAGCAGAGCCGCAGTCGCGGAGATAAACAGCACCGAACTACGCTGCAAATTGGCGGCCAGCTTCGAACGACGCAGCAGCACCGTCACCAGCGCATAAATCAGGATCGCATTCAATGCATGGATCGCGACATTGACCAGCCGGTACCAGTGCGGATTGAATGCATCCATCTGGTAGTTCATGCGAAAACTCGCATAGGCAATCGGACGCAGGACGGCATTGACGGCGTAATCGGGATCGGAACCCATTCTCAAGGGACGAGTCACGAACTCGTTGAAGTCCTTCAGGTAGTCAAAGGTGCCGCCATTAAGGAATAACGGATTGCTTTTCAGGTAAGGCTCGTCGTCGAACGCCATGGGAAAATCGGCGGTCCAGACGTAAAGACCGGCACAAAGGCCCATCAACAAGACGGAAAGAGCAGCGTGAACCCAAAGACTGGATGCACATGGAGCCTCAGCAGCCGTCAGCTCCGCCAGAGCAGGTGCTTTCAGAGGTGCTGCGGCAAAAGCGGGCGGATTCACGACTGGGCGCGTCGCGGCTTTGCCCTTGGTATATTTGCTGCGTCTGTGTTTTGACATGGCGTTAGTGATTAATTCTGAATTGCACTTTGCCTTGAAACGCCGCTTTTCAGCAAATGACATGCCCTGTGGCGTCGGACACCACAGGCGCTAAAGCAGCCACACATTCCTGCGGTCAGGCACCATGATCACGCACCCATTGTCCGGCACGCAGATACAGCTCGGCGGCACTGCGCAGCTGTAATTTTTCTTTGATTCGGGCACGGTAGGTTTCCACCGTCGATTCCCCCAAGTTAAGGGACTGGGCGATCTCGCGCGTGCTCTTGCCGCGGCCAAGCATTTGAAAGACCTCCAGTTCGCGGTCCGCCAGCGTTTCCATCCCGGCCAGTTCGGTGTTGCTGCGTTTCTGCGTCATGCGCTCCAGCAGCTTTGACGTCATCTGTCGGCTGGCATACACATCGCCTTTCATGACGCAGCGGATCGCCTCGATCACCTCTGTGGAGGCTTCGTTTTTGGTGATGTAGCCCTTGGCACCGGCTCGCAGGGCACGCTCGGCGTATAGCTCCTCATCATGCATGGACAGTACGAGCACATTGATGTCCAGCTCCTGCGCCTTGATGTCTTTCAGCAGCTCCAGCCCGCTTGAGCCTTGCAGGGTGATGTCCACAATGGCAATGTCAGGCTTGGTCTCCAGGATCAGACGCATGGCGTCACGAATGTTGTTTGCCTCACCGCAGATGGACATGCCAAGCTCACGATCAATGAGCTGCCCCAGATGCTCGCGGAACATGGGGTGATCTTCGACAAGGAGAACCTTGTAACTGTTCGCTGCTTTCATTTCAGTTTTCTTCATGGTCGTTGAGAAGTTTGAGTTGTTTGAGATCTTTCATCTGCACGCGGCAGCTCACCAAAGTTCCGCCAAGGGAGAGTTGCTCGATGGCCAGCACGGCCTGCAGCGCCTGCGCACGGTAGTGCATCGTGCGCAGCCCCATTCCGTCGCTGCGTGTACCTGAGGTGGGCGGCATGCCTTTGCCATTGTCCTCCACCCGCAGTTCCAGCATTTCTTCCTCGATCTTCATCGTCACGCGAATCTCCGTCGCGCTGCTGTGCTTGACCGCATTGGCCATGGCTTCCTGGGCGATGCGGTAGAGATTCATGGAGACTTCCGGAGCATCCAGCGGCACATCCACACAGTCGTTTACCACGATGGGGATGCCGGTTAGACGGCTCATTATTTTTCCCAGATCCTTCAGCGCCGCCGCCAGTCCGCTGCGGTCCACATGCACCGGAAAGATGCCACGTGCAAGATTGCGCGCCTCCATCACCACCTGACTTAGGGATCCTTCGATCAAGCTGGCGTCATTCGCAGACTGGAATCCCTGCGCCTGCAGTTCCTCCGCCAGCACACGCGCCGCGCAACTGATCGCCGCCAGCTGCTGGCAGATGCCGTCGTGTAAATCCTGACCGATGCGCTGCTGCTCATGCTCGCTGACACTTACAATGTCCTTTTCCAGCTGGCGCCGCTCCTCCAGCATTTGGATACGCGCTGCGTCCGACTCCTGCTTGTTGCGCAGCGCGGTGACGGCAAAGACCACCAGCCAGAGATAAACCTGCCTGTTAAAAAGAGCCCAGGCGAAGCCTATCTGGGTCTCATAGGGATTCGTATTCATGTTTGCCAGCCACCACACCACGCCTGACAGCAATGCGATTAAAAGCCCCATCCTGTTTCCCGCCCACCACACCGACAGAAAAATAGGGATGCCGTAAAAAATAAACATCGTCACCTCAAAGCCTGTGATGTAATCCAGCCAGCCGATGAGCAGCGTCAAAATGATCATCACGCCAATCGTGAGCCAGATGGACTGGCTACGCATCACGTCCGTGGCCGCCACCCACAGACGCGTCACCCTTGCCTCCGTTTCCGGCTTATAAGCGGCTATGGCCGTGCTGGCATTCATGGCGTCGTTATCCATCCTTTCACCATACACGTGAACTCATTGTAATCACGTATGTAATCCGCCGCCTCATAGGGGCGTGAGGCCAGCACCATCAGTACCGAATCCGTTGAATGCAGATGCTCCTGTGCCCACACCATGGGCGGCACCAGCACTCCAAAGGTGGGACGGTTCAGGCAGAACTCCTCGCTGTTTTCACCATCATCCACGCGCAGATGGCACTCACCATGCACGCAGACGAGGAACTGCTCGCACAGCCGGTGGGCGTGCTCTCCGCGCGTGCTTAGCGAAGGGATGCCGTAGGTCAGAAAAATGCGCTGCGCGACGAAAGGCAGATCCTTG
Organism: Verrucomicrobiaceae bacterium; assembly: GCA_027490195.1. Lineage (GTDB taxonomy): Bacteria > Verrucomicrobiota > Verrucomicrobiia > Verrucomicrobiales > Verrucomicrobiaceae > Prosthecobacter. The sequence goes on along the minus strand of JAIXYN010000060.1, from coordinate 83,492 downwards.
CTAAACTCCAGCGCCGTGAGATTGCCACGCATAGCGTCCTCCACATGGCGCATCTCAAACAGATGCACACCGCGCACAGAGCAGCTTTTAATGGTGGTCTCGTGGATCATGGGGACGGAGGCATCACGTGGTTTGTCAAAGTGCGCACCAGAGACTGCGGCTTGCCGGAAACGGTCAGAAACGCGCGCCCGACATATTCACCGATGAGGCCCAGCATCAGTAGCTGCGCACCGCTGAAAACGGCCAGCGCCCCCATCAGCGAACCCCAGCCAAGCTGCCGCTGCCCCACGAAAAGAGTTTCAAGCACTACTTCCGCCAGAATCAATGCCCCCAGCGCGCATAGCAGCACGCCCAGCACGCTGGTAATGCGCAGCGGCATGACGCTAAAATCAAACAACAGGCTCATCGCCAGCCGGATCAGCTTTCGCAAGGTGTAGCCGCTCTGCCCGCCCTGACGCTCGATATGCTCCACCTCCAGTGTGGCGATGCGGTTGGTGGCACCGAGAATCAGCCCATCCACATAAGGATAGGGACCACGATACATCACAATCCGAGCCACCAGTTCGCGGCGCAGTGCCCGAAAGCTTGAGAGGTAAAGATCATGCGGCTTGCCGAGCAGAAAAGTCGCGCAGCAGTTCACTAGCCAGCTGGCCACATTGCGCGCCCAATGGTGTTTCTTGTCCACATACCGCGAATAGACCACTTCAGCGTCCGACTCACGCAGGTGACGCACCAGTTTGACGGCTTCAAATGGGGGATTTTGCAGGTCATCATCCAGGTTCACCACGAATTCACCACGCGCATGCCGGTAGCCTTCCAGCACGGCGGCATGTTCACCAAAATTGCGAGCCAGTTCCACCACCGTCACGGGTGCGGGAAATTCTGCCACCGCCCGTCTCGCCACAGCCGCCGAGCCATCCATACTGCCGTCATCCACCAGCACCAGCTCCCAGGTTTCCGGCAGAGACAAAGCACGAAAGGCTTCGAGCAGCCGGTGCAGCCCCTCCCCCGTGTTGTAGAGCGGCACCACAAAGCTCAGTTCTGGGAGTGCTTCAGTCATTTCCATGCTGCTTTCCTCCGGTTGATTGACGCCCTTTTCGCGCGACGGCAAAGACGGAGGAGCCAAACGGCAGGCACAGTTTCCGGCACAACCCCGCGTCCACTCTGCCTAGGCCACTCAGCAGCGTGTTCATCCAGTCAGGCGTGATGTTCAGGTCCGATAAACCCACCTTCCCCTGCTTCGCCTTCATCCGACTCAGCTGCCTCCACATGAGCATCGGCAAAAACAGCCAGGCATTCCAGTAGTGAATCATCTCAATCACAAAACTGGAATGTTCGAGCAATGATCGCACCTGACTTGCGCCATAGCGCCTGGCACCACTGACAGCCACATCGTGGGATCCACGCAGGCCGTCAAATGCAGGCAGGTTTAGCACCAGCAGGCCATCTGGACCCAGCACACGGCCCATTTCCGCCAGCGCCCGATTTTCACTCACCCCGACATGATAAAGCACATCCAGGCTGAGCACCGCATCAAAGGCTGCATCCGCATACGGCAGCGCCTCTACCGACGCCCTCTGCACGTTGTCCAGGCCACGCAAGTGGCAGTGCCGTACCGCCTCTTCCTCGGAATCCACACCCACCCCATTCAGATCACAGATCTGCCCCTGCAAATACTCCAGCATGCCGCCCGTGCCGCATCCGGCATCCAGCAGCTGGCCACGCTTTGGCAGCCGCCCCACCAGCGCATGCTGCACCTGGCTGCGCAATACCCCATACCACCAGTGGTGGTCCTCCACCGCCCGCATGAGATCGTATTCAGAGGCCTTCATGTTCAAAAAGGTTCAAGGCTTCAAAGACGGCAGCCAAGGCTTCCTCAGACAGGTAGGGATGCAGGGGCAGAGACAGTACCGCAGCCGCCGCCCGGTCGGACTCCCGCAGCATATCCTTGCCGCCGCCAAAAGCAGGCTGACGGTGCAGCGGCAAAGGATAAAGCGCCGCCACAGGAATCCCCGCCCGTTGCATATGCTGCATCAGCGCGTCCCGCCGCTCTGAGCGCACCACATACTGGTGGTAGGCATGCTCACACCCGCCCCTCAAGGTGGGGGCAGCCACCACGCGGTGGCCCACCAAACGGGCATCATATTCCGCAGCCAGCCTTCTCCTTTTCAAAACGCTCTCATTCAGAGCTCCGAGTTTGACCCGCAGCACCGCCGCCTGCAGTTCATCCAGACGGCTGTTTACCCCGGCATGCTCGCTGACGTAACGCTCCTTCCAGCCGTACTGACGGATCTCGCGCACGCGCTCCGCCAGTTCAGCATCATTCGTCGCCACGGCACCGGCATCTCCCAGAGCCGCCAGATTCTTCGTCGGGTAAAAGCTGAACGCCGCCGCCCTGCCTAGCGTTCCTACCGGTCGGCCATGCCACATGGCACCGTGCGCCTGCGCACAGTCCTCGATCAACTCAATGCTGTGCTCATCCGCCACACGCTGCAAGCTTTCCCAGTCCGCCGGATGTCCGTACAAATGCACCACCACGGCCGCCTTCACACCGCGTCCCCGGGGAGAACACAGCAGGGCAGCCAGTGCCTCAGGACAAAGCGTGAACGTGTCCGGCTCAATGTCCGCAAACTCAGGTTCCGCGCCGCTACGCGCCACCCCTGCCGCCACCGCTGAAGGGGCAAAGGACGGCACCGCCACCTTGCTCCCGGCTCCAATGCCCAGCGCCCGCAAAATCAACTCGATCGCATCCGTGCCGCTTGCCACGCCAGTCACCTGATTGATGCCGAGAAAAGCGGCAAATTCGCCTTCAAACGCTTCCACCTCGGCACCCAAAATATAGCTCCCACTGGCACAAACGCGCTCTATCGCACGGGCGAGCGCCAAAGCATGACGCTGCTGATCCGCCTGCGGGTATAGCATAGACCAGTGGTTGGTTGTGCTGGGCATGCCTTCACCTTCATCCACGGCCAGCTTGTCGCAAATAACGCCACACGTGGCGGAAGGCGCCACCTTGTGCGCAGGCTTGATTTAAAGCAGTCCGCCAGCCTTAACGTCCAGGTACTTGTTGGCCAGCGCCACCGGCAGCATCTGTGCCGACTCATCGACCGTGACCACCCGGCGTGCACGCAGAGTCTCCAGCAACTGGCGACGCTCACCAAAGTAATGCGTCAGCGCCCCGTATTGCAGCGCGTCATGCAAGTGGTCTATGGGAGCTGCCGCACGTTGTTCCAGCTCCTGCTCACGCAGGGTGGCTGTGAGCACGAGATGCCGCTTTTGCATCGCAGCAACAGCTGCCGCCAAGGTGGCGCCGTCTTCGCTGCGCAGATTGGTCAGCATGATCACCAACGCCCGCCTCTTCTGCAGCGTCATGACACGTTCAGCCGCTTCGATGAAGTCGCTGGGCTCGCTACTGGCCTCGTAATTGTAGAGATGGTTGAGAAGCTTCGGCATGCTGTGTGCCCCTTTGACTGGCGGCAGCCAGCGCTGCACTCCGCCAAAGCCAATGACCCCCACCTCATCCCCCTGCCGCAGCGCGATGAAGGCAATGAGGAGCATCGCATTGAGGCAGTGGTCAAACTGGCTGAGACCGCCGTCCAGCGCACGCATGCGGCGGCCGCAATCCGGCACGAGCAGGATCGTCTGATTGCGCGTCTCCTCGTAGTCACGGCTCACGAGCATGGAGCGGCGCGAGGTGGCCTTCCAGTCGATGCGCGAAAGCACATCACCGTCCTGATAGTCACGCAGTTGGTGGAAATCCAGCGAGGCTCCCATGCGGCGGCGTTTGATGATGCCCATCTGCTCCACGCGATTTGCCATCGCCAGCATGGCAAAGCGCACCACCGGCTCATAGTTCGGGTAGGCGCGCGTCTGGCTCTCGCCCGCAATGAAATGCAGCCTCCGCCACAGGCCAAAAGCTGAATGTGCCAGCACATGCGCCGGTGTGAACGCATGCTGCCCCCGGCGCACAAAGCGGGCTTCATACGAGATCGCGGCAAACTCTCCCGGGGGAATGCTGACAAGATGCGGCAGCCCTTCCGCCTCCGCCGCCATCGGGATTCCGTCAAACACCTCCAGCGTCAGCGTGCGCCGGATCGTATGCGTCAACGTCAGTGTCACCGAAGATTCCACTCCCAGAGCAAAACGTCCCGGCAGCGAACGCTCACCGCTGATGCGCCCGCGACGCGGCAACGTGAGGGCATCCACTAGCAGCGCCAGCAGCAACAATCCGCCACCGACCTGCCAAGCCAAGGCGAATTTCTCCCACACACACGCCACCACCGCCAGGACAAGCCAGGCGATGAGCAGTCGGAGCAGCAGAGCGGTCGGGCGCATGAAAATCAGAGGCGGGGTGCTTCGATCGTCTTGAGAAGCGAGTTCAGCATGTCATCCACGCTCTGGCCGCTGATCGCGATTTCCGGTGCCAGCTGCACGCGATGCCGCAGCACTGGCAGCACGGCGCGCTTCACGTCCGCCGGTGTGATGTAGCCGCGGCCTTCAAGCAGCGCATACGATTTGGCGATACGCACCAGACTGATCGCGCCGCGCGTTCCAGCACCAAGCGAGATGGCGCTGTGCTGGCGCGTGGCACGCACGATTTTCACCGCATAATCCACCACCTGCTCCACCGCTTGAACCGCAGCGGCTTCGGCCTGCGCAGCCAGAATGTCCTGCGGCGTGCACACCTGTGGAACCGCTGAGGTGGACAGACCGCCCCCTGCGGCACGGGATGAAACCGCCTTCACAATCCATGTCTCATTCGCCACATCGGGGTAATCGATCAGCACCTTGAGCAGAAAGCGATCAAGCTGTGCCTCTGGCAGCGGATAAGTCCCTTCCTGCTCAATCGGATTCTGTGTGGCGAAGGTCATGAAAGGAGGCGTCAGCGCGTGGCTCTCCCCATCAATCGTCACCTGCGTTTCCTGCATCACCTCGAGCAGCGACGACTGCGTCTTGGCAGGAGCACGGTTGATTTCATCCGCCAGCAGCAGATTGGCAAAAACCGGGCCACGCCGCACACGAAAGGTACTGCTGCTCATGTCAAACAGCGTGTGGCCGCAGACATCCGAGGGCATGAGATCTGGCGTGAACTGAATGCGGCGGAAGGCACCGCCAAATGTGTTGGACAGTGCCAGCACCAGATGCGTCTTGCCCAGACCCGGCTTGCCTTCGAGCAGCACGTGCCCCCCGGCCAGCAAGGCCGCCAGCACCTGATACAGCACCTCTTCCTGCCCCACAAACACCTGCCCCACCGCCGCATGGATTTGCCGAAAGATCTCCGTGCTCCTCGGCACGGCCGGTGGCGAATAACTGCCGGGCGGCGGCGGCGTGTAAAGACTGGAGACGTCTGGTTCAGGGAGGATCGGATTCATGGATGTGAGGGTGATGATTTAAAGAGCACGGCGGATGGTCTGAAGATCGCGCATGAGATTCACAAAGTTATGGGCGCTGTTCGGCGGGGCCACGTCGAACGCGGCCGCCACCCGTTTGACCGGCAGTCCGCTGCGACGGGCGATTTCTTCTGCAAGCTGGTCGTTCATCTGCCGGCTGCCATCATCGAGCGAGCGGTGCCGCTCCCGCACGCGTTCCCACACGGCATCACGCGCCGCATTTACCAGCAGCGTCACGCGCCGCATGCGCCAAAAAAACTCCCCGAGCGCACTGATGTGGCTGGCAAAATGGCGGGTCGAATCGAGCTCCACATCCGCCAGCGGCCCGAAGCGCGGCATCTGCTGCCAGAGCCAGAAGCCAATGCACAGCACCAGAGTGACCACCGCCATCCAGCCATGCTGCCAGAGCAGACCGAAGAAACTGCCCGTGCTGGCGGAGACAAACAGCACCTCTTTGGAGCCGCTCTCACCAACGAGCGCGGACAGCCACCGCGCGTGATCGTGCTCGCCGATCCAGTGATTCCGGAAGGGGCGCGCATGCGCCAGCAGCGTGACTGTTCCCATGCCATGCCTCAAATGCAGCGCCAGCGACTCATTCTTGGATCCGGCGGAAAACTCACCCGACTGCAGTTTGCGCTTGAGGATCATGTTCTGGTAGCCGCCGAGGCTGAGGTGGTAGGTCCTACCATTCCAAGTCACCTCCTCTTCGGACTCCAGCCAGACCTCGTCCTTCCTGGCTTTTTTCACCTCATCATCTTCATCCTCATCCAGCTCGGTTTCATCCGCATCCTCATCCTCGCCTGCGATTTTTTTCAACCGGTCTTTGACATCCTCCTCGGTGAAGCGCTTTTGAACCCCGACGCCGAGCTGTTCTAGCATGGGATCTTTCTCCTCTTCCAGCAGCATGGCCGAAAGGAAAGAGCCGAACTTGCTCTCAAAGTCGTTGTAGGGCCTTGTGCCTCCGAGAAAGTAGATGAGGTGTCCGCCGCTGTAGGTCCAGCGCAGCAACTGTTTCGCACGGCCGTCTGGCAGACCACCTTCGCCGGAGATGAAGATCGCCGCGTCATGCTCCGGCATTTTTCCCAGCGACTTCGCGGAATGGGCATTGTGGCCAAGTTCATTGAGGAGCCGCTCCGCCGCGAGGAACGGATTCAATCGCGCTTTGCCTTTGTAGCCTGTGATTTTCTCCACCTCTTCCCAGTGCCCTTTGCCACAGCCGCAAAGCAGCAGGGCACCAGCCAGCGCCATCAGACCCCGAATGAAATGCCGCTTCATGCCGCACCTCCTTTCTCAACAAAAGGCCACCGGTCGCACAGCGCTCCCATTTCATCGTTCGACACCGGCATCACTGCATACGCCACCTGCACCCACGCACCCGTAAGTTGGCGGAAGTAGTCGGCCTCAGTTTTCTCTCCGGCCCGCAGCACCTGTACCAAGCAGTCCTCCTCCGTGTCGCTGTCCGTAATCGGCACCCGCCGACGGATCACAAGCCACGAAAGAGATCCGCGATACAGCAGACTCAGAGCCTCTTTAAAGTCACCTGCGGCCCATGCTGCACGTGCTGCGGCCACGATGTCGTCCGGCAGGCTCTCGCGCGTGATATTCATGCCCATGAGCACCTTCGGCGCCCGCACCGGTGCCTTGCTGACACTGCGTGAGACGAACAGATGGCTGTTCTTAACGAGGTAGGCGATCAACCAGATCACCAGACCCGCCACCAGCCCCCAGAACAACAGCGCTAATAGGTTCGCTAATAGGTTCGCGAAAATATTCATCAACCATGACTTCGACTTGTCCTTCTTTTTATCTTTGTCCTTTTGCTTGTCCTTGGCGTCATCCCACACCCATTTCCGGGTTTGAAGCTTGTGGATTTCAAACTCAGGCTCTTCGAGCACTTTGCGCACGGCTGTGGCCGGATCACTCGGGTCAGCAGCATTCGCAGAAGGCCCTTGTTCTTTTTGGATTTGAATCCCTAGATCTTGGATCGCCCTCCCCGCGTCAGTGGCAGAATTTGTCCGCTCAACAGCCTGCACGGAAGACTCGGCACCACAGATCATCAGCACGGCAACGATCAAGGCCGCAGTCACGGAGGTCAGCCGCGTGGCCAGCCGGCGAAACGCCAGCTCCACATCCCAGCCTTCGATGCGCGTGCGGCAGTTCAAATACAGTGCAAAGCCAGCCCCCACATAGAAGGGCTCGACCAGCGTGACGATGATCATGTGACAGACCGCCCCCCACCAGAAAAAAGCTTTCGGAATCGAGGTTTGGAAATCAAAGGCTTGAAACAATCCCTCCCAGTCAAGCTGCGCGGACTCCGGCAGCAGACCATACGTCCCCCACATCAGCCCAAGCCAGGCCACGAATTCGATGTTGGAAAACGCCAGAGTCATCGAAACTCCGGAACTACCACCATCCGTCGCGAGTGTCTGGATGCGCTTCGAGACCGCCGCACCGCGCAGCCCTTCCAGCATCTGCGCCGGCAGGGCAAAGCTGCGGATGAAGGACAGCCTCCGCCATAGCAGCGCAGGCAGAAAATTCGTGACCCATAGCCGCGGCCATTGCTTCCAGGTTTCGAGAAAGGTGGGCCGCACGCCAAAGGCGGCACGGCTCAGAAAAAACAATGGCACGCGATCATACAGCGGCTTCAGCCACCACACGACCAGCGGAATCCATTCAGGCACGGAACGCAGCAGCACACAGACGAGAACCCAGAGGGGCACCACCGTGCAGAGCCACAGCACGATGATGCGGCCAAAGTCACGCCGCACCATGGCGCAACCCAGGTCCACAGACTCCCACGGCTGGCGCGGCCGCAATGTGACAGTGATGTCCTCAAGCCGCATCCGTCTGCCTCCTTCCACTGAAGAGGAGAAACACCGCCACCAGCAGCCAGCACATGCCGCCAGCAGTGAACTTGATTACGGGCGGCATATCCATCGGCGACCAGAATCCTTCCAACACCGCCGCAATACTGGTCAGCACCGCCGCACCGACCAGCAGGGGCAGCGCCTTGCGCCCTGCCAGCACCAGAGCCGTGCGTCGGTCCATTCTGCCTGGGCGCAACACCGACCAGCCCACGCGCATGCCGGCCATGGCCGAAATCACCACGCCGGTCAGCTCCGGCGCACCATGAGCGATCACCCACGTGTACAGCGTCAGCGGATTGCCCGAATAATGCACATAGCCAAACACCGCGCCAAGATGGAGGGAATTAAAAAGCAGGACAAACAACGCACCCACACCTCCCAAGATGCCACCGGCGAAGGTTCTGAAGTCGATGCTGACATTATTCCAGATGTAAAAGCAAAAGGCCGCAAAGCCTGTGCCGAAGTTTTCATGCACATAATCAGACGGCTTGCTGGCCTCACCATACATGCTCTCGATTTGCATCATGCCGCTCGGCCCCAGCAAAGTCATCGCCCATTCAGGATAAGACGGAGTGATGACGGCGATCAGCACCGCCGGCAGATAAAACAAGGCCGTGCACCACCAGAACAGCTTCCACTCCGCACGCACCGCCTGCGGAAACTCCACCAGAATCAGACGCGCAAATGCCTCCCATCCCCCGGCACTGTGACGCTCCAATACACGATAGCCGCGTATCGCCAGCGCATTGAGCTGCTGCGTCAGGCGCTGCGGGCTCATGCGGTGCTGCGCCACGCTTAGATCATGACACACCTGGCGGAAGGTGGCGGGCAGCTCCTCCACCTCGGCTGAGGGGTAAGACTGCTCCGTTTCCTTCAGCAGCTTCTCCAGTTTCTGCCAGCGCGGCTCGATCTGCTTTTCAAACTGGGCCGGAGTCATGAGCGAAACATGGCTGCTCCTCTCAGCGGTGGCGGGGGACCGCTTTTGTCTTCAGGTGCCTGCAGCCAAAGTGCCATGCCACACAGGCGGCGCAGTCCCTCCACTCCCGCCGCCTCGGTCAGCGGCTGCACCAGCGCGGCGAGTTCGATACGGCGCTCATCCGCCCACAGCGGCGCACGTTCGAGGAACTGCTGCAGCGCAGCCTGCTCCTCACGCGTCAGCACCTTCGAGGGCGCACGGCGTTCCGCACGGATTTCCACCTGCGGAACGGTGAATGGCGGCACCTCGGCATATGTCACGACGGTGTTCGCCACGAGGTCCCCAAGACGCTGAAACCGCTTGGTAAACAGCATGCACACGATACCCGTGAGGTACAGCCCCGGCATAAAATCCGCCACACGCAGGAAATTGCGCATTACCGCCTGTGCCAGAGACACCGGCCCGCCGGTCACACTCATCACCCGCAGTTTCATGGAACGCTGCCCCGGTGTAGCCCCCTTCGCGCCAGCCTCGAAAAACACATTGTAAAACCACTCCATGAAGAAGACGAACAGCAAGTACAGCCCATTTGTCATCTCCTCACCGATCAAACTTGGCAGCAGCCAGAAAGCTCCGATCGCCACCACGATATCGATGCCGATGCGGATAAGCAGGTCAGTCATGTAGGCCATGCTACGAACCGCCGGCCCAGCCACGCGCAGCTGAATCTCCACGCCATCCGCGAGTTCGACTGATTGTAATGTGTCCGCACGTGCCGCTGCCATTGCTGGTAATGAAGCGGCTCCGTTTGGTTTTGACAACTCACGATTTTTTTTCGTAGGATTTTACTAATGCCGGATATTGCTCCGTCACACATCGTCACGCTCCAATATCCCTGCCATGGAATCCCCCCTCGCCAATCCCTAAGCCTCCCCCGCCGCCAATTTGTACGGTTCCGCCTCAGGTGGCGCTGCTGATTCCGTCTCTCCCAGCACAATAGCCCAACTGGCAGGCACCAAACCCTGGGTTCGCTTCATCTCAGTGCTCATGTGGATTGCTATCTGCCTGATCATATTGGGGATCGTCGGCGTCGTCATCGCCATGGCGCTTGGCGCCGCTAAAGCAATTGGAACTCCCGAACTCATCATCGTCGGAGTCTATGGTGTCTTGATTTTCTTCTACATCTACCCGGCTATGAAAATGTGGAAGTTCGCCAATCGCGTCAACGGCCTGATGTCCACTCGATCACTGGCAGATCTGGATGCGTCTCTTGCTGAGATGCGTAAACTTTGGAAATTTACAGGGATAATCACCATCGTAATTCTGTGCATTTATCTGGTGTTCATCATTGGCCTGGTTGCGATGGGGGCCACATCAGCATTGAAATCCGGTGCCTTCACCCGCTGATCTCAACCCATCAGCGCCACGGCGATCGGATCCACCAGTGGCTTGCCCACCCGCGTGAGCCGCACGTGGCCTGCATCATAGTTCAGCAGCCCCTGTTCACGCAGTGTCTCTAGCATCTTGCGTGAATCAGGGGTGATCAATTCCAGCGGCAGTCCACGTGCGGTGCGCAGCTCTAGGCCAAAACGCTCGGTGCGGCGCTGTTCCGGCGTGAGTTCCTCCACATCCACCGCCGTGTCCTCACCCGCCAGCGTCATCGCCATGTAGCGCGGCGTGTCCTTGACGTTGTTCCAACGCTTCCCGCCCACCGTCGAAAACGCACCGGGACCGATACCGAGATAATCCTCCCCTAGCCAGTAAGCCTCATTGTGCACGGAACGATGCCCCGGCTTGGCGTAGTTTGAGATCTCGTAGTGCTCGAATCCGCCTCCCTCCAGCGTGTCGATCGCCAGATTGAAAAACTCCGCATCACGGCCTTCGTCCTCGCGATACTCCCCCGCTTTGAGACGGCGGAAAAAGTCTGTGTCCTCTTCGTAGTTGAGGTTGTAGGCCGAAATGTGGTCCGGCTGAAGCGAGATCGAATGATCCAATGTTTTTCGCCAGGTTTCCACACTCTGCCCCGGGATTGAAAACATCAGATCCAGATTCAGACTCTGAAAGCCCGCCTTCCGCAGCACCTGCCACGTCTCCTCCGCATCCGCCCGGGCATGATCTCGCCCCAGAGTTTTGAGCGTTTCGTCATCCCAGGCCTGAATCCCTAGACTTACCCGCGTCACGTTCATCTCACTCATGATCGCCGCTTTTGAGGCCGTCACCGTGCGCGGATTCGCTTCCATCGTGAATTCCGCGACCTCTGACATATCGATCCGTTCTTTGAGTCCGCGCAGCAGCCGCTCCAGATGCACATCACTCAGCATTGTCGGCGTACCACCGCCGAAAAAAATCGTCTGCGGCCTCAGAAGCTGCTTTTCCGCCTCCTTGAGCAGCGCATCCACAAACGCCGTCATGTCCGTGCCACCCGGCGTGTGCTTGTGAAAGCTGCAGTAGGGGCAGATGCGATGGCAGAAAGGAATATGGACGTAGAGATGCTTCACTCTTCGTATGCTAGCAGAGAATGCTTGCTCAGGCATCCAGCATCTACCATCTAGCGTCCCCCTCATGTCCGACGAAACTCATCACGAACGCGAACTCGGCGGCCAGTTGCTGGCCGCAGTCTCCCGCTCGTTCTACCTCACGCTCAAAGCGCTGCCCAAGGAGCTGCGCGAGCCCATTTCCCTCGCCTACCTGCTCGCACGCACGGCAGACACTATCGCCGACACCGCCATCGTCAGCGTCTCAGTGCGGCTCGAATGCCTGGAACGCTATCGAGAACTGCTGCGTGGTTCCGACGAAGTACAGCCCCTTGCCAGCACTCTCACCACTCAGTTCTGCACCCAGCAGAGCGACGACGCCGAGCGCCGCCTCATGGAAAAATTCGCCGACGGCATCGCCTGGCTGCGCACCATGCAGCCCGTCCCCCTCGCGGCCATCCAGAGCGTCCTGGAGCACATCATCGACGGCCAAATGCTCGACATCCGCCGCTTTCCTGCCGACGGCCGGCTGCGCAGCCTCGCCAGCGCCGAAGAGCTCGATCAGTACGCCTGGCTCGTCGCCGGATGTGTCGGCGAATTCTGGACCCAGCTCTGCGCCACCGAACTCCCCGGCTCGCTCGATCCCGCCGTCACGACCGCCCAAATGCAGGAATGGGGCGCACGCATGGGCAAAGGCCTGCAGCTCATCAACATCCTCCGCGACATCGGCGAAGACACCCGAGACGGCCGCTGCTACCTGCCATGCCAGCCCGAAAATATTCAACCTGAGTGGAGCCTCTGGCTGCAAACCTGCACCCAGCACCTCGAGTGCGGCCTGCTCTACGTGCAGCACGTCACCCACGCCAAGCTCCGCTACGCCACCGCCCTGCCCCTGCTGCTTGGTATCCAAACCGTTGCCAAGATGCGCACTTCACCATGGGAGAAGGTGCAGCAAGGCATCAAAATCTCCCGCCTCGACGTCGCCAGCATCCTCGCTCAGGCCGCCATCGCCTGCCGCAGCGCCACAGCCATGGAAAAGCTGTACCGGAAACTCGCGCAGGGTTGATCTATCTTTGATAACCTGCCCCGCAGTTTCCTGGCACCGGCGAATAAGCTTGCCGGAATGCCGGATTATCGCATAATAAATACCGTCCGCTACATCGTCCAAACATCCCATTTAGGGGCTATAGCTCAGTTGGTAGAGCGTCTCGTTCGCAATGAGAAGGTCAGGGGTTCGAATCCCCTTAGCTCCACCACTAGCCAGCAGATTGAATCTGCGCTGCGAGACAACAAAGAACCAGGATCGCGACTTTCATCGCCACCCTCCCCTTCCGCGTCAGCGAAAATGCTTACTTTTTCTTCGCGGGCTTGGCCTTCGGGCTCGGGCTCTCGGCGATCTGGTCCTGCTCGACCTGTCGAGCGACGGCACGTTCGACGTAGTTGGCAAAGCTGCGACCGTCGAGCGCCGCATATTTCTTCGCCAGCTTGGCGATACGGGGATCAATGGTAATGCTGGTATTGATTTTCATCGGGTGGCAGAATGTGGTATTTTAACCCCTTGTGCAACAGGCAATTGCAGCTCAGTGCAGGTCGTTGCAAGACGCTTTGGAGGGCTTTGCCGCGTCATTCACTGTTCATTTGCCTCCCTTGAGAGGGCTGATCATTTGCTTTCAGCGTGGGATCGTCTGACAGACAATGGCGGTGAGGGAGGGATTCGAACCCTCGGTAGCTGTTAAGGCTACGCATCTTTAGCAAAGATGTGCTTTCGACCACTCAGCCACCTCACCATTCATTGTATTTGTCCCGCAGGTGGTCAGCCAGCGGAGTGCTTATTTAGCGTGCAGCCCGGCGGATCGTCAAACGAAATGTCACGCCTCTGCGCATCTCAGTCGATTAAATCAGGCCGGTTCGCCCGCGTGCGCTCCAGCGCCTGCTGCTCCCGCCAGGCGGCGATCTTCGCATGATTCCCGCTCAGCAGCATGTCCGGCACCTTCAGCCCACGGTATTCCGCTGGCTTGGTGTATTGCGGTGCCTCCAGCAGGCCGCTGGCACCAAAACTCTCCTCCACCGCGCTCATTTCATCTCCCAGCACGCCGGGCAGGAGGCGCACGATGGCGTCCATCACCACCACGGCGGCGATGGCTCCATTCGTCAGCACGTAGTCCCCCAGGCTGATTTCCTCATCCACCCAGTGCTCAATGATCCGATGGTCGATACCTTCGTAATGGCCCGAAATGAAAATCAAATGCGGCTCAGCAGAAAGCCGCCGCGCCGTGGCCTGATCGAACCGCTTTCCCGCAGGTGACATGTAAATGATGCGCGCCTCGGGGGTTTCGAGGCGGTCTAGCGTTTCAAACATCGGCTCCGGACGGATCACCATCCCCTGCCCCCCACCGTATGGAGTGTCGTCCACATGGCGGTGCTTGCCCATGCCCTGCTCACGCAGGTCATGCACCTTCAGGTCCAAAATGCCCTTCTCCTGCGCACGGCCCATCATGCTCAGCCCCATCGGCACCGAGACTAGCTCCGGAAACAGTGTCACCACATCGATTCGCATCCAGCGCTATGCCCCAGCCTCGCAGGCACGGCAAGCACGGCATTCTCACCTTCACCGGGAATGCGCCTTGACGCTTGGGGTCGCACTTCTACTATCGGGCTCCCCCATTCTTTCTCCATGAACATCCACGAGTATCAAGCCAAGCAACTGTTCGACAAATTCGGCGTCGCCAGTCCCAAAGGAATCGTCGCCAGCACAGCGGCAGAAGCAGGAGCCGCAGCTCGCGAAATCGGTGAAGCCGGACTTGTGGTCAAAGCCCAAGTTCATGCAGGTGGTCGTGGCAAAGGCACTTTCAAAAACGGTTTCAAAGGCGGCGTGCATCTCGTGAACACCCCGGAAGAAGCCGAGGACATCGCAGGAAAGATGCTCGGCCAGACCCTCGTCACCCACCAGACCGGCCCGGAAGGCAAACTCGTGAGCAAGGTGCTCATCGCCAAATCCGTGAATATCACGAAGGAATACTACTTCGCCATCCTGTTTGACCGCGTCAGCAGCAGCCACGCCATCATCGCCTCCACCGAAGGTGGCATGAACATCGAAGAAGTCGCCGAGAAAACCCCTGAGAAGATCTCCAAAGAATTCGTCAATCCCGCCCTCGGCCTGCAGCCCTACCAGTGCCGCAAGGTCGCTGCGTCCCTCGGTCTGACAGGACCTCTCGCCAACCAAGCAGTGAAGCTTTTCACCGCCCTCTGGAATCTTTACCTCAAGAGCGACTGCTCCCTCGTGGAAATCAATCCTCTCGCCATCACCGACGATGGCAAGGTCGTGGCTCTCGATGCCAAGTTCAACTTTGACGACAACGCGCTCTACCGTCAGAAGGATGTCACCGCCATGCGTGACACCACGGAAGAAGACCCGCGCGAAGTCGCCGCCAGCGAATTCGGCCTCAACTACATCGGCCTCGACGGCAACATCGCCTGCCTCGTCAACGGCGCAGGCCTTGCCATGTCCACCATGGACATCATCAAGTTCCACGGCGGCGAGCCAGCCAACTTCCTCGACGTCGGTGGCGGTGCCACCAAGGAACAGGTCACCGCAGCCTTCAAAATCATTCTCGGAGATCCCAATGTGAAGGGCATCCTGGTGAACATCTTTGGTGGCATCATGGACTGCAACATCATCGCCACAGGTATCATCGCCGCAGCGCAGGAAGTCTCCCTGAACATCCCGCTCGTCGTTCGCCTCGAAGGCAACAACGTCGAAGCCGGCAAGGCCACCCTCGCCGCCAGCGGCCTGAAGATCACCAGCGCCGCCGATTTGACCGACGCCGCGCAGAAGATCGTCGCTGAGGTGAATGGCTGATTCTTCAGACACATCACGGTCTTAGGGGATCGTCTAAATCCCCTAAACAAGTTTGAAAACCCGATTTACGGCCTCGTAAATCGGGTTTTCATTTAGCCACCATGGCTAGCATCACAACCGAAGAACTCCTTGCACACACTCAATGGCTCGAAAGCGGCGGCAAAAGCGGTCGTAAGATCGACGAAACCGGCATGAACCTCGCAGGTGCGATGCTCAATGACCTCAATCTGGCCAAAGCCCATTTTGTCGGCACCACTCTCACCAAAGCCAATCTGGCAGGCACCAATCTCTCCGGCGGGGACTTCAGTGGTGCGAATCTGGACAGCGCCAATCTGAGCGGCGCAGATCTCAGCGGGGCCGATCTCGGGGGCGTCTCCCTTCGTCATGCCAATCTGAGCAACGCCAACGTCCGTGGCGCGGATCTTTCCGGCGCCAACCTGGAAGGTGCCAATCTGACCAATGCCGACTTCACCGAGGCGGACCTCATCGCCGCAAACCTCAACGGCACCGTGCAAACCGGCATGATTTACACCGGTGCCATCCTGGCCGACACGCAGGGCCTGAAAAAACTGAGCTGAATCACGCAGCTGCATAGCTGACGAGCAACATCGCCTTCCATGCGGCGTAGTGGTTTCATGCCATCACGCCGCACCTTTTTGTCCACGGGTCTCGCCGCACTCACCTCTCGCGCCCTGGCGCAGACGCCCCCGACCGCTGAGCCTGTCATCGACATCCATCAGCACATGAACTACCACAAGCGTGCGGATGAGCATCTCCTCGCGCATCAGGTGGCGATGGGCGTCACCACTTCGATCATCCTGCCCGCCGGCACCTACCTGGACCGCCCTTCCACCCACAACGGCAAATCCAACGGCCTCGCCGCCCAATGCGCCACCACGGAAGCGGCACGGGATTTCGCCAAAGCCCATTCGGATGCTTTCCTCTGGGCCGCCAATGAGGTCACCGACCTAGACACAGCGCCCGCCGAGATCGAAAAATGGCTCAAGCAGGGTGCCTGCATGATCGGCGAGCAAAAATTCATGCTGCAGTGTGACTCCCCCGAGAGCCAGAAACTCTACGCCCTCGCCGCCGCCTACAACGTGCCCATCCTCCTGCACTTCCAGCACCTGACCTACAACCTCGGCTACGACCGCTTCCACACCATGCTGGAGAAGTTCCCCAAGACGAACTTCATCGGCCATGCGCAGGCCTTCTGGGGCAACATTGACAAGCAGCACGATCAAACCGTCAACTACCCCAAAGGCAAGATCACCCCCGGTGGCATCACGGACCGTTACCTCGCCGACTATCCCAACATGTTTGCCGACATGTCCGCCGGCAGCGGCCTGCTGGCCCTCACCCGCGACGAAGAACACACCACCCAGTTCTTCGAACGCCATCAGGACAAGATCCTCTATGGCAGCGACTGCGCCGACCACCTCGGCCGCGGCCCCGGCTGTCAGGGAGCGCAAACTCTCGCAGCCATCCGCAAGCTCGCCCCCAGCAAAGCCGTCGAGCGGAAAATCCTCTTCGAGAATTCCCGTAAGCTCTTCCGGCTGGCTTAACCGCGAACCAGTGCCGCCATTGGCCGCTTGCACATTTCAGGCCGCTGGCCCCGTTATGCATCACTATGCCTGACACCGATCCCAGCAAGCCCAATGTCAAAGTCGAAGCCTGGACCTTCGATGTGGGCGATGCAGGAAAGACCGTTGACGCCTTTGCCGAGGACGTCATGCACCGCGTCGAGACAGCCTGGGCTGGCGGCGTGGATATCGTCCTCCTGCCCGAATACCTCTGGGCCGCCTTGGAGCCCCTGCTGCCTCCGGACGCAGACATGGAAGACATCGCCAAAGTCGTCTGGGTGGACCTCATGCCCAAGCTCAGGCAGCGCCTCTGCATCAAGGGCAAGCACGCCATCGTAGGCACCGCTCCCTATCTCGATCCGGCCACCAAGCACCTCTACAATCGCGCCATCATCTTCAGCGACGGGCGCGTCCTGCATCAGGACAAACTTTTCCTCACCCCATGGGAGCACGAGTTCAGAGCGGGTCGGGAACTCTATGTGTTTGAGATGTCCGGCCTCCGCGTCGCAATCATCATCTGCCTCGACATCGAGGTGCCTGAGATCAGCTCCCAGCTGCGCGGACTCAACATCGACCTCCTCCTCGTTCCCAGCGCCACGGAAACCCTCTATGGCAGCGAACGCGTCACCCGCTGCGCCTCCGCCCGCTCCATCGAGTTGGGCTGTGCCGTCATCGTCTGGCCCCTCGTCGGCAAATGCGACTCCAGCATGGTCAATGTGAACCTCGGCAAGATCGCCATTTACCTGCCTGCCCTAAAAGCCTTCGAAGCCTATGACCGCTCTGAAGACACCCGTCTTGTCCATCAAGGCTGGCACGCGCTGCGCGTCGAAGTGCCCGAAGCCGTCATTCACGAGGCCCATCGCCTGCGCAAAGAAACCAATCCCTCGCAGCTCAACGTCAACCTCACCCCAGAGGAAGTGCAGATCGACGAAAGCGCCCGCACACCACCCGCCAGGAAAATCGCCAGGCGGGAACGCATGTGAACGCATTCCCGCCTGGCATGAAGTTCATTTCTTCCCCCGCACTTCGTTCACAAACTCCTCCATCAAATCCATCGCCTTCGCGATGAGTTCAGGAGCAGTCGCGTAGCAGCAGCGTACAAACCCTTCACCAGCACTGCTGAAAGCACTGCCAGGGACAACGGCCACACTCTTCTTCTCCAGAAGTTGGATGGCGAATTCCTTGCTGGTCAGCCCCGTGCTGCGGATCTCAGGGAAAACGTAAAACGCGCCCCCTGGATTGAAGCAATGCAGCCCCATGCCGTTGAGACGGCTCACGATGAGATTGCGGCGCTGCTCGTAGCTTTGACGCATGTCTTCGTAGGCAGTCTCGCCCATTTTGAGCGCTTCGATGCCGGCCATTTGGCTCATGATCGGAGCGCAGAGCATGCAGTATTGATGAATCTTCATCATCGCCTCACGCAGCGGTGCCGGAGCACAGGCATAGCCGAGACGCCAGCCAGTCATGGCAAAAGCCTTGCTGAAGCCGTGCAGCAGAATGGTGCGCTCACGCATGCCAGGAAACTCAACGATGCTCTTGTGCTGGCGACCGTCGTAAAGCAGCTCGCTGTAAATCTCATCCGTGAAGACCAGCAGATCATGCTTCACCGCCAGCGCGGCGATCTTCGCCAGCTCCTCATGCGGCATGATGCCACCGGTTGGGTTCGTGGGGAAGTTCAGCGCAATGACCTTCGTCTTTGGCGTGATCGCCTTCTCCACATCCTCCGCCATCAGCGCAAACTCATTCTCCTCGCGGGTCTGCACCACGACTGGAACACCGTAAGCCATCTTGATGCTCGGTGAATAGCTCACATAGCATGGCTCATGATAGATCACTTCGTCCCCCGGATTCAACACCGCACGGAAAGCGATGTCGAGCGCCTCGGACACACCCACTGTCACCAGAATCTCCGTCTTCGGATCATACGTGGTGCGGAAGTGCTTGGTAACGTACTCGCTGATGCCGATGCGCAACGATTCGAGACCGAGGTTTGAGGTGTAGCTGGTCTGGCCTTTTTCCAGCGAGCGGATCACCGCCTCGCGGATCGGCCACGGGGTCGGTTTGTCGGGTTCACCGACGCCGAGCGAAATGACATCGGTGCGACCGATGACGAGTTCGAAGAAATCGCGGATGCCGGAGCGCGGCAGATCGCGAATGATGTTTGAAATTTTGTTGTCGTATTCCATGACCTCAGGTTCCTCTCAATTCATGGACTTACTGGCAGACGCTCTTCATCGCCGCCACCGTTCGCGAGGAACCCGTTTTCTTTGTACGCCTTCAATTCAAAGCGCGTGGCCGTGGACAGCACACCGCCGAGGGTGCTGAGTTTTTCGGACACAAAAGTCGCCACATCTAGGAGGTCCTTGCCCTCCACGATCACGGCCAGATCGTAACCGCCGCTCATGAGAAAGCAGTCGCGCACCTGGTCAAATTTCGAGATCCGGCGTGCCAGACGGTCAAAGCCGCCATCACGCTCTGGCGAGATGCGCACCTCGATCAGCGCCGTCACACGGCGATCCCCCGCCTTGAGACGGTCCACCACCGCGCTGTACCCCAGGATCGTGCCATCCGCCTCCGCCGCAGCAATGCGGGCGGCGATTTCGGATTCGGCAACGCCCAATGCAAGAGCGATCTCTTTGGGGCTGCGGTTGGAGTTATTGCGGAGCAGTTCGATGAGCGGGTCCATATAAGGGGCCGCGAGTGTAATGCCAGTCCCCGATTTGAACAGCGGAAAGCAGAATCAACATTGAACATTCAACCCGGCCATGGAACATCCGGGCATGCGCGCCACTGCCATCCAGATCATCGAAAAACTCACCCAGGCCGGTCACAAAGCCCTGCTGGCGGGCGGCTGCGTGCGCGACATGCTGCTGGGCCGCGAGGCCAAGGACTTTGACGTGGCCACCAGCGCCACGCCCGAGCAAGTGGTGAAGCTCTTCCCCGGTGCCCAAACCGTGGGTGCCCACTTCGGTGTCGTCATCGTGCGGCTGAATCATGTTCACGTCGAAGTCGCCACCTTCCGCAGCGACGGCAGCTACAGCGACGGCCGCCGCCCAGACAGCGTCACCTACTCCACCCCGGAACTCGACGCTCAGCGCCGCGACTTCACCATCAACGGCCTCTTCTTTGATCCGCTCACCGAGCAGGTCATCGATTACGTGGACGGCCAGGTGGACCTGCGCATGGGCCTGCTGCGTGCCATCGGCGTGGCGAAAGATCGCTTTGAAGAAGACCACCTCCGCATGCTCCGCGCCGTCCGCTTCGCCACCGTACTCGGCTTCGACATTGAGCACGCAACTTGGGAATCCATCTGCGGCCTCGCCCCCAAGATCAAAAGCGTCAGCATCGAGCGCATTCGCGAAGAGTTCGTGAAAACAATGCTGCATCCCAACCGCGTGCGCGGTTTCGATCTCCTCGTCAACAGCGGCCTCATGGAGCAGTTCCTCCCCGAGATCCTCGTTCTGCAAGGCTGCGAGCAGCCGCCGCAGTTCCATCCCGAGGGCGATGTCTTCATCCACACCCGCCTCATGCTCAGCCTGCTGCCCTCCGAGGTCTCGTTGCCACTGGTCATGAGCGTGCTTCTCCACGACATCTCCAAGCCCGCCACGCAGACCCGCGACGCCGACACCGGCCGCATCCGCTTCAACGGTCACGACAAACTCGGTGCCGAAAAAACCGGCGAGATCATGCGCCGCATGAAATTCTCCAACGATGTGATCGAGCCCACCGTCGTCGCCGTGGAAAACCACATGGTCTTCAAAGACGTCAAAAAGATGCGCACAGCCAAGCTGCGCCGCTTCATGGCCCGTCCCTCATTCGATGACGAACTCGCCCTGCACCGCGTCGATTGCCTCGGCTCCAACGGCTGGCTGGACAACTACGAGTTCCTCCTCGCCAAGCGCGAAGAACTCGCCAGCGAGCCCATGCTCCCGCCGCGCATCATCACCGGAGCCGATCTCATCGCCCAAGGCTGGCACGCCGGCAAAGCCCTCGGCAAACTCCTCACCACCCTTCAAACCCTTCAGCTCGAAGGCACCCTCAAGACCAAAGAAGAAGCCCTCGCCTGGGTGGCCACGCATGCGCCGGTGCCGGATGTCTTTGATGCGGTGGAGGAGTAGGCGGTTGGGCGAAGCAAAGTAGTCCAGTTGCGCCGCAACTGGAGTCTCCTCTCCGACCCGTTGCAGCGCAACGGGTCAACTTTCACACCACCAGCCCCGGCAAACTCGTCCCCGTGCTCGATCCAAACTCATCCGCCTCGATTCCCATGCGCTGCAGCATCTGCACGAAGAGATTGCACATCGGCTGATTGTTCTTGGCATCAAACGCCAGGTGCTGACCATGCTTGAACCCACCACCCGCAAACACCAGCGGCAGGTTGTGCCAGTCATGGTTGTTGGCGTTGCCGAGGTTGCTGCCGAAGAGCACCATCGTGTTGTCCAGTAAGCTGCCATTGGCCTCCTTCTTGGCCTTGAGTGAAGTCAGCAAACCGTTGAAGGCTTCAAACTCAGCACGCTCAATGCGCTGCAGCTGCTCGATCTTCATCGGATCTTGTCCGTGGTGCGACAGATTGTGATGCGCCATCGTCACGCCATTGATCAAGGGCACATCTCCCCTGCCCTGCACCAGCACGGTAATCGCCCGCGTGCTGTCCGTTTGCAGCGCCAGCGGGATCAGATCAAACAGCAGCTTCATGCGCGCAATGAGGTCGGCCTCGTTATCAATGTCCATCGGCGGCTTAGCATCCACCTTCGGCTTGGGCTTCTGTACCCACTCCTCAGACTTGAGCATGCGCTCCTCCATCTCACGCACAGAGGTATAGTATTCATCCAGCTTCTCCTTGTCCGCCGCGCCCACACGGCGTTCGAAGCGTTTCGCCTCGGCCTGCACGGTGTCCATGATGCTGCGGCCTTCCTTGAGCTTGCGCATCTGGTTGCTGATCTCTGCCGGAGTGCCATCGAGAAAGAGCTTGGCGAAGACCTGCGAGGGCTTCGACTGCGCCTGCACCATGACGCCGCTGCGCGTGTAGCTCTGGCTGCTCTGCCCTGCCGAACTCAGCACCAGCGAAGGATACCGCGTCTCATAGCCGATCTTCTCCGCGACGAATTGATCAATGGAGACCGTGTTGCGGAACCCACCAAGACCCGGCCCGCGTGCTGATGTCAGCCACGTCATTTCAGACGTATGCCCGTCCGCCCCGGCCTGATCCGGATGGCTCACACCCGAAAGCACCGTGAAATCATCCCGATGATCTTTGAGTGCCTCAAGATACGGCGTGAGAGTGTAACCACGCCCCGTCTCCTTGGGAAACAACGAAGGCCCGTAAATACCCAGCGAAGCACAGGCAAACACCATCCGCTTCGGTGGTGTGGCAGCCGCCGCACTGGATAGGCGCGGCATCATGGCCTCCAGAAACGGCAGGGCCAGCGAGACACCGGAACCATGCAAGAAGGCGCGGCGGGAAAGGACAGGGCGTGTGATCATGGTGTGCAGGTATCGAATGAAATGGAAGCTTACTTGCTCAAAAACAGCGGAGATTGCACCACCGCATGGACCAGTGAACGTAGCCCAGAGCCCTCTACTTTGGCCTGTTTGGCGATGGCATCAATCGCGTCGCGATCTGCAAACTGGATGCCCGCGCCTGTGCCATAGGTCACCAGATAGCCCGCAAGAGCGCACATGACTTGATCCTGCTGATCGAGCAGGAGCTTCTTAAAATCAGTGATGCCTTGAAACTTGCGGCCATCAGCCAGCTCGCCGCTGGCATCCACCGGCAGGCCCTCCTTGTACTGCCAGATGTTCTGTCCCTTGAGTTTGCGCTTCACATTGGCCCCTTTTTCATTGGAGCGGTAGTTCTCACGAAAGCCGCCAATGACATCAAAGCTCTCCAGCGCAAACCCTGGCGGGTCAATCTGTCGGTGGCAGGAAGCGCAGCTCTCATTGTCACGGTGCTTCGCCAATTGCTCGCGAATGGTGGTGGTGCCGCGCGTGTCTGGCTCGATGCCCGCCACATTGCCCGGAGGTGGCGGAGGCGGCTGGCCAAGCAGGCGCTTCATGACCCAGGCACCGCGAATCACAGGCGAGGTCACCGTGCCGTTCGCCGTGACCTTGAGCACACTGGCCTGCGTGAGAACACCGCCACGCGGGCTGTCCTTCGGCAATGACACACGGCGGAACTGCTCACCCGAGATGCCCGGCAGTTCGTAATGCTCCGCAAGGCGGTTGTTCAGCATGGCAAAGTCACTGTGGATGAGATTGGCCACCGGCAGATTTTGATTCAGCATCTCGCTGAAAAAAGCCTCCGTCTCC
Source organism: Verrucomicrobiaceae bacterium (assembly GCA_027490195.1). Taxonomy (GTDB): domain Bacteria; phylum Verrucomicrobiota; class Verrucomicrobiia; order Verrucomicrobiales; family Verrucomicrobiaceae; genus Prosthecobacter. The sequence continues at coordinate 60,097 of JAIXYN010000060.1, read as the reverse complement.
GACACCATACCCAGCTTGAGCAGCATGTCGTATTCGGGATACAGCTTCGTGTCAGGCGTGGTCGCTTCGATATTGCGCAGTTCCAGCCACTGCCCAACAAAGTTGGTCACGAACGTCGCCGCTTTCGGTCCTTTGAGCAGACGCTCGGTCTGAGCCTTCAGCTCCGCCGGTTGGCTCAACTGCCCCGCGTCGGCCACCTTCATCAGTTCGTCATCGGGCATCGAACTCGTGAGGAAATACGCCAGCCGCGTGGCCAGGGCGCGGTCACTGAGCTTGCCGGGATGCTCTTCCAGCAGCAGGAAAGCCGGTGACGTCAGAATGGCGCGCAACCCCACGCGCATCGCGTCTTCAAAATTGCTGCCCGCCTCCAGCGACTGCGTGGCAAGTGCGATGTAAGGAGCCGCCTCGTCCGCGTCCAATGGCCGCCGAAAAGCACGTGCCGCAAAGGCGCTGAGCCCACTCGCAATCGCCTGCTTCACATCTGCGGGTGCGAGTTCGTAACCAAGCAGCTTGCCATCGCGATATTTCTTCTGCTTCTCTCCTAACTCGGTCAGCGGCACATCCCCCAGCGCCTTCTTCAAGCTCGCAGGCGGCCACTCAGCAGAAAGCGGACCCTCTACTTCGATCCATTGTACGGCGAGTCCCGTGCCCAGAAATTCAGCAGCACCCACATTGTAAATGTTCTGCCCCTTTTTGTCGCGTCCCACTCCATCACAGTTGATCACGATGGTATCGTTGGCATCTAGGCGCGTGGTAAATTCAAACTCGCGCGGCTTGTCCGCCGGCAGTTCGCAATAGCTCAGCAGGCGCTTCCGCTTGTTGGTGCTGTAGATCATGAGTGTCATAGGCTCGCCCTCGCTCTGGAAAGCGTTGGCGGAGACCTTGATGCGGTAGTTGCCCGGACTAGGCGGGCGGCACTGCCTGAGCCCCACCAGATAGTCACCCGTGGTGAACATGACGACTTCTTTGTCGTTCTCACGAAACATCACCCGGTGCCCGCTCTTCGGATTGCTCTTATCCGACAACGTGCCTGGCGGTGTGTCGAGGTTTTTGCGAATTCCCTGCTCGTTTTTATAGCTGTAACGCTGATTGATCCCCACCGGCCGTTTGCTCAGCACGATGGCCGCGTCCAGCGCAGCATCGGCTGCTTCGAGATACTTCTCGATTTGCAGCTGTGAAAAACGCAGCCCTTCCGCCACGGTGTCAAAACCATGCAGCGGCGTGTCTTCCGGCAGGATGTGCTTCAGCGGCAGTGAGATGCCCAGCAGGTCATGCATGGTGTTCTCATACTCGGTGCGGTTCAGTCGGCGCAGCACCGTGCGTCCGTTCTTCGCCTGCTGTGCCAGTTCATACCCAAGCAGCGGCGTCTTGAGCGCTGCCTGAAAAGTCTTCACTTCCGCAGCCTCCGGCCGAGGTTTCTTCGCAGGCGGCATCTCGCCCTTGCTCACACGATCATAGACCTTCACCCACTGGTCGAAGTTCTTCCGGTCCTCGGGCTTGAACGACAGGGCCGTGAGATCCAGCCCGCCTTTCTTGACATCACCATCATGGCACTCCACACAATTCTTCTCGAAAAAAGAAGCGACAGGCGGCAGCGTTGCGGCGCAAGCCGTACGGGCGAGAATGAACAAGACGAAGAAGCGTGTCATGGCTGAAACTAAAGAAAGCACTGATTATTGACGGATTCGCCTCGGATACGCAAGCTTTCCGCTTTGTTTCATCCGCTCCTCCCGCAGGTGCCGATCACCTCGCCTTCTTCTGTTTTTCCCATTCCGCAAGGAAAGCACCCTCCCTGTCCATCACGTAGCGGAGATAGCCTGCAGGATCGATAAAGGGATTTTCGTCACCCGTGCCCAGCCGCGCATGCTTGGCTTCCATCCCGTAGTAGCCGCCATGCGCGCCCAAGAACAGGTCCACAGGCAGCCCCTTCAGCACACGAAAGGTCTTCTCATAATCCGTCGCTATGGCAGGGTAGTTCTTGTTGCCCACCAGCACGTAGCCGGGATTCACGTTCGGACTGCCGATGATGACTGCATTCAGCGGCTTGCCATTGTCTGCCACATGCAGCGTCCAAGTCGTACAGCCGGGCGTATGCCCGGGCGTGAGGTGTGCCACCAGCACAGAGTCTCCAAGTTTGACCTCCTCGCCGTCCTTGAGCCGACGATCCACCTTGGCAGATGGAAACTGCGTGTAGTCCCCCTTCCCGACCCGCGCTTTCTTCGCGCCGCCATTTTCCACCGCGTCGGCATCCTGATCCATCACCCAATACTTCGCACCAGTCTGCTTCACGATCTCCGCGCTGCCCGCACAATGGTCCGAATGAGCATGGCTGATGAGCAGGATGCGAATATCCGCGAATTTGAAGCCCAGTTTCTCCACGCTGACACGGATCAGCGGCACCGATTCCTCCAGGCTGCTGTTGATGAGCACATGCCCCTGCGGAGTCGTGATCAGATAGGAGGCCAGATCACGCGAGCCGACATAGTAAAGATTCCCTGCGATCCGGTGCGGAGGAAACGGTTCCGTCCAGCTTGACCTGTCCTGCGCGGAAACAAGGCTGCAGCCAAGCAGCAGGATCGAGAAAAGGATGCGAGAGCGGAGGTGTTCAATCATGGCTGGCCGGGGTTCCTAGAATCTTCATGCGCTGCTCGTTGTTCAGCTTACGCATCGAGGCAACTTCGTGATGAAACGCTTCCAGATCGCCACTTTTTTCCTTCAGCAGCCGCTCGAACCCGGGCACCATCGTATAGTAGGTGGCCACGGTGTTGAGGCGCGCATTATTCCATACCTTCGGCGCATGGTTGATGTTGATCCGCGCATGGGGGCTTACGGCACCAGCCTCCTTCAGCATGTCGTCAAAGACACGCTGCTTGGCTAGCCTCTCCGTTTCCACGCTGCGATAGGTGCAGGCATAGACAGCCTTCAGTTTCTCGCGCGTGCGTAGCATCAGGTGGACAGCATCACGGCTCTTCTCCAGGTTTGCTTCATACTCGCGCAGCCCACTCAGATTGTTTTTCGAACGCATCCAGCGCCGCACCCCTTCCTGCCCGTTCGCAGTCGCAAAGGCTTCATTGAAATCAGTATCGCCGGGAATAAAGACCTTGGCATGCGTCAGCTCATGAAAGATGAGTTCGGCCAGTTCGCCATCACTGCGGTGCAGAAAGGTGTTTAGCACCGGGTCCGCAAGATAGCCTAGCGTCGAATAGGCCTCCACGCCGCCCACGAAAACATCATACCCTTTTTTCTTGAGATGTGCCGCTTCCACAGCCGCATCCTTCTCGTTAAAAAAACCGCGATACTTCAGGCTGCCCACCAGCGGGTACCACCACTTTTTGCTTTCAATGGAAAACTCCGGTGCGGCATACACCACCCACACCACGTAGGGCCGCTTGAGGTCGCAGTACTTACCGAAACTCTTCGTCGGCAAATGCAGATGGCTGGCGGCAAAGGCACGCAGTTCTTCGATCAACTTCAGGCGCTGCTTGACCTTTTCGGCCACGCTGGGATCCGCCAGCGCCTCGGCGTTGGGCCGTGATTTGCGCCAGATCTCCGTCTGCCCGCTGATCGCCTGGGTGTAGAACTGAACCGTACTGCACGCGCTCAATATGAGAAGTGGCAGGAACGCGAACCAGTTGCGTGTTTTCGTCATCCTGCCAGTGTAGGCAGGTCACCACCAACCGACAAACAGCAATGTCTTTCATCCACGACGATTTTCTTCTCGCCTCCAAGGCCGCCAGCCGCCTGTACCACACCTTTGCCAAGGACGAGCCGATCCTGGACTACCACAATCACCTGCCGCCGAAGGACATCGCGGAGAACCGCCAGTTTAAAAATATCTTCGAAATATGGCTCGAAGGCGACCACTACAAATGGCGTGCGATGCGCTGCAATGGCGTGCCCGAGGAATTCATCACCGGCAAGGCCAGCCCCCGCGACAAATTCCTCGCCTGGGCCAAAACCGTCCCTCACACCCTGCGCAATCCTCTCTACCACTGGACCCACCTCGAACTGAAGCGCTACTTCGGCATCGACACCCTGCTGGACGAGAAGACCGCCCCCGCCATCTGGGAGCAAACCGAAGCCGCCTTGGCAAAGCCTGAGATGAGCACCCGTGGCATCCTGCGCACGCAAAAAGTCAAAGCACTCTGCACCACGGACGATCCCATCGACGATCTCGCCCATCACCAAAAATGCGCTGCCGATGGCTTTGAAGTCGGCGTCTATCCCACCTTTCGCCCAGACAAGTCGCTAGCCGTTCATCTGCCGGAATCCTGGAATGCCTGGTGCGACAAACTCAGTGCCGCCAGCGGCATCGAAGTGAAGAGCTACGCCTCTTTGCTTGATGCCCTCAAACAGCGCCATGACTTCTTCCACAGCATCGGAGGCCGCTTGAGCGACCACGGTCTCAACTACTGCCACGCCAATTTCGTCAGCGAAGCCGAAGCCGAGCGCATCTTTCAGAAAGCCCGCAGCGGCACCGCCGCCAGCGCGCAGGAGCAGGATCAGTTTGCCAGCAACATCATGCTCCACGTCGGCCGCCTCAATGCCTCACGCGGCTGGACCATGCAGCTCCACCTCGGCCCGGTGCGCAACAACAACAGCCGCCTCGCCCGTGAGATCGGCGCAGACGTCGGCTGCGACAGCATCGGCGACTGGCCGCAGGCGGAGACACTCTCCCGCTTTCTTGACCGCCTCGACACCGAGAACGCCCTGCCCAAGACCGTGCTCTACAACGTCAACCCCAATGCCAACTACGTCTTCGGCACCATGGCCGGCAATTTCGCTGACGGCACCACCCCCGGCAAAGTCCAGTTCGGCTCCGGCTGGTGGTTCGTCGATCAAAAGGAAGGCATGGAATGGCAGATCAATGCCCTGAGCAACCTCGGCCTCCTCAGCCGCTTCATCGGCATGCTAACCGACAGCCGCAGCTTCATGAGCTTCCCCCGCCACGAATACTTCCGCCGCACCCTCTGCAATCTCCTCGGCACTGACATCGAGTCCGGCCTCATTCCCAATGACGACGCCCTCGTCGGCACCATGGTGAAGAACATCTGTTATCCCAATGCCAAAGCGTATTTGGGGCTGAAGGTGTCTTGATAGACTTTATCGCTGCTTATATCGACCGCCTGCTTCTCGGTGATCCTCGAAAAGCGCCTGCTTCAACATCTGGGAATAGTTCCAGTGTTGAAGCGAGTCGAACGCCACGAACTGGTGGATGCAGATGATCAACCAAAACTCGAACTGATAGCTCGTTTTGGAGCACTTATGCCGCAGCCTGCGCTGAGCCACCCACGCGCCAGGCCAGCCGCCGGCAAGTTCCAACAGATGCAGAAGCACCTCAGGAGTGCGCCACGCCTCCTTGCGCGCCTTGCGCTTGTCGCTTGCATATGCGGCATAGGTGATCAGTGACAAAGCACCCACATAGGCCGCCAGTTTCCAGATCTCCCAGCCCATCTGCCGCCAGGCGTAGGCGGGCAACACCAGCAATACGCCCAGAAAGCACAGTCCCACCAAACTGACATCGGAGACTTCGCGCACTTGCACGGCATTTTGGGCACACGGACGGCGCTGCGCATCCAGCCCCCAGTTAAAGCGTATTTCCTCACCCACCCTGGGCAGATGGTGAAACCTGGAAAAATCACGGCGATGCAGAAACAACCGCTTGTCGCCAAATTGCAGCCAGCCAAAGCCCTTGTCGGCATGCCATTCGATGACTCGGGCGGTGTATTCAGGCTTGCGCGTTTGGGCGGAAATCATGGAGGGTTGGCGGCTATCTGCCGCTGCATTCGCCAAAGGGCAAGCCTCTCCATTTCACCCGCCTACTCCTTCCACCGAATCAGCAAAAGTGTCAGCACCGCGCCACTGGTCCACAGCAGCCAGCTTTCAGTAACAAGGTAGGAGCAGCCGAGTATCGCAGCCCCCCAGACTCATCTTTACCACGGATCCCACCGATTTGCCATACAGCAAAGCCCCCAGCCCAATGGCTCCGAAGATCAGGGAACCAAAAAAGTCAGAGGCTGAAGGCATGGGAATCGAACGCGGCCTCTCCCATCAACCTTGCGTCCTCCTTAGCAGGACTTGGCATGGAATGAAAACACAGGCAGGAAGGTCCGGGCGATGATCGCCAGATCTAGGTAGAACGCAAAGGGCCCTGGCCCCGCCCCGGTCCAGCCATAATCGGCTCCACTCTGCAATGCCATCAGCGCGGCATGCCGTCTGGCAGGATCATCATACTGACGTTGCGAAAAGTTGTCCCATCGCCCGAGCATGGCTCCGGTACCGCTTAGCCGAGCACCAGCAGCCCTCCAGTGTCCCTATCGCAAGCCACAGGCTTCTGTTTAGGTTAAGAATCGCACTGGCAAAGCAACTGACTAGCCAGCCGTATGCACTGATCAGAAATACCATCCACCAGACAGCGCATGCATGCATGCGTGGGGATTGCCACTCCATGATCCTCGAAAACGTCCAGCAAACGAAAGCGATGGACGCCAGCCATGGAATCAGAGGGGGCGTTGCCCCAGGCAGTTTCACATTGTCCCAGGGCAGAACACAGATGCACAGCGCCAAAGCGCCACGGCGGCGAGAGCAAGACTGCGAAGAATGGTTGGAAGCGCGGCGATCCTCCACTGAGCCTCCACTGAGCCTCCACTGAGCCTCCACTGAGCCTCCACTGAGCCTCCACTGAGCCTCCATCCAGCCTTCCAGGTCAAGATTCAGATAGCTTAACTCAAATGAGACATGCCTTACTGACATCTAAACCGTCAGCGAGTGGAGTCATTCTAATATAATTATATTTTTATGAATATTCAGAAACACGTTAAGGGGAGCAATGACTCAACCAATGGCGGTAGCTTGTTCACATTTAGTCACTATTCATTTCCGCATGACCGCGTTGATTATGAAGCTGTCTTTTGACTCTGGCATCTCTAGAGCCGATCATGCGCACTCCCTCTAAAACCGCCTCCCACTCAATTTCTGCCCCTCAAAATCTAAACACGCGCATTCATCCATGAAAAAACGTATTCTTATCACTGGCGGAGCCGGGTTCCTCGGATCCCACCTCTGCGAACGCCTGCTGGAGCAGGAAAACGAAATCATCTGCGCGGACAACCTTTTCACCGGGCGCAAGCAGAACATCGCCCACCTGATGAGCAATCCGAACTTTGAGTTCATGCGGCATGACATCACGCAGCCGATCAACGTTGAGGTGGATCAAATCTACAACCTCGCCTGCCCCGCCTCCCCTCCCCACTATCAGTACAACGCTATCAAGACCATCAAGACCTCGGTCATTGGTGCCATCAATGTCCTCGGACTAGCTCGCCGCCTCCAGGCCCGAGTCTTTCAGGCCTCCACCTCGGAAATTTACGGTGATCCCGAAGTTCATCCCCAGCCGGAAAGCTACTGGGGCCACGTCAACACCATCGGCCCACGTTCCTGCTATGATGAAGGCAAGCGCGTGGCTGAAACCCTCTTCTTCGACTACCACCGCCAGAACGGCGTGGACATCCGCGTGGTCCGCATCTTCAACACCTACGGCCCCCGCATGCTCCCGGATGACGGCCGCGTCGTCTCCAATTTCATTGTCCAGGCCCTCAAAGGCAACGACATCACCATCTACGGCGACGGCCAGCAAACCCGCAGCTTCTGCTATGTCGATGATTTGATCAGCGGCTTCATCAAGTTCATGGAAACCGACGACTTCACCGGTCCCGTCAATATTGGCAATCCCGGCGAATTCACCATGCTCGCCCTCGCCGAGCAAGTGCTCCAAAAAGTCGGCGGCAAATCCAAGATCGTCTTCCACCCATTGCCAGCAGATGATCCCAAGCAGCGCCAGCCAGACATCACTCTCGCTAAAACACGCCTCGGCTGGGAGCCCAAAATTCCGTTGTCTGAAGGACTCGACCGCACCATTGCTTATTTCGCCCAACTGCTCGCAGGCCCGGCGGCAAAACAGCCGCGGCCGATGAAGGCACCGCTGAAAAAACTGACCCTTAACTGATTTATCTGATTTAAATACCCTATGAGAATTTGTTGCATCGGCGCCGGCTATGTCGGTGGCCCCACCATGGCGATGATCGCCGCCAAATGCCCTCACATCCGCGTCGATGTGGTGGACCTCAATGCCGAGCGTATCGCCGCTTGGAATTCCAGCGATCTGCCAGTGTATGAGCCGGGTCTCGATGAACTCGTGAGCGGATCACGTGGGAAAAACCTTTTTTTCTCCACCGAGGTCAAAGCCAGCATCCACGCCGCAGACATCATTTTTGTGAGCGTGAACACGCCTACCAAGACTTTCGGCGTCGGAGCTCACAAGGCAGCGGATCTGCGCTTCATTGAGGCCGTGGCCCGCACCATCGCCGAAGTGGCTGAGACACCAAAAATCATCGTCGAAAAAAGCACCATCCCAGTGCGCACTGCAGAGGCCATTAAGACCATTCTGGCTTCGAGTGAGAAAGGTTTGAAACATCAGGTGCTGTCCAATCCGGAGTTCCTCGCTGAAGGCACCGCAGTCGTTGACCTCACCAGTCCTGACCGCATCCTTATCGGCGGAGAGCAGACCGAAGGTGGGCTGGCTGCCATAGAGGCACTCGTCAGCGTCTACGCCAACTGGGTTCCACGGGAGCGCATCCTCACAACAAATCTGTGGTCCTCCGAGCTGTCCAAGCTCGTCGCCAACGCCTTCCTCGCTCAGCGCATCTCCTCCATCAACAGCATCTCCGCCCTTTGCGAAAAGACCGGTGCAGATGTGGATGAAGTCGCCCGCGCCATTGGCACCGACTCCCGCATCGGACCCAAGTTCCTCAAGGCTTCCGTCGGCTTCGGTGGTTCGTGCTTCCAGAAAGACGTGCTCAATCTCGTCTATCTCTGCGGCCATTTCGGTCTTCCTGAAGTCGCCGCCTACTGGGACCAGGTCATCATCATGAACGACTGGCAGAAACACCGCTTCGCCGAGCGTGTGCTGCGCACCCTCTTCAACACAGTCACTGGCAAGCGCATCGGCGTGCTGGGTTTCGCCTTCAAAAAAGACACCAACGACACCCGCGAATCCGCCGCTATCTACGTCTGCAAGGATCTCATCGAGGAGCGCGCCAAGCTCTCCATCTACGATCCAAAGGTTGGCTCAGCCCAGATTTGCAAAGATCTCGCCATCGAAGAAGATCATCCGAATGTCGAGTTCGCCACCAATGCCGCGCAGGCAGCCGCTGGCGCGCACGCTCTTCTGGTTCTCACGGAGTGGGATGAATTCCGCCAGCTCGACTTCGAAGCCATCTATCAGTCCATGGTGAAACCCGCCTGGATTTTCGACGGCCGTAGCCTTCTGGACCACGCGAAGCTCCGTCAAATCGGATTCAAGGTGTACAGCATCGGCAAGCCGCTGCCTCAAGAGGTGACAGAATAAAAAGTGAGCCGGCCCGCACAGGGCCGGTAGCAGCAGCTTCCCTATTTGGAAGCCAAGCACAGAACGTTGCAAACGCCCAGGCAGGACAAAATCAGCCTGCCTGGGAAGCAACTTTGAGACTTTGAGTCAATGAACCAAGTCCTTTCCGAGATGGAAGGCTTGGGGCCTGGAAACTGCGTCAACGTTGTTTTGATCGTTTAAGAATGGCAGTCTGAAGCCTGCTGAACAGCGTAGCCCATTTGCGGTCTAAAGTGCGCGAACCTTGACATCTGGGTCGAAAGCATCCCCTAAGTAGGCCCTTTTTCCGATATAACCTGTTCATACGCACATGCCCAAAGTCCTGATCATTGCCGAAAAGCCCAGTGTCGCCGCCGATCTTGCTCGCGCACTAGCCAAAGCCCCTGGCATGAAGTCCTTCGCCAAAGAAAAGGACTGGTACGAGAATGAAACGCATGTGATCTCCTCCGCCGTGGGCCATTTGCTGGAACTCGGCATGCCGATGGTGGATGGGAAGAAAATCGGCTGGGGCTTCACGAGCCTGCCCATCATGCCAGAGCAGTTTGAGCTTAATCCCATCGAACAAAGCGCGGACCGCTACAAGTTGCTGACGAAGCTGCTGAAGCGCAAGGACGTGGACAGTGTGATCAATGCTTGCGATGCCGGGCGCGAGGGGGAGCTGATTTTCCGCTACATCATGGACGCCAGCGGCTGCAAGAAGCCGGTGCAGCGCCTGTGGATGCAGTCGATGACCCAAGGATCCATTCTGGATGCCTACAAGCACCTGCGCACCAATGAGCAGATGCTGCCGCTGGCGGACGCTGCGAAGTGCCGCAGCGAAAGCGACTGGCTGGTGGGCATCAATGGAACGCGCGCGCTGACCGCGCTGAATTCACGCCATGGCGGCTTCCGCCTCACGCCTGTGGGCCGGGTGCAGACGCCGACGCTGTCCGTGCTGGCTCATCGTGAGCGTGACATCGCCGCCTTCGTGCCGCGCACGTATTTTGAAGCGATCGCGCTGTTTGAAGTGAAGGCAGGCCAGTATTCAGGCCGGTGGATTGATGAACGCTTCAAGAAGGACGAAAACGACGAGCACAAGAAGGCCGAGCGTCTCTGGGACGAGGGCACCGCGCAGGCGATCGCCGACCGTTGCAAGGGCAAGCCAGGGGTCATCGAGCAGATCACCAAGCCGACGCGGCAGGCCCCTCCCCTGCTCTACGATTTGACCAGCCTGCAGCGCGAAGCGAGCAACCGCTTTGGCTTCTCGGCACGGCGCACCCTGCAAATTGCGCAGGCGCTGTATGAAAAGTTCAAGGTGCTGACCTATCCACGAACGGATTCACGCCACCTGCCAGAAGATTATCTCGGCACAGTAACGGATACGCTGAAGACTTTTGCCAGCCATGACAGCCGCAAGCAGGACGCACTGCCGCATGAACTGGGCACGCATGCCGCCACGGCGCTGGACAAGAAGTGGGTGAAGCTCAACAAGCGCATTTTCGACAGCAGCAAGGTTAGCGATCACTTTGCCATCATCCCTACCGGACAGATTCCGCCGAAGGAACTGCCTGAGGCCGAGCAGAAGCTGTTCGACATGGTGGCGCGACGGTTCGTTGCAGTGTTTTTCCCAGCGGCTGAGTTTGAGGTGACCACGCGCATCACGCGAGTGGGCCAGGATGCGTTCCAGAGCAACGGCAAGGTTCTCAAGGAGCCGGGCTGGCTGGGTGTCTATGGTAAAAAGGCGGCGGAAGAAGCGGCGGAAGGAGGCGAAGACGCCGCCAAACTGCTGGTGGCCGCCAATACCGGCGACAAGGCCGATACTTTGGATGTCGAAGTGAACGAGCACCAGACCAAGCCGCCGCCGCGCTACACGGAAGCCACCATTCTTTCCATGATGGAAGGTGCCGGCAAACTCGTGGAGGACGAAGAAATAGCTGAAGCCATGAGCGAACGTGGTCTCGGTACGCCTGCGACGCGCGCTGCGATCATCGAAGGTCTGATCATGGACCGGTACATCGAGCGTGTGCAGCGTGACTTCCACGTCACCGCCAAGGGTCTGGCCCTCATTGAGCAGATCAGCGCCATCGGCATCGATGCGCTAAGCTCACCGGAAATGACCGGCCAGTGGGAGTACAAGCTGCGCCAGATGGAGCATCGCGAGCTGGACCGAGCCAGTTTCATGCGAGACATCCGCAACCTGACCAAGCAGGTCGTAGAAAAAACGAAGGCCTATTCCAAAGCCGCCAAGGACAAGGTTTTCCCTGACTTCCATGCCACCTGTGGCGTGTGTGGCAGCAAGGAAGGCTACAAGCAGACTGAAGAGTTTTACGGCTGCAAAAATCCGAAATGCAAGGTCCGCGTTTTCAAGACCGTGGCCAGCCGCGCGCTGAATGAAGATGAAATTCGTACGCTGATCGAGACACGCTTCCTCGGACCGCTCGAAGGCTTCCGCAGCAAGAAGGGCAAGGACTTCAGCGCCGCCCTACAGATCAAGGACGACATGAAGATCGCTTTCGTCTTTGGCGACGGCTCAGATCCCGACAGCATCAACTGGGAGGAGTGCCCGGTGATCACGGACTGCCCGGTGTGCGCCAAGAAAGGCCGCAAGGGCGAGAAGATCTACGAAACGGGGGACGCCTATCAGTGCAAAATCAACGCTGTCGAGACAACCAAGTGCAACGCACGGCTGCCCAAGAAGCTGTGCCAGAAGGACATCACGCCGGAAAATGCGCGCGAGTTTTTTGCTGATGGCAAGACCTCGCTGATCACAGGCATGATTTCCAAACGTGGCCGTCCTTTCAGCACCTTCCTGGTTTGCACGCCCGGTGAGAAGCGCATCATGGGCTGGGAGTTCCCTCCCCGCGAAGCGAAACCGAAAGCTGAGAAGAAGGCGAAGAAACCTGCGGGAGTCAGCGGGCGCTGAAGCATAGCTCGCAAGAACGAGGGGGATCATCTTGATCCCTCATTTGGAAACGGTGGATGAGACAGAGCGTGGAGGGATCAAGATAATTCCTCTCCTCTCAGGCCATTTACGGCGCAACTGATCTACTTTGTTTTCGCCAGATGCGCGTATTTTGTCTTCCAGTCTTCTGGAAGGCGTGCGGGTCTGCCCTCGGGCATCTGAACCAGCGCCAGGGACTGGCGGCAGGTGATGAGGAGAGCGTTGTCTTCAGCGCGGCGCATTTCAAAGGCGCACCAGAAACGGACGCGCTCGACGGTTTCGAGCCTGCCGTGGATGATGAGTTCGTCCCCTAGCCGGGCGGGTTTTTTATAGTCGATCTCGGTGCGCACGACGACGGGGTAGAGCTGGGTCTGCGCCATCTCGCGCAGCTTCATGCCCATGAGGCCTGCGAGGCGCGTGCGCGCGGTCTCGATCATGCGGAGGTAGGCGATGTTGTGGACGACGCCACCACAGTCGGTGTCAAAGAACATGACCTCTTCCCGGGTTTCGATGGTCGGTGTGAGTTGCATGTCAGCTTAAGGCGGCACGCACAGCGGCTTCATCGACACCACGGAGGCCAAAAACGCGCAGCACCGTGTCTTCGATGAGGTTATTGGGGCATGAGGCACCGGCGGTGATGCCGACGGTGACAGGGCCATCTCCGGCTAGCTTGGTGGAGTAGCTTTCCTTTTCGGCTTTGAGGTGAAGGTCGAAGTGGACAATCTGCTCCAGAGACTTGAGACAGTCGGCGGTGCGAATGAAGAAGGTGGGGAGCTGCTGCTCGCCGATTTCAACAAGGTGGGTCGTGTTGGAGCTGTTGTAACCGCCGACAACGAGAAGGACATCGAGCGGCTGCTGCAGCAGGCCAAAGAGGGAGTCCTGCCGCTCCTGGGTGGCACCGCAGATGGTATCGAAGACCTGGAAGTTGGTGACACCGGCCTCGGGGCCGTGGCGATCCAGAACGGCCTGACGCAGGCGACGCTGAACTTCCTCGGTCTCGGATTTGAGCATGGTGGTCTGATTGGCCACACCGATGCGGGTGAGGTGCAAATCGGGATCAAAGCCATCCGAGTGCGCGGTGGCTGGGAAGCGTTTCATGAAGGCTTCCTTGTCACCGCCGTTGCGAACGTAGTCACAGACGTAATCGACATCAGCCAGGGTGAGCACCACGAGGTAGTTGCCCATGCCGTCGTCGCCCATGGCACGGGAAGATGTAGCGCGGGTTTCTTCATGGCTGGCTTTGCCGTGAATGATGGAAGTGAAGCCGGTTTTGGCATACTGCCGGACGCGCTTCCAGACGCTCATGACATCTCCACAGGTGGTATCGACCACCATACAGCCACGAGCGGCGATCAATTTCATAAGCCGTGTTTCCGCGCCGAAGGCGGGCACAATCACCACGTCCTCCGGTGTCATGGTGGCAACCATCCTCTCATGATCGACATTGGGAATGCTGACCACCCCCATCTCTGTGAGCTGGCGATTCACTTCCTGATTGTGGATGATCTCACCCAGCAGAAAAACGCGACGGTCGGCAAAAACTTTGCGGGCGGCGTAGGCAAGGTCGATGGCGCGCTCAACGCCATAGCAGAAACCAAAATCCCGGGCTAGGCGCACCGTGGTGGCACCGATCTGAATCACGCTGCCCTTGGCGCGGATTTGTTCAACGATGCGGCTACGGTAATGAGTCTCCACCTCGGCCTGCACACGCTCCATCACCTCCGGGGTGCGAACATTCACACGACGGGCGGCTGGAGCAGGTGCAGACATGGGAGGCGAAATCAGAAGACTCAGTAGTACATTTTACCCTTGGCAGCGTCTTCAAAGACCTTGTTGCTGTTCATGTAGGAATCAGGCGGGTCGGCGAGACTGCTGTCATCAAGCACTGGTAGGGTCTTGCCAATGGTGGCGTCTTCAGGCTGTGAAACGGCGATGTTGAGCGGGGTGCCGGTCTTGATCATGCTGAAAATCTTCTGCGCGGACTTGATCGGCAGACGGACGCAACCGTGGGTGCAGGGATAAGGCTTTACCCAGCCCCAGTGCATGCCATAGGCGGACTGGAACTCCATCCAGAAGGTCATTGGATAGCCTGCGCCGGGGCTACTGGCGCGGCGACGATTGGCCACTTTGCTGTAAATGGTGAAGTTGCCCTTGGGCGTCGGGGTGCTGGCGGTGCCGACGGAGCATGGAGTCGCAAGCAGGACCTCATTGCCTTCCATCACATAAACACGCTGAGCTCCAGTGCTGAGCTTCAGCCGAACATTCGCAGGATTTTTTACCGCTTTGGCTGGCGGATCGAAATTGAGAGAATAATTGCCGGACTTTTTCACGGCGGCGCAGTTGCTGAGAGCGAGGGCGAGTCCGGCAAAGGCAAGCGCCTTCAGCGAACCGCGGAGGATGGAGAGGTGCGAATTCATAGAGGCTGGGCATGTAGCACATGATTGCCCGCGCTCCACCGTTTTTCTTTATGGATGATCCGCTTGCAGAGAGTACGAAACTTTGCCCTCGTTGCCGCGTTGTATCGCCCCACATGCCCACCCCTTCTTTGATTGACGTTCTTGTTCGCACCGCCGCCAGCGCCGGATGCGAGGAACCCACCCGGCTGCGCCACGCCCTCGAAGTGGCCTCAGACAACCGCCAGCCGCTCATGGATGCCGTGGTGGACAGCACGATGGTGGATGAAGACCGGTTTTTTGCCCAACTCGCGACCGGTCTGGGCATGCCCTATGCCGAGGAAGGTGCCGGCGAAGCCGCTGAAGGCCTGCGCAACAACTTCCCTGCCAAGCTGGCGCTACGCCACCGCATCTGCCCGCTGCATGTGGCCAGCGGTGAAGCAACGATCCTCACCTACAATCCGTTCGATCTGAGTGCACGACAGGCGGTGGGCCAGGAACTGCGCAAGCGTGTCCACTGGCAGATCGCCCCTCGCCACCGCATTCTTGAAGCCCTACATCAAGGCTACGGTGTAGGAGCGGAAAATTTTGAAGAACTGCTCGAAGGCCGTGAAGCCGGCGACGAACACGATGACATGAAGCAGGAGACAACCGTGCTCGATGAGGCGGATGAAGAAGCCACGGTGCTCAACTTCGTGAATCAAATCTTCCGTGAAGCTCTCAAGGAACGCGCCACGGACATTCACATGGAGCCGCTGGAGCGCGATCTGCGTATCCGCTACCGCGTGGACGGCAAGCTGCTGGAAGTACCCGTGCCGCCCAACATGCGACTGCTACAGGCCTCGCTCATTTCGCGCCTCAAGATCATGGCGCATCTCGACATCGCCGAACGCCGCATGCCGCAGGATGGCCGTATCAACCTAGAACTCGACGGTGAACCTATCGACGTGCGTGTGGCAACGATTCCGAGTGTGAACGGCGAATCCGTCGCGCTCCGCCTGCTCACCCGCAAAAAATTTGACCTGATGGCGCTGGGGCTCGACCCGGCCACGGAAGCGACAATTCGAAAGCTGCTGGCTGCACCGAACGGCATCATCCTCGTGACCGGTCCCACGGGTTCCGGGAAATCATCCACTCTGTACACTTTCCTCAAGGAACTGAACACGAAGGAGCGGCGCATCGTCACCATCGAAGACCCGGTGGAAAACAAGCTGGATGGCATCATCCAGATCGCGGTGAAGCCGGAGATTGATCTCACCTTCGCAGCAGGGCTGCGCAGCATTCTGAGGGGCGACCCGAATGTGATCATGGTCGGGGAAATGCGCGACCAGGAGACGGTCGAGATCGCCATCCGTGGCGCTTTGACGGGCCACCTTGTTTTCTCGACGCTGCACACCAATGATGCCGTGGGCGGAATCTCGCGTCTGCTCGACATGGGAATCGAGCCCTTCATGATTTCGTCCTCGGTGCGGGCCTTCCAGGCGCAGCGCCTGGTGCGTACGCTATGCGGATTGTGCAAGCAGCCCGCGCATCACGAGGAGAGCCATCTGCGCAGCATTGGCTTCCCGCTGGAGTGGAAAGACAAGCTGTTCAATCCTGTGGGCTGCCGTGCCTGCCGCAACACCGGTTTCACCGGACGTCTGGCCATCATGGAAATCTGCCTCATGACGGAAGCCCTGCAGGACAAGATCAATAAACGCGCCAACACCATGGAACTCAAGGCGCAGGCGCTGAAGGACGGCATGGTGCCCATGCGCCAGTATGGCTTCCGCAAGGCATCCCAAGGGGTGACGACGCTGGAAGAAGTCATGACGGTGACCGCAGCGACCGAGTAAAATTACAATCACCGTGCGCTCGATATAACTAGCTCATGCCTGCCTTCACCTACACCGCCCTCACCACCACCGGCCAGACCGTCACAGGATCCATCACGGTCGGTTCGCGTGCGGAAGCGTTTCGGAAGATCGAGTCACAGGCGCTGACACCGGTGAAGGTCACGCAGGAGGAAAAGTCTGATGCAGCAAAAGCTAAAATCGCAGCGGCAGACGGTGTACCGGTGAAGCTGAAACGTGCCCAGCTCATTTTGTTCACGGAAGAAGTCGCTGATCTCCTGGATGGCGGCTTGCAGATCGACCAGGCGTTTCGGGTGATGCAGGAGCGCCAGGAATCGGGAGCGCTGCGGATTATTGCGACCACAATGCGCAACGAACTGCGCGAAGGTTCATCCGTGGCCAAAGCGCTGCGGAAGGCTTCGCCAAGCTTTGATGATCTTTACTGCAATCTGGCCGCTGCCGGTGAGGTGAGCGGCTCGCTGCCGAGCATTCTGAGGCGTCTGGCCAACAATCTGGCGGTGATGGCGGACCTGCAGGCCAAGGTGACGCAGGCGATGATCTACCCGGCGTTTCTGATCGGTGCGTGTATTGTGCTCATGGTGGTGTTCATGACCTTCATGGTGCCGCAGATCATGGACTTGATGGGCAAGAACGGCCAGAAACTCCCGGCGGCCACACAGTTGCTCATCAGTTTTAATCATTTCATGGGCCAGTGGTGGTGGGCCATCGGTGCCGCCATCACGGCGGGTGTCCTTACTTTTCGCGGCTACATCTCCAGCCCAGCGGGCCGGATGTGGTGGGATGAAACCAAGCTCAAACTCCCGCTGTTCGGTCCCATCATGAGCATGCGCTTCTACGCGCAATTTGCGCATTCACTGGGCAACTTGATCACCAATGGAGTGCCGCTGCTGAACAGCATCCGCCTCGTTTCCAAGATTTCCTCAAACGTCTTCATCCAGGCGCTGCTGGCCAAGGTCACCGCCCAGGTCTCTGAAGGAGCTCCCCTTTCCAACACTCTGCGCAAGGTCGGCAGCTTTCCGCTGCTGTTAGCGGACATGATCGCTGTGGGGGAGCAAACCGGCCAGCTGGGCAAATCGATGGAAAAATGCGCCACTCGTTACGACAAGGAGCTCGACAAGCGTATCAAACGCATGACCTCGATGATTACGCCCGTGATTCTCATCTTCATGGCCGTGATGGTCGGCACGGTGGCCTATTCCATCGTTGCGGCCATCGCCCAAAGCGTCACGGGCATCCGTGGTGGCGGCTAAAGCTGGCGAAACCAACTTCATTTCCTACTGTTCATCTCTCCATAAATCCTGTTCAATCGTCCCGTCATGAAAATCCGCACATCGAACCCCAAAACACACACCGCCGCCGCCTTCACCCTGATCGAGATCGTGATCACG
Source organism: Verrucomicrobiaceae bacterium (assembly GCA_027490195.1). Classification (GTDB taxonomy): domain Bacteria; phylum Verrucomicrobiota; class Verrucomicrobiia; order Verrucomicrobiales; family Verrucomicrobiaceae; genus Prosthecobacter. Next base: position 42,119 of record JAIXYN010000060.1, on the reverse strand, counting down.
CTGACCATCATCGCCATCCTGGCCTCCGGCTCGATTTACCTGCTCAAGGGTCAGATCGACTCCGCCAAGGACACGCGAGTGGACAGCGATTTGCAGGCCATCGGGCTGGCGCTGCAGTCCTATGAATCCCGCGCGCTACGCATGCCAACAACCGAGCAGGGGCTGATGGCGCTGGTGGAAAAGCCGACAATGGAGCCAATCCCTGAGAACTACCGCGCCTTCATGGAAGAGCTGCCCAAAGACCCCTGGGGCCTGCCTTACAAGTACCGTTTCCCTGCTCAGAAATCGAAGAAGCCTTACGATGTCTGGACGGCAGGACCAAATGGGATCGATGGCGATGAAGATGACCTCGGCAATTGGAAGAAGTCGGCGGCCAAATGACCCATGAAAGCTGCATGCCGAAGCACGAAGACCAGCCATGACGCGAGTGATGCCCTCACCACCCGTCATCGCTCCTTCGTTCGGCATGAATCCGCCCGGGCGTTTACATTAATCGAGATCGTCATCGCTTTGACCATCGTGGCTGTGCTGGCGGCAGCGACGGTGCCGATGCTGAAAGGATTCCAGGATGAGCGACTGGCACGAGAGCCGGTCACGGCGCTGCTCAAGCTGGCGCGTGAGGCGAGGATGCGTGCGATGCAGGAGAAGAGGCCCTACCAAGTGGCTTTCCATGCCACGGGGTTCACGGCATCCCGCTATTTCAATCCGTACCTGCAGCTCACGGGACTGAACGAATTTCTTGCGGCTGGCGAGGCGGAACCCGCCGTGGAGAGCACGATCGAGGAAGGTGATAAAACGGATGTCGACAGTGGCGGCAAATCCAACAATACCACGGAACTGCCACTGGCACCGCCCGCGCCTAAGTATGACGAATACTGGTCCGAAAAATACGAACTACCGAAGGAGGTAAAGTACCAAATCCAGCATTGGTACGATGCCGAGCCGACGCCGCTCGAGGGTGATATGGTGAAGCTGTGGGTGTTCCAGCCGAGCGGTGTCTGCCAGCCACTGAAGATCCATGTGGAAAGCCCATCCTCGACGTTTGACGTGGAGTTTGCGGCGCTGACGGCAGACATTGTGAAGGAGACCGTGGACCTGCGATGAAAGCGAAATTCCATGGTCGGGTTTCGCGCGGCTACATCCTTTTCGAGCTGGTGCTGGCGCTAACGATTTTTGCCATCGCGGTGCTGGGGCTGGCGAAGTCGCTGAACCAGGCGCTGGAGACGGCGAACCTGCTGAAACGTGACCAACTCATCCGGATCGGGATGCGCAATGTTTTCGAAGAGCTGCGGAACAAGCCGCTGGCCAAGATGAGCACCACCATCGCGGACACGACCTACGGCATCACCTACACGACCAGCACGGAAGCGCTGTCGCTGAAAACCACCAGCGGCGGCATCTTGAGCGACATGTACAAACTCACCATCCACGCGACTTCGTCTTTTGACGGAGTGCCGCAGGAGGACACCCTCGACGTCTATGTTTACAAGCCCGCCCAGCCCTAGACGGCGTTCCGCCTTCACGTTGATCGAGGTGGTGATCGGTATCACGATCCTCTCGATGATTACGGCCACGCTGTTTGCGATCATCCGCGGCTCGGTGCGTGGGGCGTCGGAGATCGAGCACATTCAGCGTGAGAGCGATTCCATGAACCGGTACATTGAACTGTGCCGGCGCACGTTTGCCACGCTGCCGAGCACGGCCACTCTGACGCTTAAGCTGGTGCAAGGCACCGATCCGGTGATTCAGGAGCTGACGATCACCGGTTCGCCAGATTGCTTTCCTTTTGGCAACAATCCCATCACCTCCAAGGACACCATCCTGAGCCTGCGGCCCTACCCGGATGCGGTGGTGGACGACAACCAAAAACCGCTGAATTACCTGAGCCTCTCACGTGAGGATTTGATCCCGCAGACAGGGGACATGAAGTCGGGTATTCAACAGTCCACGACGGGAATCTATGCCCCGGACACGGAGGGGCGGTACTGGATGCCGCTGCTGCCAGATGTGGTGTCGTTCAAATGGCGCTTCTATGTGGAGAAAGAGGAGACGTGGTATGAGGAGTGGAGCAAGTCGAAATGGCCGGACCTCATCGAAGGCCAGTTGGTGATGAAGAACCGGACGCTGCCGGTGCGCATGGTTTTCAGCCTGCCAGTGCTAAACTTGGTCGCAGGCAGAGCCCTGACGAACACTGGGAACAACAACAACGACAATAACAACAATCAGCAAGGTGGCGCAGGTGGTAATAATGGCCAAGGCGGTCAGGGCGGCGGACGTGGTGGCCCAGGCGGCGGCGGTCCTGGAGGCGGCCCAGGCGGTGGTGGTGGTCGTGGAGGTCCTGGTGGGCCAAGCGGTGGGCCTCCTGGAGGCGGACCACCCGGCGGTGGCGGTGCGCCCCTTGGCGGCGGAGGAGGAGGTGCTGGGCCATGAGGATACCTGTTCAAGCAAGCTTTTGCAGCAGACATTTGACTTCAGCGCGGGGTTCCGCGCTCATGCTGATGATCTGGGCCATCCTGCTCATGTCCGTCACGGTCATGGGGGTGGTGGAATACATCACCTACAGCGCGGAGGAATCCAAAAAGGCGGCGTATGATTTCCGCGCCCTGCATCTTGCGGAGAGCGGGATCGCCGTGGGGTTGCACCCTAGTACGCGGCGGGGGGACATTGTGATGAAGCAGAAGGTAGGGCCTGACAGCGGCTTCGACGTGGTCATCAACTACGAAGGAGCGCGGCTTCCGATCAACTACATCACGGATGAGCGCCTGCGTGAGGCAATCTACAATCTCTTCATCTACTGGCAGCTCAATGCGGAAGACGCCGGTGTAGCGGCGGATTCACTGGCGGACTGGGTGGACAATGACAGCACCCAGCGCGCCAACGGTGCGGAGGCCGAGTATTACAAGAGCCTGGGCATCTATGATGCGCCGCGCAATCAGGGCTTCATCCGAGTGGAGGAAATGATCCTGGTGCGTGGCATGGATGCCGTGGACCGAAAAAAGCCGGACTGGCGCAATTTCTTTAGCATCTACGGCGAAGGCCAGATCGACCTGCGAACGGTTTTCAAGGATGTGCTGCTGGCCATTACCGGTGCATCAGAAAACGACGTTCAGCGCTTCATCACCGAGCGCGATGGTGGTGATGGCATTCCAGGAACGGAAGATGACCGGCGCATCCGTGCGCCGGAAGCCTACCAGATTCTTGGCCTCAACGGGGACCGCCTGAATGCCATCTCCGGCATCGTGAATGACAGCGACACGACGCTGCGACGGATCACCAGCATTGGTTGGGTCGGAGAGAAGCGCTCGAAAATCATCCTCGTCACCCGGCGTGATCAGACAACGGGAGCCGTGACCTATCTCGGACGGATTGAGGAGTAAAACGACTCGACACCCCGAGCATCACCGGACATTCGATATTCGTCATTCAATCACGCAACTTCCCACGCAATAGCGCGTTCTACCAAGCCCTTCACGAATGTCACTCGCCGCCACTACCCTGCTCCTCCCCGCCCCTGATGCCTCCTGGCGTGTGTGGAAACCGCGCGCGACCTCAAGTGCTGAGACGGTTGAAAGCCCGGCCGAGGCACGGCATGTGAGCAAACCTTTGCTGATAGGACTGCCTGCCTCCGCGTGCCGGACGATCGGGCTGATCCTGCCGCAGACGGATGCCGACCTGCTGGAGCAGATCATTTCCACCCAACTGGAACGCCGCGGCTTCAAGCTGGAGCAGGACGCCGTAGGCAGAAACTACCGCTGGCATCTGCTGGGCCAGAACGGCGGGCTGGCCATCGTGAGTGTGGACATCCTGGCGGAGCCCTTCCCTGAAGCGCTCGCCGCCTCCCACGCCAGTGACTACACCGCCGCGCTGAGGCTGGCGCAGCTGCCTGCCGGCCATATCGTCATTATTGAAGAACAGGGAGATCTGGTGCTGGCGGCCAGTCATCAGGGCAAGCTGTACCACAGCCACATTTTCGCCAAGGCACCGGGCGCTGAAGAGGCGCTGACACTGGAGATCACTCTGGCACGGCTGACCTTGGAATCCGAACTCGGGCCCGATTCGATTAACGGGGTGGCGCTGGTGGGTGCGAATTTTGACAAGGGGCTCACCACGCGTCTCAGCTCTATTTTGGACCTGCCGGTGCGTGTGCTCGCGGACCTGCCGCCCAATGGGGCTCTGGAAACCCGCACCTGGACCAAGATGCTGCCCTCAGGTGTGCGGACGGCGATCAGCACCAGCACCCAGCGCTCCAAACTCATTCGTGCACTTGTGCTGGGTGGTATGCTGTATGCGTCGCTGGCATTCCTTGGCTTTGCTTACTTGCATTTTCAAGAAAAGCGTGCGGAGAAACTGGCCGAAGAAGTGGAGCTTACGAGCGAGCCTGCGGCAGCGGTGCGCAAGGCGAATGAACGCTGGAAGGTTCTGGCACCCGCTATCGAGCTGCAACGGTATCCGCTGTTTCTGCTGGGTGAGATCAACCGCATCATGCCGGGCAGCGGCATCGTCATTCGCAAGTTTGAAGTGAAGGGCAAGGAGATCGACATCCGTGGTGAAGCACGGGATGCGCAACTGGCGTTTCAGTTCATCGAAGACTTCAAAAAGAACCGCATCCTGAGCCGCTACGAATGGACGAATCCCCGGCCTGAAGTCAAAGGCACCACGGCCTCCTTCCGCGCCCAGGGCAAGCTGCCGTAACGCACCCTTTTTTCGAATCTTATGGCACTCGCCCTTACACAACGTGAAAAGAAACTGCTCGGAGCCTGCATCGGCGCCCTGGTGCTGATGGCGACGTTCATCATGCTAAAGCAGTTTCTGGACCGCCGTACGGCGGTGCTGGCACGCATCACCTCGCTGGAGAATGAGAAGAAGGAGAACAGCCACTGGATGGACGACCGTGAGTTCTGGGACAAGCGCTCAGCCTGGATGGAGCAGAACATGCCGACCACCGAGAGCCTGGGCACGGCGCAGGCCAAACTGCTGGAGGAGATTCAGAATGTGGCACTGGACTACGAACTGCAGGTGCAAAAGCAGCAACTGCTGCCGGATGCCGCTGACAGCAAGACGAACGCCTCCGTGTATCGGGAGGTGGCCGTCGAAGTAAGGCTGCGCGGCGACCAAACCACGCTGCTGGGCTGGCTGGCCAGTTTGCAGTCGCCGGAAAAGTTTCAAGCCATCAAGCAGCTTGAGTTGGAGATTGACGCCAAGGCCAAGGAAAAGACACCCCAGGCATTGTGCAACCTCGTGCTGGCGCGCTGGTTCAAACCTGAAAACGGATTCCGGCCATGAAAACTCTTTTCACCGCTCTGCTCATTCTGAGCGTGGCACTCGGCCTGCGCGCCCAGTCCATCGTGCCCGCTAACGCACCGCTCTCGAATTCTGATCTACTGCCACTGCCCGGTGACGAACTCCTGGCCCCGCAGGAACAACTGCCAGTGTCTGCGCCAGTTGCTTCCGCTGGCCCGGTGGATCCTGACCTACCGCAGCCGTTTGATGCGACCTCGTTGAGTGCGGTCATTCAAAACTCCCCGTTTACCCGCATCGTCAGCATCTCTGATTCCCTCGTGCTCACGGGGATGGCCTACGTGAATGGGAAACCCGTCGTGACTATTTTTGACAAGAACGAGAAGCAGTCGCTGGTCGTGACCGAAGAGCCCAACCTCAAGGGGTGGAAGCTCATGGAAGCGCTGCCCACCACCAACATTGAACGCGCGCAGGCAAAAATCGCCATCGGCGGGGAGACCTTCAGCATCCGGCACAGCACGCTCGACAAGAACGACCTAACGAAAGGCAAAAGTGACAAGGGCGACAAAGGCCCGCGCAATGATTCCTCTGGCGGAGACCGACTCAGCCGAGGCAGCCGAGGCCCGAGTGAGGAAGACCGGAAAAAATACGAAAGTCTCTCCGACAAAGCCAAGGACAAGTTCCGCAATGCCATGCGAGATAAGTTCAGCGATGAAAAGTTCCGCAACGCCCCTGAGGAGGAGCGCCGCAATGCCATTCGCACCATGTTTGAAAAAATCCAAAAAGAAGACAGCGGGGGCAAATAACACGCCCCGCTGACGTTCACACCCGCCACTCACGCCCATCCCTTTCGCATGCATCGTTGTCTTCCTTTCCTCACCACGCTTCTGTTTGCCATCTCCGCCGTCGTACGCGGGCAGAGCATCGTCCCACCTGCCCCACCTCCGGTGCCCGCAGTCCCTGCAGCCGCCAAGACGGAAAAGCCTGCGGCCACGACAACAACCACACCTCCCCCCCTTCCAGCAGCAGCGACAACGCCTGCTCCCGCGATTCCCGCAGCAGACGGCACAGCACCCACAACGCCACCCGACGGCGCACGCCCTCCTGACGGTGACGGTCCTGGTGGCGCTCCTGGAGGAGGCTTCCCTAGTGGTGGACGTGGTGGTTTTGGTCGCCGTGGCGGTGGCTTCGGTGCACCGGGTGGTGGTTTTGGCGGTCCTGGAGGCATGGGCTCTGACGGTGCTGGTGGTGCCCCGGGAGAGGCCGAGGCCTTCATGATCACCGGTGACAACGTCATGATGCAGTTTGCCAACAATCCCGTGGCTGACCTGCTGGCGATCTATGAAAAGCTCACGGGCTACACGCTGATCAAGGACACCAACATTTTTGAAGGGGCCACCATCAGCCTCGTGACGCCTAAGCAGGTGCCGAAGGCCGAAGCCATCAAGCTCATTGAGGCTTCACTCCTCGCCAACGGCTACGCCATCGTCACCGAACCAGGCAGCAACAGCGCCAAGATCCTGCCGGCGCGCAATCAAAGCGCCAATGCGGTCCAGTTTTCCCATGGGGTGAGATTTTACACCAGCGCCAAGGACATCCCAGAAGGTGAAAGCATCGTGTCCTACTTCATGAAGCTGGACTTCCTCGCCCCAGAGGATGCCGCCACCATGCTCTCCGGCCACGTGGGCCTGGGCGCGTATGGCCGCATCACCCCGGTGACTTCCCCGCCGGGACTGCTGATCACGGAAAGCGCCACGGTCGTCAAGCAGCTCATCGGCATTCGAGAAGCGATTGATCTTGGAGACACAGGCTCCTCTTTGGTCACGAAATTCATTCCCATCAAATTCGCGGATGCTGCCGTGATCGCCCAAATCATTCAGGCCACCTTGAATGCGCAGGCGCAGGAAAAAGAGACGAAGGGCGTGAACACCATCCGAGGAACTGCCGCCAGTGACGGCAAGGAAAAAGGTGGCGACAACAAAGACGCCTCCAGGCCGCCCTCTTCTGCGCAAAGCAATGCATCGAATCAAAATTCGGCCAGTCCGCAGCCCAGCACGCAGGTCGTCGCAGACACGCGCTTGAACCAGATTCTCGTCGTCGCCTCACCGCTCGACTACACCTACGTCGCCAGCCTGATTGCTGAATTTGACAAGCCGCTGGAAGTTACTGAGCCGTATGAGCGCAAGCTCAAGTATGCCGCCGCACTCGATGTCTTGAGTGCGCTGGTGGACCGGCTGCAGGAAGTGAACACCGGCAGCACCCAACTGCCCGGGGGCGGAAGCATTCAGCAGCAGCGCCAGCAGGTGCTGGCCACAAACAGCAGCCAGCTCCTCGGCGGCCGAACGACGCAGGGCACACGTGGCGGCGTGGTGGGCAATACCGCTGCCGCCGCATCTGGATCTGATACGGCCAGCGCGGCCTCAGGAACCACAGGCACAACATCGACAGCAAGCACCGGAGGATCACGTGCTGACGTCGTTTCAGGACCGACGGAAAACAACGCCCCAGTTTCCGTGCTTGTCGGCAAGTCCCGTATCGTGGCGGATCCGATGTCAAATACCATCATTGTCATTGGCCGTGAGGAGGAGATCGAGAAAGTCGATGCTCTCATCGACAAACTCGACCGCAAGCCTTCCCAGGTTTACCTAGCAACTGTCATCGGCGAACTCACCCTCACCGACACGATGAAAACCGGGGTTGATTACATCTCCTCCCTGACCAACCAGAACCTCAGCGCTAGCAGCATCACCAACCGCACGGACATCCTCGGCGGGACGAATGGCGCGGGACGCGCCATCAATGATCTGCGCAACAATGCCGTCACCGCACCCTTCGGCCCCGCCTCCGGCCTAAACCTGTATGGCGCAGCCGGCAGCGGCCTGGGCATTTTCCTGAACGCACTCCAGACCAACAGCAATTTCAAAGTCCTCTCCAGGCCTTCCATTTTTGCCCTGAACAACAAGAAGGCCGTCATTTCTTCCGGTCGCAAAGTTCCTTATCCTGCGAGCACCGTCACCAATGCCGCCAACCTCAACGGCACGGTCACGTCCACCACCGAATACCTTGATGTGGTTCTGAAGCTTGAGGTCGTGCCGCTAATCAACACCGATGGTGAGGTCACGCTGACCATTTCTCAAATCAACGACACGCTCATCGGCACCCAGCTCATCACGCCAAATCTAGTGCCCATCATTGGCACTGAGCAGCTCGTTACCTCCGTCACCATCCCGGACCGCAACACAATCGTGCTCGGCGGACTCATCTCCGAGGAAAAAAACCTCGCCCAGAACGGCATCCCCCTTCTTGGCAAAATCCCCGGTCTGGGCAAACTCTTCCGCACGGACAACAACAGCGTCACCCGCAAGGAACTCATCGTATTCATTCAGCCGCAGGTGGTGACAGACACCGAGAGCGTGCGTGAGACCTCGCTCAGCGAAGACATCCGCACCACTGCGGGCACGCAGGCGGCCCAGCGCTTTCCGCAAGTCCCGCCACCACCAGCACCTGAGCCGGTGGAGGTTCCTGCGAGGAAGAAGAACCTCTTCCAGCGCATGTTCAGCCGCGATCCGAAGCCGCAATGATTCGGAGTGGCAAAACAAGCCAAGATCGAGACAGGACTCCTTGACCAGCGGGGCTCTTGACCTTTGACTGGATGCCTTGCACTTCGAGATCAAAACCCTTCATCTCACCGAGCCTTTTCGCATCGCCCATGGCACTTCGGCTACGCGCCAGGTGCTCCGTGTCTCGAATGGAGAACTCGTCACTGAGGCCCCGTTTGTCCCCTACTATGGAGAAGATCCAGCGCAGACGCTGGCCGTGCTCAATCAGGCGGTGCTGCCTGAAGTGCTGCCGCGCACCGCTGGGCTCGCGCTCAATCTCCTGCGTCACGACATTATTGGCCACCAGACGGGCCGGACGCTGGCAGCGTATGCTGAGTCAAAACTGGGCGTGCCCGTGCATCACACGCCACCCGGCTGCCGATCCTTCAGTATTCCCGAGGATCTCGACGTCTTTGCGGACAAGGTTCGCGAAATCTCCGCCCAATTTCCCGTGCTCAAACTCAAGCTCGGCTCAGGTGATCTGGGGCTGGACATTGCCATCGTCTCCGTCGCGCGCTGCGCCGCGCCGCATGCGAAACTGCTGCTGGATGTGAACGGCGGCTGGGACATGGCAGAAGCTCCGCTCATGATCGAGAAGGTCGCGGAATACAGTCCGACGCTGATCGAGCAGCCCATTCATCACCGTCTCGGTGTCGAAGGGTGGGTAGAACTGAGGGCGCTGCTTCCGGGCAATCCCCCGCCCATATTTGCCGATGAAAGCGTGCAAACGGTGGAGGATGTCATCGCACTCGCCGACTTCGTGGATGGCGTGAACATCAAGCTGCTCAAAAGCGGCAGCTTTGACGCTGCCGTGGCCATGATGGCGGCGGCAAAGGAGCACACTCTGCAAATCCTCCTCGGCTGCATGATTGAAACCAGCCTGGGTACGACTGCGGCGGCGCATCTGGCCCCATGGGCCGACTGGATCGACCTCGATGGACATTTCTACGTCGCGAATGACGACTTCGCAGGCATCACGTATGATGAAACTGGCAACCTCATCATGCCCAACCGTCCCGGCATTGGCGCTTTACCACGATGAACGTTTCTCTTCTTCAATCGGCCGCAGAACGTCATCTCCCAGCAGCGCTGGATTTATTGCGCCGCCTCGTCGCGATCAATAGTTTCACCGCCAATCCTGATGGTGTGGATGAAGTCGCCCGGCTAACGGCGGCGGCTTTTGAACCGCTGGGGTTTAAGACTGAACTTGCGTCGTGCGCCACTCCCGGCACGGGGCATCACCTCTTTCTCACGCATCGCGGCCAGGGTGGAGAACCCATCGTGCTCGTCACGCATTCTGACACGGTGTTTCCGCCCGAAGAGGAAAGGCTGAATGATTTTAAATGGGATGAGCGCCCGGATGAAGGCCGCATCTATGGGCCGGGAACCGTCGATAACAAAGGCGGCACGGCTTTGATCTGGCTCATCCTGCAAAGCCTGCGAGATGCCGCCCCTGATGTGTTTGAGAGCACTCACTGGCTCGTAGCCGCGAATGCCGCTGAAGAAATCATTGGTGATGATTTTGGCCGCGCCACCACCGCGCTTTGCGGAGGGAAAGCTCGTGCGGTGCTCGTGTTTGAAGGTGGGCCGGTGGATGAAAGTGGCTGGCACATTGTGACCTCACGCAAAGGGCGCAGCACCTGGACACTCAGAGCCGAAGGCAAGGCCGCGCATGCGGGCAGCAAGCACCACGAAGGAATCAACGCCATTGATGCGCTGGCGCGTGTGCTACCGGACATTGCTGCGCTGACGAACGCGGAGGCAGAACGCACAGTGAACATCGGCATGGTTCAAGGCGGCACGGTCGTGAATCGCGTCCCGCATGAAGCTGTGGCCGAATGGGAATGCAGGGCCACGGAGCCTGCGGCGCTGCAGCATGCCGATGATTTTTTTGCGAACCTCAGCGGCTCGGCTGCCAATGGTGCGAAACTCACGGCGGAACGCACCGGCCTCACCTCTGCGTGGCCCGGTGGAATCGAGTCTGAATCTTTGTTTCACCTTTGGCAGGAGGCTGCGGCCCTGATCAATCTCACGGTGGTCTCTGTACCTCGCGGTGGTTTGAGCGATGCGAACCACCTGTGGCACCTTGCGCCCACGCTCGATGGTCTGGGCCCCTATGGTGCCAATGCCCACTGTTCTGAACGCAGCGCTGACGGGAGCAAGCTGCCGGAGTATGTGGAGCCGGGGTCGTTTGTGCCGAAGGCGGTGATGAATGCGCTGGCGCTGATGAAGCTCGTGCAAGGCGGTGGGGTTTCGCTTCGCGGCTTCGCACCCTGACCCATCTTGCTCCGCCAAGATGGTGGCTTTGCCCCCATACTGTACGGGGTCAGGAGACCCCGGCACCTTGCTAAAGTCCCTTCGCCTGCGTCTTCACGCGCAGCAGGAACATGTCTGCGGTGATGTAGAGGGTGCTATGGTCTGCGCCGCCGAAGGCGCAGTTTGCCGTGGCCTGGCCGGTGAGGATGCTGCCGAGGTGTTTGCCGTCTTTGCTGATGATCAGGACACCGCCTGGGCCGGTGGTCCAGATGTTGCCACTGGTGTCCACCTTCATGCCATCGCAGCCGCCTTTGCGCTCGGCACTTTTGAGAGGCTGGGCATTGAAGAAGACACGTCCGTTCTTTACGGTGCCATCGTCTTGGAGATCATAGGCCATCACTCGGGTGTTCTTGGGATCTGACACTGCGATGTAGAGGGTCTTTTGATCGGGGCTGAGCGCAATGCCGTTTGGGAAACGCAGATCCGCGATCACGAGTGAGACTTTGCCGGCAGGAGTTACCGAGTAGACGCCATGGTGTGGGAGCTCTGGGGCTTCGCCTTTTTTCAGGCCGTAAGCAGGATCGGTGAAAAAGATGGTGCCGCTCTTTGTGATGACGAGATCGTTGGGACTGTTGAAGCGCTTGCCTTCAAACTTGTCTGCGAGCGAGGTGAAGCTGCCGTCTTTTTCCAGACGTGCGATGCGGCGCTCGCCATGCTGGCAGAGGATGAGATTTCCATGGGCATCGACTTGAAGGCCGTTCGAGCCCTGCCCGTCTCCGCTGAGGCTGCCGCTGGGTTTCAGTACGACCTTGGCTGCGGTGTCGCCCTCCCTCCAGCCGAACACGGTGTTCTCGGGAACGTCTGAGAAGACGATGCCACCGTCACGCCAGACGGGGCCTTCGGACCAGTTGAAGCCGGAAGCAAGCACTTCGATTTTTGCATCGGTTGCGATCAAGGCGTCGAGCGCGGGATCGAGTTTTTCGATGGAGCCGTGGAATGTGGGGAGAGGCTCGGCCGAGAAGGCAGCGAGGGACGTGGCAAGGAGAAGGGAGAGTGGGCGAAAAAGCATGAGGGTAGTTGGGTGGAAAGTCGAGCCAGCAGGGAAAGGAATCCTCAACGCGCTGCCGTCTTCGAGGTGCGTTTGCCGAGGCAGATGAGGCTTTTATCGGTGCGGATGAATATCTGGCCTTCGCTGAGGGCGGGGGAGGCGAAGACTTTTTCCTTGAGTTCGCTTTCGGCGAGAAGCTTGTAGGTTTTGTCGGGCTGGACGGTGCGGAGGATGCCGAAGTCGTTGATGAAAAAGACGTGACCTTCGGCGCTGGTGAGGGAGGCGTGGTGCTCGCGCATGCGCTCCTCCCATTGGATCTCGCCGGACTTCGCATCGAAGCAGTGGGCAACGCCGGAGTCGGAGACATTGAGGAGGTGGCTGCCTTCGATGAGGGGCGAAGGCACGTAGGAGACGCCTTTGTTGGTGCGCCAGACGATGTGGGTGTTGGTGACGTTGCCGCTGCCGTCGGGCTTGATAGCGAGGAGGTGGTGCTCGGGGAAGCCGCCGGTCATGTAGAGCAAGCCGGATTGTTCGCTATATACGATTGAAGCGACGAACTGCTCGGTGGGGCCATCGATGATCCAGAGCAGTTTGCCGGTGCGTGGATCGTAGCTGGTGACGCACAGGGTGCCGGAGAGAACCATCTGGGTACGGCCGCCTATGTCGCGAATGAGAGGGACGCAGTAGCTGCGGGTGTTGTTGGGGCGGGCGATACGCCACAGTTCCTTGCCATCGGTTCTGGCCAAGGCGACGATGTAGCCGTCGCCATCGTGGTCGCAGTTGACGATGACTTTGTCTTCGAAAACGATGGGGCTGGAGCAGAAGCCGTGCTTGCTGGAGAAGAGGCCAGGGCGCACCTGCCAGATCTGTTTGCCGCTGAAATCATGCGCGGAGATGACGACGGTGCCTTTGGGCACTTCGCCTTTACCGATGACCTTGCCAGCATTGGCAGCGCGTGTGGAGTCGGTCTCGGTGTTGTCGAGGAAGGCGGTGAAGACGCGCTCACCATCCGTGGCAGGGGTGCTGGAGGCCTGGCTGTTGAGTTTGTGGATGCTTTCGATGGGCGCTTTCACCACCGTGGATTGCCAAAGCTGTTTCCCCGATGCGCGTTCAAGACAAAGCAGCACGCGCGATTCGTTTTCAGGCACTGCGGCGACGATGAACACGCGATCCTGCCAGACGATGGGCGAGGCGTGCCCACTGCCGGGAAGCTCCACCTTCCATGCGACATTCCCATCTGCGGAGATGGGAAAACCGGTGTCTTTGGAGGTGCCATCCAGACGCGGCCCACGCCACTGCGGCCAGTCTTCGGCAAGAAGGAGCGAAGGAATGAGAGCGAGGAGCAGGGAGAGCGTGCGAAGGGAGATCATGCAGGGTAAGGCAAACGGCGGGAAGTGGGGGGAGCTTGCGCGGATAAAACACCTCAGACTCTCGCCCATGCTTATTGCTCAGCTCTGCCGCGCGCGGATGTCCAGCAACTGCTTCATCACGTGGTTGATCTTGCCGCTCCATTCGGTGGTGCCGAAGGCGTCGTGGAGGGTGCGGTAGAGGGAATAGAGTTCGGCGTAAACGGCCTGGTTTTCGGGGATGGGATAGTAAACCTTCTCGCGGGTGGCGGTGACTTGAGATTGGAGGGTGTGGATGTCCCCTGCCCCGGCGGCGGCGGCACCGAAGATGGCGGCGCCGAGGGCGCAGGTTTGCTCGCTCTGGCTGACTTTCATGGGCTTGCCGATGATGTCGGCGTAACACTGCATGAGGGTAGCGTTTTTGATGGAGAGGCCGCCGGTGTTGATGACTTCCTCGATTTTGACGCCGTATTCTTCGACGCGTTTGATGATGGTGAGGGCACCGAAGGCGGTGGCTTCGATGTAGGCGCGATAGATCTCATGCGCCTCGGTATGGAGGGTCTGGCCGAGGAGCAGGCCGGTGAGACGAACATCGACGAGGACGGTGCGGTTACCGTTGTTCCAATCCAACGCGAGGAGGCCGGTGGAGCCGGGCTTTTTGCCGATCATGGCTTTCTCCATGTTCACGAATTTTTCGCCCACGGTGGTGCCGTAGCTGTCGGGCACGAGGTGATTGACGAACCAGAGGAAGATGTCGCCCACGGCGCTCTGTCCGGCTTCGATGCCGTAGTAACCGGGGAGCACTGAGCCGTTCACGATGCCGCAGACGCCGGGGATGTCGGCGAGAGGTTTGCTGGTAGGAGCGATCATGAGATCGCAGGTGCTGGTGCCGAGGATTTTGACCAGCGTGCCTTCTTTGATGCCTGCGCCGACCGCGCCCATGTGAGCATCAAACGCGCCTACGCTGATGGCGATGCCTTGTTTGAGACCGAGGCGCTGGGACCATTCGGCGCAGAGGGAGCCGGCATTCACATCGGCGGTGTGGGCTTCGGAGTAGAGGCGGTCGCGCAGATCGGCGAGGGCGGGGTCCAGCTTGGCGAGGAATTCTTTGTCGGGCAGGCCGCCCCACTCGGTGCTGAACATGGCCTTGTGCCCGGCGCTGCACACACCGCGCTTGAGCGTGAGAGGATCGGTGTTTCCAGTAAGCACGGCGGGAATCCAGTCGCAGTGCTCGACGAAGCTGAATGCGGCCTCGAAGACCTGGGCGTCCACACGACGGAGGCGCAGGATTTTGCTCCACCACCATTCGCTGGAGTAGATGCCGCCGCATTTGGCGATGATGTTGGGCCGCATTTCATGGGCGAGCTGCGTGATCTCCGCTGCCTCGGCGTAGCCGGTGTGGTCTTTCCAGAGCCAGACCATGGCGTTGAGGTTGTTCTTAAACTCGGGCAGCAGGCCGAGTGGCGTGCCGTCTTTGTTCACCGGGATAGGGGTGCTGCCGGTGGTGTCGATGCCGATGCCGATGACCTGGGCGGGATCAAAGCCGGGGACGTTTGCCTGAGCCTGCTGGAGGGCACCGCGCACCACGGCTTCGAGGCCGTCGAGGTAATCCTGAGGGTTCTGCCGGGCGACGTGGGGGTCTTTGGGATCGAGCAGGATGCCCATCTCGCCGCTCGGGTAATTGAAGACGGTGGAGCCGACTTCGGCACCGTTGTCGAGGTCGATGAGAAGGGAGCGGCAGGAATTGGTGCCGTAGTCGATGCCGAGGGAGTAGCGCTTCATGGGTTGGGTTGGAGCAGTCTGCGGATGTTTTAGCGGGTTCATCCCGCAGTGCGAGCCAAAACCGGACAAGGTTTGTGACCGGGGTGTGACGGTTCTTGATGCAGGAGAGAAGAAAGACCATGCGCGGCAGGCCGTTTATCACCGCCCTATGACCAACCGTCTGCTTTCATTCGCCGCTGTTTTCTCCCTCACTGCCACCCTGCATGCCGAGGATGCTTTTGTCCCGCTGTTTGACGGGAAAACCCTCGCTGGCTGGGAGCAGCACAGCGGCAAGGCGGAGTACCGTGTGGAGAACGGTGCGGTGGTGGGCAAGACGGTGCCGGACACGGGGAACTCCTTTCTGTGCACGACGAAGAAGTACGGGAACTTCATCCTGGAACTCGAGTTCAAGGTCGATCCCTCGATGAACTCGGGGATTCAGTTCCGCAGCAACTACTACACCCAGGAGACGGAAGTCGAGATCGCGGGGAAAAAGAAGAAATTCCCGGCTGACCGGGTGCATGGCTACCAGTTTGAGATTGATCCGAGTGCACGTGCCTTCACGGGCGGCGTGTATGATGAAGGCCGCCGTGGCTGGCTCTTTGACCTGAAGAACAACGAAGCCGCCCGCAAGGCCTTCAAGCAGGGTGAGTGGAACCAGGCGCGCATCGAGTGCCGTGGCAGCAGCATCAAGACCTTCCTCAATGGTGTTCCGGCTGCGGATTTTGCCGATGAAATGACCGCCGAGGGCGTCATCGCCCTGCAAGTTCACGGGATTGGCAAAAAGACTGAAGCGGTGGGCAAGGAAGTGATGTGGAAAAACATCCGCATTCAGGAACTCAAGTAGAAACATCATTCGAGTTCATCGGGGAAACGAGTTGGAAAACTCGCTTCCTTCTGTGTACACTGCCTTCAAACCATGAAAACCAACCCAACCCTGCTTTTCATCTCCTCCCTGCTCCTTTCCACCAGCCTGCTGCAGGCCGAGATCAAAGAAACCGCCGTCGAATACAAATCTGGAGATGTCGTCTGCGAAGGCCTGCACGTCGTGGATAGCGCGAAGACCGGCAAGCTCCCGTCCATCTTGATCATCCACCAGTGGACCGGTCTGAGTGACAACGAGAAGATGCGAGCGCGTATGCTCGCGGAACTCGGCTACAATGTCTTCGCTGCCGACATTTATGGCAAAGGCATCCGCCCACAGCCGCCGGAGGCAGGCAAGGAGGCCGGGAAGTACAAGGCCAACCGTAAGCTGTACCGCGAGCGCATGCTTTCCGCCCTGGAGGTGCTGGACAAGGATCAGAAGACTGATCTGTCCAAAGTAGCCGCAATCGGCTACTGCTTTGGCGGCACGGGCGTGGTCGAACTGGCCCGCAGCGGCGCGTTGATCAAAGGCGTGGTGAGTTTTCATGGCGGGCTCGATTCCCTGGCTCCTGCCGACGGCAAAAACATCAAGGGCAAGGTACTGGCGCTGCATGGCGCGGATGATCCTTTTGTGCCAGCCAAGGACATCGCTTCATTTGAGCAGGAAATGAAGGACGCAAAGGTGGACTACAAGCTGGTGAGCTACCCGGGCGCAGTGCATGCCTTCACGCAGAAAGCTGCGGGCAATGACAACAGCAAAGGGGCTGCGTACAATGAAGCCGCCGACAAGGCCTCATGGGAAGAAATGAAGGCCTTCTTCGCACGCATTTTCAAGACGGAAGGCTAAACGAGGAAGCCAACTATGAAACAATTTCTGCTGCTGCAAGCCACTCTGGCCTTTGCCGTGCTGACGGCAGCGGATGAGCCCACGAACTTCATCCGATTTGTGGAGGAGGACGAAAGCGACAGTCTGCAAACTGCGGTGGTGAGCTATGAGTCGCCACAGAAGGTCAAAGTGGATCTCTTGGGAGCCATCCACATCGCCGATAAGGCGTATTTTGATGCGTTAAATGTGCGGTTTAAAGGCTATGATGCGGTGCTGTATGAACTCGTCGGCCCGTCATTTGAGGAAAGGGGCAAGCCTGAGGTCAAAAAGGAGGCGGAGAAGCTGCAGTGGGTCGGCCAGCTTCAGACCATGATGCGTGATACACTGAAGCTGCACGGGCAACTTGAAGGCATCGACTACACGGCGAAAAATTTCGTGCATGCCGACATGGACATGTCCCAGTTTACGCAGACCCAGACGCAGAAGCAGGAGAGCTTCCTCACGCTCTACCTCAAGGCCGCGCAGGCGCAGAAACAGGTTAACGAAAAGCGCGGCGTCAATTCAGATGCTGCCGGGATGGTGATGCTGCTAAAGATTCTGACCATGAAGGACAGCAGCACGGAACTGAAGCGCATGATCGCCCAGGAGTTCGACAGCGTGGAAGACATCATGGCCGGCATTGAAACTGGTGACGGCACCGTCCTTGTCGGCGAGCGCAACAAGGTCGCGCTGCAAGTGATGGACAAGGAAATCGCCGCCGGTAAAAAGCGTATCGCGATCTTTTATGGAGCCGCGCATCTGGGAGACATGGAAGAACGCCTGCTCAAGAAGGGCTTCAAGCGCGCGAAGGTTGAATGGCTGAAGGCCTGGGACCTGCCCCACGCAAAATGAAATGAGGAAGGCCAAAGCCTTCCTCATCACAAAAACTCAAAGCTGCAGCTATGCAGTTACTTCTTACCGCCTGCAGCTTCCTGGCGGAGCTGTTCGAGACGGGAGAGAACTTTCGGTGCTGCGGGAGCGGCGGGCTTGGGAGCCTCCTTTGGCTTGTTGGCGGCGAGCACGGGTGCGGCTGGCGGCGGAGCCACCACTTTGCGAGGGGCGTCGATGCGCAGGATTGAGCCGAGTGCAATGCGGTGAATCGTGGTGGCATTGGTGCCTTTGACTGGAACATCGACCCGCACAAACAGATTGGCCTGCTTGCCGATGGGCGACTTATCATTTGTGATCACCTTGAAGGCCACTTCTTTGGTGTCCTTGGTGATCTTGGCAGGCTCGATCGGGATGGTATCAGGAACGCCGAGCACCTGGGCAGTGGCCTCACCATCAAAGGGCAGGAGTTGCTCCAACTTGGCGACCATGATGCCTTCCTTGCCCTGCTCAACGGCAACGAGCGGGATGGCAGGTGCAGTGATGTAAGCGGGGGCGGTAACGACTGCCGTGAATGGGGAGGCATTGTAGATGCGGCCGCCGCCGGCATCGGCCTCGCCCATGACGGTGAAATTCCAGGAACCGGCTGGAGTGCCTCCATTCGCATCCAATTGGAAAATGCACTCGTTCTGGCCTTCCGCAATGGTCTGCTCACCAAGCGAGCTGACACCGTTGGGCTTCCAGATCATGAGCACGCGGATGGGGGCCTTGAAGCCTTCCTTGCGCTTGGAGACGACCTTGAGTTCGAGAATGCCGTTGTTCACCAGCGGCACGGCGGGCTTGACGATTTCGAGGGAGTAGGGAGCCTCCTCCACGACGGCAACGGGAAGGCGGTCTTCGATCTGGGTGTAATAGACAACGTTGCCATTGCGAACGATGTCAAACTCCTGACGCAGCTTGCCGCGTGACTTGGTATTGGGATCGACGGCATTGAGGTAGATCGGCACCACCTGATGTCCAAGCGGTGCGTCTGGAGCTGCTTCAAAGAGCAGCGGCACGCTACCGAGGTCTTTCGGCGCCAGCTCAGTGAGCAGCTTGACCCCCTGCGGCATGTTCTGCACTTCAAACTTGAAGTCTCCCCCGACGTTGGTGCGGGTGACATTGACGAGGGTGGCATAGCGTCCGCCTTTTGTAACAGGGATGAACTGACGGTAGTTGTTGTCGTTCACCGAATACTGGGGCGAAGCAAAGAAGACCTCCGGCTCGGCGGCGATGAGTTCGAGGCGATAGACGTAGCTGGGACCGCCACGTTCCAAGTGGTCGGCCACGCGGACGAAGTAGTCGCCGTCGGCCGGAATGGCGATCTTGAACTTGCTGTCGAGACGGCGGCGACCACCACCGTCGTCGTTGCCACTGATGGAGCCACCTTTTTCATTGTAGATGTTCACCACGCTGTCGAGCGGGGAGCCGAGACTCTGAGCAAAGGCCTGCACTTCCAGGGTCATGCCCTTCTTGAGCGGCACTTTGAAGTAGTCCACATCACCGGGTTTCTCGATGATGCCGTTGAGTGCAATCGGTGAACCAGGGGCGACGGTGGCCTTAGCCTGCTCTTCGTTCGGCTCGACTTCGAGCACGTTGTCGTAGCTGACGAGACGGAACGGATTTCCAGAGGGTGCGGGCTCCTGAGACTTTGAAAACAGCATGTAGTCGGGATCGATTTCCGCCGGAAGCTGCACTTCCTCTTCAAAGGAGCTGTCGCGCTCAATGAAATTCACTTTGGTCTTGGAGCCGATCTTGCCACCAGCGGGGAACACCACATCGGGACGACGGAAACTACCGACGTGCAGGCGATAGTGGGAGTTACCATCGCCGCGATAGGAGGATTCGCGGATCATGACGGTGTAGTCGCCGTCTTCTTCAGCCACATAGGAACAGTAGCCGTCCTGGCGGTGCAGGATGGTGTCGTCAGAGATCACCTTTTCAAAGCGGTTCTTGTCAATGATGGCCAGGAAAGGATCAAATACGGTGTAGCCGAGGCGCAGACCGTCCACTTCCACGGACAGACGCTGACCTTTTTTCAGGCTGACACGGTAGTTGTCCACGTCCTCATTGAGCACGACACCTTCGATCGTTTGATTCAACTGGATGACCTGGGGTGTGTCGAAATCGCTGTTGGGCTCCTTTTCCTCCACGTTCGGGAAGATGCCCACAAAGAACTGGCGGGCATGCGACATGCCGGTCTTGGTACGGATGCGCATGAGGTGATTTCCCGGTGGCACATCCGGGGCGATGCCGACGGTGAGCTGCACCTTGTTGGGCTCCACCTTGTCCACGCTCTTTTGGGTGAAACCAGGTGAGAAGAAAATCAAGCTCTCAAAGTCGGCCAACTGGGTCCCGGTGACGGTGAGCTTCACCTCCGTGCCACGCTGACCGCCGTTCGGCACCGTGGTGGTAAAGGTGGGGTACGCCGCAAAGGCACTGGTGGCACAAGCTGCGGTGATGAGGATCAGAAGACGAATGGTGGACATGACAAGGAAATGGGGTCGGTAGGCATACGCCCTTAAAAACGGAAAATTACGAATTGCTTGAAATTCCTGCGGACATTTGGCGCACCAGCCGCAGGCAGTAAAGCAGGGGAAGTGCCCCAAAAAGACCAAACGAACAGTCGATCAGCCGCCAGCATAGAGGGATTTCACGAAGCTCGCCACAGATAAGCGCCAGGGGAAAATCGCCGCGCAGGCCAGCAGTCCCACCTTCAGCACCCAGGCATTGGCCACCGGATGCCGCCAGGGTCCCGCGATGAAAAAGACCGCAATCGTGAGATGCCCAAACGCCAGCCAATCTGTGCCGTAGGCGACGAAAGGAAACTGCGCCTGGGTGACCTCCAGCCCATGCCAAACATAGCCGATCCAGAAGGTGAGTCCTGCGTGCTGAGCGTAGGAGGCATGATTCTGGATGCCGAGGCATGAAGCCATCAGCCGCAGCTCATGCAGCAAGGGGAAAGCGGTGAGACCGCTCAGGACCAGGCCGGTGATGAACAGGCCCAGAACCCACTGGTAGCGTCGCAGCAGCGCATCCTTTTCCATGGCATCACTCCTCCACTGGCAGCCAGCGCGCACCATCAACGACCACATAGCCGTCCGCGCCTTCGTTGGAGATGGTGATCGCGGTGTCGTTGCCGCACTCGTACTCGCCGAGGTCGATCCAGAACACTCCTTCGCCAGCTTTGGGCGATTTGAGGTTGATCTTCCTCTTCTTAGCCCGCATATTGAACTTCCACAGCCGCGTTGCTCGCACGGTTGCTGTTTGGCGTAGAGGCCAGCATGAGGCGGTATTTGCCGGGCTTGGTAAGTTTTGGTTCAAACCGCAGGCTGCATTTGCCGTCCTTGGCGTTGCCGTCGTGGCTGTAGCCGTCGCCGATGAATGATTTGGCTGCGCCGCTTTCTGACCACACTCCCGTCACCTTGGCATCACTGTCATCCATGACGATGCCTTTGAGTGATTTGGGATCAATGCCGCGCAGGGTGGTGGGGCCGTCGAAATGCAGGATCTGGCCGTCTTTGAGAATCTGCGTCTTGAGTTGCTCATACGGCAGGTCTTGGACCGGGATGCCTGCATCCATGGCCAGCGCCGCTGCGGTGGCCGCGCTCTGACCGAGGATCATGAAAACGGGCTCCATGCGGATGCTGCCATAAGCGATGTGGCTGGCAGACATGGCGACGGGGACGAGCAGATTGCTCCCCTGCCCTTTCTTGGGCACCAGCGAGCCATAAGCGATCTCATAGGGCCCTTTGGTGCTCACGCCGATGTCGCCTTCGTTCTGCACATTGCCTTCCGGCGTGATGTAGCGCTGGATGTTGTGTGAATCGATGCCGTAGCTGCCCATGCCGACGCTGTCTGGGGTGGGACGTTTTTTGAGCAGTTCATTTTCGGTCATCACATAGCTACCAACCATGCGCCGCGCCTCGCGGATGTAGAGTTGGTGACTCCAGTTGCCGTTGTCGGCAAATTCATCTTTTGGCAGGCCCCAGGTCTGGAGTTCCTCCTGCACCTTCTTGGGAACGCGCGGGTCGTTGGCCACGAACCACAGCAGTCCCTGCTGATACTGGCGGTGTTCGGCGATGATCTGACGGCGCTTCTCATAGCTGCCTTCGGGGTAGTCGTAAATGTAGCCGATATTGTCGAAGCTGAAGGGGCCGTGGTTGTTGGTGTCGGTCTTGTGATTGGGAATGGGGTCGAACTTCTCGAAGAACTCGCCCCAGCCGGCATTCAGCACGCGCAGCAGGATTTCATACTGGCCCGCGTCATAACCTTCCGGCTTGGGAAAAGGGATGCGGTTGCTGGGATCATTGGTGTAGCAGGAGCGGAAGCAGTAGGCCTGCACGCGTTTGTCGCCTTTGCCATATTCTCCCGCAGGCTCCGTGCTCACGCGTGGCAGCACGCCACTCTTGGGATCTCCCGGCACCTTGTAGGCGCTGATTGGCTCCTTCACGGCACCGAAGTGGTGGCGGTGGTGGAGCACGCCGACCTGAATGCCATTCCACTTCTCGTCATAAACGGAAGTCGCCTCACGACCCACGTGGTAGTCCACACCGGCCGCCGCCATCAGATCGCCCTCGTAAGTGGCGTCGATGAACATTTTGCCAGAGTAGGTCTTGCCGCTCAGGGTGGTGATGGAGGTGATTTTATCGCCGTCTTTTTTCACGCCCTTGGCGCGGTCCAGCCACTCGTCGCGCACCACTTCGAGACCGAACTCCTTGACGTAGTCTTCAAACACCTGCTCCGCCACATGGGGTTCGAAGATCCACATGGTGCGGTTCTCGCCATCCATGGCAGGAGTGCCCTGGCCTTTGCCGCCGTACTCGGACTTCTTCTGCTGCACCCAGGCTGAGTCCTGATCGTAGTGCAGCCAGATGCGATGGTAAAAGTCGCGGGAGAGCCCGCCGATGACGGCTTTATTGCCGGTGTCGGTGAAACCGAGGCCGCCACTGCTCAGGCCGCCGAGGTGCTTGTCAGGGGAGACAACAACGACCGTCTTGCCCATCTTCTTGGCCTGCACAGCGGCGATGATGGCGGAGCAGGTGCCACCATAGATAACGATGTCATGATCTGCTGCTTGGAGAACCTGGCAGGAAAGCAGGACGGAGGCTAGAAGGGTGCGCAATTGCATGGCTTAAGGTTGAGGTTGGCTGAGCCGGTCCATTTCCATCGCTGCATGAAAGGAATCGGCAAACAGAATATTTGGCCCGCACCTAAGTCCATTTTTCACCAAACCCTGATCACTGCCAGCCGCCGCCAAGTGCCTTGAGCATCGCCACGCTGGCCATCAGGCGCTGGCCTTCCACCTGAGCGGAGAGCAGCTTGGCGCTGAGCACGGTGCGGTTGGCGTCCACGACTTCAAAGTAGCTGGCGAGACCTTTCTGGTAGCGCAACTCAGCCAGACGCTGAGTCTCCTGCGCGGAGGCGATGGCGGCATCCAGAGCCTGCCCCTGTTTGGCATAGGCTCTCGCGTCCAGCAGGCTGTCCTCGACTTCCTGTAGCGCAACTAGGATGCTTTGGCGGTAGCTGGCCAGAGTCTCCTCGTAAGTCGCTTTGCTCGCCCTCAAATTAGCCCGAAGCTTTCCACCCTGAAAGATCGGCAGTGTCATGCTGGGGCCAATGCTCATGATGCGGCTGCGCTGATCATAGAAATGCTTGGCACCGATGCTTTCCAGACCGCCGCTGCCGACGATGCTGAACGCCGGATAGAAGGAAGCGACGGACACGCCCACCTGGGCGTTTGCTTCGCGCATCTTCTGCTCCGCCGCACGGATGTCAGGACGGCGCTGCAGCAGTGTGGAAGGCAACCCGCTGGGGACTTTTGGCGGCCGTGGCTGGCTGGTCACTTTAGATATTTGGAAGTTCGAAGGGATATCACCGCAGATGACCGCCAGAGCGTTTTCGGCATTGCCGCGCTGGCGTTCCAGTGCGGCCAGATCATTGCGGGCAAATTCCAATTCGGTACGAGCCCGTGCCACGTCCATTTCATTCGCCAGCCCGCCTTTGAAGCGTGATTCCTGGAGTTTCAGCGCTTCTTCACGCCAAGTCTGCGTCCCAAGCACGGCCTGCATCTGCCGGTCAAGCGAGTGAGTTAGGAAGTACAGACGCGCCACTTCCGCCGCGAGGGTCAGACGCCTGGCGGAGAGAGTCTCCATGGCGGCAAACTGGGAAGCCTTGGAACTTTCCACATTGCGACGCACCCGTCCCCAGAGGTCAATTTCCCACCCCAGTTCCAGCATGTTTTGAAACCGACGACGTTGCGTCTTGGGCAATGCGACTCCAGGTGGAAGGTTTGCGCCGAAGGAACTTTGCGACAGGCGCTCATACTGCATGCTATCCTTCATGTTGAGCTGGGGAAACCAGTCTGCCTGCTGCGTACCGACGAGCGCACGTGCGGTTTCGACGCGAGCCAGGGCACCGCGCAGTTCCTGATTATTCTCCATCGCGCGTTCTTCCAGACGGTTCAATTCGGCGGAGCCGAACAACTTCCACCATTCGCCGGGGACAGGGATATCCGCCGTGCTCGCCGCGCCGCCATTCTTCCACTTGGAGGGCATCAGCACCTCTGGTAGCTTAAAATTGGGCCCGACGCTGCAGGATGACAACATCAGAACCGGAAGTAAGGATCGAAAATGCATGGTCATAAAAAGTGGTTGGAATAAAGCTGTCAATTCTGGCCAGGTGCGCTGCCCTCAGCATTGATGAAAACATCCATCTGCTGACCGGGGTATAAAGTCACAGCAGCATGGTTCTGCAAACGATAGATTACTTGCAGAACGCGTGTGTCCACGCGCTCAGTGGCGGCACCGGTGAGTGAACGTTTGGGTAATACCAAAGGCTCGATACGAACAAAAGCAAGATCGCAGGATTGTTCGGCATTACCACGCACACGAGCCACGGCGGGAGTGCCAGATTTCAAACGCCATGCTTCATGCTCATCCACATCGACTCGCACATGCAGTTCTCGAACATCGCCAAGAATGAAATAGGGATCGGATATGGGCTGCGTGGTCACCGTTTCACCCGGGCGCAGATTAACGCGCAGGACTGTGGCATCGATCGGAGCCCGGAGAATGCTCCGTTCGATTTCGGTTTGAATAATCTCCACTGCAGCTCTGGCAGCCTCAAGGCTGGCACGCGCCGACACCTCACGAGCGGCGGCGATGTCCACCGTGCGACGCCGCCCGGTGGTCTGTTCCTCACTGATGGCGCGCGAATCGCGAATGTTTTCAAGGAACCCGAGCAGATCGCGGGCCTCAGCCAGCGTGGCTGTGGCGACAGTCACTTGGGCCTGAGACTCGGCCTCCTTGGCACGTGCGGAGGCAAGCTGAGCGTTGAGTTCCCGCAAATCGAGAGTGGCCAGCGTAGCACCGGCTTTGACGACATCTCCTGCTTTCACGAGGATGCGCTCTACCACTCCGGGACGGTGACTGCCGACGGCGATGTTTTCCGACTGGGGTTCGAGAAGGCCGACGGCGGCGACCGTGGAAGCATAGGCCGAACGCGGTGCCGGTGATGGCGGTTGCGTCAAATCGTGATGTGGCTGAGTGCGAGCGATGGAAATGCCCGTGTAGGCAAGGCCGCCAGCAGCGATGAGCGGGAGCAGGAGTCCTTTGGTTTTCATATGTCAATGCGTGGTGGTGTGGGTGATGACGCCGTCGTTCATGTGAGAGATGCGGTGAGCGAAGTGAAAAACTCGATTGTCATGGGTAACGACGACGACGGCGCGCTCGGGATGCACGGCGGCGGTGGCAAGCAGTTCCATGACGGATTCGCCAGATTTGTGATCGAGCGCGGCGGTGGGTTCGTCGCAAATGATCAGGCGCGGCTCATGCACCAGGGCACGGGCAAGAGCGACGCGCTGCTGCTGCCCGCCGGATAGAAGGCGTGGCAGCACGGAGGCCTTTTCACCGATGCCTAGGCGCTGAAGCATCGCGGTGGCTCGATCAACGGCTTCGCGGTGCTTCATTCCTGCTGCAAGGAGAGGTACTGCGGCATTTTCTGCGGCGGTCAGGGCTGGCAGGAGGTTGTACTGCTGGAAGACGAAGCCGAGATGGCTGCGGCGGAAGAGGATCTGGCCACGCGAGGTCATGCTGGCGGGTTTGCTGCCAAAGAGCGCCACTTCCCCTGCACTGGCGTCTAGCAAACCCGCTATGATGGAAATGAGCGTGGTCTTGCCGCAGCCGCTGGGGCCTACTAGGAAAGTCATCTCGCCTTGTCTGGCTTCAAAATCGACGCCGCGCAGGACTTCGATACGGGCATCGCCACTGCCGAAGCTGCGGCGGACGGATTGACATTGGACGGCGATGGATGGGGTGGATGTCATGAACGGAAAACCTCCGCAGGTTGCAGTTTAAGGACGCGTTGCAGCCCAGCCACGCTGGCCAGCAGCACGACGATGAGCATGAAAATGCCGACACCTGTGGCGCTTTGCCAGAGCAGCGTGATGTGCCGGGTGGCGATCACGTTGAGCGTGATATTGAAGAAGGTCGCTGCTAGGGCGCTGCCAAGACCATAGCCGACAAACCAGACGGTGACGGCTTGCAGCAAGATCATGCCGAGCAGGCGCAGGTTGGTGACGCCAATGGCTTTCAAGGCTCCGAACTGCTTTAAATTTTCGACGGTGAAAAGGTAGAACGTTTGTCCAGTCACGACGAGGCCGACGAGGGTGGCCACAGCGATGGTGATGCCGAAGTTGACCGGGATGCCGGTGTTTTGCAGGTAGTAGGCCACGCAATCCCACGCGAACTGCCAGGTGGTGCGCGCTTTGAGACCGGTGGCTTCCTGGATGCGCAAGGCCAGTTCCTCAGGTGATAGCCCGGCCTTAGCGCGAGCCAAAACAAACGAGAGCTGAAGGCGCTGCTTGCCTTGGAAGTTGAGGGCTTCGCTGTAGCGGGCGTGAATGATGGGCAGCGAGACGAACCCGGGGAGAGCATCGGAGATACCAGCGATTTCCACGCGCTGATCGTTGAGCTCCAGTTCGCGCCCAAGCTCCAGCGGCTCGCCGGGGAACAGCATGAGGTAGCCGGCTTTGTCGATCACGATCTGGTGCGGGCGGCGCAGTGCCTCCCAGGAGCCGAGGATCATGTGGCGGGGGGCACCGGTGAGCGTGGCGTCATCCAGCCCTAGTGCGACGCATGTGGCAAAGCGGCCGGTGTTGGTGCGTGCCACCGGATTCCCTTTGAACAGGCGCACCGCATAGTCCACGCCGGGGACACCGCGCACTCGGGTGAGATCGGTGTCTTTGAGCGCTTTGTTCTCATCGAAGTAACGTGTCTGCGGGTCCATGACCCAGACTTCGGCGTCGGTGATATCGATGACCCGGTGGCCGGTGTTCTTCATGATGCCCGCGAAGATGGAAATCTGGTTTTGCAGGAGGAAGGTGGAGAACGCGACGGCGAAAATGAGGCCGATGTATTTGGCCCGATCACCGATCAGCATGCGGAAAGCGACGAAGTTCATGAACAATGGTCTATTTTTGACTGTGAGTCGATATTTGGGCAAAAAAAAGGGCTACTCGAGATGCAGCCAAGCCGAGGCACTGGGGAACAATTCCTTCACAATGTTTTTGTCTGTGCTGGCGTAGTCGTAGTCATGCAGGAGTGGCTGCCAGCCGAGGCCATCGCAGATGAGATCCTGATTGGTTCGAACGGAAGCCATTGGATCAGTGATGCCGGCCTGCACGCGCAGGATGGGCTCCTGCGTCATGATGTGACTGCCAACCGTGACTGAGACCAAGGCAAAGGTGGCCTGCTCAGGCGTAAACCGACCGCTCGGGAGGTCTCCCAAGGCCATGGCCTGCACAACGATGTGATTGACTGCACGCCAGGTACGCGCGCCCTGAAAGGCGTGCGCCTGGCGACGCTCTTCGCTGGCTTTTTCCCAGAAGGAGGCGGATTTGAGCATCATCTCAATGTGGAAGTACTCGGGGTAGTTGTAGGCAAACTCGCAGCAGGCGAAGCCGATGGCCCGGCAGCGCTCGCGCGTCTTGCCTTTGAACTGCGCGGCTTTCTCGAAAAGATCAGCGCGCATGCGAAGCGCATCGGTGGAGACGGCGAGCACGAGGTCTTCTTTGGAGGTGAAATGCTGGTAGAGGGTCCCCTTGGAGTACTCGACCGCATCGGCCAGTTGCTCCATGTTCCAAGCTTGGAATCCTTTTTCCAGCAGCAACCGCCGCGCATGCGAGAGGATCAACTCCTCGCGAGCCTGGAACTCTCGCTCTTTGCGGGTGGGGGTGGCCGACATGCTCATGAATGCGGCCACGCTGCCACATTTTGACCATTGGTCAAATATTTTCCAATCGAACGATTAAGGATGAGCGGTGCTGACCGAATGACACCAACTGGCAAAGATGTCATTGGCCATGGCATGTGCCTCCTCTGCATCGACGTGTTCGGTCACGATCTGCGGTGCCGGCAGCCAATCTGGCATGGCGGTTTCTCCAATGTGGGTGTGCTCGGTGGCGCGAAGGAAGGCGCGGAGGTTGACGGTGAGCTGATTGCTATGGCGGTCATGGGTGGCGACGGCTTCGGCGCAGAGTTCATGGACCACCCCTTCGATTTCGAGGAGGTGGAGGACTTTGGTGGTGTCGAGCAGGGCGTGGATCATGGGCAAGCATCCGCTGGCTGCGCCGCGTCGCGATGGGAGAAATGCGACCAATTTTGCCGAAGGTTCATTGTTGGGGCAGCGTTTGAGTGGGCTCCATGCGTTTTCTTCTTTGCTGCCTAGCCCTGACAACCCTTTCCACTGCGGCTGACAAGCCGCTGAACATCCTCTTTCTTTTTGCCGATGACTGGGGCCGCTATGCCAGCATCTACGCAGAGCACGAGAAATTTCCTTCGCCCAACCAGGTGGTGAAGACGCCGAATATTGATCGCATCGCCCGCGAGGGGGCGCTCTTCAGCCGGGCGTATGTGAACGCGCCAAGCTGCACGCCCTGCCGCAGTGCGCTGCTTTCAGGCCGCTATTTCTTCAACTGCGGACGCGCCGCTATCCTGAACGGTGCGGTGTGGGACCCGGCGATCCCGAGCTACCCGCTGCAGCTCAAGGACCAGGGCTATCACCTCGGCAAGTCCTTCAAAGTCTGGAGCCCCGGCGAGCCTGCGGACGCGCCTTATGGCGGCCAGCAGTTTGCGTATCAAAAGTCGGGGGGGCGCTGCAATCAGTTCTCTGAGGAGGTCACGAAGATGGTCGCCAGCGGTGTGCCGCTGGATGCGGCGAAACAGCAAATCTACGACGAGGTGCGGGGCAATTTCGACAGTTTCCTGGCCGCCCGCCCCCAGGGAGCGCCGTTTGCCTTCTGGCATGGCCCCACGAATGTGCATCGCAAGTGGGTCAAGGGCAGCGGGCAGGCCCTGTGGGGCATCAACCCGGACGACCTGAAGGGCAAGCTGCCCAAGCACCTGCCCGATGTGCCGGAATTCCGCGAGGACTTCGGCAGCTACCTGGGTGAAATCCAGGCCTTCGATGCGCAGGTGGGCGTGATCATCAAGCAGCTCGAAGAGGCAAGCGAGTATGACAACACCGTGATTGTCATCAGCGGCGACCATGGCGCGCCCGGATTCCCCGGCGGCAAGTGCAACCTCTATGACTTTGGCGTGAATGTGACGCTGACAATCCGCTGGCCGGGTCAGCCGGGCGGGCGGTATATTGAAGACTTCGTAAACCTCATGGACCTCGCGCCCACCTTCATGGAAATCGGTGGTGCCAAGATTCCTGAAGGGGTGAATGGCAAGAGCCTCGTGAGCTTGATGAAGTCCGGTAAGTCCGGCCAGATCGAAAAGGAACGCGACTACGTCATCACCGGTCGTGAGCGCCACGTGAGCATCGCCCGGGAAGGCAACCTGCCCTATCCGCAGCGTGCACTGCGCAAGGATGGCTTCCTTTACATCCATAACTTCAAGCCTGAGCGCATGCCCATGGGCGACTACAAATCGCTGACCGACAGCTTCACTCCTTCACAAGACGCACTGGAGAATGACACCTATGCCGCTTTCCCTGACATGGATTCCTCTCCCGCCAAGGCCTGGCTGATCGAGCATCGCAACGACTCGCAGTACAAGTGGTACTTTGACTATGCCTTTGCCAAACGCCCCGAAGAAGAGCTGTATGACCTCAACAAAGATCCTGACTCCACGATCAACGTGGCGAAGGAATCTGCCTATGCGGAGGTGAGAGCCAAGATGGCGGAGGAGTTGCTGGAGAAGCTGAAGGCCGTGGGTGATCCGCGAGTGACGATGGATCCCGTGCCGTTTGAGAACCCGCCATTTACCTTGGACACCAAGTCTGATAAACCCGGCAAGGGCAAGAAGGGCAAAGGCAAGGCGAAGGCGGAGTGAACAGTGCGACACGCCCGCTCTCATCGTTTCCCATTTCCCCTCTAGAGAACTTTTTGTGGAAACGAGGCGTGCGGACGTCCTCGCAGTCGGGCGTTTTTGATGGAGAATGCGCCATGAATCTCTACGAGGTCATTTTCTATGGTTCGTATGGCAGACCAGACGACGCTGACACGATTTACCTCGTGTCAGCACCCGATTTTAAGTCAGCTGTTGAAGCGGTCTGGTGCAACGCATCATCGAGCAATCATGGCGGTGAGGGATACCATTTGGCTGACGTTGTTCACGAGATTGGTGTCGATTCATCACGTCACGCAGAAGCCGTCGGCACTCGCATACTACGTGGCCCATATGTCCAGTGCGCTTACAACTATGGTTGGAAGTCGTGGAGCCGAAAAATTGATGATTCTGAAAAAACAAACGAATGGGAGGAAACTTCAGATTTTGAGGCCTAACAAGGCCCTGAGCCAACCCGGATGGGAACCACCAAATATTTTCCAGGCTTTTTGCGCACACAAAAGAGTGACCTCTTTTCCCCACGCTCCACGCCTTCGATCTTGCCAAAACTTTGGCTCCCGTAACATATGAAGCCACACCTCTGCATTTGTGGGCAGAATACAAAACTGTTCGCCAAAAATCCAGTGACCACGGCACCTTCACTGATCGGAACATGGGTTAGCCTTCCCAAGGTCTCTAGCATTCCGGCCATACCTCCGGAGGACATCTGGCACGTTTTAGATCACAGCACCTGTGTCTACGAACAGCAGACCGACATGGGCCTTATGATCTCGTGGTTTCAGTATTGGCTCCACGAAAATGGACTATTGAGATACCCGTTGAGCGAGATGACGAGATACCTTTTCAAGGGTGCCGAGTATATGCCGATTGTTTTGGAAGCTACCCACCTGACAATGAACGGATACAGATTCAATCGAACAGGTGAGTTGCCGGTCCCTGATCGCTTTGACGTTTTACCAGGGAGGCGTCCAGATGAAAATGGCTCCCTAATACCTGACTCATTCAGGAGCAACCTTCAGGGTCATCTTCCAGGTCCGCCAATAGGCTACCAACGAAAAAATGCTTGGCGTTTTGCATCTAAGAAAGGATGCTGGACATGGCTCGCATGACATTTGTCTTGCCATCGATGTTCCCGCTCGCTGGCCGCCTGATCCGAAATGTTCGCCCAACTCCACTCGCCATGAACCTCGACCGGCTCTACAACGAATCTCTGGCTTTGCTTGAAGGGAGAGGCATCCGGAAGGACGAACAACGAGCTTTTGAGGTCAACCGCACTGCAGCTACGGAGGGACATGCCGACGCCATCCTGGCCATGGGGTGGTTCTACGTCAATGGAGTCGGAGTCGATCGCTCTATTACAGATGCAATCACTTGGTATCGACGATCAGCGAGAAGAGGTGAGCCAAGGGCGATGTTTAGTCTCGGTTTCATCGCCTACGAGCAGAAAGATTGGGATGATGCAATGACATGGCTTCGCAGAGCAGCAGAGGCAGGCCACCACAGATCACTCTTCTGGATTGGGAAGTTGCATTGGAAAGGATGTACGGCAACTCAGAGCCGCTCTGAGGCGATGAGACTGATCCACCTCGCCGCAAAAAAGAAGGTGCCAGATGCAACTCGGGCATTGCGCTGGCTGGCAGCCCTGAACAAAGCAGCCAAATCAAGGCTCAATGGGTCGCAGACATAGGCGAGACGCCCCAGGCCGGCGTCAGGCAAGATGCCTGACCTCCGCTACTCCCCCTGCTCCTCCCAAAACTTCCTCAGTTCGCGCAATTGCTTCTTATCCGGCTTGGCGACGACTTCATGCGCGCGGGGCTGGATGAGTTCGCGCTCACGGCGGAGTTCGCTGGCGCGTTGGATCCATTCAATGGGGGTGAGGTTTTCGCAGAACTCGGGGACTTTGGGAGGGCTGAGGCGCTGGAGTGAGAAGGCGATAACGCGGAGGCGCAGGCGGAGATCGCCGCGCACCACTTCGAGGACGTCGGCGGGTTTGAGATCGCGGGAGGCTTTGACGGGTTGGCCGTCGATGGTCACATTCCCTCGGGCGCAGGCTTGGGTGGCCAGGGTGCGTGTTTTGAAGACACGCACGTGATGCAGCCATTTGTCGGCACGCTGGCTCATGCAGCGGTCTGGTAGGTGCGTTCGCCGAAGATGGCGCTGCCGACGCGGACGATGGTGGCACCTTCTTCGATAGCGATGTCAAAGTCATGGCTCATGCCCATGCTGAGGCGCGGGAGGGGGGCGCCGCCGAGTTGTTCGAGTTCGTCGCGAAGTTCGCGCAGGTGCGTGAAGTAGGGGCGGCTTTTGGTGGGGTCGGCATCGAAGGGCGGAATGCACATGAGTCCCTGGATTTCGAGGCGCTTGAGCGCATACAATGCTTCAAGGCTGGCGCGGAGCTGCTCGGCGCTGAAGCCGTGTTTGCTGCTTTCGGCAGCCAGATTGACCTCAATGTAAACCTGGGGGAAGAGGCCGAGTTCTCCGGCGATGCGGTCCACGTCCCTTGCGAGATCAAGCGAGCCGATGCTGTGGATGGCCTTTGCGTGCGGGAGGACTTTGCGCACCTTGTTGGACTGCAAATGGCCAATGAGATGCCATTGAAGGTTTGCAGGAAGCTGCGGAGCTTTAGCGAGGATCTCCTGCACTTTGTTTTCGCCGAAGAGAAGCTGACCGGCATCCACGGCTTCGCGGATGGCTTCTACTGGGAAGGTTTTGGAAACGGCGAGCAGTTCGACCGAAGCGGGATCACGGCTGCAGCTCTGGGCGGCGGCGGTGATGCGGTCGCGAATGGCTTGCAGGCGGTCGGAGAGGGCGTTCATATCTTGGCAAAGAGAAACGGAAGATGGGCAGGCCGCGCAACGTATTTTCGCGTTCCACCTCTTCATTCCACATGCAATCACGCCGCCATTTCATCCGTCAGTCCGCCGCCACGCTGTTCGCCGCCCCCTGGGTCACCACCGGAATGCGTGCCGCTTCTCCGAATGGAAAGCTGCGCCATGCGGCGTTTGGCGCTGCGGGCATGAGCATGAGCGACATGAGCGCGATGTCGAACCACCCGATGTGGGAGTTGGTGGCGGTTTGTGATGTGGACACGCGCAAGTTTCCGGCAGCGCAGCAAAAATGGCCGAACATCAAGGTGTATCAGGACTGGCGTGAACTGCTGGAAAAGGAATCGGCAAACATCGACAGCGTGAATGTTTCCACGCCTGACCACATGCACGGCAGCATCGGGCTGGCCGCTATCGCCAAGGGCAAGCACGTCTATGGCCAAAAGCCGCTGGCGCACAATCTTTGGGAATGCCGCCAGATGGTAGAGCGCGCGCGTGAGAAAGGCGTGATGACGCAGATGGGCATCCAGATTTCTTCCGACTCGTCCGAGCGTCTCGCCGTGGAACTCATTCAGCTGGGGGCCATCGGCAAGGTGAAGGAAGCGCACACGTTTTCGAACAAGAAGTGGGGCGACGTGGAGGTGCGGCCGGAGAAGAGCGATCCGATCCCAGAAGGCTTTGACTGGAACAAGTGGCTGGGCGTGGCAGCGGAGCGCAGCTACATTCAGGGATACGATCATCCCGGCAACTGGCGCAAGCGCCGTGACTTCGGCACCGGCACGCTCGGAGACATGGGCTGCCACATGTTCAGCGGCTGGTTCCGCTCCCTCGATCTCGCAGCGCCGACTTCTGTCGTCTCACGCGGTCCGGCGCCGAACAAAGACAACTGGAACATCAACGCCGTCGTCGAATACACCTTCAAGGGCACGAAGTACACCGCTGGTGACAGCATCAAAGTCACCTGGACAGATGGTGATGCCCGCCCGCCTGCTGAAGTCATG
Source organism: Verrucomicrobiaceae bacterium (assembly GCA_027490195.1). GTDB lineage: Bacteria > Verrucomicrobiota > Verrucomicrobiia > Verrucomicrobiales > Verrucomicrobiaceae > Prosthecobacter. The sequence goes on along the minus strand of JAIXYN010000060.1, from coordinate 8,096 downwards.
GCGTTGATCGGCGACGTTGCCAAATTCCCCGGCCAAGGCACGATCTACCTCGGCACTGAGGGCGTCCTGCTTCATCCGCATGGCTCCACGCCGATGCTTTACCCACGCGACAAGTTCACCGGCTATAAATATCCTAAGATCGAGAAGCGCGATCACTGGGGCGACTTCATCGACTGCTGCCTGAAGGGCGACAAAAAGCCCTCCGCCAACTTTGACTACGCGGGGCCGCTGACGGAAGCGGTGCTGCTCGGATGCCTTGCCAGCGCCTTCCCGAATGAAAGCCTCACTTGGGATGCGCCTGCGCTAAAGATTCCGAACAATGCGGCTGCGGACAAGATGGTGCGCCGCGACTACCGCAAGGGCTGGGAGATTGTGTGAGGAGCGCCTGATTTGAGGCCGGACTGACGGCAGGTCGCCGTCAGGTTGAGTTTATTCGTCGTCTTCGTCGCGGGGACCGTTCACCGAGCGTTTCTTCTTCACGGCGGAGATATTGCGGTGGACCCAGACGCTCTGGATCATGCCCATGAGGAAGAGGCAGACTATGACAAACGTGCCACCATGGCTGATTAAGGGCATGGGAAGCCCGATGACGGGCAGCATGACGAGATTCATCCCGGCGTTTTGAAATGTGTGGACAAAGAACATCGCGACCACTCCAACCACAATTAGCCGCCCAAGCTGATCACGCGCAAAGAACGCCACGAAAACTGATTGCAGCAGCAGCAGAGCAATGCCAGACAACAGAAGCACTGCGCCACGAAAACCAAACTCCTCAGAGACGACGCAAAAGATGAAATCACTGATGGTCTCATGCGGCAAAAAGGTGCGATGGATGGACGCCTGATCCTCTACTTTCTTCGATTCTGGTCCTTTGCCTTCTAGCCCGGCGGTCGACACACCGATCAACAGATACTTGGCCACCCATGCCTCGTTTTGCAGGTCAACCTTGTCCAGCTGGTTCGTCATCATGTACCAGGTGGAACTGATGCGCGCCTGCTGGTAGGGCTTGAGCGCAAAAACATAGACCAGCGGCACAATGCTAACGATACCAAGGAGCATCGTGATCATGTAACGAAACGGAATGCTACCCACGAGCATCATGGAAAGAAACACGGGGCCCCAGACAAGACCGGAGCCAAGATCCTCCTTGATGACCATCACGGCTGGAACGCCGGCGACCATGCCGGCAACCAGGATGCGCAGCCATGGGCGACGGAAAACCGGCAGCAGCCGAGGCAGCTCACCAAAGACCACCCCCAACACTAAAATGCCTGACATAATGGCAAACTGCGAAGGCTGTACAGACTGCCCGCCAATGATGAGCCATGCCTTGTTACCACCGCGTTCCACACCGTAAAGGAGGACGGCCACCAGTCCACCGATGCCCGCCAAGTAGAGCGGCCAGCAGGCCCAGCGCACCCATTTATAGTCAATCAAAGAGGCTCCAAAAAACACAGGCACTCCTATCAGAATTGCACGAAGCTGATCCTTCCATTTAAGGGAGAATTCAGCAGACTCCTTGTAGGCCGATGCGTTGTAAATTGCATACACTCCAAATATGCAGAGGGCGGTGACATTGAGCACCAGCAGCCAGTTCATGCCGAGGAATTTTTTAAAGAGAGGAGTCATTGAATCAGAACAATAAAAGATTGGAGCGAGTGAACACCACTCGCGCTAGATGAGCACAGGCACGGCTTCGAGCAGCTTCTGGGTGTAGTCGTGACGCGGGTTCTCGCAGATCTCGTCGGCATTCCCCTGCTCGACGATTTTGCCGTGATGCATGACGACGATGTGATCGCTCATGTGACGGACGACCGCGAGATCGTGGGCGATGAAGAGTAACGTGAGATCGAGCTCCGCCTGGATGTCCTTGAGCAGGTTCAGAATCTGCGCCTGTACGCTGACATCGAGGGCGCTGACGGGCTCGTCACAGATGAGGAAGCGGGGCTTTACAGCCAGTGCGCGTGCGATGCCGATGCGCTGGCGCTGGCCACCACTGAATTCATGTGGGTAACGCTGCAGGGCATCTTCGGGCAGGCCTACTTTTTTGAGCAGTCCAGCGGAGACCTCGCGGCGCTCCTCCCGTGAGAGTTCTTTGAAGTGAATCTGCAATGGCTCGCCGAGAATGGACTCGACCGTCATGCGCGGATTCAGCGAGCCAATGGGGTCCTGAAACACCATCTGCATCTCCCTGCGCAGCGGGCGGAATTCGCTCTCCGGCATCGGCAGCACTTCCATCCCGCGATAGTTCACGCTGCCGGAGGTGACCGAGATGAGCTTGAGCAAGGCGCGGGCCACGGTGGACTTGCCACTACCGCTCTCACCGACCAGACCGACCGTGCTGCCTTCCTCCACCTCAAAGCTGACCTTGTCCACGGCCTTAATGACATCCGAGGTACGGCCAAACCAGCCCCCGCGCACGGGAAAGTGAATCTTGAGATCTTGAACTCGGAGCAGCGGCATGGTGGAAGTTCTGATTTTAGCACAGCTGGTAAAACGTGCTAAAGTTTCATTGCGTGAAAGCTTGAAAGTGTCAGCATTTCTATCCAGATGAACAAACGCTATGAATTGCTAGCTCCCATCGCGAAAGGTGGCCTGGGGGTTGTTTTCAGAGCGCGGGACACCCAACTGGGCCGTGAGGTGGCGATCAAACGCATTTTAGCTGACAAGGTGGGTGGCTGCGGTACGGCTGTGGACGACCTGATCCGAGAGGCGCGAAAACAGTTGGTTTTACAGCACCCGAATATCGTGGCGGTCTACGATTATGGCGTGGATACCGAAGGTGGGTTTATCGTGATGGAACTGGCCCAGGGCGAGACTTTGGAGGATGTCATCATGCGTGGCGCTTTGTCAGCCGATGATTTTGACGACCTGGTGCGCCAGACTCTGGCCGGGATGAGCGCCGTGCACGCGAAGGGCCTCCTTCACCTCGATCTGAAGCCGGGAAATCTCATGATCCACCGGCTGCCGGACGGCCGCCTAAAGGTGAAGATCCTCGATTTTGGCCTAGCGACAAGCACTCCGCAGGGAAATGGGCAGGACCCGCCCCCCTGCAGCGGGCTGCTAGGTTCCGTATATTTCATGGCCCCGGAGCAGTTTGAACGCGCCGCTGTCGATGTGCGAACGGACATCTATGCGCTGGGCTGTCTTTTTTACTACGCGCTGACGCAAAAGTATCCCTTCGATGGCGAGACCAAGCCACAGGTGATGGTGGCGCATTTGCATCCCCGCACCCAGCCGCTGGGCAAGCTGCGGCCCGACCTGCCCGCCCGCACTGTGAAGTGGGTCGAATGGCTCATCAACCGCATACCCACCCACCGTCCAGCTTCCGCCACCAAGGCACTGAGGGTGTATGAGGAAGGCGCCGTTGCGGGAGCATGACCCCCTGCCCCACCAAAGTCGGCGAACAAGCCAGGAAGTAATCGTGCCAAAGACGAAAGCCTCTTGCCATCGCACCACGTGCCGCCATCATGGCGGAAACTGTTGCTGTCTCACCATGTCGCGTGTCCCATCTGCCCTTCTTTTTGCTCTCACCAGCTTCGTGCTCTGCTCCTGTGGCATGATCAAGAGCATCATTCCCCCGATGCCAAAGCTGCCCAAGCTGCCAAAGATTGGCCTGCCCAGTCTGCCCAGTCTGCCGAGCCGAAACACGGTGGCCAAGCTCGTGCCAGGCATGTCGGAGAGAGACAAGGTGAATTCTGAAGATCCGGATGTGCCCTTCAATTCGCGTGGCACCCTGGGCTTCGGCCACACTGTGCGCCTCGAAATTTATGAAGGCACACGCAGCCCGGACCGCATCTACCGAGGCATTGAGATGATCAACACCGAAGGACTGCTCCCTCTCGGCCAGGTGGGCACTGCGCGTGTCGGGGGCCTGACCCTGCCCAAGGCGGCGGAGGCGATCGCCACCGTGTTCCGGCTGGCCGGGCGCAACACCCGGGAGATCACGGTGCAAATCATCTCCGTGGAAAACACCCCAGTCGTCTCTCTCAATGGAGATGTGATGGAGCCTGAATTTATCCCGGTTTTCAAGGACATGAGCGTCAGACAGGCCGTCACCGTCACCGGCGGGCGTAAGCCCGGCTCCACCACACGCGGCTTATACATCTCCCGTCAAGGTCAGCGGCACTTCTTCACTTCGCTGGAAGCAGCGGATAAAAATTGGAGGCCGCAGGCTGGTGACATCATCACTCTTTCTCCCGACATCTGATTTACGCACCATGCTTGAATACACCGGCAGTGGTCCCTCCACTGCACAAAGCCCCCTGAGTTCTCTCTTTCAAACCGCCGCCATCCTCCGCATCGGGACAGGGCTGCTGCTCATGACACGCTACGGCCTGGATGCCGTGCAAAACGCCTACCATTTCTTCTTTCAGGAAAAGCCCTGGGCGTGGGTGCCCGCGTTTCATGAGGCGGGCATGCCCTACGCCCATCTGCTGGCCCCCATCGTCGCCCTGCTCATCGTCGGCGTGGCCTTGAGCTGGATCATCGGCTTTTTAACCCGGCTCTTTGCCTTTGTCTTTCTGCCGGTGGTCATCACCACTCTGGTGGTATTGCACAACGTCGACTCTCCACGGGAGGAGGCGGCTTGGCTCTACCTGATCATCACCGTGACGCTGCTTCTGTTTGGCTCGGGCACCGTTTCAGTGGACCAACTCTTCCGCCTCGGCCAAGGCGAATCGAAAAAACGCCGCTGATGGCCCGCATTGTCAGCAGTTCCCCCGCTGCAGTCGTGACACCCGCCGTCGAACGCGTCCTGGCCATCGACCCAGCGCTGCGGAAAACCGGCTGGGCGGTGGTGGAAAGCGCGGGCGGGCAATTACGGGCCATTGAGTGGGGCGTCATTCACAACAAACCCGCCCTGCTTCCCTCCGGCTGTCTGGTCGCCATCCGCACCGGTTTGAATGAAGTGATCGCTAGGCACGCACCGACTGTTTGCGCCATCGAATCCACCATTTTTGTCCAAAGCTACAAGACCGCCATCGTGCTGGGCACCGCACGCGGTGCCTGTTTGATAGCCGCCGCCGAGCACGGCCTGCCAATCTACGAGTATGCCCCACGTGAGATCAAACAGGCCGCCGTAGGGCGCGGCGCTGCGCAGAAAGACCAGGTGGCCTTCATGATCCGCGCCCAACTCCGCCTGCGTGAAACACCGGAAGCCGATGCCGCAGACGCCCTCGCCGCCGCCATCACCCATTTTCAAAACAGCGCTGCCGCCCGCGCGACGGAACGTGAGACGAGACGGGTGTGAGGGAACGGGACGCCCGCTACTTTTTCTTCTTGGTCAGCGGCTTTTTGGCCGAAGTCTTCTTTGCTGCGGTCTTTTTGGCTGACGTTTTCTTTGCAGGCGCGGTGGCGCTCTTCGCCTCGGTAAGCTTCAGCTTCTTCTTTTGGATGTCTTGCTCAGCCTTCTCCATCCTCTTCAGCAGCTTCGGCCACTGCTTTTCTTCCACGATGAAGCCAACACAGCGGTCTGTGCCGCAGCGGCAGGGATGCTCGTCCCAGGTGTCCACATCAAAACCGTAGTTGTAGGTCAGTTCCTCGCCGGCCTTGATCTCACGCAAAGAATAGATCCAGATGCGGCCGCGGATGATGTAGGCCTCGCAGTTGGGGGCACAGGAATGATTGATGTAGCGTGCAGGATTTTTCCCTTTGGCACCATCAATGTCGTAGCGCTGGTTCAGGGTGAAAACGTACACCGCTGCCCCGCCGGTCTTTTTGGCTTTCTCGACAAGAGCCTCACCGCGCCGGGAGGATTCTGCCTTGGTGATTTTTTCACCAATGTATTCGATAATCGGCGCATCGTAGGGGATGTCACAGCGGGCAAAAATGCCGCGATTGTGGATGGAGGAGGAGCGAACGGTCCAGTAGCGTTTCGTGGGGGCTTGGGGCATGAGGTCAGACGATCAACGGAAAATCGGACCGCATGAAGTGTGCCGGGTGCCTGCAATGTCAAGGAATGAGGCCGAATGTTTCCCTGGGGTGTCAGATCAAGGGACAGCACTTTCCGGTTGCTGCCGGGGTACGCTGCGGCTTATTGCGCGCCCTTCAACCGCCCCGACTTCCCATGCTCGAATTTTTCCGCCGCCACCGTGGCGCCTTCCTTATCACCCTGACGGTAGCCATCATCATCTCCATGTTTTACTATGGAGTTTCGCAGACCGCCGCGAACCATGAGAAAAAGCTGCTCCCCACCGACGTCGCTCTCACGGTGTATGGCAAGGATTACAGCGTCGCGGATGTCCAGCGTGTGCAGCGCGCCGCGCAGTTCACCCAGTATTATCTTCAGTCCGATGAGCTATCCTCAATCCTGAGCATCATTCCCTCCTCTGGCGGCCTGGAAGCTTTCGGCAATTTCTTCGTGGCACGTCATCTCATGGAGAAACTCGGCATCCGCCCCAGCAATGAGGAAGCACGCGCCGCTCTGGATAAACTCCCTGCCCTGCAAAACAACGGCAAGCTCGACGTGTCCCGTGGCCAGATGCTGGAGCAACTCGCCGCCTCCATGGGTTTCGACAGCGAAGCCCTGCTGGACATCATGAAGGACATCGTCGGCCTGCGAAAGCTGCAGGACATTGTGACCAAGAGCTACACGGCCTCCCCGCTGGCCGCTGAGAAGCAGTATGCCAGCAGCTACCAGACCTTCAAAGGTTCCAAGATCGTCTTTGAGACCGACACCTTTAAAAAGGCCGCTTCTGTCACCGATGCCGAGATCAAGAAGTACTACGAGGAAAACAAGGAAAACTACAAGACCCTTGAAAAGCGCGCCGTGAGCTATGTCTTCTTTGAGAAAGCCAAGGATCTCGATAAAAAGCCGCTGGAAGAGCGCCAGAAGGCACAGAATGCCGTCGTGGAACGCGTGAACGCTTTCAATGCACTTACCAATTCCAAGGATAAACCCAAAACCTTTGCCGAGGCAGCAGCAGCGACGAAGGAAAAAATAGAGACCGTCCCCGCCTTCTCCCAAGGCAGTCCTCCCGACGCACTCAAGGCCGAAAGCGACCTCCTCGAACAGATCTTCGCCCGCTCCAAGGCTTCAGTCGCACCGGCGGAAGCCGTTGAAGGCATCAATGGCTGGTATGTTTTTGATATCACCAAGTTCGAGGAGCCCAAACAGCAGGAACTGGCTGAAGTGACCAGCAAGATCAAAGAGGTACTGCTTGGGCAGAAGGCGGATGAAGCCCGCACCAAGGCCGTGAATGAAGCACGTCAGGCTTTGAGCGAAGGCTTGAAGGCGGGCAAGAAGATCGATGATCTCGTGAAAGCCCAGAAACTCACCCTTCAGCCGCTGCCAGACATCGACACCGCCAATCCACCTCAGGAAGTGCCCAACAGCTTCCTGATCGGCCAGGAGGCCGCCAAAACCGCCGTCGGCAGCATCTCTCGTGCCGTGGATTTCGACAAAGGCGCGCTCCTCATCTACGTCAGTGCCAAGGAACTCCGCAAGCGCCCTGATTCGGCCGAATTGCGCAAGAACCAGGTCGAATCTCTTTCAGATCAGGAGCGCGACAGGCTTTTCAGGACTTGGTTCAAGAAGCAGCACGAGGCCGCCCGCATAGTCATATCCAAGCTGGGCTGAGGCACCATCAATCGACGCGCATGAGCACCACGCCATCCACCGTCGAAGATCTGTATGATGAAGCCAGCGGGCACGTCGCCCTCGGCGAACTGCCAGAGGCCATCGCCCTGTACCGGCGCTGCGTCGCGCTGGACCCGAACCACTTTGAAAGCTGGCACGCTCTGGGCATGGCACTGCTGCGCAATGGTGAGGTCAAGGAGGCCATTGGTGCTGGCATGATGGCCACGACCCTCCAACCCAACGACCTACTGGCCTGGACGGCGCTCTCACAGATGTATGTGACCAACAAGCAGATCGCCGAAGCCGAGGATGCCAAAGGCAAGGCCCGCATCCTTTCGCTGGGCGGCAAAGTGGTAAAGTAGAGGTATAGAGCAAGCGTCCCGCTTGCCTCCGTTTACCCCGGAACATGCAATAGAAGTGGAGACGAAGGTGTAAAGCGTTGTTAGAAAGAGGCATTGACGCATGTGGCACAATCACCGTGATGGTGAACCTGCCCATTGAATACTCTGACAAGCCG
>JAIXYN010000036.1 GCA_027490195.1 Verrucomicrobiaceae bacterium | reverse complement strand
CGGGCGGGCTTCGCCACGACCGTCCTACGGCAAGGCACGGCGCTCTGGCCGTAGGTCGGTCGTGTTTGGCGTCGAGAGTGCTTCATCGTCCACCGCCGCCTCCGCCAAACCGCCCGACTGCGAGGGCGTTCGTACGCCACGGCGTTTGCCATACGCTGATAGACGGGCGTGCTGTCGCAACGCTCATCCTGCAAACGCCCTGCGGCTTTCACTTCAGCACATCCCGCGGCGTCTCCACCCAGCGCACCGCCTGCCGGATCATTTCCGCACTCGTAACGAAACCCATCTTTTCTTTGATGTGATCGCGATGGACTGAAACGGTCTTCGGACTCAAATGGAGCTGCGCTGCGATTTCCTTGGCGGTTTGACCCTGGCCGAAGAGCTCGAAGACCTGAAACTCACGGTCACTCAGTTTGGTCAGCGGTGATTCCGTGGATCCACGTGGCCGGGGGGTGGCAAAGGACACTGCGAGGTGCGCGGCCAGCCGTTCGCTCACATAGACGCCGCCGTCGAGCACCTTGTGGATGGCATCCAGCAGCGCATGGCCGGGGCTGTCTTTGCCCACGTAGCCGCTGGCTCCGGCGCGCAGGGCGCGCGCGGCACAAAGCATCTCATCATGCATGGAGCTGACGATGATCTTCAGCCCGGGGTGCAGGGCCACGAGATCTTTGATGAGCTCAATGCCACCACGTCCTGGCATGTTGAGATCGGTGATGAGCAGGTCCGGCTTCTCTTTGGCCACGAGGGCGAGGGCTTCGGTATCATTGTGTGCGGTGCCGCAGATTTCAAAGCTGGGATAGGCCTGCAGCATGAAACGATAGCCATTGATCACGGCCGGATGATCGTCCACGAGCATGAGGCGGTAGGTTTTATCGGGGGTGGTTGGGGTTGTCATGGTGTGTTGGGAATGTGAACTGCGATGCGGGTGCCGCCTGCGGGCGGAGCGCCGTGCTCCATCCTGCCGCCCATCATTTCAGTGCGATGCTGCATGATGCGAAATCCGATGCCGCCGCCTTTTGAAGGCATCTCTGGCAGGCCACAGCCATCATCGTCGATCTCAAGGACAAGGAATCCATCGCGGCACTCGAGCCCGATGCGGATCTCTCCAGAGTCTGCATGCTTCAAGGCATTGTTCACCGCCTCCTGGGCAATCCGGTAGAGATTGCTCGAAGTCGCCTCGCTGATCTCCGGGATGTGGGCCGGGCACTCAAACACGCAGCGCACACCGGAGCTGCGCGTGGTGGCGTCTGCCAGCGCCTGCAGCGCGTGCTCCAGGCCCTGCTCCCACAAGGGAACCGGGGCCAGTCCATGGGACAAGGCCCGCACTTCGGTCAGGGCTTCACGCAGGCTCTGGCTTGCCTGCTGCGCGTGCTCTGCAAAGGCGGGGGCTTGGGCCTGCAGCTCATCATGCAGGCCGTTGATGGCCATCAGCACTGCCGTGAGCTGCTGGCCGATGCCGTCGTGAAGTTCATGCCCGATGCGCCGGCGCTCATTCTCAGCGGAGTCAATCACCGCGCGCTCCAGCACAGTGCGTTCTCGTTCACGGTCTGCCAGCCGCTGCGTCATCTTGCGGAATGCCTGGGAGAGCTCGTGCACTTCATCGCCTCCTTTTAAAGGGGCGATGCTGACGCTGCGGCCTTCGCCAAATTCGCGGACAGAGCGTGCCAGCCGTGCCAGCCGGGTGGCCACGCCAAAGTGCAGGATGGCCCAGAGGCCCAGGCACATGAAGGCGATCACGGAAGCCGACCACTCCATCCGCCGGCGTGCATCCTGATGCGCATGGAGCACGGCATCGGCACGGTCATAAACCAGCAGCAGCCAATGCCGGGACTGAGTAGGAATTTCGAGGGGGAACGCTGCCAGCACGGTGACTTCCCCACCAGCCAAAGTGTCGGACTCCATGATCTTGCCAGTGTTCTGGCTGGCGCGCTTCCAGGCCGTGGCGGCAGGTGTTTCCTCGGCCGGCAGTTCCTCCCATTGGGCGGATGAGCTGGCCAGCACACGGCCCTTCTCATCCACCACGGCGGCCATGCGCAGCCAGTGTTCATGCTTCCAGTCGGAGAGGATGTCCCGCAGTGCCTTGATTTCTCCCAGTTGGAGGTGCTGCCTGGAAAGCTGGGCCAGCCGGTTGCCAGTTGCCTCCGCCTGCGTCGTCACGTCGTTGAAGTTTCGTTCCAGGTCATGGGCCAGATCCAGCTCATAATCCATCCATGCGGCCAGGAGGCCCAGCAGCAGCAGCAGCACTGGAATCAAGAAGCGAAGTGGAGGCGGAAAAGACACGGCGTTGGCGGCTTTATTCTCACATGCATCCCCAGGCACGGATGGGCCGAGCCCAGGGGCGACTATCATCACCGCAGGCCATGCCTGCTGGTGTCTTGGCTGCGCGGCGGAGGTGAATGGAAGGTTTTCATGGCCGCACACAGCTTCAATCCGAGGGGGCATTCTTCTCAATCACCCCAGCAGGCTATTTCCTCGGGTGGCCAGACAGGAGGGGAACGACCGCCCAATTCGCGGCGCGACGTGGCAAATTTCACTGCATATCCTGCGAAATGAGTGCTGCGGGTTAGAAACCACCTTTCTCAGACGTTTGCCCTTTCCCTTTGACCTCAAGCACGGTTGGAGGCAAAGAACCGACCCCCTTTGATGTTAGAGAAAAAAATCAGGCTAGAGCACACCCACCGAATCTTGTTTACGAGAGAAGTCTTCGCGCCTCGGAACCACACCATTCGTGATCTTCTTCATATCGACCAGCCGCACAAGCTCCCGCGCGTGCTCGTGTTTGTGGATGAAGCCGTCGCCACCGCCAATCGCGATCTGATCGACGACATCATGGCCTATGGCCAGGTGCATGCGGAGACCTTCACCATGGTGGATGACCCCATCGTCATCCCCGGCGGTGAGCCCTGCAAAAACGACTTCCGTCTGGTGGAGTGCTGCTGGGACGCCATCAATGAAGCCGCGCTGGACCGCCACAGCTACGTCTTCGTCATCGGCGGCGGCGCTGCGCTAGACCTCGTCTGCTTTGCCGCCTCCACCGCGCATCGCGGCATCCGTCACGTGCGCTTTCCCACCACCACGCTGAGCCAGGGAGATGGCGGCGTGGGCGTGAAAAACGGCGTGAACTACTTCGGCAAGAAAAACTGGGTGGGCAGCTTCGCCGTGCCCTTTGCCGTGGTGAACGACTTCGCCTTCCTGGAGCTGCTGCCCGCGCGTGGTCGCCGCAACGGCATCATCGAAGCCATCAAAGTCGCGCTCATTCGCGACCGCGCTTTCTTTGAGCAGATCGAAGCCATGGCCGTAGACCTCGCCGCCCTCAAGCAAGAAGCGCTGGAGCAGGTCATCCAGCGCAGCGCCGAGCTGCACGTGGAGCACATCGCCACCGGCGGCGATCCCTTTGAGCTCGGCTCCGCCCGTCCGCTGGACTTCGGCCACTGGGCCGCGCACAAGCTGGAGCAGATCTCCAAATTCACCGTGGCCCATGGCGAAGCCGTGGCCATCGGCATGGCCGTGGACCTCGTCTATTCGCGCATGCAGGGCATCCTGGATGAAGCCACCTGCGAGCGCGTGCTGAAGCTCATCGAAAGCATCGGCTTCGCCACCACCTCCCCGTATCTGATGACCACCGGTCGCAGCGGCGAACCCGCCATCCTCGAAGGCCTGGAAGAATTCCGCGAACACCTCGGCGGCGAATTGACGGTCACCCTCGTCCCCGAAATCGGCACCAAAGTGGAAGTCCACGAGATGAACCGCGTGAAGATCCTCAACGCCGTCGTGGAGCTGCAAAAGCGCGCCGTGGTGGAGGAGTAGGGGGAAGCGCCGCCGCGCTTTCCGTCCGTAGGTCGGCCGTGTTTGGCGAAAAAGAAAGCCCTTCAACACGCAAAAACCTCACCGCCAAACCGCCCGACTGCGAGGACTTGCGCTAGCCCCACCGCTTGACGCACGCCTCAAGGACATTCACTCGCCCGAGTGTCTGCCACACGCTGAAAGACGGGCGGGCTTACGCCACGACCGTCCTACGTCCCAGGCGCGGCGCTCCGTCCGTAGGTCGGTCGTGTTTGGCGAAAAAGAACGCCCTTCAACACGCCAAAACCTCTCCGCCAAACCGCCCGACTGCGAGGACTTGCGCTAGCCCCACCGCTTGCCGTACGCCTCAAAGACATTCGCTCGACCGAGTGCCTGCCACACGCTGACAGACGGGCGGGCTTACGCCACGACCGTCCTACGTCCCAGGCGCGGCGCTTTCCGTCCGTAGGTCGGCCGTGTTTGGCGAAAAAGAAAGCCCTTCAACACGCAAAAAACCTCTCCGCCAAACCGCCCGACTGCGAGGACGTTCGTACGCCATGGAGCCTGCCGTACGCTGATGGACGGGCGGGCTTACGCCACACCCATCCTACGGTCCGCGTGCAGGTTCATTCAGGGTAAAGCGTGGCTGCGTGTTCGTGATTTGATGATATGATCCCCAGCATGCAGTACGCCGTTTATGCGGACTTGTCTCGCCGACTTACCGAGCACGAACGATCCACTCTCTTTGAGGCTCTTGACGCCAACGTGCCTGGCAGCGGTTGTGTAGGACTTCAAAAGGGTCACACTGACGAAGTGTATTTTGTTCTGGAGGCTCTTTCCGAAGCGGGAGCAAGGGAGCAGGCCGCGCTCTGCATGAACCTGATTTTTCAAAACGCCCCAATTCACGTTGAGTATGAACTCACCCTGCAGCGGATGGATGCCGCCTGAACTGCCAAAACCGCCGAAACCGGGTATTGGCAGTTTCGGCGGTTTTGGCGGTGCTTTTTAAAAGGGGGAAGAAATTTTCAGGGGAAGCAGCTCTCCCGTGCGGAGCGAATCGGACGTTCTTACGGTGGTCTATACGATTTACTCACGTAGGGAGCAGCGGGAGCCACCCGAGGAAAATGAACGCGAGCAATCACCTGTGGCCTTCCTGTGGTTTATGCTTAGAAGTTAATCATTATGCCTGACTTCAACCACTACCTCATGAGCCAAATCGTCCTGGAGGGCGAATTTCATGGCTACCGTTGTTTTGACAACGAAGACCGACCATTTGATCCCATGCGGCTTGAGGGACTGGGAAAGATCAATGTCTTTGTAGGGGCCAATAACTCGGGAAAAAGCCGGCTGATCCGAGGCATTGCCAAAGCAAGAACCATCACCTTTGAACCACCGGAGGATTTTCTACTCCTAGGGTCTCCTTTTCGTGACTTTCGCAAGCTGTTTGAAATAGTGTTAGGCAAAACAAGTCTGGCGGAGCAGCTCGGCATCAAGCAAATGATTTTCTCCCTGGGATTGGGTGACTATGTCGGGCATGTTGGCAAAGCGGATGTTAAGGGATTGGTGGTAGAGCCCAATCCTGGCAATTCCAAACTCAATAATATCCCGGAGTGGTTCCAAACTCTTGTTGAAAACGCAAAGCGAAATGCCCGGATGAATGCATGGCAAGGAGTGACACCACGTTTCGAATCTGCTCAGGAAAGCATCCGAAAAGCGATTGAGATTGAAACTGCAGCCCAACAAATCCAACGTGTTTACATTCCAACACTTCGCACGATGCGGGAGCTTGGAAGCAAGGATCTATTGATCAACAGAACCTCTCAGGACTATAAGATAGAAGCCAAGGACATTTTCACCGGCCAAAGTTTATACGCCGATGTTGAACGATTGCTTCGTGGCGATCTCAATGACCGAGACCACCTGAGAAGTTTTGAAAAATGGATAGGCGAGGTCTTCTTCGATGATCGGCCTGTGGCTCTCATTCCTCGGCATGACCATACCACCCTCACAGTGAAGATAGGAGCTGAGCCTGAAAAGGCGATCCATGATCTGGGAGATGGCATCCAGTCCCTTCTCATCCTGACTTTTCCACTGTTTCGCTGGAGAGATCAGCATGTGCTTGCCTTTATCGAAGAGCCTGAGCTATTTCTACATCCATGGCTGCAGCGGGTCTTTCTGGAAACTCTCTCAAAGCGGTTCCCCAAGCATCAGTATTTCCTCACCACTCATTCCAATCACTTCCTCGACCTTACTTTGGATGTTGATGATGTGTCGGTTTACACACTGGAAAAACATGTCGAACTCCCTGCTGATGCCAGGGAGGCACAGGTCAAATTTCACGTGCATCAAGTGAGCCGTGATCAAAGGAGGCCCTTGGAGCTACTCGGGGTTCGAAACTCATCAGTGCTCCTTTCAAACTGCACCATCTGGGTCGAAGGCGTGACGGATCGTCGCTACATCGCTCACTGGTTGAAGTTGTATCAATCAGATCTCTCTAAACAGGAGGGCAAATCAAAAGTCTTCAAGGAAGACTTCCATTACAGTTTTGTGGAGTATGGAGGGGGAAACATCACGCACTTTTCGTTCCTGGATGATGACGAGGAGCCGGCCGAGAAAAGGATTCTCGTTGAACGATTGTGCTCCAAGCTGTTCTTGATCACCGATGCCGATGTCGATCCTCTTAGCCGTAAGAGAGGCGCAAAAGCGGGAAACAGTACGCCTCCCTCCGGAGACGAGCAGGGAAGCTGTGATCCTAAGCAGTCAAGAAAGGCCCTCTTGGAGAAACGGCTTGGTGATCGATATTACTGCCTTGAAAGCAGAGAAATCGAGAACCTACTCAGTCCCAAAGTTTTGCAGGGTGTTCTCATTTCGTATGAAGAAGCCAATCCTCCTCAATTTGACCACAAGCGATACCGCTCCGTGCGACTTGGCGAATTCATTGATAAACAACTGGGTGAAAATCGAAACCGTAAAGGCAGCTACGGCGGAGAATATGGGGTCTTGAATGGCAAGGTGACTTTTTGCGCCAAGGCCATTGCTGCCACTGAAAGCTGGGAAGACCTCTCTGAGGAGGCTCAGGGGCTCGTGAAGAAAATTTATGAATTCATTCGTGCCACGAATGTCAATTTGATGACATCCACTCTCCGCTGACGAGACTTGGCGTGCTGTTGAGCAAGGAATGAAAGCTGCATAAGGCTCTGTGAATCGCTCGATTCAAAACATCTCCCCCTTTTAAAAAGCACTGCCAAAACCACCGAAACCGCCAGAACCGGGTTTTGGCAGTTTCGGCAGTTCATCCCGCCTTCGACAACGCATTCCGGGCCTGGGGGTTAAGATGGTAGATCGTGGTAGGACGACCGCCGAACGAACTGGAAGGCTGCACGGTGGCGATGAGCCAGCGGTGCTCGGCCAGCAGCTCGCAGGCGGACTCGGCCTCTTCAGGGCGTGCCAAGCCTGCCCATCCCTTCCGTCGCACATCCCGCGCCTTAAACTCACTCGGCAGCCCCGCAGACCCATCGCACAGTTTCTTGAGCAACGTGTGCACGGCGGTGCTTTCGGCCACGGCACCGGAGGCGAAGACGCGGGCGGCGTGGGATTCCAGGTAGCGGGCCCAGGAGAGGGCGCGCTGGAGCGCGGAGAGGCTGACGTCTCCGCCGGGGATCTCCGCTGCGTGGATGAGCAGGGCGAGCGCGGGGACGAGCTTGCGGTACTTGCCCAGGTGCGCCTCCATGGCGGGTGCCAGTGTGCCGCTGCGCAGGCGGTGCTCCAGCTCGTGCCGCCAGGTGCCGAAGTGCTCCTGCGCCTCGGGTGCAAAGCGGTACGTGGGGATGCCATCGCGACCGGGCTTCACGCCCTTTTGCGTGAGCTGCGCGGTGGTGATGTTTTCAAAGGCGTGAAACACATCCGTGGCTTCCCACTCAGCCTCGGCGTCCAGCGGGCGGTCGATGTCTTCCCAGTGCTTGCTGACGTCTGGCCAGACCATGAGCGAGAAGCGCTGCAGGAAGCCATCCGCACCTGCGGTGTGGCCATTGGCGGCACGCACATGCGTGGCGATGACGCCGGGCTGAATGCTGCCGAGCAGACTCACGGCGCAGGATTCCACGTGCCTGCGACCACGACCAATGCGATCAAAGGTGAAGCCTTCTTTGCCGCTCCATGCTTGCAGTAAAAAGGCGCGTAGGGACTGGTTGCCATCCTTTTCCAACAGGGCGAGCAAACCCGCGAGTTCGTCCTGATAGAGCAGCGTGCCGGTGGGATTGTCCCGCAGCACTTCGCCCAGGGCCTCGATGCTGGCGTCATTGACGATGAAGCGGCGCAGCGGCGTGGTCTCTCCCTCTGCGGGGCTGATGAGCTGCGCGTAGTCAAAGGGCTCGCCGTTCTTCGCGGCCTTGCGTGCCTCGGCTTCCAGCGCGCCACGTTTGATCTTCGCGGCGATCTCCGCCGTCTGGCGCTCCAGCTCACGGCAGTCGTACTCCTTGCAGGCCAAGCGTTCCAGCTCACGCAGCGGGCGCATGGCAGCCTGCATGGCGGGGCTTTTCATCAGCGATGGACTGCCGATGAGCATGGCCCACAGGTGGGGGAACTCCGTGTAGCCTTCGTCCTGCGTCTTGGGCTGGATGCAGAAGCGCCGACCCGCCACGCTGGAGAGCGCGGCCATGGCGGCCACGGCGGGGAATTCCGCCGGGCACTGCATGCGCTCCGCGATGTCGCTGATCCACCCTGCGAAGGGCGCGGGCAGCCACGCGGTGTCAAAGGGCAGCACTGGCAGCAGCGCCGCGCCCAGAGGCAGCGGACGCGGGGCATCCTCTCCCGTGGAGTAAGCGATGCGCTCCATCTTCTTCAACTTCTCGCGCAGCGCCGCTGTCATCTCCTGCGGGCTGATGTCCGCCTGCCCGGCCATCTCCCCCACGCTGGCGATGAGACGGCGCTCATACGCGTAGGCTATCTGCCGCGCGTGCCACTCCGCGATTTCCAGCCGGAAGATGGAGTGCTTGCCGAGCAGCAGCACCATGGCAGAGCGCACGCCCTCCATCATGGTGCCACCGAGGCGGCGCAGGCGCACCGCCACGCTGTCTGCGCTGATGGTTTCGCCACGGTCGTACATTTCCAGCAGGGTGTCCCACAGGCAGCGCCGCTCTGGGTCCACAAAGGCGTCCGCCTGCGGCAGGATGCGCCGCAGCGCAGGCAGCCACTCGTCATTGCCCTCCAGCATCACGGCTAGGAGTTGCTCCTCGGAGTCCGGCGCAGCCGCCAGGGCTCCCGTCAGTTCAGCAGGTGCATGCATGGTGGTTCAGGCTTGGAGTTGAGTTTCTGCGTTCGCCATGGGCTGCACGTGATAGAGCTGCCGCAGTGTGGCCTCCACCTCCGCTAGATCATAGCGGATGGACTTGCCGATTTTGAAATGCCCCAGCACGCCGGCGCGGGTGAGCTGATCGATTCTGCTGACGCAGAGGCCGCAGTGGGCGGCCAGTTGTTTGCGGGTGATCTTCCTGGCCGGAAGGCTGGAAGCGGATGCTTGTGGTATCGGTGATGAATGATTCATGCCGATGATTTAGATTGGGTCCGAATTTCAGAAGTCAACGTAAAATGTGATAGGAAGTCGAATTATCGGCTAGCATGGGGTAGAGAGTGGTAGGATGTGGTGCTTGAGAGGCAAGCGCTCGAGTCGTGGGTTGGGTGTGTTTGGCGGGTGATGCTTTCGCAATCACACGCGCACCTCTTCGTCAAACCGCCCGACTCTGAGGGGGTTCGCAAGCCATTGCGTTTGCTGTACGCTGATGAACGGGCGGGCTTACGCCACGACCGTCCTACGATGGGCGCGGCACGCTGGCCGTAGGTTGGTCATCAGTACGATGGGCACTCCTGCCCGTCGGCCAGCGCTACCACTGGAATGTTGGCTTACGATTCACCACAGGCAAGCGCTGGGTAGAGTCTCCATGCCGTTGCTGTAGCGGCTTGGTGGTTGGATTTGAGAGCCGTGGGCTCTGGCGGCAGCGCTGGCCGACAGGCAGGAGTGCCCATCGTACCTCCAGGCAGCGCTTCGCGCTCTCCTACAACCTCGGCTTCTCCGGCTTGATCGGGGCCTCCGCTGAGCGCACGCCTTTCACCTGCGTTTTGCGTTTGAAGACCTTGTCGCCGTTGCAGGCGTAGAGTTCGTCGAAGTTGGCACCGCCGAAAACAACGTTCGCCAGCCACTTGCGCTGCGGCTTGGCGATGATGCCATTCACGCGTCCGGCCTGATCGCAGAACTGAATGCCGGCGTGCGTGGCGACGTAGAGGCGGCCTTTCGTGTCCAGCGTCATGCCATCGGCACCGCTTTCCGTCAGGCCATCAGGGATGCGCAGGTGGTGGTAGGGCTGCTTGGCGCTGAGGGTGCCATCGGCCTCGATGTGGTAGCTCCAGATGAACTGGCCGCGCATGTCGGCCACGAGCAGCAGGCTCTGGTCCGGCGTCAAACGCAGGCCGTTGGGGAAGGCGAGGCCGCCTTTGTCATTCGTGTCCACGACGCTCTTCTCGCCATTCGGCTTGATGAGCCACACCTGCTTGTGCGGAGGATCGGTGATGTAGAGATTGCCGTTCAAGCCGATGCAGAGGTCGTTGGAGTCGATGCCCTCGGCGATCACGGTCATCTTGGCTGCTTCGTCATAGGACACGATCTGTTTGTTGCCGCTGGCGCAGGCAAACAGGCGTCCATCGGGGCCAAACATGAGGCCGTTGGCCTTGCCGGTGTTTTCGGCAAAGACGGAGACCTTGCCATCCAGCCCCACCTTGTGGATGCGGCTGTTCGGGATGTCGGTGAAGAAGACCTCGCCCTTTGCATTCACCGCCGGGCCTTCGGTGAAGCCGTAGCCTTCTCCCACAAGCTGCCATTCGCTACCAGCTCCCAGCACTTCCATCACCGGAGCTTTCGAGCCGACACCTTTCGTGATCGCCTTCGGCCAGTCCTTCCACAGCCAGCGCATGGCATCGGGGAAAATGGCCGTGGCGTGCTTGCCATTGTGGCCGCCGTCTCCCCAGACGTGGTTCACTTCATAGCCTGCGAATTCAAAGGCGGAGAGCATCTCTTGGTTGGCGAGGAACCAGTTTCCGCCGACGCCGTTCGCATCATTGCTGCCGTCTTGCAGGAAGACGCGCAGCGCCTTCGGCTCGGCCTTGCGAATCATCACCGGGTAGTCGTTGCCACCGCGCTGATCCACGTAGGTGCCGATGCTGCTGAACACGCGGCTGAAGGCCTCGGGCCGCTCCCACGCAGCGGTGAAGGCGGCGATGGCACCGCTGCTGCTGCCACCGATGCTGCGGTCGTTGCCGTTGTGGGAGAGGCGGATCGGGCGGCCATCTGGCAGCACGATCTTCTCCACTTCCGGCAGCAGTTCTTCGAGGATGAAGCGCGCGTAGTTCTCGCCGAGGCCGTCATATTCCACGCTGCGATTGAAGCGGTCGAGCTGCGTGGCGGGATCGCTCGCGGGCACGCGGCCATGCATCACGAAGACACCGATGAGCACTGGGATCTCCTTTTTGGCGATGAGATTGTCGAAGACGACGGGCGCGAGATTTTGAATGCCGTCCTGGTTCACATGCACGCAGGCGGGTTGGTCAGGCGTGTATTGTTTCGGCACGTACACCCAGTAGTCGCGCACCGTGCCGGGGAAGATCTTGCTGTTCTTGAATTCGAACTTCAGCACGTCGCCCTTCGGCACGCCTTCCTGCACTTTGGAGTCCGGGCCGGGCTGGTAGTCGTCCGCCGCAGGGGACAGGACGGACAGCAGGGAGAATGCGAGAGCGAGGAAGCGGGTGGGGCGCATGAGGCGGAGTGTGGGAAATGCGGCGGGATATGTCAAAGGAGACATGGATGTAATCGGGGCACGGCAGGACGTTCTTTTGCACAAGCATGAGCAGGAACGCGAATTTTAAGGAATGACCGCGAATAGCCGCGAATCCCAGGCAGCCCCAATGCCATTCGTGAATATTCGCGGACATTCGTGCTCATTCGCGTTGGAGAATTTCG
The DNA here is from genome assembly GCA_027490195.1 of Verrucomicrobiaceae bacterium. GTDB lineage: Bacteria > Verrucomicrobiota > Verrucomicrobiia > Verrucomicrobiales > Verrucomicrobiaceae > Prosthecobacter. Next base: position 32,451 of record JAIXYN010000036.1, on the reverse strand, counting down.
AAGTTGCCGCATGATGGTCGCGTGGAACCTGCCAAACCTCTCTTCAACGACCTCATCCTCCACCTCGACGCGCCGCCGCATGACGGCCCGTGGAACATGGCCGCAGACCAAGCGTGGCTGGAGCAGAGCGAGGTGCCGGTGCTGCGCGTGTACCGGTGGACCGAGCCCACGGTGACCATTGGCTATGCGCAGACTTTGGCCAAGCTGGCGGGAACGCTGCCGCCGTGGCCCGTGGTGCGGCGCTGGACGGGTGGCGGCGTGGTGCTGCATGACACTGATTTCACGTATTCCTTCATCGTGCCGGCGGTGCATCCCTGGTCCCAGACCAATCCGCTGGACAGCTACCGCCTGATCCATGAGTCGCTGGCCAAGGCGCTGGACGATGGCAGCCGCCTCGCCGGGCCGGAAGATTTGATTGAGAACCCGTTCTGCTTTGTGGCACCGGCCATGCACGATGTGGTGCGCGACCAAGTGAAAGTCGCCGGGGCAGGGCAGCGGCGCGGCAAGCTGGGGCTGCTGCACCAGGGCAGCATCCAGCAGGTGCTGCTTACGGAGGACTTCTGGCCACGCTGGGCCGCGCAACTGGCCACCAACGTGCTGGTGAAGGAAGAGATGACCGATGCGATGATCGAGCGTGCGAATGAACTGACGCAGAAGCGCTACAGCCGCAGCTCCTGGCTCAATGAACGGGAGGATGCGCTGTGAAGACGCTGGTGTTTGTTTACGGCACGCTGAAGCGCGACGGTGAAAATCATGGCTGGATCGCGCAGCAGCAGTTTGTGGCGGAGGCGCACACGGCTCCGGTGTATCGCATGTATGACTTGGGTGGCTACCCTGGGATGGTTCGCGCAGCGGATGGCGTTTCCATTGAAGGCGAAGTCTGGAGCGTGGACGAAGCCGGACTCGCACGGCTGGATGTGCTGGAGGACACCGATGGTGGCGAATATGAGCGTGTGGTAGTGCAGCTTGAAGGCGAATACTCCACGCAGCCGGTGGAGGGGTATATTTACCTGCGCGGTGTCGAGGGAAGACGCGACGTGGGCGAGTGCTGGTGATTTCGTAGGGTGGGTGTGTTTGGCGTCGAGAGTGCTCATCTTCCACCGCCGCCTTCGCCAAACCGCCCGACTCTGGGGGTGTTCGTAAGCCGTGGTGTTTGCCGTACGCTGATAGACGGGCGGGCTTCGCCACGACCGTCCTACGGCAAGGCGCGGCGCTCTGGATGTAGGTCGGCCGTGTTTGGCGAATGAGGCTTTTCGATGCATCAGCGAGTTGTTCGCCAAACCGCCCGACTGCGAGGGTGTTCGTGGGCCGTGGTGTTTGCCGTGCGCTGACACGCCCCGAGGCCGCTGGTACGCTCCGCCCGCAAAGTGTCCGCCATACGCTGATAGACGGGCGGGCTTCGCCACGACCGTCCTACGGCAAGGCGCGGCGCTCTGGGCGTAGGTCGGCCGTGTTTGGCGAATGAGGCTCTCCGATGCATCAGCGATCTCTTCGCCAAACCGCCCGACTGCGAGGGTGTTCGTGGGCCGTGGTGTTTGCCGCACGCTGATAGACGGGCGGGCTTCGCCACGACCGTCCTACGATGGGCACGGCTCGGCGCTCTGGACGTAGGTCGGCCGTGTTTGGCGAATGAGGCTTTTCGATGTCCGAGGACGCTCTTCGCCAAACCGCCCGACTCTGGGAGACGTTCGCAGGCCCTGGTGTTTCCCGTACGCTGATAGACGGGCGGGCTTCGCCACGACCGTCCTACGATGGGCGCGGCTCGGCCATGCTCATGGCATCTGTGGATTGGCGTCTTGGATTGACTTGCAGAACCACACGGAGGCTTCGTGGTCCAGCAGTCCGGCTTTCTGGGGATTCTTGGCAATGTAACGAATGGTGGCCTGATAATGAGCCTCGTCACGGATGATGCGGTCAAAGTTTTCTTCCTGCCAAAGCCTGCCCTTTTGGCCAAGCTGGTGCTGAAGATTGCGCCCAGTGAACGATTTCCATGAGCGGCATACCTCTTCCAACCGGTGCCCGTCTCGCAGACGACACAAGGCATGAACGTGATTGGGCATCACGGCATAAGCCAGCATCTCTGTGCGTTCTCCTTCAAAATGATGCAGTGCCTCCGTCACGGTCTGCCGATGTTTTGGTTCGCGCAGCAAGCATTGACCGTGGCAGTCATCGAGCACTCGCTCCAGCTTGCGAAGACGTGAGCGCTGAAACTCTTGCCATTCTGCCAGTTCGATCCCGGACAGGGGGCCTTTCTTGCGCCATTCTTCGGCTTCGCGCTGAATTTCTGCCAGGATGGCTCTTGGAATGGAATCTGCGAGCCGGAAGGTGACGAAGTAGGCCGCATGAGGCAGCCTCCAATGAGGAAGATGGCGTGTGTAGGAGGAGAAGGCATCACACGGAATGGAGCTGCCAGGATCAAACCCTGTGAAATCTTGTGGCAGCGGAATCACAGATGGAACGTTCCATGGCATGAAAAGAGAATTGCGTTTGTGAATCACAAACGCAAGCCTCACTGAAGGCGCTGAGGGTGGAGCGATTCGTGCGCTTTGGGCGTAGGTCGGTCGTGTTTGGCGAATGAGGCTTTTCGATGTTCGAGGACGCTCTCCGCCAAACCGCCCGACTGCGAGGGGGGAGCGTACGCCGTGGTGTTTGCCGTACGCTGACACGCCTCGAGGCCGCTGGTACGCTCCACCCGCAAAGTGTTTGCCGTACGCTGATAGACGGGCGGGCTTCGCCACGACCGTCCTACGGCAAGGCTCGGCACTCTGGGCGTAGGTCGGTCGTGTTTGGCGAATGAGGCATTTCGATGTCCGAGGACGCTCTCTGCCAAACCGCCCGACTGCGAGGGGTTTTGTACGCCGTGGTGTTTGCCATACGCTGATAGACGGGCGGGCTTCGCCACGACCGTCCTACGGCAAGGCGCGGCGCTTTGGACGTAGGTCGGCCGTGTTTGGCGGCAAAGGCTTTTCGATGTTCGAGGACGCTCTTCGCCAAACCGCCCGACTGCGAGGGGGTTCGTAGGCCGTGGTGTTTGCCGTACGCTGACACGCCCCGAGGCCGCTGGTGCGCTCCGCCCGCAAAGTGTCCGCCGCACGCTGATGGACGGGCGGGCTTCGCCACGACCGTCCTACGATGGATGGGCGCGGCGCGCTGATAATCACCCCGCGCCGAAGAATCCGCCGAGCTTCCGGATGCGCGTGGGGTGGCGCAGCTTGCGGAGGGCTTTGGCTTCGATCTGGCGAATGCGTTCGCGGGTGACTTGGAATTGCTTGCCGACTTCTTCGAGCGTGCGGCCAGCACCGTCGCCGAGGCCGAAGCGTTGCTCCAGCACTTCGCGTTCGCGAGGGTTGAGGGTGTCGAGCACGTCGCGCAGCTTGTCGCGCAGCAGGTGCATGGCGGTGAGCTCCATCGGATTGCTCGCCTCCTTGTCCTCGATGAAGTCGCCGAATTCGGTGTCGCCTTCGCTTTCGCCCACTTTGGCCTGCATGGATACGGGCTGCTGGGAGAGGCGCAGCACGGCGTTCACGCGGTCCACGGGCAGATGGATTTCCTCGGCGATTTCTTCCGGTGTCGGGTCACGGCCAAGCTCCTGCAGCAGCTGCTTGTGCACGCGCATGAGCTTGTTGATGGTTTCGATCATATGCACCGGGATGCGGATGGTGCGGGCCTGATCGGCGATGCTGCGGGTGATGGCCTGACGGATCCACCAGGTGGCGTAGGTGCTGAATTTGTAGCCGCGCTGGTACTCAAACTTCTCCACCGCACGCATGAGGCCCATGTTGCCTTCCTGGATGAGGTCGAGGAAGGACAGGCCGCGATTGGTGTATTTTTTGGCGATGGAAATGACCAGACGCAGGTTGGCCTCGATCATCTCGGTCTTCGCCCGCGTGGAGCCTGCCACATGTTTGAGCGTGTCGGTGATCAGCTTGCGGTAATCCGCCGCAGTCATCCATGAATCCTGCTCAAAGGCGCTGACTGCTTCCTGCGCGGATTCGTTGTCGGGCTGCTCCTTCAGGCTGCGCTCCAGATTGCCGAGATCGGTCAGCCTTTGCTGAAGCAGGGTGACGAATTCCTCGGTGATCTTGGATTTGAAGAAAAACTTCTCACAGATACGGAAAAACGCGGCGCGCAGGGTTTCAAACTCCTCCTGGCAAGCAGCGCGTTTGCGCGGGCCGGAACTGATGAATGCGGCGAATGCTTTGCTGGTCTTCTCATGCGTCTCGCGCGCCTGGTCGAGCAGCGGTTTCAGCTTTTTGAAATAGGCATCGCGTTCATCCGCCTTGCGGTCGCTGACGAGGCGGTCGAAGCGTTCCACGCCGTTGCACAAAGCTTCAGCAAACTGCAGGTAGGCCTGACCGATGAAACCAATGGTGTGCAGGCACTGCCGCAGGCTGAGGTCGGCTTTTTCAATGCGTTTGGAAATGTGGATTTCCTGCTCGCGGGTGAGCAGCGGCACCTGGCCCATCTGGCGCAGGTACATGCGCACCGGATCGTCAAACACATCCAGCTTGGCCGAGGCCGCATCACGTTCCGCAGCGATGCGCTCACGGGCGGCGGTATGCCGTGCCGCGACGCCTTCGACTTCGTCCGTGATCTTGATTTCCATCGCACGCAGGCGCGTGATGAGGGCATCCATCAGGTCCGGGGTGACGAATCCTGAAGGCAGGGCCTCATTGATGTCGTCCCAGGTCAGATGATCTTGCTCACGTGCCGTACGAATCAGATCGCGCAGCCGCGCCTGAACGTCAGGAGAGTGGATGTCATCGTGCGTGGTGTTGGCAAAGTGGGTGATGCCTCCGACATGGCCGTTTTTAGGCGGACGTCCCCGGCGGCGTTTGAGCAGTTGACCATCGGGTCCGACCTGGGCCACGGGCTGCTCTTTGGGCGGATGAATGCGAGGTCTGCCGCGGCCACGTTTTTGCGTTGAGGCTTTGTCTTCAACAGCAGCAGGCACGCCTGCCTCTCCGGCGGCGTTGCGAGAATGGGATCCGTTAAGTGGTTTTTTGGAGACGGCCATACTTGCCTCGGTGGGGGTCCGGAACCTGGGTGTGTCAGGGGGAGAAACTATTCGGGGGTAGGCTTGGTACGGTCAAGGCATTCTTTGCGCCTTGCGATGAGTTCTATCTGCTGCTGCTGCAGGCGTTCGACCTCCGCTGCCGGCAGGTCGCGCTGGCGTAATTTGGACTCGATGCTCTGGATGAGATTCTGCATCCGGACGAGTTCCAGAGCGTGGAGGGCGCTTTTCGCATCGACGAGTCCGGCGGGCAGGCGCGGGCGTGCCTGGAGCTGGGCAAAGGCCGCCTCCTGCTGGCGCTCCAGCCCGGCCATGAAGGCAAGCTGGGAGGCTTCCTCCAGCGGGTCATGGCGGCTATGCACCAGCATGGCCAGCATCTCCGTGCCGGGCACCTCGCGCAGGAGGTCTTCGCAGTCGGTCTCCCGCAGCCAGTACATGACTTCCGCATCGGCCAGCGCCATCTGGCAGAGCGACAAGGAGGTCCTGTGCTGGGAGTTGAGCAGCTTCTTCGCCTCATCCACCACATTCACGGTGGAGGGGGTGGCGGCTTGACCACCCTTGGATTCCTTCGCTACGCGATTGACCATGGCCGAGAGCTGCGCCTCGGAAATTTCGAGCAGTTTGGCGACTTTGTTGACGGCGGTAATGCGCTGAGCCACGCCGGTAAAGATGCTGATGGCTGCAGCCACCTGCTCGGCCATGCGCACGCGCTCCACCATGCTGTCAGATTTGGCGCTGGCTCGCAGACGGCGGATTTGATATTCCAGGAAGTCCATGGCACTCCCCAGAACGTCTTGCAGCGCCTCCGTGCCTTGTTTGCGCAGCAGCGAGTCAGGGTCTTCCCCCTGTGGGAGTGAGGCCACCTTCACAGTCAGACCGATGGGGGAGAGAATCTGGAAGGCGCGCTCAGCCGCCTTGTAGCCTGCGTTGTCAGAGTCGTAGCACAGCACCACTTCATTGCAGACTCGTTTGAGCAGTTTGGCGTGCAGTTCCGTAAAGGCGGTGCCCTGGCCAGCCACGACATTTTGGAACCCGGCCTCATAGACCATGATCATGTCGATCTGGCCTTCGCAGACGATGGCTTCGCCTGCTTTTGAGATGGCACGCTTGGAACGGTCAAAGCCGAACAGCACCTTGCTCTTGCTGAAGAGCGAGGTTTCAGGGGAATTGAGGTATTTGGCCGTTTTGGCCTCCGGATCGAGAACGCGCCCGCTGAAGGCGATCACATCGCCATGATCGTTGCGGATGGGAAACATGAGCCGGTCGCGGAACCGTGGGTAGGTGCCACGGCGGCCTGAGTCTTCATCGCTCTGCACAAAGAGTCCGGCCTCGACGAGCACGCTCTCGGGGATCTTGGCCTGCGTGGCCCATTCGCGGAAAAAAGCACCGTTGGGCGGGGCGTAGCCCATCTGCCAGTTCTTGGCCACCTCGGCGGTGATGCCGCGTGACTTGAGGTAGTCGCGCGCTGGTGCGGCGATTTTGTGCTTCATCAGCAACTGGTGGAACCATTCGGAAATCTCGCGGTGCGCGCGCAGCAGCAGGCTGCGGTGTTTGGCCTCCGCCTCCGCATTGGCATCCCACACTTCCTCCTCGATGCGGATACCCGCAGCATCCGCCAGGCGCTTGACCGCTTCCACGAAGGACAAGCCGTCGTGCTCCATGACAAAACGGATCGAGGTACCGCCCGCACCGCAGCCGAAGCAGTGATAGGTATTGCGCGAGGGGCTGACGTTGAAGGAGGGGCTCTTTTCGTTGTGAAAGGGGCACAGGCCGACGAAATTGGTCCCTGCCTTGCGCAGTTTCACGGAGCGCCCCACCAGGGCCACGATGTCCGTGGCGGCAATCACTTGCTGGATGGTTTCTTCTGGGATGCGCGACATTTCGGGGCTGAGAAAGTGTTGAGGGGGGGCGCGGCTGCAACTGGTGATGCGGCCGATGTAGCAAGAGTTTGAGCGCCGGTCTGTTGGCGCATGCATTCTGGGCGGTTGTGGCTTGAAGCATCGCGCAGGCTCCTCAGGCCTGGCTGTTTCATCCCCGCATCATGCAGCAAACGGACGCCTCATGCCCACCTGTGCTGGCTTGCCTGGTGCTGAGTTCTTCAATTTCTTTTCTGGCCACGGCGGGAGCATCCGCTAAGCTAATTTCATGTCCAAAGATTCTCCTGCCGTCTCGCGTCGTCACTTCCTGGCCGTCAGTGCCACCGCGCTCGGTTTCCCCACCATCATTCCCGCCACGGCTCTTGGCAAAGGCGGGCGTCCCGCGCCTTCAGAGCGCATCACCGTCGGAGCCATTGGCTGGGGCACCATTGCGGGTGACTGGACTCCGTCCTTTCTGAACAACGACAAATGCCAAGTCATTGCCGTGGCTGATCCCATGAAGGAATACGGCCACTACGGCTACGATGGCAAACGCACCGGAGGACGTGAAGCGGGCAAGAAGATCATTGATGCTCACTATTCAAAAGCGGCCAACAAGCCGGTGAAGGCCTGCGCTGCTTATGCAGACTTCCGTGAGATGATGGAGAAGGAAGACCTCGATGCCGTGCAGGTTTCCACACCCGACCACTGGCATGCCTACCTCGCCATCTATGCCGCCCGCAAAGGCAAGCACATCTACGGTCAGAAGCCCCTCGCCCTCACCGTCGCCGAAGGCCGCCGCATGAGCGATGAAGTGGCGAAGGCGGGCGTCACCTGGCAGACCGGCAGCCAGCAGCGCAGTGATCAGTATTTCCGCCTCGCCTGCGAGATGACGCAGAATGGCCGCATCGGCAAACTCAAGCGCGTGCGCGTGGGGCTGCCCGGAGGTCATTCAAACTGGAATGGCATGGCCGACCAGATCAACTCCGCACCGCTGCCGCCCGACTTCGACTACGAGATGTGGCTCGGCCCTGCTGAGCACATGGATTACCGCCCCGCCTTGCTGCCGCTCAACTGGCGTCACAACTTCAATTTCTCCGGCGGCATGATCACGGACTTCGGCGCGCATCACATCGACATCGCGCAGTGGGGCATGGGCACCCAGCTCAGCGGCCCCGTCGAGCTGCGCAATGTCTCTGGCACCATGGATAAGGCCGCCCTCTATAACACCGCCTCCGAGTTTGCCTTTGAGTGCGTGTATGAAAACGGCCTCGTCATGCAGGTGGCCAGCCCGACCCATAAGATCATGCCTGAAGTGGAGGCCGCGCTGGCCACGCCGAATGCCAAGAAGCCCTTCGATCACGTCGGCGTCTTGTTTGAAGGCAGTGAAGGCAAATGGATCTACGTGAACCGTGGCAAGATCACCGCGAGCAGCCCCGAAATCCTGCGCGAGAAAACCCGCCCGGAAGAAATCCATCTCTACGAGAGCAAGGACCACACGGACAACTTCCTCTCCTGCATCTACGACGGCAAACCGACAGCGACTCCCGTCGAGGTCTCGCATCGCAGCATCACCATCGCGCATCTTGCGAACATCGCCCTGCGCAGTGGCAGCACCGGCTTGAAGTGGGATCCGAAATCGGAAACCATCGCGGACAATGCCGCTGCCTCAGGACTGCTCGCCAAAGAATGGCGCAAGCCATGGGTGCTTTGATTCAGCGTCTTCCCACACCATCGCATGCCAAAACATTCACTGACATCGCACTGGTGCAGTTGCATCCTGACGATCTTTCTGGTTCTTGGGGCCGTCGTTCCCTTTGCAATGCAGGCGCAGGACACGATCAAGATCGGTCCGCTCCAGCCCTTGCAGACCTTGCCTTCACTGGGGCCTGCAGTCCCGGTGTTGCCCCAAACGAAAGCCCCGGTGGACGCTCCCATGGTGCCGCCTGTGACCGCTCCTGTGGTGACTCCTCCAGCGGCACCACCGCCTTTGCCCACGAGCAGTTCGCTCACCAATACCGGGCCCATTGCACAGGCTTATCTCTACATCGAACCGTATCAGACGCGCTTTGAGGTAATCTTTGATGCGGCCACCGTGCTGGCTTGGTTGGCACCTGAGGCCGTGATGCCGGAGTCACTCTCAGCTGAACAGCAAAAGCAAATCGTCGAAACGATGGCATCGCGTAGTTCCGACTGGTGCGCCCTGAGTGTCGGCGATCAGAAGTTGCAAGTGCCGATGCCTCTGGTGGAGGTGATCAAGGGGTTGCCCGGGAACACGCTGCCTTTGAAGGAGGGTGAAGAAGTGGCCTTGAACCAGGCGCTCGTCGGATTCATGTGGGAGTTTGCCACACCACCCGGTCCGGATGAAGTGAGTGTCACCTGGAAAGGATGGATCAAAGGCACGCCCAAGCTGCCGCTGCGTGTCTTCTTTGGTCCCCTGAGCGAGACCGGTGAAATTCACTCCACGGTCAAAACTTTTCGCTGGCGCAATCAGGGACGCATGACCCGCCCGGCACCGCTGGCGGCGGTGCCGCAGATTCCACTTTCGCAGCCGTGGAGCCTGCCGTTGGGAGGCGTCTTGTGGCTGATTGGCGGCATTGTTTTTTATGCCTATCTCAAGAGGAAAGATCACAAGCTCCCCGGCGGCAGCTTGCCCTATGTCGCCGTCTGGCTGCTAGGGGCCGTGCTCATGAGCCAACTGCTGGTGATGCCCGTTCATTTAGGGCCTGCTGCTCCGGCAGTCACCCAGGTTGACGAGGCGCAGAAGATCGTCTCTCCGCTGCTGCGCAATGTGTATCGAGCTTTTGATCACCATGCGGAGTCAGACGTGTATGACGTGCTGGCTCGCAGTGTCGATGGAGAACTGCTGCGCAAACTGTATCTCGAAACCATCCAGGCGCTGACACTCGATGGCCGCGAAGGTACCCGTGTCACCATCGCCGAATTCTCTGCCACTGTGGACAAGGTGGCGGCCAATCCCAAGGGCGCAGGCTTTGTCGTGGATTGCAATTGGATGGCTCGTGGCATCGTCGGCCACTGGGGGCATAGCCACCCACGCGTCAACATTTACAACGCACGCATCACCATCACGCCGGTGAATGACGAGTGGAAGCTCAATGGCCTCGAGGTGCAGGAAGTGCGGCGGCTGTAGCTGCGAGGCTTAATTGCGGAAAGAGTTGGCCGCTATGATGCCGATCAGGAGGATGAGCAGCACGATGAGCACCACCCAAACCACCACGGAGGTTTTTCGTTTCACATGCGGTGTTGCTGCGATGATCCGCTGATACTCTGGAGCCATCACAAACTTCCCCCGTTTTCCCAGCATCTGTGCAAAGATGTAGATGTGGATGACGACGCCCCAGGAGAGGTTGATCAGTCCGATGATTGTCACGACACTTGAAACAAGAATCGTCAGGGGGCGTGCCCAGCTTTGCAGCCGCCTCAGTCCATAGGCCGCCACCCCCATCCCGACTCCCAGCAGCATGAAGAATATTCCCAGCAGCAGGTCATTGCCTGTTTTGACTATTTTGCTGCTGTCAAAAGTGATCACTCCGGTGGCGATCAGCGCCATGGCTCCAAGATAATACAGGATGCCCACCGTCTTGATCGATGCCTCGGTGTTCAGGTGTTCCCTGCGGATGAGTTCGTCTTGAGACGTGGTTTGGAGCACTTGAGCCTGCGGCGCCGCATAGGGATTGATTTCCATGTCTGCGCTTTGCAACTCTTAGTTAAACTAGTCAATTAGCTTCTAGGGTGTTTCGACATAAACGCCCCTCTTGCTGCGTACATGCCTCATGCGCCACCTGCTGCTCCTTTTCTCCATCCCCGTCTTAGCCGCCGATCTTCCGCCGGACAAGGGCAGCAGCATCCCCGAAAGTGGCAAGCGCCCCATCGTCATCACCGGCAAGGCATCGCTACCTTTGCCGAAGCACGATCTTCCAGACGGCTATCAGCTCGAAGTCGCTGCCGCTGCGCCTCTTGTCACGCATCCCATCATGGGCTGTCTCGATGATAAAGGTCGTCTCTTCGTCGGCGATGCCGTCGGCGTGAACTGGAACAAGGCGCAGCTTGAAGCGAATCCCCCGAATCGTGTCCTCATGCTCGAAGACACCGACAAGGACGGCAGCTTCGACAAGAGCACCGTCTTCGCCGACAAGATGACCTTTCCTCAAGGGGCCTGCTGGTTCAACGGCAGCCTTTACGTCGGCTCACCGCCCGGCATCTGGAAGCTCACCGACACCGACAACGACGGCGTCGCTGACCAGCGCGAGATGATCGTCGGTGGCTTCGACTACACCGGCAACGCCGCCGACATCCACGGCCCCTTCCTCCATCCCAACGGCCGCCTCTACTGGTGCCATGGCCGCAAAGGCCACAAGGTCGTGCAGAAGGACGGCACCCTCGTCGATGAATCCCTCGCCTGCGGCATCTGGAGCTGCAAGCCCGACGGCAGCGACGTCGCCTGGCACTCCCTCGGCTGCGGTGACAATCCCGTCGAAGTCGATTTCACTCCTGATGGCGACATCATCGGCGTGCAGAATCTCTACTACACCCAGCCTCGCGGAGACACCCTCATCCACTGGCTCTACGGCGGCATCTATGAGCGCAGCGATCAGCTCAAAGCCATCGCCCATCTGCCGCGCACCCTCGAAACCATGCCCGTCATGTACAACTTCGGCCACGTCGCCGTCAGCGGCTCCTGCTTCTGGAAAAACAATCCAACTTTAAACTCTAAACCTGGAACTTTGAACTTCCTCGTCACCCACTTCAACACCCAGCGCCTCGTCCGCATGGAGCTCACCCCCAGCGGCAGTACCTACAAGGCCGTCGAAAACGAATTTCTCCGCCTTCACAATCCCGACATCCACCTCACCGATGTCATGGAAGACCCCCGCGACGGCTCCCTCCTCCTCATCGACACTGGCGGCTGGTTCCGCATCGGTTGTCCGAGCAGTCTCATGGCCAAGTCGGATTTGTTGGGTGCGGTGTATCGCATCAAACCCACGAAGCCGCATGCTTCCCCGTTGGCAGACAAGAACGCGACTGCCTCTGAGTATCCCGGTGATTTGAAGTCAGCCATTGCAGCTCTCAAATCATCTGACCCGCACGTCAGGCTTCATGCTCTTGCGATTGTTGCACGGGCCAAACCTGCAAATAACCAAGCGGCAGCGGTTCTTCGGCAGATGATGGGGGACAAACTCGATCCATCCCTTGAGCATGCTCTGATCTATGCAGCTAAAACACAGATGGCCGTTGGTTATCAAGCCATCAAAGACTGCTCTGATCCTGTGGCATTGCGCCGCATGCTCCAAAGCTTTACTTCAGAAGATGCCTCGGGTCATAACATGAGTCTGGGCATCGCGATGAAGCAGATGAATTCGACAGATGCAGAACTGGCCAAAGTGGCGCTGTATTTTGTCACCTCGCATCCCGAGGCCGATGAGAACATCACCCCTGAATTCGTCAAATGGCTGCATGAAACGAAACTTTCTTCGCCGCGTCTCAAAGCTCTTTCGGGCTTCTGCACCGCGCTGATAACGAAACCTGAAACACAGAAAATCATCACCGCGATGCTGTCGCATGCATCGCCTGATGTTCGCAGCACTGCATTGAATGTACTAGCCGCCCAGACCACCGGCACCACCAATGAAGCCTGGCTCCCCGCGCTCGACAAACTCCTTGCCGAATCCCCGACGCCGCTCGTTCTCGACGCCATCAAAAAACTCAAGACCCCACACTTCGACGCCGCTCTCCAAGCCCTCGCCAATGACACCAAGCGTCCGCTTGCCATCCGCCTTAAAGCCCTCGACTCGGCCAAGTCCGTGAAGCTCACCGGCGAAACGTTCACGATGGTCAAAGGCGTGCTCGCCGATGCCGCCTCTTCTTCCGCCGCGAAGATTCAGGCTGCTGGCATGATCGCCAGCGCGCCTCTGGCAAAGCCGCAGCTCCTCGAACTCGCGCCGCTCTTTGCCACGCTCGGCCCCGTCGAACTCAAGTCACTCCTCGGCATCGTCCGCAAATCGAAAGAGCCAGAGGTCGGTCGTGCCTTAGCCAGCGAGATCGCGAAGAATCCCGTCATCGCCAGTCAGCAGGAGAGTGTGTACCGCACCGCGTTCAGCGACCAGCCGCCGGAGGTTTTTGAAACCATCATCCTGCCTGCCTACAATACCGCCGTCGCCGCCACGGAGGCTAAGAAGCGCCAGTTAGGTCCGCTGGCCGACAAGGTCATCGCCAGCGGCAATGCCGTGAATGGAAAAAAGAACTTCGAAATGGGGAAGGGGACCTGCATCGCCTGCCACAAGATCGGCTCTGCCGGTCGCCCCATCGGTCCCGATCTCTCCCACATCGGTGCCATCCGAACCGAGCGCGATCTGCTCGAAAGCATCCTCTTTCCCAGCAACACCCTCGCTCGCGATTACGAAGCGCACGTCATCGAAACCAGTGACGGTCAGCAAACTTTAGGCGTCATCAAATCCCACACCGCCGAAGGCCTGCTCGTCATCGATGTTGCCGGACAGGAAAAGACCATAGCTCATCAGGCCATCGCCGGAGACACCACCTTGATCACCAGCCTCATGCCCCAAGGCCTCGATCAAACGATGCCCGAGTCCGATTTGCTCGATCTCGTGGCGTGGCTGCGGAGCCTCAAATAGCACGGGCAACCCAGCGTGAAGTGGTCCGCACATTCCATGTGCGGCTCCGTCAGCAATCATCTGGCTGACACGGCTAATGAAGCATTCATGCCCGGCGTTTCATGCTGGGACGTAGGATGGACGTGGCGACAGCCCGTCCGTCCATGAGCGTGAGGCAAACGTCTTGAGCCTGCGAGCGTTCGGGCAGCCTTGAGCGCACCGTGGGTGCTGGGGCGTACGAACGTCCTCGCAGTCGGGCGGTTTGGCGGAGTGGGCGCTGGAGCATGGGCGGTCCTCGACGCCAAACACGACCGACCTACGTTCCAGAAAGCACGCATGACCTCTCAGTGAACAGACCTGTTTTCAATTGAGCATGGTCTCATTCGTCATTCCTCATTCTGGTTTCGTCATTCGCTCACTCCGCCAGCAGCATCTCCTTCGCCGCTTGCAGGTGCTTCTTCTGTTCCGGCGGCAGTTCGGGATATTTTAGCTTCATGCTCTTCATCTCGGCTAGGATCGCGGCACTGACGATGAGACGCATGTTTTTCTTGTCATCCGCAGGGATGACATACCAGAGGCAGTCTTTGGTGGCAGTGGCGCGGATGGCGTCTTCATAAGCCGCCATGTATTCCTTCCAGTGGCCGCGTTCGCCCACATCGCTTTCTTCAAATTTCCAATTCTTGCTGGGAGTGTTGATGCGTGCGAGAAAGCGCTTCTTCTGCTCGGCTTTGGACACGTTGAGGAAGAATTTGAGAATGAGAATGCCGTTGCGGTGGCAGTAGGCCTCAAAGTTACGGATGTCCTTGAGCCGGTCGGCGAAGAGTTTGTCGATGTCCTTTGTCGTCTGCTCGGGCAGGCGCTGCACCTTGGTCACGATCTCAGGATGAACGCGACAGGTGAGAACCTCCTCATAATAGCTGCGGTTGAAGATGCCGATCCGTCCGCGTGGTGGCATGGCGCGTGTGTGGCGCCACATGAAATCATGGTCCAGTTCAGCCGAGGTAGGACGCTTGAAGGCATGCACCTCCACGCCTTGAGTGTTCACTCCGCTCATCACGTGCTTGATGGTGCTGTCCTTGCCGGCGGCATCCATCGCCTGAAACACGAGCAGCAGCGCCTGCCGGTCCTGCGCATACATCTTCTGCTGGAGGTCGTCGATCTCTGTGCGGAATTCAGCGATGAGGGACTCATAGTGAGCCTCATCTTCGTAGAGGTCTTTCACCTTTGTCTTCGCCTTCTTGATGCGAAACGGTTTGCCATCGGGCACGCGAAAATCATCGAGGTCGAGTTTGAGTTTCATGAGGTGAAGAAATAGCCGGAACTAAACAGCGAGGAATCTTGATGAACAGGAAGAACTGCAAGGCCCGGATAGTCAGATGGAGCCGTTTGCCAATATTGAGTGCTGCGGGCACAAAAAAGGGCGGGGATGACCCCGCCCTTTTAGAATGATCTTTTCCCGATGCCGGATTATGCGGAAACAGGAGACTCGGGAGCGCCGGGGGCCTTTGGCAGGGTGAAGCGATAGCGGATCTTGCCACGCTTGGCAGCAGCGCGGGCTTTGCGCTTGGTGCGTTCTTTAGGGGTCTCATGCGCACGCAGGCGACGGACTTCTTCAAGGATGCCGTCCATTTCGAGGCGGGTCTTGAGGCGTTTGAGAGCGCGGTCAACGGGCTCGCCTTTACGGATCTGAATTTCGGTCATAAACGGGTCTAGGTGGTTTGGGAAAAGGGCAGTGAAAATAGGGGAATGAGGCCGGGCGTCAACTGGAATGTGACCTCAAGCGACGAGAGTCTGCTCGCGGTCCGGGCCGATGCCGACGAGGCTGACGCGGGCTCCGGTCAGTTCTTCGAGGCGTTTGAGGTAGGCTTTGGCCAGCGGAGGGAGGTCGGCGAAGTTCCGAATGCCGCTGAGGTCCTGCTTCCAGCCCTGGTGGGTTTCGTAAACCGGGACGCATGCGGCCAGATCTGCAGCGGTGCTCGGCGGGTAGTGAATGGTCTTGCCGCGAAGGGTGTAGGCGGTGCAGATCTGGATGGTGTCCAGGCCGTCCAAGCCATCCAGGTTGGTGATGGCAAGTTCGTCCGCCCCGTTGATCATGACGGCATAGCGCACGAGGACGGAGTCCAGCCAGCCGCAGCGGCGGGCGCGCCCCGTGGTGGCACCGAATTCACGGCCCATGTTGTGCAGCATGTCGCCAATGGCGTCGTTTTCGGTGACGAAAGGGCCGCTGCCGACACGGGTGGTGTAGGCTTTGCCGACAGCCACGACCTTGTCGATCATGCGTGGCGGGACGCCAGAGCCGGTGCAGGCTCCGCCAGCGGTGGTGTTGGACGAAGTGACGAAGGGATAGGTGCCGTGGTCGATGTCGAGGTAGGTGCCCTGAGCGCCTTCAAACAGCAGGCTTTTGCCAGCTTTGATCGCTTCGTGCAGATAAACCGTGGTGTTGGTAATGTGAGGTGCCAGCGTTTTGGCGGCTTCGAGCATTTCCTTCACGGTTTCTTCGACGGGGACGAGTTCGACTCCGAGTTCCGCGAAAGTGGCGTTGTGCCGGGCCAGGCGGTCGCGGAGCTCTTCTTCGAAGATTTCCGGCTGGGTCATCAAGATGGTGCGCAGGCCGTCACGCTCGACTTTGTCCGCATAGGCCGGGCCGATGCCGCGACCGGTGGTGCCGATCTTTTTGTCGCCACGCTTGGCTTCGCGCACCTTGTCCAGACCACGGTGGTAGGGCATCACCAGGTGGGCGGTTTCACTGATGAGGAGGTTTTCCGGAGTGATGGTGACACCCTGGCCGCGAAGTTTGGCCATTTCTGCGAGCAGGCCGGTGGGGTCCATGACGACGCCATTGCCGATGACGCAAATCTTGTCCTTCCAAAGGATGCCGGAGGGGATGAGGTGAAGGATGTACTTGGTGCCGTTGTTGATGACGGTGTGACCGGCGTTGTTGCCACCGGCGGCACGGACGACGACGTCGGTGTTTTCGGTGAGATAGTCGACGATTTTACCTTTTCCTTCATCGCCCCACTGGGCGCCGACAATGATTGTATTAGACATGGATGCTTTTCTTTGAATGGCGGCATGATGAAGCCGCAAAGGTTGTTTTCATGACGCGCAGGTCGTACCAAGACAGCCTGATGGACCGCTGGGGTGCTCCGAGCAGGAGCGGAGATCGCGAGCGCGTGCTTGTTGTGAGTCTCAGGCTCCCATTTGCTTGGCGAAATAGACGGCGGCAGCGCAGGCCAGAAGGCCGACAACTCCGAGCAGCGTCTGAAGTGCCCCGCCAGGATTTTTTTGCTTCACCTTCGGGCCAAAGCCCGTGCGCAGACGGCCATTGTAAGGGAGGCTGCCATAGCCGCTGGATGCCGTGGACATCGTGGAGGTCTGGCCGGAATAGGATTCTTCTTCGCTATCTCCGATGAAAACGCAGTTCACATTGCCGAGCTGAAACGCACCTCCAGACGTGAGATTGACGGTATCAACACGGGATCCGCCGATTTTGGTGCCGTTGGTGGAACCGAGGTCAGTGAGCGTCCAACTGCTGCCGTCGAATGCAACTTCACCATGGTGACTGGACACGGAATCGTCTGCGATAACGAGCTGATTGTCATCGGCACGTCCCACGGACATGCGTTCGGCGTCGAGTTCGAGGGCACCAGAGGCACCGTCAGGGGTGGTGAATTGAATACGTGGCATAACAGTGCAGTTCTAGCAGGCCGGGGCAGGGGAGGCAAGAGGGATTCACGGCAGGTCGCTGCGAGCTTGCGCGGGCGGGTGTTCTTGCTAGGAAGGCTGGCAACCATCCCTGCCACCCTCGTGACCCAAATTTTTGAAATCCTCGGTAAGTTCGACACTGAAAGCGACTGCCACAAGCTGCTTTACGCTCCCCACCCACTGCCGCTGAAATACCGCGAAGGGCGTGTGTACAAGATCGAATTCGAGGGGGATGAAGCTGCGCTGAAGGCGTTTGTGGACAAGGTTTTGATCGATTCCATCAGCCAGGAGGCCCGCACCGGTGGCCAGCCGGCGTTTGAGAAAGCCGCCTTTGTGCTCGAATACGGAATGAAGGGTGCGGCGCTGGATCTGGAAAAAGAAATGATCCTCAATTATTACCGCAGCACCCAGAATCCGGGTTTTGAGATCAAGAAGCTGACTCTGCGGACCCGGATTTATGTCTTTGGTGCAGGTGCCGAGCCCGCGCAGTTCGTGCGTGACATTGTGAATCCTGCCATCCACACGCACGAGGTTCTCAAGGCTGCCTGAGTGTAACCTTCACTGCTTTCGATAGCAGGCCTGCACGAGTGGCGTTTGTGGTTGCTCCATGAACCCAACCACTTCCAACCAACGTCTTCTGTCCCTCGATGCTTTTCGAGGGTTCATCATGCTGCTGATGGCCTCTGCGGGCTTTGGCATAGCGCAGATGGCAGCGGCGCATCCAGGCTCCGTCTGGGAGTTCATCAAACCGCAGTTCGCGCATCAGGACTGGCAGGGCTGCTCCTTGTGGGATCTGATCCAGCCGAGCTTCATGTTCATGGTGGGCATGGCGGTGCCGTTTTCGTATGCGAAGAGGCGTGAGCACGGGCAGTCATTCTTTGGCATGGCCTGGCACGCGCTCTCACGCTCCATCTTGCTGGTGGCGCTGGGGGTGATGCTGGCCACGCGTTCTGGAGACAAGCACACGGTGTTTCTTTTTACCAATGTGCTGGCGCAGATCGGCCTTGGCTATTTCGTGCTCTTTCTTCTGTCACGCATGGGTTGGGAATACATCATGTCCGGCATCATTCTGATTCTGGCGGGTTACACCTGGTTCTTCATCAATCACCCCATGCCGACGCCGCAGGAACTCGCCGCCATCGCGGGCATGAAGGACTCGGCGCATGGGGTCCTGCCAGGTTTTGCCGGGCATTGGAACATCCACACGAATGCGGCTGCGGCGTTTGACCGGCATTGGCTCAACTTGCTGCCGCGTTCGCAACCTTATCAATATACCAGCGGCGGCTATCAAACGCTCAACTGCATCCCAGCGCTTGCCACGATGCTTGGTGGTGCGCTCACGGGTGGCTTCCTGATGAACAGCCGCAAAACAGACAAAGGCAGGTGCGCCACACTGCTGGTCACTGGCATCCTGTTGGTGGTGGCAGGCACGGCGCTTGATCTCAAGATCCTGCCGGTGGTGGGTGCGCAGCTCGACCAATACACGCTGCTGCCAGTGGTGAAGCGCATCTGGACGCCCTCCTGGGCGGTGCTGAGCGGTGGCTGGGTGCTCATCCTGCTCTCGTTCTTTTACTGGCTGGTGGAGATCCTCGGCATGCGGCGGCTGGTTTTCCCGCTGGTGGTCGTGGGCATGAACAGCATCGTGATTTACCTGCTGCACAGCCTCTGTGCGGGTTGGATCACGGAGAATCTGCACAAGCATCTGCCTGAGACGGCTTTTCCAGCTTATTGGACGCCGGTCATCGAGCGCTGCGGAGTGCTTTTTGTACTTTGGCTGATCTGCTGGTGGCTGTATAAACAGAAGGCCTTTATCAAACTGTGATCCCCCGATTCTTCCTCCTCGCTGTCTTCATCTGTCTCGTTGCCTGCCAGAGCAAGCAGGCCGCCACAGTACCTGTATCGAACCCAGAGGCGGAGGAGCGCTATCACAAAGCTGGGCTCATCACGCAGCCAGACCTGCAGCATGCCAGTGCCTGGGAGAAACTCATTCACGTGGACATGGGGGTGCCTGCGAACAAGATCGAAGTGCAGGCTGGTCCGGGCTTCACCACGGTGACAATCCGAGACCTCAAGAACCGGGCGGATATCGAGGGCGTTGCGCAGGAACTGCGTGCGATTGCGGAGAAGAAGCCAGAGGTGTTTGGCGTGACGAAGGTGGAAGTGAAGCTCGACAACGCTCCAGCCACGATCAACCCGTTTGTGCTGCCCACGGAGTCAGCTCCTGCTACGCCTAATCCAGGCTCGGTTCTCCCAACGCTTTCATTACCGCCGCTCCGCATCGACGGCCGCTGAGAAGTGCGCCGTTGATCGAGACCTGCTCACACCAGTCGCCGCAGCGATAGAGGCCGGGCTGGATCACGCTGGCAAGTGGGCTGTTACCCAGCCTAAGCTGTCGGCTCTCCGGCTGGGCATGACGGATCTGGTAGGTGCGCAGGTGTCGCCATTTGGAGACGACGGCCTCTCCGAACCAACTGCGCATTTGCTCGCGTACGACCTGCTCCAATTCAGTGCTGGATGGCGCACCGATGATGGAGGCGGAGATGAGGTGCTGCCCCGGTGGCGCATAGTGCGGTGAGACGCGCGAGAGCGCGAGGATGCTGTTGACCGGACCGCGACCGTCCCCATCCAGATGCAGGATGGCATCGCCCGGTGGCAGCTCATCCGTGGCAAAATACATGCAGGTGGCGGAGCGGCTGGGGAGGAGCGTGGTGTTTTCGGTCGAGGGCAAAAGCCGATGTGCCACCTCTTCGCTGACTGCCACGATGACGTGGTCTGCGTGCAGCACTTCACCGGTGCCCAGAGTGACCTCACCGGCGCGCACGGCAGATACTGGAGAATTCAGCCGCAGGCTTCCCGAGGGCAGCGCCTGGGCGAGCTGATCCGGGATCGCCTGCATGCCACGCGCAGGTATCGCGCTGCCCGCCCGGTCAAACATGGCAAATAAAAACAGCATCATGCGTGCGCTGGTGCGCAGATCCTTTTCCAGAAAGACCCCGCCAAAAAACGGGCGGAAGAAGCGGTCGATCATGTTTTCAGAAAAGCCAAAGTCGCGCAGGTAGTCCTCCGTCTCCATCTCTGGGAGGTCAGCGGGAGGTTCGCGCAGGCCGAACACTTCCTTGCGCAGCAGCAGCGTGGTCCATTTGTCGCGCAGGGAAACGATAGGATCATTGATATTTTGCAGTGCTGCGAGCGGATGGGCCAGAGGGTCTGCCAAGCGGTGGAAACGATTCTTGACGAAGACATCCGCCCCACGGTAGATCGGGCGGAGGTCGAGCGCCTCATAGTCCAGCACTCGCTTGGCCTCAGGATAGCCTGGCAGGAAGATCTGGAAGCCGCGGTCGAGCTGGAAGCCATCCACCACATCCGTGCGGACACGACCGCCAACGGCGTTGGAGGCTTCCAAAATAATGAAGGGCCGACCTGCTGCGGCAAGGACACGAGCACACGCCAGCCCCGCAAGGCCGGCGCCGATAATCACAATCCTGGGCTGTGCATCACTCATTCATCCTTAATCAGTCAAGCGTCTATCTTGGGCATGCCTTTTGGCTTTGCAAGCGCGGGAGGTATGGCAAGCATGGGGCATGCCAGCCCCTCGTATCCTCATTCTCGGCGCCAACGGCGGCCTGGGACGTGCCTTGCACCAGCAATTCGCTGCCAATTTTGAAACGACCGCATGGGGACGTGCTGATCTGGATTTTGAGCAGCCTGACACCATCGGTGCGAAGCTGGTTTCACAGCAGTTTGATGTGCTCCTCAATGCCGCAGGCATGACCAGCCCGGACGTTTGTGAGGTGCAGCCGGAACGCGCCTTGTTGGCCAATGTGGTGGCACCGCAGATTCTGGCTGAATGCTGCCACACACGTGGCGCACGCATGATCCATTTCAGCACCGACTACGTGTTCAGCGGTGAGGCTCGTGACCTGTGGTTTGAAGCAGACGAGACGGCCCCGGTAAACATTTATGGCCGCACCAAACTTGCCGGAGAAAAGGCGGTGCTCAAGGCATCTCCCGGCGCGCTCGTGGCACGCGTTTCGTGGTTGTTTGGCCCCCACAAACCGAGCCATCCTGACAACATTATCCAGCGGGCTCTGCAGACCGACGACCTCAGCGCTGTGGTGGATAAAATTTCGGTACCGACGAGCAATGCAGACATTGGCGGTTGGATTGAACAACTCATTGTCCGGCATCCGACAACCTGCGGAGTGCTGCATCTGTGCAACAGCGGTGTCGCTTCCTGGCATTCCTGGGCTGAGGCCGCGCTCACGATTGCCGCCGGGCTGGAAATGCCGGTCAAAACCACGACGGTGCAGCCCATCGGGCTAGCCAGTCTCACCCAGCTCAAGGCACCACGACCGCTGATGACCGTGATGAGCAATGCGAAATTGCAAAGCGTGCTGGGCGGTGAGATTCGCAACTGGTACGATGCGCTGGAAGAGTACTTGGTGCAGAAGTATCAGCCCCAATGACTCCCGCCTCCGCCATGACCCGCTGCGACATCCTGCATGAGGATCGTTTCCTCATTGTGGTGAACAAACCGCAGGGAGTGCTCTCGCACCCGAACCCGAAGTCTGGCAAACCGCAGATGGCGGCGTTTGAAGGCAGCTATGACCATGACCGGCGCTGCTTCAAAACGGCGGCAGGCAGCGTGTGGCTGCTGCACCGCCTCGATCAGGACACCTCGGGGGTCTTGCTAGGGGCCAAGGATGAAAAAACAGCCGCCGCATGCCGCACGGCTTTTGAGGCCGAACAGGTGCGCAAAAAATACCTCGCCCTATGCAGCGGCAGTGCTGCCAAGCCTGAAGGCGTGTGGCTGGATCACCTGATCACCGCGCATGCTAAAAACCAGGTGCGCACGACCGTGCGCCACGGCGCACGTCCCAATGCCGAGGCGAAATACCGGGTGCTTGAGGCGAATGCACTCAATCGCGTGGTCTTGCTCGAAGTCGAACTCATCACCGGCAAGACGCATCAGATCCGCGTCCAAGCCGCCTCCCGGCATCTCCCGCTGGTGGGGGATGATGTGTACGGCTCCTTTGATTTGAACCGCAAACTGCGCAAAACGCTCCTTGCCAAGCGCCTGTTTCTACACGCGCATGAACTGGGCCTGAAGCACCCCGCGTCAGGGCAGCAGCTCAGTGTCAAAGCTCCGCTGCCCGCAGATCTGAATGCGGTGCTGGAAGCAGCGGGGATGAAGGCGGTACAGTAGCCCTCTCGCTCCGCGAGAGGTGCCTAGCGCTGCCGCAGGCTGCAGTGCCATGATTTTTATGAGAGTACTCTGAGGGG
Source organism: Verrucomicrobiaceae bacterium (assembly GCA_027490195.1). Lineage (GTDB taxonomy): Bacteria > Verrucomicrobiota > Verrucomicrobiia > Verrucomicrobiales > Verrucomicrobiaceae > Prosthecobacter. The sequence continues at coordinate 9,961 of JAIXYN010000036.1, read as the reverse complement.
CGGTCACACTTAGCTCATCTCGACGGAGCGAGACGGCTACTGTGCCTCTCGCTGCGAAAGCGTATAGAATGACTGATATTTTTTTCTGCGCAACATTACCGCGCAATAGCGATTTGATCGGATGTGGCTCAACACCAAGCGCCTAATGATGTAAGGGTGTTAGAGCCGGGCTTGTTCAACCCCAGTGGCATCTGCTGGCTTGCTCAGGATATCAGGGGTGCACTTTTGAATGTTGCCCTACTTTGCAGGTTCGGTGTGCTCCGTTGAAACATGCAATTCCTCAAGGTATATATCTTTCTCTCTCTTCCAATGCGAAGCATATAGATTGATGAAGGTCTTTTTGCTGATTGGATGCTCTCGATTAATGGTGACCTCCCAAATGTAACCGCGCTTTATCTTGTGGGATGTACCTAAGCCTTTGGATGGGACTATACTGAGGCCCATGATGTTGTGCATATCCAGGATTTCAATGAATTTGTCGACCTCGGATTCATCATCGCTGCACCAATAGTATGCCGGAATCTTATCCTTCGGCGGATTCTCGAAGCTCGGTATGCCGAGCGATTTCGCAATATCTTTCTTTGTTTCGGGGCTTGGTGTCCAAAAGCGGTAAATTGTGGAGGCTGTAATGCCAGTCGGTCTACCATTCTGCTCGTAGGTTCCAGCCGAAATCATAGTTGCAACCGCGCCAAGATTCTCTGGGCGTCCCAACGCAACTACAGTGTAGACGACAACACAAATGCCCATGATCAGAGAAACCGCCGTGATGGTTGCCTGCTTCGTTCTGGGCCAATATATCCTTTGTCCCAACAGCTCGAGACCAGGATGTTGTTCGTATTCAGGGGGCTTTGCAGACATGACGTTAGTCTTATGTTCTTGGGAGTACTAGCTGATGAGAAACAACTCTGCCGAGTCCGGCAATAACGCTAAAGTTCTCATTTTTATCGAGTTACAGTGAGTTTTGTGCTGTAGTGCTATAGAAATATAGCGCGCCTGCGATACGTATTCAACTGATATTATTGGTTTTCATGCGCAGTCTCGTGATATTCGACTGTTCAATTTTCCCTATCCTCGGCGGTTAGAGGGATTCGTTTTGAGTGGCAGGTTGTAACCGATTCTGAGCGTGGCCCTCAGCTACGGCTAGACCTGAGCGGTGCTGGCGGCGGCGGAGACGCGGGTGATGTGAGGAAGCGGAGCGGGGCTGGCAGAAGAGGGATCATCTTGATCCTTCTGCGCTGCGCTTCGCCCACCACTTCCAAATGGGGGACAAGATGATCCCCTCCGCTGAACCGGCGCTAGGCCGCCTGTTTGAGCAGGAAGTACTCAATGCCATCGACGAGCGCCTTCCAGCTTGCGTCGATGATATTGCAGCTCACTCCAACGGTGCCCCAGGTGGCGTTGCCGTCGGTGCTGGTGATGAGCACACGGGTCTTGGCGGCTGTGCCGGTGCCGCCGTCGATGATGCGGACCTTGTAGTCTGCCAGGCGCATGTCTTTGAGGGCCGGGAAGAAGGGCAGCAGGGCTTTGCGCAGCGCGTTGTCGAGCGCATTCACCGGGCCGTCGCCTTCATCCACGGTGTAAACGCGGCTGTCACCGACATCGAGTTTGACGGTGGCTTCGCAGGTTTCAAAGCCGTGCTCGCCGCCGTGGAAGCGGTGAGTAGAGTGGTATTCGATGAGATTAAATACCGGCTGATGCTGGCCGAGTTGCTTGCGGATGAGCATCTCGAAGGAGGCCTCGGCGGCTTCGAATTCGTAGCCTTCGCTTTCCAGGCGCTTCACTTCGGTGAGAATGGTCTGCACGCGGGGATCGCCCTTGGCGAACTTGAAGCCCATGCCTTCGGCTTTCACCAGCACATTGGACTGGCCGGACATGTCCGAGATGGTGATGACGCGCTGATTGCCGACGAGCGTGGGGTCCACGTGTTCGTAGGTGCGGGCCAGCTTTTGCACGGCGTGCACATGCAGGCCGCCTTTGTGCGTGAACGCAGCCACGCCCACGTAGGGAGCGCGGATGTCATGCGGCACGTTGGCGAGTTCATCGACGAAGTTGGCGAGTTCGCGCAGACGAGTGAGGTCGAGGCCGAGCGGGATGCCCATCTTGATCTGAAGATTGGGCATGATGGTGGTGAGGTTGCAGTTCCCCACGCGCTCGCCGTAGCCATTGATGGTGCCCTGCACCTGGCAGGCACCGGCGCGCACGGCTGCGAGGGCATTGGCCACGCCGACGCCACCGTCGTTGTGCGTGTGGATGCCCACGGGGCGGCCGAGATGAGCGATGACTTTGCGTGTCGTGTCTTCGACGAACTCAGGCAGGGCTCCGCCGTTCGTTTCGCAGAGCACGATGAGATCCGCTCCGGCATCTTGGGCGGCCTTGATGGTTTTGAGCGAGTACTCTGGGTCTTCTTTGAAGCTGTCGAAGAAATGCTCCGCGTCGTAGAGCACTTCGCGGCCATGCTGTTTCAAGTAGGCCACCGTGTCGGAGATCATGGCGAGATTTTCTTCCAGGCTGACCTGGAAAACTTCGGTGACGTGCAGCGCCCAGGTTTTGCCCACCACGGTGACGGCTGGCGTTTTGGCATCGAGCAGCATCTTGACCTGAGGATCGTCCTCGACCTTCATTTTGCCACGGCGGGTCATGCCGAAGGCAGTGATCTTCGCGGTCTTCCATGAGCGCTTGGAGGCCTCTTCGAAAAAGGCGGCGTCTTTGGGGTTGGAGCCGGGCCAGCCGCCTTCGATGTAATGCACGCCGAATTCGTCGAGCTTTTCCGCGACGCGGATTTTATCGAGGGTGCTGAAGGAGATGCCGGTGCCCTGCGTGCCGTCACGCAAGGTGGTGTCATAGATGGTAACTGAAGACATGTGGGGAGGGGAAATGAAGAGATGGAAGGGCGATGCAATGAGAAATCAGGCCGGAGTGGCGGTTGCCATGAGTTCCGGGACGCCAGCTGCCGGGAGCGCTTTCAGCGCAGGCAGGCATGACAACGGACTCTTCCGGCGACGTCAGGCGCGGATGAGTCCGAAACTAATTCGGATGGTTAGGCGAATGTCAGGGCGGTTTCCCATGAGCAGCGCGAGGACTACGCCGGGGTAGCCCTGCTGGCAAAGGGAAGTTTTCACCTGCCAAGCGGGCTGATGGCCACCTGGCACCTATGTGCAGGCGCGGATTTACTTGCCCAGCATGCCTTCGAGACCCTGCTGCACGGCGGGGGTGGCATTGCGCAGCGAGGGCTGCTGCCGCCCACTTGCAGGCAACACATTGCTTTCCAGGGCAGGGCGCACTTCCAGGTGGTTTTGAATGAGCATGTCGGCCAGCGTGGCATCGTCATGCTCAGCCATGCGTGCCAGGGGAAGATCACTCAGGTCCAGTTTGGGAACGAAGGGCTTTTCAGAAACTACCGGGGCTGCGGTCAGTGCCGCGCCGGGTTTTTCGGCAGACTGCGCGAGCAGCCAGAGGCTCATGGCACAGACAGAAACTGCCGCCGCCACCATGCCCCATTTGGGCACCAGAAGATTGTTCCACCACGTAGCGACACGCTCCCGGAACAAATCCAAAGACGACTGCTGCAGCATTTCAGCCCGCTGTCTCTGATTAAACTGCTGGAGAAAATTCTCGGTGAAGCCTTCCTCGGGCTGTTCAAACCGTTTCAATCGAATCAACCGCTGGATGTCTTCAAACTCACTCATGGCGTGCTGTGGATTGTTGTTTCTTCAATGGTGCTGTTAACGAGTTTATTTCACGAAGTCTTCAAGATAAGTCTGGAGCAGGCGATGTGCGTAAAACAATCGTGATCTGACGGTCCCTTCCGAGACTCCAAGTATCTTGCTGATTTCGGCATGCTGGAGGCCTTGTACGTCGTACAAAGTCACCACCGTGCGGTGGTCTTCAGACAGCCTCATCATGGCTGCGTTCAACCTTTTTTGCAGTTCGTGGATGTTTACTTCGCGCAGCGTGCCCGAGTTGGCCGTGGTGACCCGAATGAATTCCGGGTCGTTCTCAATGCCCGTATCTACATCGTCAAGACTGACTTTGTGATGCCTTCCGCGCTTCTTGAGGAAGTTCAAAGTCATGTTCACCGCGATGGAATAGATCCACGTGTAAAATGAAGACTTTCCCATGAAGCGCTTGATGGAGCGGTAGGCCTTGGCAAACACATCCTGCAGCAGATCGGCAGTGTCCTCGCGGTTCGAGGTCATGTTATAAACCAAGCCATAGAGCTTGGGCGTGTATTTACGCACGAGGTCATCAAAAGCGCGCGTGTCACCCGCTTGAGCTTTGTCCACGAGGATGCGGTCCTCCGCAGAGCTGCTGGTGGGCGCGGGCGGGTTCAGCGAAGCGATGGGGGCCGCTGCGGCGCTGAGTGATGATTCTTCCATTAATGTAAGAGAATCACTCGTTGCCTCAAGAAACAAGCGTTTCTTATGGACGCACCTATTTCAATTATTTTTGAACGCTCCAGAGGTGGTCCACGCAGATCTGTGACCAAGTTTCAAGCTGGTCGCGCATGGCATGCAGTTCTGCCAGGGTGTGAAACCGCAGGTCCTGAATGGCGTCTTCGTTGGACTTCACATCGTCGCTGCTGAGGTCAAAGAAATGCACCACCCCGAGGTGTACGCTGCCGACTTCCGTCGCGTCGTCATTGATCAGGCCGATGACTTTCTGCGTGTGCGTGCCGCCGATCACCAGCTCTTCGGCCATCTCGCGTTCGACGCCGTTGTAGTACATTGTTTCGCCGAGACCATCTTGTGCTGCATCCACCGGATTGATGTGGCCGCCGATGCCGATGGAGCGCTTGGCCACGAGGCGTTTCTCTCCCGAGCTGCCGCCGCGTGTGTAGCTCAGATAGCGTCCTTCGTGATGAAAGATGGCATAAGGGATGAGCTGCTTGTGGGAGGGGTCTTTTTCAGCCGCCGGGCGTTCCATGAAGTGATTGGCTCCAGGGGCCAGCATCGCGTGCAGGTAGCGCGTGGCATCGGCTTGGAAACCTTGAAAACTGCCGAGTTGATCGAAAAGCTGGCGGGTGATGACGAGAACGTGTTCCATGTGAAGACCGGCAGAATGGATGGCCGCGCAGGGTGCGCAACCAATCAATCCAGCAACCACACTTCAGCGGCATCTCCCGCTTCAAGATTTTGTCCGGCCTCCAGCCTTAGCAGGGCATCCGCACGGCTCAGGGAAAGCAGGGCATGGCTCTGCTGCAGGCCGAAGGGCATGAACTGACCATTGGTGAAAGTGCCGCGCAAATAGTGGGGGCGGTCACCTGGATTTGTGAGGGCCGTCCCGGCGCTGGCGGGGATCAGGCGCGGCTTGAGCTTGGCATCTGCTGCACCCATCATTTTCAGCAGCGCCGGACGCACAAACAGCAGGAAGGTGACAAAGGACGATACCGGATTCCCCGGCAGGCCAAAGACGGACGACTGCTCAGATTGAGCAAAGAGAAACGGCTTGCCCGGTTTCACCTTCACACGCCAGAGGTCGGGCTCGATGCCGAGTGCTTTGAGCGCGGGCTTGATCTGATCATGATCACCGACGGAAACACCACCGCTGATCAGCACGACGTCATGGGTCTGCAGCAGCTCGCGCAATGTTTCTGTGGTGCTGTGCAGATCATCGCGGCAGTGGGCCTGGGTGCTGGTACGAATGCCCAACTGCGCCAGCATGCCGCGCAGCATGAGGCCGTTCGTATTGTAAATCTGTCCAGCCTTCAGCGGACCCGCGCCGGGAGGCACCAGTTCATCCCCGGTGCTCAGCACCGCCACACGCGGCAGGGCATGCACAGAGATTTCATCAAGCCCCTGAGAGGCCAGCAAGGCCATGCGTCCGGGGGTGATCTGCTCTCCCTTGCGCAGCACGAACTGGCCCTGGCACAGGTCTGCTCCTGCACGTCGGATGTTTTCCCCAGCGGCGACCGGGTCGGTGCAGACGATGGTATCTCCCTCGCGCCGCACATCTTCCTGCATGATCACGGCATCGGCTCCGGCGGGAACCGGCGCTCCGGTGAAAATGCGAATGGCGCAGCCGCTTTGGAGACTCAGTTCGCCATCCAACCCGGCGGCTTGTTCGCCCGTCACTCGCAACGGCGTGGCACTCGTGCTCTCGGCGGCGAGAAGGGCATAGCCATCCATCGCGGATTGATCAAAGGCCGGAATCGGCACCGTGGCGATCACCTCCTGCTCGGCATAGCGGTCCAGGGCATCCAGCAATGCCGTGGCTTCGGCCCGCAGCGGCGTCACCGCCGCTAGCACGCGCGCGAGTGCTTCACTTTCGGAAATCATCGGATCACAGGCGGCAGTTTGCTCAGATCCGCCGTGGGTTCTTCTTGGGGCGGTGGGGCAGGGGCCGGAGCTGCCTGCCGCAGCGGCGGTGGGGCAGTCGGTGCCGGGATGTAGGTGGGTTGGACGGGCGCCATGGGCTGAAATGGGGCATCCAGCGGCGGGATCGTATCGGCCTGCATCACGGGGGTCAAAGGAACGATGGCACCGGATGGGGTTGCCGTGGTGGGTGGGGGCGGGGCATCGCGCTTGATCTGAAAGAGCACCAAGTCGCGCACAAGCGGCGTGCCTTGCGTGATGTCTGCCGTGATGTAGTTGCCTTTGCGTTCCGGTGTCACCTTGAGCTTCGCATCTGTGCCGTTGACTCCCTGAGAGATGATCTCGGTCCCTGCTGGAATGTCCACCCGATGCTCACAATTGATGAGCACGTAGTTCTGCTCAGGGTTCACCATCTCGATGACTCCGATCACTTTGGCCTGGCCGACGCTCTTGTCCTCAGATGATTTCTTCAAGGACCCGAACTTGTTCTCAAGGTAGGTGCAACTGGACAGCCCCAGCAGCAAAGGGAGGCATAGGTGGCGCAGAAACTTCATGGCCTATTGATGCCGCATCGGCGGCTGGCTGTCCAGCCCCTAGCCAATGATGCCCAGCTTCTTCAGCGTGGCGCTCAGCTCCGCAACTTTCTCGGGCTCCATGCCGGTCATTGGCAGGCGCAGCTCGTCGGTGCAGTGACCGGCGAGGGCCATCGCCGTTTTGATCGGGATGGGATTGGTGGAGAGCTTCAGGAAGGCGGCGAAGAGCGGGTAGTACTTCGTGTGAATCTTCATCGCGGAAACGTAGTCGCCCTTCAGCGCGAGCTGCACCATCTCGCTGATCTGCTTTGGAATGATGTTGCCCGCGACGCTGACGATGCCGACGCCGCCTACGGACATGAAGGGCAGGGTGAGACCGTCGTCGCCGGACATGATCTCGAAATCCGCCGGAAGGATCTGCTTCATCTGGCTGACGCGCTCGGGGTTGCCACCGGCTTCCTTGATGGAGCGGATGTTCGGGCAGTTTTCCGCGAGACGGACGAGGACATCCAGACCGATCTCGATGCCACAGCGTCCGGGGATGCTGTAGAGCATGAGCGGGAGCTTGGTGTTGTCCGCGATGGCCTTGAAATGCTGATACAAGCCTTCAGGTGTCGGCTTGTTATAATACGGCGCAACTTGCAGGGATGCGGTGGCACCTGCGGCTTCGGCTTCCTGCGTGAGCTCGATGGCCTCGCGTGTGGAGTTCGATCCCGTGCCTGCCATGACAACGCCACGGCCCTTGGAAAACTCGACGGTCAGCTCCACCACGCGGGTGTGCTCGTCGTGATCCAGCGTGGGGGATTCCCCGGTGGTGCCGCAAGGCACAACGCCAGTCACACCGTTGTCGAACTGGAAGTCGATGATCGATTTGAGCGCGGCTTCATCGACTTGGCCGTTGCGAAAAGGGGTGACGATAGCGGTATGGGTTCCGGCGAACATGGGGCGGTAGGGGAAAGAGGTAATTTGTCGGACTGAAAACTGGGAATTGAAAACTGAAAATTGGAAATTGTGATTCCAGGCAGAGATCAGCGGGCCTTTTTGGCGGGTGAGTTGGCTTTGGCCGTCACGATGGATTTGCCGATGATGTTCATCAGCTCGGTGCATTCCTCGATCAGGGGATTGAGCCGGCCCTTTTTCATGGTGGCGGTCTTGACCGACAGCTTCAGCCAGATGCGGGTCTCACGCAGTTCTTTCAGCACGATGCCCAGCTTATGGGTGAAATCATTGCGGCTTTCCGCCGCGCAGGTCTCAGCATAGTTGGGGGTAGGGAAGGTGCCGCAGCGAATCATCTGCCCGGAAATATGCCTGCCAGTTTTGGTGTCAGGTAATGCCTCGACCAAGGCGCAAATGCGCGCCGCAAAATCCAGGAACCGCTCTTCCATCTCATCCGCCAAATCCAACGACGACTTCTCCCTGCTCATACAATTTTCAGTTCCCAGTTATCAATTCTCAGTTTTCAGTCTCCGAGAAGCTTTCGTTAAATCGAAACCGTCCCCGTAAACACAAAGTCTGCGGGTCCAAACAGCGTCACATTGGTGTACTCGCTCTTGTTCGGCTCTTCGAATCCGACTTTCAGCGTGTCGCCGCCTTTGACGAGGACGCTGATGGGGCTGGGTTCGCCGGTGAGTTCGTGGTAAATGAGGGCGCAGGCGACCATGCCGGTGCCGCAGGCGAGGGTTTCGTCCTCCACGCCGCGCTCGTAGGTGCGGATGGCGATGCTGCCGGGGGCGATGACTTTGGCGAAGTTGGCATTGGTGCCTTTGGGTTTGAAAGCTTCGTGGTAGCGCAGGGCGGCACCCCACTCGCGCACGGGCACGGTTTCCAGGTCGTCCACCATCACCACGGCGTGCGGCACGCCGGTGTTCACGCTGTGTACGGTCAGTCCGGCACCGGAGACTTCGAGGTGCTGGGAGAGCTTGAGATTGTGCGGGGCGCTCATGTTGATGCGCACGTGACTGCCTTCGAACTCGGCGGAGATGATGCCGGCGAGGGTCTCAAAGCGGATCTTGGTGAGCGTGTCGCCGTGCAGATGATTCACGAAGCGGCCAAAGCAGCGCGCGCCATTGCCGCACATTTCGGCCTCGCCGCCGTCGGCGTTGTAGTAGCGCATCTTGAAGTCGCCGTCCGCCGTGGCAGGCTCCACGCAGAGCAGGCCATCGGCCCCGATGCCGCGATGGCGGTCACAGAGCTTTTCGATCTGGTCCTTGGTCAGCGCGAGGCTGAGGTCGCGATTGTCCAGCATGACGAAGTCATTGCCGGCGCCGTTCATTTTGGTGAAGTTTAATAGCATGGGTGGGTGGGGAGTGAAAGCGAGGGCACGGGGGCGGTCAAGGAAGTCCGGTAGTGCTGGCACAATCAGCCGCTAGCCTGCTCAACTCCGTGTTTGGGTCTTACTTTCCCGCGCCGCATCGGTTGCCTTGGCTGACTACTTTGCCCGCAACCGCGCCACCTGCGCCCGGCTCACCTGCACATCCTCCTGCCACATCACGTTGGTGGGATCGGTGGCGGCCAGGCGTTCGCTGATGGCCAAGGACTGCTCCGCCAGTGCCAGCGCCTCTGCCCAGCGCTGCTGAGGTTCATAGACCTTCGCGGCGATGAGCCAGCAACTGTGACTCAGGTCGCGATGCCACGCGGCATTGGCGGGGTCGCTGGCGGCGAGGCGTTCTCGGATGGACTTGCTTTCGGAGAAAGAGCGCATGGCCCCTGCCAGATCGCCCTGCGCCACGGCGAGGTCGCCGATTCTATCCAGTGAGACGGAGAGGTCGCGTTGCCATGCGGCATTGGCGGGGTCACTGGCGGCGAGGAGTTCTCGGATGGACTTGCTCTCGGAGAAAGAGCGCATGGCCCCGGCCAGATCGCCCTGCGCCACGGCGAGGTTGCCGAGTTTTTCCAGAGAGACGGAGAGGTCGCGCTGCCACGCGGCATTGGCGAGGTCGCTGGCGGCGAGGCGTTCTCGGATGGACTTGCTCTTGGAGAAAGAGCGCAAGGCCCCTGCCAGATCGCCCTGAGCCACGGCGAGGTCTCCGAGTTTGTTGAGCGAGACGGAGAGGTCGCGCTGCCACGCGGCATTGGCGGGGTCGCTGGCGGCGAGGCGTTCTCGGATGGACTTGCTCT
>JAIXYN010000092.1 GCA_027490195.1 Verrucomicrobiaceae bacterium | reverse complement strand
GCTGGTAGGGAACCGCTGCGCGGGTCCGTAATTTCGGGTCTATCGCATCACAGGCGCTCAAAAAGGTCCGCCGTCCTTGGCATCATCGACAGCAGAAGTCAGATGCCTTCGAAAAGAGCTAGAACCCCAAGTCCGCAGCCCGCCGTGACAAAGGATTCCACGAACGCCCACAGCGCATCCCTACCATCCAGAGCAAGGCGTGCCCCAGCGCTGGTAGGGAACCGCTGCGCGGGTCCGTAATTTCGGGTCTATCGCATCACAGGCGCTCAAAAACGTCCGCCGTCCTTGGCATCATCGACAGCAGAAGTCAGATGCCTTCGAAAAGAGGTAGAACCCCAAGTCCGCATCCCGCTGGGACGAAGGATTCCGCAGACGCGCACAGCGCATCCCCACCACCCAAAGCAAGGCATACCTCAGCGCTGGTAGGGAACCGCTGTGCGGGTCCGTAATTTCGGGTCTATCGCATCACAGGCGCTCAAAAAGGTCCGCCGTTCTTTTCATGTCCGATAGACAGGCCCCCACCCACTCAGCACGAAACGAGTTTCTTTTACAAGTGGGTGTCGCGCGACAGCATAGACTTGATCGTCATGATCGTCCGCCAAGCTGCTTTCGACCGCCGCCTCATCGAATCAAAGCAGCCACCTTCCTGGATAACAAGCAGCACTTCGCCTCGCCTGACGCTTGTCCATGTAGAACTAGAACGTGAATACAAAGTTGATCTTCGCGATGTAGCTCACGCGGTCCCGGTCCGGGAAGTTCGCCCACGTTTCCAGCACGATGTGCTTGCTCAGGTCATACTTGGCTCCAATGGCCGTGATAAGTCCCTGCTGATTGCGTGACTGCACCAGGTCCGCATTCAGATTGAAATTGCGCTCTAGTACCTTCCACGTGCGGTCCATGCCAAAGAGGTAGCTGTTGCCATCCGTCTGCAGTCCATAGCCCGCATGCAGCCGCACAACGTGGAAGTCATGCCACAGCATCGCGTAGGTGAAGGGATCACTCGCACGCCTCGTGTCCGTCAGCGCTACCCCGGCAACACCCAGCGCCAGCATCCCATCCTCCCAAGGCTGAATGCGTGCCTTCGTCTGAAACACCAGCGGCCCCGAGTAGCCGGTGCCCAGCGCACTGTCCAGACCCCACTCAAGATGCAGCGGCTTGAAGTCCCATCCCGTCTTGAACCCCGCCCACTGCGATGTTTTGCCCGGCTCGCTCGCGGCAAACTGGTTCGCGCCCCCAAAGCTGCTGAAATACTGCACCGCCACCGTCCGGTGCGGCACCGTATCCGCCGTCGGAATGTTATTCAAGCCCGTCGGCGTTCCAAGCACCGGCCCGGCACTCACGGATAATAAAAATACCATAACGTGGTAGGTAGAAAGTGAAAAAAAAGCTCTCACTTCCGTGCGAACCTTGCTCATCCTTGGTCCTTCCGTCCCGTTATGGTGTAAGTCATTCATCGTTCAAAACCCTGTTCACTTCTTCTTTTGCTCATCCTGATGACCGTCGCTATAAGCCTGAGCTGCCAGTGCTGGCACACTCTTTGCCAGCTCTGCCTGATTCTGCCGCCCGGAGGCATAAGACTCAAACACCGCGCGAATCTCATCACGCACACGGCGGAACACCAGCATCTGCTCCTCCTCGGTGCCCGTCGCATGCGCAGGATCATCAAAGCCCCAGTGGTGGCGGTTCACCTGTCCAGGAAACATCGGGCAGGCCTGGTCGGCATTGCCGCACACCGTGATGACCGTTTCAATGTCCTGATTGAGAAACTCACTCATGTGCTTCGAATGATGAGCCGAGATGTCGATGCCAATCTCGTCCATGGCCTTGATGCCAAGCGGGTGAACGTAGCCCGCAGGGTTGGACCCGGCGCTGGCCACGGTGTAGCCTTCGCCTAGGGCGCGGCGCAGGATGCCTTCAGCAAGATGGGAGCGGCAGGAGTTGCCAGTGCAGAGTATGAGGATGGTGGGTTGTTTCATGGGAAAATGTTCGGTCAAAAAATCAGTCGGCTGGAGACTCACAGCTACCACGCACGCCGATGCATAGTGGCACCGCTATCAGCGCACCAAGCACCGTCGCGACAAGGTAGAGCCACAGGTGCTCAAGATGCCCGGAGACCAGCGCGGGCGCGAGCGAACGCGCAGGATTCATCGAAGCTCCGCAGGCTGGTCCGGCAAACATCGCTTCCAGTCCCACCACGCCGCCAATCGCGATGCCTGCCGTGATGCCCTTTTCCTTCGCACCCGTGGACACGCTCAGAATCGTCAGCATCAAAATCGCGGTCAGCACCACCTCCAGCACAAAACTTTGCATTTCCGTCCCTGACGGCAACGTCGCCCCGAGCGTTGCATCCGCCGGATAAAGCACTCGCAGCAGCAGGCTCGCAGCCAGTGCCCCGCCGAACTGCGCCCCGAGATAGCCCGGCACATCACGCCACGCAAAGCGGCGTGCCACTGCAAAGGCGATGGTCACAGCGGGGTTTAAATGCGCCCCGCTTACATCCCCAAAGGTATAAATCATCGCCAGCACCACCAGCCCGAAAGTCAGGGCGATGCCTGCGTGGCCGATGGCCCCGTGGCTTGCCGCATTGATGACGATGGCACCCGTGCCCGCAAAGACGAGCGTGAAAGTACCCAGAAGTTCAGCGAGGAGTTTTCTCATGGAATGATTCAGCAGCATTTGGAACCCGGCGTGCAGCAGGAGGAAGCCACCGCTGCGGTTTGAGGAGCAGGCGCACACTCACCGGGCAGGCAGATGCCACGCGCCAGGCAGTCCGTGTGCTTCAGTCCCAGATGAAACGCCAGTGCTCCATCAATGACCTCCGCATTCTCCACCGGAAACTGCGCCACCACACCGTCTTCATACTCGATCTCCACCGGCAGTTCATGGTGCGGCAGCACATCGCCCGCGTGACTGAAAATAGTGGCCAGCTTGCCCGCCAGCAGGCGATGGTCCACATCATCGTGCACCCACGTTTGCAGCAGGCAGGTCTCCAGCGTGCGTCGCGTGCCACCGCAGTCGATGAAGCGCTTCATCACATGGCCCACTTCGGTGATGTGATAGTGCGCGGGGATGATCCCGCCATCTGGCAGGACAAACAGCAGCGGCTTGTCCGCATGCGCGTTCAGGTGGGAGAGAAGTTCGGTGATGTTCATGAAGTAAGGAAAGGGTTAGCAGCAGCTTTTGGTGATGGCCTTTTTCGGCGCCAGTTGGTCCAGGCAGCGGAGGAAATCGCCCAGGCAGTCGCAGGCCAGGCGATAGTAAATGTTCAGACCGCGCTTGTCCGACACCAGCACCCCGGCCTCACGCATCATGCGCAGGTGCTTCGACACCGTGGACATGTCCGCTCCCACAAGTTCCTTCAGGTCACACACGCACATCTCCCCCTCCATCAGCGCCTCCGCAATGAGCAGTCTTGATGGGTGAGCCAGCGCCTTGATCACGGCGGCTCGTTTGCTGGAAACTGTTTTGTTTGTCGGCATCGGCTGAGTTGAGTATTTGGCCAAATAACCAAATAGTAGATTGGGAGCAAGCGCTTTCTTTCGCATCCTGTGACCTCCAGGAGTTTTCATCATACGGCTGGCACAAGTGGTGTAAAGTGCCCATCAGGCCGTCACCCACGCGGCTGAGGCAGCGCCAGTGACCTCAGGGCTTCGGCTGCATGTTCGGCTGCATGTTCGGCTGAGTATTCGGCAGCGTATTCGGCTGTGTGAGAGGCTGTGTGAGAGGCTGTGTGAGAGGCTGTGTGAGAGGCTGTGTGAGAGGCTGCGTGTTCGTCAGCGCGACGGCCTCCATCGGCGCGATCCAGAACACCTTCTCAGTCGCATCACCTCCCGTCTGCGTCATCACGAGTTTCAACAGTTTAGGATGCGTTGCACCATCCGTCCAAAACGGGACCCATAGCTGTGTAGCAGGCTGCAGCGCACTCCATTCACACCGCACCAGATCCTCAAACAGCACCACGCTGGCTTCCCCGCAGGTCAGCATCAGGTGCATTCCACCTCCAGGCTTGACCTTCGTAAACAACGCCACACGACAGTCCAGCGTCTCATCAAAGGGGGAACGCACATGCTCCAGTTCCATTCGCGTCAGATACTGCCCTTGTTCCTGCGTGGTGCTGAGCTTCAGCAGCGCGGTGGCGGGCAGGCTCATGAGCATCTGCTCGCAAAAGGTGGCAAAGGCCTGCGTCCGTGCGTCACGGCGCTCCGCACGGCGCACATCATCCGCCAGCATGAGCGTGCCTTGCCCCAGCGAGTAAACCGCGCCCAGCACCAGCGCGGTGATCGCCAGCACAATGATCACTTCAAGCAGGGTGAACGCAGATGCCCTGGATGCATGACGGTGCAAGGCTTTCATCAGCGGAAAAGCGGCGGATACACCCAGGTTTCAGCGCTGGCTTGCTGCTGCGTTTGGCCTTCTTTCCATGCCGCCGTCACGCGTACTTCAAACAGCCCCTGCAGCGGTTGACCATCGCGATCCTTCAACTCCAGTGGCGTGTGCGTCACGGTATAGCTCACATCGCCATCCTGCAGCTTCACTTCCTCAATGGCATCCGGCATGCGCGTGTGTTCCACCAGAAGCGAGTGCATGCGCTCCTGCACAGCTGCCTCATGGCGGCGCAGCAGCGTTTGCCCGCCGAGTTGATGTACGGCCTCGACCAGCGCCACCACGGCCGTGCTAAACACCATCAGCGCCAGCAGGGTTTCCAGCAGGGTGAAGCCATTGCGTTTCACAGGTTTTCCTCCATTTCTTGGAATCCTGCTGTCAATGGGTCCAGCGTGGCGCTGACCCATGCAGTGCCTTGCTGCCAGCGCAGCGTCAGTGGTTCACACAGCCCGCCGGGGCGCAGGCGCAGATGTTGGTCTCTGGAGGAAACAAACGTTTCGCTGCCCGCATGCCGTACCGTGAGCTTGACCTTCTGGCTCAGGCTGGCGAGATCAACGGACTGAGGTTGCACCGTGTTGAGTGTGCGTGTCATGGCTTGCATCAGGACGCGCTCAGCATCATGCGCCACGCGCAGCAGTTCATGCTCCTCCGTGAGGCGCTGCACGGCTCCTGCACCAACGCCGATGACCAGTGCCGCGATGGCGAGCACCACGACCATCTCCAGTAGCGTGAATGCAGCAGCGCTTTGCTTCATGGTGCTACCAGTTGCCAATATCGTCCTCGGTGTTCTCCAAACCGTCCGCTCCGAGGGAGAAGACATCGTAGCCGCCCACGTTGCGCTTGCCGGGGTTGCGATACACCAGCTTGCGGCCCCAGGGATCGGTGATGCCGTCGGGTTTGGCAAGCTGGGTCCAGCGCCGGGGTTTGGGCTCTGACGTTGGGCGCGACACCAGTGCCCCAAGACCCTGCTCCTGCGTGGGGTAGGTGAGGTTGCTGATCTTGTAGGAGGTCAGCGCGACTTCGAGGCTTTTGATCTTGGCACCGGTGGTGACGTGCTCGGCATCGCCTTCAATGCCCTGCACCATGAAGGCCACGGTGCCGAGAATGAGCGCAATGATGAGCAGGACGACCATCATTTCGAGGAGGGTGAATGCCTTGGAGTGGCGTGATGTGGAGCGGAGTTGTTTCATGGTGATTAATGTCTGAGCTGGCTGAGGGTTGAGAAGACGATGTTGACCATCGTGTAAACGAGTGTCCCGACGAGGGTGGCCATGACGAGGAGAAGGCAGGGCTGGATGAGGGCGGTGACGCGCTCAATGGTACGCGTGAGCTGCGTGTCCATGCGTGCAGCTGCTTTACCCAGCACCACGGCGAGGTGGCCGGTGTCTTCGCCGATGCGGATGACGTCGATGGCCTGAGAGTCGAGGGCCTGGGTCTTTTTCATCGCATGACTCAAAGATGCACCTTCTTGCACAAGGGCTTCCGCTTGGGTGAGGGAATGCTTGAGATGTAGGTTGGTCACGGCACGGCGCACGAGTTCCAAAGCATGCAGCAAAGGCACACCACCGCGCAATAAGCTGCCGAGGGTTTCAAAGAACTGCAGCTCAAAGCGCGCGCGCGTGATGTCGCGGATCCCGGGCATCTTGATCATGAAGCGGTGCCATCCGGACTGGAAGCCGGGGGTTTTGCGAACTGCAAAGAGAAGCATGATGATGCAGCCAAGCGCAATGCCGAGCGCCCACCAGTAGTTTTTGAGCAGTTCTGAGAGGGCGAGGCTGACCCTGATCATGAAGGGGGGCTCTTTGCCGGAACCTGTAAGCAGGGAGGCGAGCTTGGGCAAAAGATAGGTCACCATGACGAGTGCAAGCGCACCACCGGCACTGATGAGGAATGCAGGGTAAATGAGGGCACCCACGACCTTGGCCTGGACGGATTCCATGAGGCGGAGGTGGCGGGCCTGGCGGTCCATGATGTCATCGAGGGCTCCGCTGTTTTCTCCGGCGGCGACCATGTTGCAGTAGAGTTCGTCAAAGGCGGTCGAGGCTTGGCGTAATGCTGCAGAGAGTGGTACACCGTCGCGTACGAGGGCACGGACGCGCGTGGCGAGGGTGCCGATTTTGGAGGCGCTGCGGTTTTCGAGGGCTTGCAGGGCTTGCTCGACTTGCAGGCCGGAGGCGAGGAGATCGCCCATGTCTTCGGTGAAACGGATGACGTCGGCCTTTGAAAGGTTGAGGACAGAATCGCTGTTCGTTGTGTCGGATTTCGCAACTTCGGCGGATTGAGACTGAATCGAGCGGGCCTGCAATCCGCGCCGGGCTAATTGGCGCAAAGCATCGCCGCGATCTGCGGCTTCGATTGAGCCGGATTTGACGGAGCCGTCGGCGGACAGGGCTTGGAAGGCGAAGATCATTCGAGTTCTTCGCTGGTGACGCGGGCGACCTCTTCGAGGGTGGTGATGCCAGCGAGGGCTTTTTGTAGGCCGTAGTCGCGCATGGGGACGAAGCCGTCTTTGCGGGCCTGGGTTTGGAGGTCGGACTCGGAGGCTTTCTGGGACACGAGGGCCTGCATGGTGGGGGTCATGAGGGCGATCTCATACAAGGCGACGCGGCCGGAGTAGCCGGTGCCGCGGCATTGCTGGCAGCCGCCTTTGGCGGCGCGGTAGAGCTTGTTGGCTTTTTTGACTTCGGGGAAGCCGAGTCGGGTGAGTTCGTCGCGCTGGTAGTTGGCGGGTTCTTTGCAGGTGGCACAGAGGCAGCGGACGAGGCGCTGGGCGATGAAGGCGCGGACGGCGGTGCCGACGAGGAAGGGCTTGACGCCCATTTCGATGAGACGGGTGATGCCGGCGACGGCGTCGTTGGTGTGGAGGGTGGAGAAGACGAGGTGGCCAGTGAGGGAGGCGCGGACGGCGATCTCGGCGGTTTCGAGGTCGCGGATTTCTCCGACCATGACGACATTGGGATCACCGCGCAGAATGCTGCGGAGGCCGCTGGCGAAGGTGAGGCCGATTTCGTTTTTGACGGGGATTTGGACGATGCCGGGGAGTTTGTTTTCGACGGGGTCCTCAATGGTGACGATGCGGCGATGGACGCTGTTGAGCTGGGAGAGGAAGGTGTAAAGGGTCGTTGATTTGCCGGAGCCTGTGGGGCCGGTGACGAGGACGATGCCGTTGGGCTTGGCGAGGAGGAGCTCGATCTTGGCGCGGTGCTCTTCGCTGAGGCCGAGGCGGTCGAGGGTGAAACGTTCCTGGCCGAGGAGGCGGAGGCTGATGGACTCGCCTTCGACGCTGGGGATGCAGGCGACGCGGACGTCGATGGACTGGCCTTCGGCTTTGAGATTGATGCGGCCGTCTTGGGGCAGGCGCTTCTCGGCGATGTCGAGTTTGCTCATCACCTTGATGCGGGCAATGACGGAGGCCTGGAGGGATTTGATGTTTTCGGGGACGGGGATCTCGTGGAGGAAGCCGTCGATGCGGTAGCGGATGCGCAGGGAGTCGGGCTGGGGCTCGACGTGGATGTCGGTGGCTTTTTGGGCGAGGGCTTCGCGGATGATCTGATTGACGAATTTGACGACGGAGGCGTCTTCGTCTTCGTCGTCGATGACGTTGGCTTCATCGCGCAGGTGCTGATCGTCGGTGCTGCCGCCACCGGCGGCGATGAGGGCGTCGAAGGTTTCGGCACCAACGCCGTAGAGCTGCTGGACGGCGCCGAGGAGTTCGGTGCGGGGCGTGAGGCACCACTCGACGGGGAGCTCTGACTGGCGTGCGACGGCCTGCCGGGCGAGGAGGTCGCAGGGGTCGTGGCAGGCGAGCTTGAGGGTGCGCTTGATGGTGACTGAATCGACCACGGTCTGGTGTGACGTGGCTGTCACACGACCGGTGCCGAAGCCGACGGGGAAGACTTGGTGGCGGACGGCGAAGCGTGCGGGGATGAGGCGCTTGAGTTCGGCGGCGTCGTCGGGCTCGGGCCGTGGGGTTTCGAGCCAGGGCCAGCCGAGGGAGTCGGCGAGGTGCCGGGAGAAGAGGCGTTCGTCAACGGCTCCGCTCTCGATGAGTGCGAGGACGGGGGAGATGCCGCCACCGGCCGCGGTGTTGAGGGCGGCCTGGATGTCGTCGTCCATGACTCCTGCGGCTTGGGCGCTTGATTGGAGAATGGAGATCATGGGTGGTGGAGGGCGGGGGAGTTGGCCGCAATCCGTTCTTCGCCGCAAGGGCTACGAAGGACAGGAAGGCGCAAAATCAGACAGAAGGGACGGATTGCGGTGGGCGGGGAACATTCCACATTGAACCATGAACATTCAACATTGAATGTCGGAAACCTGGAGGGCGTTGGGAGGGCGGTAGGCTTAAGTGATTGGGCGGTTTTTGAACTGCTGATGGGATGCTGAGAAGGGAAGATCAGGCAATGGGGAGGCGGAGGGGGGGCGCAATCCGTTCTTCGCCGCAAGGGCTACGAAGGACAGGAGGGCGCAAAAAAGACTCACTAGGAGGCAGAGAAAAGGGGTTTTAGTCAGGGCCGGAAACATCTCCCGATTATTTTACCAGCCCTTTCCCTGCCGCGTGTGAAGGTAAAATCATGGCGGGTAAAATGATGGGGAACTCAGATGCCAGTGAGCTCAAGTCGGGACTGCGTTCAGTGGAGGTGATGTGCCTAATTACTGGTGTCTTTTTTTTGGTAAAAG
>JAIXYN010000075.1 GCA_027490195.1 Verrucomicrobiaceae bacterium | reverse complement strand
TGCCGGGTAACTCCCAGCCTGCGGGCGACTTCAGCCGCACCCAGCCCACGATCAAAGTGCCTCGCGGCCTTCAACCGGCGCACTTCCATTTCCTGGTGATCTCTTCTCTTGCTCATCCAAGCACCTTACAACAGGTTTCAACATATGTCAGGCTATTATGCAAGTCTCAATAGGAACTTGTTGCCCATTGCTGCGGTCACGGTGAGATAGTGAAGGTTGCCTTTAAGCATTCCGCGCTCTTCTTCAGTGAGGATGTTTGCCACGCCATGAACAACGCCGGATGCCATCTCGTGCAAGTCGCCACCGTCGTTCTCCGCTTGGATGGTAAGGATGCGCAAAGGACGTTCGGGAATGATGCCGAATGCCTCTCGGCCCAGCGCCCAGCAAATGTCCTGCTGCATGGATGAACTGGATTTGCCACTGCCAGACGGCCCTACAAATAACATTGCACCGCCTCGGCAGAGAAGCCGGTCGCCCAATAGTGTATCCTGTGGGTTTGGCGGCGTTTCGAGGAGGTCGAAGATGGTGACAGCTGAAGAGCAATAAGCCACGCTGTCGGGTTCCTGCTGTGCTTCGGGCCTCTCTGGCACGTGCCAATCTTCAACGGGGGCATTGTGCAGCGCATCCTTGCCAAGATGAACAAAGACGTCTTTGGCGTCTTTGAGGGGAGGCGTCGTGCTCATGCGGTTGGGTTTTGATAGTCGGGTTTATGCTGGCAAATGCCTTTGGCCGTGCCGTGAAGGAGGAGGGCGGTTTCCTGGTAAAAGCGCCAGCCTGCGGTGTCGTTGTCGGGCCAGAAGTGGACGTTCAGATCCGTGAACAGCGACACCCAGGCTGGATCGAAGCCGTTGGCTCCCGAAGTGGCGACGACGCAGGTGCCCGCATGAAAGGGGTCATTAAACCCGGCCTCGATGAGGGCTGCGGCAGTGGTTTCCGACTCTACCAGGTGAACATCGCTGATGGTAGGGGCGGAGCGGCAGAGCCAGTGACTGCGCCAGGGACGGCGAAGCTCGCCCACGCGCCAGAACCGGGGACCGCCAGCCCCAAAAGGGGCACGGATTTTGTAACCACCGTCTCCGATGTAGGCCAGCTTTGGCTTGAGCAGCGTGCAGAGGGTGCCATCCGCCTTCGTGAGCGTCAGGCCAGCGGGCGCGATGCCCAGCGCGTCCTGGGCAGGCGTGGTGAGGCGGCGGAGGGTCTCAGGAGAAAGCTGAACCTCGCGGGCGAAGGCCGCGCACAACTGTACGTCCTCATAAAGCCGGGTACGCCAGGGTGACGTGAGATGCTCCAGCTCGTGGGTGCTGATGGCTTTGGATGCCTTCGCCGACGCTGGAGGCGGTGATTTGTATGATGGTGTGGCTGGTGCCGTGGCGGGATCAAGGCCGATGAGTGTGGCGATTTCTGTGCAGATGATTTTGAACTCCGCTTTCACACTCCTGCTGGAGCGTGCCGCGTGAAGGTCAATGACCGTGCCGCCGATTCCGCAGGGGTGGCAGTACCACCCCCAGGTTTCACCCTTGAGTGTGGCGGTGAAGGATGGCTTGGTGTCCTGGTGCAGCGGGCAGAGCACTGTCAGACGGGTGCCGCTTGGGTGGAAGAGAGGTAGGTGTCCGATGGCGGACAGGTAATCGGGCAGACGCTGCTTGAGCGTGTCCACTTCGATGCGGGACGAGGTGTGCATGGGGGCGCAATTGTTCGTTGCACCGGGGATCAATTCGCCTACACTACGCGTAACCACACGCGAGGCCGGGCGGGCGAAAGCTCCCCGGCTTTGTTATACCTGGGCTTCGCGCTCGATACGTTCCACTTCGGGAAGGGCGAAGCGGACTCCGCGGCCGAGCATGGATGCTTTGATTTTACCCGCTTTGCGCCAGCGGCGCAGGGTCATCGGCGTGACTTTCCAGCGTGCGGCCAGATCAGCTGGGGTGAGGAAGGGGGAAGGGTGATTGGTGTCCTTTGGAGTGCTCATAGCACTCGTAAAGTTCCATCCTTTTCGCCAACGTCACCTCAGCGAAATTAACACCGGCCTAAGTGTTAATTTTTTCCTGATGAAGCTTCCTTGCGGGTACGGCTTTTTGCTCGCGAGAGGGATGCTTGGAAAGTCGCCATTTTCAAAGTGCGTCCATTCCCCCGTTTCAGTTTATCGTCTTTAACGATGAGTTTGGGCCCTTTAAATTCGGGGTCATCTTTTCCATGTAGCCATGTGAAGATTTCCGCAGTGCTTTTGTCCTTGAGACACGAATCTTGTAAACCGATAATCCAGCTCAGGAATTTCGAAGTTTTTTGCCCTGAATTGGCTTGTTGGGCTGCGAATTTGGTGAAACCCGCGTTGGAAATTATTGCCTCTGCTTGCGCAAGCCACCTCCCGATGAGAAACCCCTGTCGCAGTGCGATAGCTGCATCAGGATCCTTTTTGCGCCTGAATTCGAGGAGTTTGACGTTCGAAATCATCGCTAATGTGCGGTTTTTGGCGTCAAGCAAGAGTCGAACTGGCAATGTGCCTTCGACCGAATGCGGATATTTCGACATCTCTTCGAATTCACCTTCAAAGCCCTCAATAAACTTCACCCCCATGGCATAAACCCGGGCGGCTTCAAAAAGGAGTTTTCTACCAAAAAGCACACATCGATCTGCCAGTGGCATCTCATCTTTTGTTCGCCAGACGAGAGGCGCTTTGTCAGGATCAAAGATTGTACCTTCCGAGGGGACAATTTGAATACGTCGTCCAGGGGGTGTTCCTGGAGGAAAGGTGAGGACGGTGCCGACATCAAGAGACCTCCAACAATGCCAAGCCTCGCCATTGGATACTGCCAAGCATCTAACATACTCAGGGACCTGCCGATTTGCGTCTATCGGCGTTTCAGTTTTAAGTTCAGCGTTGCCGAGCAATCCTGATTCTTCGACCCAATGCTGGAACATGGCATCACGTTTTGAGCGAAGATCCACCTTGTCCGAGTTGCACGAAAAGACAGATAACTGGACACGACAACCTTCCATCCATGCGACTGCTTGTTTGCATGGCACCTGCAGTTGGTGGCATGTGCGTTGCTCGACGTCGAGATCATAGGCATGGGGCAACGCCATTCCATCAATAGCATTGCTGGTCAGGTTTTTCTGTATTTTTGATTTCATGTTTTAGGCCAGTTTGGGACGATAACTTTGCGCACGACGTGAACGATTGGAATTAACGTGAACCGATGGCTGAGTGTCCTGCTCGAATGGCACGACCTTTTCTGTTGGAGGTGCGAACAAGCCGGCGAATGCTTTGGGCGTGACTATCTTTTTCTTGTCAGCGTAGATGGCACTGGTGATGCGGATGTCCGAATGCCGAAGGTAGCGGCTGGCCTCGAAAATACCGTGCTCACTGGCGATGATGCTTCCAACTTCTTTCCTCATGGTGTGGAGCGGCTTGAGGGTGTCCACGCCCTGAAGCCTCAGCCACTCATTCACGCGCTCAAAAACGGCATTGCAGCGATAACAGCGGGTCTTTCTTTCTGTGCGCGGGGGATTCGGGCTTTCGATGACAAATATGGACTTCGGGGCGCGGGCGCGGTAGCCTTTGAACAGGGCGACGGCGTCGGCCTCCAGGTCGATCTCCCCCGCGCTGTCCTCGCTTTTAAGTTGGTGGTACTCGGTATTCTCGATGCGTAATAGCCCACGACTGAAATCGAATGTGCGCCATAGCAGGTGGTCGATCTCCGAACGACGCAGGCCGCAGACGAGGGCGAGGAATAGAACCTTGTAGGCTTCCGGTTCGGATTCGGCCAGTTCCTCCTTGGCGCAGGCCAGGAGGGCATAGGCGTCAATTTTGGAGACGTAGCGCAGGGACGGGCCTTTCTCCATGCCTATATCATCGAAGGGCAGGGGGCGCGGCACGGTTAGCTTCTGCTCCACAAAGGGCAGCACCTTTTTGCCAAACAACGCCTTGGCATTCCGAATGAGGGAATTGACCGTGGTGATGGTCCGGCGCTTGGCCAGTGGATCAGCCTCCGCCGTGCGCAGACGGCGGTTTTTCCACTCCTGCACATCGGCAGGAAGTAGCGAGGCGAGATGAACGGCATCCACGCGTTCACGCCATTCCTTCGTGCCGCCTTTGAAGGCGTCGAACTTCCGACCGTCTTGAATGCCTGCCACTTCGGACACGACACGGCGGAATGCCTTGGAATAGGCATCCAAGGAGTGTTTCCGGGCGCTGGATGCGGCGCAGGCGGCTTCAATGAGTGCGCCTACTGTCGCGGACTTTGGGGCCTTGGGGGCGCTCTGGGGCTTGTAAGTCTGGATGGCGGCGTCCCAGCCCTCCGAGACGATCTGCGTCCAGATCTTTGCCGCCAGGACCGCTGCAGCCTCTTTATTTGCGGTGTTCAATGGGAAGCGCATACGACGGTCGTTGTGCTTGATCTGGACACCGTAATGCGGCGAATCGCCACCGGTTGAACTGGCCGGTTTCTTCACCTTTTCCATCCAATAGAACTTGCTGGTTTTAGGATGGGTCTTGCTTTTGCCGCTGTGCACCTGCTGTGCACTTTCGCGGTTCCGCTGTGCATTTTCATGTTTGCTCATGTTGCTATTATTTTACACTTAATAGTCTGATATACAAACAACAAAAGCATATTTGAGGTAACATCGTGAAACATGAGAAAACGTGCAAAACAAAGACTGTAAATCTGCTGGATTACGCCTACGCTGGTTCGAATCCAGCCCTGCCCACCACCTTCATTCTGAGTGAGTTAAAGACCAAAGCCCCGCCCCAAAGGCGGGGCTTCTTTTTTGGATTCGGGCAGTTTTCGGGCAGTTTTTGATCGGTATAACTGATCTTGGATGAACTTATTTGATCAGCTTGGCAGCTTTGAAATGCCACTCGGTAGAGGTCCCCTTATAGCTGTCATCCGATGAAACTCTGCATCTCGGTCAGTCGGTAGGCCTCGCCATATGGGTTTGGGAGGCAGTTGATGCAGCGGTGGTCCTTTCTCCAAGTGCCAATCACCGGTTTTGTTGCGGGATCACTTATGGGGCGGGTAGGGAGACTTTTGTCCGATTTATGCCACGCAATACGCCGCCAACGCGGTCATCGTCGCCCAGCGCGAACAAGGTGGCGGCTCTGTGCTAGATTATGGTAAAGCCATCTTCCTGGCTCAAGGCGCGGGCGAGCGCCAACTTTGCTCGCAAAAAACGACTTTCTGTCCCAAAACGACCAGGCCGCCTTCGCTTTAGTGAGCATCTCCACCAAAACCGGTGCCCCCCAGGCGCTGATCCTAACAGTAGGCACCGAGGCCGACGCGGTGAATGCTCTTGCTCTGCTGGAGAGCGTCGATCCGAGAAATGTGCACATGAGCCTATGACAGTGATGCACTGCGGAAACTCATCGCGAGCGAGGGGAGGAAAAGCTACATCGCGCCGCGTAGCCACGCGCTGTGACAAAACCGATGTCTCCTTGATGGCTTTTGTCTTGCTCGCCATCTGCCCCTTATCCCTCAGAATCCAATTTTAAAAATTGCCCGAGAATAGTCGCTAGCTCGATGTAGTTGCCAGCCACCGCATGTGACTCATCTGCATCTGCTGTTGCGGTCTCCATGGCCTAGTGCAACGAGGGTTCCGCTCGGTTCAGGTTATCACCGTTTTGGGCGCGCTGTGCGATGTTGGTCAGAAAGGGTTAACACAAGCTGTCATTTGCTTGCCAGTGGCGATGCTTGATCCCTGTAGGGATGGAGGGCCTATACTTGTTTCGCCACCTCCCGCCAGCTTTCATGATTACCACAGCACATCGATCCCCTTCCGCTTCCATTCCAACAGCCTCGGTCATGCCGCAACTTGAACCTGGAAGGCTCGATCACCTCCAACTGAGCTGCACTGAAAAAGCCGTTCCCAGCATTAAAGGTAATCCTATTGACCTCAGCCTGCGGTCATCCAGGCCATCCTTCTCAAGTCGGATCGTGACCAGCCCTCGATGGACGCTGTATTGCAGCGCTGCTCCTACCGGAAATGCGCCAGACAACGCCGGTCCGGGAAGGCGCGGGCAATCCAATCTGCCCCAGCAGGCTCTTCACCTGCCGCCGCTCCCCCCCAGTCGCTTACCTGCGAATGTCCCAGTCGCGGGAGCAAAACTGGAATACCTTTACACGCGCAGCACAGCCGCTGTCAGCAGCGGCACGTCATTCCAAGTCCAGTGGAGTGACGACATGGTCACTTGGTCAACCGCCGGAGTAGCGCAAACCATACTCGGCGACGATGGCACGACCCAGCAGATAAAGGCCACGATGCCCGCTGGAAACAATCGACGCTTTGTGCGCCTTATGGCGCAATCATCAAATCGAAATTGAGGCCCAACTTAACAACTGGGGCATCGTTGCACTGGACGCAGTGCAGGTGCCATGCTCGATGAGTGGGCCCACCATTGGAGGGCTCAAAGGTTAACCACAGCCCAGCGAGGATCTGGCTGGGCACTTCCCTTAGTAGATTGGATCTGTGGCCGCGCCCCAGGCAGAGAGGACCATCCGCAGCAGCCTGCCGCCCAACCCAGCGACGGCCCACGGTAGCCGTGGCAGCGAAGGATAAGCGCGGCCAAACGCGGGGGCACTGCAGGGTGGCGAACAAGTGTTTCAGATCCCTTTAATGCGACGTCGGTTGGTGGTTGGATAGGTCGTGAATGATGCGAGAATACGGGGTTATGAAAGAATGGATGATGACACATTTCACTTCGCTAGGATCAGCGTCTTCCAGCCGGTGGTGTCTTTGAAGTTGGCGCCTTCGGGGCTGAAGGACCAGCCGAGGGTGTAGTCGGCGTGTGGAGTTTTTGGGTCGTCGCGGTCGTAGAGGAGGACGGAGAGTTTCAGGGGGCGGCCGGGTTGCCAGTCGCCATCGGGGAAGTTCTTCAAGGTCAGGGGGATTTTCATTTCGACGGTGTATCCGGTGCTGGTGGTGCTGGAGGCGACGTTGAGGCCGCGGAGCTGGCCGGGTGCTCCGGCGGCCCAGGTGGTGAGATTCGGTTTTCCGGCGTCGGGGCCGGGGGCGATGGCGATGTGGTAGCAACCTTCAGTGGGCGGGGTTTGCCACAGCATGTCGCCGCTGCGGCCGTCGATGAAGATCTCGGTGCAGTCGCCATTCCAGGCGTTCGCCGGAGCGGGCAGGCCGAGGACGCGGTCATCGGTGACGATGACGGCGAGGTGCAGGGCTTCGGCGGTCCAAGAGGCATAGACTTTGCCGCTGAGGTCGTCGCGGCCCTGCCAGGCTTCGCGTTTGCCGACGACGAACTGGTCGTCATCGCCGATGAGCGCGAGCGGTGGATTGTCGGCCTTAATGTCGGGCCAGTCGTCGAGTTGTCCGTCGATCTGGATGTCGCCTTGATGGGTGGGCAAAGTGCCGCCGGATTCGCCGATGGAGAAAAGGGTGATGCGGCTGATGGACTGGCCGCCGACGGTGGCGCTGAGCCGCACGTTGGCGGAGCCGCGTCGCTGGGTTCCATCGGGGATCAGCTCGGCATGAATCTCGGCGGTGGTGTGGGCAGCGACGGCGGCGGGAGTGCGGGCGGCTTTGACGGTGAAGCCGGGCGAGACGCTGAACGCGGCGGTGAGCGGCTGCTCGGTGCCGGTGTCATTTGGCAGGGAGGCGGTGAGGCGCACGGGAGTGTCCGGTGGATTAAAAGGACTGACCTGGAGCGCGGCAGCGGGTGTCTGCTTCACGGTGCCGGTGATGCCTTTGAGATAAACCGGCAGCCAGGTGACGACGAGGTCCAGCGTGCGGCCGGGCAGGGCGGTTTTCGTCGCACGCAGGTAGGCGTCTTCGACGTTGACTTCGTCCTGTTCGAGGGCGAGGCGCACATAGCGGCGTGCCATCGGATGGCTGGTCCAGAGCATGAGCGTTTTTTCGCCATCCACGTCGAGGAACACGGCTTTCACCTGCGGATCGGTCAGCGCTAGCAGCTCCTTTTTGGCGGAGCGAAAGACGCGGCCATGAGCGATGCAGGCCACGGGGCCATCGACGAGGCCGAGGGTGTGGACCTCGGCGCGGCGCTGCATGGGCAGATCCCACAGCGGGCGTTTTGACTCGGCCCAGGAGGGCAGGTTTTTCGCAGTGCGGATGTCGATGGACTGCGAGTGCGCATCGCGGCGCGAGACTTTTTGCCAGTCGGCAAGGGCCGGATATTCGCCCGCAGGATGCCGCATCAGTGCTGGGGTGCCGCGCACCTCGCACTTGGGCGGCACGGAGAAAAGGTTGTAGTCGGACAAGTTGTTGATGAAGGGGTCCTTCGGTCCCGGTGTGCCGTAGTCGCGGCCTTCCCAGAGAGTCGTTTCGTTGTCGAAGAGCAGGTTTTCCCAGAGCACGCTGTTGTTGCTCATGAAGGCAGGCACGGCGCCGTGATACTTCAGCCAGCCGCTCATGATGCGCTCGGTGGCGCTGGGGCTGAGGTCCGGGATGCGTTGCAAGCCCTCGCGCATTTTCTTCTCGGCATCTGCGGTGTAGCCCGCGCCGTTGCTGCGATTGAAGACGCCGCGCATGAAGCCGCCAATGTCGTTGTTGAAGACGACATTCCGCCTGGCGACGCTGCCGGGCGATTCGGCGATGACGAGACCGTAAGCGTTGTTGTAGGTGACGTTGTCGAAAAAATTCTCGTCCCAATTGCACTCGGAGAAGAGGCCCCAGGCCGTGTTGTCATGCGACACGTTGTGCTCGATGACGTTGTTGCAGTTCCCCCAATCAAACCAGATGCCGGAGCCTTGGTTGAAGGCGAAATGATTGCCGCGCACCACGGAGTCAAAAGTGAAGGCCCACTTGGATCCGCCCACGCCCATGGACGACGGGTCGTTGCGCCGCCAGTTGCAGTATTGCACGCGATTGTTCTCGATAGTCAACCCGGTGTTCCAGCCGCCCACCATGCCCCCCTCGCCGCACCACTCGATGAGATTGCCGCGCACCACGCCCTGGCTGGTCTGCTTCATGCCGAGGCCGGAATAGGTGGACCAGAGGATGTGATTGTCCTCCACGTGCCAGCGCCGCCCCTGCATGAGGATGGCATGTTTGCCGCGAAACCAGATGGCATTGTGCCGCAGGGTGAAACCGATGAGATGAATGTCATCGAGCGGTTTGTCCGGCCAGAAAAGCCCCTCCCTCAGCGCATACTCCACCGTCACATCCATCAGCGACACGCCCTCTTCGGGAGCCACGAAAAGCTTCCCCGCCGCGTGGTCGAGGCGAAAAGTCCCCGGCATTTGCGTCTGCCCCGGCTCTGAATACAGCAACGGCGAACCATTGACGAACACCCACTCGCCTCCGCGCCCCGAGTGTGGCAGGGCGCTCGCGTTTTTCCGAATGACCGGCACCGTCGCCGCCCAAACCCCCGGCCCGGCCTCCGTCCACTGCGTGAGCACATCCGAGCCACACAGCACTGCCTTGCGCGGTTCCTCACTGCGAAACACGATCGGCTTCCCCTCAGCGCCCGAGTTTGTTAGCGTGACCGACTCCCGATAAATCCCCGCCGCGACAACGACCGTGTCGCCCGCCTGCGCCATCTTCGACGCTGCGGAGATCGTCTTCAAAGGAGCCTCCCGCGTGCCAGCGGCTGTGTCCGCGGCCTGCGGATGGTTCTGGCTGACGTAGAACTCGCGCGCTTGGACGGAGGCGCCTTCAAGGAGGGTGAGGAGGAGGGTGAGTCGGTGGAGCATGGAGTCTTGGAGAAGTGGAGTGGTGAAAAAGCAGGTTCGGCTCTAGCCGAATCAGGACGGGGATGAGGCTAAAGCCGCAGCTACTTTGTTTGCGCTTCACTGCTTCTTTACCCGCTCGCGCAGTTCGTCGGCGGTCCATGGGGTTTTGCGGTTGGCGGTTTCTTGGCGGACGGTTTGGATGGCCGGGGAAAGGACGGGTTGCTTCCATTGGTGCCAGCGCTCGCCGATGTAGTTGAGCACGCTGGCGAGCTGATCGTCATTATAGACTTGGGCTAGGGGGAGCATGAGGCCTTCGCCGTAGCTGATGCCTTCGATGGGGCCGGTCTGGCCGTGGAGGAGAATGCGGGCGAGGGTTGGGATGTCGCCGTTGTTTTTGAACCAGGGGCTTTTGGCGATGGCGGGGGCGAGGAGTTTGTCGCCTTGCTTTACGCCTTGGCCGTCGGCGCCGTGGCAGGCGGTGCAGAGGTTTTGGTAGATTTGCTGGCCTTGCTTGGCGGTGGCGCTGAGTTGGGCAAGGGCGGCGGTGGCTGTGTCCTTGTCGAGAAGGGCTGCGATGAGTGGCTGGGCGCTGGCGTGGGCGGTGATGGCTTCGGGGATGGCGGCTTTGATGCTGCGATGGGCGAGATAGACTTGGGCGAGCACTTGTGGATCGGGATCGGTGGTCAAGGTGGCGAGCGCTGCGGTGATGTCGGGATCGTTTTTGGCGAGGAGGCTTTCGCTGATTTGCACGGCGACGCGGCGGATGCGTGGGTGGGTGTGTTTGAGATTGACGAGCAGCACGTCTTTGGGCAGGGACTTGAGTCCATCGAGCGTCCAGAGGGCGTGGATGCGGGCATTGGCGTCGCTGTGGTCGCTGGCGATGGTGATGAGCGCGGGCGCGATGCTGGAGTCGCGTTTGTTGACGAGGAGCATCTGGGCGGTGTCGCGCCACCAGCCGTTCGGGTGGGCGAGATGGGCGGTGAGTTGCGCGGGCGTTTCATCGAGCATGCGTGGCTGCGGGCCGGGCTTTTTGCCATCGGGCACGAGGCGGTAGATGCGGCCGTGGCGCACGACTTTGGTCATGCCCCACTTTTTCACGCGCTGATAACGCTCGACCCAGGCGGGCAGTGCGCTTTTGCGCCAGTCATTGATGCTGGGGTCGATCTCAGTGGGGAACCATTCTTTTTCCTGAATGATACCGCGATACATGTCGGCGATGTAAAGGCAGCCATCGGGGCCGCTTTCGGTCCACACGGGACGGAAATAGGCGTCGGTGCTGCGGATGAACTCGCTCTGTGGATAGGTGTTGTGTGCGACGGCGATGCCGTTTGTCCGCTGGAAGCGGCTGAGGCGGATGAAGCGGCCCACGGGCTCGCAAGTGGTCATGTAGCCGTGAAACTCGGGCATGAGCGGGCTGCGCAAGACGGCCTGGCCGCAGCAGGAGGAGAAGTTTAAAAGGATGTGCTGCTTGTCGAAGTTGTAACCGCCGGAGGAGTCATCCCAAACTTTGCAGATGGAATAGGGTCTGCCGTAGTCATCGCCGTGCTCGCGCACTCGCAGCACGGGGTAGCCTGCGGGGAGCTGAAAGCCCTGTGCGGGGTTCGCGCCGCCAGCGCGGGTGCCGTAAAGAATGCCGTCGTCATCACGGGCGAGTCCCCATTGGCTGAAGCGGCCATCGGGGTAGCCAATGACCTCGAGTTGGCCATCGTCGCGCAGGCGGAATCGAGCATCGTTGGTGGCGATGATATTGTCGAGATTCCAAAGGATGCCGGTGCGCTGGTGCTCGATATTGCCTTTATCCGTGCCGGTTTTGAAGATGAGTTCTTTGCGGTCGGAGACGCCGTCTTTGTTGTCGTCAAAGTAGGCCCAGTAGGAGCTGTCGCCGGTGAAGCTGACGATGACCCGGTCGCCCATGGGCAGGACGGTGCGGGGCAGGAGCGCGTTATCAATGAACACGGTGCGCTTGTCCATGATGCCGTCACCATCGGTATCCACCAGCTTCACCACGCGGCTGACCGGCTTCATTTGATCCGTGGCAAACTCGTCCTGCATGTAGCTGCGCCATTCGCAGACATAAAGCGCCCCGTTCGGATCAAAGGCAAAGGACACCGGCTCCTCCACCATCGGCTCGCTGGCCACGCACTCGAGATGATAACCCTTCGGCACCTCGATGGCTTTGATGGCGTCCGCAGGCGAGAGCGGCGGAAAGGTGGTGTCTGGGTTCCAGCCTTGTTTAGGCGCGTCGGCGGCTTGAGCGGCGATGAGAGGTGCTGAGAGGCTGGCGAGCTGAAGAAGGAAAGGTAAGAGAGCGAAAAAGCGATTCATGGGAAAGATGATTGGAAGGATGACGGGCGCGGTTGCGGATTAGCTTCACCTCATTTTTTAAATGCCTGACGTAAACTGACGGCTTCAAGCACGGTGTCGGGAGATTGTGAAGTGCGAATGCAAACCTGCGCCCATGCGGCTTCGGGTGAACCGATGACCGCGACTTCTTTTGTCCCCTGGACGACGGGCGCGGAGTCGGTGGTGATAGAACCGCCATCGGGCTTGGCCTTGGTGCGGAGGAAGACTTGCGGGCCGTTCGAGTTCGCCGCCGTTGCCTTCCAGCGCGCGGTAAGGTAATACGTCACGCCGCTTTGCAGCGGGATCCATTCACCATCCCAATCCCGCACAGGCGCCCTCGCCGCGAGTTTGCCCTGAGGACTGCGTAGAGACCAATGATCCAATGCCTCAGCCGAAACCCAGCGCAGTGTGAGCGTGCCATTGCGCACCAGATTGCCATCAGTACCCTGCGAGAGATCCACCGGTTCGAGCGTGACAGTTGCCGCAGCTGCGAGACTTACCGGCTTCGCCTCCGAAATGCGACCGGGCGCGATGACCATGAGCCTATACTCTCCCGCAGGCAGATGGTGAAAAGTGAACGAGCCATCCGGCTCCGTGAGTGTGGAGTATGATGTGCCGAACAGCACGACCTTCGCAGGCAGACGGGACATCGTCGCGTGCTCGATCTTCGAGACGATAACTCTGCCCGCCAGCGTTGCATCATCGGTGGCTTTTGCGGCGAGCACGCCGAGGGTGTGCAACAGGTCGGCGGTCACGCGTGCCGTCTCAAGCGCACTCTCCAGCACCACTGGCTCCACCGGCGGACGTCGATCCGCGTCAACGTCGGCACGGCAGCGTTGAGCGCGCTCCTTTGAAAACTCGATGAGAACCTGCATTCGCCGGAGGAAACCCTCCTCGGCGGAAACGTCATCGGCACCCAGGAGCTGCGGCTGATACCCGGGAATGTGGATGAGTTTGGCATCCAGCCAGTTCTCCATTTTTGAATGAGCCGGGCCCAGGAATCCCGCCGCGTGCGGAGGGGAGCCGGTGTCCGTGGTGAAGTGCAGCAGCGAACCAATCCAACGCGAAGCATTGTGCGTGGACTCCGTGCGCAACGCCTGCAATGCACGGCGGAAATACGGCGAATAAGTCTGCTCCACCTCCGGGCAGATGTGCTGGTAGTGCCGCGTGGCCGCGGGAAAGAGCAGGTAGTCGTCGGCATAGAAAACCTCGTCTGAGCGCACGAGCAACGTCTGCCGGAAGTCTGCCATCCACACATATTGAACGAGTCGTTTCGCATCGGGACCGAGGCGCTGCACCAGCGGATCATCCGCGCCCATCGCGTCGAGCGCCGCCTGCGCGATCTCGCTATGCGGCCCCCAAGCGAAGGCGTCCGCAGAGAGCAGGACGGCGCTGATAAAGGTAAGAGTGAGTTTCATAAAGAGTGGGTGAATGGAATGAACCGTTCTATGCCGTCAGCGCGAAACCGCTTACCGCGCATTCGGTCATGCGCAGCGACAGCGTGCCTGCGTCGAGACAGCTTTGCGGGATGGTGAAGGTGACATACGAGCCGCTGCGCTCGGTCGAGTTCTCAATGGGGTGCCAGTCATTGCCATTGGCGGAGACCGACAACCCGGCGGGTTTGTCGGAGATGGAGGCCATGAGGACGACGCAGCGCTTTGCTTTTCTTTTTGCGAGGCTGAGCGGGAACTCGTAGTCGAGCTGGCGCACGTAGGTCCAGTAGTTCAGGCACCAGGCGGCCTTGGTCGTGCGGCGGTAAGGTTCATCGCCTTCACCGACGAGCACCTTCCACAGCAGGTCCGCCTGATTCTCGAAAGGCAAAAACAGTGGCTTTGCTTTTGCCGTCACTTCGGGTGCGGAGAGTGCGTAGCCGGCGGCATCTCCGACACGGCGGAAGATGCGGCCCACGAGTCGGCCAGCGCTAAAGCACCAGACCCAGTAGCCAGGATTCTCCTTGCCCCAGGAGGTGGGGTTGCCTGCGGTGATCCAGGCGTTCATCACATTCTCGCCGCGCGGGATGGCAAACTGCTGGTCACGATTCTCGTGCTCGTGCCCGCCGATGAGCCAGAGCTGACCACGCGCTTCCGCAAAGGCCGCACGCACGGCGGAGGTGATGCCACGCTCGCGCACGAGGCTGCCGACGGAGGGCTGATGGACGGCGGTGATGAGTGTGCCACCAGGGCGATGCAGCCTTTTCACCTGATCGCAAAACCACGCCTGCTGGGCATCGCCGAGCAGGCCGCAGCTACCGCCATTGGCGATGATGAACGGCACGCCTTTGGTCTCGAACGCATGAGTCACCGGTGTGTCGCCATACACGCTGCGAAACAGTCCCAGGTCGTCCTCGCCGGGGTAGGTATCGTGATTGCCGAGAGTGAGCTTCACCGGTGCGAGCCGCGCGAGTTCATCGTAGTGCGGCTTCATCGCGCGAAACTCTTCCACGGCGATCTTGCGGTCGGCCTCGCTGGGAATGGTGCCGAAACTCCGGGAGGCGGCGCAGATCAGATCTCCCACGATGCCGATAAATGCCGGACGCGGATTCATCGGCGCGATTTCGGCGATCATCGGCGGCAAAATGTCCTCTGGCTTGCCGCCGCCGTAGTGAATGTCAGCCATCCACAGCGCGGTGAAGCTGTCGCCTGCGTGCGGGTCAAAGCCGAGCTGTTTGTAAGCTTCCGCCAGCGTGGCGGCGCGGCGTGGTTCATTCACGACTGCCGCGAGGGAGCGATGCAGTGGCGTGAGGGAGGTGCCACCGAGGGCGGCCCCGGTTTGATGCAGGAAATGACGACGGTTCATGGTGGAGTGCTGGAGGTGTGAAAAAGTGGCTTCGGCTTTAGCCGAATCATTTGCGAGCGGTGCGGCTACTTTGTTTCATTCAAGATCAACGTGGCCCAACCAGTGGTGTCTTCGCTGTTTTTCTGCTCGGGGCTGACGCTCCAGCCTAGCGCTTTTCTTGGGGCGTCGGACTTGGGGTCGTCGGAGTCGGCGATAAGAAGGGAGAGCTTGATCGGGCGATCGCGCTGCCATTGTTGAGCTGGGAAGTTTTTCTCCGTGAGCGGGATCATCATCTCGATGGTGTAACCCGTGGCGGTGACGGTGGTGGCGGCGACGACGCCCTGGATGCTGCCGGAGGCTTTGCCGTTGGGGCGCAGGATGGGCTTGCCAGTCGCGGCGAGGCTGATGGTGGCGTCGTAGGTGCCTTGGTTGAGTTCTTTTTGCCACTGCATGTCTGGGGCGCGGCCGTCGAGGGAGAGGGAGACGGCATCGCACTTGTCGAACTGCACAGTGCCCCATGCATTCGTGGCTCCGGAGGCGGAAACGACTTTGTCGTCCTGCACGACGACAGCGAGGTGGAGGGCGTCCTCTTTCCAGACGGCGTAAAGGCGGGCGCTGAGGTCGCCGGGGCCTTTCCAGGCATCTTTGGGGCCGGCGAGGTATTGGCTGGCGTCGTTGATGGTGGCGATGGGCACGGCGCTCTTCGTGAGGCTACCCCAATCATCGAGATGGCCATCAACGAGGATGTCACTGGCAAGGTGGGGCACTTTGCTGTCGCCCGAGCCGGTGCTGAAGACGGCGGTACGGCGGATGGGGGCGTCCCCGAGTGCGGCATTCATGCGGATCATGCCGGTGCCACGGCTGATGCTGCCATCGGGGAAGAGGGTGAGTTTGATTTCGACTTTCTCTCCGGCGGCCATTGGTTTTTCGATGCTGGCAGGGGTGAGGGTGAAGCCCGCAGTGGCCTGGAATGCGGCCTTCAGCGTGGTGCTGGCTGTGCCTTCATTTACAAAGGTGGCGGTGGCGGCGATGGGCTGTCCGGTGACGTTGAAAGCGGGCACTTGGATGATGCCGGAGGGTGACTCGACGAACTTCGGACCAATGCCTCGGAGGTAAGTGGGATTGTAAGTGACCAGCACATCGACACTGCCATCGGCGAGCGACACTTTCTTTTGTGCGAGATAACCGTTTTCGATAACGACCTGTGCTTGATCAAGCCGCAGGCGCACATAGCAGCGCTCCGCGGGGTGTGTGGTCCAGAGGCCGAGGGTGCGCTGGCCCTCATGCTCGAACACGGCGGCTCGCACGCGTTTGTCGCTCAGTTTGACCGCCTCGACAAAAGGCGAGCGCAGCATCCTGCCCATGGCGATTTGGGCCATGGGACTGCTGTAAAACTGCTGGCGCACGTTGTCATCGCGCACACCGGCGGGAGTGGAAATGGAGCGCATCTTGAGGTCCCAATCCTTGCGGCAGGCCTGCGCCCAATCGGGCAGCTTGTTGGCGGGATCGCGCGGATTGGCGATGCGCGAGTGCTCATCGCGTGCAGATGCCTTGCGCCAGGCGTCCAGGCTTTCGTAGGGTTTGTCATAGCCAACGCTGAAGAGCTGTTTCTCCGAGGTTGCCCAGTAGGTGTTGTAGTCGGAGAAGTTATTGACGAAGGCATCCGTCGGCGAGGGCTTGCGGTAGTCGCGCTGCTCCATCATCGCAATGCCGTTGTCGAAGATGAGGTTGTCCCAGATGACGCAGTTGTTGTTGAGCGTGGCTTTGGGCGCGACGTTGTATTTGAGGAAGCCCGCATCCCACAGCACAGCGCGATGGCGGCTCAGGCCGGGAACCTCGGCCATGCGGACGATGGCGCTGGGATACCACTCTTGCTTGTGGTCCGTGGGCCGGGTGTAGTTGCCGGAGAGGTTGATGCCGGTGGCGTTGTTGAAGACGATATTTCGCCGGATGACCATGCCGGGGCCGTTGCTGATGGAGATACCCGGCTCGCCGGTGTTGTAACAGATGTTGTCTTGGATCACCTCGTCCCAATTGATCTCGGAAAACAGGGCGCGGTTGGAGTTGTCGTGAAGGATGTTCTTTTCGTAAAGGGTGCCGGTGCCCATTGCATCCGTCCAGAGTCCGGGGCCATAGTTGTAGGCGAAGACATTGCCAGTGTAGCGGCAATCGATGGTGCAACTGAACTTGGAGCCGCCGCCCTCCATGCCCCAATCAAAGCTCCGCCAGTTGTTGTTGCGCACCGTGTTGTTTTCAAAAAGCAGGTCCACATTGAAGTTACCACCCACGCCATCGGCACCCGCCCACTCGATGAGGTTGTTGCGCACGATGAAGGCATTGCTGTTGGTCACTTTCACGCCGCCGTAGGAGGTCCAGCGGATATGATTGTCCTCCACGAGCCAGCGCTGACCGGTCCCGTAGATGGGGCCATGACCGCGAAACCAGTTGGCCGTGTGCTGAAGCGTGAAGCCCTTCAAATGTATGTCATTGATCGGCTTCTCTGCCGCCAAGAGGCCCTCGCGGCAGGCATACTCCAGCCTCACTTTCGTGATGTCCTCATCCTCCGGCAGTGTCACGCGCACGCGCTGGTTTTTCATGTCCAGATAAAAGGTGCTAGGGACCAAGCGGTCCGGCGTCTCAGCACGTTCCAGCGGCAGACCATTGAGATAAACCCACTGCGGAGTGCCGCCGAGCCAGGCTACGGGAAGCACCTTCGCGATGGGATAGGAAAAAACGCCAGCTCCATCGTCCTGCGGATCGCGCAACACATCGGCACCGCTGATGATGGCCTGATGTTTCGTCTCGCTCTGAAACACGATCGGCTTCCCCTCCGCGCCCGAGTTTGTCAGCGTGACCGACTCCCGATAAATCCCCGCCGCGACAACGACCGTGTCGCCCGCCTGCGCCATCTTCGCCGCTGCGGAGATCGTCTTCAAAGGAGCCTCCCGCGTGCCAGCGGCTGTGTCCGCGGCCTGCGGATGGTTCTGGCTGACGTAGAACTCGCGCGCTTGGACGGAGGCGCCTGCAAGGAGGGTGAGGAGGAGGGTGAGTCGGTGGAGCATGGAGTGTTGGAGTGTCTTTTCGAAACCGAAGGGTTCTCGGCGATTAGCCGGTGGTTGAGCGAAGCGGCCCCACTGGACGAGATGCGCCGAGGCAGCCAGCGCGGTCTCCAAGCTCTGAGGGGACGATGCGCACCTGATGGCCGCCGGGCCGCCATTCGAACTCGGCGAGCCATTGCTGGAGTGGAGCGAAAAGACGGTCCTTGGCTCCGGTGGCGATGCCGCCGCCGAGGATGATGAGTTCTGGATCGAGCACGTTGATCAATGAGGCGATGCCGGCGGCGAGGTGACTGACGGAGGTGAGCCAGACGTTTTTGGCGTGCTCATCGCCTGCGTCAGAAGCATCGAGCAGGGCGTGGGTGGTGGTGAAACGGCCATTGCTGCGTCGAGCCAAAGTCTGATTACCGATGGCGTGGCTAAGGCTGCCGGGCGTATTGAACTCGTCGGGTGCAGCACGGGAATTGATGCTGATGTGACCGAGGTGCCCGGCGCGTCCGATCGCGCCACGTAGCAGGCGACCGCCACTGTAGATCGCGCCGCCGACGTTGGTGCCCAGGGTGAGCATGAAGACATCCTGGCAGTGTTTTGCGGCCCCTGTCCAGACCTCGCCGAGCAGGGCGGCGTGGGCGTCGTTGAGCACGCGGCAGTCGCGTTCGAGAAAGGTGGACCAATGAAGCTTTTCCAGGCCATGCATGCGTCCGGGCATGGAGTCGATGCACTGCCCGCGCGGACACGCCAAACCGGGTGCGGAGAGGCCGACGTGTAGTTTTTGACCAGCCTCAGATTCAAACTCATGGACGATGTCTCGCACGGTGATGGCAAAGCATGGCGTGTCGCCATCGAACTCGCCATCGCGTGTGGGTTTTGAGAGCGTGGCAAGGGTCTGTGCGGAATCCGTGTCCACCAGCGCAGCTTTGATGTTCGTGCCGCCTAGGTCGATGCCGATGGCGAGGTTGAGAGAGTCCGTTTTCATCGTTTCACTTCGACGGAGCCTCCTCACGCGGACGGATCAGCAGCACGAAGGCGGCTGCCAGCACCGCAACTCCTGCAAAGCTGTCGAAAATCAGGCTGTGGGCCACTTTTTCATCCCGCAGATGCCCAAAGCCCCAATCGGCAAATCCACCCACGCTGATGGTGATCAGATTCATGAAACCAAAGGCGGTCGCGCGGACTTCCGGCCGCGTGATCTGGCTGAGGATGGGCATGTTGTTCGCGTCAAAGAATCCCCAGCCGATGCCGAAAATGACGAGGAAACAAACCGCGAAGACCAGTGTCTCCGACCTGCCCACCCCGACGAGCGCTGGCAAAAACAACAGCATGCCCAGGGCGCTGGCGTAGATGCGTCCGCGATTTGAGCGCCGCATCCAGCGGTCCGCGCAATACCCGCCGGTAATACTGCCGAGGATGCTCGCGATCTGCACCGAGAGCACTGCCGCGAGTCCGGCATCGCCTTGGGAGAGTCCATAGCGCTCCCGCACGACCTCCGGCATCCAGTCCTTCACCACCCAGCCAGCGACGGCGGGCAGGGAAGTGTAGAGCACCATCAGGATGAAGTTCCGGTTCCCCAGCAGGCAGCTCATCGTCTGCACCGGCGAGGGCGATGCTGCCTGCGAAGCGTGGCGCGGCGCATTTCTCAGCAGCATCAGCAGCGGCACCGAATAGAGCACGCCCACGATCCCGGCAGCCTGGAAAGCCCAGCTCCAGCCCAGCGTGGGAGCCTCCGCCACATACCCGGCAAAGCCCCCGAGGATGAGACCGGTGTAAATCCCCGTCTGATGCAGGCCAATGGCACGCGAGCGGGTATGCCCGGGATGAAAATCCACGATCAGCGCCAGAGCCGCCGGAAAGTAAAAAGCCTCGCTCACGCCCATCAAAGCGCGTGCCGCCACGAGTTCGTTAAAGCTGCTGACATGCCCGGTCCACCACGTCACCGCAGACCACGCACACAGACTGAAAGCGATCACATGCCGCCGGCTGAAACGATCCGCCAGATAACCGCACACCGGACTCAGCAACGCATACACCCACTTGAACGAACCCAGCACGATGCCCCAGTCCGCCTTGTTCGCTATGTCCGGGATCGAAGCGACCATGGAAACCTTCATCGTGGCCAGCATCTGCCGGTCCAGATAGTTCAGCACCACCACCGGAAAAAGCAGCGCAACTATCAGCCACGTCAGACGTCCGGGCGAACTGGGGGGGGAAGTCATGGTTGAGGTGGCGGGCATGCAGGGAGAGTTGGAAAAGTGGCTGCGGCTTTGGCCGAATCAACGGAGGGGAATGCGGCTGAAGCCGCTGCTGTTTTGGGAGGATGAGCGGCTACTTCAGTGAGTCCGGCGGGTCCGGCGCGGCGGCATCGCCCGTGGAGATGTAGAGCATGCCATCGGGACCAATGCGCATGTTGCCGCCATTGTGCCCACACGCCGACCAGGAGATGATGAGCTTGGCGCTGGCGGGATCGATACGCGGCGGAGACTCCTTCGTGACGCAGAAGCGCACGATGTGCGTGTCGTTTTCGACCAATGGCTGGCCTCTGATATCCATGATTGCCCAGGTGAAGACGAAACGATTTTCTTTAAAGCGCGGATGAAACGTGAGTGCAAAAGACTGCGTCACTCTAGGATGATAATCGGTCATCTTGCCGAAGGGCTCCGACTTCTCTGCACCAGCAGCAGGGACGAAGGAATGCATGCTGCCGCTTTGCTCCAGCACCACGAGCCGATCCGTGCCCGGCAAGGGGGTGACATCGAGCGGCTTCACGAACGTCAGTTTCGGATAAAGCCGCTCTACAACAAACGGCGGCGGTGGCTCCGGCGTGCCCTGGGCCCGCGAGGTCGTCCACGGCACACGCTCCTGCGCGGAGACGGCGAGGCAGGTCAGGTGAAGGATAAGGAGATAGCGCATGAGGAGTGGTGGGCGGCCATCATGGTTTCTGAAATGGAACTGTAGCTTCTCCCAAATGCCTTTGGAGTTCCGCCGCATTCACTCTCTGAACGGTTGTCTTGTCCTTCTGCGTCATCGCGGCGGCGGTGCCGGCGGCTTGGCCAAGCATCATCCAGGTGGGCTCGACGCGGAGGGAGTTGAAGGCCACGCGGGAACTGCTAAGGGCGCAGGTGACGAGGAGATTCACACACTCGGAGGCCTTAGGTGTGAGGGCGCGATAAGGGATCTCGTAAATCGGCGGGATGACGAGATAACCGCCTTCATTGATGACCTCTTTGCCGTCGGGCGTGGCGAGGCGACGCACGACGTGCGAGTCCACCGGGAAGCAGCCGAGGGCGATGGCGTCGGGCTTGGTGAGGTCGTCAAAGAGATCGCGCTGGGTCATGACGAAGTCACTGATCATGCGGCGGCCCTCGCGGGCGTAGAGGTCGTAGGGCCAGTGGGCGTTGTCGGTGAACTCATCTTTCGGCAGACCCCACTGCTGGATGTTTTGCCGGATAGGCTCGGGCACGGCCTCATCAGTTCGCAGGAACCAGAGCATGCGGTGGGTGTAGCCGCGATGCGTTTCCCAAATCTGACGGCGCTCCTTCGGCGTGGCGTCTGGGTAGGCATCCGCACCGCCCGCGAGGCCCCAGTGAAGCAGGTAGTTCACGCCGTCGTTCATCTTGGTCTTGTCGCCGGGAACACCGCCGCCGAAGCCAAACTTGGCGTCTTTGCCGAGACGAGCGATCTCGCGCCGGAGCAGTTCGAACTCGGCGGGATCGTAGCTTTGCGGCGCGGTGAGTTCGACGCGCTTGGCGGGATCTTTGGTGAGGCAGGCGTAAAGATTGGCGGCTTGCAAATGCGTGTCACCATCACCTTCACGCACGTCGGTAGTGAGGCCCTGCACATGCGGCAGCAGCGTCTTGCCATCCGCCGCGAGTCCGCTGATGGGGCTGCTCATAACGGGCAAATCGATGGGGCCGGGCGGATTCACAAGCTTGGTGAGCACTCCGGCGAGGGATTCGCCATACTTGGCGCGTGATTCGCGTCCGATGGTGAAACTCACACCCGCAATCGGCAGCAGATCGCCGTAGTAAGTGGCATCAATGAAAACGGGAGCCTCGATGCGGCCACGATAGTCGGAATAGACCCGCACAAGTTGCGCATCCTTCTTGTCGGCACGCACCGGCTGAAAACGATCCGCGAAGACCACGCCCTCGGCTTTGAGCCAATCGCTGAGAATCTGCTCCATCACATGCGGCTCCGGCGTGGCGGTCTTTTTGCCGTAGTGAGCATCCACCTTCGCCCGCAACTCGGTCCACAGGCCACCGACACTTTCCGGCTTCATGCGGTCGATCTCTCCGAAACCAATCGTCTCGGCAAAACGGCCGCCCACATGCATGGAGGCATCCGCCAGCACCACATGCTGAACGCCCGCGCGCCGCGCCGCGATCGCTGCCGCGATGCCCGGTGGTGTGGCACCAAAAACGGCCACATCATACGTCTGCGTGATGGGATTTCGCCCCGTCGCCTGATTCACGATAATACGCTGCCGTGCCCGCTCATCGAAGGTTCCGCGCTGCACATCGTCCTCGTGAAAAACGGTCATGAGGACCTGCTTCTCGACGCCCTTGCGATTGTAGTCATAGATGAGGCGAATCTCGCCGGGGGGGGCTTCGACGGCATCGGGATAGGAGACGCCGCCGCGTTCATCGATCAGCAAACCTTTGCCCCAAGTGCGGCCATCATCCTCCGAGAGATACGCCGTGAGATGCGATCGCACCTTGCCCGCATGACGCACCATCAGCAGCCGACCACTGGCCAGCCTGCGAATGAAAAAACGCGACTCCGCGTGTTCGACGCCCGATGGCGCGACATCCGTCCACGTCTTGCCGCGATCTTTGGAAAACGATTCGCCCAGCCCGTAACCCGTGCGCACCGGCATCCAGAGCGAGCCATCCTTGCGCTCAACGATCATGTTCTCGTCGCCGTTGCGGTCTTCGTATTTCGGGATGGTCGCGCTGCCGAACTCCACAAACGTCGCCCCCTGATCCGTGGTGCGCAGGATGCGCGAGCTGCGTTGGTCGCGCCAGATGCACGTTGGCATCAGCCACTCGCCGGAACTGAGCACTGTCGGCTTGTTCAGCATCACACCCACGCTGAGGTGCCGTGGCTGCGACCACAGCGGATCAGCGACCGACGCATCCTCCGTCATGATCGCGAAGTTATGCATGGATGCGTTGTCCTTCTGGCTCCAAAACAACCACAGCCGCCCCTGCGGATCATGCCACAGACAAGGATCAAACGCCCGCACTGGCCCCGGCCCATCGGGATCAATCACCAGCTTCAAGGGCGACCACGAGCGCCCATCATCCGCGCTCGTGCATAGCATCACATAGTTATGATGATCCTCATTAATCCCGCCCCCATACCAAGCCGCCCAGAGCCGCCCATTCTCCGCCCGCTCGATGCTAGGGATGCCCTGATGCATGCGGCGGTCATCCGCGTATTCCGCCTTGGGTGAAAAGTCCGGCAGCGTGGCTTTTCG
This sequence comes from Verrucomicrobiaceae bacterium, assembly GCA_027490195.1. GTDB lineage: Bacteria > Verrucomicrobiota > Verrucomicrobiia > Verrucomicrobiales > Verrucomicrobiaceae > Prosthecobacter. The sequence goes on along the minus strand of JAIXYN010000075.1, from coordinate 17,792 downwards.
TGCGCCGGTTTCGTCAGCGGCATCGCTCGCGTGCGGCGCGGTGAAGGCGGCGAGAAACGCCAGGCAATAAAATAGGTGTCGGTTCTTCATGGCATGGTCTTTGTTGTTTACTCGTTGGAAATCAGTGCTGCTTTAGGATCTCGCGGCGTTCGAGTCCTCGCACGCTGCCATAGGTGCGACCCACTCGCCAGCAACTGCACCAGAGCCCAGTTCCTCGCGGATGAGCGCACTCGCAATCGCGAGCGTGGCGCGGTCGATGTAATGGATCGCACCGATGAGAACGACCAGCAGCAGCGGCGGCACGCGGCGGCTTCGGTGGCGCGATTGATGAAGTGACGGGTGGCATGGATGTGGAGGCGGCGGATTGCTCAGGACAACATACACTCACCACCCGGCCCTATTTGCGGGATTGTCTTGCAATATGAGATGAAAGACTATTTCTAAATGAGTCATGCCAGCCCGGAAAATCAAAAAATCAAACCCCACCGCCAACACCGAACTCCAGTTGGAGGAAAGCGCCTTCAGTGGAGAGGAACTCAGCCTGCCCATGATCGGCGCTGCCATAGCCACACGGGGATTTCATGCTAGGTCCATATCCTGGCACTCGCATGACCGACATGAACTGCTCATGCTGCTGGATGGCGGCGCGGCATATGAGTTCGAGAACGGCAGCGAATTGGAACTCGCCGGAGGTCAGATGATCATCGTCCCCGCACGATTCCGGCACCGCGCATCAAAAGACGTGCGGATGCCCTCGGTCATCTGCGCCGTTAGCTTCGACACCGCACGCCCTGCCTCGCGGCACAGCACCTTTACCCCAAAGGAAATGGCATGGATCGCCGCACAGTTTCAAAGCCGTGCCCCCCAATTGCACACCATGAGTCTGGCGCTTCGGCGCATGGCACATGCGCTGCATCAAATGATCCTCCAGCAGTGCAAATCACCGCGCACTCCCGATGGTACCGCCTCCATGCGCCTGCTCGTCGCATCCATCATCGTCGAGGCCGCACGGCACACCAGTGGCATCCATCAACGCAGCACTGTTGATGCCGTGACTCTAGCCACACAGCACATGGAAGCGCGTTTCACCGCGCCACTTCCCATGAACGAGGTGGCCCAGAAAGCCGGATGCAGCCGCGCTCACCTGTTCCTCGTCTTCAAACGCGAGACCGGCATGAGTCCGAACGACTGGCTGCAACGCCACCGCGTCAAAGCCGCCAGCCAGTTGCTCCGCACCACGGACCGCAAGCTCGAAGACATCGCCGCCACCGTCGGCTTCTCCTCCGCCCAGTATTTCTGCCAAGTTTTCCGCAAATACACCGGCAAGACGCCCGGCGAGCATCGTGCCAGTTGAGCTGGTAGATCGGCGATTCATCCTCTGGTCAGGCAGATGAGGCCATGGCTACTGCCTATTTCTACTTTGGTAAGTTATCAGAAGGCATAAAATCCATCGGGCTGTCTCTCCTGCGGCATCACATCGGACACCATGGGATGTGCTTGGCAGGTTGCCATGCTCTTTGGTCATCCCATTCCGCTTGATCCCAGTCCCAACGGGACTGCGCATCCTAGCGAAGGGTTGCCGCGCCACAGCGAGGCTACCTTGGTTCTGCACATCTTTTCACCGGAAAGACAACCCAACACCTTCGCCACACACCACGTCCACCAGCAGCGTTGGCAAGAAGCTCCGCCGCGCTCAGAACGTGCCACCAGCCCCCAAACCCCGATAACTTACCAAAGTAGAACTATGGATTCCCGGCGGATGCCACTCTCACGAGCCGGGTGAACGTTACTCAAACCATTGCTTCCAGCAGCTCTTGAAGCCGACGCGGCAGCCGCTCGCGGATACGCTCTGCGTCCTTGGGTAGGCACCCCAACACGCAAATTCCATGATAACGCGATAACGCGAATTTATGCTTTCCACTGTTTTCACCGTGAGCGTCGGTGGAGTGATTCAAAATCTATGCTTTGGACTTTCCGTGAACTCATCAGCCCGTACGCTGGCTTGCAACCGTGTCTTCTGCTCGTCATTTTTCTGTCGCAAGCATTTCCCTCAGGATTTTCGCTGATTCGATTGATATCGGGTTACAGCCGAGTTGATCGGCGGAGAAATTGCTTTTGAGTGGGCAGTGTCGTGCTGGCCCTGGACGTGGCGCGGGGACAGTATGAGTTTCTCAGACGTCAACTCACGCGCGAGTTTCATGATTGCTACCGAGCACGAGCACGGTTAGTCATTTGCCACGCGCGACAATGGTGATGAGGATCGTCACATTTGCTCAGCCACCGAGGTGGTGTGAGTAGGGCACTTGGAGAAAGCCCTGCAGCTTGCCGGGTTTGTTGAAGTGGAGGGTATTGATCATGGAGAAAGGTCCTCATGCGATGATGGGATGCACCACCTCGCCCGCGACATCGGTCAGGCGGAAGTCGCGGCCAGCGTAGCGATATGTGAGGCGTTCGTGATCGATGCCAAGAAGGTGCAGCATCGTCGCATGCAGGTCATGCGTGTGAACCGCGCCGCTGCCGGGTAGGATGCCGTGCTCATCGGATTGGCCATGGACGAGGCCGCCCTTCACGCCTCCGCCGGCCATCCAGGAGGTGAAGCAGAGGTTGTGGTGCTCGCGTCCGGGATGATTGGCTTCCTTATGGAAGGGCGTGCGGCCAAACTCTGAGGTCCAGACGACGAGCGTGCGCTCCAACATGCCGCGTTGTTTGAGGTCGGTGAGCAGGCCGGCGATGGGCTGGTCGATGGCTTTGGCGAGGCGCTCGTGGTCGGCCATGTTGCCGTGCGAATCCCAGTTGGCGCTGGAGCCGACGTCGATGAGTTCGAGAAAGCGCACGCCGCGCTCGGCGAGGCGTCGTGCGACGAGACACTGCCAGCCGAAACCCGTCGTGGCACCGCGTGTAAGGCCATAGAGCTTCAGGGTGGCGTCGGATTCACGAGAGAGATCGAAGGCTTCGGGAGCCTCGCGTTGCATGCCGAAGGCGGTCTCGAAGGACCGGATCCGCGCATCCAGCGCTTGGTCGGCGGCGCGGTGTTCGAGGTGGCTGCGATTGAGTTTGCCGAGCATCGCCAGCTCCAGCGCTTGCAGTTCAGCGGCAGACGCGTTGGGCTTCAAATTGGGCAGCGGATCAATACCTGGAACAACGTGCGTGCCTTGATGGCAGGCGGGCAGGAAGTCGCTGCCCCAGGTCTGCGCACCGGCATACGGAGCGGCGGGCGCGAGCACCATGAAGGAAGGTAGATTGCGGTTCTCGGTGCCCATGCCGTAGCTTACCCACGCACCGGCGCTGGGCCTGATGGCTTGCGCTGAGCCGGTGTGCGCGGCGAGCGTCGCTTTGTCGTGTCCATCGCTGTCGCAGTGCATCGCGTTGAGTACGCAGATGTCGTCGATGACACTGCCCACATGCGGGAACAGATCACTCACCATGATGCCACTTTGGCCATACGGTTTGAAGTCCCAGCGCGACTTGATCAGGAAGCGGTCGAACTTGCCAGGTTTGTTCAGCCAGCGCGAGGCGGTGATGCCTTTGCCGTGATCGCGGATGAGCCGGGGCTTGTGATCGAAGGTGTCCACATGCGACACACCGCCTGTCGAGTAGAGGAAGATGACGCGGTCCGCCTTGGCTTGAAAATGACCCTGTCTCGAGGCCAGCGGATCGACTGGAGCGCCATGCGCTTCATCCCACAAGCCCGCCAGCGCGAGCGCTCCGAAGCCGCCTGAGGCGCGGCTCAGGAACTCACGGCGGGACGGTTGGAACAGTGAGTTCATCGGCTTGGAGTCAGTCAACATAGAGGAAGGCGTTGCTGGTAAGCAGCACATGAGCTAGGCCCGCCCAGGCATCGTCTGGCGGTTTTGCCAAGCCCGCGAGCTTGTGCCGATACGCTGCAATGAAAGCCAGGGCATCGCTGGTTTCAGCATCGCAAGGCACGCGGCCATTCGCCATGTTGAAGGCCAGCCGGACCCGCGTGGCATCATCGCCGGGAGCCTCTATGAGCCGACGAGCAAAGGCTTCAGCCTGCTGATGAACGAAGGGCGAGTTCATCAAGTAAAGCGTCTGTGTTGGCGTCGTGGTGGGCAGTCGTTGCGGCACGCTCAAGTTGGGATCGGCGGCATCGAACAGCGCAAGGAAGGGATGGCGGCGGTTGCGTTGCTGCATCAGATACAGGCTGCGATGGTCGCTGTCATAGACGTCATGGAAGGGCCTGTGAATGGTGAAGGCCCAGCTCTGCATTGGCGGGAATGGATGCGGTCCAGGCACAGTGCGGTCCAGCCGCCCGCTAACAGCCAGCATGGCGTCGCGGATGGATTCCGCATCGAGCGCGCTGCGGGCATGACGCCACAGCCAGCGGTTGGCGGGGTCGAGTTTCAGGCTCTCGGGCTGGTCATCGCTGGCCAGTTGATAAGTCTGCGAGCGCATGATGAGTCGATGCAGTTGCTTCACCGACCCGCCAGAAGCAATGAACTCCGACGTGAGCCAGTCGAGCAATTCGGGATGACTCGGCGGGTCGCCACGCAAGCCGAAGTCACTCGGTGTGGTCACGAGTCCTTGGCCGAAGTGCCACTGCCAGACACGGTTCACGAACACACGCGCCGTCAGCGGATTCGAGGAACGCGTGAGCCAGTTAGCTAGCTCCAGCCGACCGCTGCCGAGTTCATACGCAGGGAGTTTGTCACCGCCGAGGATGTCGATGAAACGACGCGGCACTTCATCGCCGAGCTTGTCGGGCTCACCGCGCAGTTGGATGCGGGCATTGACCGGCTTGTCCTCACTCACGCCATAGGCCACGGGATAGAGTTCCTTAGCAGCCTCGGCATCGCGGAGCTTTGTTGTGGCGGCAAGGTCGTCGTTGAGAGTCTTGAGTCGGGCCGCCAAGTCCGCTGGTTCTGCGGGACCGATGACTGGGCCGCTACCGGGCTCGCCAAAGGCTGTCTCTTGCAAGCCGAGATTGTCGAGATCGTGCTCCGGCACTGGCCCGCTGACATGGCCGATAGCATCGCAAATGAAGGTGTCAGCAATGCCATCCCAAGTCGTACCAAGCACCTTGTCCTTGAACTCCGTCAAGTCACCGACCGTGCCGACAACGCCCGAGTAAGTCTTCTTCGCGGCATCGAGCGTGAGCCGCAGCGTTTGCCAAGTGCCGGGCATGAGCTTGCGAATCACCTCCCACTTCGTCCCATCGCGAATGGCGATCTCAGATGCTGTCACGCTGACTTCCACCGCCACCGACTGCACTACGCCTCGACCAAGATAGAAGCGATAGGCACCCGTCTTGTCGGTCGGTGCCACAGTGCGGAAGTCGATGGTGAAATGCATCTGCTTGCCAGGCATGGCGCGTAGCCCGTTGGCGAAGACATAACGCAAGCCATCGTTCGCCTTGCCAGTGCCGATCCGCACGCCGCGCGTGCCAGCCTTATGCACATGAGAGTGGGGACTCTGCGCCTCGGCCATGATCAAGTTCGGACCCGCCGAGAACCAAGGCGCGGCGGGCGGCTTGCCGATGGTTTGGGCTTCGAGACCGAGGTCCAGCCCTTTGCCATCCAGCGCGGCGCGTTGCTGTTTCAATCGAGCCAGCGCCGCATCGAGCCGCGCAAGTTCGGCGTCCCTGACCTTGTCGAGCTGAGCCGCTTCGTCCGGCGCTATCAGAGGCACAAACTGCGATGGGCGCTTCTGTTCCTCACCGCCGGGGAACGTCCATTTAGTGCTCTGAAAAATGCCGTAGAGCGCATAGTAGTCGGCAGCGCTTACGGGATCGAACTTGTGATCATGGCAGCGCGCACAGCCAAGAGACAGGCCGAGCAATGAGCGCCCCACTGAGTCAATCGCATCAGCGAAATCCAGGTGCTGGTAATCGGGCGATGGCTTGTAGCCGTAGCGCTTGCCAATCGCCAGGAAGCCAGTGGCCGTGACTCTGCTGGCATATTGCTCCGGCGGTCCCTTGGTCGCAAGAATGTCGCCCGCGATCTGCTCGCGGATGAAGTCGTTGAAGGGCTGGTCGGCATTGAAGGCATTGACGACCCAGTCGCGATACTTGATCGCTTCGCGCACCGGGTAGTCCGCGCCATCGCCTGCCGTGTCGGCATAACGCGCGACATCAAGCCAGTGCCGTCCCCAGCGTTCGCCATAGGCCGAACTGGCGAGAAGACGATCCACCAAATGGCCAAAGGCATTCGGCGAGGTGTCATGCAGAAACTCGTCAATCTCCGTCGGCGTGGGCGGCAGGCCGGTGAGGTCGAATGTCGCACGGCGGATCAAGGTCCGCCGGTCGGCTGGCTCATTGGGTTGCAGCCCCTGTTGCTGAAGCTTGGCCAGCACAAACCGGTCGAGTGGCTGCTGGGCATTGCCATTCAGCGTCGGCGGCTGCGGATGGGCAACCGGCTGAAAAGCCCAGTGCTTTCGTGCTGCCACCACATCCACCACGTTCGAGACCGCATTGCCTTCACGCGGATCAGGCGCGCCCATCCTTACCCACTGCTCCAGTGCCGCGATCTCCTCAGTCTTGAGCACGTGTTTCGGAGGCATTTGTAGCTCCTTGTCCGTGCGCCGCACTGCCTTGATGAGCAGGCTGTTCTCCACATCACCCGGCTTGATGGCCGCGCCATGATCGCCACCCTTCTGCCAGCCTGTCTTGGAGTCCAAGCGCAGGCCGTTCTCCTGCTTCTTCTCGCCGTGGCACTTGTGGCATTTCTCAATGAAGAGCGGTCGAATCTTTGCCTCAAATAACGTCACTTCACCCACTGCTGATGCAGCATGAGCCATCGCGCTCCAGCAGAGCACAATGCCAGCGGCTTTCCGATATGGGAAGGTGGATGGCATAGTTGAGTCGGTTTCAAATGCAGGCTGGTTGATACATACGACGAAAAGCATGTCGTTCTTCTGCTAGGAAATTGCTTTTGAGGGGTGCGCGTCGAGTTGATCCTGGACGTGGCGTGGGTACGGGGGCTGAGCCGAGATGAAATTAGTTCATTCACTGGCTTGAACCATCTTCCCCAGTTCCTCCCGCACCCGCTGCATGAGCTCCGGCGGTCCAAGGACCTGCGCTTTGCTGCCCAAGCTCAGCACCCATCGGGTGATCTCTTCCAACCCGGACAAGTCCGCCTCAAACTCGATCACACTGCCGTCGGGCTTGAGCTTCCGAACGGCTTGCGTGGAGTGCCACTGGCGCTCACCCACCACGCGGGCAGCATAGCCTTTAAAGCGGATGTGAAACTCGTGCTTACGCTTCTCCTCACTACGGATGCACGGCTCGCTGCTCTGGCTTGCTGCCGGTGAGCTTGTGATAATCGAACCCGTCATCGTCGGGAAGGGGGTGCTTAGGACAGGGAAGAAAGCCATACCCCAGAAAGTTCACCTGTCGTCCCACAAGATGGGGTATGCGCTTTGAGCGTTCAGACAGGGCAGGAGCAGGTCCATTCACTGAACAAGGAACATTCTGAATTGAGCAATAGAGGCACTAGACGCGATTGGCGGCGACCGGGTAACATCACGCTCCATGAGCAGTTTTCGTCTCCGGCCCCGTTTTTCGCATGTGATCGACATGGATGTGGAGGGGGTAGGGGAATTGATCACAAAATACGCCCGCGAGCATGCGGACCGTTGCGAGGTGAAGAGTTTTCCGGGCTATGTGAGCCTGCATGTGGTGGAAAAGAACGCTCAATACTGGTCACCGCGTCTCAGTTTGAGCCTGGAGCCCGAAGGCGAAGGGAAAACACGTGTCGATGGAACCTACGGCCCGAGCACGAACGTATGGGCGGCATTTCTGTACGGATACATGCTGGTTGGCTCGGTCGGTGCGTTTTCCGGAGTATTTGGAGGCTGCCAGTTTTGGCTGGGAATGCAGGCATGGGGGCTGTGGATTGCCACCCTGATGCTGCTGATCGCGGTGGGGTTGTACCTCACGGCACAGTTCGGCCAGAAGATCGGGGCACAGCAGACATTCATGCTGCACCAGATTTATGAGGCGGCGGTGGGACAGAGCGTAGAAATCGGGTAATGCGGCTGACGAAAGAATCGGACCAAAGGTGAAGCGTCCATCCTGCTGGCTTGAATAAGCTAGCCCGCATTTCTCACACCCCACGTAAAAAGGCGTATTTTTGAGAGGAGACTCAAGCGAGGTCATTCTTATGATCGAGTCTGGCCCTTTAACCCGGATTACGCAGTAAAGTAGGCGAAAGGAGCGGCAAGGGATTGGATCTTAAGGAGGATGGCATCCTTCCAGGGATGTTTTTGGCGTGGCAGTGAGAGCTTGAGCACTCGTTTGCGGGCGTGCTGGCTGCCCCAGCCGCCTATTGCAAAGCAATTAGATCGCAGTGTCGAGAGAGTTGCCTGGTTGTTGCTGTTGAGCCCAAAATGCCGGAACAGGCGCATCAGGTTATAGGCCACCATGATGAACCGGAACGACTCCTCGAGTCCACAGTTCTGCTTCAACTCCCAGATGCGGTTCTCGCAATCGGCACGACTGTTGTAGATGTTCCAAGTCTGATCGAGCGGCAGGTCCAGATTGGTCACATACAGGCTGAAGCGGTAGTCGGGCAGGTCTTCGAAGAGCAGCTTGCCTCCGACCAGACGGCGGCGGCAGATCTGCTTGCGCACCACGATGTGTCGGCGCGCCCTGGCCTTGGGATCAGCGGGCTGGTGCCGCCACTCTTTAACCGAGTCCCCTTCGCATCCTCAATCGCCAGCGCCTTGGCATTCAGATTCATCGCTGTGCCCTCGGCGATGACGACACGATTGGCGAAGCCTCACAGATACATCGGCTCCGTCGGCGTGATCGTGGTTCGTGCAGCGGCCAGATTGCTACACGCGGCCCAGAGAAGGCAGGTTTGAAGGAGAAGTCTTTTCATAAGTCGTGTCATTCGATCCAAAACGAAAACAATCTTCCGTTCTGCACGGCAAACTCCAGGCGCATTGGCTGGCCCTTGCGACCTGCGATCTTTGTCAGCTCGGGTAGGGCGAGATCGACTTCATCCTTGCCCGTGATCGTGATCTTTTGCAGCGAGATCCCTTGATCATCCAGCAGGCTGATGGTGAGGGCACCGAACTTGATCGCTGCGTTTACGTGCAGCGTGCCGCCAGCGTGAATGAACGGTTTCGTGCGTAGAATGCCGGGCTTGAAGCTGGCTTCCATGGCGACAAAGCGATCACGTTTGATCGTGGCGAAACCGAGAGCACCGCGATGCGATGGCATCGGAGGCAGTAGCTTCGGTTCGTCTTCAAACTTCCAGCGTGTGCTGTGGAGTTGATTGCGGCCCGTGTAGTAGAAGCGAAGTTCATCGCCGACCGGGATGGGATCGGAAACGGGCGGCGAGATCACACCGCGATCCCATTCGCCGAGGCCGCCCATCGCGAGGAAGGGCGAGCGGTCGCTGAGGCGCTGCCAGGTCTTGTTGTCGCGGCTGATGCCGAGCTGGACTGGCAGCGTGACGCTTGCGGGATCGTTGTGAAACATGTGAACGAAGCCGATGTTCACGCCTTCGTAAGGCACGCGGCGCATGTCGTAGATTTCCGTCATGGCGCTGTCCTTCGCATCGCTGGACAGCACGAGGTCGCCCTTCTCCGGCGTCCAGTGGATGAAGTCCTCGCTCTCGCAGCGGATTACGGAGCGGCCCATGTTGTATGGCAGGTTCGGGTCGGCGGCGTGCGAGGCCTTTTTCTCCGGCGTGACCACGCCCACGGCACGACCATAGAGCACCCAGCGCTGGCGCTGCTCATCGTAGTTGATGTGAAATGGTAGATCGACGGTAGCATAGCTCACGGCCTCGTTCACGGGCGTCCAATGAATGCCATCGGGGCTGAAGGCCACGCCCATCGCGACGAGCTTGCCTGCCCTGGACGCGCCGGGGCGCTGAAACTGACGGTTGATCCACAGATAGGCCATCTTGTAGCGGCGCTGCGGATCAGGATCGCGCTTGTCTTTGATGACGCCGCTGGCATGCCCGAAGTATTTCCAGCCCGCCTCGCGTGAGCGCATGTAGTCCAGTTTGTCCGGAGGCGCATCTTTGACGTCTATCTCGCTGCCGGTGAGGATGACGCGGTTCGTCGGCTCCTTGTCGAACTCAGGGAACAGCCGCATCAAAGGCCGCTCCCAGGTGATGCCATCCTTGCTGGTGAAGTAGAAGACGCCGATGCCGTAGCCATCGAGCCATGCTTTGAAGATTTTTTCCTCTTCATCATACATCACACTCGGCACCACATAGCCCGCAGGCTCCCAGTCGTGCTGTTTCACGAACAACGGATTCCCCTCATGCTTTCGCGCCTGCTGCACGCGGCGGGTCAGATGCTCGGTGTGCTCGATGAGGTAGTCGTCGAGGAATAACTGATGCTGATGATCAATGCGGACGGGTTCGCCAGCGGCAGCACTTTGAAGCAGCCACAGCGAATAGATGAGCGAGACGAGCAGGCGAGTGAATGATGTCATGGTTGGTTGCTTTGATGATCTCTTCCGCCACGGAACTCCGGCCCGCCGCCTGCGACATAGCCGCCGCTGTGGCCGCGCTCGTTAGCGCTGATCCAGAAGGCGTAGAGATCGCCTTTTTCAAGGTGGAAGCGGAGGCGCACGGGTTTGCCTGCTTGGGCTGTGAGGTCGCCTTTCCAGCTCAGGCAGGCGCGGGTGCTGTCGGCATCAAAAGGCGTGCAATCGGCCATTGTGAGGCCGGGTATGGGGTTTCCGACTTCATCGAGCACCTCGGCGCGAAGAGTGCCTTTGGCGTTGATGAAGAGATGCTTGCCGCTGAAACGCACGGGCTCGGTCGTGAGCACGCCGGGGCCGCGCATGGAGGCAAAGCCATCGCGACGGAGCTTCGCGATGCCCGTGGCTCCGTTCGCGTAGAGGCCGCCCCAGACGTAGTATTTCGCGGTGTTGGCCGGATCGCCCGCAAAGGCTCCATAAGGGAACAATAGCTCATCGCCGACGATGAGGCATCCGCCACCCACGGACGAGATGTAGCCGCGATCCCAGCTCCCAGGCTTGCCGGTGCCGCCGATGAAGGTTTCGCGATTTCGCGACCAGTGAAAGCCATCGCGGCTGAACGCAATCTGTAGATCGGTGCGCTTCGGTTTGCCTTCAGCAGCGCATTCGTCATTCGTCGGGCCGCTCAGGATTTCAAAAAGGCCCAGCATGAGGCTTTCATAAGGCGTGGCGTCGATTTTGTAGATTTGTGCGAGGGTGGAGTTGCCGAGTTCGATGGCGGCTGAAGCTTGTTGGGGGCTCTCGCGGACGGTATCGGCTTGTTCGCTCATCCAATACACTGGCGGGCGGGTCTTCATCGCCTCATCCGCAGCGGAGAACAGGTCCTTTGTCTCCCAATACGCCCGCGCCCGTTCGTATCGTCCGTCTTCATGCTGGATGTGGATGCGATGGCTCACGACCCAGACCTTGCGGAAGGGATTGTAAAACATCGTCGTGTTGTCCTTCGAGTGCTTCGTCTGGCCGCGCAGGGTCCAATGAATGCCGTCGGGCGAGGCGAGCAGCAGGAGGCCGGGATGGTAGTTGTCGAGCTTCGTGCCAAGTGCGCCACTGCGGCAGAACATCGTGGCTTTGAATCGCTCCTCGGGCCGCGCTGCATCGTGATCGAGCCAGACGGAGACCGTGTCGCGTCGCCAGTCATCGTGGCCGCTTAGCATGACTTTGTTAGTGCCGGGAAACACATCGAACTCCGGCCGCTCCCACTGCAAACCATTGCGACTCACCGCCAGCGCGGTCGAGTCATACCAGCCCGATGAATACCAGAGCATGAACCGCTTCGTCATCGGCTCGTAGAAGCACCCATCGCTGAACGGAGCCGCCATCGGCGTGCGCGTAGAGCCAGTTTCCCACGGCTTCTCCGCTTTCAGCAGCGGATTGCCCACATGCTTCACCGGCTGATGCCACACTCGCTTGAGCGTGGTGCTCGCGATCAAGAAATCGTCCACAAAGAGCTGCCGCCCCGTGTCGATGTGAATCACAGCAGGCTTCTTTTTCAAATAGGGCGGCTCCGGTGGATCACCCGGCTTCCTCCACGTCTCCAGCGGCGGCGTGCCCGCATGCCCACCCACACGCGGCGGCCATTCCTCAGATAGGACGATGCCACTCGGCAGTGTCTCGCCTGCGAGGGTGAGAGTGACAAGCATGAGAGGAAGAAGGCGGATCATCGTGAGAGAAGGTGAGCGGAACGTCAACGCATTACTCCTTCGCGGCGGGCGTGTTTCGATGTTCTGCGGCACCGATGTCGCTGGCGGCATCCTTGCTGCGATTGATGAAAGGCAAAAGAATGGGGACAATTGAATAGGGCTTCAAAATCAGTGTAGGATGTTTTCATCATTCTTCTGTCCCCATTCTTTTGTCAATTCACAGCCACTTATCAAACCACGCCCAAGCATCCGCTTGGCGTTCGGCGTTGAACTCATGCGGGCGTTCTTCGATGATGCTCTTGAAGTGCTCGGGCACGCCGGCCTTGGCGTAGCACTGGGCGAGCTTTTCGTGCGAGGCGTGCACACCGTCGATTTCGAAGAGGCGGTCTTGCGAGCCGTTGATGACCATGAGCGGCTTCGGCATCGCGAGGGATGCGATGTCGGGATGGTCCATGTGGTGATAGATACCGGGGATGATCTTGGTGAAGCCAATGCCGCGGATGTGACCTTCGAGTTGATTTGGAAAGGAACACATCCAACTGCTCACGACGGCCGCCTTGATGCGATCATCGAGCGCGGCAAGATAGGTGCTGCGCAGGCCGCCGACACTTTGGCCGACGCACGCGATGCGATTTGGATCCACCTCGCGCCGCGTGATGAGGTAGTCCACGGTGCGGATGTCGTCCCACGCGATGATTCCCGCCCAACTCACGCCGGCGCAATACAAGGTCTTCGCCATGATTTCCTCATCGCGATTGCAGCGGTTATGATAGGCCTTCACCTGCTCATCACTGAGCGTGAGTGAGCGAGCTTTCCACTCGGGCGGATCATCCTCCAGCACCACGCGGCGCTCACCCCAATAGAACATGTCGATGGAGATAACCACATAGCCGCGTCGCACCAGCTCAATGCCGTAGGCTTTGCCCCCGTAGCCAACGTTGCGCATTTGTCGGAGCGTCGGATGAATCGCGTCGCTCGTCTCGACCTCACGCTCGCGGCCCCACATGTAGTAGCCACCGTGGGAATGCAGCGCGACGACGGCAGGTGCGGGCAGCTCGGCGTTCTTTGGAATTAGGACGGTCGCGGGCACGCGGAACACCGGTGTGGTATTGAAGCGCACCTCCTCACGAATGTAGTCGCCGCAGTCCTTGCGTGAGATGACTTCCGCATTTGGATCGCACTTTGCGGGCGCGTATTGCAGCAGGTCGAGAATCTTCGCGCGTCCCTTGGCCTTCCATGCAGCGAGGTCGTGGTGATCGCGATGCAGAAACGACAATAGCAAATCCGGCCCGCCTTTAAGCTTCTGGATCGTGGCGTTCAAAGAACCAAACTCCGGCCCATTCCTTCCCGAGAGCGAGGTGCTGGTCTTCGACGCGGCTTTCGGCTCTGCGGCGAGAGCGCCGATGCGCGATGAAGCCGCAACGGATGCGGCCATGGTGGCGATGAATTGGCGGCGGCTGTTCATGGCGTGCGTTTGCTACTTTTTGGCCATGTCCGCGAACGCTTCCGGTTGCAGGCCCATGCCGCGTTTCACGACTTCGGGGTTCGTGGCGAAGACTTCATGGAAGTCGAAAGGGCTGGCGAGTGCGTCGATGGGGAACTTGGCGACCTTGGCGGGATCGAGCTTCTGGATCGCGGGGAACTGTGGATCGGCGATGATCGAACCGGTGGGGCGGACGCGCCGGTCGTAGTCCGCCAGACTCATGCGGGTGTGGCCGAGGTTTTTACCGCCTTCGGAAAAGTTGAGCACCCAGAAGAGCTGCCGCTCTTCGTCGGGAGCGCGGAGGAAGTAGCAGTTGTTGTGATCCTCAATGCCGTTCTGGGTGCCATACTGTTGCAGAGGTACTTTGACCTTGGTGGGGATGCTGTCAGAGAAAATATTGTTCCTCACCGTGGCCTCCGTGGAGAGTTTGGTCGTCTGGATGAGGTTGCCGACAAAGACATTGTTCTCGATGAGAAAGCCCGGACAGCTCGTGACTTCCAAGCCATCGAACCCGCGTGCGATGACGCAGTTGGAGATGCGTAGGTTCCCGCTATTCCACGCGCAGACAAAGCCCGGCGCGTAACCTTTGCCATAGCCATCCCAAAGGCAGCGGCGGATGCTGACATCGGTGCTGTGACTCACATTCACCACGCGCGACCCGCTGTTGCCGGCGCCTTGCAGGCCGATCTGCCGAAAGTAGAAACCATCCAACTCGATGTTCGTTTTGCCATTGATGACCCAGGCGGCATCCATGCGTCTTTCGTTGCCGTCAAAGATGACTTTTTCTCCCAGCATGGACTTGAACTTGATGGGCAGTCCCTTGTCGCCCGACACGCGCACGCGCACTTTTTCGGAATAGGTGCCGCTGGCGATCAAGACGGTGTCTCCGGCGCGGATGCTGGATGCCGCATGGCCGACGGTGCGCCACGCCTTGCCGCGTTCCAGGCCGGAGTTTGCGTCATCGCCATCGGTCGCCACGTAGTAGGTTCTAGCGGCGGGTTGCTCGCGCTCGGTGGTGAAGGAGATCGCGCCGTATTGTGGATTGAGCACGTCCGGCTTGCCTTTGCCATCATACGGATTTGCTGCGGAGAGAGCAACGATGCGGAAGTAATAGGTCTTGCCAGACAGCAAGCCCGTGAGGCTGAAGCTCCGGTGATTGTCCGTGGTGACTCCGACGTGGAACTTCACGCGATTCGCGCACTCCGGCGTGTCGCCCCAGGCCACTTCGCAGGCCGCACCGTGCGTGACGTGCCATTCGATGTTCGCCGTCGTCGTGCCCACCGAGTGAACCACCGGCGCGGTCATCTCCAGCGTGTTCGACATGCGGTCCTGATGAAACCCGATGCTCTGCCCCAAGGCTCCCAGCCCCATGAAGAGCGCGGGGTTGCTCAATGTGGCAAAGCGGTCTTGGATCGCGAAGGCCGGCTGAATAATGCGCGAGTAGATGTCGTGTGTCTGCTGAACTTGGGCCAGCGACACCATGCTGCCGCTATGTTGCCAAGCTCTGGTTCCATCGGCGTAGCTGTGGTAATCGCTGTATCGGATCGCGTGACTGACGGGCGTCCCGCCGCGAACCTCGACGGCAGGCGTGGTTCGGTTGTCATAGAGATTGCTGCTGAGATGCGCCTGCCTGCATTCGTCGAGACGCAGCGCGGCCTGAGCAAACCCTGTGAACTCGCAGTGAGTGACCTTCAAGGCTGCGACCTTGCTAGCAGACAGACCGGTGTCCTTGCCCATGAATCGACAGTTGTGGAAGCGCACGCCATCGCTCGTGCTGGCAGTGACGGCTCCCGAGAAATGAAACCGCTCGAACTCGACGCCGGCACTGTTTTCAATTTGGAGGCCATCGGAAATGACGACCTTGCCCACACCACGGCCACGCCATGAAACCGGCGGAGCGCCCGCCTTTCCCGCGCGCATCGTCACTCCACCCTGATAAACGCCTTGCTCCAAATGCACCGTGTCACCGGGACGCACACTCCGCACCGCTCGGCCCAGCGTTCTCCAGGCTCCTGACATCGACAGGCCATCAGCAGCGTCATCGCCTGTCGGCTTCACGAAGAACACATTGGCCAGGTAGGGAAACGGCCCGCGATCTTTTCCATCCGTTGCCGCACCGCGCATCGCGGAGGTCGATTGCAGCCTGAAATCAAAGTTCAGCGGATCGGCAAACTCTTGGTCGTGATTCAGGCGCTCGGTCTTGAGGTGGATGTTGTCTTTGGTGATCTCGCCGTCAGGTACATAGATGTTCTGGCCGCCGAGGATGGAGTTCGAGACATTGAGCACCGGAAAGAGCCCGAGCCCCACAGAGTTCCGCGCCGCGCACGTCGCAACACCTTTGCCGCCCTTGATGCCGATATCCGGACCTTCATTACCCCAGCCCAGGCAGTGATCGAGCAACCCATGCTCAGCCGAAAGGCCGTAGATCCGCACACCCACGCCAATGGAGCGATAGCCCACGCAGTTACGCGCCACGTCATTTTTGCATTGATACAGCATCACACCCGCACACTCGGAGCTGTTGTGTGGCGAACTGTTTCCATAGCCTGTGCAGCCCTCGACTAGATTGCCCCCTTCGCCCTCGCTGGCGATGCAGATGCCTCCGCCATTCAGGAAAGCCGTGCAATCGCGGATAATGCAGTCGCGGGCACCGAGGAAAATGATGCCCCAAGTGCCAAACAACGTCCGCGAGTCCGCCATCCCGCTGCTCTCGCACCCGCGCACCGCGATGCCATCCAGCACCACCCGCACCGGCTTCTCCAGTGCCAGGCCGTGCCGCCCCAGCACCGGCACGCTGTAATGATGCTGCACCGCAGAGCGCAAGTCCGTGCTGGAAACATAGAGCCGTCCCGCTGCGGCATCAGAAAAGTAGCTGCCCGGCTGAAACTCCACCTCGGCCAAAGTCGCGCACTCCCCGAGTCGCGACCAGGTATCGACTTCATACACCGCCTGCACAGCGCCTTTGAAATCCGCCACGAAAGTCTGCCGTGTTCCCGCCACCGGCCTGAATACCGGCGCATCCACATCACCGCGCAGCAGCACCGTGCCCCGCATCTCCGCACGAATGATCGTCACCGCCTCCGCACTGCCGAGCCCCTTCCTCGCGACCGCTTCCGCATACTCACCGCGACCGATGGTCAGCGTGTCTCCCGGCTGCAAAGCATCCACGCCTTTTTGAAACGTGAGGAACGCCGCCTCGCGACTCGTTCCCGCATTTGAGTCGAGGCCCTGCTTGTTCACGAAGAACTCCGTGGCGTGAAGAGTGCTCGAGAGAAGGAGCAGAAGCAGTGTGATTTTCATGAGTCTTGATTGGGTGTCATTGAACGCGAAAGATGAAGTCTATTTTACGGCTGCCGCAGCCAGTCGAGGCTGATGCGCCGGATGGGCAGAGTGCCGAGATACGTGCCCAATTTGCTGTCACCGGCACAGTGACCGAGCAGCACGCTGTCGCCGACGAAATGGATGGCCGAGTAGCAATACCAGCCATCGGGATCGCCCTCGATCAACTTGCGCACTGGCCACGTCTTGCCGCCATCACTGGAGATAGCTGCCACCAGCGGAGTGCGTTTGCCTTTCGAAAAGGGGAACCTGCCCGAATGGTCGTTGTAGAGCGCGAGCAGATCCTTCTTCATCAGCGAAGCCATCAACGCCGCATCCTCCTCCGCCACAGCCACGACTTCCACATCGCCCAGAAACTTCGCCCCCGACAGCACTGTGCCGACATGTCCCTTGAGTCCGATGAAGGCGACTTTCATGCGTGTGTGGTTACAAAGGCGAAAGGGGATTCACTAAAAACAAACATCTTCACTAAACGTCGATCATGCACTGTAACATTCGTTCAGAGTATGGACATTAGACCACCAAGAGCTGTATTATTTCAACCATGCACTGGCTCCCACATCATCACGAATGGCCTCTCTTTCACGAGGGGGGGACGGCGTTCAGGTCCACTGGTTCGGGCACTTTGCGGGGTATCCCGACTGGCACATTGACCGTTCACGGCTCACCGCGCACATGATCGCCTGCTCGCTGCTGGCCGAGGAACGTCTGGCCATTGCAGAATCCTCGCCGTTACAGTCACTATTGAGACTTGCATAATAGGCTGACAAAGGTCGAGAACTGTTGTAGAATGGCTGGATGAGCAAGAGAAGAGATCACCAGGAAATGGAAGTGCGCCGGTTGAAGGCCGCGAGGCACTTTGATC
>JAIXYN010000029.1 GCA_027490195.1 Verrucomicrobiaceae bacterium | reverse complement strand
GAGGTCGCCGAGTTTGTTGAGCGAGACGGAGAGGTCGCGCTGCCACGCGGCATTGGCGGGGTCGCTGGCGGCGAGGCGTTCGGCGATGGACTTGCTCTCGGAGAAAGAGCGCAAGGCCCCGGCCAGATCGCCCTGAGCCACAGCGAGTTCGCCGAGTTTCTCCAGCGAGACGGAGAGGTCGCGCTGCCACGCGGCATTGGCGGGGTCGCTGGCGGCGAGGCGTTCGGCGATGGACTTGCTCTCGGAAAAAGAGCGCAGGGCCCCGGCCAGATCGCCCTGAGCCACGGCGAGGTCGCCTTTCATTTCCAGCCAAACACTGCGGTCGCGCTCGCTGGCAAAAGAGACACGATCTCCCATCTCCAGTAGGCTGGCCGCTGCGGTGACGGCCCCGGTATCGAGCGCGTGGCGCATCAGTGGGAGCAGGAGCCGGTTGACGGCCTCTGCCGAGAGGGGCTGGCCGCTTTCCAGTTCTCCGAGAAGGAGCGGATGGAGGGTGCGCCACTGGAGGGAATGGGAGGCGGGTTCGCGGAGATCATGGCCGCGCTGGGGCTGGTGGGAGCGTTCGAATTCACTGTCCACCGGCAAAGAAGCACGGGTGGGCGATTCGAACTTCGGCGAGCACCAGGAGACGAGGTCCTTGGCATGATGGAAGCAGGCGGGCGTCTGGGCGTCGTCCAGGGTGAGGATGAGGGTGGCCGGGATGGCTCCGAGGGCCTCGCGGCAAGCGTTCATCTCCTTCCAGAAGGTGGCCTGGACTGCCACGTCGGCCAGTGCCTCCACATCGGGAGCCGGGCAGAGGAAGATGACGGGCTGGGACTGCCGTGCATGCTCCCGGCAGCGCTCGACGAGCTGCCAGGCGGAGGCGCGCTCATCCTGCGCACGGGGCTGGTAGCGCTCGATGATGATGGGGCGGGTGCTGGGCAGGTGTCTCCACAGGTCTTCAAACGCGTGGAAGGAATGGTAGCGCAGCAGCGCGAGACCGCTGCGGGACTGCTCAAGGAACTGCGCCAGCTCGTGGCGCAGGTCGTTCTCAGTGGTCTCCGGCATAAAGCCCCAGCTCCGTTAGGTAGTCCTTGGCAAGAGGATGGACGCCGAGCCAGCGGTCCCCGTTGTATTCGATGAGGGCACCGCTCATGAGCAGGTATTGCAGGTCCGGGTCCGGCTCCGTGGCGACCTCTCTTCCCTCAGCCTGCGCCTGGGCAATATGAGCGAGGCGTTGCTGTAGCGGCTTCGGCGACTTTTTCTCCTCTGGAGGGTAGCCGATCTGGAGCCCGATGGTGGCGACCATGCGATTGAGCGCGGCCTTGATGCTTTCCCTGTCGATGACCTTCGACTTCTGCACGGGCAGGAACTGGGCGCAGGACTGGATGGCGTCAAAGATGTCTCGCAGCACGCCTCCCGTGCGCTCGATGAGGAGTTCCATGGCATCATTGGGCAGCACGCCCTCCGCCACGCGGCGGCGAATGATGGCGCGGAGGATGCTGCGGCCTTCCTCGCAGGGCTTGCCATGCCGGGTGTAGGTCTTGATCATCGGCAGGCCGATGGTGTGGTCGAAGTAGGACTTGATCGAACTGGCCTCAGGCGAATGGAAGGTGAAGACGGGCACCGTGTAGATGGCGCGCACCGCGATGTCGCCGAGAAGACGACCGTCATTGACGAAGATCTGGCGCGCATCGGCGAGGCCGAGCTTGTCGAGGTCCTCGATGACCAGCAGCACGCGCGCATTGGGGTTTTCCGTCTTGCTGCGCCATGCCATCTCCATGGACAGGGCAAGGGCATTGACACTGGCCATGAGTTCGCCCTTGCGCTGGCGCACTTTGCTCACGGTGCTGGTATCTGTGCGAGAGCCGAACTTCAGTGCGCTCGTGAACTTGGCCGAAAGGCCGAGCAGTTTCTCAAGCAGGCTGGCGGAGGTATTGACTCCCGCACCGACCTCCATATCCGCGCTGCGCGTCTCGTGCTGGGTGGTGGTCGTTTCGTTGAAAAACTCAATGACGGGACTCAAGGCCTTTTCGTTCAAGGCCAGCCCCTTGTCCTGGGCCACCTCGATCATGCGTGTGCAGGCGGCGAGGAGGACATCTGCGGCCTGATTGCCACTGACCGGGAGGAAATGTCCTGCCAGGAGTGTCACCGGCAGCCATTCAGGACCCAGCTCGGAGATGAGCTTGTTCAACTCCGTGCTCTTGCCGCAGCCCCGGTGACCGAAGACGAGAATCCGCTGGGCCACAGGCTGCTCCAACAGGGCAAGGATATTGGAGCGGAAGCAGGTCAGGTGATCGCGTGCTTCCGATGTCTCCACCCAGAAGTCCGCGATCGCACCGTCGGTCAACGGACGGGGCGAGCAATTGACTGTGGCCTCGGACAGGGTCGTGGCGGGGTGCGACATGAGAACGCATGATACGGCGGTGATGTCAGCCCGCAACTGGGGACATCCAAGGGAATGACATCGGGCAGCTTGCTCATCAAGAGCCTACAGCGCCTTCACCGCATCCACCAGCGGCTTCACGAAGGCTTCCACCTTCGCGGCGCAATCGGGGCTGGCACCGTTTTGTTCAATCAACTTGACGATGGCGCTGCCGACCACGACGCCATCGGCTTTGCTGGCGATCTCGGCGGCTTGGGCGGGGTTGGAGACGCCAAATCCCACGCAGACCGGCACGTCCGTGGCGGCCTGGATGATGGCCACCTGCTCGGCGATGCCGGAGGCGACTTCCACCTGCGCGCCGGTGACGCCGAGGCGGCTCACGTAATAGACGAAACCTTCAGCGCTTTTGGCGATGCTGGTGATGCGTTCAGTCGAAGATGTCGGGGCGATGAGCTGGATGTGGCGCAGCTCCGGCGTGGGCTTGAGCTCAGGATTCTGCGAGAGTTCATCCGGCGGCAGGTCCAGCACCAGCACGCCATCGGCCCCGGCGGTAGCGGCGTCGATGTGGAAGCGCTCGTAGCCGTAGGTATAGACGGGGTTGAGGTAGGTGAAGAGCACCAGCGGCACCTGGGACTGCGTGCGCAGCTTCTTGATCATCTCCAGCACCTTGGGTGTGCTGGCTCCGGCCTTCAGCGCCCGGTCCGCCGCCAGTTGATTGACCACGCCATCGGCCAGCGGGTCGGAGAAGGGCACGCCCAGTTCCACCACATCCGCTCCCGCCCGCTCCAGGGCCAGAACGATGTCGATGGTGGCGTCCAGGGTTGGATCACCCGCGCAGACATAGGCTACGAATGCCTTTTTCTTCTGAGTGCGAAGCTGGGCAAAACGGGCGTCGAGACGGTTGGTAGGGGCTGACATGGGGCGTGGTGTTTAGCATGCATTTCTGGCGCTGTCGAATGCCGGAATGCGGTGGGACGGGCTGCGGTGGGTGGAGAGAGGCGCTTCTACTTGCTCTGGATTGTGGGATTGTGGCTGGGGGCTCTTTGGGTGGGCTCAGTGGCTTGGTTCGCGTACCTGATCTTTGGTCAGGTTCTGCCCCTGCGTTTGATGTATGGCATCCAGCACTGTCCAGAGTGCGCCACCGACTTCGAGCCTTCCATGCTGGCCATCAACTTCGGCGATGAACGGTATGAGCGTTGTCCGCATTGCTGCAAATGGCTCTGGACCAAGCTCAGCACCGCCAAACACATCGAGACGCACAAGCCTCTAGGCTGAGGTGTTCTTGGATAAAGTTCATCTTGCGCCGCTCGGCACGGTGGCTGACTTTGGGAAATTAGGCCACTCAAATCCACACCTATGAGCGACTACATAACTACAATCCTATCCTCTGCAGCCGTAAGTGCGGCGCTGTTAAGCGCAGCCGCTTGGTTGCTTCGGAGTTGGATTTCCCAGCGTCTAACAAGTGCAATTAAGTTTGAGTATGACCAAAAGATCGGCGCTTTCAGCGCCGAATTGGTGCGAATCAGAGAAGACCGAACGCGCAAGCTCGAAAAACTTCTGCGGCATTACGAACGCCAAATAGAAGAGTTTTATGGTCCTCTGTGGAACATGGTCCACCAACTGTACGTCTGTAACCACACAAAATCTGAAATTATCCCACGCTTGCCGGAAGATAAGGCTGCTAGGGTCGAGCAGTATTACCAGAACACCTACTTCATTTCCATTCACGACGAAATCCGTCAGATAATCAAAACTAAGTTATATCTCATTGAAGGAGCTGAAATGCCAAAGAGCTTTTACGCTTACTTGAAACACGCGCTGCAGGAACGCGATCAACGAGAATTATTTCAGCAATGCAAAGTTGACACCTCGTTTTTACCCGGTGCACCGTGGCCGGGCCGCTTTCACGATGATATTAAGAATGGGTTCGATACAGCAATGAAACGATACGAGCAATGCTTGGAAGGACTAAAGGCTTAGCATGTGCTGGAGTGAACAGCTCTCTGCGTCACGATACATGCTTCCGCAGTCGCCTTTTCGTCCAACATTTACGGGCCTGCCAAACATGCTCGTTGTTTAGCTTGGTCGTAGATCCACTTCACCCAGCCACCACCTCATCCCCCAGCCGCTTGTCCGGCACGAGGTAGCCCTGCACGTAATCTCTCACAGCCTCGGCCAGCGGGGTGATTTCGGTGGTGAACCCTGAGGCACGCAGTTTGGTGATGTCGGCGCAGGTGTAGTATTGGTACTTGGACTGCAGGTGCTCGGGCATGTCGATGAACTCGATGTTGGGTTCCTTGCCGAGGGCGGTGAAGATGGCGGTGGCGAGTTCGACCCAGGTGTGGGCGGCACCGGAGCCGAGGTTGAAGAGGCCGCCGGCGGCTGGGGTTTCGGCGAGGTGGAGTGTCATGCGGATGGCGTCCTTCACGTAGAGGAAGTCGCGCATCTGCTCGCCGTCTTTGTAGTCGGGGCGGTGGGATTTGAAGAGCTGAACTTTACCGGTGGCGAGGATCTGGCCGCAGGCTTTGTGCACGAGGCTGCGCATGTCGGCCTTGTGGTCTTCGTTGGGGCCATAGACGTTGAAGTACTTGAGGCCGACGATGCTGGGCAGCCAGCCTTCGCGCCGGGCGTGGAGGTCGAAGAGGTGCTTCGAGTAGCCGTACATGTTCAGCGGGCGCAGGGCGTGGATGTCGGGCATCTGGTCGTCCATGCCGTGGGCGCCGTCTCCGTAGGTGGCGGCGGAGGAGGCGTACACAAAGCGGGTCTGATTGGCGAGCGACCACTGGCAGAGCTGCTTGGTGAACTCGTAGTTGTTCCGCATCAGGTAGTCGGCGTCGCGCTCGGTGGTGGCGGAGCAGGCACCGAGGTGGAGGACGTGGTCAAAATGCCCGAGCTTGCCAGGGCTGTGCTGCACGGCCTGCAGGAGGTCGTTGCCGTCGATGTAGTCGGCAAATTTGAGAGGGACGAGGTTCTTCCATTTCTCGTCGGTGCTGAGGCGGTCGCAGACGACGATGTTTTCGCAGCCCCGGCGGTTGAGCTCCCAGACGAGGGCGCTGCCGATGAATCCGGCTCCGCCGGTGATGAGGATGCGACTTTCCGTGTTTTTCATGTGCCCGTCTGGTAACGGGAAAAGCCGCGGGATTCAAGCCGGAGCTTGAGATTGCCCGGTACTCCGAGAGATGCCTTGGAACATGAACGGCCTAAGCGGCGATGGCCTCGGGCTGCTGCGTGGAGTGCATGGGGAGCTGCTCGCGCCAGAGTGCCGGGTGAAGGAATGTGGCCCTTGGGTCGTGCTCCCAGTCGCCCTGCCAGCCGATCAAGGTCTCCATGACGATGGGGTGGGGGCACTGGATGGCCGGATAAAGCCACTGCTGATCCGCCACGATGAGCTTGGGAATCAAGGCCTGGCCGTGATACTCGATCTCCCAGCCAAGGAGGAGGGGCTCTTCATCGGTAAAACCTGCGAGTCCCTTGGGGTGCTCCACCCAGCCGACGAGACCACTGCTGTTCAGGGCATCCCAGACTTCGCGCATTTCCAGGTCCACACGCACGGCAAAGCCCTTGGACTTGGCGTGCCCACCGTTGGCAGGGTCCCGGCTGACGAGGCCAAAGAGAATGCTGGTAGGGCAGTTCTCAGGAACGATGTCCACCTGGAAACCAAAGCGGATGGGATGATCCGGGAGCACCAAGCTTCCGTAGCTTTGAAGCTGGAATCCTGCAAAAGCGGGATCAGCAGCAGCAGTGGCGATGAGTGATTCCATGGAATTCTAAAAAATTAGGATAAGTTTATGAAAATTATACTGGATTATTTAAATTTCAAAGGATTTTATTCAATCGCTTATCTTTTGTCACTAAAAATCTTAAAAACTCGCTGACACGGGAAAGCTGGACGGATGCCACATGCGTTTATATTTCTGTGAAAGTAGCGGATTCCTTGCCGCGACGCTATTGACGAAACTGTTGCGCTTGATACCAAATGTAACTCGTGGCTCTTGCTTCACCGATAAACTGCGTCGAAACCGACCTGACAGCCGATTTTCGCGATCAATTTCTCCTCACCTACCAGCACATGTTGCTGTCCCGGGTGTTGGAAGAAAAGCTTGGTTCGCTCTATCGGGCGGGCGGTCGTATCGTCGGCGGGGTCTATCTTGGCAAAGGCCAGGAGGCTTTCAGTGCCGCGCTTGGCGTGCAGTTGCGAAAGGGCAAAGACATCTACGGCCCGCTGATCCGTGACCAAGCGGGCCGCATTGCCTTTGGCGAGCCGATCATTGATACCGTGCGCACCTACCTGGGGGCGGTCACCGGCCCCATGCGTGGCCGGGATGGCAACATTCACCGTGGGCGTCCGAAAGAAGGGCACATGGCGATGATCAGCCACCTGGGCAGCTTGCTTTCGGTGGTGGCCGGGGGGCTCTTCGCCCGGCGTCTCGCGGGTACTTTGGCCGACAGCATCGGTGCCACCAGCATTGGCGATGGCGGTACGTCCACGGGTGCCTTCCATGAAGGCCTGAACATGGCGGCGGTGGAAAAGCTGCCCATCATCGTGAGCATCGCGAACAATCAATACGCCTACTCCACGCCCAACACCCGCCAGTATGCCTGTGAGAATCTGGTGGACCGCGCGGCGGGTTACGGCATCGAAGGTGTGACGGTGGACGCCACGGATCTCGCCTCCTGTCTGAAGGCCTTCCGGGCTGCGACAGCTAGGGCGCGCGCAGGCGGTGGACCGCAGATGATCGTGGGCACGCTGCTGCGTCTGGCCGGGCATGGCGAGCACGATGACGCCTCCTACATTCCTGATACCAAGCGGCAGGGCCCCTCCGCGCGGGACTGCCTGCAGGTGGCTGAAGATTTCGCCCGTGATCGCGGCTGGATGTCTTCCGCTGATCTGCGCGAGCTCAACGAAGAGGTGCGCCGTAACGTTGACCAAACCGTTTCCAAAGTGTCCAAAGAACCCGCTCCTGATCCCTTCAAAGAAAACTGGCAGGCCCTGTCCTGCGCTGAGCTGGTGGAGGGACAGCACGAAGCATGAGCATCACCTACCTCGAAGCCATTCGAGAGGCCCAATACGAGGCCCTGCGGGAAGATCCCTCCGTCTTCCTTTACGGTCAGGACATCGCCACCTTCGGCGGTGCGTTCAAGGCCACGAAGAACCTCAGCAAGGAATTTCCCAACCGTGTTTTCGACGCCCCCATCAGCGAAGACGCGATGGTGGGCATGGCCATCGGTGCGGCCGTGGAGGGCGCGCGGCCCATCATTGAGATGCAGTTCGCGGATTTCTCCTCCATCGGGTTCAATCAGATCGTCAATCAGGCGGCCACACTCTTCTGGCGCACAAACGTGCCGTGCCCCATCACCATCCGCCTGCCCTCCGGCGGCACGGCGGGAAGTGGTCCGTTTCATAGCCAGTCGATGGAGGCCATCTACGCGCACTATCCCGGCCTCGTCATCGTCACGCCTGCCACGGTGGAAGATGCCTACTGGATGCTGCTGGACAGCGTGAAGCTGAATGACCCCGTCATCTTCTGCGAGCACAAGTTTCTCTACTACCACCTGAAGGCCGATCAGATCGGCGACCGCGAGCTGCCCATCGGCAAGGCGCGCATCGCCCGCCCGGGCCGCCACGCCACCATCGTGACTTACAGCGCCATGGTGCATGAAGCCCTGCGTGCCGCAGAGGAGCTGCAGCTTGATGGTTATCAAATCGAAGTCGTCGATCTCCGCTCCGTGAAGCCCATGGACACAGACACGATTCTGGCCTCCGTCGCCCGCACCGGGCGTCTGCTCGCTCTCGGCGAAGCCTTCCCTTGGGGCGGGGTCACGGCGGAAATCATTGCCCGAGTCACCACGGATGGCTTTCATCTGCTGGATGCACCGCCGATGCGGCTGAACTCCAAGGACACGCCGATCCCCTATCATCCGAATCTCTGGAAGTCGCATCGCCCTACCACCTCCACCATCGCTGCTGCGCTCCGCCGTTTGCTGCGTAATTAAACTCTGCATTCCCGTTTTCAGCATCCAGTCATGCGCACCATCCCCATCTTGATGCCCCAGCTTGGCGAGTCCATCGCCGAAGCCACCATCATTCGCATTTTGGTCGAGCCAGGTCGTGTGGTTGAGGCTGGCTGTGATCTCTTTGAAGTCGAGACGAACAAGGCCACGATGGCCGTCACTGCGCCATGCGCCGGCACCATTGGCCAGATCGTGGCCACCACGCAGACCAGCTACGCCGTCGGCTCCACGCTCGCTGCTTTTGAGATCACCTTGGAAAACGCCCAGTCGCTTGGTCTTGTCGATGAGCCGCAGCCTGCGAGCTCTGCCCCAAGTGCTGACCGCGCAGGCACTGAGGAAGTCGAAAACCTGCATTTCAAGATCAGCGACAACGACGTCATCTCCACACGCCAGCCCACTGTTGAGCCTGTCGTGGGTGGCCTGCCCGTTCCTGCGGGTGCCACCGGCGCGAGCTACATTTCCCCACGCATGCGTGCCCGCATGCTGGAGCTGGGACTGAATGCGTCAGACCTCGCGGGTGTTCCCGGCACGGGCGCGGGTGGTCGTGTGACCGTCGAAGATTTTGAGGCCTTCCTGCGTGCGCTGGAGCAGCACCGCATGACGCCTGCCTCGCCCATGCGCATCGCCGTGGCGGACTCCATGCGCCGCAGTTGGACGCGTCCGCTGGCCACTGTGGGCAGTCCCATCATGCTGGATGCCATGCTTGCGCATCGCAAAAAGACCGATCCCAAGCCCGGCCCTGCGCTCTACGTCATTCGTGCCCTCGCTCTGGCGCTGGCTGAAAACACCGCCTTTGCCGGACGCCTGGTGGGCAATCGCATCGTGCATCCGCTGGCCATCGACATCGGCTTCGCGGTGGAAGTCGATGACGGCGTCATGGTTCCTACGCTGCGTGAAGTTGAGAAGACCCCGCTGGTCAAACTGGTGCCCACGTATAACAAGCTCGTGGAGCAGGCCCGCGCTCGCCGCCTGCCGAACGATGTGAAGCGTCCTGGCATCGCCACCGTGACCAATTTCGGCACCTTCGGCATCGTGTGGGCCACGCCCATTCCGCTGCCGGAGCAGAACCTCGTGCTTGGCCTCGGTGCTGGCAGCAAAGTACCGCACTGGAGTGAAGAGGTGAACATGTTCATTCCTGTCACCGAAGCCGAGCTGACGCTGAGTTTTGACCACCGTGTGCTGGATGGTGGCGGCGCTGGCCGCCTGCTCAAACGCGTGGCCGAACTGCTGCAGAAACCCGAACTGCTCTGAGGTGCGACAGACACTCCTGTCTGTCGGCCAGCGCATCCGCCAGCTCCCGCGCGTTCCACTCATTCCAGCCGCGAACGCTATGCACGACAAAACCACCCTGCGCCAGACCATGCGGGAACGCCTGCGTGCCATGGATGAAGCCACGCGCAGTGCTGCCAGTGTACACATCGCATCCCACCTTTCGCATCTCGCCAGCACCTGGCATGTGGGTGTCACCGTCGCTCTCTTCGGTGGGCTCAAGAACGAGCCTGACCTGGTGGCGCATCTGCTGCCTGTTTTACTGACGCAGGGAGTCCGCACCTGCTTCTTCCAGATCGAACATCAGGCGCTGCAGGCACGGCATGTTCGTTCGATTGAGGATCTGCATCGTGGCCAGATGAATGTCTGGGAACCGCAGCCGCACTGCCCGCCTATCGACATCGCTGCGCTCGACATCATCCTCGTTCCAGGCCTTGCCTTCACTCGCGACGGGAAACGCCTTGGCCGTGGCGGTGGCTACTATGACAGGCTGCTTGCACAGCCAGACTGCCGTGCCCAGCGCATCGCTGTTGCCTTCAATGTTCAGCTCGTGGACCACATCACCGTCGAGTTTCACGATGAGCACATCCATCAAATCATCACGGAATCCGGCTTGATCCCAGCGTGACCGTCCTGAATGAGTGCGCATTGTTTTAGGCACTCGTCATTTCACACTCCATGAAGCTCATTCTCGAAATCGTCAGCTCTGGCACCTCCTACCTGGAGAAGCGCAAGATCGACGAAGCTCGGCTGAACATGGAGCATCTTCTCGCTCACGTCCTAGGGTGCCGTCGGCTTGATCTTTATCTGCGCTTCAGCGAGCCCGTGCCTGAGGCGGATCTCGTGACACTGCGCGAGTTGCTGCGCCGTCGTGGGGAAGGGGAGCCGTTGCAGCATCTGCTCGGCACCGTCGAATTCTGCGGCCATGAATTTGTGAGCGACCACCGCGCCCTGATCCCGCGCCCTGAGACGGAAACGCTCGTGGAACTCGTTCTCAAAAAATTCACCATCGCGCCCGCACGTGTGCTCGACATGGCCACTGGTTCCGGCTGCATCGGACTCAGCATGTCCAAAGCCTGGCCACTGAGTGAAGTGGTGCTGGCAGACATCAGCGAAGACGCCCTCGATCTCGCCCGCCTCAATGCCTCGCGCCTCAGCGCCAACGTCAAACTCCTGCGCAGCGATCTGTTTGAAAAGATCACTGGCAGCTTCGATGTCATCGTCGCCAATCTTCCCTACATCCCCAGCGCCGAGATCCCAACTCTCAGCGTCGAAGTGAAACGCGATCCTATTCTTGCACTCGATGGCGGGCCTGATGGACTTCGCATCGTGGAGCGCTTTCTGAATGATGCCCTGCCGCATCTGAACTCAGGCGCGCTCATCGCTCTGGAAGTGGGGCATGATCAGGGTGCGCCGGTGGCAGCACGCTGCACGGAGCTGGGGTATCTGAATGCCAGCACCGCTCCTGACCTCACGGGCATTCATCGGTTTGTGTTTGCAAGCGCCCCCGTCAAGGCGTCGGGGTCTCCCGACCCCGACTCTGCAGCTATAAGGGACGATTCTCAGCCACAGCTTTCTTGAACTGTCTGACAGCACCTTGAGCCACAGCGCGCTTCATTTCTTCGATGCTGACGGGTTGCTCAGGTTACTTTTTCGGAAAGGTGTCGGCGATGTCCTTGAACGTCGCTGACTTGGTTGGTGTTCTGGAAGTCTGCTTTGTGCAAAAAACCTTTTTGGTTTCGCGACTCGGCTAATCCTCTTTTGCCTCACAGTTCCCCCATCCCGCCGCGTTTGATCCATGCATTCAGCGGCTCGAACTGAGACACATTCAGAGTGATGCCGCAGCCAAAGGGCGCGGCGTTCACGCTCTGAAGATCCAGCCTGCCATTTACGATGTTCAAGGTCGCGAAGCCTTGGGCGTGGCGCTGATACAATCCGGTATGGGTGGTGAGTGCGGCTTCCTGGGTGGCAGGGGAGTGCATGCTGAGGCCGCGGAAGTAGTGGTGGCCGTTGCGCTCGACGTGGGTGATGCCGAGCAGGGCCATGACGCTGAGGTCTTGCAGAAGGGACACGGGGCCGACGTTGGCGAGGTCTTCGCCGCTGAGGATGGGGCCACCGCGAATGACCGTGGTGCGCTTCTTGAGCAGCGCGGCATTGGCGAGGCCTTTGACGATGCCTTTGCAGTTCTTGTGGCTGGTGCCGCGATAGCCGAGATCGAGGGCACGCGGGAGATCAGCGAGGGAACCGTCGCTTTCATCAATGATCATGCCGGGGCCTTCGGTCCATGATTGCAGGGTCGCGGCCACGTCATCGTTCAAAGCCTGGGAGCGGTGCAGCGGCTGCTCGATGAGGAGAAGGCTTTGAAACAGCGGGGCCAGCGCGGCATCAGCGCTGAGCGTGGCGTAGAATTCGCGGAAGGAAGCGAGGTCATAGAACTGCTCGTTGCCATCAAGCGTGGCGTGGAAGCCGGAGGGGCATTTGGCGGTGATGATGCGGGTGATCTCGCGCAGGCGCGGCAGGTCGGTTTCGGGTTTGCCGCAGACTTTGATTTTGAAATAGCGCAGGCCGTAGGCGCGGATGTTTTCTTCCAGCGTGTAGGGCAGGCCGTCGTCCAGGGTGCCATCGGCGGCGCTGAGTGGGTCCCCGAGGCCGACGGTGTGGCGGGCGTGGATGTGGGAGAGAGGTGTGGGGGCTATGACGTCGGCCACGCGCATGCCGCGCAGTTCTTCGCGCACAGCTCCGAGATCAATGCCTAGTACGTCTGAGCGCAGCACGTCATGCAGGGGCTGGCCGAGTGCTTTGCACAGGCCGTCGAGCACGGCGCGTTCGATCAAGCTCACGCCGAGATTGGCCAGCAGAGAAGGGACTTCTTTGACCTTCGCCCAGTTGCTTTGCTCGGCGTACAAGTTCTGCCACCACGCGAAGAAGCCGGTGGGTTTTTCTGCGGCGAGACGGGCGATGCGTGAGGCATTCTGAATGACGGCGATCATCTCCGCGAGATCGAGCTCGAAGGGCGTGTCGGGGTTCTTGGTGAACCACTTTGGCGGCAGGCCTTCGCTGGCGAGTCCGCTGACGGCCTTGCCATCCACGACCAGATTCACCGTGACGAAGAGGTGCGGTAGGGCGTTCATGCTTGCGATGCCGTACTTGAACGGGAACCGCGTGTGCATGGGCAGCACGTGGAAGTGGAAGGACTCTAGGGTGAAGGTCATGGAGGGAGAAAAGACCTGTCAAAGGTCTGGAGGTCAAGGCGGTTGCGGAGAGTGGAATCATGATTACTCATCCGCATGAACACGCAGAAAGCTCGGTGGATGCTGGCCGGACTCGCTCTTGTGGCGAGTGTGTGGCTGATGTCTGCGGGGGTGAAAATGGGCTGGCTTGCTGCGGCTTTTCCAGTGATCGGCAGCATGCTGCTCCTCGTGACAGCGGTGCTGCTGGTGGCACCGGATACGGCGGTCAAGATTGCGGAGTGGATCGCGAAGCCGTTTGCTGATCTGTTCTATCCTTCGGATGAGTTTGAGAAGCCACCGCTGTCCTACCTGCTGGCACGGCGCTACAGCCAGGAGCGGCGGGTGGATGCTGCGGTGCAGGAGTATGAGAAGATCCTGTTCTATTATCCGGATGAGCGGACGGCGTATCTGGAATTGATCGAGCTGGCGCAGCGCGTGGGCGATGAGGAACTGCGGGAGAAGTATGAGGGACTGTTGCGGGAGAAGTTCGAGGGAGGAAGTTAATGAGGCACGCGAGACAGGGCTTGACCTCGTCTTTGCGTGCAGCAAGAAATCACTTCCCATGGCCTTCTTTGAACTCTCCTTTGATGCAGCAGATTTCCAGAACTGCGGGTTTGAGGCGCGAGAAGAATTGGAAGATCCCCTTGAGCAAGCTCTTCAAACATCGGGAATTGGTGAGGTAACCGGTGGTGGTAGCGGAAGAGGCAGAACCAACATTGATATCGAGACGTTTGAGGGAATCACAGATGATGAAGCCGTGGAGACAATTCGTCGAATCTTGAAGAGTTTGGGCGCGCCGCGCAGCTCAGTGCTGGCAAGTGCTCAGCCAATGAAGAGAAAGTGGGCTGTATTTGAGTCATAGAACGCACCTGCTGGCATCGCTACGCGATGCGGGTGTCTGAGGGACGAGCGATCTACAAGCCGACGAGGGATGTCACTCCGCTCAATCCCTCGCTACAGGCTGGGATGGCTCCGCCATCTGTGGAAGATCTGCTTTGAGGGCTGTGCGTTGATTGAGGTCGTGTTGATGTGGCGGGGTTGAAGGATCGAGGACGAGTTCGAGTAGGAGTGCGAGGACGATTCCGTTTTGGCGGGTCGCCTTGACTGCTTGACCTCTTGACGATTCTCCCTGCCTTAAACCAGCACTGCAGGCGATTGTTCTTCCAGCTCTTCGATGGCAGTCAGGCGTGCCTGTTCCTCATCGAGATCTTCGTTTACAGGGATGGTCTCGGACTCCTCATTCGCAGAGACTTCGGCGTCGTCATCGGCCTTCTTCTTGCGCTTCGGCTGGTTCGGGGCTTCGAGGGCGAGTTCCTGCACAGTCTTGTCCATGGTACGGGTGTCCTCCGTCGTCATGCGGACACCGACGGGCTTGCTGACGCCGAACTCCTGCATGGTCACAC
Organism: Verrucomicrobiaceae bacterium; assembly: GCA_027490195.1. GTDB lineage: Bacteria > Verrucomicrobiota > Verrucomicrobiia > Verrucomicrobiales > Verrucomicrobiaceae > Prosthecobacter. The sequence continues at coordinate 37,515 of JAIXYN010000029.1, read as the reverse complement.
CGTAGATCACATCCGCGCGGCTCATGGTGCGCTTGTTGTGGGTGACGATGATGAACTGGGAGTTGTCGATGAAGGCGTCCAGCATCTTGAGGAAGCGGCCGATGTTGGTTTCATCCAGCGGGGCGTCCAGCTCATCCAGCACGCAGAAGGGGCTAGGCTTGACCTGGTAGATGGAGAAGAGCAGGGCCACGGCGGTCATACTGCGCTCGCCACCGGAAAGGAGGCTGATGGTCTGCAGCTTTTTGCCCGGTGGCTTGGCGATGATTTCGATGCCGGTTTCCAGCGGATCGTTTTCATCCACCAGCATGAGGTCGGCCTTGGCGGCAGGGCCGAAGAGCTCGCGGAAGTTGTTGTTAAAGTACCCGCGCACCGCCGTGAACGTTTCCACAAACATGGTCTTGGTGGTCTCGTTGATCTTGGCAATGACCTGCAGCAGTTCGTCCTTGGATTTGACGAGGTCGTTGTGCTGGGTGTCCAGGAAGTTGTGGCGCTCTTCGAGTTCCTCGAACTCCTGGATGGCGTCGAGATTCACGGGGCCGATGCCTTCGAGCTTCTGGCGCAGTTCATAAACAACCTCCATGACGAAAGCCCAGTCGGGCTGTGCTTCTTCGCCGGGAATGACGACTTCGTCGATGTCCACGGCGTCGTCATCACGGTTGGAAACGGCGCGGATGACGGGCGCTTCGTTTTCTTCGGCAGCGGGTTCGGCGTCTTCCGCATCTTCGTTGCTGGGTTCGGCGTCGTCGGCGGATGCGCTGGAGCCTGCGGCATTGGCCGCGCCTTTTTTGCCACGGTTTCGGTTTTTCTTCTGCTCTTCGATGGTGACCATCAGCACGTGGTAGTCAGGCTCAAAGGCTTCGATGTGGAAGCTGTAGCGCTCCTGCACCTGATTGATCAGGTTTTCGAGACGAAGGTCCACGCGGGTGAGTGCGACTTCGGCGCGGTTGCGGGATTCGTTGAGGCCGTTGAAGCTCTGACGAAGCTGCGTGAGCTGGGCTTCGAGCTGGCTGACCTGCTCAAACAATCCGGCGCGCTCTTCGGTCTTGGACTGCAGGTGTTCTTCGATGGCACCGATGGTGTCGCGCTGGGATTCGATCTGCTCCTGGAAGCGGGCGTTTTCCGCCTCGCTCTGCTGGATGCGCATGCGCCAGGTGTTCATCTCTTCGGAGAAGCGATTGATGCCGGCCTGAAGCTCCTGCAAGCGCACGCCGAGAGGGGCTTTCTGGCGCTCGATGGAATGCAGCGCGCTCTGCTCAAGGGCGAGTGCGGTGCGCAGTTCGTTGAGGCGTTCGCTGGATTCGAGTTCGCGTCGGAGGAAGGCCTCCATTTCGAGTTCGAGTTCGTTTTCGAGGGCGCGTGAGGTGGCCAGTTGTTCCTGGGCGACGGCCACGGCTTCTTGGAGCTGCTGGATCTGGCTTTCAGAGCCGCTGATGCGATCCTGAATCTGGTTCTGGTCCCACTCGACGCTCTCGAGCTTGGTGGTGGCCTGCTGCAGCGCACGCTGCACGACGCTGATTTTGCCCTGGAACTGGGAGAAGCCTTCGCGGGCGCGCTGGGACTGCTCGCGCAGGGACACTTCCTCGCGCTGCATTTCTTCAAGCTGCGCGCTGATGTTGTTCACCGCGTCTTCCTTCTCCATGTACTGGTATTCCAGCGCTTCCACTTCCGTGCGGAGCTGGCGCACTTCGGCCTCACGGCGCAGCGTGGAGGAGCCTTCCTCCTTGGTGGCACCGCCGGTGATGATGCCGTCATGCGTGATGAGTTCACCGCGCATCGTGGCGATGGCGAGGTGCGGCATCTCGCGCTTCATGCGCAGGGCGGTGTGCAGATCGTCCACGATGACGACGTTGTGCAGCAGGTGATCAATGAGGCTCTGAACGCCGGTTTTCACGCGCACCTTGTCCGTGGCCCAGGCAAGGGCACCAGCGGGAAGGAGTTCGCGATCTGCGGCGTTGCGCAGGTTGCAGAAGTCATGCGGCACCAGCGCGGCGCGGCCCATCTTGTGATCCGTGAGGCGGTCGATGATCTGCGCGGCGAGTTCGCTCTCGGTGAGAAGCACAGCCTGCAGGTGGTCTTTGAGCGCGGCTTCGATGGCGGTGATGTACTCGGGCTCCACTTCGATGCTGGAGGCCAGCAGGCCGCGCACACCGACGCCATAGACCTCAGGGTTGTCCAGACCGCTGATGACCTTCTGCGTGCCGGCGGAGAGGCCTTCGCCTTTTTGAAGAAGCTGCTCGATGATTTCGAGGCGTGACTTGCGCTGCGTCAGATTGCGCTGGAGGTCGTTGAGCTCGTTGTTCATCGCGTCGCGCTGGCGGCGGCGTTCGATCATCTCACGGGCGCAGTCCTTGGCCTTTTCGTCGAGCTGATTGCGCGTCTCTTCCAGCTCCTGGATGTTGCGCTGCAGTTCGTCGAATTCGACCTGGCTCGTTTCACGCGCCTGCTGCGCGGTGTGGCGGTCATGCGCGAGGGATTCGTGGCGCTGGCGGTCGCCGGAGATCTGATTGCTCAGGGACTGCGCGCGGGCTTCGCTGGAGGCGATCTGGCCTTCAAACTGGCGGATGGATTCGCGGATGGCGCGGCGGTCGGCTTCCAGGCGGTTGCGCTCTGGGATGATGTTCTGGTGCTGGCCGGCGTGCTCGTTCACGGCAAGCTGGCGCGTCTGGATGTTGTCGGTGATGGCAAGCAACTGCTCGTCCGCAGTGGCAAGATCACGACGTGCCTGATCGAGTAGGTCTTCGTTGTTGGCGATCTGCTCTTCGTTTTGGCGGATGCGGCCTTCGAGTTCCTCGCTGCGCTCACGGTTGAAGCCCAGGCGGCCCTCGGCGCTCTGCATCTGCGAGCGAAGCTCCTGCGCCTGCTGGCGTGCCTGGCTGATCTGGGACTCCAGTGCGTGGTAGGCCTCACGGGTCTGCGCGGCCTCGGTTTCGGCGACTTGCAGCTTGCCCTGCAACTGTTCAATCTGGTTCGCCATCATGCGCACCTGATTTTCAGACTCGGATTTTTCACCGGCAAATTCGGTGTACTGCTTGTGGGCAAGGTGGGTGTCCAGCAGGCGGGTATCTTCCAGCAGCGTCTGGTAGCGGCGTGCCTTGGCGGCCTGGCGCTGCAGCGTGCCCATCTGGCGCTTCACTTCCGCAACGATGTCCGCAACGCGCAGCAGGTTCGCCTCGGTGTAGTCGAGCTTGCGCAGCGCTTCACGCTTCTGCGATTTGAACTTGGTGATGCCTGCGGCTTCTTCGAAAACGGTACGGCGATCTTCCGGCTTGGAGCTCAGAAGCATGTCGATCTGGCCCTGCGCCATGATGGAGTAAGCCGCACGGCCAATGCCGGTGCCCGCGATGAGATCGTGGATGTCCTTGAGACGGCAGACGGTGTTGTTGAGGCGGTACTCACTGCGGCCGTCGCGGAACACGCGGCGGGTGAGTGCGACTTCGTTGAAGTCCACGTTGAGGGACTGCTCGCAGTCCGCCATCGTTAGCGTGACTTCCGCCATGCCTACGGGCTTGCGCTTATCGGTGCCATTGAAGATGACGTCGGCCATTTCATCACCGCGCAGCGCTTTCGCCGACGTTTCACCGAGCACCCAGCGGATGGCATCAACCACGTTCGATTTACCGCAGCCGTTCGGGCCCACGATGCCGGTGACACCTTTGTGGAACTCAAAGTGAGTCTTGTCCGCAAAGGACTTGAAGCCGTGAAGGGTGAGGCTCTTGAGATACATGACGGGGAGTGGCGGGAATGGGAATGACGGGTGAAGAAATCCGAGTGACGAATGACTTCGCGATGAGTACTGGGGTGGACTGAACCATTCCGCGCCGGATGCCCGCAAGAGCGAACGCAAAAATCCACGCTATCTTGGGGGTCATTAAGATATCTAAAACAAGATGTGGGATTTTCAGGGGCGTTTTCGCTGTGAATAAACGTGGCGGCTGTGAACAAGTTTTCAACTGACCTTTTTTCGCTGAACTGGGGGCGGCCTGTTTCACGCCACTCAGAGCTGTCTGCGCTGCCACGGGCTCCTGAAAGCGTTTTCTGTCCTTTCAATCAGCGGCAGATGAGCGTTCGACTGGCGCGATAATAAAGGCGTCCTCGGTGGCTAGGCAGCGAGCGGGGGAAGCTTGTTCTGATTGGTGAGCCCCTCCCGAACGAGGCGAATGGCAAGGTTGATGTCACGGGTGGAAAGCAATTCGCGAGTTTGTGCGTCCGAAAGACCTGTATTGAGTGTGGCGCTAGGATGTTCTCTTGCGGCAAGGATCTTGTCCCAGAGCAAGTCGAATGTGGCTCGAGGATCAAGGACTCCTGCTGGGAGTGTGAAACTAGTCAATGATTCCAGAAGATCTTTATATCCTGGATTGTTTTTCTCATGCCAGTCTGTGGAAAATTCCGGAGCTCGCACTGAATTGCCCGTTCCCAAGATGGCTTGAGCCAGTGTTTCTGTGGCTCCTCCGAACCCGCCCAGCAAGTAAAGGGGTCTGCTTTCGTTGATGGTCGAAAGTGCTTCCTCAAAGATCCCCGGCATGAAGCCAGCATAGCCCGAGGTCTTACCGCCGAGAATAACGCGGGCGACGACTGGAGGTATCCATTCCGTGTGTCTGATGTCGGGCACATGAATTGTGCGTGGTTGCATCATGAGGCGGCGCATGGCGCTCAGGCAAACTGCGGCATTGAAGAGAGAACGCGCGGAATTATTCCTGGCTTCGCCATCGGGAACGATCTCATCCGGCTGAAATCCGACATCTGCCTGAGAGATACGCACGATACGGCAGCAATTGATCCACTGGGCTTCGATGGCGGGGGTGACATCCAGATAATAAGGCCAGGAGGAGTGGCTGTAGAGCCTGCCAATGGATAGATTGGAATCTGGTCCGCCAATGCTGTTGTCCTCCTGCTCAGCATTGATGAGGCGCAATAGGTCATAGGTGAAGTTGTCCTCCGTCTCCTTCCAATGGCCTCCATAAGCGAGGCTGGCACTCTGGCGGAGCATGGGCCTCGCAAGACGGAGAAGCAGTTCGCGGATGTGCTCCAGCCCCAAGCCCCGGGCCAGCAGGTTTTCACGTTGGTAGGAAATGGAGAATCCAATGACGGAATCCTGAATCTGGCGGGAACGGTATTTACTGCTGGATGAACTCATGACAGGACCTCCTCGAAAGAATGAAAGGTGAGGCGCGGGAAGAAATCAAAGAGGATGTCGAGTTCAAGCCCCGATAATCCACGCCCAGGATGAATGATGTCCAGTTCTTGAGTTCCATTTCTGATCCGATCAATCAGGAGAAGACTCGTGGGATCAGGGAGCCAATTGATGATGATCTGCGAGGGATTCGCTTGAATGGTGGCGCCAACAGCCGAGTGAAATGCGGCGAGCATCACATCGCGCATAATCGTCGTCACGATCTGCTCTTCCTGGTCTGGTATGTCATTCGACCAGCGGATGCATGAAGAATTGCCCAGTTCAGGAATCCCCGAGGTCTGCCTGCCAGATTCCAGATCGTCAACCACCAAGGTGGGGTAAAGTCTCCAACGTTCCGAATCATCTGGAGCCGCAGGCTCTCTTCTGGGCCGACGGAAAAGTGCTAGTTCACGGCGGCACCATGGACGGCTGGCATAACGTGCGCTGCGCACAGCAATCAGGGCTGCAGTTTCACGGGAGTTTAAATCATTTTGCAGCGTTCGCGCGAAGACTGAGCCGAATGCGATGTCGTTTTCATCGTAGAACGCAGCCAGTTGCGTCTGACTGTAGATATAGTCGCGAAGGAGGCGCGCCGGAGTGGTTCCATCAATCTTGGCATGACTGAGAAATATCTTGAGTTTGGGGATGACAGAACCCGCCTCGACACCCGTGGCTGCGTTTTGGTTTGGGTCCATGTCCCCGCTTAGAAGGAAACGGCAAAGAGCTTCTGTGAGCTGCTTGAGAAGAGACCGAGCAACAATGTTGAGCGCCGCATCCATGACAGCTCCTTCTCCTGCAGGGAGTGGCAATCCTGCAGGCCTGAGAAAATTCAGTTCCCGGAGTGGAGGAGGGACATTGAATGCCGTCGAATCCAGCGCCACGGGCATGAAAACGCGCTTGTGTGGAGACAAGGACACGTTGCTGAGGCGTGCCAGCCATTCGCGCCAAGCAGCATCAGCCACCATGTTGGCGTCTATAAGCGGCAGGATGATTTGAACGTTGGCAAAACTCGAGGAAGTGCTTGTTTGACTCGCATTGTTTCCACGACTTTCACCCGGTAATGGAGGAGGAAGCCCGCTGCCTGAATCTTCAGGTGCCTTCAAAGAGCGATAGAAAACTTGAGGGCCAAGCCCGTTTCCAGGACGCAGCCAGGAAAATATTCGCCGTGCCAGCGTTTCACCGAGAGCACACGAAGGGTGCCACAGAACAAAAACTTCTGGAATGGGTGTTTGGACGGTGGCCATGGCAGGGAGCAATTTTGGAATTCGATGTCGGGCTTAAGGCTTGAGAGTCCTAATTTATTCGATTTAGTCTAATCGTTTCATGTTAAGGATATAGACATGTGTAGATAATTTTGCAATATTATTGATTATATTTATTACTCAAAACTTTATGTGAGTGCGCATGCTTATTGGGGTGCACGCTGACCTGTAATCGTCCGGCTTTATAGGAGGTCTATGTCATGGTGCGGCTGATTAAACTTCTTGAATCAACAATCGTTGATTCAAGAAGAAATGTAATCAAGGCTGCTAATACACCGCCTTGCGATGAAACAAAAAGCTCTCGGCCAGCAGCAAAATCAGCGCGAGCCAGATCAGGCGCTTGGGCCAGGTGCTGAAAGCGGAGGCGCTGATGACGGGTGAGGCTGGCTGAATGGAACGCGCGGCATCTGTGGCGAGTGCGGGCAGATTCGTTTCAGCGGCGGAGATCAGGGCGCAGGCACCGCTGCGGTCCTTGCCGGTTTCCCAGCTGCCGATGCGGTTCAGCGCGAGGAGGCCGTGCGCGGGATCGTCGGACACTTCGATGAAGGCGCTGCCATTCCACGCGTGCCATTGCACGAGGCTGTCGGTGTGCAGCATCTCGCCGGTGTGCAGGGTGCGCATGTCGGTGAGGGCTTCGCTGTTTTCCGCGCACCAGTAGAGCGCGTTGCCGAGGATCAGGGGAAAGGAGGGCAGCAGGGCGAGCTGCTCGGACTGCGAAGGCGAGAACGCGGTGACCACGAGGCGCTGGCCGTTGGACTCACCGGCTGCGAGCACCGGCTCGTTGCCTGCGAACCACAGCGGCTCGACCGAGGCGGGCAGCTTGAGCAGCGTGGTCTGCGTGACGGCAATGCGGCTGCTGCTGGAGCGAAAGAGCAGGGGATGATCCGGCTGCACAGAGCGCACGCCGTCATACGGCACGCTCTTGATGGCGCGGGCTTGCAGCGGGCCTGAGCTGGTCTGCGGTGTGAGGGCGATCACCGGACGGTCCGTGGGCCATTCCTTGGGCAGCCAGTGCTCAAAAACATACACGTCGGGCTGTTCTTTCGGCGGCCAGGCCTTTGGGTCTCCTTTGCGCATTTCGATGCGGCCGTTTTCGATGAGGGCGGAGAGCGCCAGTTCGGTGAAGGGATCGGGCTTCTCAGCAAACCACGCGACGGTGAGGGGCTTCGTTTTCGGCAAAGGTGCCGCGAGGCCATCGTCCCAGCCGAAGCAGTCGCCAGCGGTCTTCAGGCGGATCTCCATCTGCTGACCGCGCACACCTTCGAGCGGCAGGATGAGCGCGCTGGATTCACCGGGTTCGAGGTCCAGCTCACGCAACTGCGCGATGCGGCCGGAGATGGAGACTTCGAGCGTGGTGGTGGTCTTGCTCTTGTTGGCGGCGGAGGCGCTGACTTTGACGAAGGCCTCATAGCGATCACGCGCCAGCGGGCTGTGGCGGATCTGAAAACCGGTGAGGCCCACATTGAGCGGCTCCGCGAGGGCCACGGGAATCCAATCGACGGCGGTGCTTGCAGGCGGTTGCGAATCGCTCGCCATCCAGATGCGTGAATGGGTTTCGAGATCAGCGAGGCGTTGAGCGACTGACAATGCCGCCTCCGGTTTGCCCTCGATGGGTGTCGGGGTGAGCTCTTCGAGCAAGCGCAGGCATTCGCGGTGGTTGCGGCTGCGGGAAAGCAGCACGCGGGAGCGCGCATCAAAGGCAATGAGAGATACCACAGTCTGGTCTGGTAAAGAGCGGATGCGTTCCTTCACGCGCTGCTTGGCCGCGTCCAGCCGCGTCTGGCCCTGCACGTCCTGCGCGGCCATGGAGGCTGAGCAATCGACGACCATGACCACGGCGCTGATGGCATCGGCGGAGAGATTGCCGCTAGGCCGCGCGAGCGCCAGGATGGCGAAGAGCAGCACCAGCAGCGTGAGCAGCAGCGAGAGCCATTTCTTGATGCGGCGCAGCCACGCGGACTCCTGATGCTCACGCGCGAGCGATTTAAAAAACAGCAGCGTGGAAACCGGCACCCGCTTCGCCTGCCGGCGGAAGAGCCACAGCACCAGCGGGATCAGCGCGAGCCAAAGGAGGTGCAGGTAGCTGGGGGTGAGGAAGCGCATCGGCGGGGATCAGAATGACGAATGAGTAAATCCGAATGACGAAACAATGTCCAAGCCTGAATGACGAATGTGGCGTGGTTGGCGGCTTCGTCCTCGTCCTCCTACTCGTCCTCGATCATGGCGCGTTGCATGCGGAATGAAAGGGCAAGTGAGCCGAGAGTGGCTGCGGCGGTGGTTGGAAATTCGTCATTCCTCATTCTGGTTTCGTCATTTCCGCAGCTCATCCAGCGCCTGCTTCAAATGCCCTTCGTGCACGTCCTTGCTCACGTAGGCTTCGCCGATTTTGCGTAGGAGGACGAAGCGGATCTTGCCGTTTTCGAATTTCTTGTCCGTGCGGGCGATGCGCATGATCTCTTCGGTGTCGAGATCATCCGGCAGGCGCACAGGGAGATCGCAGAGCTTGAGCAGGGTCAGGATGCGTTCGTAGTCATCGCTGGTGAGGTCGGAGATCTGTGCGGACAGCCAGGCTGCGGCACGCAGGCCGAGGCTGATGGCCTCTCCGTGCAGCAGCCTGCCGTAGCCTGCGGCGGCCTCGATGGCGTGGCCGAGGGTGTGGCCGAAGTTGAGCAGGGCACGGGTGCCGATGGTTTCGTACTCATCGGCTTCCACGATGACGGCCTTGATGGCGATGTTGCGGCGGATGAGGGCCACGATGTCGCCTTTGCCTGCGGCGATGTCTTCGATGGCCTTGAACATGGAGGCATCGCGAATGCAGGCGTGCTTGATGATTTCCGCAAAGCCCTCATTCCACTCTCGGGTGGCGAGGGTGTTGAGGGTGTCGAGATCAGCGATGACGTGAACCGGTTGGTGAAAACAGCCGACCATGTTTTTGGCATTGGGTAGGTTCACACCGGTCTTGCCGCCTACGGAGCTGTCCACCTGGGAGAGCACCGTGGTGGGCACCTGCACGTAGGGGACACCGCGCTGATACACGGAGGCGCAGAAGCCTGCGAGATCGCCAATGACGCCGCCGCCGAGGGCGACCACGAAGCTCTTGCGGTCCAGGCCAAAGCGCACCATCTCGCTGAGCACGGACTCGCTCCAAGAGAGGGATTTGGAAGACTCCCCGGCAGGCACGGTGATGAGGTGGGGCTTTTTGCCGGCATTGCGCAGGCTTTGCAGCACCTTTTCGGCGTAGAGCGGGCCCACGTTTGAATCCGTGACCACGGCGCAGGAGGTGCGGTCTGGCAGCTTTTTGTTCACCTCTTCGCCCAGCGTTTTGAGCATGTCGCGGCCGACCTGAACGAGGTAGCTGCGTGGGCCTAGATTGACGAAGACGGGGCGGACGGGCTGGACGGGCGGAGGCATGGAAAAAGTTCGAAGAGATGGGGGAGTGCGTAATGTGCCGCCGGAACGGAATCGAGGCAAATCGTTTGGAAGCAGCGCTCGCGCCGAAACCACGTGATTTGTCGCTTGGCATAGTGGCGCGTGGACTGCTGGATGGCGGCGAGAGTTTCTTCCAGCGGGACGGTTCCGGCCAGGTGCGCGCGGATTTCCCGCACGCCGATGGCCTTTTCCGCCGTCGGGGAGAGCGGACCCAGGGCGCGGACTTCCTCGATGAGCCCGGCGGCAAACATGCCCAGCGTACGCTGATTGATGCGGCGGTAGAGCGTCTCGCGGTCCCAGGTGAGGATGACGCCATTCACCTTCGGCTCGGCTTGCTCAAACGAGCGCCGCAGGCCGGACTGCGGCTGCCCGGTGAGCAGGCAGATTTCCAGCGCGCGCTCCACGTAGCGCGAATTGCGCAGGTTCACGGTGGTGGCGGCTTCGGGATCGAGCTGCAGCAGCCACAGCGTTTTCTCGCCGGGGCTGAGGTGCTGAAAGAGTCCCCGCAATTGGGGGGAGGCGGCGGGCAGGGGGGAGAGGCCGTGGGTGAGCGCCTTGATGTAAAGCCCGGAGCCGCCCACCACGATGGGCACGCGGCCGCGTGCCGCAATGTCCTCGATGATTGGCAGCGCCAGCGCGTGGTAGCGCTGCGCATCGCAGGCCTCCGTGAGCGGGATCACCCCGTAGAGGTGGTGCGGCACCTGCGCCAGCTCCGCCGGCGAAGGTTTGGCCGTGAGGAGGTCCATGCCCGCGTAGAGCTGGAAGGCATCCGCATTCACGATCTCCCCTCCTAAGTGCTTTGCCAGGGCGATGGCCAAGGCCGTTTTGCCCGAGGCCGTGGGCCCGGTGATGAAAAAAGTGCTGTCAGGAAGCATTCGGGGGACGCAGCGGGCTGCGCCTCAGAATTTGCTCTCGATCTTTTGGCCCACGTGCTTGATGCCCTGGCCGGTCTTGTGGAAGGCGTGGTCAACACCACGGCCCGCACGCGTCATGGGTCCGCCACTGCCACGGCAGGAAGCGAGGGAAAAAACAGCGACAATGAGGAAAGAGGCGATGATCTTCATGGCGACGCAGGATAGTGCAAAGGGCGGAAAGGCTCAAGCGGGGAGTGAGGGGCAGGAAGGCGGAATCTTCCTGATCTTGCGGAGACAGTGCATGGGTTTCGTTTTCGATGCTTTCACAGCCCAGCGGCAAAACACGGGTGCCTTCAAAAAGGGGGGGGGCGATGGGGCCGTACCGCATGCTGGGACGAAGGATTCTACGGACGCGCACAACGCGTCCCTACCATCCCTAGCGGCGCTTCCGGGAGGGTAGGGAACCGCTGAGTCGGGTCCGTGATTTCGGGTCTGTGCCCCCCGCAGGCGCTGAAAAAGGTGCGCCGTCCTTGGGGCGATGAAAATGCAGGGGGCGGCTCGCTCGGACGCGGCCTGCCTGCATCTGCGTTGCCCCCGAGTTGCCGAGTTTCCACGCCTAAGCACGGCAACTTGGCAACTCGCGTCGGTGCGGCTCCGCCTGCCGATGGGAGACTTCCACAACTTCCACCGTTTCAACGGGGGTGTGTGTGAAACAAGCCGGTGTCGAGTGGGCACTGGAAGGCTCCGAAGCCTGCCAGCAAACCATGGCAACCCAAACCCCCCTTTTGGCTGCCGTCATTGGAGGTGCTTTGGGCCTTGATCGTCTTCATCGGCTTGCATCGAATTGCCATCGTTTTCCAACGGCTGCGTCCTACCGCAGTCTCCTGCGCAGTGTCTGGCGTGGGCCGTGAGCACCGTGGTTGCCGGTTGCCCACCCTAGATTCTCGCGATGGCAACCGGCAACCAGCGGGGGGCTGGGTGCAGCCTGCCGATGGGAGGCTTCCATCACTTCCACAGTTTCAACGGGGGTGAGTGTGTGGCGGTCATGGCACGGTTTATGGCATCTCACAAAACACCTTGTCGGATTTCTCAGATATGGACTGCGGTCGCGAAGTGAGGAACGAACGGAGCTACCGCTTTCGACGGGCTGGACGGCTCACGTGTGCCCAGGGATGTCCGAATGCGGGAGTAGATGGGATTCCGCAGGCTGGTCAGCACACGCATGCCACGAGACGTTCGAAAGCGGCAGTTCCACCCCTTCAGGGTTGCGCAGCCGCACTCCAAAAGCTCTGGAGCCTTTCAGGCTTGGGGTTTTGGGAACCTGATCCATGTGTCAGGGGGGGGCAGTTCGTCCAAAGGTGGTGTTCATTTCTTGCTGCCGCTCCGTTTTCAATCCCACCGAAGGCGCAGGCCAGGTCTTGGTTGGCCAGGCTCTCGGCTTCGTCTGACTGTACTGGTTCATGTGGAGGCAAGCCGGAGATGAAAACAGATGGCGGTTAAAAATGGATGGAGTTGTCCACCTGGCTTGCTGCGTATGTACCTCCCCCGGTGAATTTGGAGAAGTTGGTGAATTTTCTCCTGCGGCCTTGGGGCGAAAACACACACTCCCCGGCAGACGAAGCCACACCGCCGCTGGTTGCCGGTTGCCATCGCGAGAATCTAGGGTGGGCAACCGGCAACCAAGGCGATGAAGACGGTCCGAAAAGTGAGCGCAGGAAGTGGTAGCAGGCGGCAGCCGATGGAACGCTTTGGCAACGTGACGCACGCCGATGCAGTCTTGGAAGGTCATGAAAGCGCCAAAAGATGGCAACCACAGGTGGGGGCTTGAGTTGCCATGGTTTCGCCCACGCTTCGGTGCCTGCCACGGCCGACCCGGCAAAGGCTTAATTCACACACGCCACCCGTTGAAAAGGTGGAAATTGTGGAGGTTTGCCCCGTGCGGGATCCGTAGTCAGCGCGCCCGGAAATCATGGCAACCAGCAGGGGGTAATAAGTTGCCGTCAGTTTGGGGATATTCCAGCCATGAAATACCAAGGTTTGCTATGCCATGACATCAGATGCTTCTATTTGCAAGGTTTGCACTTTCTGAAAAGCCGAGTTGCCGAGTTGCCGAGTTGCCGAGTTGCCGAGTTGCCGAGTTGCCGAGTTGCCGTGCTTAGGCGTGGAAACTCGGCAACTCAGGTGGGGCGGCCTGCGGAAGCATTCGATTTTTCCATCCAGCAGAGCCTAGCGGGCGCGATGTGATCGAGGACGAGTTCGAGTAGGAGGACGAGGACGAACCCACCTCTCACGGTGGCACGGTAAACGTCCCTTCACACGCATCCGCGATCTGCTTCAGCAGCGAAGGCTCGGTGCTGCCGGGCAGGGTTTCTTCACCGATGCTGATGCAGTGGATGCGGACTTTGAACTGGGTGTGGATGCGCTGCGCGAGATCCAGCACCATGGCGGGGGTGCCGTCGCTGGGCTGGCCGTCGCTGAGGAAGACGAGGGTGTCGATGTTGCCCTCCGGCAGGATGCGGGTGAGGGCGTGATTGAAGGCTTCGCGCATGGGCGTGCCGCCGTCGGCCTGAATGCGATCCACAAACTGCACGGCCTGCTTGTGGTTTTTCTCGTCGTTCAGCGCCATGCCGCGCGCGGAGAAGCAGGAGTCCACGCTTTCGCCAAAGGTGAGGATGCCGTAGCGTAGATTCGCGGACTTGTTTTGCAGTGCGGTGAGCAGGTTGCTCATCTGCGCCTTGAGCTTGCCGATGCGGTTGTCGCGGTCCATGCTGCCGCTCACATCGAGGACGAAGAGTGCGCCTTTGCCACGGATTTCCAGGCCGTAAAACGAGGCCATGTTCACGGCAGCATCGTCCTCCAGCGGCTTGAGCAGTTTCTGCAGCTTGAGGAATTCCGCGTATTCGCTACGTGGCAGCATTTTCCACGGGATGCTCGCGCCCTGCGCAGTGAGCCAAGCCTTCCATTTGTTCGGGTCGTCCGCAAAGTCCTGTCCGGTGAGTTGAAACAGCGAGGCGTGCACGGCATCGCCGATGGCTTCGTCGTTCAGGTAGGGCAGCAGGGACTGCAGCGCCACGGCACTGCGCATACCGCCCAGGGCCTCTGCCGCACAGGCGCGCATCACGTGAGCGTTCGCGGCGTCCAGCAGCAAGGCCACGCGGGCCACCACGGGGGCCGGATTGTCCGGAAAGGCACCGAGCGCCCGGGCCGCGAGGGCAAGGCGCTCCGGCTCCTTGACCGCCGAGAGAGGGCCTTTCACCTGCGTCAGCAGATTCCAGAAATAGCTGCGCGTCTCCAGCAGGTGAAGGCCAGAAAAAAACAGCAGCTCATCGTCATCGCAGTTGGGGTGCTTCGCCAGCCAGTCCACCAGGGCTTTGCGTCCTTCACCCGCAGGCCAGTCGGCCACGATCTCGGCCAAGCGCAGCTTGATGCCGATGCCCGTGCGCTTGTCACTCACAATGGAGAGCACGGCCTCGCCAGCCAGCTTCTGCGCATGCATGTCCTTCAGCGGTGCCAGCGCCTCCTGACTTCCACTGCGGGCGCTTTTGACGATGCCTTTGAGCTCCACAGCAGCATCCTCCGCTGCGTGCAGTCCGCAGAGGGCAAGCAGCAGCAAAAGAACAGGCCAGGCAAAAAAGGGGCGCATGGAGGCTTAAATAAAAAGAGGCCTAACCAAGGAAGGGGATGGCGTCATTTCCAGCCCAAAGTGCGATTCAAATGCCGCCATAACTAGAGCAAAGAGTGAGAACGGCTGGGTAGCCGGGGAAGGGGTGAGACGGAAATTAATTCGCGATTCTTTCTCAAACAATCGAAATAGTCTTTGACAGAGACCCCTAGCGTCCTAGTATCGCCCCACTTTTTCGGAAAAGAACCGGGGTGTACTGTCTCCTGACGCCAGTCTTGGAGATTTGCATGTCCCGGTTTTCTTGTCGAAAGAGGAGGAGGTTTCTCACCAAACCGCCGCCGGTTACGCTGTTATAGCTCAGTGGTAGAGCACGTCCTTGGTAAGGACGAGGTCGAGGGTTCAAGTCCCTCTAACAGCTCCAGTGGCAGTCCGTGGGGATCTTCGAAACACGACAAACGAACCAGTCCCAAGCGCACCCCCTCAACTAACTCCACCCATGGCTAAAGAAGCATTCCAACGCAACAAGCCGCACGTCAACATCGGCACGATTGGCCACGTTGACCACGGCAAAACCACCCTGACCGCCGCCATCACGACCGTCCTTTCCAAGAAGGGCTTCGCTCAGGCACGTGCATACGATCAGATCGACGCAGCTCCTGAAGAAAAGGAACGCGGTATCACGATCAACACCGCCCACGTGGAGTATGAAACCGACAAGCGTCACTACGCTCACGTCGATTGTCCCGGACACGCTGACTATGTGAAGAACATGATCACCGGCGCTGCTCAGATGGACGGTGGTATCCTCGTCGTTTCCGCCGCTGACGGCCCAATGCCCCAGACCCGTGAGCACATCCTGCTTGCCCGTCAGGTCGGCGTTCCTGCCCTTGTGGTGTTCATGAACAAGGTGGACATGGTTGACGATCCAGAACTCCTCGACCTCGTCGAAATGGAAGTTCGCGATCTCCTTTCCAAGTATGACTTCCCAGGTGACGACATTCCGATCGTCAAGGGTTCCGCTCTCAAGGCCCTCGAAGGCGACGCTGAGCACGAAGCCAACATCCTCAAGCTCATGGAAGCTGTGGACAGCTACATCCCGCTGCCAGAGCGTCCGATTGACAAGGACTTCCTCATGCCAGTTGAAGACGTGTTCGCGATCGAAGGTCGTGGTACCGTCTGCACCGGCCGTGTTGAGCGTGGCATCATCAAGAAGATGTCCGAAGTCGAAATCATCGGCATCCGCCCGACCGTCAAGACCACCGTCACCGACATCGAAATGTTCCGCAAGCTGCTCGACGAAGGTCGTGCAGGCGACAACGTTGGCCTTCTGCTTCGCGGCACGAAGAAGACCGACATCGAGCGCGGTCAGGTCATCGCTAAGCCAGGTTCCGTCACTCCTCACAAGAAGTTCACCGCTGAGGTGTACGTTCTTTCCAAGGACGAAGGCGGCCGCCACACTCCCTTCTTCAACAACTACCGCCCGCAGTTCTACTTCCGCACCACGGACGTGACCGGCAGCGTGAAGCTTCCTGAAGGCGTTGAAATGGTGATGCCTGGTGACAACGTCTCGATCGAAGTCGAGCTGATCACCCCGATCGCCATGGAAAAGACCATCCGTTTCGCTATCCGCGAAGGTGGCAAAACCGTCGGTGCTGGCCGCGTCGCCAACATCCTCGACTAGTCCGCTTAAGTTCGTTTGTCTCGAATCCCGCCGGGTCTGGCGCACAGACCCGGCGGTGATTTCGTCTCCCAGCCGGGAGCAAAACGAGGCGCCGGACTTGCAATATTGATTCCATCCGTTATCCATTCCGAGAAGTCTTTCTCGCTAACACAGGTCAGTAGCTCAATTGGTAGAGTAGCGGTCTCCAAAACCGTTGGTTGTGGGTTCGAGTCCCTCCTGGCCTGCCAGCGAAAATTCCCCGGAAACATCCGCAGAAAACGAAACGCTTCACATGAGTCGCATCCGCAAATACATCAGCGAAGTCGTCCTTGAACTCAAGAAGGCCACTTGGCCTTGGGACGCCAAAGAAAAAGGCTTCGCCAAATACCGCGAACTGATTGAATCCACCGTGGTGGTCTTCGTCGCGATGATTCTCCTCGGAGGCTTCGTGGCAGCGTTTGACATCAGTTTCAAGTGGGCCTTTGAGGCCGCTCAGAAGCTCGGTGCATAATTCACTGTTTTCCCCCAACCCCCTTTTTCCAAATTCTTATGGGAGCTATCCCCGCACCTCGCGACCAGTGGTTTGTCATCCACGTCCGCTCCGGCCTTGAACAGAAGGTCCGTGACAGCATGCTCCGCCGTATTGAGAAAGAGGAGATGGGTGACTACGTCTTCCAGGTTCTCGTGCCGATGGAGCGCGTGGCCGAAGTCAAGAAAGGCAAGCGCTCCGAAAGCAATCGCAAGTTCTTCCCCGGCTACGTCATCGCCAACTGCCATCTCTTGGACGAGCACAATCGTCTGGTCGAGAAGACCTGGTATTTCGTCAAAGAAACCGACGGCGTCCTCAACTTCGCCGGTACCAAGGATCACCCGATCTCGATGCGTGCCAAGGAAGTCGAGGCAATGCTGGCTCAGGTCGGCGACAAAGCCGACGGTGCCGTGCCTAAAATCGCCTTCAATCTCGGTGACACCGTGCGTGTGGCCGATGGTCCCTTCGAAAGCCAGAACGGCATCGTCGAAGAGATCGATCCGGAACGCGGCGTGCTGCGCGTCTCCGTCAATATTTTCGGGCGCTCCACTCCGGTCGATCTCGAATACTGGCAGGTCGAGAAGGCATAAGCCGACCCGCCGCCCCCTGAATCTCAACTCAAGCAAGCAAGGAACACAAAGACATGGCCAAGGAAATCATCAAACTCATCAAGCTCCAGATCAAAGCTGGTGCCGCCAACCCCGCACCGCCCATCGGCCCTGCTCTCGGTCAGGCCGGTGTGAACATCATGGCCTTCTGCAAGGAGTTCAACGCCGCTACTGCCAAGGCTGGTGGTGACGTCCTCCCGACCGTGATCACGGTTTACAAGGACAAGAGCTTCACCTTCATCACCAAGCAGCCTCCTGCTTCGAACATTCTCAAGAAGATCGCGAACATCGCCAGCGGTTCCAAAGAAGCCAACAAGATCAAGGTCGCCAAGATCTCTCGCGCGCAGCTTCTCGAAGCGACCAAGCTGAAGATGCCCGACCTTAACACCACCGACATCAACCAGGGTTCACGCATCATGGCGGGCACCGCACGCCAGATGGGCATCGAAATCATCGACTAATCACTCAACCGAAGCAGGAGAACGTCACAGTTCGCCACCACTGCACATACATCATGCAAAAGAGAAGCAAACGTTACAAGAAAGCAGCCGAGATGGTTCCGGCAGGCAAGGCATTCACGCTCGAAGAAGCGGCCGAACTCCTGCGCAAACTCCCTGGCACCAAGTTCAACCAGACCGTCACCCTGTCGTTCCGCATGGGTGTCGATCCGAAGAAGAGCGACCAGATGGTTCGTGGCACCTGCCCGCTGCCTCACGGCTCCGGCAAGACCGTGCGCGTCGCCGTGTTCGCCCAAGGCGCTGCTGCTGAAGCCGCCAAGGCCGCCGGTGCTGACATCGTCGGCAACGAAGACCTCATCGCCAAGGTGAAGGAAGGTTTCACGGATTTCGACGTCGCCATCGCCACCCCGGCTGCGATGACCGAAGTGCGTAAACTCGGTAAACAGCTCGGACCTCGTGGTTTGATGCCAAATCCGCGTACCGGCACCGTCACTGACGACACCGCCGCCGCCGTCAAGGCCGTCAAAGCAGGCCGTGCTGACTTCAAGCTCGACAAGAACGGCAACATCGCCTCCTCCGTCGGCAAAGCTTCCTTCGAAGTGGCCCAGCTCGCTGAAAACGCCACCTCGCTGATCGAAGCCGTGGTGCGCGCCAAGCCAGCCTCCGCCCGTGGCCGCTACGTCGAAACCATCACTCTCGCCGCCACCATGTCGCCTGCGCTCCGCATCGACGTGTCGAAGTACGTCAAACTCTAATTTATAGAAGCACTGTATCATGAAAGAACTCAAAACATTGCTCATTGATGACCTTCTCAAGCGGGTCAATGCCTCCCCCTTCCTGTTCGTCGTCGATTACACCGGCCTGAAAGTCGCGAAATTCGCCGAACTGCGCAAGCGCCTCAGCGCTGTTGGATCGGAGATCCACGTCTTCAAAAACAACTTGGTGAAGAAGGCTGCTGAAAAGGCCGGCTATCCAGGTGATCTTAGTGCCCACCTCACCGGCCAGAGCGCCTTCGTGACGGGAGCCAAGGACGTTTTCGGCGCAGCCAAAATCCTCAAGAATTTCCAAGCCGAGTTTGAAAAGCCGGTGATGAAAGTTGGCGTCCTCGACGGCAACCTTCTGGACACCGCTGCCATCAAGGTCCTTGCCGATCTGCCTTCCCGCGAAGTGCTGCTCGCCCAGCTCCTCGGTGTGCTCCAGGCTCCTGGTTCCGCCCTCGCCCGCGTGCTCCAGGCCAAGGTTGACAAGGAAGGCGCTCCTGCTGCAGAAGCTGCCCCCGCCGCCGCTGCTGAAGAAGCCGCTCCTGCTGCTGAGCAGGCTGCACCCGCTGAACAACCCGCGTAAAACCCATTTGATTAGATGGCCCGTTAAACGGCCTGAATACCCCAACACCCAATGGTTCCTCGCCGGAGCAAAAGCTTTTGCTCTTAATTAATCCGCAGCTGCGGAACGCGGCGATACCGACAAAATACTATGGCTGACCTGAATAAAATCGTTGAAGAACTGAGTGGCTTGACCGTCTTGCAAGTTGCTGAACTCGTGAAATCCCTCGAAGAGAAGTGGGGCGTTAGCGCCGCTGCTCCTGTCGCCGCTGCCGGCGCTGGTGGTGCTGCTCCTGCAGCCGCTGTCGAAGAAAAGACCGAGTTCGACGTCATCCTGGCCGAAGCTGGCACCAACAAGATTGGCGTCATCAAAGAAGTCCGTGGCGTTGTTCCTGGCCTTGGCCTTGCAGAAGCGAAGAAGCTTGTCGAAAGCGCTCCGCAGACCCTCAAGGAAGGCTGCAAAAAGGAAGAAGCCGAAGAGATCAAGAAGAAATTGGAAGCCGCTGGCGCCAAGATCACGATCAAGTAGTCTCACGTTCCTGCTCTTTTCCGCGCGGCGTCTGCCATCATCCGCAGCGCCGCGCGGTCAGGAGCCCTTCAAAGTTAGTGTCAGTTTCAATCCCCAGTAAGTCTCGTTCCATCGCATGCCCGCATCCGCTCGTGATCCCCGCCTGAACCTCCGCAGCCAGTGCTACGGTTCTGCGGCACCACGCGAAGTGCAGCCTGCTTCTGACAATTTTCATGGCCTGAATTCGGGTTCACACCTGGATTCCGGCTGCTTCGTTTTCGCGACAATCGTAAGTAATGCCGGGCTGGCCGCCTGACATTGCTCTTTTGTTGCTTCGCGGAACTCCCTTTCCGCATCCCGTGCCACCGCCCATCGCCCCCTAACCGCCTCATCACTGCCTTATGTCCCAGCGCACCAACTTTGGCAAAATCCACGAAGTAGCCGAGCCCCCAAATCTCATTGAGATTCAGCTCCGCTCATACGAGGAATTTCTCCAGAAAAACATCTCGCCCTCGAAGCGCAAAGACCTCGGCCTCCAGGCCGTCTTCCGGGAAGTCTTCCCGATCACCAGCTATGATGAGAAGATGACCCTCGATTTCGTCATGTACGAAATCGGCGATCCCAAGCTCAGCTCCCTCGAAGCCATTCATGAGGCCGAGACCTTCAGCGCCCCGCTGTACGTGACCTATGAGCTCAAGGACGAGCAAGGCGCGAAGCAGGAACGCGTGTACATGGGTGAAATCCCCCTGATGACGGTGCGTGGTACCTTCGTCATCAACGGTGCAGAGCGCGTGGTCGTTTCCCAGCTCCATCGTTCCCCTGGTATCTGTTTTGAAACCAGCCAGCATCTCAATGGCCGCTGGCTCCACGGCTTCCGCATCATTCCTGACCGCGGCACCTGGCTGGAAGTGCAGTTCGACACGAACGACCTCCTCTACGTCTATCTCGACCGCCGTCGCCGTCGTCGTAAGTTCCTTGCCACCACGCTCCTGCGCGTGATCGGCTTCCCGGGCGATGAGGACATCCTCAAACTCTTCTACGAAATCCAAGATCTCAAGCTCAAGGACAACCTTCCCGAAGAAGAAGTCGCCACCAAGATCCTCTTCAAGGACATCCTTGACGGTGAGCTCATCGTTGCACGTGCCTACGAGCCATTGACTTCGGGCGTCATTCGCCAGCTCATCCAGCTTGGCCACAAGTCCGTCAAGGTCGTCACCGCTTCCCCAGATGACCTCCTCATCACCTCCCTGCGCAAAGACACTGCCAAGGACGAAGATGAAGCTCTGAAGGAAATCTATCGCCGTCTGCGTCCGGGCGATCCTCCGACCACGCCGAATGCACGCGCCCTGGTGAAGCGCCTGTTCTTCGATCCGAAGCGTTACGACCTCACCCGCGTTGGTCGTTACAAGATCAACCAGAAGCTCTCGCTGAAGACCGACACCGAAATGCGTATCCTCACCGCTGAGGACGTCATTTCCGCGCTGCGCTACCTCTTCCACTTGCGTGAAGGTCAGGGCATTCTGGACGATATCGACCATCTCGGCAGCCGCCGTGTGCGTGCCGTTGGTGAACTTCTCGCCAACCAGTGCCGCGTGGGTCTTTCCCGCACCGAGCGTCTGGTAAAAGAGCGCATGACCCTGTTCGACGTGAACATGGACACCATGACTCCCGCCAAGCTCGTCAATCCGAAGGCGCTTTCCGCCGTCGTCCGTGACTTCTTCGGTCGCAGCCAGTTGTCCCAGTTCATGGATCAGATCAATCCTCTGGCCGAACTGACCCACAAACGCCGTCTCTCCGCACTCGGGCCTGGTGGTCTGAATCGTGACCGCGCCGGCTTCGAAGTTCGTGACGTTCATCCGTCCCATTATGGTCGTATCTGCCCGATTGAGACTCCTGAAGGTCCGAACATCGGTCTGATCAACTCCCTCGGCAGCTATGCCCGCATCAACGAATTCGGCTTCATCGAAACGCCGTATCGTCCGGTGAAGGACAGCGTCGTCGCGGAAAAGATCGAGTATCTCACCGCCGACCAGGAAGAGAAGCATTACATCGCCCAGTCGAACAATCCGATCGACGAAAAAGGCCACTTCAAGAACAACAAGATCACTGTCCGTTACCGTGGTGAGTTCATCGAAGTCGAGCCGTCTTTGGTGACCCTCATGGACGTCTCGCCGAAGCAGCTTGTTTCCGTGGCTGCAGCGCTGATTCCGTTCCTTGAACACGATGACGCCAACCGCGCTCTGATGGGTTCGAACATGCAACGCCAGGGCGTGCCTCTCCTCGAAGGTGAGTCTCCGCTCGTCGGCACCGGCATGGAAGGCAAGGCCGCCCGTGACTCCCGCTCCGTCATCGTCGCTGACGCCAACGGCACCGTCGCCGCTGCGACTGCTGACGTCATCATCGTCACCAAGGACGGCAACCTGCCGATCAAGGACGACAAATTCCTCGAAAACCCGATCAAGTCGGTGCAGACCGACGAAGACAAGGGCACCCACGTGTACCCGCTGCGCAAGTTTGGCCGCAGCAATGCTGGCACCTGCATCAACCAGAAGCCTCTGGTGAAGCGTGGTCAGAAGATCAAGAAGGGCGATGTCATCGCCGACGGTCCTTGCACCGACCAGGGCGAGCTTGCCATCGGCAAGAACATGCTCGTCGCATTCATGCCTTGGAACGGTTACAACTTCGAAGATGCCATCACCATCAGCCGCCGCGTGGTCAAGGAGGACATCTACACCTCCATCCATATCGAAGACTTCGAAGTCATCGCTCGTGACACGAAGCTCGGGCCAGAAGAAATCACGCGTGACATCCCGAACGTCGGTGATGAAGCGCTGAAGAACCTCGATGCCCAGGGCGTCGTGCGCATCGGTGCTGAAGTGAAGCCTGGCGATATTCTTGTCGGCAAAATCACCCCGAAATCCGAAACCGAACTCGCCCCTGAAGAGCGCCTCCTGCGCGCCATCTTCGGTGAGAAGGCTGCTGACGTGAAGGACACCTCCCTGCGCGTTCCCTCCGGCTGCACCGGTATCATCATGGACGTCCGCATCGCCCAGCGCGGTGCCAACGGCGAATCCGAAAAGGAGAAGCTTTCCCCTGGTGAATACAAGAAGCACATCAAGCAGATCGAAGAAGACTACCGTGCGAAGAAGGAAGACCTCACCGAGCAGCTCACCGAGCGCCTCTCTGACATCCTTCTCAACGAGAAAATCCCTCTCGACATCGTGAATGGCCAGACCGGCGAGCCTCTCGTCGGAGCGAACAAGAAGATCACCAAGACGATGCTTCGTCACGTGGCCGAAAGCTACGATACGATCGAAATCGACCCGAGCCCGATCCGCAACAAGATCTTCGACATCATCCAGACCTTCGAACAGAAGTTCTCCGATGCCGACATGGAACGTGAGCGCAACCTCGACAAAATCGAGTCCAGCGAAGACACCGCCGACAGTGGCGTCGTCAAGCAGGTGCGCGTCTTCCTCGCCAGCAAGCGCAAGCTTTCGGTGGGTGACAAGATGGCCGGCCGCCACGGTAACAAGGGCATCGTTGCCAACATCGTTCCTGAAGAAGACATGCCGTTCCTCGAAAACGGTTCTCCGGTGGACATCGTGCTGAACCCCCTCGGCGTGCCATCACGCATGAACGTGGGTCAGGTGCTTGAAACCCACCTTGGCCTCGCTGCCAAGGCTCTGGGCATGAAGATCGCCACGCCGGTGTTCGACGGTATTCCTGAAACCAAGATCATGGAATACATCAAGGACGCCAAGAAGGTTCCTGGCTACGAATGGATGGGACTCAACGGCAAGTCGAAGCTCTATGACGGTCGCACAGGCGACGCCTTCAGCCTCGATGTCGTCGTCGGTTACATCTACATGCTGAAGCTGAACCACCTTGTCGCCGATAAGATCCACGCTCGTGCGGTCGGACCTTACTCGCTCGTCACGCAGCAGCCTCTGGGTGGTAAAGCCCAATACGGCGGCCAGCGCTTCGGGGAAATGGAAGTCTGGGCGCTTGAAGCCTACGGCGCCGCATTCACGCTGCAGGAACTCCTCACCGTCAAGTCTGACGATGTTCAGGGCCGCACGCGCATCTATGAGCAGATCGTCAAAGGTGACCACGCCCTTGAAGCGGGGACGCCTGAGTCCTTCAACGTGCTCAT
Organism: Verrucomicrobiaceae bacterium; assembly: GCA_027490195.1. Taxonomy (GTDB): domain Bacteria; phylum Verrucomicrobiota; class Verrucomicrobiia; order Verrucomicrobiales; family Verrucomicrobiaceae; genus Prosthecobacter. The sequence goes on along the minus strand of JAIXYN010000029.1, from coordinate 13,937 downwards.
CAAGGAAATGCAGTCCCTCGGCCTCGATGTGAAGGTGCATAAACGCGCCAACGCCAATGCTGATGCGGAAGCACTCGAAAACTTTGCTTCCACGGCGGGTGCCTAACCTGCCTTCCCCCCAGTAACCCAGCGCATAAACCTGCCACACATCTCCACACATCATGAATGCTGACGCGAGCTTGAAAGAAATCTTCGGGGAACCCCAACACGGCGAGGAGTTCGACTATGTGTCGATCTGCATCGCCTCTGCGGATCGCACCCGCTCCTGGTCCTCCGGTGAAGTTAAGAATCCAGAAACCATCAACTACCGTACGTTCAAACCAGAAAAGGGCGGCCTTTTCTGCGAACGTATCTTCGGACCCACCCGTGACTGGGAGTGCGCCTGCGGCAAGTACAAGCGCATCAAGCACAAGGGTGTTGTTTGTGACCGTTGCGGCGTCGAAGTGACTCTCTCCCGCGTTCGTCGCGAGCGCATGGGCCACATCGAGCTCGCCGTCCCGGTGACGCACATCTGGTTCTACAAGTGCATGCCTTCCCGTATCGGCCTCATGCTCGACATGACCGCCCGTTCGTTGGAGCGCGTGATCTACTATGAAGACTACATGGTCATTGATCCAGGTGGCACCCCGCTTCAACGCGGCCAGCTCCTGACCGAAGTTGACCTTCGTGAAGCCGAAGAGCAGTACGGTGCAGACGCCTTCCGCGTCGGCATGGGTGCTCAGGCCATCCGCGACATTTTCGCCCAGCTCAATCTGGCCGATGTGACGAAGGAACTCGAAGAGGCGATGACCAAGACGCGCTCCAAGCAGATTCGCAAGAAGCTCGCCAAGCGCCTCAAGCTCTGCCAGGGCTTCGCCGAAAGCCACAGCCGTCCTGAGTGGATGATTCTCGAAGTGCTGCCGGTCATCCCGCCAGACCTTCGCCCCCTCGTTCCTCTCGAAGGCGGCCGCTTTGCGACCTCCGACTTGAACGATCTCTACCGTCGCGTCATCAACCGCAACAACCGTCTCAAAAACCTCCTTCAGCTTCGCACACCGGATGTCATCATCCGCAACGAAAAGCGCATGCTGCAGGAAGCTGTGGACGCCTTGTTCGACAACGGCCGCCATGGCCGCCCAGTGACCGGCGCAGGCAACCGCCCGCTGAAGTCCATGTCCGACATGCTCAAGGGCAAGTCCGGCCGCTTCCGTCAGAACCTTCTCGGCAAGCGCGTCGATTACTCCGGCCGTTCCGTCATCGTTATCGGACCTGACCTTCTCCTGAATCAATGCGGTCTGCCGAAGAAGATGGCCCTCGTGCTGTTCGAACCCTTCATCATCCGCCGTCTCAAGGAGATGGGCTTGGTGCATACCGTGCGCTCTGCAAAGAAGATGATCGAACGCCGCACGCCTGAAGTGTGGGACATTCTTGACGAAGTGACCAAAGGGCACCCTGTCCTCCTCAACCGTGCTCCAACGCTCCATCGTCTTTCGATCCAGGCTTTCGAGCCGAAGCTGATCGAAGGTGACGCCATTCGTGTGCATCCCCTCGTTTGTACGGCCTACAACGCCGACTTCGACGGTGACCAGATGGCCGTTCACGTTCCGCTTTCCATCGAAGCTCAGATGGAAGCCCGCCTGCTCATGCTTGCGCCGAACAATCTGTTCAGCCCAGCCAGCGGCAAGCCGGTGATGAACCCTTCCCAGGACATTCCTCTGGGTTGTTACTTCCTCACCTACCTGCGTGATTTCCCGAACCAGGAAGGCAAAGGCAAGAAGGGTGATGTCGATGGTCGCATGCCGATCTTCAACGACGCCTCCGAAGTCGAGTTCGCCATTTCCGAAGGCGGCTTGACGGTGAACGACAAGGTTCGTTTCCGCAATCCTGACTGGAATATGCCGAAGCGTCCGTTTGGTGACGGCAGCAAGGCCGTGATCGAAACCACCGCAGGTCGTATCCTTTTCAACGAAACCTGGCCTGAAGGCCTCGGCTTCATCAACACCACCGTCGGTAAAAAGCAGATCTCTGACATCATCTGGCGCTGCTTCCAGACCGTGGGCCAGAAGGAAACCGTCAACGCGCTCGACCGTCTCAAGACGCTCGGCTTCCGTGAAGCGACCCGTTCCGGTTGTTCCATCGGTATCACCGACATGGTCATCCCGACCGCCAAGGCCGCTGGTCTTGAAAACGCCTACAAGCAGATCGAAGAAATCGAGAAGCAGTATCGCCGTGGTATTATCACCAATGGTGAGCGCTATCAGAAGATCATCGACATCTGGACGCAGGTGGGTGAAATCGTCGCCGACGAACTCTTCCGCACTCTGGAATACAACGAAGGCAAAAAGCACCACAACCCGCTCTACGTCATGGTGAACTCGGGTGCCCGAGGCAACCGTACGCAGATCAAGCAGCTTGCAGGCATGCGCGGTCTGATGGCCAAGCCTTCCGGTGAAATCATCGAACGTCCGATCACCTCGAACTTCCGTGAAGGTCTGAGCGTGCTCGAATACTTCATCTCCACTCACGGTGCTCGTAAAGGCCTTGCCGATACCGCTCTGAAGACGGCTGACTCCGGGTACATGACCCGTAAGCTCGTCGATGTGTCTCAGGACGTCATCGTTACTGAGGAAGATTGCGGCACCGTCAATGGCATCACGCTCGCTTCCATCTATCAGGGTGATGAAGAAATCGTCGATCTCAAGACCCGCGTCTATGGCCGTGTCTCCTGCGAAACGATCCATGATCCCGTGGACAAGAGCGTCGTCATCAAGGCCGGTCAGCTCGCTTCCGAAAAAGAAGCTGCTCACCTCGCGAAGATCGGTGTCGAGAAGCTCAAGATCCGCTCCGTGCTCACTTGCGAAAGCAAGCGCGGCTGCTGCTCGAAGTGCTACGGCCTCCACCTCGCCACGCACAAAATGGCAAGGATCGGCGAAGCTGTCGGCATCGTCGCTGCTCAGTCCATCGGCGAACCCGGAACGCAGCTCACCATGCGTACCTTCCACGTGGGTGGTGCTGCCACGGCCTCCTTCAAGCAGCCCTTCATTAACGTCAAAAACACTGGTACCGTCAAGTACACCGACATGCGTGCGGTGACCACGATCGAAGGCACTTGGATTGCCCTTACCAAGAACGGCATCCTCTCCATCCATGACGACGACGGTCGCGAACTCGAAAGCCACAAGCTGGTCACGGGTGCCGTTATCGCTGTTGAAGACGGTGGCAAGGTCAAGAAGGGCCAGCAGGTCGTCACCTGGGATCCGTATAACGTGCCGATTATCACCGAGAAGGCTGGTAAGCTGGAGTTCCGTGACATGATCTCGGGCATCACCATCACCAAGGAAAAGAACGAGTCCACCGGCAACGAAGAGACCGTCGTCATCGAGCACAAAGAAGACCTTCATCCGCAGGTCGTCGTGGTGAATCCGAAGACGCACGAAGTTCTCGCCAGCTACACCATTCCAGCCGGCGCTCACTTGAGCGTGAAGAACAACGAGAAGGTCGAAGCTGGTACCACCATCGCCAAGACGCCTCGTAAGGCCTCCAAGACGAAGGACATCACCGGTGGTCTTCCACGTGTGGCCGAACTCTTCGAAGCCCGTAAGCCGAAGGACGCCTGCGAAATCGCTCGTATCGACGGCACCGTCGAAATTGGTGGCTTGGTCCGTGGCAAGCGCCGCGTGATCGTGACCGACAACAAGACCGGCCAGCAGGAAGAACACCTCATTCCCCGCAGCAAGCACATCTTGCTTTTCAACGGCGACCACGTCAGCAAAGGCGACCAGATCACCGACGGTCCAGTCGTTCCGCATGACCTCCTTGAAATTCTTGGCCCACAGGCTCTCCGTGAGCACTTGGTCACGGAAGTTCAGGAAGTGTACCGCGCCCAGGGTGTAGAAATCAATGACAAGCACGTTGAGATCATCATCCGTCAGATGCTGCGCAAGGTGAAGGTCACCGACACCGGCGACACCGAGTTCCTCTGGGGCGACCAGATCGACCGCGGCGAGTTCGAGAAGGAAAACAACCGTGTCATCGAAGAAGGCGGCAAGCCTGCGGAAGCAGAGCCCGTCCTCCTCGGCATCACCAAGGCTTCCATCGAAACCGAATCCTTCATCTCGGCTGCTTCCTTCCAGGACACCACCCGTGTGCTCACCGAAGCCGCTACCCTTGCCAAGTCCGACTTCCTGCGCGGCTTCAAGGAAAACGTCATCATGGGTCACCTCATCCCGGCCGGCACTGGTTTCATCTCCAACCGCAACTTCGAACTCCACGAAACCGAGCGCCCAGCGCTGCCGACCCTCGTGGACGAAGACGCGGCGTAAGCCAGCCAGTCCGTTCAAACCTCACCCGCCTCCCTCGGTGCAAACCGACGGAGGCGGTTTTGCGTACTGGGATATATCGGCAGGTAAATTTTTCAGGCCCTTTAGTGCAGCCGCTACGACCGCGACGACTTCCAAATCATCATGAAGGATCACTCTCTGCCGCTTCGCTGGCGGCCCCGCCACAATGACCGCGTGAGCCTGCTCTGCGATGACTTTTCGTTCATCGCCCTCCTTTCTTGACCGCAACGGCAATAGGGGTGTTTTCTCACGTTCTAACAAGCTGATTGACCGGCTCCACTGTAGCACGGTGGATGTCTTGAAGACCCACTATGCCTGGATGCCAGTGGCTTGTCCCGGTGTGTTAGCGTGTGGAGCGCCCTTAATCCCACTCCAATCATACGGCTCCGCGAGCTTTTCTTTCAACTCTGGCGGCGGCTCGGGCAAGGGGGCCCCGCCAAGCAACACTTCCAGTGCCTTCGGCATGTTATTGCCAACAAAAGTCATCCCTTCGCTATCTACCGCATAATAACGACCGTTTTCATCAATCCAGATCAGACAACCATCCCCCGAATAACTTGAGGAAGCCACGGGCACCACTTTTGTGCCTGCAACTTCCTCGATCTTACTTTCTACAGCAATTATGTCTTGATCCCAAATAGGCTTTTCCCATGCCCAAAGCGTTCCATAAAATGATAAACCGCCAAAGTTCCGAATAAACGAGGCCGCAGCAGGAACCCAATGTGCACCAAGGGATTTTGAGAAGTCGTCTGCTATGCTAGTTTTATCACGTTCAGGCGACCACCCTGCTTTGCGCAATTCATCAAAGACTTTTTTGCTGACATTTCCAAATGGAGTTTGTTTTTCGTTGTCCATATTTCCAAAGGCTGCCTTCACCGGCACCGCAGTCTTATGAGTTTTGCGAGGCTCTATAAACTCAACCGGCCCCTCACTTCGGCACAATGCCCAGATAATTTCTCACCGTGCTCCAGCCGGGGTGGGTGTGTTCGCGGCCGTCGTTGGTGCGGAAGTAGAGGGCGGAGGAATGGCCGCCATCGAGATTGAGCGCACGGTTCACCGTGAATGCGGGCATCACGCCGGGGGTGGTGAGCAGCTCGGCGAGTTCACTCAGGGTGATGTCGTGCGCGAGGCCCAGGCACCACTGGCTGCCGCCGTCGTTGGCGATGAAGGTGCGGGTGCTGCGCTTCTTGGCATCGAGTCCTGCTACGGCCTGACCGCTATCGACCAGACGCGGGCCGGCTTGCACGAGTTCGCTTGCGCCGTCTGGGTTCACTTCGGCATTCCACAGCAACTGAGGGTGCGAGGTGACAACGACCGCACCCGTGAGCAGCGGGCCTGTTTGCCAGGTGCCGGTGCGCTTGCCACTGGCAATCATGAGGCCCATGGGCTTGAAGTCAGGCGTGAAGAAACCGCCGTTCACGCCGGCCACGGCTGCGGCACCGCGCATGGAGTCCGTGAGGCGGTTGCCGCCGGACCAGTCTTCGGGCTGGTCGATGACCTTGAGATCATACTGGCGTTCGTCGAAGATTACGATTTGCAATTTAAAGGTGTGGCGTTCGCGGCCGATCTTGTATTCGATCACCGAAGCACCGCCGAAGAGCGGCTGACCGTTGAAATCGGAGATGGCGGTCCAACTTCCTGCGGTGGTCGGTTTGGCCGGAGACTGTGTGGCCACTTCTTCCACCGTAGGGTAGGGCGGTACGAGGGGCTGCTGCCCTGACTCTGCTTGGATCGGCGCGGGCTGCGGCGGCGTGCTGCAGCCTGCCAGAGCTAGGGTGAGGATGAAGATCAGCGGGCGCATAAGCTCAGGTCAGTGAGTCGAGTTGTTCCTTCATCGCCGCGAGGGCGCGCGCACGATGGCTGAGCTGGTTCTTGGTGTCTGCAGGCAGGACGCCGAAAGTCTCTGCGAAGCCATCGGGAATAAAAAGCGCGTCATATCCAAAGCCACCCGCGCCCACTTCCTCCGTGAGGAGACGGCCTTCCACGCTGCCGCTCGTGACGTGCAGCACTTCACCATCTTTTGCGAGAACCATGCAGCATTGAAAGCGTCCTGTGAAGCGGATGTCCTGCGGCAGCTTGGCCAGTTCGGTTTTCAATTTCGCACGGTTGTCTGTGGCATTGGCGGTCTCTCCTGCATAGCGTGCGCTACGCACTCCGGGCGCACCGCCCAGCGCATCCACCTCAAGCCCGGAATCGTCCGCGAGCACGAGCATTCCAGGAGCACCGCGGCTGCCGCTCACGGCCTTGATGATGGCGTTGGCCTCAAAGGTGTCGCCGGTTTCTTCGTCAAGCGTGACACCGGGGTGGGCACGCAGGTCTTCGACCTGCCATTCTTCTCCGAGGATGGCGGCGACTTCTTCAGTCTTGTGGGCATTGGAGGTGGCGAAAACGAGCAGGGGCATAAAATGACGAATGAAAGACAACAATCGTCAACCACAGTCAACAATCGTCAACCACCGTAAACTCCTTCCTCCGCCCCTCAATGCATCAGCGGCTCCAGCAGCCGCTCTTCGGTGATGAGGCCGAGAGGATGCTGGCGTTCATCCACCACGATGGCGAGGCGGCGGCCAGATTTGCGCATGCGCTGCAGCGTGTGCAGGGCGGGCAGGCTCGCCGGCACGGTGTCCAGCGTGCGCATGTGGTGGCGTACAAGCCGGTCAGGCGGAAGGGTAGCAGGGAGCTCGGAGGTGTCGAGCAGGCCGATGAAGCTGCCATTGTCTCCGAGCACGGGCAGCAGGCTGCAGTTTTGTTCACGGGCCACGATCAAGGCCGTGCTAAGGGGGATCTCCGCAGCGAGGGCCATGCTGCGTGCCAGCGGCTGCATGACATCGGAGGTACTCAGCTTTTTGTAGTCGAGCACGCGTTCGATGAGATGCATGGCGTTCGTGGAAAGCTGATGCTGGGCAGCGAGATCCTGCGCCAGCGCCTTCAAATCATCGCGCCCGCGAGTCTGGCGTGCCTCGCTTGGGGCTTCGTTGGCGTCAGAGTTTTGTTTCCCCACCATGACGCGGAACAAGGGGCGGGCCAGACCGACGAGGTGCACGAGGGGTGAGACGCTGCGCATGGAGCGGAAAGGGTAGCTGCGAAAGAGCTTCTTGGGCATCACTTCCAGGCCGATGAGGAAAACGGGCAGCGCTAGGGTGAAGGCCAGCACGTAGCCCCACAAAGTCGCATGGTGGATGATGGGAAAAGCCACGAGCAGGAAGGCGGCGAGATTGGTGAGGTGATTGGCCACGGTGATGCAGCCGATCAAGGCATCACGGTCCTCAAGCAGCGGCAACAGGCCGCGTGCGCGGCGGTCGCCAGCACTCGCGGCATGGCGGACACGCACACGGCTGACGGCCATCACCGCACTCTCCAGACCGGAGAGCATGAAGGAAAGAGCGAGGCAGAGGATGAGGAGGAGCCAGGTCATGCGGGAAGGATGAAGTTAGTGCTCGTTGGATTCGCCGGCAGGCTTGGGTTTGAGGCGGAGTTCCAGCTCCTGAATGCGGGCACGCACGATGCGGCGCACCTTGATGTCGGCTGTGTCGATGCTGATGCGCTCGCCCGGCTTGGGTACGTGACCAAGCTGATTGAAGACCAGCCCGCCGATGGTGTCGATGCCGTCAGCCTCCAGATCGACACCGAGTTCTTCTTTGAGGTGGTCGAGCCGGGTGCCGCCATCCAGCAGGAAACGTCCTGCACCCAGATCTCGGATCTCCGAAGCTTCGCCATGCCATGGCGCGGCTTCGTAGAGCAGCCAGTCGGCGATCTCGCGCCGGGTGATCATGCCTTCGAGACCACCGTATTCATCCGCAATGAGGGCCGGTTGTTCATCGTTGTGCAAATGGTGCTCCAAAGCTTCGAGCACGGGCATGGTCTCAGGAACAAAGGAAGGCGTGCGCATGAGCGTGCGCCACTCCGGACGGTTCGCGAGCTTCCAGGCGGTGGTATCGATGACACCTTCGACGGAGTCTGGCGTCTCGCCATACACGATGACAAAACGGCTGGCGGATTTCTCCAGGAAGGCTGTGGTCTTTGGCAGTGAGTCCTCGCTGCTCATGAGCGCGAGATCCACACGAGGTATCATGCAGTCGCGTACGGTGAGCGCCTCGATGTCGAGCGCTTCATGGATCATGGCACTGTCATCGCTGTCCAGCAGGCCCTGCTCCTGGCGCATTTCCACCAGGGTTTCGAATTCATCACGCGTCACCGGCAGGCGTGTCTTGATGTGCCGGGTGACGAATTTTTGCAGCAGCGCGTCCGTGGTGCGATCAACGAGCAAGGCCAGGGGGTCGATCACATTGCGCAGCGGGTGCAGCAAACGCAGGCTGCCGAGCAAAACCACCGAGGGATTGCGGGCGGCAAAAAATTTGGGAGCCATATCTCCTAGCAAGACCGTTGCCAAGAATATGACGGATGAGGTCAGCCACACATTCCAGCCTGATGTCTGCAGCGGCCCGGTGACAATCCACAGGCCGAGCGCGGCGAGGGCGAGATTCAGCGCGGCAGAAAGCAGCAGCGTGTGGTGCAACTGCGCGAAAGGATTGGCCGTGATGGCGCGCAGCCTTTGGGCCACGGCCCCCTCTCCGGCAGCGAGCAACTGGGCTTCGACGTCGCGCGCGCTGTGGATGGCCGTTTCAGCAGCGGAAATAACCGCGAGCAGCAGGAGCAGCGCGAAGTAGAGGAGGAAGGCAACAAACAGGGGCATCGAGAGACCTCTTAGTGTGAGTGATGGCAGCACCGAGGGTCAAGGTGAATTACGCAGTGTTCCAAATGTTCGTTCTTGCCAAAATTGTGAGCTGCTGATAGCAACGTCTCAACCATGCGCTCCATCTTTCTTACCTTCCTTCTGTGTGCCGCCGCCAGCTTGCAGGCCGCTGACAAACTGAAAGTCCTCATTGTGGACGGTCAAAACAATCACAAGTGGGACATCACCACCCCCGTGCTGCGCAATGCGCTGGAAAGCAGCGGCGCCTTCACCGTGGAAGTCAGCACCACACCCCCCAAGGGATCTCCGCCGGAAGCCTGGCAGGCGTGGAAGCCGGTGTTCAGCGATTACCAGACGGTGGTGAGCAACTACAATGGCGAGCCCTGGCCGCAGAATGTGCGCGATGCCTTCACGAAGTATGTGGCGGATGGTGGCGGCTTCGTTTCGATCCATGCGGCCAACAATTCCTTTCCTGAGTGGAAGGAATACAACGACATGATCGGTGTCGGCGGCTGGGGCGGGCGCAATGAGAAGTCCGGCCCTTGGCTGTATGTGAAAGACGGCAAACTCTTCCGCGACACCGTGGCGGGGAACGGCGGCGCGCACGGCGCTCAGCATGAGTTCATCGTCGAAATCCAGAATCCTGAGCATCCTATCACCAAAGGACTCCCCAAGCGCTGGCTGCACGCCAAGGACGAGCTCTACAGCAAGCTGCGCGGCCCGGCTGCCAATGTGGAGGTGCTGAGCACAGCGGTGTCTGACCTCACCGCCGTGAGCGAGCCGAACAACCTAGTTCTCAGCTATCAAAAAGGCCGGGTGTTTCACACCACGCTGGGGCATGCGGACTACTCGATGCTGGATCGCGGTTTTTACACCCTCTTCCAACGCGGCACCGAATGGGCTGCCACTGGTGATGTGCAGCGCACGGCGGCAGTGCCTGCGGACTTCCCGACTGAAACCGCCGTTAGCGTGGTGAAACTGGAAGGTTATCCGAAGCAGGAAGCGCCAAAGCCGAAGAAGAAGTAGTCCGGTTGCGCCGCAACCGGTTTGGGAGGAGTCCAGTTGCGGCGCAACTGGACTACTTTGCCGCCTCTATGTCCCGCGCGATCTGCGCCTTCAGCTCATCCAGGCTGCTGAATTTCATCTCGCTGCGCAGGTGGCGGGTGAAGCGCACCTCCATGTCTTTGCCATAGATGTCGCCGCTCCAGTCCAGCAGGTGCACTTCGAGGGAAGGATCGGCGTCTGCTGCGACGGTGGGCCTGCGGCCGAGGTTGGCCACGCCAGGTAGCCATTGCGTATCGACGCGTGCCTCCACCGCATAAACCCCCAGTGGCGGAAGCTGCTCGTTTTCCACATCCACATTCGCGGTCGGAAACCCAAGCTGCCGACCCAGTTTTTGGCCTTCGACGACGGTGCCAAAGACGGTGTAGTCGCGCCCGAGCAGCGTGGCGGCTCGGACAAAATCTCCGTTGGATACCGCCTCACGGATCAGGGTGCTGCTGACCACTTGCCCATCGATTTTCAAAGGCGGCACGCCATACACGGCGAAGTCATGCTCCTGTCCCATCTCCATGAGCAGGTGGATGTTGCCCTCACGCCGGTGGCCAAAGCTCCAGGTGTAGCCGACGGAGATGCAGCCCAGCGGGCGTGACGCATTCACCAGTTGCTGGAGGAACTCGCGAGCCGGTGTCTTAGCTGTCTCGGCGGTGAAAGGGCAGGCCAGCAGGCAGTCAATGCCGGTATGAGCGAGGATGAGTTGCTGATGGCGCGGGCCGCAGAGCAGCTTGGGGGCGGAGCCTGGGCGAAGCACCTGCATCGGGTGCGGGGCGAAGGTCACGACGACCGCCGTGCCGTGGTGCTGCGTGGCATGCTCCTGGGCTGCGCGGATGACTTCCTGATGCCCGAGGTGGATGCCGTCGAAAACACCGACGGCAAGGGCGAGGGGACCGGGAAGAGCGGAGAGGGCGTCAATGGAGCGAAGGACCTGCATGCGTGGATGGAGAATCAGCCATACCAGCGACCATGCAGAGCGCAAGGCGAAGGGCGCCCGCCCTGGGAGGGATTACTTGAGGTTGCTGAGGGTGCTCCAGAAGGTCTTCAAGACGCTCTTATTGTTGAGGCTGAGGCTGCCCTTCACGTCGGTGTGGGCGGTGCCGATGACCTGGGTCATCACTTCTCCGTAAGAAGGCATCGAGGTCCAGCCGAGGGTGATTTCTTTGTTGGAGGCGGTGGAGGAGGTGGTGTTCGTGTTCATATGGGTCGTAGATTTGAGAATTTTGAGGTGATTTAGGCGGTGAGATTCAGAATTGAATGAAGCTTTGTTTACGAGTGTGATAATAGCGTCGCAAAAATGAGAACTAAAAGCCCGAAGGATGGCGAGGGGAGAAGCCAGCATAGTTGCGGCCCTTGACGCGCCAGCGGGGACCTTCGCCAGTGACCTGGCCGGAGGTGTCCATGCGAAGACCGCAGATGGTGATGAAAACATGCTCACCAGGCTTCACCCAGATGGTGATGAAGCGGCCCTGGCCAGGCTCGCCGTAGTTGGCGAACTCCTTGCTGGACAGGCAGCGGTTCAGCAATCCTGCCTTCATAAGGACGTAAGAAGTGCTGCTGCTGCAGTCATAAGCGCTGTCTTCGATGTTGCGATGGCCGCCGCCCAGCACGTAGGGCTTGTTCTGGAGGGTGTTGGCAGCATAAACAGCGAACTGAAGGGCTTGAGGAGCGGTCTGACCGACGGAAGCGAAGCGGCCGTCAAAGCGGATCTGAGAATTGCCAACGGTAGGGCGGGCAGCGGCGGCGCGCTGGGCTGCAGCCTGCTGGGCGGCTGCCTGAGCTGCGGCTTGGTCAGCGTAGTAGCGGGCCCAGCCTGCGGCGTTGGCCTGCTGCTGTGCGTTGTAGGCGGCCCAAGCCTGGGCGTTGGCCTGTTCCTGAGCGTAAGCAGCCTGTGCCTGAGGGGCGGCGTAGTAGCCGGCGGCAGAGTAACCATACTGAGCGTTCGCGGCGGTAGCGACTGCGAGGAGGCTGACGGTGAGGGCGAGGCGGATGAGTGTTTTCATGGCTGCGTAAGTCGTTCTTGATTCTGCTAGTATTTATAACAGAAATTATAGAACGTGCAACAACCATATCAGAAATAACTCAAAAATTTGTAATAATGATAAACTAAACCGTATTGAATTTATACAAAGTATTCAATTACAATGCTTTATACCATTGATATAAAGGTCGCAATGTTGCGAGAGGTCGCCTATCAGGGTTCCAAAAACACGGAAATGCTCAGAAACACCGCTTGTTTCGGTTAAATGGTCGTAAATTACGATCATTACAGAGAAGGCTCAAAAATCACTTTTTCTAATTCTTGCGCATGGAGCTTCTTCTTTGAGAATGGGATCTCATGAACTCACGGCTGCTGTCCTTCCAGATTCCCGTTCTGGCCCTCTTCTTGTTCGCAGCGTGCGTGAATGCTGCTGAGCCGCCGAAGCTGGCTCATTTCTATGACGAGGAGGGAATGCGTTATCTGACCCTGCGCCAGACTTCAGCCACGAGCGTGGAAGTGATCATGCGCTGGGCTTCGGAACCGGGATCGACCGGCATGTGGACAGGCCAGGGGACCCGCAAAGACAATCTGATCACCTTTGCTGCTTTGGTGGATGAGGGGCAGGACCGTGGCTCCTATTTCATCGCCAAGGGCGGGGAATCGAAAATGGAGATCCTGTTCAAGCCGGGGCAGAAGATGCCGCAGGACCCAGGCATCCTCGGACTCTATCGGCGTGTGAGCGATGAGAAGCGGCTGCAACTGGCCCGCAAAGAGACCCACGCGGCGGAAGAGCGGCTGAACACGGTTTTGAAGGAGGCCGCACATGATTGGTCGGGCGCGGACAAGGCGGTGCCCGCCGACTGGAAGGCGCGCTGGCCGGTGCTGCTGGGCCGCTGGATGAAAATCGCCTATCAGCCGCCGGAGCCTGCCCCGGTGAAGTCTGCCCCGCCGGGGGCTGCGGGCAAAGATGCCTTCTCACCGGAGAAGGATGTCCAATACTGGCTCAAGTACGCACAAGCCACAGCGGCAGCCTACGGTTTCATGCAGCAGCCACCTGTTCTGAAGAGCTCCTCCTGGGATGGCGAGTATGACGATGGCTTCGGCGGGCACGTGAGCATCCGCCGCGCCAAGGACGGCAAGCTGCGCGTGAACCTCAATTGCACGCGGGTGAATGAAAACCAGGGCTCAGACCTGGCGGGTCAAATTCCGGCCGAGGCGGTGAAATCGAAGAATGACGAGGAGACAGCGACCGCCGTTTTCAACGAGGCTGACGTGCCCGAGGATGCAAAGGAGATCAGCATCACGCTGAAGCGCAAAGGCGGCTTCCTATGGGTGGAAACCAAGCGCAAAGCGTCACCGCCCGGCAGCCTGTCTTGGTTTGACGGTATCTACCGCTGGTCACCGGTGCCGAAGGAGTGAGGGCAGGGAAGATTTGATCGAAGGCACTGAACAGATGGCGGAGCCATCAAAGCTTGTAGCGAGGAGGGCGACACCCCTCGAACAGGTGCACCCCAACGCTTTGCACAGACGTACCGCACGACGGCTGATGCGGAGCGGCTGGAAAGGTGCGGAATGGGTGAGGCAGCAGGGTGTGTTGGGACGAAGGATTCCAGGGACGCGCACAGCGCATCCCTACCATCCAGAGCAGCGCGTGCCTCAGGGCTGGTAGGGAACCGCTATGCGGGTCCGTAATTTCGGGTCTGCGACGACGCAGGCATTCAAAAAGGTCCGCCGTCCTTGAGACCTTCGACACCAGAAGTCAGAGGCCTTTATAAACCCGGATTATGCAGTAGAGTAAGTCAGAGGAGCGACGAGGGAGTCGATTTTGTGGAAGATGGCGTCCATCCAGGGGCGTTTTTGGCGTGGCAGTGAGAGCTTGAGCACTCGTTTG
>JAIXYN010000012.1 GCA_027490195.1 Verrucomicrobiaceae bacterium | reverse complement strand
TCGCGCATGGGGCCGGTGACTTGCCAGTAATGAACGCGCACCTCGGGGCCTTGGTAGAGGTGTCGGTAGAGCTTGTCGCGCTCCGCACGTAGGGCGAGATTTTCCCAGACGTGCCTCTCGATCTTCGGCACGCTGCGGTCGTATTTGTAGAGCTTAGTGGAGATGAAGTTGCCGCGTGTGCCCTTGGGAGGACCATCGATCCACGAGAGATAAGGCACAGTGCCGCGATCCAGCCAAATGCGGGCGCGGACGGTGATGTAGCGATCATCTGGTAGCTCGGTGGCGTGAATGATGTTCGGCGGGATGAGTCGCCAGCCATTGCCTTTCATGCCTTCGCCTTGTCGGCCGATGCCGAGTTGCATGGGTTGCGACTCGTCATAGTAGGACTTCATATCTTTGTAGTAGGGTGCCATGCCTCCGAGCATGAGGTCCTTGCCATACGGGTGATGACGGTTCGCGGCGGTGGCTTCGACCTCTACTTCATACCAACCGGAATGCGGCACGCCGGTATCGCCTAGGCGGCTGAGGAAAAGCTTGCTATCAAAGATGAGCTCCTGATTTCGTAGTCCGTGGCTGAGATGAATGTAGGCCGGACCTTTCGCCTTCTCCGCGCTGATGACGCCGAGCCCGAAGGCATCGTTGAGGCCGCGCATTTTGTCCGCGCTATCCTTCCACTGCTTGGCCTCGGGTTTGCCGTTCACGTCGGCGAGATCGTAAACGTGATCCAGCACCGCATCGGCTGCCTTTAGATACTGCTCCAGATGATGCCGTGACGTGCGCAACGCGGAGCCGATGTTGTGAAAGCCTTCCAACTCTTCATCGCCGGGGAAGCTGGCGGTTGGATCGAAGTCGCCCGCGAACCCGAAAACATCCTGCATTGTGTGCAAATACTCCGCGCGGCTCAGCCGACGATGCACCACCTGCCCGCCTCGATCTTGAGCGCTGGTCTGTGCGTGAATGAGTTGCTCCTCGATCCACGCGAGCAAAGCCCGGCGCTCTTCATCGGTGGGTTGCTTCTTCTTTGCAGGCGGCATCTCGCCGAGCTGAATCTGGTGCAGCACCTCCTGCCAACGTTCCGCGATGGCAATATCTGTGCCGACCTTCAAAGGCAAATCATCGAGCCGACGATCACCCTTTTGCACATCGGCATCGTGACAGTCGAGGCAGTAGCGAGAAAGGAAGGCTTCGGGTTTAAGTGGGGCGGGGTCTGCGGCGTGGAGGGTGGACAGGACCATGCCGAGGAAAAGAGCGAGGCAGGAGCGATGGAGTGGTGGAGTGATGGAGAGTTCGAAGACCGCACTCCAATACTCCATCACTCCATGTCCCCCGGTGATGTCTGGTTTGATTCGCTTCATACTACATCAGCAATTGATTGAGGTTTCCGCTGCTTGATCCGAACTTGTCGCGTTCGATGCCCATTTGCTGAAGCAGCGTGACGAAGAGATTGCAAAGCGGCGTTTGTTGGCGGCCATTCTTTGGGAAGAAGAGATGATGGCCGTGCTTGAAGCCACCACCAGCGAGCACCACGGGCAGGTTGGTGTTGGCGTGTGCGCTGGCATTGCCCATGCCACTGCCGAACACCACAGTGGTATTGTCCAGCAAAGAGCTGCCAGCGATGTCTTTCATGGCGGCGAGTCGCTCCAGGAAGTGATCCAACTCCGCCATCAGTGCAGACTCGATGATGTGCAACTGTCTCAGCTTGTCCGGGTCCTGACCGGAGTGTGAGAGATCGTGATAACCGCGGTTGATGCCGGGGATGTTCGTCACTGGCAACGCACCGCCAATGTTCAGCGTGATGATGCGCGTGGCATCCGCTTGAAGTGCCAGCGCCGCGACATCGAAGTTCGCGCGCACGAGGTCCATGCAGCCTTCGCTTTTCCACACGGGTTTTTGGCCATCCGTCACTGGCAGCGGTTTGTCGAGCCACGCCATGTTCGAGGCGTTCGCACGTTCGAAGTCACGCATCGCGCCCATGAACTCCTCCATCTTCTCGCGATCCCATCGATCCAGATGCGGAGCCACGCGCTTGGCATCTTGAGCAATGAGCGAAAGCACAGATTCATTCTCAGCCAACTCCGCACGCCGTGCTGCTGCTGCCGACTTGCGTTGGGGTTTGAAGAGCATGTCAAACGCTGCGCCTGGGTCCTCCAGCTTCGGCA
This sequence comes from Verrucomicrobiaceae bacterium, assembly GCA_027490195.1. Taxonomy (GTDB): domain Bacteria; phylum Verrucomicrobiota; class Verrucomicrobiia; order Verrucomicrobiales; family Verrucomicrobiaceae; genus Prosthecobacter. The sequence continues at coordinate 107,516 of JAIXYN010000012.1, read as the reverse complement.
CCGCGATGCCCGAGCGCGTCCACGAGATCGCATCACCGCGGCCCACACCGAGGCAGAGCGATGGAAACCGCGTCAGTCCACCGAGATGCTCTTCCACCATCTGATCGAGCGTCACACAACCATCCGCAAACCCCGCCGCCTGCTCGCGACGCACGCCACTGAGAAAAGCATGCACGCCATAATGCCCGCCCTGCACGCCGGGATGCTCCAGTTGCGAGAACACCGTCATCTTCTTCCGCCAGCGCTCCAGAGGCTTCAGCAAGGGGGTCAGCTCCAGATCAGGCCCATGAGTCGCCGGGAAAAACGATTCGGGTCGCAACCCAAAATCCAGCCCGATGCAAACCAGTCGCCGTGGAGCCTTCGAAGCCTCCGCGCCATGCAGCGCGAGGTTCGAGAACCACGGAAAGGTCAGCGCAGTGCCGCTAAGGGTGTGGAGAAAGTGCCTTCGGTTCATAGGGGATGATTCATTTGTTTGCATCGGTCATCTCGATCCTCACCACCTGCTTGCCGGTGGCCGTTGTCGGAATGGTGCGAACTTCCTGACCGTTGAGGGTGAGCTTCTTCACCACGCGGCCTTCACCGGTGATGTGGATTTCCAGCTCGGCCTGGCGATATGGCAACTCATAGACCGCCACGGGACTCATGCCTTTCGGAATCGTCGGGTGGAAGGTGAGGCCGTCGGTGTCCAAGTGGATGCCGCAGAGGCCACGCAGAACCATGCGCAGGTAGGCGGTGGAGGCGTAGAGGTTGCGTGCGCAAGACTGCCAGAGGCTAATGCCACTCTTGGCTCCGGCGGCGGGAAAAAGCTTGGCAATGGCCTCTTCGGTGGCTTCGCCGTTGCCGCCCAAGCGCGCGGCGATGAAGGCACGCAACGATCCGCCGCCACGGCCCGTGCGACCTTCTTGCAGACCACCATAAATCTCGCCTGTCACGGGATGGTAAACCTCGGAGAACTGGCTGTCGCGGCAACCACGGTCGGCGAGCATTTTCAACTCTCGCGCAAACAGCTCCGAACGCCCCGACGAGACTGCAGCCTGCGCCCACAGTGCGCTTACGGGCGGCCAGATGGTGCCGTTGTGATTACCAAAGGTCATGCCGTCCGCCGAGGCGTAGCGCGGGAACACCGGCCAGTTGTAAGGGATGCCCTGCGGCGTGATGTGCATGTTTTTAAAGATGCGCGCCGCCTTTTCCGCGCTTGCGATGCCAAAGAGGATCGCGACGCTGTTGCCGAAGCCTTCCTGCGCATCGCTGCCGCCGTAGGTGTCCACGAGATAGCGATAGGTGCCTGCATCCTCGCGCCAGAAGTGCCGGTTGATCGCCACCTTCAGCCGTGCGGCCTTTTCCTCCAACGTGGCGTCCACCGGCACGCCGAGTTCGCGCTGCATCCGCACGGCGAGCTGATAGGCCTGATATGCCATGCACTGTGTGGAGAGCGCGTGGATGGGGATGCCGTAGCCTGTGGCAATCTTCTTGTCCGGATTGAGCTGTGGCCATCGCATAACATGCCCCGCTCCCTTCACTGCTTCCGCCCAGGCATCAGGATAAGCTGAGATGCCGTCGCCGATGATAGCCGGGCCACGGAAGAGATTGAGCTTCGGATCGAACTCGTTGCTTTCCGAGTGCGTCAAACCGCCGAGCGTGGCCGCAAGCGCGACTTTCAGGAACGCGCGGTCGCCCGTGCCAAGGTAGTGCTCCCATGCGCCGAAGGTCCACGTCAGGATTTCATAATAAGGTCCACCGCAGTGCAAGGTGCCATCCTGATCGAGGACGAGCGAAGTGAGCAGCGCACCCTTCATCGCCTCCGGTTCAAGAAAGCTCGCGCCGTTCCACGAGTCCATTGCTGCATCAATCGGCGAGATGCCGTAATCCAATCCCGCTGCCAGCAACTGCGCCGGCAGCACATCACGCGTCCCCGCAACCTCGACCACCCGCGCTGAGACCGCCTCCCAGCGCTTCGCATTGAGCGGCAAATTCGGCAACGAAGTCGCCGCCGCCATCGGCACGACGCTACTGCTCAAATCCCCACACGCGATGCGAAACGCGCGGCTGATGTTCGGATCTCCATCGGTGACGTAGGGGTGCAAATGGCGAGCGGTCGCGGGAGTCTCAGCAGCCGTCGCGGTCATCGGCACGAGCAGTAAGGTGATGAGCGTAAAGGTGGCTTTCATATTCACTTCTTGGATGAGGGCATCAGCTTCACTCGGGTGGTTTCCCATTGTGGGTTGGGCTCGGCTTTCCAGATCTGCACGACGACTTCCTCGCCGCGCATCTCCTGCAGGACGCGATACCACTGGCCGGGCTTGGGCTTCCATTCGTCGCTCGCGAGCACTTCATCGGCATCGCCCTGCTTCTTGGTGTTCTTCTTTTTTGAGAGCGCGGCTCCGGTGCGGGAATGCAGTTGTAAGCTGCTGATGTGGCCCGTGCCGGTGATTGAGGTGCCGTCGTTGAAAACCAGATGCTGAGCGGTGATCTTGTCGCTGATCTTGAAAGCATACTGCACGATGCAATCAGTCGTCGGCACATTGAGCTGGATAGAAGGACTTTTGCCGTCGTGTTTTTTGTCGCGGGCCTTGGCCTGGTCTTCCGCCGTCGCGGACTGGCCGTTGAGCGTGCCTTCGGCGATGGCAAAACGGGTCTTCACCAATGGCTGCCATTCCAGCTTCATCGGGCCATCGAAGCTATCGCTGAAGATCACCTCGCCTCGCTTGCTGAGGATGGGTTCGAGCTTCGGCGCATCGTTGGCATTGAGCTTGGCGAGCGGAGCAAGCAGCACTGCGGTGAGGAGTGTGAGGGTGTCTTTCATCACAGATCACATCACGGTTGGAACTCGATCCAGTTCAGACCGAGTTCGGTATTCTTGTCGGCGCAGCGGGCAACGACGCAAATGTCGGTGAGGCCGTTGGCGTTCTTGAGCGTGGCGGGGATGGAGAGGAACTCGCCTGCGTCAGCTTGACCGGAGGGCTTCACTTCGACGCTGGCCAGCACGGGGCCGGTGGGTGAGCCGCTGCGGAGCTCAAGGGTGCCGCCTTGGGTGTCGAAGCAACCGGCGCGGACGGTAATGCGCGAGATGCCAGTGAGGTTCAGGTCGCGCCAGAGGATGTGGGTACCGTCTTTGAAGTGGCCAACGATGGCCTTCTCTCCGTAGGCGTGCTCGACGTAGGCCATGCCGTGGTTCTCATCATAGAGCGCGGCTTTTTTGCGGCGGGAATGCAGCACCACGGTGCCTTCACCACGCAGGCGCGGCAGGGTGGCTTGCTTGCCATCATCGGTGTAAGCGGCGGTGAGGATGAGCACGCCCTCATCCACGCGTGTGCCTTTCTCGGGCTTCTTCGGCGCGGTGAAGGTGCCGCTGGCTCCGGACTGCGGCGGGCTGGCGGAATCGTTCTTGAGCGAGAGCACCCAGGCGACCATGCGGCGGAGTTGCTCAATGCTGTGCTGCGGATGCGGCGGCATGGGAAGCTGCCCCCACACGCCCGTGCCACCGCTGAGGACTTTCTGCGCGAGCCGTTCGGCAGCAGCGGGGTCGTCTTTGTATTTCAAGGCGACGGTTTTGTAAGGCGGACCGGCGGAAGGCGTGTCGGCCATGTGGCAGGCGAAGCAGGTGCTGGCGCGCATCATAGCGAGTCCGGGATCAAGCACATCCTTGTCACCCTCGCTGGCAAAACGGCGACCACGAAACTCGCCCTGCACGGTGGCGAGATTGGTCTGCACCGCGTCGCCATCGGTTTCGGTGACGGACACCTTGTAAGGAATCTTGGAATCCCAGTCAAAGAACGAACCATGCGCTGGCGACTCAAAGCGCACAATGGGCCGACCATTGCCGACGTGAATCATCTCCTTCGCCGTGCTCTTCGCGCCGTTGCTGTCGAGCGCGGTCACGCTGACTTCATAGCTGCCGGGTTGAGCAAAAGTGTGCGCAAACTTCGCTCCGCCGCCGGTCTGTTCTTTGCCCGCGATGCTCCAGACAAACTTCAGCGCATCGCCATCGGGATCGGTGGAGGTGGAAGCATCAAAGGTAAGCGCGAGCGGTTGTTTGCCCGCAGTTTCACTCGCGCTAATACGGGCCACTGGCGCACGATTGCCGCGACGATACACGACTCGCACGATGCGGCTGTCGTTGTTCTCCCACCACTGGTCGCCATACTCGATCATGTAAAGCGCTCCATCGGAACCGATCTTCATGTCGATGGGTCGGCGCAAATTCCAGGATGGCACGAAGGGCTCGATCTCCGGCCCCGGGGTGCCGAGCTTCACGGTCTGAATCCAGTTGCGCATCCACTCGTAGATAAAGAGGCGGCCATCGAGCGCTTCGGGAAGCTTGATGGGTGAAGGATTCGCCGCGTCGTAGCGATACACCGGTCCGACCATGATCGAACGTCCTCCGCTGCCGACGGTGGGGAAGTCCTTCGAAGGCAGGCTCGAATACCAGATGAGCGCGGGCTTCGCGGGTGGCAGTTTTTGGATGCCCGTGTTGCGCGGCGATAGATTCTCCGGGGACTGCGGGTCGTAACGTTTGCCCTCCTTGTTTGCGGCGAAATCATAGAGTGGCAGCGCTTCATTTGGCCCGACAAAGAGCGGCCAGCCAAAGTTCCCTGCTGTCTGCGTGGCATTGAGTTCCTCGTAGCCATCCGGCTTCACGCCGAGCACCGGCATGATGTTCGGGCCGACATCGGCGAAGTAGAGCGTGCTCGTCTTGTCATCCACAGAGAGGCGGAAGGGATTGCGCACGCCCATGGCGAAGACCTCCGGCCTGCCGTCCTTGCCATCGGCAAAGAGATTGCCCTCGGGGATGGAGTAGCCGCCCTCTGGCTTCGGATGAATGCGCAGCACCTTGCCGCGCAGGTCGCGCGAGTTGGCGGCAGAGCGGAAGGCATCCCAGTTTTTGCGCTCCGGCCGCGTGTCCTGGGGCAAGCCCGGATCATAGTGACAGTTGTCGCCATTGCCGATGTAGAGATCGCCTTTTCCATCCATCCACATCGCGCCGCCCATGTGGAAGACGTGCTCGATATCATAAGGCCATGAAAGCAGTTCCAGCTCCGATTCCGCCGCCATCCTGCCATCTTTCACCGTGAAGCGGCTCACCCGCACGGTGCCGAGTTTCGCCGTCGGTGCGAACAAGGCATACACATGCCCGCTCTGCTCAAAGTCTCGCGCCACCGCCATGCCGAGCAGCCCGATCTCGCCCTTCGCATAAGTCGGCACCGAGCCGAGAATGCTCACGCCGCCTGACTTCGCGTCCCAACGTTTAATCGTGCCCCAGAACTCGGCAAAGATGACATCGCCACCGGGCAGTACTTCCATCTGGATCGCATCACGCGCCGCCGGCACGAGGATTTCCTTTTCAAAGCGGTTCGGATCAACCGGCTCGGCGGCATTCAATGCAGACAGCGTTAGCAACGCTGCGAAGGCGATCATGGTGTTGATTTTCATGGCTGTGGTGAGTTGGAAGGGATGCTGAAATTCTCGCCGGGATCGAGGAGTTGGATGATGTGCCTGACCTCGTAAGGGCGGGAGACGAGACCGGTGGCTCCGGCGCTGTGCCATTGCATCATGCAGACGTGGTTGGAGGTGCCAAGGATGACGGGTGCGCCTTCGGCTTCGTTGAGGAAGGCGGATTTGTCGGCGAGGATCGCACTCGCGTTCTCCGGCTTCTGGATGTTGTAAACGCCACCGGAGCCGCAGCAATCTTTGGCCTTGGGCGCGAGTTCCCAGCGGTAGCCGGTGGCATCGAGCACATTCGCGGGAATGCCTGCCGCCTTCTGTCCATGCACGAGGTGGCAGGGCAGATCCACATAGACTCGCGTGCCATCATCGCGGCCGCGTTGGCGCCGCACAGGGCTGAGTTCACCGAGGAAGCCGAGCACATCGCGCACTTGTTTGCCGGGCTGCAATGCTTTGCCCAAAGCGTAACCGCAGCCGGACGAGTTGCTGACGATGGCATCGACATCGAGCGTGCCAAACGCTCGCCGGTTCTGCTCGCGAAGCGCTTCAACACCATCTAGTCCAGTGTGCTCCTGAAACGCGCCGCAGCAGCCCTGGCCCTCAGGAATGATGACTTGCACGTTGTTCTCGATCAGCACGCGTACCGTGGCGAAGTTGATCTCGCGGAACATGGCTTCCATCAAGCAACCGGTGAGAAAAGCCACACGCGGTCCGGTGGGGCGATGCCGTTGCATGAGTTCGTCTGCATACGCAGCCGTGCTTTTCAGAACCGAGGGACTGCCAGGAAACAGAAAACGATGCAGGCCAAGGCCCGCGCGGCGCAGGAGCCGTGCGGGCAGCAGGGCGAGATTGAACAAGGTGGGATGCGCCACAGCCGCAGCCGCAAGACGCAGTTGCAACTTCGGCGAGAAGCGATTCGAGGCCACGTGCTCATGGCGAATGCGTTCGAAGATTTCTCCATACGGCACCGTCGCAGGGCAGGCAGTTTCGCATGCGAGACAACCCACACACTCGGCCGTGTAAAAGTCTGTCCACTCATCCTGAGGCAGTCGTCCCGCCGCTTCTTCACTCCACAAACGCAATCGCCCACGCGGTGAATTGTTTTCATCACCCGTGAGCTTGTAAGTGGGGCACACCGCGAGGCAGAAACCGCAGTGCGTGCAGTTGGAGAAGTAGTTCGTCGGGGGCGCTTCAGTGCTCATGAATGGCTTGCTCCAGGGTATTGAGCCAGGCAGACTCCGTGATGGTTGGCGGCGTGGCAGGCAGCCAGCGTGAGTGCCAGTCGCCGCCGATTAAGTGAAGCTCCGCTGCGTGCGGTTGCACGAGGGCTTGAGTGCGTTCAGTGAGGTCATCGCTCTCGTTCATGTAAACGTGCACGACACCGCTGTAGCACAGCGCCACACAACGGCGCGCCCCCTGCGCCAGTTCCGCAGCTAGACCCATGACTCGATCAGGCGTCGTCTTGATCACCAGATCGGGAAGGCCATCCAGAGGCGGAGGAACGTTGTTTTGCAGCGTAAGCTGAGTGAACGAGGATGCCGCTACGCGTTCGAGCTGTTGGCCGAAAATGACCGCTTCTTCTGGCACACAATGGATCACCACACGGACGAATGAAGCCCCGTCTTCGGCAATGCAATCCACCGCATCCCACCAGTGCATCCAGCCGCTGTGCAGTAGTTTGGATACACAGGAGCGCAAAGCTTTGGTGTCTCCGTCGAAGCGGGCGATGGCCGTGCATCCACAATCCGGCCGCAACCGCAAAACGTAGTCCACAGGCTCCCCGTAGCGCGAGCCGCTGTGCAGCAAGAAGCGGAGCCAGTCATAGCCGGTCGTAGTTTTAACCACACGTTCGCCGATGCGCGCGATGCGCCCACTCGGCAGCCGCCAGTTCATGCCGAGGATGTTATCGCAGTAGGGTCCGAATCGGCACGACGCTGGCGCATAAGTGGTGGCGGCGAGTTGTTCGCGCAAAGGCTTCGCTTCATCCAAAAGAAGCGGAAAGCGCAGGCGGTGCGCGCGAGCTTGCGAATGAATGTCAGCCGCTGTCGCATTCGCGGGCAGGCAAAGTGTGCCATCCACTTCATCAAGGAAGGGAACAAAGAGCCGCTCGTTCAGCATGGGAGGAAAGACGTTCATGCGATGAAGTGGCGATTGTCGAAAACCTTGAGCGGATTCATTTGATGCGCGGGATTGAATGCGGCTGGCACGGAGAGCTGGAGACGCATGGAGTCCGGACCAAACACCAGTGGCATGTAGGCAGACTTGTCATCGCCAATGCCGTGCTCACCGCTGAGCGTACCGCCCACCTCGATGACTCGTTGCATGAGCCGCTTGCTGATGAGTTCCACCTTCTCCAGCTCACCCGGCACACGCGAGTCAAAGAGGAAGTTCGGATGCAGATTTCCATCGCCTGCGTGGAAGACATTCACCGCGCGGATGTTCGCGTCATCGGCTTCATCATAGACAAGCTGAAGCACCTCGGCCAAGGCACGCTTCGGGATCACCGCGTCCTGCACAACGTATGCGGGACTGAGCTGCCCCAGCAGTCCGCCTGCCGCCTTGCGCGCCTTCCAGAGCTTTTGGCGCAGTTCATCCTCATCGCTGAACATCACATCGTTCGATCCTGCATGGCGCAAAAGCTCGGCCACGGACTGCACACGCGCATTTACGAGCGCCTCAGGGCCATCAATCTCCACCAGCAGCATGAACGAACCCTCGGGCAATCCGCACGCCATCTGACTGCTCTCCACCATCGCAACACCGCGCGGGTCAAGCATCTCGATCGCCGCCGGATACGACGAGTGCGCCACCAGCGCATGAATCGCCGCCTCTGTGGTTTTCAAATCGGGGTAGGTCGCGCGAAAGGTCCACACTTTCTCCGGCAGCGGCAGCAGTCTCAGCCAAAAACGAGTGAAGGCCGCCAGAGTGCCTTCGGAGCCGATCATGAATCGTTTCCAATCCTCGCGCCAAGGTCCTCGACCGCCCGCAGGTCCGCCGAAACGATGCACGCTGCCATCCAGCAACACCGCCTCAACACCGAGCACGTAATTGCTCGTCACACCGTAGCGAAAGCAGTGCGCGCCACCCGCGTTCGACGCCACATTGCCACCTAGCGTGCATACCGGGCCACTCGATGGATCAGGCGGATAAAACACGCCATACGGCTTCAGCGTGGCATCAAGAACATTGAGCGTCACACCGCATTCGACCTCACACCAGAAACCCTCCGTGTTGATCTCTTGAATCTTCTTCAACGCCGATGTGTGAACAATCACCCCCCCCTGCACTGCCACAGGCCCACCCGAAAGAGATGTGCCAGCCCCGCGCATGACCACAGGCACCCCCAGAGCTTTGGCCCCACGCATAAAGCCAGCAAGTTCCTGCGCATCCGAAGGAATCACCACCGCATCCGGCAAGTGGTTCTTGTAGCCCAGCCCATCCGCGCCATAGCCAGCCAATTGAGCCGGAGAGGTCAGCACGCGCCCGCGCGGGAGAAGGGCTTTCAGTTGATGTTCGAGAGGAGATTTCACAGGAGAGGCGACTGAATCATCATGACATTCTCGATAACGCCAGCGCCACCCACCTTGATTCACCGAGTCCGGTAACAGCAAGCTCCAAAACATCCATGCGGCGAACCTCTCCAAGAATGAGACCAAGCTTCTCGTGATCGGGATGGGCAAAGCAGATGAGTTTCATGCGTGGAGAAAAAATGGGAATCAACCTGTGGTAGGAGGTCATACCAGTTACTCAGCCACAACCAGATTTCTATCAGTTTTCTGCCCACATCTCTGTTGGCTCACCAAGAGCCTGCCCAAGTTCATGGACGCCAGCACCACGGCGCTGCAGGCAAAGGCGATAACCTGCATTTCTCACACCATGGTGCGCTTGAGGCGGTGCGCAGGCGTGGTGCTGTTTGAAGATTTGGAGCAGTGCAAGTGACGGGCTTTGAACAGCACCTCCCGGCAGTGGACCACTTTCTGGTACAATGCCTCAAAACCTTGGTTCATGAAGTTTTCCCTGACACAAGACGGAATCCGCGAAAGTTCGGTGTTTTGCATCCAGCCGAACACGCCCGCCCTGCCCTGATTTTGAAATTCAAATCCTGCTTGCCGAGCAGGACTAATCATTTCATTATGTTCCCATGCGATTGACCAAACGCGGAGAGTATGCCTTGCGCACCATGATACGGCTGGGCATTGCCGAGCGACAGAAAGAAGGAGTGATTTCCGTCTCGTCATTGGCCGAGCAGGAGCACTTGCCTTTTAAGTTTCTTGAAGCCATCTTATTTGAGTTGCGTACTGCTGGCTACGTCGAAAGCACACGCGGCAAGTATGGCGGCACGCGGCTGGCCAAGCCGATGAAATCGATCAAAATGGGTGAAATCGTCCGGCTAATTGATGGCAAGCTGGCCCCCATCGGCTGCGCCAGCGAGACGGAGTATGAGAAGTGCTCCTGCCCGGACGAGACCCATTGCGGACTGCGCATGCTCATGATTGATGTGCGCAACGCGATCGCGAACATTCTGGACCGTTACACGTTGGAAAACGTGGTGGAAGTCACCCTGCGTAAGCAGGCGCAGTGTGCCACCGTGCCCAAAAAAGCGGCCAGAAAAAAAGTCAGCGCTCGACATGCCGATCCTTCGGACGGCTTCCTGGCCGTTCTGCTGGACTCCGTGGCGTAAAACCTGGAAGCTCTGGTGCTTCCTTCTTAATGCGGTAGTCTCTTCGCGGCCTGCCCTCTTTCCCCAGGTTCTGCGCGTAAATTTTGCGCCACTTCGCCGCAGATCCGGCCTCATCCGGCTCCCCATAATCGCGCCTGCAAAATCTTTTTTTCCTACTTGTTTGGTGTATATTTGTGAATAATACATTTGTTCGATTTTATAAAAGCTCCTTCCACGCACAGACGCACCGCAATACGAACCTCCATTCCCGCACATCATGTCTCAGCAAACCGCAGAAATTGAAGTCGAGTCCTGGATCGACATCGTCAGACAGAAGGTCTCCGCACTGAGGTTCGGCTCCGTCCAGATCATCGTCCACGAGGGCCGCGTCACCCAGGTCGAGAGCACGGAAAAGACCCGCCTTCCCAGCGAGCCCCTCGCCGCTCCGGCCAGGAAATAAGCCCCGCTTGGGTTCCCCCAATTCCACCCCACACAAAGCCATGTCCTACCATACCAGCATCGTTGACGCCATCGGCCACACCCCTCTCATCAAGCTCAACCGCATCACCGCAGGGGTAAATGCCACCATTGCCCTCAAAGGCGAGTTTAAAGAGCCTCTCGGCAGCGTGAAAGATCGCATCGGCCGCGCCATGGTTGAAGCTGCAGAGGCTGATGGCCGCCTCAAGACCGGCACCACCATCATCGAACCCACTTCCGGCAACACCGGCATCGCCCTCGCCTTTGTCGCCGCCGCCAAAGGCTACCGCCTCATCTTGACGATGCCTGAAACGATGAGCTTGGAGCGTCGCACACTGCTGGCGCTGCTCGGCGCCGAACTGGAGCTGACTCCCGGCCCCAAGGGTATGAAGGGCGCCATCGAAAGAGCAAACGAACTGCATGCTTCCACTCCAAACTCATGGATTCCACAGCAGTTTGAAAACCCCGCCAATCCCGAGATTCACCGCAAAACCACCGCCGAAGAAATCTGGGCGGATACCGAGGGCCGGGTCGACATCTTCGTCGCTGCCGTCGGCACCGGCGGTACGATCACCGGCGTCAGCGAAGTGATCAAATCTCGTAAACCCCATTTCAAATCCATCGCGGTAGAGCCTGCGGCATCCCCAGTGATCACGCAGACGCTGAACGGAGAGCCGCTGGTGCCAGGGCCGCACAAAATTCAGGGAACCGGGGCAGGCTTCGTGCCGAAGAATCTCAACATCAAAATCCTCGATGAAGTGATCAAGGTCAGCAACGAGGACGCCATCCACACGGCGCAGCGTCTTGCCCGTGAAGAGGGCCTGCTGGTGGGTATTTCCACCGGTGCCAATGTCTGGGCCGCGCTGCAGGTGGCGGCACGTGCGGAGAATGCCGGCAAGCTCATTGTGACCGTGGGTTGCAGCACGGGTGAACGCTACCTCTCCACCGCACTCGCCGACGCAGCACGTAACAAAGTTGGAACCTAAACACCATGTCAGCCCTTCCCTCATCACTCGTTTATACTGGGGACAGCATTCCCCGCCCTCTCACACGCCGCCGTCATTTCGTGCTGCGCGCTCCCTCGTCCGAAATCGAGCGCAGCACCTTCATTCCAAAGATCATCTCCAAGCCCTTCCACCCAGGCTTTGGTTTTAAGTTCGCCATCTTTGCCGGCATCCATGGCGATGAGGAAGCAGGCACCCTTGCCGCATTTGACCTCATCCGCTGGGCCTCCGAGCAACCGGTCGAGCTCCATGACTACGAGCTCCACATCTATCCGGTATGCAATCCCACCGGCCGCCGCTCCCGCACCCGGCACTCTGGCAGCGGCATTGATCTGAACCGTCAGTTCTGGAATGAATCCGACGAGCCTGAAATCCAGTACCTCGAAGGCGAGCTCCGCCGTGAAAAATACGACGGCATCATCTCGCTGCATTCAGATTCGGACAGTGATGGTGTTTACGGCTTCGTCGGCGGCTCCTTCCTCAGCGAGCATCTGCTCAAGCCCGCACTGCGCGCAGCTTCAAAAATTCTTCCACGCAATGACTCCCAGGTGATCGACGGCTTTCTTGCCGATAAAGGCATCATTCGCGAAGGCTACCTAGGCATGCTCACCGCACCTCCGGGACAGTCCTCCGCCTTGGAGATCGTCTTTGAAACTCCCTCGCTGGCTCCCATGCCCTTGCAGGTCTCCGCCACCGTTGTCGCCGTCAAAACCATCCTCGCACGTTATCGCCAGCTACAGTCTTACGCCCCGAACCTGTAAGCAAACACGGATTAACACCGCAAAGTTGGGAACGCCGGCATCCTAGAAACGCATGACTAGCCGTTTCAAATACCACGTCTCTGATGCTTAGAATCATCGTGTCACTTTGATCATAGATCGACACGAACATTTGAACTCCTGCGTTTATCGTGGGTGCCATGGTTACTTCTAGAAGCAGACGCGTTTTAAACGGAGCCTCGTAGCACCGGGAGATGCCGCTCGCATCTGATTAGCCGCACTTTGAAGCCCCACCGCCCCCTGATCCCGAAGGGATCAAAGCAGGTAGCCAGGGGGCGCATGCCCCCTGGATCGCGAATCAATCACCACCTCCGAAGGGCGCATGCCGGAGGCATGCCAGCACCCCTCACACATCCAGCGCTCACTCAGAGATTGCGCAGACGACATTCGTTGGCCCTCGACAAAACGAGGCCCAATGTCGATGCTCCCAGACACTCTGATTTGCTTACCATCAACGAGTTGAGCCGAAATATGATCCCTGACGCGTATGCCCTTGAAGCGCTCCGTTTCCTTCTTCCAGAATTCGATTTTACGGACACACATGAGGTGGATCTGAAGATCACGGAACAGCTGAAAAAGAAGAAACTCGGAGCTTTCGATCCAGTCATAATTTCCGAGCTTAGAGCACTCAAGAACACCGTTCAGACCGAGTTTCACCAAGCCTCAAAGTCTCGCTACTTCACCCACACACACGGACAATTCTGTGATATTCGAGATTTTGATCTCCAGATGCTAGCCACGGACATGGCTGACAGCTTTCCAAGCATCTCCCGCGACGCCATCGACCGATTTCTCCCAAACGCCACCTTTTACTATTACCTGAAATGAGACCAAGGCTGAACTGACCGGTGGAGCTGATCCACTGCGCCGCTCTCAGCCAACCCGCCCTCAGATGGCAGCGCCATCCGTCCCTACGATGGCGGAGCCATCCCAGCCTGTAGCGAGGCGGTTGAGCGCGACACCCCTCGTCCTCCGCAAACGCCCCCACTCATGCCCCCACATCGCGTAGCGATGCCAGCACAAGCATCCTTGCCCTGCCTCATCACCTTGCATCGCCAATCCCACCGCCCATAAACCCATTGGCACTCGGCAAAACCATGCCCCATGGCGATGTTGACGCACAAGGCAGAAATGATTTCCAATCAACAAGTTCAGCAACAATTCCAGCAGCCATTGGCAATGAGACGCCCCATCCTCCTGTTACTTTTTGTCGCTTCATCGCTCCACGTCTTCGCTCAAGAAACGGCTCCGGCACATCCAGTCAAACTCAGCGCCCTCGACCACGCTCCAACCAATGAGTTGTTTCCGGAACCCACGGGCGAGATTGTTCTCCGCGTCGATTACGAGAACGGCAATGGCAGACAACCGGACTCAGGCGTCATAGCTGAGGGGCCGCTGGCCAAGGACGCGTTCTCCATTTCCGGCCAAACTCCCCGGAGCGGGAAGTTCTGCCTGCAGACCAAAGTGGCCCATTCGGATGACTACATTTCCTATGGCAAACATCGGGCAGAGACGACCACCCTGAAACGCCTTCCTTCCCGCTACAATGAGTCGGAGGTATTTCGCTACCGCTTTAGCTTTCGTATGCAGGAGGACTGGCAGTTCGACAACAGGGATTCAGTGGACATCATCTGGCAGTTCAAGCGTTTCGACGGCAGCCCGGACATGTTCATCGCCGTCAAGGGCGACAGCATCGTGCTCAGGGGGCCGGCGGGCGGGCAATGGACGCTTATCCAAAAATGCACGCCCGGAGAATGGTTCGATCTATGCATCATTTCCCGCTGGTCTGCCGGACCAACCGGCTTCGTCGAGGCATTCGCCAAACGTGCCCATGAGGAGCAGTATGCGAAGGTTGCGTCCTTTCATGGCCCAAATACCCGCGATGCCAGATCAAACAGCAGCTACCTGACCTGGGGCATCTACAAACCAGGCATGAATGCATCGACCACTACAAGCCCGCATGTAATCTTTCACGATGCCATTGTGGTCGAAAAGCTGGTGCCACCACAGAGAAGCAAGGAAATCCCCAAAACTCAATAAACCCATGCCGAACCAACCGCATACTGGCCAATGCTCGCATGGCATCCATCGTGTCATCAACGTTTCGCCCCTCGCCATCGCCTGACCCCAGACCTTCTGCTAAAAAATGACCACGGGAACCGAAAGAGTAAAATGCACTCTGTGCGATCGAATGATTCTCCCGGCGACAGCGGCTGCCAATCAAGGACTATGCGCACAATGCGTCAAGATACCGCCGGCTAGACGCGATTCACTGCGCACAGTCAGCGCCGAACCGGATCCTCTGGGCCGCGCAATCGCGCTTTATTCCTCTCTGATCGATACCTTGGTCAACGAGTCGACCAATCGCAATTTCGGTGGGATCACCAACCCTGAGTTCGAAGGCATAAGACTCTACACCCTCGATGCCGTGGGTCCGTCTTTTGAGTATGACGCGGCCACGGAACTCGGTTCTGCGGCAGTCGATGAGATCGAACATTACCTGCTTGCGGCGACTCCCAAGTTTTCACTGCTCTCCCCCACTCTCGCAAAGCTCCGTTCCGTGAGTCCATCCTTCAACGCCAAGGGCAAAACGGTATTCCTGGGCTCGTGGGGAATGGGGCCGGCTGAAATCGGCTGGTTGATTCGTCACCTGAATGACAGGCCCACTTTTCTCCGCTATTTGCACGAGACGGGTGTCACTGAAGAAGAAGTGAATGCCTTCAACGAGGCCTATGGGAAAGATCTGAATTCAGCAGAACAAGGCATCGAACCTGGTGCCTGACCCGCTGCACAGCAGCTTGCGCGAAGATTGCCTTGGCAGGTTGGGACTTCCAGCCCCGCCCTCCCCATCAGTCACAAAAAAGCACATAAACCATACTTGACCAGTATGGTTTAAGGCGACACCCAATACCACACTGTTTCAGTGTGCATTAATCACGCGGCATTCACGCCTCGTGTGATGGGCTGATCCGCCGCAGCGGAAGGCCGTAGGCCGAAATCCCTGCACCACGTGACCGCCAAACGCGGAACGCCGGAAGCCCCCCCCACTCAACGCAATGCACTTTTCATTCCGCCGGCAGCCATGGCTGTCACTGGCTCTTTTTCTTCATCTCTCCCCCATCGCACACGCAGCCACCTTGACATGGCAGGGCGATGTAAACACCACCTGGGGTTCCGGCACCTCCGGAACCAACACCAACTGGGTCAGCAACACCCTGCCCGCCAGCGGCGACAGCCTTGTTTTCGATCTCACCACCGCAGGCGTGTCGAATGTCTCCGTCATAAACGATCTCACCAGTCTGACGCTTGGCGGCCCCAATGTCTTCGCTTTCACCAATGATAGCGGAACCGGCACGGGATTCACGCTGACTGGCAATGCGATAACACTGGGCGGCAACATCACCTCCAGCGGCACCACGGGCACTCACACTCACACGTTGAGCCTGGGGCTGATCCTCAGCGGCAACCGCTCCCTCACAGCAGTAACCGGCACCACCTTTGTGATCGATGGCCTCATCAGCGAGAGCGGCGGCCCGTTCGGCTTCATTAAAACAGGCCAGGGCTCTGCCACCCTCTCCGCCGCCAACACCTTCACCGGTGCGGTCTCGGTCAACCAGGGCACGCTGACCATCGGCAGCATTGCGGACAGCGGCACCAGCAGCGCCATCGGTGCAGGCAGCAGCATCAACATCGGTAGCGGCACCGCCGTGGCCGGCACGCTCACCTACACCGGCGTCGGCGGCTCGACCAACCGCACGGTCAATTTGGCGGCCACCACCACGGGTGCAGCCACCATCAACAGCAGCGGCACCGGAGCCCTGATCTTCAACGGCACCTTTGCCAACGCCGGATCAGGCGCAAAAACACTGACCTTGGGAGGCACCAGCACGAACAACAACGAAATTCAAAGCACTCTGGGCAATGGCAGCGGCACCCTTTCTCTGACCAAAGCCAACGCCTCCACCTGGATACTCTCCGCAGTAAACTCCTACACCGGCGCCACCTCAATCAATCAGGGCATCCTCTCCATCAACAGCATCGCCGACAGCGGCACCAGCAGCGCCATCGGTGCAGGCACCATCATCAATTTCGGCAGCGCCGCACAAACCGGCACCCTGTTTTACTCAGGCGCAGCAGCCAGCACCAACCGCACCCTCAATCTCGCCTCCACCACCTCCGGCGGCGCCATCATCGATGCCAGCGGCACCGGCGCGCTGATCTTCACCGGCTCAGTCACCAACGTCGCCACCTCCGGCACCAAGCTTCTCACCCTCAACGGCACCGCCACCAACAACGACATCCAGGGCATCATCTCCGACGGCGGCAATGGCGGCGTGGTCGCCGTGACCAAAGGCGACACCGGCACCTGGCTGCTCTCCGGCCTCAACACCTTCTCCGGCGCGTTGTCGGTGGTACGCTCCACGCTTTCGATCAACTCCATCGCCGACAGTGGCACCGCCAGCGCCATCGGCGCAGGCAGCACGATCAATCTGGGCAATGGTGCCCAGGGCGGCACCCTCATTTAAACCGGCACAAGTGCTTCAACCAATCGCGCCATCGTTCTCGCCTCCGCCAGTACCGGCGGCGGCACCCTCACCAACAACGGCACCGGTGCGCTCATATTCACCGGCTCATTCACCAACGTCGGCACCGCAGCCAAGACCTTCACTCTCAGCGGCACCAGCGCCGCAGCCAACGAATTCCAGGCCGCCCTCACAGACAGCACCGGCGGCGCTCTCTCCGTCGTCAAAACCGGCACCGGCTCCTGGACCCTCTCCGGCACCAGCACCTTCACCGGCGCACTGTCCGTAAACCAGGGCACACTGACCCTCAACTCCATCGCCGACAGCGGTATCAGCAGCTCCGCCGGCGCAGGCGGCACAATCAATCTCGGCAGCGGCACCAACGTGGCAGGCACCTTGATCTACACCGGCACCGGTGCCTCAACAAATCGCGCCATCAATCTCGCCGCCACCACCACCGGCGCAGCCACCATCAACAGCAGCGGCACCGGCGCGCTCATTTTCACCGGCGTCATTTCAAACGCCGGCACCGGCACCAAGACCCTCACCCTCGGCGGCACCAACACCGCCGCCAATGCAATCCAAACCGCCCTCACGGATGGCAGCGGCACCCTGGCTCTTGCCAAATCCGACACAAGCAACTGGAATCTGTCCGCCACCAACACCTACTCCGGCGGCACCACCCTGAACGCCGGAACACTCATTCTGGGCTCCGCCTCCGCCATTGGCACAGGCACACTGACGATCACCGGTGGCACCCTGGACAGCACCATCAGTGCGCTTATCACCAACAACGCCGTCTCACTCAACGGCAGCCTCATCTTCGGCGGCACCAGCAGCCTCACCCTCGGCACCGGCGTCGTCACAATCGGCAATGCCAATCGCGACATCACACTCAACGGCAGCAGCACGCTCACCATGGGAGAGGTGCAATGGAACTCCACAAACGTCAGCCGTATGTTCACGGTGAATCAGGGCACGGGTAGTGGAGCGGCGCTCGTCCTCGGCGGCTTTCAGCTCAACATCAACGCCGACACCACAGCCAAAAATCGTACCATCACCGGCACCGGCAATGTCACCATCAGCGGCGCAGTCGCCAATGGCAATGCCTTTGCCAACGGCCTCATCTACTCCGGCAGCGGCACACTCACCCTCTCCGCAGCCAACACCTACACCGGCGTCACCACGGTCAATGGCGGAACGCTGAAGCTCACCGGCAGCGGCAGCATCGCCACCTCATCGAGTCTGACGATCAACGCCGGCACCTTCGATATCGGCGGAACAGCAGCCACCGTGGGCGGCGCAATCACCCTGGGCAGTGCCACCACCACCGTTGCCGAACAAACCGCCAGCATTCTGAGCAGCACCAGCGGCGGCAGTTTCACCCTCGGTGGCAATGTGACCTACAATGCAGGCTCAGCCGGTTTCGAAAACGGTCAGGCCCTCATCTCGGCAAATCTCATCCTCAACGCAGACCGCACGATCACCGTCAATGACAGTCCCAATGCAGCAGTGGATGTGCTGGTATCCGGTGTCATCAGCGGCGGATTTGGCCTGGCCAAGGGCAACGGCGGTACGCTGCGCCTGAGCGCCAACAACACCTTCACCGGGCAGACACAGCTCAACAATGGCGTCACGGAAATCTATGCGCTTGGCAACATCGGCGTCGCCAGTTCGATCGGCACGGCCGACAAAGATACGACCTCAGGCATCATCCGCTTTGGCAACACTACAAACACCGCATCATTGAGCTACCTCGGCACTGGCGACAGCACGAACCGCCGCATTCAAATCGGCAGCGGCACGGGTGCCACCGCCACCGGCGGCGCGACCATTCTCAACAACGGCAGCGGCGCGCTCGTCTTCACAGCTACAACGCTGAACAGCGCCGTGACGGTGGGCGCAGCTGGAGCCAGCACCGCACGCGTGCTCACTCTCGGCGGCACCAGCACCAGCGCAAACACCATCCAGGGCGCGATCATCAACAACACCGGCGCAGGCACCAGCGGCACCAATGCCGTGGCGCTCGTGAAACAGGACGCCGGTGTGTGGATTCTCTCTGGAGCCAGCACCTACAGCGGCGGCACCACGGTGAATGGCGGCACCCTGCTCGTGAACAATACCACGGGCTCAGCCACCGGCACAGGCACAGTGGTCCTCGCCAACAGCGGACGCCTCGGCGGCAATGGCACAGCGGGATCCCTCACAGCGGGAGTGGCCCTGACCCAGCAGACTGGCGGAGTGATCTTCGTGGGCCAGAACGGAGTTCAGGATGCGCAAACGCTCACGCTGCAGGCCGCTGAGGGCTTCACGATCAGCGGCAGCATCGAACTCGACATCATTGGCGGCGCTGCGAGCGGCACGCTGAATGCGCAGAGCGGCAACAATGATCTCCTCGTTTTCAGGGGCGGCGCGGTGACACTGACCGGGGCGACGCTCAACATCCATACGGCGCTGCCGGTCACCAGCGTTAATTGGGTGGCTGGATCTACGTGGAACCTCATCGACTGGACAACGGTCTCCGGCACTTTCGACACGGTCACCGCCTTGCCGGATCTCGACATCCTAGGACTCGCGTGGGATTGGAGTCAGCTTTACTCCAGCGGCACACTCAGCATCGTCGCCGCAGTGCCCGAGCCTTCCCGTGCTCTTCTGGCCATATCCGGGCTGTTCTCGCTGCTGTTTGGTCGCAGGCGTTTCATGGCATAAGATGGGTCTGAGTATTTGCTGTAATGAATGGCATCTAAAAAGTTTTTATTCCTACTTGCCGTATGTAGTTTGTAAGAATATAGAGTTTGCACATGGCCAAAGGAGCCCCTTCACGGATTCCCCGCCTTTCCAATGACTGACCGGTCCGCCGGAAGTGTTCAATGCCTCTTCGCATTCCATAGGTTTTGTGGTGACATTCTCCATTCGGACTCTTTCGGCTTCAGATCATTCCCAACAGAAACACCGGCTCCAAACCTCTTCCAATCGCTGCCCATGTCCCCTCTTCAAACCTCCAAAGCATCCCTGCTGGGCCTGCTTGCCTTCATGGCCCCTGTCGCAAACGGCGCTGATGAAGGCTCCAAAAAAATCACCCGCGGCACCTATTATCAAAACCCGCTCAGCTACAGCACCACGCGTGATCCAGATCCGCCGAAGTATGTGCGCAACGTTAGCGAACTCGGTGTTGATTCGTTGCTGAACGTCAAATGGCTCGATGTGGGCCTGGACTACCGCTTCCGCTATGAGTACCGCGCCAACGACCTGCGCCGTGCACAGACGGGAGTGGACCAGCCGCTGCTCCACCGCACCCGTGCCTACATCGGTATCAAGGACATCCTCGATCCCTTTCGCTTTGCTTTTGAGATGCAGGACTCACGCCGCGAAAACGGCGAGTATGTGCGTGACAACCGTGACGTGAATGAGTTTGAGTTCATCCGCGCCTACGTGGAACTCTATTTCAAAGACCTCTTCGGACATGACGCCATCGGCAACGCCCGGCCCCTCAGCATCCGCTACGGGATTCACAACTTCGAATTCCTTGACCGCCGCCTCATCGGCAACAACCAGTGGCGCAACACCGCAAACACCTTTCAGGGCTTTCACGCCAGCCTTGGCCAGGAAAGCAGCGACTGGCAGCTCGATCTCCTCGCCGTACAGCCGCTGAACCGTCTGCTGTATCAAATGGACCGGCCGGTGGAGCAGCAATGGATGTATGCCGCCATCGGCCATTTGCGCCAGTGGTCAGACATCATCACCTTGGAGCCATTTTATCTCGCGCTGCATCAGTCTGCCTATCGTGGCGTGGCAGAGCGCATGGTGCATAGCCCCGGCCTGCGTGGCTACGGCATCGTCGGTGCCACGGGCTTCGATTACGACGCCAGCATGATCTACCAGTTTGGCCAGACTGGCTCCAGCAAACTACGTGCCTATGCCGGCACGGTGGAGGTCGGGTACACACTCAGCTCCAATCCGTGGAAGCCGCGCGTCAGCCTATTCTACGGCTATGCCAGTGGCGACCGCAATCCGAACGACAGAACGGACAACCGCTTCGAGCGCTTCTTTGGTTTCGGCCGTCCATGGTCGGCCAACGACTACATCGTCTTTGAAAACATCAGCACACCGAAGGTCCGGGTGGAAATCAAGCCGCGCCACAATCTGCGCGTGGACTTTGGCTACAGCTACTACTGGCTGGCCAGCGGCACGGACCGCTTCAACGCGGCCAACAACGCCCGTGATCGTTCGGGCCGCAGCGGCAGTTTCCTCGGCCAGGAATTCGACATCCGCGCCCGCTACGCCTGGGACGCGAAAACAGAGATCATCGTAGGCTACGCCTACTTTGCAGCAGGCGGCTTTGTGGAGCGCCAGCTACAGCGCCCCAACACCAACTTTGCCTACTTCGAATTCAGCCATCGCTTCTTCTGATACCTCGTTCAAATCCATCCCTTCACTTCTTCCTCAACCACCATGAAAACATCGCTATCCTTACTGTCCGCTGTTCTCTTCGGCCTCACCGCTAATGCAGCCGACTTTGAACTGCTCAACGTCTCCTACGATCCCACCCGCGAACTCTACTCGGAATACAACAAAGCCTTCGCGAAGCATTACAAGGAAACCACCGGCAAAAAAGTCAGCGTTGACCAGTCGCACGGCGGCTCCGGCAAGCAGGCACGCGCCGTCATCGATGGACTTGAAGCCGATGTCGTCACCCTCGCGCTAGCCGGAGACATTGACGTCATCGGCCAGCAGGCCGGATTGATCGCGAAAGATTGGCAGAAACGCCTGCCCAACAGCAGCGCTCCTTACACCAGCACCATCGTTTTTGTCGTGCGCAAGGACAACCCAAAGAACATCCAGGACTGGGATGACCTCGTGAAAGAAGGCGTGAACGTCATCACTCCGAATCCGAAAACCTCCGGTGGTGCACGCTGGAACTACCTCGCCGCCTGGGCCTATGCCCTGAAAAAAACTGGCAGCGAAGCCAAGGCCAAGGAGTTCATCGCCGCGCTGTATAAAAACGTGCCCGTGCTGGACACCGGTGCACGCGCATCCACCACCACCTTTGCACAGCGCGGCATCGGCGATGTCTTCCTCTCCTGGGAAAACGAAGCCTGGCTCATCCAGCGCGAGTTCCCCGGCCAGACCAAAATCATCATCCCCTCCATCAGCATTCTTGCTGAACCGACAGTGGCCGTGGTGGACAAGAACGCCGAGAAAAAAGGCACCGCTGAAGTCGCGAAAGCCTACCTCGAATACCTCTACTCCAATGAGGCGCAGGACATCATTGGCAAAAACTATTACCGCCCGCGTGACGCCGCAGCCGCAGCGAAATACAGCGCCCGCTTTCCAAAGCTGAACCTCGTCACCATCGACGGCGACTTCGGCGGCTGGGGCAAGGCGCAGAAGAAGCACTTCGACGACGGCGGCATCTTTGACCAAATTTATTCAGGCAAGTAACGCAGCCCGCAAGGCCTGCACGGCCGCTTGTGGTGCGCTTCATGCGTGTGAAGCGCACCTTCTGCTGATTCTCCCGCATCTTCAAAACCTGCTCCATCAAGTCCTTGTCCCGACCACGCCACATCCTTCCCGGCTTCAAGCTCTCGCTCGGGTTTACCATTACCTACCTGAGCCTCATCGTGCTCTTCCCGCTGTCCATGCTCGTATGGAAGGCCACGAGCGGGGGCTGGGAGCACATGCTTGCCACACTGACTCAGGCACGAGTGATCTCCTCATTGAAGCTCAGCTTCGGCACCGCCTTCGCCGCGGCATTGGTCAATGGCGTCTTCGGCCTGCTCACCGCATGGGCGCTGGAGCGCTACTCATTCCCCGGCCGCCGCCTGCTCGATGCCATGGTGGATCTGCCCTTCGCCCTCCCCACCGCCGTAGCGGGCATCGCGCTGGTCACCCTCTACGCGCCCAATGGCTGGATCGGCGCATGGCTGGCGCAGCATGACATCAAGGCCGCCTACGCACCGCTCGGCATCACCATCGCGCTCACCTTCGTGGGTTTCCCCTTCGTCGTGCGCACCTTGCAGCCCGTCATTGCAGATCTCTCCATGGATGTCGAGGAAGCCGCCGCCTGCCTCGGCGCGAACCGCTGGCAGACACTCACACGCATCGTGTTTCCCGCATTGCTGCCATCCACGCTTGCAGGCATGACGCTCGCTTTTGGTCGCGCGGTTGGTGAATACGGCAGCGTCGTCTTCATCTCCGGCAATCTTCCTTTCAAGACAGAGATTGCGCCTCTGCTCATCACCATGCGTCTGGAGGAATACGACTACTCCGGTGCCGCCACCATCGGCGTCGTCATGCTCGCCGCCTCCTTCACCATCCTCGTGCTCTCAAACTTGCTCGCCAATTGGAGCCGCAAGCGCACCGGAAGATAATGACGAAACCAGAATGAGGAATGACGAATGAATGCCCAAGTACGAACCCCATCCGCACCTTGATCACCACGCAACATTTCGACATTCGAATTTCCTCATTGATTCGTCATTCGTCATTCTGATTTCGTCATTCTAAACATGGCCGCCATCATCGACATCGCTCCAGCGCACTCCTCCCGCCCTCGCAAAGCCACATCCGACTCCCTCGCGGCGCGCGTGCTCATCATCGGCACCGCCGTGGGCTTCATGGGGCTCATGTTTGTGCTGCCGCTCGTCGTCATTTTTCAGGAAGCCTTCCGCAAAGGCTGGGAAGGCTTCATCGAAGCCTTTGATGACCGCGCCACCATGCATGCCATCTGGCTCACGCTGAAAGTCGCCGCCATCACCGTGCCGTTGAACACGCTTTTTGGTCTCGCCGCCGCCTGGTGCGTCTCGCGCTTTCAGTTTCGTGGCAAACGATTCCTCACCTCCCTCATCGAGCTCCCGCTGTGGGTTTCACCCGTCATCGCCGGCATGGTCTATGTGCTGCTCTTCGGCGCGCAGGGTTTGTTTGGTCCCGCGCTTAAGGAGCACGGCATCAAGATCATCTTCGCCCTGCCCGGCATCGTACTCAGCACAGTTTTCGTCACCTTCACCTTCGTCGCCCGCATCCTAGCCCCGCAGATGGAGGCCCAGGGCCAGGCTGAAGAAGAAGCCGCCATGACCCTCGGCGCCAATGGCTTCCAGATGTTCTGGCGCGTCACCCTGCCCAAGATCAAATGGGGCCTGCTCTACGGCATCATCCTTTGCAACGCACGCAGCATGGGCGAGTTCGGCGCCGCGTCTGTGGTAAGCGGCCACATCCGCAACAAGACCAACACCGTGCCATTGCATATTGAAGTTTTGTACAACGAATACCAGTTCGTTCCCGCCTTTGCCGTCGCCTCCATGCTGGCCTTGCTAGCGCTGGTGACCCTGATTTTGAAAACTCTGACGACCACCCGCCGAGGAGCAGCATGAGCATCCACATCCACCACATCTCCAAATCCTTCGGCAGCTTCCAGGCGCTGAAAAACGTCGACCTCGAAGTCAAAACCGGGGAACTCGTCGCCCTCCTCGGCCCCAGCGGTAGCGGCAAGACCACACTTTTGCGCATCATCGCCGGACTCGAATTCGCCGACGCCGGAGAGGGCAGCATTCAGTTCCACGGTACCGACGTCACCAACCGCAGCGCCTACGAGCGCAAAGCTGGTTTCGTCTTCCAGAACTACGCCCTCTTCAATCACATGACTGTCGCGGAAAACATCGCCTTCGGCCTCCGCGTCATGCCACGGGCCAAGCGACCGGACCGCGAAGACATCGACAATTCTGTCACCCAGCTCCTGCGCCGCATCGCCCTTGAAGGCTACGGAGATCGCTACCCTTCACAACTCAGCGGCGGACAGAAACAGCGCGTCGCGCTGGCCCGTGCACTTGCCGTAGGCCCTCAGGTCCTCCTGCTCGATGAGCCCTTCGGTGCCCTCGATGCCAAAGTGCGCAAGACCCTGCGCAAATGGCTGCGCCAGTTCCACAACGAAACCAAAGTCACGACCCTGTTTGTCACTCACGACCAAGATGAAGCCTTTGAGCTGGCGGACCGAGTCGTCGTTCTCCACGAGGGCGACATCCAACAAATCGGTTCTCCCCAGCAGCTACGCGACCATCCGAAGAATGAGTTTGTGGCAGACTTCCTCGATTGCGTGATGATTTAAAAAGGAGAAAGCGATCAACGAATCGCTGTGAGGTTAATGCTTCGTCACACACGTGGACGGAGCAGTCACCTTGCATCCTTGACTCTCCTTCCAATATCCTTAGCCTTGCTGCTTGATGCCTGACCGGACCACCGGAAGCCGTCCCAAAAACGCTTCTCTAAATCCATGAGCACCAAAACCTATTACGGCGTCGATCATCATGTGGGCAACACTCCGCTCATTCGCCTGAACCGCCTGTCCGAAATCACAGGCTGTGAGATCCTCGGCAAAGCCGAGTTTATGAATCCCGGCGGCTCCGTGAAAGATCGTGCCGCTTATGGCATCATCACCGCTGCGTAAAAGAATTAACAGGTCACAGCTTTTGTGGCCTCCATCGACACTGGTGGCACTTTGGCAGGCACCAGCCAGAATTTGAAAGAACAAAACTCCAAAGTCACCGCCGTCTGCGCGGATCCCTACGGTGCCGCCATGTGGTCCTGGTTCACGAATGGCAACACTGAAACAGACGATGGTGATTCTTTCGCAGAAGGCAGCGGTCAGATGCGTGTGCCTGATCGACAAGGCCGTCGGGTAACAAGGCTCCAAACAAAAATTCCAAGGCCTCATTTAATATTTCCTGATTGACGGACTGCTACAACAGTTGCTAAAGCTTCTGCACTTCGGCTTCGACCTGGGTGATGTCACTGAGTTCGACCTCAAAAGAGGCGCTGAAGCTATGGCTGCTGTCCTGGGGCAGGTCGAGTTTTTTGCTGTAGTTGGCGCTGAGTTTGATAGCCAAGGTGGTGTGTCTGCTGATGTGGGGAGGGTATGGCTTGGGTGGATGAACAAGCCGCCACATGGCCCGACAACAAAACACCCGGTCCCTCGTGTGAGAGAACCGGGTATGTGAAGTGAGCAGATCGTTGACCAGTTACGTCATGGGAGGGCGTAGCCGCCGGCCTCCATGATACAGAGCGCAGATGACGACCCAGTCGATGCAGGGCGAATAATGGGTTCGCCGGGGCATGTGGGTGAGTGATACAGCCAAGGATAAGCCTTGGTCGCTCAAATCTTTATAACGCGAAAAAAGGGACAATTGCTGGCCAAGCTTTTCCCATGCAGCAAGCGCCCGCAGTTGGCAGACGCTGAACATGAAACAACCAACTTTGAGTAGGTCTGGAAAAGTGCACATCTGGTGCACACGTGAAAAAAGTTCACCAACGACCAAAACGATACTGTCCGCTGTAACTCTTTGTACTTCAAAGAGTGGTGCTCGGGAAGGGACTCGAACCCTTAAGCCTTTCGGCACAAGATCCTTAGTCTTGCGCGTATACCAATTCCGCCACCCGAGCAGGTGTGAAAAACAGGGGCCGCGAATATAGACGCCTGAGGTTTTATGCAACCACTGTTTTACGTTTTTCTGCACTTCTTTCGCTTCCGCGCAAAAGACGATCACTCTTGCCTTTGCGGCGCGTTTTGGCTGTCATCCCATTTCATGCGCACTTCCCTGCTCTTCTGCCTGCTGCCTTCCCTCGTGCTTGCAGCCTCTCCCTACCCTGAAAAGACCCCGGACACCCTGGGCAACAGGCTCATCAACCGCTACTTCGGCGAGCAGTCACGCGAGATCGCCGCAGAAAACGGCCTCGCGCAGATCACCACTGCCGCAGACTGGGAGGCCAAGGCCCCCGAATACCGCCGCCAGATGTTCGAGATGCTCGGCCTCGATCCCCTACCGGAAAAGACTCCGCTTCAGCCCACCAAGACCGGCGAGCTCAAAGGCGAAGGCTACATCGTGGAAAAACTCCACTTCCAGTCCATGCCCGGACTCTATGTCACCGCCAATCTCTACCTGCCCGAGAAGGTGGACAAGCCACTGCCCACCATCCTCTACGTCTGCGGCCATGCCGTTGTGGTCAAAGACGGCGTCAGCCTCGGCAACAAGGCCGGCTACGAGCACCATGGCGTCTGGTACGCACGCCATGGCTACGCCTGCATGATCATCGACACCGTGCAGCTCGGCGAGATCCGGGGCGAACACCACGGCACCTACAGCAAAGGCCGCTGGTGGTGGTTCTCACGCGGCTACAGCCCCGCCGGTCTGGAGGCTTGGAGCTGCATCCGCGCGCTCGACTACCTCGAAACCCGCAAGGAAGTGGACAAAACCCGCTTCGGCGTCACCGGCCGCAGCGGCGGCGGCGCCTACTCCTGGTGGATCACCGCGCTGGATGATCGCATCAAAGCCAGCGCCCCCACCGCCGGCGTCACCGACATGCAGAATCAGGTCATCGACGGCTGCATCGAAGGCCACTGCGACTGCATGTTCTTCGTGAACACCTACCGCTGGGATTTCGCCCGCATGGTTGCGCTCGCCGCACCTCGCCCCCTGCTCATCGTGAACACCGACAAAGACACCATCTTCCCCATCGACGGCGTCTTCCGCATCTACCAGGACGTGCGCAAGATCTACACACTCCTCGGCAAGGAAGGGAACCTCGGCCTCCAAGTCGCCGAAGGCCCGCACAATGACCTGCAGCCGCTGAATATCGGCGCTTTCCATTGGTTCGAGCGCTTCCTCAAAGGTGCCAATCCCATGGCCGTGATCGATGAAGGTGCCAAGAAAACCATCGAACCCGCCTCCCTGCGCGTCTTCACCGAAATCCCCAAGGACGAGATCAACACCAAAGCCGACGAAACCTTCGTCCCCATGGCCAAAGCCCCCGCACCCGCCACCAATACCGCCGATTGGACCAAGCAGAGCGACACCTGGATGAACGACCTCAAAGACAAAGTCTTCAACGGCTGGCCCAAAGAAATTGCCTCCGTCAATCCGCAAAAGGAAAGCAGCGCCGAGGTGGATGGCATCCGCATGACCGCCTACGATTTCGAGAGCCAGTCCCCCTTCCGCCTCCGCCTCTACGTCGTCCACCGCGATGGCCTCCGCGCCGAAGACCTCGACCTCGTTGCGCTCAACGTCCTCGACGAAGCCGGCTGGGATGAATTCTGCACCACCTACCACAGCCGCTTTGGCAAGCTCATCGAAGTCTTCCCCGGTGCCCCCAAAGACGATGCCGCCTTTGAGCAGGAAAAGAAGATGTTCACCAATTTCAAATGGGGCATGGCCTACATCTGCCCGCGCGGCGTCGGCCCCACCGCCTGGACCGGCAGCACCAAAGCCCAGACCCAGCGCCTCCGCCGCTTCTACCTTCTCGGCCAGACCCTTGATGGCATGCGCGTGTGGGACGTCCGCCGCACCTTGCAAACCATCCGCGCCATCCCCGGCTTCGGCGAAACCCCGCTCTGGATCCAGGCCCACCGCGACATGGCCGTCGATGCCCTCTACGCCTCCCTCTTTGAAGACAACATCAAGCGCCTCGACCTCCACGACATGCCCCTCACCCACAACGGCACCGTCGCAGGCGATCCCAAGTCCGTCGGCCCCGCCATGCTCAACGTCCTCAAATACCTCGACATCCCCCAGGCCACCGCCATGGCCGCCATGCGCAGCAAAGTCGTCGTTTACGCCCCCGACAAAGCCGCCTGGGACTATCCCACCACCATTACCAAAAACCTCGGCAAAGAAACCCAGTTCCAAGTCCGCGTACCCGTGCAGCCCGAGGAGGTGAAGGAAGAGCCGAAAAAGAAAGAGGAGCCGAAGAAGTAGACCGCAGCCACACCCACCTCCGAAAGCCGGCTGCCCCTCCATAAGCACATACCCGCAGCCGCGAGCGCGACAGCGTTTTGGAGTGCGGTCGCGCAGATGCACGGCGCAAGCCTGCAGCGTACCCACATGGCCGAAGACGTTATCAGTGGCGGCCTGACTCCTGGACCTTCGAATGACTCTCTCTCCGGCGTCATCACCTTCCCCGCCGCAGACCTCCCGAAGTGGCAAAAGATCCTCGCACCTCAGACCAGCCACGTGGACTCCCCCAGCTATGGCGGCCACCGCCCCGCCCCCGCCTGGTGGCCCGTCGCAGCCGCCTTTAAAGACTGCGAATATTACGAGCCCAAAAAGCTCACCGGCCGCGCGTTCGGCTTCGTCGCCCTATCACCTTCCGCTGCGGCCATTTATTTTTCGACCGGCTCAAACTAATACCCGCTTCATTCCGATTCATCCCCATGAACCGCAAAAACCCCGCCATCGATGCCCACAGCGCCAGCGGCAAAAAGTAGCAGGCGGAGATGAAGGCACTGCGCTGCATCATCCTCGATACCAGCCTCACCGAAGATCTCAAGTGGGACCAGCCCTGCTACACCCACGACGGCCACAAAAAGCCAACGTATTCAACACTCAGGAGGGATGCTCCGCATGTGCTTGGCGAACGCCACAGCGCTCTGGCTGAGTGTGATCAAGTGAGTGTCTAACCCTATCGGAGTGGTAGGGTTCAGGATCATGAGGGCCAAATGGCACCGATTTGGCCTTGTGGCCCTGGCCCCATTTCATCCGCAGCGCCGCCACTCCGCTCAAATCCGCACGACGCTTTCGATCTGGGCTGCCAGGAATGAGTGCCCGCCAATCACCAGCCGCAGCTGCCCGGTAGTTTTTCCCGCAGCCTCCTCCACCACCCGCAGCAGCCCTTCGCGCTCGCGGGATTCGCCGCGCAGGAGCACGCGCACTGACTTGCCCAGTGGCACGCCCCAGCGCCGCTCAAAGGCACGCTTCTCATTCTCTGCCTCCTCTTTCCAGCGGGCAAAGCCATGCTCGCTGGTATTTACTGGCAGTTCCTTGCTCCGGCGTTGCGCTTCCTCGGCGGCTTTCTGCGCAGCCACCTCGGACTTCCACGCGGTGTAACCGTCTGCTTCAGCCGCAGGCGCGGCCTGAAAAAGCTCCAGCCCCTCGGTGATCTCCGGCTTCACCTCAGGCACGGCAAACTGACCTGCCACCGCCCACGAACGCTCCGAGAAAAGAGGTAGCGTCAGCCCATCAGCATTTTCGTCATTTGTCATGGATGCCATGCGGCTTTTTCAGCTCACTCACGCCGCCCGAGTGACGCGCTTCCAGAAGAAATCCAGCTCCCGCGCCAGGACGCTCATCACCTGCGCAGGCGTGGCTTCGAGGCTGCCGCTTTCGGCTTCCTTGATGATGCGCTGCATGGCATAAAGCGCGGCGACGTTTTGGGTGTCGAGGTGGATCGGGTCCACGTGGGTCTTCAGCACTTCTGGGAAAGCCGTGCTGTGCTGAAGGATGGCCCAGCTCTGCTGCTCGCGGTCTGTTTTGAAGGTGGTGATCTTCAGGCGCGGCACCGAAGCGCCGGAAGTCTGCGAATCCTGATTTAGCTCTGCGAGCCGACCTGCGGCAAATCCTGCCAGCGTGCGCCAGTAAGAGCCGTCGGCGAAATTGGCCAGGCCAAACACGACCTCAAGGCCCTGCAAGGACCAGCACACGGCATAGCGGCCGGTCATGCCGGGCAGTTCATGCTCACTGAAGCGAACAAGGGGGAAACGCTTGCCGGCGAGGCGGATGAGGTCAGCCAGCTTGGTGAAGTCCAGCGGCAGAGAGACGGCCTCTGCAGCCATTTGCAGGCGCAGAGCCTCGTAGCGGCCTAGGAGGGCATCGCGCTCGGCGTTTGGCGTAGCCGCCACAGAAAGACGTGAGGGTGGGACAAAGGCTGGTGGCGCAGGTGAAGCGGGCGCCGCAGCAGCAGCCACAGCAGGCTTTGCACCAGCACCTAGAACATCTGCCAGGCGTTCGGCCACGAAGTGCGTGCCGCTGCTCTCTGCTGGTTGGGGAGCACTTGGCTGGCGTAGCTTGCCGAGCATCTCGCGCAAATTTTCAAAGGCACCTGCTGAGCTAGGCGAGAACTGCGAAGGGGCTTCATCCACTTTGGCGGCCGGAGATTCCCCGGTCCTCTGAGTCACTGCGGCAGGGGTGCTCGGCGGCGGCAGGTGCTTACCATTGAGACTCGGAGGCGGCGGCAGCAGCGGTGCTTCATCCTGCTGCGGCAGCGCAGGCTTTGGCTCTGCCAGCCCCTCGGCCATCAGCTTCATGTGTGCCGTCGTGCTTGAATCAAAAATCGTCAACTCGCCCGGGGCGGGCTTTTCTTCGGCAGGATTTTCAGCGACTTCTTCCGTCATCAGCGGCAGCACGCCCTCCTCGGGTGCGAGCGACTGTGGCGAGATGGACCCGGGCATGACTGGAGCTGCCAAGGTCTGCTGGAAGAAATCCCACTGCTTGGCCGCATGGCGCAGGAAGGTGCGCGCCGAGACGGAGCCTAGGGGCCGGCCAAGGAAGTAGCGCTTCACATCCAGAAAGGAGGTGAACTCGTGGGCCGGGTCCGCCGGGATGCCCGCATGCTGCAGGCGCAGGCGCAGCAGCGTGGCTGCTTCACTTTCACCAATGCCGCGCAGGAGCATCTGCGATGCGGTCAGGCGGTCCTCCATGGCGCTGGGCAGATGGTGGCCGAAGGTGGCCTGCCACACATCCTGGTTCAGGCTGAGCACCACGTGCACGCCGTCCATTTCAGACATGTCCAGTAGCAGTGAGGCAATGCGCAGCCCGGCTTCGGGATTGCGATAGTAGGCATCCAGGTGATCCACCAGGAGCACCACGGGGCGCCAGAGGCCCAGCAGGCGCAGCCACGTCACTGGGCCTTCGTTAGATTCATCCGCCGCCAGCATGCGCAGCACGGCCATGTGAGACATGCCACCATCCAGCGCGTGATTGAGCATGGCATTCACCCACGAGGCCAAGGCGGTCGGGATGGCGGGCACACGCTTCATGGCCTGCTCGGTCATGGGTTTGCGGAGTTGACCTTCAAAGCGCCGCACCCAGTCGCCGATCAGACGCGCGCTGCCGTTTGCATCAAAGACTTCCAGTGGATCTCCGCCCAGCACGCGCAGTGCCTGCTCGGGGTTGGCACAGGGCAGCGTGCCGTTTTCAATCAAACGCCGCACCAAAGTCGCGCACACGCCCGCACAGGCCTCACGCAGCTTGGTCCAGCCCTCGCGTGAAGCCTCCGCACGTGCCATCGACTCCATCCCGCGTACGGCCACGGCGGAAATGCCGATCGTATCCTCCAGACGAAACGCCAGTGGCACCAGCACCACCTGACCGTTTGCCGCCGCAGCCAGACGTCCCAGCAGATGCGTCTTGCCGTAGCCCGCACGCGGGGCGGTGAGCAGCAGCAGAGGCTGCCCACCTGCACGACCCGCGCTGCTTTGACGCTCATCGATCGTCGTGGTCAGTTGTCCTAAAATATCGCCGTTCAAGCCCGGCACGGAGCGATTTTCCGCCACTCCAAAGGGCCCGGCGCAGACATCGTCGGTGAAAGGGTTCTGTCCCTCCCCCGGCGGCAATGCCGGAGGCAGGCCTAAAGCGGACGGTGGCAAATTTGGTAATGGCGATTCTGGACTTTCCACAATGAATCCGGTTTCAGGGTTCTGAATCAGGTCAGATACAATGATATTTATGCCAATTCATACTCCACAGAAAGTAAGTTTTTTGCCTTTGACGTTATTCTCGAATACGAGAATAACCGGACACAAGGATAGAACGCCTTTGCTGGCGGCGGTGGACGGGAGAAATAACGGGGACTCGGGTCTACGATGGACACTTCTGTCTGTCGATCAGCGCGCTCTCCATCCAGCAAGACCCACGCACCACCATACCGCCCCCTCATGCTTGACCAGCTAGATTAAGACTCCAGCAACGAAACAGCCAATCATCCTCAAAAACTCTTCCTCACCTCCTGCCACTCCTCCCAGCAGCGCACCGGGTCGATGTCCTTGTAACCGCGCTCCGCATCAATCTTCTCCGCCACATCGCTCGGCAGGGCAATCGCCTTGCAGCCATTGCGGATTTCGATCACCTCCGCCTCCGTCAGCGGGCTGCCCTTCTCCTCCTCCCGGTTCACCAGGGTCGAAATCAGACTCGGGATCGGATAAATCAGCATGGGCGCGGAATCATTCATGGGTGGTACAGAGGCAGTTTATAAACTCATCCACGTGCCTCCGCGCAAGCGCGAAATCCTCAGTTCACGTCATCTTCCCCCCAGGCGCTCACTTCACCTTCACCGCGTCCAGCTTCTGAATGGAAAGCCGTGCGCTGCGCGTGCCCGCGCGGATGATCTGCACCTCCTCACCCAGCTTAAGCCTCACGCTGCCCTGCATCCTGGAGGGCACATACTGCTTAGCCCCGGCTCCCCCGACGGGCGTCTGCCAGTCGAGGCTGTAGGTGACCATGATGCCGCCCGACTCTTCCACATTCACATGCCCACTGAAGCCGAGGCTCTGCTCGCCAAACATGGCCGTAAATTGCGCAGAAGCCACGACGACGGAGAGCTCCAGCGGCGTGTCTTCCTTGTCCGTGATGTTCAGAGTGATCTGGTAGTTGTCCGGCAGCAACTCAAATGACTGCTGCGCCCCACTTCCCTGCGGCGGATTGACTCGCCGCACCACCGGCACGGCCGTTTGCGCAGCCTGGGCCATGAGCACAGCAGGCAGGAGAAGAGCGGAGAGCACGATGAGTTTCATAGGTTGGAAGAGCTGGTTTGGTTGAGAAGCGGGCCTAAACAGAAACCATGGAACGAGATTGTCAGCCGTTTATTCAATCAAGGCGCGGAGTCCTTCAATGAAAACCGTTCATGCCTGCACTTTTCCCGGCTCCACCTGCACAAACCCAAGGGCTCCAGCGTCAGATGCACCAACAAGGCAATGCCCGCAGGCAGCAGCCACTCCCATTTGAAAGGCTTCCCCACGAGACTCACAAAACAAGGTGGGCGGTTGAATGACTCCCAAGACATGCACCAACACAATGATCTCAGTGAAAAAATAAGCGATTGGCTAACTTCATGCCGCCACCACCACGCCCTCAAACACCCTAAGCTCACGCTTGAAGGCATTGTACCAGTCCGTCTTCCACTTCTTCTTTTTGCACATGTGGAGCAGTTCGCCTTCATCCAGAATGCCCTCCTTGGTCAGCAGCCGGTGCGTCAGCACATTTACCAACACTCCGTTCCAGTCTTTGTCTGCCATTTCAAAGTAAAGGCTGGCCGCGCGGATGTGCGCAAAGTTCGCCTCTTTGTCCAGAGATTCCCCCGTAAGTTCGTCATGCCGGATCTTCAGGCGCTTCATCCGCTGCCGTTTGAGATTTCTCTGCGTGCTCTGCAACTGCTCGCGAAACTCCGCCCTCAGCAGCCGCGCATCCTTGCTGTCGCGCACCTGCCGGTACACCGCCTCAGAATACTTCAGATATTCCACCGTGCGCGCTACCACGGGCGACTGAATGGACTCATTCACCCAATCGCAGATCTTCGTGCTGCGCACCAGCGTCTCCAGCACCTTTTCACCCCCGATCAGATTCGTTCCTGTCATTTGCACCTTGTCGCGTCTGCCCACACTCCCTACCAGATAGCGCGCCTTATCCTTCGTCGTCCGCAGGATCGTGTGAAGTTGGCTCACCTTGACCCACACCGCTCCGCGCTGATCGATGACTGACGCCGCCACCCAGGCATTAAAAATCCCCTTCAAAGTTCCTTTGGCTAGTCCGCCCTGCAACTCCAGAAATTCCAGCCCCAGCTCTTCACCTATCAGTTTGCGATGAATAAGCGAGCGCATGACTATGACTAGGCGGTCATTTCTTGGAACATTATCGCCAGTTCATTGGCGGCGTCTTGTGCTTTGGCGTGGCGGCACACATCGGGATGGATCTGCATCGCAATCCGGTTCCGCCATTGTCTCGCAAGGTCGGCATCCCGGTAATGCGCATGCGTCAGTCCCAGCAGTCTTTGGCGGCATTCGCCATCCAGTTCCACCAGCGCGAAGATGAGCCGCGCAGACTCCGAGATAAAGTAGCTATCCAGAGCCTGCGGCGAGCCTCCTGCCGGAAACACACTGCGGTGAAGGTACTTCCGAGCCTTGCCATCCTTCACCTCCAGCATCTCGCCGCCGCCGCAGAGCGCTTTGGCGGCAGCCGTCGCTTCGGCAAGAGTGTAATATTTAAACTTCTTCAGCGCCTTGACCAGATCAGCTTCCTTCCAGAGGATCGCGCCCTTTGCCTCGCTGGCGCGTTGAACTAAATCCGCCAGCGCATCTCCGGCTGACAATGGCGAGTGCTCGGCTGCAAATAAGAAAACGATTCCACCGCTGCTTTTCTGGACGATCTGCCCCTCCTTCTCCATCTCTTGCAGCGCAGCCTGTTTCTCCAACACCTTGCTTTTGCCGATCAAAGAAGACCGCATGCATCCTGCGCTGCCTGCCTTCTGAAGCTTCACCAACAGAGCTTGGACCGTTTGGGAATTGGCGGGCATAAGTAGAGTAATTAGGCAGACGTATGGCATATGAGCATTAAAAAGTGGTTATGGCAAATGCCGCCGCCACACATCCCCATTTTCCATTCCCTCATTCCTTCATTTGCCTTTCCACCATCGTTTGCCCCCGGAAAGCTGGTGCAGTCTGTGCTGCTTGACTGTATAAGAGAGTGAAACATCGCTGCTCCTCCCGAAAAGAAGCCTTCCATGGCGGCGTTAAGCCTTTCACCCCCTCATGAATCTTTCCCTCCGACCCGCCACGCACGAAGCTTTGCAACGCTTTCGCCTGCGCCGTCAGCGGTTGCTGCGGCTGCGCGCGCTGCTCTGTGGCGCAGCCCTCGCGCTCGCCGCCTTTGTGCTCATTGCCCTGCTGGACCGGGCGTGGTTCATGCCAGATGCGCTGCGGCCTTGGGTCACTCTCCTGGCATATAGCGGGGCCGCTTATGCGGCATGGCACGTGGCGTGGAGATTCATCGCGCAGGGTAACGGCAAAGAAGGCACGGCCAAGCTCATTGAGGCGGCTGAGCCTGCGCTGCGCGAGAGGCTGCTCGCGGCAGTGGAGCTCGCGGATCCACGCGGCGGGGTAAATGTGAAGGACTCCGTAGAGTTTCGTGAGAAGCTGCAGGACGACGTGGCAGGTGCCATTGAAGGCATCGACTGGAATGCGAAGCTGCCTACGCGAACGCTGCGGCCGTGGTTCATCGCGGCGGGTGGCGTGGTCGCTTTTATTCTTCTCCTGTGTGTCATTCCCGGGCTGCACCTGGCTGGTTTCATGGCACGTGCGGCGCTGCCATTCGCGAATCTCGAACGGCCTGCGTCGGTCAAAATTCGTATTTTGGAACCACTGCAGGCGAGCACCCTGGCGCCCATCGGCTCCGAAGTGCCGCTCATCATTGAAACCGAAGGCCCGCAGCCTGCGCAGGTGACACTGGAGTTTGCCGTGGAAGGGTCCAAGCCGCGCCGCACCGAACTCTCCGCCGTGGGCACCGCCCGCTTTGAGGGCGTCGTGCCCGTGGGCCAGACGGATGTGCGCTACCGCGTGCATGCAGCGGATGCCATCACCCCGTGGCGCACGCTCAGCGCCCGCGCGCGGCCCCGCATCGTGGAGTTTACCAAGACCATCGTGCCACCGGCCTACTCCGGCTGGAAGGAAACCACGGTCACCATTGATCAGGGCGATCTCGAAGCACTCGACGGCTCCACCATCAAGCTCGCGCTCAAGACGAACCAACC
Organism: Verrucomicrobiaceae bacterium; assembly: GCA_027490195.1. GTDB lineage: Bacteria > Verrucomicrobiota > Verrucomicrobiia > Verrucomicrobiales > Verrucomicrobiaceae > Prosthecobacter. Next base: position 71,074 of record JAIXYN010000012.1, on the reverse strand, counting down.
CGTCGCGCAGAGTGACTTCGTCTTGAATCCAGATCTACCTGAGAAAAAGCCCCTGCCCTCCAGCACCACGCCTGAAGGGCTGCTGACTGCCGAGATCGCGGTACAGGCAACGCACAGCTCCTGGCAGATCGCTTTGAAGTCCAAGGAAACGGGCTTCACCAATGAAGAAAGCACGCCTTGGCGCATCACCACCATTCCCGATCTGCCACCCACGGCGCAGATTAACGACCCTGCCGAACAGATCGAACTGCTGCCCGATGAAGCCGTGCGACTGTCTGGCCTCGTCACGGATGATGTCGGTCTCGGCAGTGTGAAGCTCGCCCAAGCCATCAATGGCGCCAACTGGACCGAGCGCGAGCTGCCCTGCACCCAAGCGGCCAAGGAAGCCCCGGTGCAGACGCTACTGCCACTGGCCCCTCTTGGCGTGAAGCCCGGCGATGCGTTGCTGATCAAGCTCATAGCCATCGACCTCAAAGGACAAAAGGTAGAGTCGCCTCCTGTGCGCGTGATCATTCTCGAACAGACCGTCGATCCACGCCAGCGCGAGTGGGCAGAGAGCCAGCGCCGCCTCGCGGTGAAGGCAGAACGCTTGGAAGAGCAAACGCGCGAGTTGAACAAGGAACTCCAAAAGGTGCGCAAGACCGAACGCAACGCACGCAAGGAACCCGACAAGGCCAAAGACGACGCCGCGAATGCGCTGGCCAGCGCACAGGAAAAACTTGAGCAGGTCAAAGCGCAGTCTGAAGAACTCTGGAACGCGCTGAAGGAAGCCTCACGCGATGCGCCGAATCAGCTCGATGCCGCCGAGTCGCAGCTCATCGGCCAAAAGCTGGCCCAGCTCCGCCGCGAAAACCTTGCCGACCTCGAAAAACTCAACGGCGACGAGATCGACAACACCGATCAACTCAAGCGCTCCGCCAGCGAGGCCGCAGGCAGCGCCGCCGTCATGGCCGAGGCACTCCGCGCCTTCGCCGCTGAGGACAGCGCCCGCATCGCCGCGCAGGAGTCACAGCAGCTCCAGCGCCAGTCCCGCATGCTCACGGAGACCTCTCTCCAGGCCAATCGCGATGCTGATCAGCGCCCGAAGTGGCAGGAGCAGCAGCGCGCCCTCATGGCGCAGTCCAAGACCTTGCAGAAGGATTTGGAAAAACTCAGCGAAGCGCAGAATGGCCGCAACCGTGCGCCACTGCAGGACCTCGACAAGAAAGTCACCGAGACGGCTGCCGATCTGGCCTCCAGCCTGGACAAGCCGGAGCAGACCAAAAGCCCCGAGCACCTCTACGGCGCGTCTGACAATCTGCGCAGCCGCTTGCAGCAGGCCGCAGACGTGACGCGCAACATCGTCGAGCAAACCACCAAAGAGGCCGAGCAGCGCCGCGAAAACCTCCTCCGCCAGGAAAACCCAGCGCTGGCCAAGCTCGTGAAGGCCCGCTTTTACCTTGCCGAAGCTGAGAACGCCACACGTGACCCAAACCACCGAAAGAAGAACGACAACGATGGATTGACCCCCCTAAAGAGCGCGGAGAAGCAGCTCAACGAAGCCGCCAGCCAGCTCCAGGACCAAGCCGAACTGCGTGAGCAAAACCAGGCGACCAACACCCAGTCCGCGCTGGACACCAACCGCGCCAGCCGCGCCGTGGGCGAACTCGCACGCCAAACCGCCGCAGCGGGGGGCATTCCCCTGCCCTCCCGCGAAGAGGCTGAAAAAACACGCCGCAGCAATGGCCCACCCTCCCCAGCCACCAAGGCCGTGGCAGCCCTCAAGGAGCAGGCCGTGGAGCTTGAGCAGGCTGCACGCGTGCTCGAAGCAGATGCCTTGGCCCAGGATGCCACGAAGGCGCTGGAGTCTGCCCAGGCCGGAGCCAGCCGCCCGCAAAACCAGCAGGATTTTTCCCAAACCGCCGCGCAGTCCCGCGCCGCCGCCGAGGCCCTGCAACAACTGCCCGAGAAGATCAACCGCGCCCGCCTGGCCGAAGCCATGCAGCAGAAAGACCCGCAGGCCGCGAACAATCTCCGCCAAGCCGCACAACAGGCCAGCGACACCTCCCGCAATGCTGCCGAACAGAACAAGAACCTCGCCCGCGAAGCTGGTCAGCAGCAGGCTGGGCAGCAGCTCAATAACCAGCCCGCGCAGCAAGCGACGGCGGATGCCCAGCAGAAGGCCAACGAACTCACCGCACAACTCCAGCCGCAGGTTGAAGCCGCACGTGCGCAGCTTGCCGCGCTCACGCCGGAAGTCAGCGAGATGATGAAGCGCGTGGCGGCTGATTTGAAGAAAACACAGCAGGAAACGCAGACTGCTGCGGATGCGGCGAAGGCCGAGAAGCCCGTGGCGGAAGTCGCTGAAAAAGCGCAGGAGCTTCGCCCAGAAGCTGCGCAGAACGCGGAGAAAATGGCCTCACTGCAGGCTGCGCTGCGACAGGAAGCCAACGCTTCTGACTTGACCAAGCAGGCGGAATCCCAACTCGCCCGCACCGCCGATGTCGCGCTGGCGCAGATGCAGCAGAAGACGCCGCAGATCGCGCAGAATTTAAAGCAGGCGGCGCAGGCTTCGCAAAGCAAGCCGCAGGCCCAGGCGCTGCAGTCCGCCGCCAATGCCCAGCAGCAGACGGCGCAGGCTTTGGAGCAGCTCGCGCAGAACATGCAGAAGGTGGAAGATGGACAGCAGCTCACTGAAGCCGAGCAGGCCGACATGCAGAAAATGGAGCAGGAGCTCGGCGTGCAGGAGCCGCTGGATGAAGCGTATGACCGGGCCAAGCAGCTTGCCGAAATGGCCAAGGACGCCACGCAAAATCCGCAGGCCGTGCTAGAGGCTTTGGAAAAAGAGCTGCCGAAGAATCAGGCCATGCAGAAGGCCCTCGCGGAAACCGCGCAGACCACCGCGCAGCAGGCGGAGCAGGCCGTAGCCAAAGAGACGCAGCAAGCCGTGCAGAACGGCATGGCGCAGAAGCAGGCCGCCAGTGATCTCGCGCGCGTCTCACGCCATCAGCAGCGCCTTGGCGACAAAGAAGCCGCTCAGCAGGTCGCGGAGGCCAGCAAGCAATTGCAGCAGGCCGGTCAGCAGGCAGAGGCCACCCAGGCCAATCCCGTGCCCAATCCGCAGGCAGCGCAGCAAAGCCAGGCCAACGCCGCCCAGGCAGCCAAAGCCGCCGAAGCCACCGCCAGCAAGACCTCACCCGCCATGCTCGCATCCCCTCTCGAACAGCTTCAGGGCCAGATGCTCGCCCAGGCGCTCGATCAGCTTGATGCCCAGCTTCATCCCATGCAGGGCAACCAGCAGCAAAACGGCCAGCAGCAGCAATCGCAGGGCGGCAAGCCTGAGGGAGGCCAGCAATCCGCGCAGCAGAGCCTGAGCGACGCGCAGCAGGCCCAACAGCAAAGCATGGCCGACTCACGCAATCAGGGGCAGGCCCCCGGCCAGAAACCCTCTCAGCAGCAGGCCCAAAACAACAAGCAGCAGGGCCAGAACTCCCAGGCCCAGTCCGCCGAGGGCGGCAATCAATCCACCCAGCTCCAGGACGGCGTCCTCGGCCAGGGCACCATCCTCGTCAAAGGCGACTGGGGCCACCTGCCGCAGAAGATGGCCGACGACCTCACCGAAGCCACCCGCTCCGAAGCCGCCCCCGAATACCGCGCTGCGATTGAAAGCTACTACAAAGCGATTGCTGCGAAGGCGAAGCGGTAGGACTGAGGGGGTTCCAGTTTCCATATCCAGCCCTTCATGAGCGCGCCAGCGTCCCCGGAGTGCTGTACTTCAGCACAGCCTCGCCACACCCACCGCACCCAAGCCCTTCAAAAAGCCCCCCACCATGAGCCCTCGAAGCCTCCTTGTGCTAGCCGCCATTCTTATGGCCTCCTGCTTGTCTCCCGCAGCGCAAGGCAACGACATGCCGGTTGCCGCGAAAATCGTCGACGTCCCATCCGAGCGGCGGGACTGGGGCGAGCCCATCGGCAACATCCACGTCACCTTTGCCGATGGCCACGCAGAGCTATGGACGCGCCAAGGACGCTGCATGCACGTACATCACGCGCTCTCCGGACTTGTGGGCTGGACGCGTTATTCCAGCCGGAACAGTTATGGCGAACCCGTAAACAACATCGTGCGCGTGATGATTTCGCCCAATCATTGGCATGACTTCCAAGCAGGCCCCTTCATCGAAGACTGGAGCTTTACCGACAACGACACCACCATTGTGATCAAGTCACGCGGAAGACACGGCCCCGCCGCATACCGCCAATACTCACTCTCCAACGGCAAGCTGATCGCTGCCGCCAAAGGCATCACACCTTTTGCCGAACTCCCGGCCTGGGCACAGCCTCTCGCCGATGACAGGCCGTGATAAACAGGCTCGACAGCTTTGACGAAGATCACCCTCCTCCCCTGGGTCTGTCTAGAAGCGTAATCTTGACGCCATAACATCCGCAACCACACTTCAAACATGGTCGCCAAAGTACTCGCGAGCTTCAGCTCGTTCTGGAATCTGGGACGAACTCGCGCTGTCCAGAACGAGCTGAAGCTCGCAACTACTTTGGTTGCACACCGCCCTCTCCGCGCTCCTGTCACACGCCGGGGAGGCGCGTGGCTTTTCGCGGGTGCTGCTCTCCATGAAACCTTTTCTTTTGCTGGCTACTTCTCACACGCCTGATGGCGCGGAGCTGACGCTGCATGCGCATGACTCGAATTTTTATCTGCGGGTAAACCGCCAGCCGTTGATGGGCACGAATGCTTCGGAGTCAGAGAAGGTGCTGGCTGAGCTGGCGTGTGCGCGGCTGGGCGGTGGCACGCCGCGGGTGCTCATCGGTGGCCTCGGCTTTGGCTTCACCCTGCGCCGTGTGCTGGAGCTCATGGGCCCCGCCGCGCACGTTCAGGTGGCTGAGCTCCTGCCGCAGGTCGTCGCCTGGAACCGCGAATACCTCACTGGCGTGAACGGCCAGCTGCTCGATGACCCGCGCGTCGAGATCACCGTGGACGATGTCTTCCAGGTCATCAGCCGCGCCCCCAAGGGCCACTACGACGCCATCTTGCTGGATGTGGACAACGGGCCCATCGCCATGGTGCAGGATGGCAATGCGCGGCTTTACCAGACGCAGGGATTTTCTGCGATCAGCCACGCCTTAAAGCCGGGCGGTCGAGCGACTTTTTGGTCGGCGAGCACAGATCATGCGTTTGCGAAACGACTTTCGAAGGCAGGCTTTAAGGTCGAAACGGTGGCGGCGAAGGCCTATCCGCAGGCGAAGCGGTGTACGCATACGATCTTTGTGGCGGAGAGGAAGTGAATTCCCTCTTCACGGCACCACTTCCACGGGCGTGCCGACGTGCACCTCACGGAAAAACTTCTCCGCCATGTGCCCCGGCAAACGGATGCAGCCATGCGATGCGGCGTAGCCGGGGAGGTAGCCCTGGTGCATGCCGACACCACCATAGATGCGCATGAAGTAGTACATCTTCGCGCCTTCAAAGCGCGTGCCCGGCGGCCTGCGGTCTTTGCGGTTGTCGATGTTCTGCATGATGACATTTCCCTGGTAGTCCTCGTAATCGCCGTAGATGGAGGACTTGTGGTCGATGTCCTTCTCCATCACACGGTAGCTGCCGGGCCGCGTGTCATAACCCTCTGCGCCGGAGGAGATGGGTGAGCCGCCGGCGAGCTGGCCGCGCTTGAAGAGGTACACCATCTGCTCGCTGAGATTGATCACCACACTGGGCTTGCCGTGCATGTCATCGGCATACCAGAAGGAATTGTCGTTCGGGCCAAAGAGCCCGGTGACGCCCTTCCAGACAAAGCGCGAGGCGCGCGGGATGTCACTGGTCACAAATTTACGACTGTAATGAAAGGCATTGTTGCCCGTGTTTTTCACGGTGTTGCAACTGATTAAACTGAGCGAAATGAGAAGAAGCAGCAGGAGTGACCTCATGCCCTGCATGTAGAGTTTAAAGTTTCAGGTTTAAAGTTTAAAGTTGTCCAAGAATGAGCTGCGCACCTGAACTTGAAACTTGAAACCTTAAACCTGCAGCCCCCTGCCCTACGGTTTCACCAGGAAGAAGGCACGGAAGCCATCGAGCAGCGGCAGGTTGGTGACTTCGAGGCCGGTGCTTTCATCGACCCACTGGGACTGCGGATTGAGGAGGTAGTTTTGGTAAACGGCGGTGGAGGGATCGGTATCGCCACTCCAGAGACGCAGGCGTGAGCCGCTGGTGAACGGCTGTGCGCCGGGAGACTGCGGAGTGGCGAGGCCCATGCCGAGCAGCGAGGTGCCTGCGGTCTGAGGCAGGGCGAGGGCGGCGGTGCGGACTTCACCCAAGAAGGTGAGCGTGGCCGGTGTGCTGCGGACCTGCACCAGCATGCCGGTCTGTGGCGAGATGATGCGGGCGGCGTCATTCGCGAGTGCGCTGTCTCCATCGCGCACCCACTGCGCTGCGCCATTGGTGCTGGTCTGCAGCCAGTCGATCTGGAACTGGCCGCTGGAGCTATCGAAGAACATGATGCGGTCCGCCGTCTCTGCCGCAGTCGCAGCTTGCAGGCTGGTCACCGGCAGCAGGCCGCCGAGCGTCCAGTGCGGACGAATGCGGATGCGGGCGCCGGCCAGTGCGCTTTCGGCGCTGGAGGCGAGGGCGATGCTGCTGCTGGCAGAGGCGGTGGTGTCGAGGTTCATGGTGCGGCCGGTCAGAGCGCCGCTGAGCACTTCCACATAGTAGCTCACGCCATTCTGCAGCTGCGTGCGGATGTCTCCACCATGGGTATTGAGCACCAAGGTACGGCCACTGACGGAGGCAACCTGACCTGTAAAGACAGCAGGCAGCAGCAGCGGCATGGAGAGCGACTGACGGCCCACGGCAAACTGCATGCGCGCCCAGCCCAGCGCACCGGTGATGGCGGTGGCTTCCGGCGTGCCGTCGATATTGGCATCCAGCGTGACTTTGATACGCAGGTAGCCGCGTGATGCACCGCTGAAGAGGGACTCCACGCGGTTGTAGCGCAGCGTTTCCGTCTGGTCTGCATTGACCGTGGTGACCGGTGTGAGGGCCAGCGTGGACCAAGTGGTGAGATCATTGCTGCCTTCGAGGTAGTAGCGCAGGTCTGCATGCGAGCCGGAAGGCCGTGTTAGCACTGCGTCGATGGCACCCGTGTCGGTGTTGTTCACCAGGGTGAAACGTGAGGCACCCAAACCGCTGCCAGCCGCTGTGCCGAGTGCGTATTCCAGCAGGTTGGTCTGGCCATCGGCATCCGGATCGTCATTTGGACCGTTGAGCCCGCTCAGACTGTTCTGTGACTGCCATGCGGTGAAGGTGGCCGGAATGGAGGCCGTGCCGGAATTGGTCTCGAGGTTGCGTTTGACCACGACGGCATTTGGCGAGCCCGCACCAGCGAGGAAGCCGAAGTCGATGGTCATCATGCCAGAGTCATCTGCTGCATCATCCATGAAGGACTGGAAGCCATTTTCGCCGATGGTCGAAGTGACGCTGCTGTTCAGAGGCATGGTGCCGTAGGCGAGATTGATGAGGCCGGTGGAGATTCCCGTCACATCAGGCTGGGTGGCATCAGCGCCATTTTCGTCAAAGCGGTCATCCTTGCCGGTGTCCGCATTGCTGGTGAGTTGTACATTGCCGGAGCCTGCCACGGAGGTCATGCCACTGAGCGGGGCGTTCGCGACAAACATGCTGGCAGGAATGTGGACGTAGTAGGCCGCAGGCGAGGTGGCATAGAGGAGATAGGTGCCGTCAGCCGCAGTGACTGCCTGAGAGACCGGCGTGTCCGTCACGGCCTGCGCCTGCTGGAAGAGGTGCACGGTGACATTGGGCAACGGCACGTCGATGCCGGATTCATAGGTGCCATTCGAATTGGCATCACGGAAGACGAGATTGCCAACCATGATGGCCTTCGCCTTGAATCCAAGGTCGATGGTGAGGTCGATGTTGGCATCGTCCGCGTTGTCACTGGTCATGTTGTTGCCAGCTTCGCGACCGTCCGTGTCAGTGGGCAGCGCACCCGCCACGAGGGTGAAGCCAGCGGTGACTGCTCCGCTGGTCTCAGGGCTGGTGGCAGGCTGCGCGTTCTGGTTCAGATTGTCATCATTGCCGTTGGTCGTCAGCGTGGTCGGCACCAAGAAATTCAACGGGCCGGTGCTGCTAAACTGCGCGGCAGGGATGCGCACCTTGTAGGTTTGCGGAGAAACTGCCGGAGGCGCATACATGAAGTAGCGTCCATTGGTATCGGTCAGGGTGGTGGAAGCGAGCACATCCTGGCCACCGATGCCATTGTTGTACACCAGCTCCACAGCGACGCCCGCTAGGCCGGCGTCAACTCCGGCCTGGAATTTGCCGTCTGCGTTAGCGTCGCGGAACACCAGGTTGCCAACGCCCAAACGTGCGGAGAAACCAAAGTCGATGGTCAGGTCAGTGTTGCTGTCATTGGCTTCATCCGAAGTGCCCTGGAAGCCGCCTTCCTGTGCGCCGGTCGGTGCAGCATTGGCCGTCAGCGTGACCGGCGGCGCGGTGATGCCAACCTGCTCAGGGCTTTGTGAGTCGATGCCGTCTTCACCCAAGATGTCATCCCCCGTGGTGGTCTGATTGCCGCAGAGCGACATCTTTTTGTACAACGGCCCCGGCCCCACCGGACCGCCATTGATGCTGATGGAGGCCTTGAAATTGTCCGCAGCCACATGGACCGTGTAAACGCCTGGGCTGAGATTGGTGAAGAAGTAGCGGCCACTGGCATCCGTGAGGGTGCTGCGGATGAAGCTGGTGGACCCCGCCGTGCCGCTGCCGGCATACAGCAGCATCCAGACACCGGAGACCCCTTCACCCGCATCCGCCACGCCGTTGTTGTTGGCGTCATTGAAGACGAGGTTGCCGATGTTCATCAGGCTGGGCAGCGAGCCACCTGTGAAGCCCATGTCGATCGAGAGATCCACATCGGCATCATTGTACTCGTCCATGGAATTGAGGAAGCCCGCCTCACCCTGCGGCTCTGTCCCATAGCCGAGTGCAAACACCGTGGAGCTCACGCCAGTGCTCGTCGGATTGAGGGCATCCTGACTGTTTTCATCCACATCGTCATCCAGACCGTCGTCACTGCCGACGCCAGTCACGGAAGTCGTGCCAAAGAGTGCGCCGCCGCTCGTGAACTGTGTGGCCGGGATGTAGAGGAAGTACTGCCCTTCCTCATAGGTGTTCAGCAGGAAGGTACCGTCGATGCCGGTGGTCGTTTCCATCACGGGCGTGGCGGTGGCTGGATTGTCACCCACCTTGAAAAGGCGCACTTTGACCCCGGCCACACCGAAGTCCTGGCTGTCGTAGTGTCCGTTCGAATTCACATCACGGAAGACCAGATTGCCCACGCTCAGCGGCTTCGGTGCAAAGCCAAGATCGACCGTCAGGTTCACGTTTGCATCGTCAAAGTCATCGGACTCGGAATAGTAGCCGGTTTCCGTGGTGGCTGTGGTAGGCGACTGGCCCGGCACGAGGGTGAAGACCGCTGTGCGTGCTCCATCCACCAGCACAGAGCCGGTTGTGTAGCCGTCCTGTTTCGTGTCATCATCACCCGCCGTCGTGGTGGGCACTCCGGAACCTGCCGCCACCGGCTTCGACGGCACCAGATTGGCCAGCGCGCCACCAACCTGGAAGTTGCTGGCAGGAATGCGCACATAGTAGCTGCCCGGCGCCACGCTGAAGCTGTACAAACCGCCACCAGAGGTGGTGGTGCTGCCCACCAACGTCGCGTTCGCCTGACTGGACCACAGCTCGACGGTGACGCCATCGATGCCGTATTCAGTGCCTGGATCAAAGATGCCGTCGTTGTTGAGATCATTGAAGACTGCATTGCCAACGCCCGAGCGGAGCACGAAGCCGAAGTCGATGGTGAGATTGGTGGAAGCATCCTTCAGGTCGTCGCTGGAGCCCTGATAGCCGCCTTCCTGACTGCCGGTCGGTGCATTGGTCGGGGTGAGTTCGAACACGGCGGTCTGAATGCCATTGATGGACGGGCTGGCGTCGTCGAGGCCGTCTTCGCCCACATTGTCATCGCTGGTCTGCGTGCCGAGGATGCTGGCATAGCCATACAGCGGCGAGCCAAAGTCAAACTGCGAGGAAGGCACGCGCACAAAGTAGCGGCCCGGTGTGAGGTCGGAGAAGAGGTAGCTGCCGTCTGAATTCGTGGTGGTGGTGGCCACCGGTGCATCGAAAGGAATGAACGCGCCTTCGGTGTAGAGTTCCAGTGTGACACCGCTCACGCCTTCGCCGGCATCCGCACGGCCATTGTAGTTCGCGTCCTGGAAGACCAGATTGCCGACTGCGACGGAACGGAAGAAGCCGAAGTCGATGGTCAGGTCGGTGTTGGCATCGTTCACATTGTCCATGTAGGCGTTGCTGCCGAACTCGCCGAGAGAGTCGGTGGGCTCATCTCCTGGTGAGAGGTGGAAAAGAGCGGAGACGACGCCGGTGGCGGAGGGATCAGGCACATCGATGCCGTTTTCATCATTGTTGTCATCCACGCCATTGTCACTGCCATCACCTGGCAACGAGCGCCAGCCGGAGAGTGGTTTGCCGGCGGCGAATTCCGAAGCTGGAATGAAGATCTTGTAGTCGCCCTCGACCAGATTGCTGAAGTTGTAGGTGCCGCCGTTGTTCGAGATCACAGTGGCGATCGGATTGGCCACACTCACATCGGCAGACGCGTTAAAGAGCTGCACTTTGACACCGTCGATGCCTTCACCCGCGTCATAGACATTGTTGCCGTTGAGATCCACGAATACCAGATTGCCCACGCCGACGCCGTTCGGATTGTTGGCTTCAAAGCCGAAGTCGATGGTGAGGTTGAAGTTGTTGTCGTCAAACGAGTCGATGTCATTGAACCTGCCACTCTCACCGGTGGCATTCGTCGGCTCGGAATCCACCGCCAGGGTGAAGACCGCGCTGCTGATGCCGTTGAGGAACGGTGAGGCATTATCAATGCCGTTTTCACTGCCAGGCACTTCATCATCCACCGCCACGGAAGCGCTGCTGGCACCCGTGAGGGAGGAGAGACCGTTGAGCGGACGCCCTGGCTCAAACTCCGAATATGGAATGTGCACAACGTAGTCGCCGGCAGGCAGCGAATCGAAAAAGTAACGGCCTCCATTGCTGGTGATGCGGCTGAAGAGCGGCACGCCAAAGCCAGGTGTCTGGCTGCTGCGGTACAGCTCCACATTCACACCGTCCACGCCTTCGCCCGAGTCGGCCTTGCCGTTCTGGTTGGAGTCCACGAACACCAGATTGCCCACGCCGACCGGAGTCTGGAAACCAAAGTCGATGGTCATGTCGATCGCAGCATCGTTTTGGTCATCAGATGTGTATTCAAAGCCGGTCTCACCACTGTCATTGGTCGGCGCATTGCCGGGATAGAGACTGATCACCAGCGACGAGACGCCGTTGTCCGTTGGGAGGCCATCATTGACGCCGTCTTCACCGACGTCGTCATCACCCACAAGACCTTCGAGAATGCTGATGCGCTGGTAGAGCGGGCCACCGGACTGGAACTGCGAGGACGGGATGTGCACGATGTAGTTGCCGGGACGCAGGAAGCTGAAGCCGTAGCGACCCGTGGCATCTGACGTGGTGATGGACAGCGGATTGTCCACCTCAGGGAACTGCGTGTCGGTGTAGAGCTCGACGCTCACTCCTGGCAGGCCTTCGCCCGAGTCATAGTGGCCGTTCGAGTTATTATCCCCGAAAATCATGTTGCCCAGAGCCACCGGACGGAAGAGACCGATGTCTTCCGTGAGGTCGATGTTGAGGTCATTGAGGTCAGTGGAGGAGTCAAACCCGGTTTCACCGGCCGCATCCGTCGGAGCCTGATCACGCACGAGATTGATGATGCCAGTGCTCACGCCTGTGATCCATGGAGTGTCGGACGGCAGCGCATCCTGGCCGGTGTTGTCGTCACCTGCAGTGACGACGGGCAGGCTATAGAGGCCGCGCAGATTTCCGCTCACTTCGAACTGGTAGGCAGGCAGATGGATGAAGTACTGCCCCTGCCACAGATTGCTGAAGAGGTAGAGACCACCATTGGCGGTGACCGCCGTGGCCACAGGTGACGTCACTCCTGGAGTATCGCCCCAGCGATAGAGTTCGATGGTGACATCATCACGGCCTTCGCCCACGTCGAAGCGGTTGTTGCCGTTGTCATCGAGGAACACGAGGTTGCCGATACCCATGATGCCGGGCTCCACAAAGCCGAAGTCCACCGTCATGTCGCCATTGGCATCCACGGTGTAATTGTCCAGTTCGCCACCACGGCCAAATTCCGCACCGGAGGAGCCGTTGCCCACGGGCTCGGCACCAGGAGTCAGCGTGATCAGCGGGCTCTTCACCACCGTCTTTGGTCCGCCGGGCTGACGACCGCTGTCATCACCGTCGATCTGGTCATCCAGAACGGACGAAATAGGACTGCTGAAGCCGCTGCCTGCCAGCGGCAGACCGTCCACAAAATTCGACTCCGGAATCTGCAGCTGATACACGCCCGGAGCCTGGCCGGAGAAGTAGTAGAAGCCTTTGTTGTCCGTGTAGGTCCAGCCGACCAGGAACTCGGCACCATCAGCGGAGTTGCCGTTCAGATCTTGCCAGAGGTCCACGCGCACGCCGGGGATGCCGAGCTCAGCAGCATCCTGGATGCCGTTGGCATTGTCATCATTCCAGACCAAAGAGCCGATGGAGACGGAGTTCGGCAGCGGTGCAAACGGCCGCCCGATAGCGAGGTCACGTGGTCCAGACCAGATTTCAAAGTTCGGACCCGGTGGTCGTGGGATCGGCACTTCAAACACATTGACCGTGCCATTGGGCGCACCGGTGATGTCCACACTGATCAGCGCACCGGAGTTGTAGCTGCCCGCGTTGACCGGCTTGCCCCAGCTATACCCATTGATGTAGAGCTTGTTGTTCGATGGGTTGAATTCTATGTCGCGTGTATCCACCTCACCTTTCCCGGCGCTGGAGAGGGTGGCGATGAGCTGCGGCAGTCCTGGTGCGGCAGGCGTGCTGAGATTGACACTGAAGACTTCACCATCGGAGCGATTGACGCCGTAGAGCGTGCTGCCTTCGATGTCGATGCCCGAGATCAAGGCGATGGACTGTCCGCCGGGCACCATGGCAATGAGCTGAGTGTCTGTGACGATGGTGTTAAGCAGCGCGCCGGTCGTCGTGCTGTAGCGGCGCACTTCGCGGGTATCGTTGGTCTGCACCACGAGGTAGAGGTTGCCATCCGGGCCGAAGTTCATGTCTTCCACACCCGCCTGGGTGATGAAGGTGTAGGGTGCCGAAGTACCGATCGGCTTGCCCGGAATAGCGCCCGTAGGTCCCTGGAAACGGACGATGCGGCCGCCGTTCACATCATAGACATAGAAGTTGCCGTCTGGACCGATGGCGAACTGCGTCACCAAACTCATGCTGGTGGCACTGTTGTTGAGCACCGTGCCGAGATCGGTGCCGGTGGGGCTGATCTTGCGAAGATTGCTGGCGCCGTAGTGAGCCACATACCAGTTGCCGTCCTGACCCAGCTCCATGCCATAAGGCACGTCGCCATAGTCTGCATTGCCCTGACTGAGGCTGTTGCCAAAGGCAGGCACCAGAGAGCCGGAGTAGAGTCCCGTGCTGGAATTGAAAGACTGGATGCTGTCCGCCTGCGTGGCGGACACATAGATGCTTGGCGTCATGTTGACGAAGCCAAAGTCGATGGTGGTTTCATTATAGGTGCCGCCACCCGTGCCTGGCTCATCGGCGGCGCTCAGCGTGATCACGGGGCTGTTCACCGCGCCACCGCTGAGCTGGAGGCCGTTGTCATCGTTGTCCACTCCATTGTCCACAAAGGCGGTGGTGCTGCTGGACAGCGGCTGCGCTGCGGGCGCACGCGGAATGCGCACATAGACTTTCAGCGGCGGCACCGAAGTGAAGAGATAGGCCCCGCCACCGCTCGTGGTGGTGGTTCTCAGCAGTACATCATCCGTGCCGCCGATGCTATTGTCTGCACCTGCATTCCACAGTTCCACGGTGACGCCATTGATGCCGGGCTCACCGTTGTCATGGACTCCATTGTCGTTCGTATCCTGCCAGACGAGGTTGCCTACATTCATGCCGCGGAAGAGGCCGAAGTCGATGGTGTTGTCTGTATCCGCGTCGCCGTCATCCACCGTCGGCTCGCCACCGTTGCTGAGTGTGACGATGGGGGAGAAGACCGGAGTGCCGGGACCGCCGGGCTGGGAGGCGGCGTTGTTGTCATTGTCCACGCCGTTGTCGAGGTTCACCGGATTGCCGCCGATGATGTTCAGGGACGAGGGCATCAGCACGCGCATGAAGTAGGTGCCGGGCTGGAGATTGATGAAAGTGTAAACACCCTGCCCATTGGTGGTGGTGCTGGTGTAAAGCAGATCGCTGTTCGGGCCGCTGCCACCGATGGCATTATCCGCACCAGGTTCCCAAAGTTCCACCGTGATGCCGCTCAGGCCCGGCTCACCCACGTCACGCAGACCATTGAAGTTGCTGTCCTCAAAGACGGTGTCACCGAGGCTGAGACCCTTGACCAGCAGCGAGTAGGACTGAGTGGCGGAGCAGTTGTAGGCATCCGTGCTGCGGACGGTGAAATTGGCCGCTCCATAAACCTGGGCCGAGCCGGAAATCAATCCGCTGGAAGAGACTGTGATACCTGCAGGAGGAGAGCCCGCGATCACCGCATACGTGTAGGGTCCGGTGCCGCCGCTGGAGCTGAGCTGCTGGCTATAGGCAATGTTGTAGTAGGCGCTGTTCAGCGATGTGGGCGTGATACTCACGGACGGACAGTTGACGGCCAGCGTGTAGAGCTTTGAGGCGGAGCAGTTGAATGAATCCACCGCCTGCACCGTGAAGGAGGCCGTCGTCGCCTGGGTAGGTGTACCGGAAATGAGGCCGCTGGAGCTCATCGAAAGTCCGGCGGGCAGCGTGCCACTGGCCACACTCCAGGTGTAGGGAGCGCTGCCGCCTGAAACCGTCAGTGAGGCCGTGTAAGCCGTACCCACCACGCCGTTCGTCAGCGTCGTCGGAGAGATGGTCATTGTCGGACAGACGATGGTGATGGTGTAGGGCTGCGTGCCCGGCGCACCGTTCACGTCCAGCGCCTGCACCGTGAAGGAGTAGTCGCCGGGAGCCGCTGTGGTGGTGCCGGAGATGGCGCCTGAGGTAGAGATCGACAGGCCGGTCGGCAGGGCGCCAGTCAGCCTGCTGAAAGTGTAAGGCGCGGTGCCGCCTGTAGCGGTGAGCTGTGTGAAGTAAGGCACCAGACGCGTGGCGTTGCCTAGAGTGGACGGCGTGATAAAGATCGGCGGATAGTCCACCGTGAAGGTGTAGGATTTCGTGGAGAAGCAGCCGTCTGCGTCCGTGGCCTTCACCGTGAAAGTGAAGCTGCCGAGGCTTGTGGGGGTGCCGCCAAGTACGCCGCCGCTGCTCAAGGTCATGCCGGTGGGCAGCAAACCTGAAGACAAGGTCCACGTGTAGGGGGAGGTGCCGCTGGCCGCCGTCAGTGTCTGAGTGTAGGCGGCATACTGCACACCAGCAGGAAGGGTGGCCGGAGTGATGTTTAGCGTCGGACAGGCAATGACGATCGACAGTGCCCTAGTGACGGAGCAGCTCACGGCATCCGTGGCGCGGACAGTGAAATTGTAGGTGCCTGGGACAGATGTCGGAGTGCCGGAGATGAGACCGGCGGTGCTCATCGACATACCAGCGGGCAGCGCACCAGAAGAGAGGGTCCAGTTGTAAGGTGAAGTGCCGCCAGAGGCGCTGAGCTGCTGGCTCGGATAGGCCACGTTCTTCGTCGCGCTCGGGAAGGTCGGCGCTGTTATGGTGAAGGAAGGGCAGTTCACCGTGATGGAATACACGCCGGATTTGGCGCAGCCGTTGGCATCCGTGGCAGTGATGGTGATGTTGTAGCTGCCCGGTGCGCTGGAAGGCGTGCCGCTGAGCACGCCGCCGCTGCTCAGTGTCATGCCAGTGGGCATGGTGCCGGTGAAGCTCCAGATGTAGGGGCTGGTGCCGTTGCTGGCGGTCAGTGTCTGCGCGGAGTAGGCTGCATACTGCGTCGCCGCAGGCACCGTCGTCGGCGAGAGCGAGATGGCAGGACAGGTGACCGACCAGGTAAAGGAGGTGTCGAGCGCGCAGCCATTCGCATCAGTGGAGCGAACGACAAAGGAGTAGCTGCCCGGCGCACCTGTGATGGTGCCGGAGAGCAGGCCGCTGCTGGAGAGTGTCGCGCCAGTGGGGAGCGTGCCAGACGCCAGCGTGTAGGTGTAGGCCGAGGTGCCGCCGCTCGTGGAGAACTGCTGACTGAAGGCGGTGTTTTGCGCCACCGAGGACAGTGAGGTCGGGGAGAGAACCAAAGCCGGGCATACCACACCAATCGTCATCGCCTGCGTGGCGGAGCAGTTGGAAGCGTCCACCGCCCTCACCGTGAAGCTGTAGGTTCCAGTGGCTGCGGTAGGCGAGCCGCTGAGCAAACCTGCGCTCGAAAGCGTCAGTCCACCCGGTAGCGCACCGCTGCTGATGCTCCATACATAAGGAGAGTTGCCGCCAGCGGCGCTGAACGTAGCGGAGTAGGCTGAGCCCCTCAACGCATTGGTCAGAGTCGCGGGCGAGAGGGTGATCGCCGGGCAGGAGCGCAGGCCGAAGTCGATGGTGTTTTCCGTGTTGGTTAGGCCGGTGCTGCCGGGCTCACCACCAGGAGTCAGTGCGAACACCATGCTGCTGACCACGGAACCCGCGCCACCCGGCTGCGAGCCGTTGCTGTCATTGTTCACCCCGTTGTCAGCGGTGACGATGGTGCTACTGGCCAAAGAGAAGGCGGCGGGCGGTGTCAGGCGCACGTAGTAGTTGCCGCCGGTGTACACTCTGAAGCTGTAGGAGCCGCCACTCAGTGTGGAGCTCGTCTGCAGCACGGTGTCTGCATTCAAGCCGGTGCCGCCCACGGCATTGTCCGCCCCGGGGCTCACGAGATCCACCTGCACGCCGCTCACCCCGGCTTCCGTGGTCTCCTTAAGACCGTTGTTGTTGACGTCATTCCACACGAGGTCACCCACGGTGATGCCGGTGAAGAGGCCGATATCGAGGGTGTTGTTGCCATTGGTGCCGTCGCCATCCACGCCAGTGGCGGGTTCCGTGCCCACTTGAAGATCGACCACCGGAGTGAAAACAAAGGTGCCCGGACCGCCTGGCTGGCTGCCGTTGTTGTCATTGTCCACGTCATTGTCCAGCGTCACCACCATGCTGCTGACACCCGGCACGCTCACCGTTGGTGTGACACGCACGTAGTATCTACCCGGCACGAGATTGGCGAAGGAATACACCCCGGTGCTGCTGCTGAGAACGCTGGCACCGACCTGCGTGTCGGCATTTGCGCCACTGCCGCCGATGGCATTGTCCGCACCTGGGCTGAAGAGCTGCACCGTCGCACCGCTGATGCCGAGTTCCCCGGTATCGCGCAAGCCGTTGCTGTTGGCGTCATTCCACACCACGTTCCCCACGCTCACCCATGGCGACACCGAGCACGGCTCCGTGGCGATGGTGAACACACCGGATGGATCGGTCGCGAAGGAGCCTTCCGTGGCATAGCTGAATGCAGTCAGTGCGCCGTTGCTGTCATAAGTCGGTGCGCTGCTGAGATCCACCATGTGCAGTTCCATGCCCGTGGTGCCGCCAGTCTGGATGCCTTCCCAAGTTCCGGGATTGACTCCCATCGCGCTCCAGTTCGTCGCGTTGTTCACGCGGCTCACATCGATCACGCATTGGAAGCGCACGCTGCTGCCGGCCTCCGTGACCTTGTTCAGCATCACGTCTCCCGCCGTGCTGTTGCCGGCCACCGTGCTTACCATCAGGTTAGCCGCCGTCTGCCAGCTCTGGCTGCCCAGCGTTGCATCATACTTGTAAATGGTCACCGTCGGGCTGGCGCGCGTGATGCCGTCCACATACACGATGGCGTGATCCTCATTCGCTGGATTCGCGCCCGTGCTGACGAGGAACCACAGCGCATCCACCTTGGAGGCACCGATCTGATTGAACGTCATGTCGAGATTCAAGCGGCTGAGTGCGGCATCATAGATCATGTCCGCTTTGCTCATCGTAGCCACGCCGCCCTGAGTGTAGTTGAAATCATAGGCCTGCGCCGGAGTCCATTCCGTGGCCCCGCTCAGCACGCCGTCGGCGTTCGAGTCCATGGCCAGGAAGTGATAGCAGCCTGTGGCGCTCGGACCGCTGGATTTAAAGCCGAAATCAACGGTCATGTTGCCATTGTTGTCATCGGCGTCGTCGATGGTGTTGAACGCCCCGCTCTCTCCGTTGCTGTTGATCGGCTCGCCGCTGTCAACCAAGGTGAGCAGAGAGCTGCTGATTCCGTTGGTCGCAGGAAGCGCGTTGTCGATGCCGTCATCATTGCCCACGATGTTGTCATCAATGCCGTTGTCAGACGAGCTGGCGGGGAAGATGGAAACCGTGTTCACCAAGGCCTTGCCAGTGGCAAATTCAGAGGCGGGGACACGCACATAATACGAGCCCGGAACAACACTGGTGAACTGATACCGCCCGCGCACGCTGGAGCTAGTACTCGTCATCGTGCTCGTCACAAAAGAACCGGAGCCATTCAGCAATTCCACGCGCACACCGCCGACGCCTTCACCAACATCATAGACGCCGTTGTTGTTGGCATCTTTGTACACCAGGTTGCCGAGGCTGCAGAAGGTGGGGCGCAGGCCGAAGTCGATGGTGCTGTCAATGTTGCCGCCAAAAGGCGCCAGCAGATTGCCCGGCTCTGTCAGCGCAGAGAGTGTGATCATCGGCGAGAAGATCGGCGCGCCTGTAGCGGACTGCGTGACGCCGTTGTTGTCGTTGTCGATGCCATTATCCGCATTGCTGCTGGTGGTGCTGCGCCGTGGATGCGTGATCGGCGGTGTGAGCTTGATGTAATACCTCCCCGTGCTGAGTCTGCTAAAGCTGTAGAGGCCGTCGCTGCCCGTGGTGAAGGTCGTTCCGACTTTCACGTCATCAACATTGTTCACCGTGGTGTCGGTGGAGGAGAAGAGTTCCAGTTGAGCGCCTGCAACGCCGGTCTCACCCACATCAACGAGGCCGTTGTTGTTGTTGTCGGAGAAGACAAAGTTACTCATGGTCATCGCGGCGGTGAAGCCGAAATCCACCGTCATGTCC
Organism: Verrucomicrobiaceae bacterium; assembly: GCA_027490195.1. GTDB lineage: Bacteria > Verrucomicrobiota > Verrucomicrobiia > Verrucomicrobiales > Verrucomicrobiaceae > Prosthecobacter. Next base: position 51,885 of record JAIXYN010000012.1, on the reverse strand, counting down.
TGATTGCCGCCGCCGCTGGTGAGGTTGCCCGGCTCCTTGCCCAAGGCCAGATTGATCACCGGACTGGAAACCGCCGTGCCTGCGCCGCCGGACTGGATGCCGTTGCTGTCATTGTCCACGCCGTTGTCCAAGTTCACGCCCGGAGAGGCCGTCGGCCACATCGTATCAGGCGTTGGCAGACGCACAAAGTAATTGCCCGTCGTCAGACCGCTGAAGAGGTAGTAGCCGTTTGCATCCGTGGTGGTGGTGGAGAGGAGCGTATCATCACCCGTATTGGCCTGCGAGTCTGCGCCGGGGCTCAGCAACTGCACCGTGAGGTTTTGCAGTCCGGGCTCGCGTGGATTTTTAATGCCGTTGCCGTTGGTGTCCGCCCAGACGAAATCGCCAATGGCCAGCGACTGCGGATTGGTGGTGGCACTGCCCTGCAGCAGGATGTTGTCAATGTCGACATACCCAGAGCCATCACCGCCCCAGAGATAGATTTCGATCATGAAGGACTTGCCTGCGAGCTGCGATCCCGTGGGCACGGTGGTCGCGCCGCCGATGGAAGAGGTCCATGCCAGATTCAAGGAGTACCAAGATGCGGTGGATGGGAGCTGGAAGATGTTGGTCGTGACCGTGCGCACAGTCGATCCTTCCATCCAGGAAAGGAAGGCCCTCCCCTGCACCGGCGCGGTGCTGCCGACACGGTAAATGTCAAAGAGAAGATTGCCGATGTTGCCCGTGGCCGTTGGGTCCATGTCAAAGCGAATCCAAAGGTTGTCCGGACGCTGCACCAGCGTGCCCGGCGTCGAATCATATCCCGTGTCATAGGCGGCATCCCAGTCGCGCATGCGGCGTGAGAGCGCACCACTGCGGATGGGGCCGTTGTTGGTCGGTTCGCTGATGTCGGTGAGGCCGTTCATGTCGTCCTCGATCTGGATCTTCGCGGCGTTCACCACGGCGGAGCTCTTGAGGCTAGGAGGAGCAGGCAGGCCGCCGCTGGCGGTGTTCAGCTCGTATTCCAGCAGGTTGGTGGGCGAGGCAGGAACTGCACGCAGAGCAAAGTCCACGCTGTTGTCCGCATCAATACCGCCCACCACATCGCCGGGTTCACGGCCCACGGCGAGTGTGACGATGGGGCTGACAATGGCGGTGCCCACGCCGCCTGCCTGGACGCCGTTGTTGTCATTGTCCACGCCATTGTCCAGCGCGGCCTGAGGGCCGGAGGAGAGAGGGAAGGCAGTCGGCGGCGTGGCGATCCTCACGAAGTATTTTCCAGGGGCGAGTCCGGTGAAGGCATAAGCACCGGAACCGTCCGTGGTCGTCGTGCCTTGGGACAAATCATCGCCATTGCCGATCACTGAGTCCGTCGTGGAGATGAGCTGCAATGAGACGCTGCCAATGCCCTGCTCGCCCACATTGCGCGTACCGCTTTGATCCGTGTCCTGCCATACCAGATTGCCGAGAGAGAGGCCGTTGATGACGGCAATGTAGTCACGCGTTCCGGAGCAGGTCGCGCTGTCCACACCGCGCACGGTGAAGCTGTAGCTGCCCGCAGCTGTCGGTGTGCCGCTGATGACGCCGCTGCTGGTGTTCAAGGTCACGCCTGGTGGCAGGCTGCCGGCTGTGACTGAATAGGTGTAAGGACTGATGCCGCCGCTGGCGGTGACCGTCTGGCTGTATGCGACACCGCGATAGCCCGAGCCCAGGCTGGTGGGGCTGAGGGCCAGAGTCGGACAAACCACTGTCATGGTAATGGTATTCGTGCCAGCGCAGGAATACATACCGCGTGCGGTCACACCAAAGCTGTAGCTGCCGGGCACCGTCGGTGTGCCACTGATGACGCCGGTGGGGCTCAGGGCCAGACCGGATGGCAAGGTGCTGCCCGACTGCAGACTCCAGGTGTAGGGAGCCGTGGCACCGGAAGCTGTCAGCGTCGTGGAGTAGCTTGTTGCGACGGTGCCGTTCGGCACGCTGCTCGGTGTGATGGTGACCGTGGGGCACTGCAAAGTCAGAGTGTAGGCAGAGGTGCCGGGGCAGTTGTTTTGATCCATTGCCTGAATGGTGAAGCTGAAGGTGCCGGCGGTGTCCGTGGGAGTACCGCTCAGCAGACCTGCCGTGCTCAGCGTCATGCCGACCGGCAGCGAGCCTGTTTTGACCGTCCAGGTCTTCGTGCCCACTCCGCCGCTGGAGGTAAACTGCTGCGAGTAGGCCGTGCCCACCGTCGCGGTGGTCAGGGAAGAAGGCGAAATGGTGATGGCCGTGCAGTTCACGCCCAATGCCAGCGCCTGCTGCACCACGCAGCCGTTCAGATCTCTGGCCTGCGCAGTGAAGTTGAACGAGCCCACTGCCGACGTCGTGCCGCTGATCAGACCTGCGGAGGAGAAGGTGATGCCGGAAGGCAGCGCTCCAGAAGCCAGCGTCCAGGTGTAAGGCGAAGAACCGCCGGTCGCCGTGAGCTGCTGGCTGTAGGCCACCGTCGTCGTGGCTTGTGGCAACGTCGTCGGCGTGATGCTGATCAGCGGACAGTCAAAGAGGATGGAGTAGTCACGGGTACCGACGCAAGCGAACGAATCCGTCGCCTGCACGCGGAAGGTGTAGGTTCCCGGCACAGCAGTCGGCGTGCCGCTGATGACGCCTGCGCTACTGAGCGAGAGACCCGTGGGCAGCGCACCGCTGACCAGAGACCAGGTGTAGGCAGGGTTGCCACCGCTGGCAGTCAAGGTCTGGCTGTAAGCCTGATACTGACGACCATTTGGCAGGGTGGTCGGGCTGATCGCGATGGCCGGGCAGACCACACGCAGCGTGTAGCTTCGCGTGCCGGAGCAGCTTGCGCTGTCTGTGCCCCTCACCACCACGGTGTAGTCTCCCGGTGTGGCTGTGGGCGTACCGCTCAGCAGACCGGATGCTGACAGGCTCATGCCCGTTGGCAGCGCACCGCTCTGAATGCTGAAGGTGTAGGGAGAGCTGCCGCCCGTACCATCCAGCAGCACGGCGGAGTATGAGGCAAACTGCTGCGCGTTTGGCAGAGTGGCAGGCGTGAGAGAAATCGTCGGGCAGATGACTTTCACGGTCAGTGCCCTCGTGCTCACGCAGTTGTTGGCATCGCGCGCACGCACCGTGAAGGAGTAGGTCGCAGGTGCGGAGCCCGGCGTGCCACTGATGATGCCTGCGCTGCTCAGGCTCATGCCCGTTGGCAGTGCGCCGCTGGTGATGTCCCACTGATAGGGAGCCGTACCACCCGTTGCGGTCATCGTCACCGCCGTGTAGGCCGAATACTGAATCGCATCCGTGAAGGTGCCCGGAGAGATGCTGAGGGTTGGGCAGCCCACCGTCAGCGAGTAGCTGCGCAGACCGATGCCGCCGTAGGAGTCCGTGGCGCGCACCGTGAAGGGATAGCTCGCAGGCACCGCCGTGGGGGTGCCGCTCAGCACGCCAGTCGTGGCATTGAGCGTCAGCCCTGTCGGCATGCCGTTGTTGCCAGTGTTGGTGATGGTATAACGTGCCAGAGCTTCAGCCGCGCTTAGCGCACGGCTGTAGAGGACGGCTTCATCCAGCGCACCATTCCAGCAGGTGCTTGTCGTTGCGCTGCCGCCCATCACCAGCGGCTGCGACGAGTGATTGATGGCTGTGGTGAAGGCTTTCGAGGCGATCTGCACGCCGTTGACATAGAGGCGGATATTCGTGAGGTCATACGTGGCCACCACATGGCTCCAGCTGCCCACCGTCAGCGTTGCATCCACAAATTCGGACGTTCCTGCCACCGAACCTGTGCCATTGATCCAGAAGCGCACGGTGTTGGTGCCGCTGCGCTGGATCAAACCGTAACCATTGGTCGGAGCGGTCGCAGTCGTCGTCTTCGCGATAATGACCCGATCTGCCGCAGGTGTGCCGCTGGCCGGACGCACCCAGGCTTCCAGACTGATCTGCGCCGGACGCATCACCGACTGATCCGCCACCTGCAGGTAGTCATTTGCTCCGTCAAAGCTGAATGCGCTGCCAACGAGACCAGTGGTGAAGGCCACGCCATTCATGAGGGCACCGTTGTTGCCAGCGGCGACCTCCGTCGCGCTGTTTTCACCCGGCCACCAGGCGGCGGCTCCGGTCAGAGCGGAAGGTCCGAAGCTCCAGGCGTAAGGTGAGGTGCCGCCCGTGGCTGCCAGATTTTGCGTGTAGGCTGCATACTGCGTCGCGGCGGGCAGCGTGGCCGGATTAACGGTCACGATCGCGTTGCTCAGCGTCAGGGTGTAGTTTTGAGTTCCAGAGCAGCCGATGCTGTCGGTGCTGCGAACTGTGAAGTTGTAGCTGCCTGGCGCAGCGGAGGCGCCGGGTGTGCCGCTGATGAGGCCTGCGCTGTTCATCGTCATGCCATTTGGCAAAGCACCACTGCTGATGGCATACACATAGCCGCCCGAGCCGCCGCTGGAGGTCAGCGAGAGAGGATTGTAGGCCACATACTGCGTGGCCACAGCCACGGTGCCAGGGCTGATGGTGATGACCGGACAGGCGCGGAAACCGAAGTCGATGGTGTTCTCCACGTTTGAATTGCCCGAGCTGCCAGGCTCGCCACCTGCTGTCAGACTGATGACCGGACTGATCACCGCCGTGCCGATGCCGCCGGTCTGGATCCCGTTGCTGTCATTATCACGTCCGCTGTCCAAAAGATCCACCACACCCGAGACCAGCGGATAGGCCGACGGCGGTGTGGGCACACGCACGCGATAGTTTGCAGGCTGATAAACCGTGAAACCATACACGCCCGAGCTGTTCGTCGTGGTGCTGGCAATGACTGTGTTCACCGTGCCATGGAGCAGTTCCACCGTGACTCCAGAGCCCACGCCGCTTTCAGTGGCGCTGCTGAAAACACCGTCATTGTTGGCGTCGATGAAGAGCTGATTGCCAAGCTGGATGCCGGAGAACAAACCGAAGTCGATGCTAAGTTCAGTGTCAGGATTGGTGTCGCCATCGTTCGTCGGCTCCGTGCCGCTGGCCAGCGTGATGACCGGGCTGTAGATGAAAGTGCCGGGGCCGCCGGGCTGGCTGCCGTTGTTGTCATTGTTCACGCCATTGTCCAATGCGACGACATTGCCGCCGGTCGAGGGAATGCTCGCGGGCGGTGTCACGCGCACGACGTATTTGCCGTCGGCCAGTCCGGTGAAGTTGTAAGCACCGGAGGAGTTGGTGGTCGTGGTGGCGATCAACAAGTCATCCGAATCTCCGGCGGTGTCGTTGGTGCTGCGGAAGAGGTCCACCACGACGCTGCTGATGCCGATCTCGGGGTTGGAGCCCGTGTCACGCACACCGTTGTTGTTCGCATCATTCCAAATCAGATTCCCGATCGTCAGCGTGGCTGTGGTGTTCACCTGGCAGAGATAGACAAGGTCAGCCGCCACGGCATTGGTGCTGCTGCCACCGGAGAGCGCCAGCGTGGCGGTGTCGATCTGCGATTGCGTAGCGCCATTGGCCACACGGAAGTGATAGGTGAACTGGCGCCAGAGCGGCTGCGTGCTGTTCGCGCCTGCCTCCGTCCAGTTGTTGTAATCCGATGCACCAAAGGCCGAGTAGGACACCGTGCCACCGTTGTATCCGCAGCACTGGCTCACGCCTGGAGCCGTGGCGCTCATATCACCCTGCGGCACCGTGTAGTATTGATACAGGCCCGGCGTGGCTCCGGTGATGATCTGGAAGATCTGCGCGTTCGCACCGAGATTCCACAGGATCGAAGCCGCTCCTGATGAGGCGCTGGAAGCCCACACGCTCAATTCGTATTCTTTGCCGGCCTGTAGCACGGTGCTCCAGTTGCCACCGCCTGCAGGAAGCAGATTGACGGCAGAGTTCGTTCCCTGCAGCAGCACCATGCGCTTGCCATGGCGGCTCTTCACACTTTCCATCCATGAAACTTTGGAACCGCTGCTGCCTGCGGCAACCTGCACGCGCTGAATGGGTTCGCCGATGCCGCTGGTGCCGTTTGTGCCGCCAAGCCACTGGTAGGCATTGATGCCGGAGCCAAAAGCGGTGCCCGTGCCATCATAGCCCATCACGCTGGTAGCGGTGCCCGTCGCATTCGGCACTCCCAGCAGTTCAAAGCTTGGGTTGTCGATGAGATTGGTGATTTGACATGGATTCGAATTAGCAAAGCCGATGTCGATGGTGCTGTCGAAGTCGGTGTCGTCGCCATCCACTCCAGCGCCAGGCTCCGTGTTGGGGAAGAGGGTGATCAGCGGTGTGACCACGGCGAGTCCTGACACCGCCTGGATGCCGTTGTTGTCATTGTTGACGCCATTGTCCAGATTCACCTGGCTGGTGCTCACCTTCGGATAGAAGGTCGGCGGTGTCGGAATGCGCACGTAGTAGGTGGCTGGAGCTTGGCCGTTGAAAAGATAGAGACCGTCGGAGTCGGTGGTGGTGGAGGCCACCAGCACGTCATCACCGCTGCCGTTGTTCACCACGCCGTTGATGCCCGGCGACCACAGCTGGACGGGCAGATTGGGCACGCCGCTTTCACTTGAACCACGCAGGCCGTTATCATCCATGTCCACCCACACCTGATTGCCGATGCCCATGCCTTTGATGTTGTAGGTGACCGCAGTCGCGGTGCTCTGACAACTGTAGGCGTCCGTGGCACGAACGGTGACGGTGTAGGTACCGAGCGCCGTCGGCGTGCCGCTCACGGTGCCATTGCTGGCGAGGCTAAGTCCGGGCGGCAGGCTACCACTGACCAGCACAAACGAATAGGGCGCGGTGCCGCCGCTGCCGGTGATGTTTTCGGAGAAGCTCGTTTTGAGATAGCCGTTGGGCGGCGCGGTGCCGCCCACCGTGATCACGGGGCAGACTGGCGTGAGGCTGTATGTGCGTGAAGCCGAGCAGCCGCTCGCGTCCGTGGCGGTGAGAGTGAATGTGACCGGCGTAGTTGCTGTGGCCGTGCCGCTGAGCACCCCCGTGCTGCTGCTGAGGCTAAGCCATGAGGGCAGACCCGTTGCACTCCAGGTCAGCGGCGTCGCACTCGAACCGCTTGCGGTGATCGTCTGCGAGTAGCTGAGGCCAAGGAACGGCGTAGGCAGCGTGGTCGGGCTGAGTGTGATCACCGGGCACACCTTCACCTGATAGCTGGCGCTGCCGAGACAGCCCGTTGAATCCGTGATCCCCACCGTGATGCTGGAGCTGCTGCCATTTCCCGTCGCGGCCGTGCCGCTGATGACGCCGTCGCTCGAAAGCGTGATTCCGGCAGGCAGTGTGCCGCTGCTCAACGTGTAAGTGTAGGGGCCGGTGCCGCCGCTGCTCGTCAGAGTCTGCGAATACGCGGTGCCCGCCGCAGCGGTGGGCAGTGTGCCCGGGGTCACGGTGAAGATGGTGCAGCGTGGGTCCAGAGTGTAAATCTGCGTGGTCGCACAGCCATTGACATCCGTGGCGCGGATGGTGAAGCTGCCCGGGCTGCTGTCAGTCGGCGTTCCGGAGAGCCTGCCGGTGGTGGCATTCAGCGTGCACCAGGTTGGCAATGCTCCGCTGACAACGCTGTATTGATAAGGTGCCGTGCCGCCCGTGGCCGCAACCGTCTGCGAATACGGCTGCCCCACCGTCGCCGGTGGCAAGGTCGCAGGCGACATGGTCATGGCGGGACAGACTTGCAATGCTGGCCAAACCTGAGAGCCAACGCAACCGTTCGCATCGGTGGCGGTGATGGTGAGATTGATCCCGACGCCATTCGCAGCAGTGGGTGTACCGCTGATCACTGCGGTGGTCGCGTTCAGTGATAATCCCGCAGGCAGGACGCCACCGGAGACACCCCAGACATAATCCAGCCAGCCCGTCACAGGCTGCAGCGTCAGGTTCGGGCCGGACCACTGCAACTTCATCACTGCTTGACCAGCGGCTTCATAATATTCCACCCGGATGGGCACCACGACCCCTGCTGTCAGATTCACCGTGGCAGTGTAGTTGGTGGCGGACTGATCCTGCCAGCGGTCAATGACGAGGGTGTTGTTCACCCAGACGCGGACGCCGTCATCGCTCGTGCTTTGGAAGGTGTACGTGCCTGTGGTCGCCGGGCGGACAAATCCGCTCCAACGAACTGAGAAGCCGTCCTCAGGAACCAGCGCATTTGGAGAGCCATTCACCCAGTCATAATTGATGGACGTCTCCTGGCGTGTCAGCACCAGCGTTCTGAAGTCCGAGCCCGAGAAATACTGCCCGGTCAGACCCGATGCCGGAGAAGCTCTGAGCGCCTGGCTATAAGGCACCCCCACCGTGGCGATGGCGGGTGAAGATGGAGTGATGGTGACTGCGGGACACACAGGTGGCAGCGTGTAGGTCCGGGATGCGGAGCAAAGATTGGCGTCTGTGGCGGTCACCGTGAAGGTGACGGCGGTAGCGTTTGTCGGCGTCCCTGAGAGCACGCCGGTGCTCGCATTCAGATACAACCATGCAGGCAGTCCCGTGGCGCTGAACACCACTGGCATGGCTGTCGTGCCGGAGGCCGTGATCGTCTGAGCGTAGGGTGAGCCAATCAGCGGCGCTGGCAGCGTGGCTGGATTCAACGTGATCACTGGGCAGATCTTGATCTGCAAAGCCTGATCTCTAAAGCAGGTGGTCGCATCCATGGCGCGCACAGTGACGGTGGTGCCGTTCACTCCGTTGGTGGACGCCGTCGGCGTACCGCTGATGCTGCCCGTGCTGCTAAGGCTCAAACCTTCCGGCCACGTGCCTGAGGAAGTGCTCCATGTGTAAGGTGTCGCGCTGCTGCCGCTGGCGCTCATCGTTTGTGCAAACGCGGTGCCCACGAGGCCGTTGGAAAGTGTCGTGGGTGTCATCACAATGACCGGGCAGGAGCGGAAACCAAAGTCGATGGTGTTTTCAAAACTCGAGCTCCCCGTGGACCCCGGCTCCTTGCCGGCGGCCAGCGTGATCACCGGACTGATGGTCGGCGTGCCGGCGCCGCCGTTCTGCGCGCCGTTGCTGTCATTGTTCACGCCATTGTCCTCATAGACCGTGAGCGTGGCGGAGGTGTAGATCGCGGGCGGCGTGGGAATGTTGACGCGATAGGTTCCTGGTGCCTGACCGCCGAAATAGTAGGCACCGCTGGCGTCGGTCGTGGTGGTCAGCAGCACGTTGCTCGTGGTGGCATCCAGCAACTGCACCGTGATGCCTGCCTGGCCGGATTCCGTGTTGGACTCATAGAGTCCATTGCCGTTGAGATCGGCAAACACGAGATCGCCCAGGCTCACTCCATCGCCCAGCGCAAAATCGACGCTGAAGTCGGTGTTGGTGTTGGAGTCGCCATCGTTCACGGACTCCGTGCCGGGAATCAGCGTGATCATCGGGCTGTAAATCGGCGTGCCTGGACCGCCGGGCTGCATGCCGTTGTTGTCATTGTCCACGCCGTTGTCCAGTGCCACCACCACGCCGGAGGTCAGCGGCAGTGAGGCGGGGGGGGTGACCTGCACGTAGTAGGTGCCAGAGGGAACATCGCTAAAGAGATAAACACCGCTGCTGGAAATGGTGACCGGGGTCGAAATCTCGTAGTCGGCATTCACGCCGGTGCCGCCGCGCACGCCGTCCGCGCCTGGATGGAACAGACGCACCACCGCACCTGCAGCACCCGGTTCGCCGAAGTCTTTGATGCCGTTGCGATTTGTGTCCTGCCATACCGAGTTGCCGAGGCAAAGCCGTGAGTCCGCCACATCCACCTTTTGGAACACCATCGAGTCTTCCTGACCGAAGGGATTGTCGCCGAACACGCCCATCGTCTTGCCGTCGGCGGAGATGCCGTCACCACCATTGTAGAGGTTCCAGAAGGAGTAGGCGCTGTCCTGCGCCACGTGACCGTCGGAGACGAGCAGGTCGGAGATGCGCGTGTACAAATCCTGCGGCGTGTCCCACATCACCGCGAAGCTGCCCGTGGATCCACTGCTGTAGATCGTGCCGAGCACACGGCCCGTGTCGCTCACCGCACCGACGATGCCGCCCAGACTGTCCTGGGGCAGGATGCGCGGCAGATTGGTCCGCGTGCTGGTCTGCGTGTCATACACAAACGGTGTCGGCACGCCGGATAGGCGCTGGCTAGAACCAATATAGCGTCCATTCGGGCTGATGCGGCCCGCATTCAAAGAACCACCCGTGAAAGTCACAAGCACCGTGCTGTAGCCTGTTGCAGGACTGCCGCTGAGCACCTTGCTCACGCCGCTGCTGTCCGTGACCAGAAGCTTCGTACCATCGGCGGAGGCATCGATCACTTCACGCACTCCAGAGATCGCCGTCCAGGCACGTGTGTTGAGATTCCAGTAGCCGCCCTGCGCCAGCACCGGGCCGCCGGGACCGTCAGGATCCACCGTACCGAAAGCATACGCGCTGTCTCTCGTCAGCGCAGAGGGAATGGCGCTCATGCTGGCGTTCGCGTCAAACGGAGTCAACAGCCGCACTGTGGTACCGCTCGTCTGGCTGTAATACCAAGGGACGATGCTCAGCTTGCTAGCAACCGTCCATTTCTCATAACCCACCGCATCACCGCTGTCGTTGATATCACGGCCCATGGCATACGGATGTGTCGCATCCAGCAATGGCACGTTCACATTCACATTTGTGAGCATGTTCATGGTGAAGCCGTAGGATTTGGTGGCGACGCGGAGACCGGTGATCCAACGGCCGTTCGGCGACATGTTGTAAAGGCAGTTACCGATTCCGTTGTTTTCACCGCCGAGCACGTCACGACCGAGACGCGTCACCAGATAGGCGCCGCCGACGCTTTGATTGAGCGGCGTGGGGCAGTTCGTAGTGACGGTGGCGGAGATGATGATGCTGCGCGTGATCGTCGCCTGGCAGTTGTTGGCATCGGTGACTCTCACCGTGAGCGTGGAACTGCCCGCGACAGTCGGCGTGCCGCTGATCGCACCGGTGGATGTGTTGAAGCTTAGTCCCGCGGGCATCGAACCGCCGGTGATCGCATACGTATATGGGGCCGTGCCGCCTGCGGTGATGAAAGTCTGCGCATAAGTCGAGCCCACCATGCCCACGGCCAGCGTGCCAGGGCTGACGCTGATGACCGGGCACTGCGGCGTGATCGTGTAGCTCTGCGTACCCACGCAGCTGTTCGCATCCGTGGCGCTGATGACAAAGCTGCGTGCAGTTGCGCTCGTAGGCCTGCCGCTCAGCACGCCGGTGCTTGCGTTGAAGGTCACTCCCGATGGCAGCGTGCCGCTGGCGAGGGCAAGGACATACGGCGAAGTGCCGCCGCTCGCGCTCAGTGTCTGCGACGAACTCGAACCCACCATCCATGAGGCGGTCATAGGAGTCAGGGAGATGACTGGGCAGATTTTGAGGCTGATGATCTGGTCCTTCGAGCAGCCATTGGCATCCATGCTACGCACCGTGAAGCTGGCACCCAGACCATTGGCAGTCGTGGGCGTGCCGCTGATGACTCCGCTGCTGCTGAGCAGCAGACCTGCGGGCAGCGTGCCGTTGCTGATGGAATACGTGTAAGGCGAAGTGCCGCCGCTGGAGGCGAGAGCCTGAGTGTAAAACGTTCCGACCGTGGCTGCCGTCGCCGTGGTGGGCGTGATGCTGATGGCCGGGCAGACCTGCAGGGTCAAAGTCCTAGAAGCCTGGCAGCCATTGGCGTCCGTAGCGCGCAGGGTGAGGCTTGCTCCCGTCGCATTCACCACCGTGGGTGTGCCGGAGATCACGCCGGTGCTGGCATTGAGCGTGAGTCCCGTTGGCAGCGTGCCGCTGGTCAGCGCCCAGGTGTAAGAGGCGCTGCCACCGCTGGCCGTCAGCGTCTGCGAGTAGGCGGTGCCCACAACGCTCTGCGCCAGTGCGGCAGGCAGGATGCTGATCGTTGGGCAGACCGGCGCAAGGGTGCAGGCCTGCGTTTTAGCGCAACCGTTGGCATCCGTAGCACGCACAGTGAAAGCTGCCGTGGTCGTGCTGGTCGGTGTACCACTGATCACCCCTGCGGAGCTCAGAGTGGCCCAGGCTGGCAACGAACCACTGGCCAGCGTGAAGGTGTAGGGCGATGCACCACCGCTTGCGGAAACGGTCTGCGAATAAGCCACACCCACCGTTGGTGTCGTCAGTGTCGCTGGCGCAAGAGAGACCACCGGGCAGACTTGCAGCGTGAGGGTCTGTGATCCCTGGCAACCATTGGCATCATTCGCACGCACGATGATCGAGCTGGCCGGACTGGCCGCTGCCGTCGGTGTGCCACTGATGACTCCGGTGCTGGAATTCAGCGTGAGACCTGCGGGCAGCGTGCCGCTGATGAGCGTCCAAGCACTGTATGGTGCCGTGCCGCCGCTGGCAGCCAGTGGCTGCGAGTAAATAGTGCCCACGGTGCCTTGTGCGAGCGAGGTGGGGCTGATGCTGATCGTTGGGCACGAAGGCGAAATCGTGTAGGAAAGCGTGCCGGCGCAGCCGTTCGCATCCGTGGCGCGCACCGTGAAGGAGGCCGCCGTGGTGGTCGTGGGTGTACCGCTCAGCACGCCGGCGCTGCTCAAGGTCGCCCAGATGGGCAGTGTGCCGCTGGCCAGCGTGTAAGTGTAAGCCGACGCACCGCCGGATGCCGTGAGAGTCTGCGAATACGCCGTGCCCACCGTCGGTGCGGGCAACGTGGCCGGTGAGAGCGTGACGACCGGGCAGATCTGCAGCGTGAAAGTCTTCGTGACGGCGCAAACAGCGAAGCTGTCCGTGGCAGAGAGAGTCACGCTGACTCCACCCGCGTTGCTGGTGGTCGGTGTGCCGCTGAGGACGCCACCGCTGCTCAGGGTCAGCCCGGCAGGCAGCGTGCCGCTGGCGACTGCCCAGGTGTAAGTGCCTGCACTGCCGCTTGCTGCGAGCGTTTGTGAATAGGCACTGCCCACCCTTCCCTGCGGCAGCGTGGCCGTGGAAATGGTGATGGCCGAGCAGCTCGTAGTAAAGGTCATGGCTTGCGTGCCCTGGCAGCCATTCGCATCCGTGGCGCGGACGGTCGCGCTGCCGCTGGACGGGCTGCTCGGCGTGCCGCTCACCACACCCGTGCTGCTGTTGAGGGTGAGGCCTGCCGGCAGCGTGCCGCTGGCGACTGCATACGTGTAGGCGCCAGAACCACCCGAAGCGGTGATGCTCTGCGAGTAGGCGAAGCCCACTGTTCCCGCAGTCGGAGTGGTGGGAGAGATGGAGATGACGGGACAAACCTGCAACGTCACGGCCTGCGTGCCTTGGCAGCCATTGGCATCATTCACGCGGAAGGTGATCGTGGTCGCGGGACTGGCGGAAACCGTCGGCGTGCCGCTGATGACGCCCGTGCTCGCATTGAGCGTGAGACCGGCGGGCAGCGTGCCGCTGGTCACGGTCCAAGAACTGTAGGGCGCAATACCACCGCTGGCCGCAAGCGTCTGCGAGTAAGCCGTGCCCACCGTGCCTTGTGCGAGCGAGGTTGGCGTGATGCCGATCGTTGGGCAAACGGGTGTCACCGTGTAGGGGCGTGTGCCGGCGCAGCCGTTCGCATCCGTGGCGCGCACCGTGAAGGTGGCCGCCGTGGTGGTCGTGGGCGTACCGCTCAGCACCCCTGCACTGCTCAAGGTCGCCCAGGTGGGCAGCGTGCCGCTAGCCAGAGTGTAGGTGTAGGTCGCAGCTCCGCCGGAAGCAGTGATGCTCTGCGAATAGGCCGTGCCCACCGTCGGGGCGGGCAGCGTGGTGGGCGCGAGCGCGACGACAGGGCAGATCTTCAGCGTGAAGGTCTTCGTGGCGGCGCAGACACTAGCGTTGTCAGTGGCGGAGAAGGTCACGCTGACTCCAGCCCCATTGCTGATTGTCGGCGTGCCGCTGAGTATTCCACCGCTGCTTAGGGTCAGTCCGGCAGGCAGCGTGCCGCTACTGACCGCCCAGGTGTAGGTGCCTGAGCCGCCGGTTCCTGCCAGCGTTTGTGAGTAAGCAGTGCCCACCGTCCCCTGCGGCAGCGTGGCCGTGGAAATGGTGATAGCCGGGCAGCCCATGGCAAAGGTCATGGCCTGCGTGCCCTGGCAGCCGTTGGCGTCCGTGGCGCGGATGGTCACGTTGCCGCTGGTCTGGCTGCTGGGAGTACCACTCACCACACCCGTGCTGGTATTGAGGGTGAGACCTGCTGGCAGCGTGCCACTGACGACCGCATACGTGTAAGAGGCAGAGCCGCCCGCAGCAGTGATGGTCTGCGAGTAGGCGGCACCCACGGTGCCCGTAGTCGGAGTGGTGGGAGAGATGGAGATGACGGGACAAACTTGCAGCGTCACTGCCTGCGTGCCCTGGCAGCCATTGGCATCATTCACGCGGAAGGTGATCGTGGTCGCCGGACTGGCGGAAGCTGTCGGTGTGCCGCTGATGACGCCCGTGCCCGCATTGAGTGTTAGGCCCGCTGGCAGCGCACCAGCCGTGACCGTCCAAGAACTGTAAGGCGCGATGCCACCACTGGCGGCAAGCGTCTGAGAGTAAGCCGTGCCCACGGTTCCAAGGGCGAGCGAGGTGGGGCTGATGGTGATTGTTGGGCAAACGGGTGTCACCGTGTAGGAGCGTGTGCCAGCGCAGCCGTTCGCATCCGTGGCGCGCACCGTGAAGGTGGCCGCCGTGGTGGTCGTGGGCGTACCGCTCAGCACCCCTACACTGCTCAAGGTCGCCCAAGTGGGCAGTGTGCCGCTGGCCAGCGTGTAAGTGTAGGAGGCCGCACCGCCGGATGCCGTGAGGGTCTGCGAATACGCCGTGCCCACCGTCGGGGCGGGCAGCGTGGTGGGTGAGAGCGTGACGACCGGGCAGATCTGCAGCGTGAAAGTCTTCGTGACAGCGCAAACAGCGAAGCTGTCCGTAGCAGATAGAGTCACGCTGACGCCGCCCGCATTGCTGGTGGTCGGTGTGCCGCTGAGGACGCCACCGCTGCTCAGGGTCAGTCCGGCAGGCAGCGTGCCGCTGCTGACCGCCCAGGTGTAGGTGCCTGCACTTCCGCTTGCTGCAAGCGTTTGTGAATAGGCACTGCCCACCGTCCCCTGCGGCAGCGTGGCCGTGGAAATGGTGATGGCCGAGCAACTCGTGGTAAAGGTCATGGCTTGCGTGCCCTGGCAGCCATTTGCATCCGTGGCGCGAATGGTGACGTTGGCAGCGGTCGGGCCCGTCGGCGTGCCACTCACCACACCTGTGCTGGTATTGAGAGCAAGACCTGCTGGCAGGGTACCGCTAACGACCGCATACGTGTAGGGTTCAGCACCACCCGAACCCGTGAGGGTCTGCGAGTAGGCGAAACCCACGGTACCCGTGGCCGGAGTGGTGGGAGAGATGGAAACGACCGGACAGACCTGCAACGTCACGGCCCGCGTCCCCTGGCAGCCATTGGCATCATTCACACGCACCGTGATGGTGGTCGCGGGACTGGCGGAGGCCGTCGGCGTGCCGCTGATGACACCCGTGCTGGCATTGAGGGTCAGACCCGCTGGCAGCGTGCCGCCCGTGACCGTCCAGGTGCCGTAAGGCGCGGTGCCACCGCTCGCGGCGAGAGTCTGCGAATAAGCTGTACCCACCGTGCCTGCGGCAAGAGCCGAGGGCGTGATCGAGATCGTCGGGCACTGCGGCGTCAACGTGTAGGCCAGCGTGGCCGTGCAGGCATTGGCATCCGTGACGCGCAGCGTAAAGATGGCCGTGGTGTTGGAATTCGGCGTGCCACTGAGCACACCGGAGGAAGTCAGCGAAGCCCAGGTGGGCAGCGTGCCGCTGGCCAGCGTGAAGGTGTAAGGGCCGGTGCCGCCGCTGGCCGTGATGGTTTGAGAATAAGACGTGCCCACCGTCGTGGTGGCCAGCGTGGTGGGTGAGAACGTGACGACCGGGCAGATTTGGAACGTGATCGCACGTGATCCCTGGCAGCCATTGGCATCATTCACTCGAACCGTGACGGAAGTCGAGGGACTGGCGGAGGCCGTCGGCGTGCCACTAATCACCCCCGTGCTGGCATTGAGGGTCAGACCCGCTGGCAGCGTGCCTGCGGTGACCGTCCACGAGCTGTAAGGCGCGACACCGCCTGTGGCGGAAAGCGTCTGCGAGTAAGAGCTGCCGACCGTGCCTGTGGCGAGAGATGCGGGTGTGATGGTGACCGTCGGGCAGACCGGTGTGACCGTGAAAGGGAGCGTGGTGGAGCAGCCATTGGCATCCGTGGCCCGCACGGTGAAAGTGGCTGCCGCGGTGCTGTTGGGCGTACCGCTGAGCACGCCTACAGAACTCAAGGTGGCCCAGGTAGGCAGCGCACCGCTGGCAAGAGTGAAAGCGTAGGCTGCAGTCCCACCTGAAGCGGTCAGTGTCTGGGAGTAGGCCGTGCCCACGGTGGGCGTCGGCAGGATGGCGGGCGAGACGGAAATGACCGGGCAGATTTGCAGCGTCACCACCCGCGTGCCCTGGCAGCCGTAGGCATCATTCACGCGCACGGTCACGGTGGTCGAGGGGCTGGCGGAGGCCGTCGGCGTACCGCTGATGACGCCGGTGCTGGAATTCAGCGTCAAACCCGCAGGCAGCGTGCCACTCGTCACAGTCCAGGTGTTGTAGGCTGCGGTGCCACCGCTCGCGCTCAAGGTCTGCGAGTAAGCGGTGCCCACCGTTCCCACAGCGAGCGTGCTTGGCGAGATGCTGATCGTCGGGCAGGCAGGCGCGACAGTGTAAGCCTGAGTGTCAATACAGCCCGCCGCATCCGTGGCACGCACCGTGAAGCTCGTCGAGGCGGAGCTCGTGGGAAGACCGCTAAGCGTCCCATTGCTGGTGCTGAGAGTCAGTCCCGTGGGCAGCGTGCCGGCAGTGACCGCCCAGGTGTAGGGGGAAATGCCGCCCGCAGCGCTGAGCGTCTGTGAGAAACTGGTGCCCACCGTCGGCGTGTTGAGAGTGGGCGGAGTGACCGTCACCGTTGGGCAGTTCGGCGTGATGGAGCTGGTCAGAGTGCCGGTGCAGCCTCTCGCATCCGTCGCGCGCAGCGTGAAGTTGGCCACGCTGGAATTGGTAACGGTTCCAGAAATCACACCCGTGCTGGCATTCAACGTGAGACCAGCGGGCAGCGCCCCGGTGGCCACCGCGTAGGTGTAAGGGCCGTTGCCGCCGCTGGCTGTAACCGTCTGCGAATAGGCGGTGCCCACCGTGGGAGTGGGCAGCGTGCCCGGAGTCAGCGTGATGCTGCTGCAGATCACATTGAACAAATAGTCTTCCACCTCACCCGGGCCGCTGGCCCCCGAATGGCCGGGATTGGTCACGGTGGTAAGCCGGAAACGTGCGCCGAGAGCACCCACCGCTGCAGTCGCAGGCACATTGAAGGTGTAGCTCTGGCTAACATTGTTCGTGCCAGAAGGGATGGTGACATTGTTGATGATCTGGTCGCCGCTGTCCGTCAGCGATCCGTTATTACCGAAGTCAATCCAGCCGTTCAGGAAGGCAGGCGCGCCGGAAGTATTCGTCACCTTCACGGTCACACTCACGCCCGTGGCACCCTGCACCGCGCTGGCGGGCAGCGTGACACCGTCTTCGTCATCCGTCCACGCCAGGTCGTCCGCATTTGCCGCCGTGTTGAAGGCCGCTGGAATATCGTAATCAACGAGCGATCCCATCATCAGCGAGCCGAAGACGGTATTGCGCGCCACTGGGAATAGGGAGTAGTCGCCGAAGTCATCCAGCACCTGCGTAAACTCATACATCATGGCACCGCCGGAGATGGCATTGGCCGCAGCGCTGGTGTTCACCGTGGTGGCCACACCCGTGGTTTTGTCCAGCGTGTAGAGCACGGTGCCAGCCTGGGCATACAGCGTGCCGTAACCATCCGTGGCAAGACCGAAGACATTACTGATGCCCACTCCACCGGTGGTTCTGATCTGCCCAACAAGCTGCGTAGCCGAACCTCCCTCTGGCACTTTGTAAAGATAGAAGGCCGTGAAGCCGCTGCCCGCTGTGGTGTAATAAAGTTCATTGCCGATCCATGCAAGGTCACCTGCGCTCTTCAGCGTCTCTCCATTCGGAGTGGTGGCTGGCGAACTGTAGGCAAGCGTCAGCGCCGTGGTGGTGCTGGTACTCAGCGAGGCCAGATTGAAGGTGTAAATGTCGCCATCGTTGAGGCTGCTGATGTAGGGCTTGCCAGCCGCATCAAACACCAAGCCGTTCAAGCTGTTGCCAAAACTTCCCAACCTCGTCAAGGCTCCGGTCGCCGGATTGATCTGGTAGATGTTATTGAAGTCGATGCCGTAAAGGATACCAGAGGGCGACCACGCCAGGTCAGTCAGATAGCGGGTGGTGGAGTCATTGGTCGGCCCGACGAGCTTTTTGGCTCCGGTGGGGATATCATAGGTCTCAAGATAGCCGACGCTGCCGCCGCCGGTGCTAAAATACAGCAAGCCGGAGTAGCTGGTGCCGGAAGCCACCGTCATCTGATACGACTGCGAAGCGGTACAACCAAAGGAGTCGGAAACCCGGATGGTGAAGCTGAAGGTTCCCTTGGCCGTAGTGGTACCGCTCAGGACGCCCGCGCTGCTCAGCGAGAGCCCCGTGGGCAGCGTGCCCGAGGTCAACGACCACGTGTAGGGCGTACTCGCACTGCCGGAGGTCGGGGTGGCAATCAGCGTGATATTGACCGCTGCCGACAGCTCCCACGAACCCATGGCGAACGGTGAAATGACGTAGCTGGTGCATGCGGGCGCAAAGGTGTAGCTGCGTGTACCGGCACAGCCTGCGGCATCCACGGCCTGAATGGTGAAGGTCTGGCTGGCCCCGGAGGTCGGCGTGCCGCTCAAGGCACCCGCGCTGGTCAGCGTCAGTCCGGTGGGCAGCGTGCCGCTGCTCACACTGTAAGTGTAGGGCGCGGTGCCGCCGGTGGCGCTGATCGTCTGCGAGTAGGCGGTGCCGACCGTGGCGCTGGCCAGACTGGCCGGCGAGAGCGTGACGGCAGGGCAGATCTGGACCAGACTGTCTTCCACTTCACCATTGCCGCTCAATCCGGTGGAGCCAGGTGTGCTGGTGGAGGTCAGACGCACGCGCACGCCCACCGAACCTGCTGCTGCGGTGGAGGGCACGGTGAAGGTGATCACCCTGTTCGAATTCGACGTGCCGGTGGCAATCGCCGTATTCGCGGCGATCTGCTCGCCAGCATCGGTGAGCAGGCCATTATTGTTGTAATCGATCCAAGCGTTGAGAAAGGCGTTCGATCCACTGGTGTTCGTCACGTTCACGGTGATGCTGCCGCTGGCGCTAGCGACCAGACTGGCAGGCAGTGTCACCCCGTCTTCATCGTCGGCGCCGGTGATATCGTCGCCAGTGGCGGTGGTGTTGGTGGTGGCGGCGGACTCCGTGTCAGTCAGCGCCCCGATCTTGAGGGCAGAGTTGAACGTGCTGCTGGCGCTGCCAAAGCTGGTAAAATCGCCAAAGTCCGTGGTCGCAGGAGTGATCGTATAGCTGCGGGTGCCCGCACAGCTGTTAGCATCCGTAGCGCTGATCGTGAACGTGGCTGCAGTCGCACTCGTGTTGGTTCCCGAGATCGCACCCGTACTGGTGTTCAGACTCAGTCCTGTGGGCAGGCTGCCTGTGGTGATGGCGTAAGTGTAGGGGGCGGTGCCGCCGCTGGCGGTGATGGTCTGACTGTAAACCGAACCCATCGTGGGTGCTGGAAGAGTCGTGGGGCTCAGAGAGACCAACGGGCAGACTTTCAGGTTGATGGTCACTGATTGCTGGCAACCGGAGGCATCCGTGCTGCGGAAGGTGACACTGGTTCCTGCGGCATTGCCTGTGGTCGGCGTGCCGCTGAGGAGGCCCGCCGTGCTCAGCGTGAGGCCCGCTGGCAGCGTGCCGGCGCTCACCGCCCAGGTGTAGGGCGTGGTCCCGCCGCTGACGCTGAACGTTTGACTGTAAGCCGTGCCAACCGTGGCGACCGGCAATGACGACGGTGTCACCGTCATCGTCGCACATCCTGGGGTGAATGCGTAGGCTCGGGTGCCGCGGCAGCCATTCTTGTCGGCGGCCTGGATGGTGAAATTGGTGGCCGCACCGCTGGTCGGCGTACCGCTGAGGACGCCCGCCGTGCTCAGCGCAAGCCCCGCTGGCAGCGTGCCAGCGCTCACCGACCAGGTGTAGGGCGTGGTCCCGCCGCTGGCGGTGAAGGTTTGGGAATAGGCGGTGCCAACCGTTGCTGCAGCAATGCTGGTGGGATTGACCGTGATGGTGGGGCAGGCCACGAAGCCGAAGTCAACGGTCAGATTGGTGTTAAAGTCGGTGTCTCCATCGGTGACGGACTCCGTACCAGCCGCAAGACCGATCAGCGGACTCTGCACTGGCAACCCTTGGGAGGTCTGAATGCCATTGTCGTCATTGTCCACATTGTTGTCCAGAGTGACCGTGGTGGTGCTGCTCAGCGGGAAGGCCGCAGGCGGTGTGGGCATGTAAATGAAGTACTGGCCCGGAGAGAGATTGTTGAAGGAATACAAGCCTCCACCTGCGGTGGTCACGGTGGCTGCCGGAGCGGCCGTGAGGGGATTCTGCCCACCGAGGAAGAGCTGCAAGCTGACACCGTCGATGCCGGCCTCGCTCGCGTCCTTGATGCCGTTATTATTGACGTCGTTCCAGACCAGGCTGCCCATTTTCATCGAAGGTGCAGCACCGGGGCAGGCGGCTCCGTCAGAGTTCGAGACCGCCGGCCCGGTACCAACGGCCGTGACGCTGCCATTCAGCACGCCATTGGTGCGATTGAAGACATAAAGCGTGTCCTGGCTGCCGGAGGCCCCTGCACTGCCGTAGCCATAGGCCAGACCATTGGCATCAATCACCATCGATCCCCATGCGCCCGGCACCGCAGCCGCCACACGGGTACAGACGCCCGTGGTGAGATTGATCTCAAACAGACCGATGTTGCTCGAATCGGTGGTGTTGTAGCCATAAACTTTATTCGTCAGCGGATCCCAGGCGATGTCCCCCATGTTGCCGGACATGTTTCCGCCTGTGGAATAGGTGCAGTTGACGCCGCCGCCGATGAGCGTGGCCGAGGTCAGATCGATCGTGTACAGCGCCGTCGTGGAAGGGCTGAAATTCCACAGGTTCAAAATCATGCGCCCGTTGGTCAGTGCTGTGGCGCCGGACCACTGGCCGGAAGTGCCAGGCACGGGCAGGCCGGGAATGATGCCCATGTCCACCAGCACGCCTTGTGAGTTGATGCGGTAGAGATTGCTGCCGTTTTGATCCACGCAGTAGAGGTAACCACCATAAGCGGCCAGGCCGTTGAGCTTGTAGCCGTTGAAGATGAAAATCGGCACCAGCGTCTGATTGGGGCCGATGAAATAGAGCGTGGCATCCCAAACACCGGACCCAGGAGACGTCTCGGCGTTCTGCATGATGTAGAAGCGGTTGTCGCAGACGAAGGGTGAGCCGATGTTCGAGGCGAAGCCGAAATCGATGGTGTTGTCGATGTTGCCGGTGCCAGTCGAGCCGGGCTCCGTCCCAGCGGCAAGCTGAATCACCGGACTGAAGGCCGCAGTGGCGGAGCCGCCGGGCTGAGAGGCGTTGTTGTCGCCATCCTGGCCGTTGTCGGTGCTATCCACGACGAGGCTGGTGCGTGAGAGCGGCGGTGTGGGCACTTTGACATAATAATAGCCAGCAGCGAGACCCGAGAAGTTGTACAAGCCCCCGCCTGCGGTGTTCATGGAGGAAACCAAGGTATCCGCATTGCCGCCGGTCCCGCCGATTGCATTGTCTGCCCCTGGCCTCCACAATTCCACCAGCACGTTGTTGATGCCGCTTTCCCCGCTATCAAACAGGCCGTTCTCATCCGCATCGTTCCAGACGAGGCTGCCGATGCCGAGGCTGGGTGCGATCGTCACGGTATAGTCTTCCACTTCACCATTGCCGCTCAGACCGATGGAGCTGGGTGAGCTGGTGGAGGTCAGACGCACACGCACACCTGCGGTACCGAGGGTGGCCGTTACGGGCACGTTGAAGCTGATCGTTCTGTTGGAGTTGGAAGTGCCGCTGGCAACGACCGTGTTGGCGGCGATCTGTTCGCCGCTGTCGGTCAGGACGCCGTTTCGATTGTAGTCGATCCAGACATTCAGATACGCGGTGGCACCACTGGTGTTGGTGACGTTCACCGTCATGGTGCTGGCGGAGCCGAGCATGATTGAGGCGGGCAGCGTCACGCCGTCTTCATCGTCGGTGCCGGTGACATCGTCACCCGTTGCGGTGGCATTGGCGGTGATAGCGGTTTCAATGTCCGTGGTCGCGCCAATCTTGAGGTTGGAATTGACCGTGCTGCTGGCGCTGGAGAAGACGCTGTAGTCACTGAGATCCGTCGTTGCCAGCGCCGACGCAGCCGAAGCCACAAACAGTAGGATGCCTGCGGTCAAAGAGCGCTGACCTCGGGCGCAAAATCCCCTCACCCACCCTTTGGTGCGTAGAATCGCGGCCATCGATTCGCCTGTTTCTTTAGAAACGTTCGAAAGAGCGCTGTATCCCTGAGGAAGACCCATGTTTTTTTGTGAATAAACCCATCCTAACCATACCTTTTATAATTTCAATAGAAAGAGAGGATTTATTTAACTTTTCTTTATTACCCGGTTATTCCCCCCCAATTTTGTGAAAAAGGCCCACTCCGGGGCTCGACACACCTTCGATTGCCCTTATTCTCCGCACCCCCTTCAAAAAAGCGGTCATACATGAGCAAAAAAATCGTTCTCGCATACTCCGGCGGCCTCGACACCTCCGTCCTTCTCTCCTGGATCAAGGAAACCTACAACGCTGAAGTCATCGCTTTCTGCGCCAACGTCGGCCAGGACGATGAGCTTAAAGGCCTGAACGCCAAGGCCAAAAAGACCGGAGCTTCCAAGATCTACATCGACGACCTCCAGGAAGAGTTCGCCACCGACTTCATCTTCCCGATGATCCAGGCCGGAGCCATCTACGAAGGCGAGTACTTCCTCGGCACCAGCATTGCCCGCCCCCTCATCGCCAAGCGCATGGTCGAAATCGCCAAGGCTGAAAAGGCCGGCTACGTGGCCCATGGCGCCACCGGCAAGGGCAACGACCAGGTACGCTTTGAGCTGACCACCGCCGCTTTGGCCCCCGAGATCGAAACCATCGCCCCATGGCGCGACGAGCGCTTCCGCACCCAGTTCCCCGGCCGCGCCGAGATGATCGCCTACTGCGAGGAAAAGAAGATCCCGGTGCAGGCCAGCGCGAAGAAGCCTTTCTCGATGGACCGCAACCTCCTTCACATCAGCTATGAGGCTGGCATCCTCGAAGACCCTTGGTTTGACGCCAGCGATCCGAAGCACAAGGGCTACTTCAACACCCTCTCCGTCTTCCCCGAAGACGCCCCGGACAAGGCTGAAACCGTCATCCTCGAATTCGAAAAGGGCAACTGCATCGCCGTCAACGGCAAGCTCCTCTCCCCGCTCGGCGTCATGAAGCTCCTCAACAAGCTCGGTGGCAAGCACGGCGTCGGTCGCGTGGACATGGTGGAAAACCGCTTCGTCGGCATGAAGAGCCGCGGCGTGTACGAAACCCCCGGCGGCAGCATCCTGCACTTCGCCCATCGCCAGATCGAAAGCCTCACCATGGACCGCGAAGTCATGCATCTGCGTGACAGCCTCATTCCAAAGTACGCCACGCTGGTGTACAACGGCTTCTGGTACGCCCCCGAGCGCCTCGCCCTCCAAGCCCTAGTCACCGAGAGCCAGAAGAAGGTCAGCGGCACCGTCCGTGTGAAGCTCTACAAAGGCAACATCATCCCCGCCGGCCGCAAGAGCGTGTTCAGCCTCTACAATCCGCAGATCGCCACCATGGAAGCCGACCCGACCAAGGCCTACAACCAGGACGACGCCACCGGCTTCATCCGCCTGAACGGCCTCCGCCTCAAAACCGGTGCCATCCGCGACCGCAAGAAGTAAGAAGGTTTCGCGAGTTTCGACTTAGCTAATCAACGCGCCGAAGAGAGTCCCTCTTCGGCGTTGTTATTTTGAGCATTCTCAAATCAGCGCAAAGACACGCGCATTGATTCAGGCAGACAATACCACCCGCAAAAAGATGGTTCCCTGCCCCCACCTCACCACAGCACAAACCCCGCCTCACCAGCGCGGCGGATGCGTCCGCTGCACAGCACAAACAGCGCCCCGACCCCATAGGTCAGATTGGCAAATCCCAACCAGAGCGGAATGAGCGCATGCGGCACCAAGGCCGCGCGTGGCTCCGTGGTGTCTGGCAGGACGCGGATGAGGAAATACAGCCCCGCCCCTGCTCCCGCAAGAAACACCAGTGCCAGCAGCCAGCGGCAGGACCGCCGCCCGCTCATGAAACCATACATCGCAGCCACGCTGAGGCCATACCAGACAAGGGAGCCGGCAAACCAGCGAAACATCTCATGAAACAAAAACAGCGTCATCACCACCGCTCCAAAAATCATGTGTGCCCACATGACCTTGCGCGTGAAGTCGATTTCTTCACGGCACTTGGCGCCGCGGCGGTGCTGCACATCAAGCATGAGTCTTTAGGGGGCGGTGGGGTATGTTTCGTCCAAGTTGTTTTTGATCATGACACCCGACTTGTCCTCGAAGGCAAGCCAGAGGCTTTTTTTAGCAAGTTTACGACCACAATCCAGACATAGATTGGACGTCACCAGCACATTTTTCACCCTTCCTGTGCTCCACACGGCGGCGGTGGACAGCCCAGAAAAAGTGTTCCCATTGAGGACCAGGCCGTTGACTCCGCCTTCCACCAGCACGCCCGTGCCTGCATCGATCCCCATGGGCGTCTTGTCCACTGCAGGACGCTTGTCTTTGCCTGCCCCGATGTAGGTGTTGCAGAAGGTATTGCCGCTGATCGTATTGCGCTCCGAGTCCTTGCCTACCCGCACGGAGAACTGATGAGCCAGCACAAAAGTGTTCGCACTGAGTGTGCAGCCGCAGGCGTCTCGCAGATCAATGCCTCCCTTAAGGTGATGGGCGATGACGTTCGCACTCAGCGTGATGCCATAGCAGTCGCGGTCCAGGATGATGGCGGTGCCATTGCATTCTTCGATCATGTTGCCGCTGAGGACGGAGCCGTAGGTGTTCTCAATGATCACGCCGTTGCCCAAATGGTCGTCGATATTGTTGCCGTTCATGCACAGATTGAAGGCATCGATGCAGCGCAGCCCGTCCCAGTTCTCTTCAAAGTGGTTCGCATTCACCACGATGTCATGCCCGCCATGGATCTCGATGCCGCTCTTCTTATTGTAGGTGAGGATGCAGTCCGCCACACGGGGGTCCTCCGTGCAGTTCACCATGTGGATGCCGTGGGCGCCGTGGTGATCCACGGAAACGCCTTCGAAGTAGATCTCCTGGATGCCTTCGGCAAAGATGCCGTCTCCGCTCTTCTCATTGCCGCTCACTCGCAGGTCCGCCATCTGCACCCGCCAGAGCTGCGCCTTCTTGTCGGTGTCGAGATTCGGCGGGCGCAGGATGAAGGCGGGGGCGCCCGCCTCATTCTTGTTGATGATGTGCGTCGCGGCACCACTGCCCACGATGCGCGTCTCTGCGGTCTTCACCCGCAGCGGTTCTGTGATCACATAGAGGCCCGGCGGAATCGTCACCAGTCCCCCGCCCTCCGGCACGGCATCAAGCGCGGCTTGCAAGTGCGGATGCTTAGCCGCATCCACCGCCGCCACAGACGGGGCCGTTTGACCATGGGACATCACCAGAGACAGCAGTAGGAGGCAGAAGATCGTTTTCATCTATCCTCAAACGCCCCCGTTCTTCGCTTTCATCGAACTTTCCACCTGCAAAACATCCCCATCACGCCACGTTTGCCTCTACCACCCATGATCAAACGCTTCACGCTCCTGCTCGTCGCTGCTTTGTCGCTCTCCGCCTATGCGGAGCCGAAGAAGCTCCTTGTTGTCACTGTCACCACTGGCTTCCGTCATTCCTCCATCGAGACCGCCGAGAAAGTCCTCGCCGAACTCGGTGCCAAGTCCGGTGCCTTCACCGTCGATTTCGTCCACCAGCCCGAAGGCCAGCCGAAGAATCCCGGCAAGGCCCCCGTGCGTGGTGAGAAGGAATCCGAAGAATCCTTCAAGGCGAAGGCGGAGGCCTTCAGCAAGGCTTCTGCAGACTTCAATGAAGCCAACAAGATCTGGAACGACAAGATCAAAGCCTACATGGCCGACAAGATGGCGCTGGATAAAATCAAAGGCTACGACGGCTTCGTCTTTGCCAACACCACCGGTGATCTCCTCTTCCCAGACCGCGACGGCTTCACCAAGCTCATCGAAGGCGGCAAGGCCTTCATCGCCATGCACTCCGGTTCCGACACCTACCACCCCTTCCGTGGCTACATCGACATGCTCGGCGGCGAATTCGAAACCCACAAATCCCAGGTTGAAATCCAGCCGGTCGTTCATGACCCTGCCCATCCCATCACCAAGACCGTTCCCCTCGGCTGGAAAGTCTTCGACGAAATCTACATCATCAAGACCTTCGACAAAGCCAAGGTCCACGGCCTCCTCGGTCTGAACTCCCACCCCAATCTTGAGCAGCTGAAAGCGGAAGCCGCACAGCGTAAGGAAAAGAACATCGAAGACCCCAAGAAGGATGCCGACCTGAAGGATGTCGAAGCCCAAAAAGGCCGCTACTACCCCGTTTCCTGGTGCAAGGAATTCGGCGCAGGTCGTGTCTATTACAACTCCCTCGGCCACCGCGAAGACGTCTGGGATCCGACCTGGAAAGTCGGCACCAAGGATCGCAAAAACAGTCCCGAGATCGCCGAGACCTACCAGGAAATGATCCTCGCCGGCATCAAGTGGGCCCTCAAACTCGAAGAAGGCGTTTCCACTCCGGGCAACATTCCTTGAGGATGAAGTGAGTTTGATTCAAGCCAGGGCGCTGTGGAAACACAGCGCCTTTTTTATGCAAAATTAGTCTCGAGCTTTAGCTCGTTCTGGAGTTCTGGAAATTCCGCACCTTCCAGAATGAGCTAAAGCTCATGAGTACTTTACGCTACGCCAGCTCAAACTCCACATGCTGGTAATCCAGCACCTCATGACACCCCGCCTCAAAAGGAAACGGGCGCGCGGCGGTGATGGCCACAACATCGCTGCCAGCGCGGCGGCCAGCCTCGATGCCAGCAGGGGCGTCTTCGAAGACCAGGCATTGTTCCGCCGTGGTGCCGCAGAGCGCGGCCCCCTTCATATAGCCCTCAGGATCAGGCTTGCCGTGCGCCACCATCTCGGCGTTGATCATGAGCTCAGGGATCGGCAGACCCGCAGCAGTGAGACGGGCCGTGGCAAGCGCACGACTGGCGGAGGTGACGACGGCGAAGCGACCAACTGGCAGCCGTGCGAGAAGCTCCGCAGCACCCGCAATGGCGACGACGCCGTCAGTGTCGGCGATCTCCTGGGCTTCGAGCTTCCGCGCCTCCGCTTCCTCATCCAGACCTGGGATGGCAAACTCACGGACGGTGTCAATGGTGCGCCGCCCATGGCACACGGCCAAAACGGGGCCCGCATCACGTCCGTGCCCGGCAGCCCACTCGTGCCAGACGCGCTCCACGGCGGCGCGGGAGTCCAGCAGGGTGCCGTCCATGTCAAATAGGACGGCTTGATACGGCCGATCAAGCTTGAGAAGTGGCGAAGACATCAGGAACAGCCCCCACTTCACATCGTCGCCGCAGCAGCCACTTCCGCACGCTTGTCCTTGCTGAAGCGGATGTCTTCGGCGCGCTCAATAAAGATCGTGTCTTCGCAAATGTTCTTTGCGTGGTCGCCCACGCGTTCCAAAAACCGCGCTACGAAAATGAGGTGTATATAGCCTTCCAGCTCGGCGTGCTGGGACTCCATCACGGTGATGATTTGACGATCCAGCGATTTCTCAGCGGCATCGAGTTCCTTGTCCAGCAGACGGGCGGCTGCAGCGGCATCAGGGTCGGCATTCAGGAAGGCTTCCAGGCTCAGGTCCAGATTGCGGTCGCACAGCGAATACACGGGCTGGATGAGTTTGACTTCGGGAAACTCGGGCAGGTTGTTGATGATGCGCGCACGTTTGGCGATGCTCGACGCCTGGTCGGCGATGCGTTCAAGATTGTTCGCCACGCGGATCGTCCCCATCACCTGCCGCAGGTCGTGCGCGGTGGGCTGAAACTTTACCAAAATCTGCATGCCGTGTTTATCGACGTTCTTCTCCAGTTCGTTCACGTCCTGATCTGCCGCGATGGCCGCGTTGCACAAGTCGGTGTCACGCTCCAAAAGCCCCCGCATGGCACTGGCGAGGTTCTTGCGCGCCATGCTGGCCATGGCGAGGACGTCGCCACGCAGCTTGTCGAGCGAATGGTTGAAGCTGGAGAGAATGTGTTCGTGCATGGCTTAAAATGACTCAATGTGACGGTTTCGCTACATTGGAATTACAGAAGATTCCACCGGCGGGGGAGATTCCTCCTCCACCTCCGCCACGGCGCCTTTCGGATCGCGGTGCGTACGCTCGCAAAATTCGGGGTAGGTGATGATCTCAAAGGTGCCGTCGAGGTTTTCAGCGATGGCGGTCATGGACTCGACCCAGTCACCGGAATTGAGGTAGTGCGTGGTGCCGACCATCTTGTTGTCAACCTTGTGGATGTGGCCGCAAATGATGCCGATGCAGCCGCGCTGCTTGGCGAGGTTTTGCAACTGATCTTCATACTTGCCCACAGCACCGATGGTGGACTTCACCTTCTGCTTCACCCATGCGCTGAAGGAGAAGGGCTCCTTCCCGCGCAGCCCGCGATACGCGTTGTAGAGACGATTGATGCGCAGGAGGAAATTATACCCCAGCCCGCCGAGCTGCGCCAGCCAAGCGTGGTTCGAGCTGATGGCATCAAAGCCGTCTCCATGCACTACGAGGTAGTCTCCCTTCGCCGTATGGTGGATGTGCTCGTCCGTGATGATGAAGTGCTCGAACTGGATCGGGATGAAGCGGTCCAGCACGTCATCGTGGTTCCCACGCAGGTAGATGATCTCGGTGCTCTCCTTCTCCATCTTGCGCAGCACGGTGCGGATGAAGTTGGTGTGGCCCTTGTTCCAGCCGCCCATGCGGCGCAGGTGCCAGGCGTCAATGATGTCGCCATTGAGCACCAGTTTATCGCACAGGCAGTTGCGCAGGAAGTGGGAGGCCTGTGCGGCCTTGCTGTCCGGCATGCCCAGATGCACATCGGAAATGAAGAGGGTCTTGAAGCGCAGCTTCGACTTTCCGGTGGCGGGGTTCAGAACTGGTTCAGCTTCACTCATCACATCAAAACGTTCATTTTAGGCATCACTGATGCCAGTTCGTGTTCAAATTGTTCAATCACCCGCTCCCAGCCCAGATCAAAGGCCGACTGCCGTGCAGCAAAGCGCAGCGCCTCATTCTGCCATTCAGCGGCGGCCACGCGAGTCTGCGCCAAGAAGGCCCCCTCTTCATTGAAAGGCGCGAGCCAGCCATTTTCACCCGAACGGATCAGCAGGCGCGGTGCGGCATAGTCATATGCCACCACGCCTAGCCCCGCCGCCATCGCTTCAAGCACCACATTGCCAAACGTCTCCGTGATGCTGGGAAAGAGAAACACATCCCCCGAGGCATAATGCACCGCCAGATCCTCCCCCGTGCGCGCTCCGGCATAGTGAAACTCTGGGCGCTCCTCTTTGAGGGACTCCAGGCGCGGCCCATTGCCCACGATGACCATGCGCGCCTTCGGCTGCACCTCTTTGAAAACATCAAACGAGCGCACCACCAGCTCCAGATTCTTTTCCGCCGCCACACGGCCCACATAAATGGCCACAGGGGTGCTCTCATCCGCGCCCCAGCTCTGCCGCAGCTCCGCATCCCGGCGAATCGGGTCAAACATCTCCGTGTCCACCCCGCGCCCCAGCACTCCCACGTTCTGGATGCCCCAGCGCTCCAGCATGGCAGCCGTGTCTGCGGAAGGAGTCAGCGTCCGCGCCGTCTGGTTGTGGATCGTCCGCAGCACGCCCTGCGCCACGGTTTCCAGACCCGGCAGGTGGTAGTCTTCCAGGTAGTTTTGAAAATTGGTGTGAAAGCCTGAAACCACCGGGATGTCGCGCTTCCCCGCCGCACGGATGGCGGAGATGCCCATGAGGGTCTCCGTGGCGACGTACAGCACGTCCGGCCTGAAGCTGTCAAAGAGCTCCAGCATCTGGCGCGTAGAGGCAAAGCCAAATCGCAGCCCCGGATAGCCGGGCAGCGGCATCGAGTGCATCACATGGCGCTGCAGTCCCTCCTCCGACTCCACCGTGGTCACCACCTCCACCACATGCCCCCGGCGCACCAGTCCCACCCCGAGGGTGTGCAGCGTCCGCGCCACGCCATTGATGTCTGGCGGATACGTGTCGGTGACGATGAGAACCCTCATGATGGGAGATATTTAACGAGTGATGGATGAAGCGCATCCGGGAATGCAGTCCAACTTTGTCACCGTGACGAATCCGTCACGCTTGTTATCTGTGAAGAAAGCAAGACTGTTGCCATGTGACGCCTTCGTTGCCATCATCGGTTTGCCGATGGCACGGCCACGTCACAAAGCCACTCCATGAGCAAGATACTAATCGTTGAGGATGAATCTGACATAGCGGAACTTATCTCCCTCCATCTCAGTCGTGAAGGGCATGAGGCGATCTGCATCGGCAATGGTCTGCAGGTCATGCCTGCTGTGCTGGCTCAGCAGCCGGAGATCATTGTGCTGGACCTGATGCTGCCTGGCCTGGACGGCCTGCAGATCTTCAAGCGCCTGCGTGCAGACACTCGTACCGCTCCCATCCCCGTCATCATCCTCACCGCCAAAGGCCAGGTCACCGACAAGATAGCCGGCCTCGAACTCGGCGCGGACGACTACCTCACCAAGCCCTTCAGCCCGCGCGAGCTCTACCTGCGCATCAGCGCGGTGCTCCGCCGTGTGAAGAAGGTCACCCACGTTTCGGAAATCCAACGTGGCCGCTTCATGCTGGACCGCAAAAACATGAAGCTCTTCCTGGACGGCACGGCCCTGGACCTGACCACCATCGAGTTCAAGCTGCTAACCACCCTCATGGAAAACGACACCGCCGTACACAGCCGCGCCGACCTCCTGCGCGATGTCTGGGGCTACAACAGCGATGTCGCCACCCGTACCCTCGACACACATATCAAGCGCCTGCGTGAAAAACTCGGTGCAGCAGGCGAACATATCGTCACCATTCGTGGCACCGGCTTCCAGTTCCAGACGGAACTCCCCGCCTCCCAGCCTGCATGACCACCCTCGCCCTCTTTCTCGCCCTGATGCTTGGCATCTGCCTTTTTGCCTGGGCACGGCGTGAGAAGCACTGGACGAAACGCTGGGAGGGAGTGGCCAAAAACCTCGGCCTGAGAGCGCGCGATGCAGATCTGCTGCCGTTGCATTCCACCACGGTCTTTCTCGCCCGCCAGCAGGCCGAGCAGCAGGCCGAGCAGCGCCGCGTCTTTGAATCCCTGCTCGATGAAATCAGCCAGGGCTTGGTGCTGGTGGACAACCACCTGCGCATCCGCTACGCCAATGCGCCGCTGAAAGAACTGCTGCACCGCAAGGATATCCACGTCGGACGCCCACTCATTGAGGATGTGCGCGATCACCAGATCTCCGACCTCGTACAGGAATCCATTACCGAAAAACGTCACACCACGCGCCGCATCCAGATGCTCCCCTCAGACGTGGGGGCCGGGTCCAATCTGGGTGGCCGTTATTTCATCATCGAAGCCGCCCCGCTGGGTGCCGATGTGGGTGGCGGCGCCTGGCTCATGATCCAGGACGTGACCGAGTCCGCCATGACCGAGCAGATTCGCCGGGATTTCGTCGCCAATGCCTCCCATGAGCTGCGCACCCCGCTAACCCTCATCAACGGCTACATCGAAATGCTGCAGGATGACGCGGCCAAATCATCCCCCACGATGAAACGTAGCCTCGATGTCATGGAAAAGCACGGAAAGCGCATTGCCCGCATCATTGAGGACATGCTCGCCATCTCTCGCTTGGAAGACGCCAGCAGCTCTCTCAACAAAGAGCCCTTTGATGTGCACGACTGCGCCGAGGACGCCGCAGATCACCTCGCCCCCATGCTCGAAGGCCGTGATGCCCGCATCGTGCTCGACTTCCCCAAAAGCGACTGCCTGCTCACCGGCGACCGCTTCTACTGGGATCAGATCTTCACCAACCTCATCGAAAACTCCATCAAGGAGAACACCAAACCCGGCCTCCTTATCCGCGTCTCCGGAGAATGGCAGAAAGACACCTGTATCCTCAAAGTCAGCGACAACGGCATCGGCATCCCCGCGCACGATCTGCCTTTCGTCTTCAAACGCTTCTACCGTGGCAACAAGCACCACTCCTCCCAGATCAAAGGCACAGGCCTCGGCCTCTCCATCGTCCGCCGCGCCGTCGAAGCCCACGGCGGCACCATCGAACTCACCAGCTCCCCCGGCATCGAGACCACCTTCACGATGCGCCTGCCACTGCAGCAGGCTTAGCGAAACGCTGATGCATTCGACGTCGGCCAAATGACGAATCACCAATGCCGAAGTTCGAGCTTCGGCATTCGGAGTTACTTCGTCATTCGGATTTACTCATTCGTCATTTCAGCTGAATCCCAGAGGAAGCATGGAATCACAGCCCCCTCCCAAAACATTGACTTCATACCCAAGCTTGAGCCGGAGCGTAGTCTGTGGTTAGAACCCCCCTCCTGTGGAAGACCTCTTCGGCCATCGCATCTCCTACCTGCGCGTTTCAATCACCGACCGGTGCAACGAACGCTGCCGATACTGCATGCCCGAAGAGGAGCAGGCCTGGTTCGCCAAGGACGAAACCCTCAGCTATGAGGAACTCCTGCGCACCGTCCGAGTCGGTGCCACCCTCGGCATCAAAAAAATCCGCGTCACCGGCGGCGAACCCCTCACCCGCCCCGGCGTGGACGGTTTCTGTGCCAATCTCGCCCAGATCCCCGGCATCGACGACATCGGCATCTCCACCAACGGCACCCTCCTCGCCAAAGTCGAAGACGGCGTCACCATGGCCGAACGCCTCGTCAAAGCCGGTGTCCGCACCGCCAACATCTCCCTTGATTCCCTCGACCGCGCCACCTACCAGCACACCACCAGCCGCGACCTCCTCCCCCGCGTCCTCGAAGGCATCGACGCCGCCATCGCCGCCGGCTTCCAGTCCATCAAGCTCAACTGCGTCCTGATGAAAGGCCAGACCGAGAACGAACTGCCCGCCCTCATCAATTTCGCCCGCGAAAAGAACGCCCTCCTCCGCTTCATCGAGCTCATGCCCGTCAGCACCCAGGACGTCCTGAGCGAGGACAACTTCCTCCCTATCGGCATCGCCAAGCAGCTCGTCGAGCAGACCACAGGCCCGCTCACCCCCCTGCCCGATTTCAAGACCAACGGCCCCGCCGCCTACCATCTCATCCCCGCCACCGGCCAGAAGATCGGCTTCATCGGCGCGATGACGAACCTGCACTTCTGCGAGAACTGCAACAAACTCCGCCTCACCTGCGACGGCAAGCTCCGCCCCTGCCTCGGCAGCTACCTAGAGTTCGACCTCCGCACCGTCCTCCGCGCCGGCTGCACCGACCCCGAACTCGCCGCCTTCTTCCAAAACGTCGTCGCCCGCAAACCCAAGGAACACGACTTCCGCCACAACTACCAGCCCAACCGGCGAATGATAGCGATTGGGGGGTGAGCCCACAAACGCGCGACAGCGTTTTGGAGTGCGGTCGCGAAGATGCAAGGCGCAAGCCTGCATCGGAGCTACCGCTTTCGCATGGTGAACAACGCACTTCGTTCTGAACCCGCCCTGCAAAAGCAACGTCGCACCCGCAGCATCGGCATCCCATGCTCAAGTCTGGACAGGATTAACACGATGGCAGAATTAACAAAATTCGCGTCATCAGTTCAATCCATCCCGCCATCAGCCCGCGCCCCCAAATCACAACACCTTAATCCTGCATAATTCTGCGATCCTGTAAATCCTGTCAAAACCAACCGACCTAACAACAACCCGCTCCCGCCTCGCCCACAGCCACCTCAGTCACGGAATCAAAATACCACTTTCCCCGCCCTCCCCTCATCCTTAGCATCCTCCTTCCCATGAGCCAGCTCACCCACCTCAATCGCAAAGGCGAAGCCGCCATGGTCGATGTCTCCGCCAAGCCCCCCGTGCGCCGTGAAGCCATCGCCGAAGGCCGCATCCTGCTCCAGCCCGCCACGCTCGATCTCATCCGCAAAAACCAGGTCAAAAAAGGCGACGTCCTCAGCATCGCCCGCATCGCCGGCATCCAGGCCGCCAAGCAGACGCAATACCTCATCCCCCTCTGCCATCAGATCCCGCTGAGCAAAGTGCAGGTCGATTTTGAAGTACGGCCCAAAGCCATCCACATCACCGCCACCGCCATCACCGTCGCCCCCACCGGCGTCGAAATGGAAGCCCTCACCGCCGTCTCCATCGCCGCCCTCACCATTTACGACATGTGCAAAGCAGCGGACAAAAAGATGCGCATCGAGGGTGTGAAGCTGGTGAAGAAGACGAAGGGGTGAGGCTGTGGCAAGACATGTACCGTGTGCATGTACCGTGTGCATGTACCGAGTGCCGGGTATAGTATGCCGTGAGCAGGTTCCATGAAGGCCAAAGGCCTTCCGTATTTAAGCCCAGGGTTCGAAGAACCCTGGGTACAGGCCCCATCATCTTGTTCTCTCAAGGACCAACCACAACGTGGTTGTGTCCACCGCCGCCGCGCCACAGGCAATCTTCAATCCCACACATATGCTTCATCCCAGGTCTGTCCATGGCGTCGCAACAACTCACGGTATTCCTCCTGAAACGTGATCTTTCGATGGTGCTCTTCCTGTCTCGAAATGTATCGCGATACGGCGCTCAAATTAGATTCGGACACCGAGAAACATCCATGCCCGGCCTGCCAGTGAAACTGGCCGAACAATCCACCTCGCTTCTGAATCCAATTGGTGGAGACACGTTTGATCTCCTTCACAAACTCCGCCATCGCCAACGTGCGAGACAACGTGGTCAGAAGATGCACGTGATCCGCGACACCGCCGATCTGGATGGGCAGGCAGTCGAGCGTCTTGGCGCACCCGCCCAGATACGCGTACACCTCAGAGCGAAACGCCGGATCGTGGAAAGAGGGTTCACGCCCCTTGGTGGAGAACACCGTGTGAATCAAAACTCGGGCAATGGATTGTGGCATGCGCAAGTTTTGGATCATTCGACGGCGGACTCAACTCCGTTGGAGTTGCACGCGAAAGAGGCCACGGTAGATCGGTAACCCAGGGTTCTTCGAACCCTGGGCTCAAATACGAAAGCCCGTTGGGCTTTCGCCCCCCCAACGCAAAACACGCGACACCTTCCGGCATCGCGTGTTTCAAACTCACGGCAAAATCCCCGCTTACGCGAAGAGGTTCGTAATCGGCTGCCCCTTGTCGGCAATCGTGAACGGACGCTTGCTCGGGCTGTAGATGACCTGGTCCAGCGGCAGACCCAGCGCGTAGGCGATGGAGGCGTTGAAGTCCATGATCTTGACTTTGTCTTCGACAACTTCGCGGCCTTCCTTGTCGGTCTTGCCGTAGGTGAAGCCGCCTTTGACGCCACCACCGAACATGACGCCGGAGAACGCCTTCGGATAGTGGTCACGACCGGCATTCTGATTGATGTCAGGCGTGCGGCCGAACTCGGAGTTCAGCACGATGAGAGTATCCTCAAGCAGACCGCGATTGTGCAGATCGGCGACGAGTGTGGCGAGGCCCTTGTCGAGGGTTTCGCAACGGTCTGGCACAGCCACAAAGTTGGCGTTGTGGGTGTCCCAGCCACCAAGTGAGACTTCGACGAAGCGCACACCGCGCTCCACCAGACGGCGGGCGAGGAGGCAGCCCTGACCGAAGGCTTCCTTGCCGTAGGCGGCACGGAGTTCGCCGGGCTCTTCCGTGAGGTCGAAGGCCTTGAGGTCTTCGGACTTCATCATGGCCATGGCATCATCATACATGTCGGCATAGGCCTTCACATTGCGGTGCGGGAAGGTGGTGCGGAAATCCTTATCGAGCTCATCCGCCAGCTTCATGCGGGCTTGGAATTTGTCTTCAGGGCTGCCGTTCTTGATGTTCTTGAGTCCGTTTTCAGGATTGCTGACAAACAGCGGGGCCTGCGCCGCAGGGAAGAAGCCCGCGCCGGGATGGCGGCTGTCATTGCCGATGAAAACGAAGTTCGGCAGCGTGCTGTTGCCACCGCCTTGGAACACATTGAGCCAGGCACCCATGGCGGGATGACGGATGGTGCCGCGCATCTCATAGCTGGTGTGCATCATGTAGTTGCCCTGCTCGTGCGCGCCCTGCGTGGAGGTGAGGGAATTGATCACCGTGCCGTGGTGCATCTGCTGCGCAGTGAGCGGCAGGTATTCGGAGATGCGTACGCCGTCCGCGCTGGTCTTGATGGGCTTGGTCGGGCCGGCGGTTTCTACGCCTTCCTTCGGATCCCAGGTGTCCATGTGGGACTGACCACCGCTCATGTAGAGATAGATGACGTTCTTCGCTGTGGCTGCCTGCTTGAGCTTCGAGGAACCCTCAAAGGCCGCAAAGGATTTGGTGGTGAGCGACTGGCCAAGCAGACCGACTCCGAGGAGGGAGCTGGCGGTCTTGGCAGCGAAATCACGCCGGGTGATTTCACCTGAGCGGACGAGTTTGGAGGCAAGTTCCTGTTTCATGGGAGGGGCGCGTGTGGTGTTGGTTTGACGTTTCTTTGCTGAATGACTTACTGAATGAAAATGAACTGCTGGGTGTTCAGCAGCGAGAAGACAAGGTCTTCCATGCTGGAGAGTCCGCTTTCCTGCGCCTTGAGCCAGACCGCTTTTTCTGCGGCAGTGGGCTTGCGGGAGAGAAGGGTCATGTAGGCTGCATCCACTTTGTCATCTGGATACGGGGCCTTGTTCACGGTCAGCATGAGCTGGCTGTACTTGCTGGCGATCTGCGGCAGGAGGCTACCGTTCATCATGGCCAGAGCCTGCGGCACGCTGGCATCATTGTTCGCGTTTTCGATGGTTTCACGGTCGCTCTGGCCGAACTCGCGCAGGTAGTGGCCGCGCGGAGCGGGGCTTTCCTGTTCAGCGGCACGCAGCATGCTGCGGCTGACCTGCTCACGGTTACTGATGTAAGCCCGGCGTTCTTTCTCATTGGTGATACCAAAGAAGTCAGCCTCTTCGGCATAGGCATCGCGCGCTTTCTGGGCGACGACCTTCTGCTCATCCTTGCTGAGTTCCTTGCGGTCATAGCCAGGGATGTTGATTTTCTCAGCCTTGGCACCGTTGGCCATCATCATCATGTCGCCGCCGCCGCTCATCATGGCGGGAGAGGAGTCGCCACCGCTGTTCTTGGTCAGTGAAACTGTCTGGTAGGGCTTGCCGGTGACTTTTTCGAAGAGCTTTTTCTCTCCGGGGGCGATGACCTCGGCGTAAGTCACGCGGCGTCCTTCGTTCTGAATGCGATTGACCTCCGCGCGAATGACATCGGCCTTCTTCTTGATTTCATCTGCTTTGGCCAGAGCGGCCACTTTGGCGGGGCCATCGGGCATGGCATCGGCCGCATCGCGGGCTTCCTTGGTGGCGAGGCGGGCCTCGGAAAAGAGCTTCTGCTGCACTTCGGTGCGCTCACGGTTCTTGCTGTAGATGTCAGCAGCTTTCTTGAGACCGGCGAGAGCTTCTTCTGGAGTAAGCGCCTCGACTCCGTCGGCGATCTTCTTGGCCTGCAGGATGCGCTGCTCCATGACATCACGGTTGGTCTGGTTGATCATGTCCGGGCTGGGATTGATAAGAGTGACAAAAGAGTCCCACATCTGTTCCGCGCTCATGCGGCGCAGCAGCGGTCCGGTGAAGTGGTACACGTTGCCGGGGGCATGCTCTTCGCGGGTGACCTGGGCCTGGTAGGCCTTCGTATTGTAAAGGACGCGCAGGACGCCCTTCATGTCATACTTCATGTCCACCACCAGCTTCTCCAGCTGCTTCTCCATGTCAGGAATCATCGGCACCGTGGTGTCCATGAGTTCGTCCAGCGGCTCGATGAGGGCCAGGCCAAACACGCGCTTCCACAGGCGGTTGGCGATAACGGTAGTGAAACGGGGATTCTCCGGGCTGGTCATCCAGCGTGCATAGGCCTGCAGAGGTGTCTCGTCCGGCTGGGTGATGCACTCATGCCCCATCATCGTACCGGGTTCCACGGCGGACTTGGGTTTGGCGTCCGTGTACTGATAGTCATGCGGCAGTGTCGGCTTGCGCGGGCTGCTGCTCACAGAGGTGTAACGCATGGTGTCGCGCACATCGTTCATGGCCTCCTGATAGCCGCGCTGTTCCTTGCGGAGAACTTGACGTGCATCTTCACGTTTCTTGTTCACCACCTTCATCTCCTCTTCGTACTTCTTCTGCTCGCTGACGTACTTTGCCTCCAGTGCGGCTCTTTCCTCCTTGGTCATCTTGCCGGTGTTCTTCACGCGCTGCGGGCGCTGAGGCTCTTTGATGGAGGTGCGGAGTGCGTTTTCCTTTTCGCGCAGGAGATCATTCACTCCACCCATGGTGTCGCCGCCGTAGTCCTGCGTCTGCACGCCATAGGTGAAGGCGGCCATCTTAAAGAACTGCATCTGCGTCCACTTGTCGAAGGGATGATTGTGGCATTGCGCGCACTCGATGCGGGTGCCGAGGAAGACGCGCACGGTGTTGGCCATGTTGTCCAGCGGCATGCCGCGGTCACGCATGTAATAACCAATGGCACCGTTGTCCCAAGCCTTGCCCTGTGCGGCCACCATTTCGCGCACAAACTGATCGTAAGGCTGGTTTTTCCGCAGGCTGTCTTTGACGAAGTTCGCATACGCCGCTCCGGTGATGCCTCCCGTCTGGTTGCCATTGGAGGTGACACGCAGCACATCCGCCCAGTAGTTGAAGGAATGCTGCACGTAAGCTTCGGAGGCGAGCAGCTTGTCGATCAGCTTTGCGCGCTTGTTGGCTTCTTGGGAGTTCAGGAATTCCTCCGTTTCACGGGTGGTCGGGATGCGCCCGATGACATCCAAATAAATGCGACGCACAAAGGTGTTATCGTCGGTTTGCGGGTTGCCCTTGAGCTTGTTGGCCGCCCAATCTTTGGCCAGAACCGCGTCAAGCTGTTTGGCAGCAGCAGCAGTGTCCATCTGACCCGCTGCCTTGGCAGAAGACAGCGAAACGAGCGCTAAGAGGGGGAGGGCAAAAAGTTTCTTCATGTTCGAACAAACGTGCCAATTGCACAACCTTTTCACATTCTTGCACAATCTTTGCAGAGTCCTTTTGGTTTGTTTCTTGCAATTCCCCTCAACTACTCAGTGGGCAATGGTGAGGAAGCCACCCGCTTGATCTGTGACGGGGTGATTCCCGAAGATTTCTGCCAAGGTTCCGGAATGTAGCTCGGAGAAAGCCTGGTGCATTTGGCGCGCTGGGTTCCAAACTCAGGTCCATCAGCTTTTCACACTCTCTTCTCACCTTCCACCCGCCTCTTCACCGTGATCTGATGAATGCCTTTGCGCAGCGTGCCGACGTTGAAATTGACGATCAGCCCTGCGGTGAAGCGACCCAGCCTGACCTTCGCCTCCAGCTCCTGCTGCTGCAGCTGGCTGATTTCTTCCTGAGACCGCACCAGCAGCAGCAGTGACTCACCCACCACAAAGTCCAGCCGCGTCGCGGTTTGCACCGTGCGCCCATGGTATTTAAACTCCAGCGGCACGTGTCGTTTGAAATCAAACTCCAGATCACGCAGCTCAATGGCCACGCATTCCTCATACGCGTCCTGTGTTAGCCCCGGCCCGAGCGTGCGGTGCACGTTCATGCATGCGCCGATAACGAGATGTGGAAGATCGGCGGCGTTCATGGCGCAGTGGGCTGCAGCGTGTCTTCTCCCAGGATGCCGTAAATCTCCGCCGTGGTGCTCTGCTTGTGCGTGGTCAGCCACTCGTCCATGGCAGCGGAAAGGCGCGCCTTCACTTCAGGATAGCGCGTTTTCACATCACGCTCGCAGTGCGGGTCTTCGCGCAGATCGAACAGGCGCTCGATGGAATGCTGCGCGCCGGGGGTGCGGATGTACTTGAAGCGCTCCGTGCGCACGCAGTGCTCTTTCGTTTTCAGCACCGCGTCCTGAAACTTGTCCTTGAGCACAAAGTGAAAGTCGAAGTCTGGATCGATGAAGGTGGTCTCATCCATCGGCGGAATAAACAGCGGATCTTCACCTGGAATGGTGCGGCGGAAAAAGAGATAGCTGGTCTCGCCGAAGTAGGCTAGGCCGAGGCTCTTCTTCTCCCCGCGGATCAGCGGCGCTAGGCTAGTGCCTTCAAAGCGCGGCTGCGCAGGCGCGCCAACGAGATCGAGCAGCGTGGGCGCAAAGTCCAGCGTACGTGCGAGCTGCGGATGCCGCTGCGGCTTGTCCACACCGGGGACATGGAAGATCGCCGGCACGTGGTTCGCCTGATCACCGCCGTTGAAAGTGGTGCCATGCCCGAAGGTGCAGTTCGGCTCGAAAAGATCATCGCCATGATCACCGGTGATCAAAATGATCGTATCATCCAGCAGCCCCTGCTTTTCGAGTTCTGCGACCACGCGGCCCACTGAATCGTCAAACATTCGCACGCAGCCGTCATACAGCGCGGTGATCTGCTCCACCTCCTTGCGTGGCAACTTGCTCCACTTTTCATTGATGTCGGTACCGCCGATGAACTCATCCACGTTCAGCGCCAGCTCATGCTTGTGCGGGCCGTCATACTTCGGGTCCGTCCACAGCTTCGCATAATGCGTGGGCGTCTTGTAAGGCAGGTGTGTGCAGGAGTAATAGCCCAGGAGCAAAAACGGCTGCCTGTCCCCCGCTCGCTGCTGGATGCGATCAATCACCTGATCCGTGACCACCTCCGGAGTCATGTAGTTGGCGAATGACTTGAGCTTGGGAAACAGCATATGGCCCACACGATTGTCAAAAAACAACGGCAGGATCTGATGATGCAGAAAGACCACCTCGCTCATATAGACGCGGAAGTTGTCAAAGTCGGAGACGATGATCTTCTCGAAGCCCATCGGCAGTTCGTTGAATCCACAAGCGCACCAGTCGCCGATCACTGAGGTGTCATAGCCCAGACGCTTCAACTCCGCGCCCAGCGAGGGCGCTTCCAGATTGGCCCGGTCGACCATCGCTCGGCTCGGGAACATGTGCCTCACCCCGTGCGTGTGCGGATACTGTGAGGAAAACATGCTCGTGAGCGACTCCAGCGTCGAGGCGATCGGCGTCAGGCAGCGCTCAAAGTTCACCCCCTTCGCCGCGATGCGGTCGATGTTCGGCGACGTCATGCGGTGGTAGCCATTGCACGAGAGATGATCTGCACGCAGCGAGTCCGAGCCGAGGATAACAATGTTTTTAGGCCGCTTTCTACCGCCTGCCAGCCCCTCAATATCTGGTGCACGACTCACGCCATAGCCGCTCACAACAAACAGTGCCAGCAAGCCCCCCACCGTCGCAAAACTGAACAGCAGCGGTCGTGCGGCGCGGGTGAACCAGCGGCGCAGCTCAAAGAGATAAAAACCGGCTGCGCACACAATGGCTGTCAGCGGAAACACCTGCGTGATCAGCGCATGCACCGCATCCTGCACTCCCGTGCCGCACACCCGCCCCAGCGCATCATACCAGCCCAGCAGATAGCTGTAGTCACCGAAGTACGGCTTCTCCAGCATCAGCTTGAAGATGAAAAAACCGTACAGCAGGCACGCAAATAGCAGCGTGCGCCAGACGACTCCCCAGCGCGCAAAGGACCTCGCCTTTCCCCATAGCCGCACCAGCGGGTAGATCAGCAGCACATACCCGGCAGCCACCAGCAGGTAGCCCTTCAGCACCACCAGATTGCTCCACACAAGGTACCACCAGTGGTGCTGGATCGCCACTTCCGAGAAGCGGTTGTTGAAGCCGTAGGAGTTGCCCGCAAAGCTCAGGATCGCGCTCAAATACCATGCCAGTAGCGTGCCGAACACGGTCAGCACGACAATTTTCAGAATGTGACGACGTTGCAAGGATGGAGGCGGCATGCTGGATGAGGAACCTAAAACTACAGCGCTTCATACGCTGCTCCACCGGTATATCTCAACTCCGCACATCACTCAAGACAGCCTTACCGAGATCAAGCCCTTCTTCTCCGCCACACCCAGCACCCAGCACCCAGCACCCAGCACCCAGCACCCAGCATCCAGCATCCAGCATCCAGCATCCAGCATCCAGCATCCAGCATCCAGCATCCAGCATCCAGCACCCAGCACCCAGCATCCAGCATCCAGCATCCAGCACACACACAACGACCGGCGCAAACCAACACGCCCACAAAAATTGCGCCCATCAGACCCTTTTAATTCTGCGCCTTGTACCTTACCCCAGCGGCTTGAGACGCAGTTGACGCAGCGTGTAAAACGGCACCTCAGACTCCACCATCCGACGGCTGCCCCGCTTGCGCTTCGGACCAAACATCTCCCGATTCCCATCAAACACACTCTCAACGAACTCGCGGCTCCCCAGCACCAACCCGTCGCTGAAATAGCGCACACGCAGACGCACCAGCTCCGCCAGACTAAGCTTGCCTTTCTCCGCCAACACGGCCCGTGCTGACTCCGCGCTCACACCGCGTTCGACCACCTTCTCATTCTGCGCGTCCTTCACTTCGCGCCCCTCCGCATGCAGCAGGCAGCGGTACGCTTCCGCCGCCCCGGCGCTCTTCCAGCCATCCACAGGTTTACCCTGAGCTTTACACAGGCCACGCTGCGCCCTGCGGCTGCCGCCCAGCGCCTCCGCATACCCACACCAGCGATACTCCTTTGGGTCCTTGACCAATCCAGCACGCACCGGATTCAGATCAATGTACGCCGCCATCGTGCGCAACGCTTCGCCCCTGCCCTCCACCAGCACGCTCTTGAAGCGATCCATCCACAGCGTGCCTCGACGCCCGCGCCGTTTGTTAAACCAGCGACTGAATCGTTCCTTCACTTCCTTGACGAACAAGGACAA
The DNA here is from genome assembly GCA_027490195.1 of Verrucomicrobiaceae bacterium. GTDB lineage: Bacteria > Verrucomicrobiota > Verrucomicrobiia > Verrucomicrobiales > Verrucomicrobiaceae > Prosthecobacter. The sequence goes on along the minus strand of JAIXYN010000012.1, from coordinate 8,878 downwards.
ATCGCAGAAGCGCTTCTTCAGCGACTCCAGCCTCTGTTCCGCCATCACCGCCATGCCACGCGCACGCCAGTCCGCCATCTCATCACGCAGCAGCTTCAGGTAGTCCCGACTGTAGAGAATGCTCAGATGCTCAAACAACTTCGCCTCACCGTCGGTCCCCTCAAAGCGCTGCAACCACAACCCCCGCTGCGGCACCTCGGCCAGCAGATGGAAATGATTCCCCATGAGGCAGTAAGTCACCACCTTGATGCCCGAGAACTCCGCCATGCGCCAGATCACCCGCCGCAGAGCCTCCTTCTCCACGTCATCAAAAAACACCTCGCCACCGCAGGTGCGAGACATGACATGGTAACAGTAAGACTCCAACGGCCCCTTGCCCAAGATGCGATGCCTCCCCCCCGACCACGAACGCGCGCCTGGATAGAGCACCGTTTTCGCATTCACACCAACGAGCTGTTCCTCGATCGGGAGCGCCTGTGAATCAATGGTTTGAGCAGAATTCATAAACCACATGTCGCCAACAATTCGGCGAAATCAATGACTAAATGCCTGTCATTTAGTTGCATTCACCCCCTTGCTATTTTATTTTCATCGTTTTCACTTCTTCCAGTCTGCTACGTTCGGTACTGACGCTGCCGACCAAGTCCCCCCTGTCTTCGAACTTGTCACATCCTCATGCTCTGCCATCGCTCCTTCCTCCTCGCCTGCCTTCTGCTAGCTGCTTGCTCGGAAATTTCTCCCTCACTGGATTTCACACGGGTGCAGACTGAGTTCGAACAGGCTTTCCGCAGCGATCACCTCTATACCGGCCGCATTTCGGCTGCTCCTGCCGGTTATCATCAGGTCATGCAATCGCTCTCGACAGCGAGAATCAACAAGTTCGATCCCGAGCAGCGCCCCCGTGCCTGGATGATGCGTGCCGTAGCTGCGTGGCGCACGGGCAGCTTCGCCCATGCCACCTCAAGCTCTGTCAGTGGTCTCGCCGCCAGCCCGCGCCTCCATTCGCGCGAGCAAGTCCTGCTGACCATGATCCCTGCGCTGGTCACGGACTCTCAGATCATCACCGCCTGGAAAGCGTCCGGCATGGCCTACTCGGCGGAGCAGTACGCTCCTGTGGAAAGCGCCTACCTCGGTGCCTGGAAGTCGCTGAATGCCGCACAGTCAGCGATGGACAGCTCCACTCCGGCATCGGTACGGAGCTTTCTTGCCTATCATCAATGGCGCGTGCTCTTCAACTGGGAGACCCTCATCGACAATCTCAGTGGTGGCAGCACCGTGGCAGATCAGGTCATTCGCAACATCCGCCCTCACTTCGACGGCCGTGATTTGCTCGACATGGCCGATGCTGCACGCCAGTCCGTTCCAGTGGGTGATCCCCTGCGCGTGATCATGGATGCCGAAATGGGCAGCCATCTTTAAGCCATTCACATTGAGGCCTCTGGGCCAGCACTTCTCTTCTCCGCATTGACGCATTCCGCTTTGGCATTCTCCGATCAAAAATTCATCGGTATCTGCGAAGCTTCGACCGAAAGCGAGGGCGGGATCACGCGGCGGAAATCGTCGAGCGAAACGGGCTTGGTCAGGAACGCATTCATGCCACACTCGCGGCATTCCTCTTTGACTCCAGTGAGGGCATGCCCCGTCATGGCGATGATGGCGGGCTGATGTTTGAGCTGGAAGTTCCCGCGGATGCGCCGGGTAGCTTCGACCCCGCCCATGACTGGCATCTGCAGGTCCATGAAGACGATGTCATAACCTCCTTGCGCGATCATGCTGACAGCCTCCTCCCCGTTGTTGGCGATGTCCATCCGCACATAGCCCAGACGCTGCAGCAGCATTGTGGCGATTTTCTGATTCAAGGGCTGATCCTCGACAAGTAGGATTTGTGCCGGGTACTGGCTGGCGAAGTTGTCAGACTCCGCCTTGGCGGCTTTGGCAATGGCACGGTTCGTAGCTTGAGAGACCTGGATATCATGTCCGCCAGCAGCAGCACGTGCAGAAACTTGATTTGATATGGACGGAGGCGCGGGCGTCTCCAGTACCGAAGGGGAATCAAACGTGGCCACCATCGGTTGCGCCATCGGTTGCGCCATCGGGGGCTGGTAGTAAGCAGGCGGCGGCTGTTGCACGGGTGTGGTGGTCGGGCGCAGCGGCGGCGCTGGCACATGAGCTGGTGCCGTGATTGGCCTGTCGGGTGGGGCTGCCGCAGTGACGATGGGAGTCAGGATCACCCGGCGCGGCATGCGGTAAAGTTCGGCCATGGTGCGAAGGAGCTCACGGCGTTTAATGGGCTTGGACAGCCGCATGTGCCGGCTGCCGGCGGGCGGGCTGAACCGTTCACGGTCCAGCTTCGCACAGGTGATGGACATGATGGTGATGATCGCAGTGCCGCGCATGGCGGCGGTATTCAGCATGAGAACCGCCTCTTCATGCCGGAGGCCAGTGACATCGAGAATAAAGAGACCGGCTTCTTCGATCACTGCATCGAGTTCGACCAGAGAACGGTCACGCAGAAGCCTCACGGTCATGCCCCATTGCATGAGCGACTGATTTAACACCTGCGAAGTGGTGGGATGCGCACTGTACACGGTGACCGGCCGCGCCTTGACCCCATCGAGCCAGGCCAGTTCTTCCTCACGCGATTCATCATCAGGGGCGACGATAAGAGGCAGTTCAAAAAAGAAATCCGACCCCTTCCCCTCCTCACTCACGACGCTGATCTCCCCCTGCATCATCTTGATGAGCTTCTTGGAAATGGCGAGGCCCAGACCGGTGCCACCGTACTTGCGCGTGGTGGAGCTGTCAGCCTGGTTGAAGGCCTGGAAGAGCTGGCCAATTTTTTCCGGTGGAATGCCGATGCCAGTGTCTCGCACGGAGAAATGCAGAAGCGTCTTGTCACCCTGCGGCGTCTGGCGCGAAACCTGCCGCACTAGAATCAGGATCTCCCCCTTCTCGGTGAACTTGATGGCATTGCCGACGAGGTTGACGAGGATTTGTTTGATGCGCTGGAAGTCGCCGAGCACCTTGCGCGGCAGTGCGGAGTCAATGTGGACATTGAGCTCGATGTTTTTCTCCGCAGCCTTGTGAGAGAAGACGTCGGTGGTTTCACCAAGCAGTTTCTCGATGTCCACCGGAAGCTTTTCCATGTCCATCTTGGCGGACTCCAGCTTGGAGAAGTCGAGGATGTCATTGATGACGTGGAGGAGCGATTCACCGCTGGAGCGGATCATGCGGATCAGTTCCTCCTGCTCAGGGTCCAGCCCCATCTCAATGAGCAGGCTGGTGGTGCCGATGATGCCATTCATCGGCGTACGAATCTCATGGCTCATGTTGGCGAGGAAGCTGCCCTTCGCGGCGGTGGCAGTTTCCGCCTGCCGCTTGGCAGCTTCGTATTCGACGAGCAGCGTGTGCTTGCGCTGGTCATCCTCCTGCACATGGGAGATCATCGTGTTGAACTCCTCTTGCACAAGATCCAGGTCATCATTGCCACTGGCGGGAACTCGCACATTGAGATTCCCCGCACGCATGGCACGGAAGGCATCGACGAGTGCATGGGTCTTCTTCGTGATCCGACGGCCGATGATGTAGAAGCTAAACACAGCCAGGGCAAGACCGGCGCAGGCTCCGAGAATGGGCACAGTGAGTCGCTGGGAATTGAAGAGATGCCGCAGTTGTACCAACGGCTGGCGGGCGAAGAAAGCTCCCGCCACATGCCCGCTGCGGGAGTACAGAGGCGCGGCGCTGATAAGCCAGTGATCCCCCCCATTGATTTCCAGATCACGGCTATCGCTGGTGTCATCCATCACCAACGTACTTCCTGCCATCACGCGGTAGATGAGGTTGTTGATGTGCACCGGAGAGGGCTCCTCAATGACACAATTCTGGCAGCCGGGCATGATAATGATGGGCGGCGACTTCGCCACCGGCGGCCCACTCGCACCTTCCGTTTGACGTGGTGCCACCACCTCGACCTGCAGGCCGAGATTTTGCAGGGCTGGCGGGATGTCCACAGTCTGAAGGCGCATCCGCAGGCGGGTTTCGTTCTCCCAGTTCAGCGGGGCCACTCCGGCCATCTCATTCTCACTGAGCGCCTGGCGGTTCAGCTCCATCTGACCTGCCAGAGACACCGCACCGAGGTAGGAGCTCTGCACGAAGCGCAGAGTGATAAACTCCTGCCAGATGAAGCCGGTGGCAGTCGCCCCTGCCCCCACCAGCACGGCAAACATACCGAGCAGGGTGAAGCGGTTGGCGATCTGAAAGTGAAACCTCATGAGATAGCGCCAGGTTTGAAGGACGAGAAACCCGACTCCGTCATATCCGATTCCTGCACCATGGCACGCCGCACTGCCAGACAGAGACTTTCGAGATTGAAGGGCTTGTGCAGAACATCCACAAAACCAATCGCCTGGCACAGATCCTTCACATCCTCCTGGAAGTACCCGCTGCAGGCGATGACGGGCAGCCGCGGATCACACGCACGCAGCCATTCGAGCACTTCAAAGCCAGAGGCACCGCCTGGCATCGTGAGATCCAGGATGGCGGCGGTGAAACGCTGCCCCTCCTCCACTCCCACGCGCACGAGTTCCAGCGCCTCCTCTCCGCTGCGGGAGACAACGGCTTCAAACCCGTGGGCCTCCAGCACCGCCTTTCCCACGGCCAGCACATGGGGTTCGTCATCAATGATCAATACTCGTGCAATGGCACGAGCGGCAAATTCACGAGGCAGAATCTGACTTGTCTGGGACATGGTGGTCAAGAGTTGGATGTTTGAAAAGTTTTCCCCGTATTACATGGCGGTGTAGCTGAGACATTTGATCTCATCGAGTGATGTGTGCCCGCCGATGACCTGCTGCAGGCCTTCCTGATAGAGCGAGCGGAAACCATTTTTGAAGGCGGCTGCGCGCATCGCGCTCAGCGGAGCTCCCTCCTCCACGAGGTCGCGTAGCTCATTGTTCACTTCGCACAGCTCCATCAGCGCCACGCGTCCAGCATAGCCGGTGCCATGGCACTCATCACAGCCGCGTGCAGTGTAGATGGGCGTGGTGATCGGCGCGGTGATCACGGCCTGCTTGGCCATCAGATCCTGCACGTCCTGCGGTGCCTGCATGGGCTGCTTGCAATAGGTGCACAGCCGGCGCACGAGACGCTGGGCCTGGCTCAGGGCCAGTGAGTCTGCGAGCAGGTATTTTTCCACCCCCATCGACAGCAGTCGTGACACAGCACGCAGCGAATCATTCGCATGCAGCGTGGTCAGCACCAGATGTCCTGTGAGGGAGGCATTCACCGCAGCTCCCGCCGTTTCCGCATCGCGCGACTCACCGATCAGGATGATGTCAGGGTCGGCACGCAGCAGGGAGCGCAGACCGTTCGCAAAGTCCAGGCCCCGCGCATTGTTCGTCTGCGTCTGATTGATGCCCTCGATTTCGTATTCGATCGGGTCTTCAATCGTTTGAATGTTGACGCTTTCGTCATTCACGCTGTTCAGCAGCGCATACAGCGTGGTCGTTTTACCGGAGCCGGTCGGGCCGGTCACCAGCACCAGCCCCTGGTCGCGCTGCATCGTCCGCGTGAGGATGTCGATCTGCCGCTGCGAGAGATTGAAGTCGGAAAGGCGCTTCACCCCGTCCTGCTTGTCGAGGAAACGCATGATCACCTTCTGGAATTCTCGCCGCGTGGGCACTGCGGCGACACGAACATCCACCCGGCGCCGGCCGATGGAGAGCGCCATGCGTCCGTCCTGGCACTCCTGCCGGTTCTGGCTCATGCCCGCGTAGTTCTTCAGCAGCGCCACATAGCGGTTCAGCTGGCTTTCCGGTGCGGTCATGATGGTTTTCATGGTGCCGTCCATGCGCGCACGGAACCGCGTGAAGCTGTAAAATTTCTCCAGATGCAAGTCAGATGCACGGCAGCGGATCGCCGTAAACAGCGCCCACTGCACCAGTTGCTCCGGCTCGTGGTTTGGATTCTGCGGATTGATCCGCGCCATGTCTTCCGGGGAGATCTCCACCACGCTGGCATCATCGGCCACCGAGAGTGTCGTTCCATCCATCGAAGCCACCGCGCCGGGGTCAAAGGTGGCACCCGCACGGTTGATCGCCTCGCGAATGCTCGCCAGATCCGCCAGCACCGGGACGATCTTCACCGCCGGATTGCCCATGGACAGCCACTCATCCTCGAAGGCATAGCAGTCGCGGCTCTCACTGAGCAGAAAGACGACCTGCTTGCCGATGTAGAGCGGATACACATTGTGCCGCTCCAGCAGCGGGATCGGGAAGAAAGTCTGGCGCTGCGCCTCGGTGGCGCTGTACACCAGAGTGCGGCAGCCGCTGACCAGATGCTGCAAGGCAATGCCCATGTTGCGCTGCACCACATTGAAATGCGTCACTCCCAGCGTCTCCGCCTTGCCACTCTGCGCTTCGTAGAAACCTTTCAGCTTGGTGATTTCAGCCGGCTCATAAGGGTAGCGTTCGAGCAGCCACTGGAAGGTGCCATCCAGCCCGAGATCGGAAAATACCGGCGGCTGCAGTTGCTCCATCGCATTGGACTGGGAGATCGGCATCTGCCCAAAGCGCTGCACCAGATCTTTGCGCGTGTTTTGATACTGCTCCGGCGTGACCAGTACGCGGATCGTGAGGAAATGCGGCACGCCCCACAAATCTCCCGCACGCGGGTTGTGATGCGCCATGACCAGCAGCGGGCCGATGGTGCTCACCGGCAGCCACGGGTCAGACACATAGGGCACCCGGCCGAGCTTGCGGATCAGACGCTCCGCATCCGGAGAGCAGCTCTCACGCAGGAGTGTCACTGGCAGCATGCCATGCTGCAGCGCCAGTCCTTCAATGGATTGAATGGACAAGATCGCCGTCTGCCTCGCCTCAACTATCGTGTTTGGCGGATTACTCGCAGCACCAAAGGATTTTGGTGCTGGCGGGTTCGTCGGGATCTGGAGAGTGGCAGACATGAGTTATAGCGTGGCAGGATCAGCGTCCGGCCATTTGGAAGTTCGGCGGAAAAACAAATGCCGTGGTGAAGTCTGTGCCTTCGAAATTCATCTTTAATCCAGTACCGCTCTGCCCCGGTTTGAGCAGTTCAAACAGTTTCCCCGACCAGCGCAAACGATGCACGGAGGCATCACTAGAAGCGACCGGGTTGTACCGTGGGTCCACGTAAGGTGAGCCCGGTTGCGCGCGGTTGATGTTCGGATCGCGGTATTGCAGCGTGCGCAAAACGACCAATTCATCCGCCACGGAATCTCTCACGGCATCAAACATCAGCTCGTAGTTCTGCTGGGCGAAACGACTCAGCGACTGGTTGAGCGTCTCCTGTCGTGAAATGGCCAGTGCATCTTCGGAACCGCCTAAAAACTGACCAAACGTCTGCATAGCAATACCCGAAAGCACCGAGAGAATGCAAATCACCACGACCATCTCCGACATGGAAAACCCACGCTCCTTGCCGGCAGGCAGGAAGGTGGTTCGAATTCCACGATGTTGGAAAAGAGTCATGCCGGAATGTGTCAGTAATAAAGGGGCCCGGTCGGACTGGTGAGAGCGACCTTCGTCATGGACGTGATGGAAGGAGGAAAAGTCACCGAGTACCCAGACGGCATGTAGGCGCTCAGCGTCGTCTCCGCAAAACTCAGGTAGGGGCGAAGCAGGGTGTACTTTGAGTCGGCAGATGAGGCTGCGGCCCATTCCAGCGCCGCCTGCGTCCGGCCACGCACCTGAATGTAGCTCGCCTGGGCCAGGTTCAGCGACTCCGCGCGGGCGATCGCCAGATTGCGTTCACTGTCACCTCGCATGCGGGTGACCGAAGGGATCGCCATGAAGGCGATGATGCCGATGATCGACACACAGGCCATCATCTCCACCAGCGAGAAACCGCGAATGCGTGAGCGAGATTGTGAAGAAGAAGTGTGCATGATGAATTTCAGCGGAAGTCCGAATTATTGATTAACCAGGTCCACATGGGGAAAATCGCCAATCTGCCAGTCCGGCAGAGTCAGGTATTGCTGCGCATTGTACAGAGCGGCGGTTTGCAGTTGATTGGCATTGGTCGTGTACTCCGCAAAATGATCCGCTGTCGTCTGATCAAGGAACCCGGCGCGCAGATTCAGATCCGACGACGAAGGATTGGGAATCAGCAGATTGAAACGCAACTGACTGGAGGATTTGGAATTGTACTCGGTGCGCACGCTCTCAAGGCCGCGATGCTGGGCCGTGTTGCCCACGCGCATCTGCGCCATCACCCAAGCCGTCAGCGCGCTCTGCACCGCTGTCTGCTGCTGCCGTGCCATGACACGATGAGCATCTCGTGAGGCATTCGAAATGGCTGCCACCACGATGGATGACATGATGCCAATGATGGCAATCGTGAAGATCGCCTCAACAAAGCTGAATCCTGCCCTTCTCTGTTTGCGAATTGTCATGTTCATAACCAGCGCCGCCTTGTTCCCTTTTGAAAAAAAAACGCCGGGGAGTCACCTCCCCGGCGGACGTGAATCGTCCGAAACTGAGTTCAAACCCCAGCGCCGGGCGCGTCAGCACCCATATTAGTAGGTACCTGGATCATACTTGACCTGCTTGTTGGTGTCGTCCCAGGTAAGGTAGGCGGCGACAGCAGCTTCCTCGGTGTCGTTGATCGGACCGGAGGTGAAGGTCTTGCCGGAGAAGGCACCCGTTCCTGGCGTCACGCCAGCCTGGGCCTTGGTCAGAAGGTTGCCAGTGGCCCAGCCTGTGGTGTCAACGCCAGCAGCGATGGCGGCGTTAAGCACGGAGGAGACCGTCTGAGCATTGCGCTTGGCGGCAGCACTCTTGGCGCTGTCGTTCAGGTTGCCGATGTTTGGGATCGCGATAGCGGCGATGATGCCGATGATGGC
>JAIXYN010000002.1 GCA_027490195.1 Verrucomicrobiaceae bacterium | reverse complement strand
GCCTCTGACTTGCGCTGTCGAAAGCTCCAAGGACGGCGAACCTTTTTCATCGCCTGCGACGCCATAGCCCCATAACTACGGACCCGACGCAGCGGTTCCCTACCATCCCCATGCGCCGCACAGGGCTGGTAGGGACGCGCTGTGTCGCGTCCGTAGATTCCTTCGTCCCAGCGTGTGCTGATAACCAAAAGCGCTACCCCTTTCAAGACGCCTCTGACTTCCGCTGTCGAAGGCTCCAAGGACGGCGAACCTTTTTCATCGCCTGCAACGCCATAGCCCCATAATTACGGACCCGACGCAGCGGTTCCCTACCATCCCCATGCGGTGCCTCCTTTGCAATGGCGGCCAACTCACATCGCGCATGAAAGATCCATTGCTCAAACCACCTCGGCGCGCGTAAAGACGGGTTCATGAAAGTCGAACTCGTCAACACCGGCACCGAACTCCTCCTGGGAGACACCATCAACACGAACGCAGCGTGGATCGGCCAACGGCTGGCGGCGCTGGGCATTCAGGTATCACGGCAGACGATTGTCCCCGATGGCGCGGTGATTCGCACAGCCATTTCCGAGGCGGCGCAGCGCGCGGATGTGGTGCTCGTTTCCGGCGGACTGGGACCAACGAATGATGACCTCACGCGTGAATCCACCGCCGAACTGCTGGGCCTCGGCATGGAGCTGAACGCTGAGGTGATGCAGCACCTGAACGACTACTTTTCCAAACGCGGCAAACCCGTGAGCCTGGCCACGCAGCGGCAGGCCATGGTGCCCCACGGCACGGTGGTGATGCCGAATCTTTTTGGCACCGCACCGGGTTTGTACTTCCCGGCAGAGCTCAGCGCCTCGCAGGGCTGGAATGCACATATCTTTTTGCTGCCCGGACCACCGCGTGAACTGAAGCCCATGGTGGAAAGCCAGGTGGAGCCACGCCTGCGCACCTGGCTGCCGGATGGCATGTCGCGCCGCGTGCTGTATCTCAAGGTCACCGGCGTGGGCGAGTCCGACATCGTGGAAGCGGTGGAAAAGCAGCTCGAAGCCATCCCTGGCCTGGACCTCGGCTACTGCATCCGCAATGGCGATGTGGACGTGCGCCTCGCGGGCCCGCAGGTGGCCGTGGACGAAGCCGCAGTGATTGTGCGTGCGGCCTTGGGCGACTGCATTGTTTCGGAAGACCGCCGCATCATTGAAGAAGTCATCGTGCAGATGCTGAGCGATCGCGGCGAATGGCTCGCCACCGCCGAGTCCTGCACCGGCGGCACCATTGCCAATCGCATCACCGATGTCAGCGGTGCCTCACGCGTCCTTGGCCACGGCTGGGTGACGTATGCGAACGAAGCCAAGCACCAGCACCTCGGCGTGCCGATGGAACTCATCGAAGCCCACGGCGCTGTGAGCGAGGAAGTCGCGCGTGCAATGGCCGAAGGCGCGCTGAAACACAGCGGAGCCGACTACGCGCTGTCCGTCACCGGCATTGCCGGACCAAGCGGAGGCACCCCGGAGAAACCCGTGGGCACCGTGTGGATCGGCCTCGCCGCCAAGAACGGCGAGACCTGGGCACAGAAGAAATTTTCACCGGGCTCACGCGATCGCTTCAAACTGCTGACCTCCCAGGCCGCGCTGGACATGCTGCGGCGAAGGATGCTGGGGATCCAGCCACGCTGAGTGAGGGAACCTCTGTGCTGGGAGCCTCATGGCTGGGAGCGCCGATGTTTCATCGGCTCTGGGCGCGCGTCCCTTTGGCATGCGCATGGAATGAATCTCACTGAGGATGCGACGCGACTTCCGCTGCGGAGCGTCCCCGGTGCCGGTTAAAAACCGGCGCTCCCAGCACAGAAATGCCGCACGGGCGCAACTCATGGCTGGGATCTACCACCACATCCTGTCATCACCAACGAAAAACTCCTCCGCGAGCGCTGGCGAAACCTCGTCGTATTTTTCCAAAATGGCGTCCAGATCTGCCTGGACTCGTTGGTGGAATCTAGCGCGCACGAAAGCGAAGCCCGGAAACGAGTTGGTCAAAAGTAAGCATCACCTTGTCATCAGCGTCCCCTTCCCGCACCCGGCTCATCACTTCCTCATCCGAAACACCGTGGTGCGGCTTTTCAAGCCCATGTAGAAGCCGGGCCGCCAGAGACGCCCGATCATCCTCAGAAAGCTTGGCCGCCTCCGCCGTGAGTTCTTCCAGTTTCATGATGTGAAGGATACACACCGGCGATTGCTCTGCCAGTGGGTTTTGCAGGAGCCCGCAGCTCTGTACTGGGAGCGCCGATGTTTCATCGGCTCTGGGTGAACGTCCATGAAGCATTGGCATCGCATGAAGCTCACAAGAAATGTGGCGCGTGTCCCCGCTGCGGAGCTTCCCTGAGCCGGTTAAAAACCGGCGCTCCCAGTACAGAAGGCCCTACCGCCCTGCCCTGCCCAACTCCCATTCGATGACTGCGAAAAACCCAAGATCGCCAGGACCCTTCAGAGACTTCAGCAGGCGCGCATCGGTCTCGGTCTTCCAGGCTTCGTAGGTGCGCAGCAGGCGGATCACCACGCGGTGGTATTCCGTGGTAACCTGCGGAGGCTGCACATCGGCCAGCGTGATCCAGCCTGTGTGCTGCGAGGGGTCAAACTGGAAGCAGCGCATCGCCTGGGCGCTGGTCAGAATCATCAGCGTTCTTGAGCCAAAGGAACAATCCTGGAACGGGTAGTCCGGCAGCACCAGCAGGGACGGCATATCAAGATCCATCCCGCAAACCGCCATCGGGGCCGCAAACGTGCGCCGGACTGGCTTCAATGAGGAGAGCGCGCTGCGAATGGCCTCCAGCCGATCCTGCGGGGTTAAAATGATCCCTTCAGAGCCGTAAAAAATCCAGGTCTGTCCCTCCTCTGCCCGCACAGAGACCGCCGTCACCAGCAGACACAGCGCCGCCAGCCAGAGCCGTTGCATGGAAGAGGTGATGGTCATGGAGTTGGGCATCCGCAGCAGGGATGTGCGGAGTGTGAGCAACGCCGTGCGAAGTGGCAATCAAAATCCAGTGACCTCGCAGCATGCCTTTCATGGCTGGGAGCGCCTATATTTTATCGGCTCTGGGCGAGCGTCCCTTGAGCATGCGCGTGGAATGAATCTCACTGAGGATGCGACGCGCCTTCCCGCTGCGGAGCTTCCCAGAGCCGGTTAAAAACCGGCGCTCCCAGTACAGAAGGCCCTACCGCCCTGCCCTGCTCATCTCCCATTCGAGGACCGAGATAAACCCCGGGTCATCAGGGCCGCTCAGAGTCTTGATCAGGTGGAGGTCGTACCACCCCTTCCAGCGGTCATAGGATAAGCCGATGTCTCGAACCACATAGTGGTAGTCCATGGCAAAACATGGCAAGGCCAGGTCATCATCCGTGAACCAGTCATGCCTGCGGTTGTGGAAAGGTTCGAATTCCGTCATTCTATTTTCCGCTATTAACTTGATATAGCTATGCCAGCTGTGGTAACCCGATAGATCAAACTCCTGCCCCACCTCCATCGCAGGTGCCAGAAGAGTCCGGGGCACCACGATGCGGGTGCGGATGAGACTCAGAAGGATCAGCCGGGACTCCTGGCGGAAGAGGCGGTTGGAGTAAAACAAGTTGTAATCGCTAGTGGCTGAGCCCGGCCGCCGCCACACTTTGTCCCACCCCACAGTAGGCTGCGTGAGAGTGCGCAGGGCCGCCTCATGGCGCGCAGGATTGCCCGCTGCTGCGCCTGACTTGTCAGCACCCGGCTGCCGTTTCTCATCAGACAGGGCAGGCAGTGGGACTGCGGACACGTGCGATTCCACTCCGTTGCGGTACGGGGCACCGGCGCAGAGCCAGGTTCCTTCCTCGTCGCGCAAAAGGTGCCGGGGCGGATGCCGCCAGGGCGCGTAATCATCGCTGAGCACGAGTTCATCCGCTCCCACAAGCTCCGCGCGCTGGCCGCCGAAGCCATGGGCGTTGAAAAACTTGTCCGTGCGCACCTGCGGTCCCTCAGGTGCGAGGTCCAGCGTCACAATGGTGCAGTCAAAGTCATCCGGGATGAAAAAGCTGACGCGCCGCTCATTGAACCGCATGTAGCGGTGAAGATGCCCGGGTCTGCAATTCTCGATGAGCAGGTCCCTGTCCCCATCACCCTCCCAGCGGCTGACCGGTTCGCGGTAAAAAGGCCAATTGATGCCAGAGGAGGTGAGATAGGAGTACTGGTAGTATTCCCCGCCGTCCTTGCCGGGCAGCACCTCCAGCACCACCTCAGCCCCGTGGTCCACAAACTCCCCGCCGAGCACCTCCGCCCGCACAGAAACCGCCGTCACCAGCAGACACAGCGCCACTAGCCAGAGCCGTTGCATGGAAGAGGTGGCAGTCATGGTGCTAAGCGGCAGGATAAGGAGATACGGCGTGAATGGCAATCAAGATCAGCGGCGCGCAAGGTGGTTCGGAAAGTAGTCCTGAGCTTTAGCTCGTTCTGGCGCGCGTGGCGGCACCGAGAGCCTCCAGAATCCAGAAAGAGCTAAAGCTCGTGAGTACTTTGCCGGAGCACTCAGCCCGCTTGAATCCCCCGCATTTCTTCCTTCATTGGCCGATGCCTTCTCGCCCCACCCGCGTCCGCTACCGTGTTGTCGGCTTCATGCTGGCGCTCGGGGCCATCACTTATCTGGATCGCGCCTGCATCGCCACGCTTTCGCCGGACATCCGGCGGGATCTGGGGCTCAGCAAGGATCAGATGAGCTGGATCTACAGCGCCTTTGCCATCGCTTACGCGGCGTTTGAAATTCCCACGGCGTGGTGGGCGGATCGCATGGGCACGCGCCGGGTGCTCACGCGCATTGTGGCGTGGTGGTCGGCGTTTACCGTGGCCACGGGCGCGGCGTGGAGTTTCGGTTCCATGCTCGTCATCCGCTTTCTGTTTGGGGCCGGAGAGGCGGGCGCGTGGCCGGGCATGGCGCGGACGTTCTCGCGCTGGATCCCACGCTCAGAGCGCGGCACGGTCCAGGGAATCTTCTTTTCCGCCGCGCACATCATGGGCGGGCTCACTCCGGTGATCGCGCTGGCGGTGGCGGGCGTCTGCGGATGGCGCTGGACCTTTGTGCTCTTTGGCCTGCCCGGCATCGTTTGGGCCGTGGCCTGGCAGCGCTGGTTCCGCGATGACCCCGAGCAGCATCCGGCGGTGAATGCAGCAGAGCTGGAAAAGATCGTCGCAGGTCGCGACCCCAGCACCGGGCAGCACGAAGGCTGGGCCTACTGGAAGCAACTGCTGAAGCACCGCAACACCCTGCCGCTGTGCCTCATGTATTTCCCCAACAGCTTTGGCTTCTACTTCTGCATCACCTGGCTGCCGACTTATCTTCAAGAGCAGCACGGCTTCAATTTCATGCGCCTGGGCTTTTTCACCGGCCTGCCTCTGCTCCTGAGCCCGGTGGCGGATCTGCTCGGCGGACTGGCCACGGATGCCGTCACGCGTCGCTTTGGCATGCGCATTGGGCGTGCAGGCGTCGGCGCAGCCTCCTACCTCGTCGCAGGCGTGGCCATGCTCTTGGCCACGACCACCGCGCAGCCCGAGCTCGCGGCCTGGTGCATCGCCACGGCGGTGGCGGCCAGCATGTTCACCCTCGGCGCAGCCTGGGGCACCGTCATCGATGTCGGCGGCAGTCACACCGGCGTAGTCGGCGCGGCGATGAACACCAGCGGCCAAATCGGCAGCGTGATCTGTCCGCTCATCGTCATCGGCCTACAGCAGCACTACGACTGGAACGCGCCCCTCTACCTCATCGGCACCCTCTTCCTCGTCGGAGCCGCCGCGTGGGGCTTCATCAATCCGCACCGGAAGATATTTGAGTAGGCAGGCTGCGTCTTGGCTGGGAGCGCCGATGTTTCATCGGCTCCGGGCGAACGTCCATGTAGGATTGGCATGGAATGAATCTCACAGGAAATGCGAATCAAGGGCGTGCTGCGGAGCTTCCCAGAGCCGGTTAAAAACCGGCGCTCCCAGTACAGAATGCCGCTTTGGGCCTTGGCTCTGGGCTGGGAGCGCCGATGTTTCATCGGCTCCGGGCGAACGTCCATGTAGGATTGGCATGGAATGAATCTCACAGGAAATGCGATTCAAGGGCGTGCTGCGGAGCTTCCCAGAGCCGGTTAAAAACCGGCGCTCCCAGTTCAGAATGCCGCTTTGGGCCTGCTAGTCAGGCTTGGTGCGGATGCAGCTAGGTGCAGCGAAATGCACCGTGATGGTCGCACGGGAAGAAAGTACTCGTGAGCTTTAGCTCGCTCTGGATTCTGGAATGCGCGCATGAAGTTGATCCTAGGTTTTGGCGGTTTCGGCAGTTCATTTTGGAGTGGCGATTCTTTTTCAAGGGCGGGATAGGCTGCTCCCACCCAAGCTTTGACAAAAGCATCAACCGATCCTTCTTACACAGTCCGTCAGCCTGCATCAGCTATGAAGGAAATTATCACCATCGCCTGTCTAATCGTGGCCTGTTGGTGGGCCACCCGAGCCTGCATCAGAGGGCTCAAGACAGGCGTGTTCAAGAAAGAGTGGCATGTAGCCGCCCTGAGCCGTGATCCCTTGATTTATTGGATCTATGCGGTCGTTCATATCATCATCGCCCTGTTCATATATGGAGCGCTCTTGTGGGTGGTGATGGAGCGTCTGCAGCACTTTTAAGGTCACGTTCACCGGTCAGATCTCTGCCTTTTTTTCTGCGATCAGCTCCGAACTGAACCACCGAAACCACCGAAACCGGGTTTTGGTGGTTTCGGTGGTTCATTCTGGAAGGGTGAATATTTTTCGTGGGCGGTGATCCTGTTTACTGTCTACAGTCAGCCCAATAACCACCCTTGCCATGCACCTCAGATTTACAATCGCAACAATCGGCGTCTTCCACGCTCTTACTATTTCAGCTCAAGATTCGAAGGCGCTTCCAGACAAGGTCGTGGCCCTGAAGTTCAACTACGAAGCAGCGATCCAGCGTGCGACCACGCCAATAACGAGGACCTATCTTCAAGAGCTGCAGAAGCTCAAAATGGAATACACCAAGGCCGGCAATCTGGAGGCGGCACTGGCCACTGACGCCCTCCTGAAAGAGTTTGCCGCCAAGACTACCCAGACATCGAAGGCCGCAGAGGTGCCCACGAGCCTTTCAAAGATGTCCTTGGACGAATTTAAGGGATGGTTGGAAACCGTGACCATCGCCGAACTCGCTGACGAAAAGAATGTCTTCGAATACGATGGAACAACGATCACTTCAGTTCAAGCAGGACGCCCGGCTCCACGCGTCCATACCGGTGTCTCAGTGCAGCTTGGGATTATCGCTGTACCTTTCAGTGTTGAGGTCGCAACCATCCGCATTGCGGACAATCTCAAGACAGCCACAGTCACCTACAATAGCCAGGAGCCAGTCCAAGCAAAGATCACCGCGAAGCCCAAAGGGTGATCACTGGCGGTGTATTTTCCGATGGTGATTATCCACCTGATTGGCCTTTATGAACACTCTTGCCAGTAAATTCCAAGTCCTTGAAGCAGGGTATCGTAAAAGAGGGTTGATCAATGGTGAGGGAATGCTGCCTCCTGCGGATAAAAATGTGATCATAGAAGCTGAAAGGCTTCTTGGGTTCAGTCTTCCTGAATCCCTTCGGTCCATCTATGAACTGTACGGCGGGCAGGAGTATATTGCGCCCGGCACCACGGGCATCCTGGGCAGCCACAGATTGCTGACTCCATTGGAACTGGTCAACTCCTGGCTGATGTACGAAGAAGCTCAGCGCTTTCCCGGAGCCGAAATTCCTCCGCCAGATTCGGTGCCCGGAGAAAATGAATGGGACTGGTGGCACCCTGCACTGATTCCTTTTGCCAACTGGGATGCATACAGCATCGTGCTGTGTCGTCGCACCCACAGAATCTGGGAATATGAACCTTATATCGGCCTCTCGTTTCGACACTTCCGAGACATTGATGCCCTTCTTGATGCGGCCCTCGAAGCAGTAACCAATCTGGACAAGCCAACTATTGATTTCAACGCTGCAGAATAAGCCAGCTCCATTCGCGCTGCATTCGCGTGCGGTTGCATGCGGCCTGCGACTTCGCTCCCTTCGAAAAAATATTTCGCCCTTCAAAAAGCACCACCGAAACCACCGAAACCGGTTTTGGTGGTTTCGGTGGTTCATAAACGGGAGTGCGCGGTATTTTCCGCCTGTGGATTGAGACGATAAGTAACGGTCGGGCGTCCGCCCTTGGTCGTACTGGATTGCGTGGTGGCTATGAGCCAGCGATGTTCGGCAAGGATCTCGCATGCAGATTCGGCATCCTCGGGGCGGCAGAGACCGCTCCAGTTTTTTTGCCTCACATCCCGCGCCTTGAAATCCGCCGGCAATCCCGCTGTGCCATCGCACAGTTTTTTGAGAAGCGTGTGCACGGCATCGCTCTCGGCGATGACGCCGGAGCCGAAGACGCGGAGGGCGTGGGATTCGAGGCAGTCGGCCATGGCGATGGCGCGCTCTAGGGCGGCGAGGTGGACGTGGGCGAGGCTGGATTCGCTGGCGTGGATGAGCACGGCGAGCGCGGGCACGAGCTTGCGGTATTTGCCCAGGTGCGCCTCAAACGCGGGAGGCAGGCCGCCGTTGCGGAGGCGGTGCTCCAGTTCGTGGCGCCAGTCGTTGAAGAGGAGTTGCGCGTCCGGTGCAAAGTGGAAGGTGGGGATGCCATCGTAGTTCAGCGGCACGCCGGATTTTTGCAGCACCTGTGGGGTGAGGTTTTCGAAGTAGAGGAAGACATTGGCGGCGTCAAACTCGGCGCTGTGATCCAGCGGGCGGTCGATGTTCTCCCAGTTCGGGTTCACGTCCGGCCAGACCATGAGCGAGAAGCGCTGCAAGAAGCCATCAGCACCTGCGCTGTGGCCATTGGCCGCACGCACATGCGCGGCGATGACGCCGGGCTGGATGCTACCGAGCAGGCTCACGGCGCAGGATTCCACGTGCCTGCGACCACGACCAATGCGGTCAAAGGTGAAGCCCTCCTTGCCGCTCCAGGCCTGCAGCAGAAAGGCGCGCAGGGACTGGTTGCCATCCTTTTCCAAAAGGGCGAGCAGACCCGCCAGCTCATCCTGATAGAGCAGCGTGCCGTTGGGATTGTCCCGCAGCACTTCGCCCAGAGCCTCCACGCTGGCGTCATTGACGATGAAGCGGCGCAGCGGCGTGGGGATTTCGGCAGTGATTTCGGTCAGCTTGGAGTAGTCAAACTCTTCACCGTTCTTCACGGCTTTCTTGGCCGCAGATTCCAGCGCGCTGCGTTTGATCTTCGCGGTGATCTCCGCCGTCTGGCGCTGCAGCTCCAGCTCCTCGTAGTTTTTGAAGGCCTCTTTTTCCAACTGGTGCAGCGGGCGCATGGCGGCCTGCATGGCCGGGGATTTCATCAGCGAGGGATTGCCGATGAGCATGGCCCACAGGTGCGGAAACTCGGTGTAGGACTCATCCTTCTCCTTCGGCTGGATGCAGAAGCGCCTACCTGCCACGCTGGAGAGCGCGGCCATGGCGGCCACGGCAGGAAACTCCGGCGGGCACTGCATGCGCTCCGCAATGTCTGCGATCCACGGACGAAAATCATCCGGCAGCCACGCCACATCAAAGGGCTTCACGGGTGGCAGCGCACCGCTCAGTGGCAGCGGGCGCGGCGCATCCTCGCCAGTGCTGTAGGCGATGTGCTCCATCTTCTTCAAATTCTCGCGCAAAGCCGCTGCCATCTCCTGCGGCCCGGCGTCTGCGTGCTCGGCCATCTGCCCGGCCTCTGCCATGATGCGGCGCGCGTGGGCATGAGCGATCTGCCGCGCATGCCACAGCGCGAACTTGAGGCTGAAGATGGCATGCTCCTCGATGAGCATGAGAAAGCGCTCATTGGCATCCGGCACGGTGTGCTCGCGGCGCAGCACCACCATCACGGTGTCCACGCTGATGGGCTCCTGACGGCTGTGCATGGCCAGCAGCATCTCCCACAGGCTGCGACGAGCCGGGTCCACAAAGGCCTCGGGGCTTTCCAAGATGGCGCAGATCGCGGGCAGCCAGTCGGCGTGGCCGTCGATCACTGCGGCGATGAGTTGTTGCTCGCTATCCGGCGCGGAGAGCTGAGCCCCGGTGAATTGAGAAGGATGGCGCATGGCGTTTAGGCTTGGGGAGTTGAGTGAGTGATGCTACGCACCGAAGCCGTGCGTGTAGCTTGGCGGTCTGAGGTGTGGCGGCTTGTCCTCAAGCTGCCGTCGTGCGTTGCCTCGTCCTCATCTTGGAAATCCTTGCCCGCATTCGCGGCAGCGGCCTCCGTGCGGCACTCGTGAATCGCAGGCTGCAGGTTCTCTTGGAGATTCTGCTTTTTTCCGGTGCCTCTGCGCTTCGACGCGGCGGGCTGCTCTTTGCTGCCCACGTGAAAGCGCTGGCGCAGCGTGGCCTCCACCTCCGCCAGGTCATAGCGGATGGACTTGCCGATTTTGAAATGCCCCAGCACGCCGGAGCGCGTGAGATTGTCGATGATGCGAACGCAGAGGCCGAAGTGAGAGGCCAGTTCTTTTCGCGTGATCTTCCTGGCCGGAAAGCTGGAAGCGTCGGTGTTTGTCGGTGATGAGTTGTTCATGCCGACATTTCTAATTGGGTCCGTTTTTCAGGAGTCAAAGAGAAAGTTGCAGGAAAATGCATGGAGGCGGATGTTGTCTCAGTTTTGGCTACTACGGGGTAGGGTGTGGTATGTGGTGGTGCGCGGGATAAGCCTGATTTTTTAACTGCGGAGCTTTAGGCGCGAACTGAGCTTCCAGATTCCGGCTAAAGCCGGTACTACAAAACGTGCGCTGGGTGGCACTAGGTTTGGGGTGATGTGGGGCTTCAGGGATGGTAGGGAACCGCTGTGCGGGTCCGTGATTTCGGGTCTGTGGTGTCGCGGGCGATCCAAAAGGTGCGCCGTCCTTGGTGCGTTCGACAGCCGAAGTCGGAGGCGTTTGAAAAGGTGCGGAATGGGTGTGTCGGCAGCCCGCGCTGGGACGAAGGATTCCAGGGACGCGCACAGCGCATCCCTACCGTCCAGAGTGGCGCGTGCTGAGAGGCTGGTAGGGAACCGCTGCGCGGGTCTGTGGCACTTCATGAATAAAATGAGATCAGCTTGGCAGGTGCCCAGTCTTTTGGTAAAACGCTTAAATGTTATGATAGCGCGCGCTTTTCAACCCCTGAGCATCCTCGTGTTTTTGCTGACTCTCGGCGTGATCCTGGCACTGTTTTGGTTCAAAGAAGAAGCCTCACCGAACTCCGCCGAATCCCGGAAGAAAGCGCCACAGCAAAACCTGCGTCCCTCCGCCAGGGCACCCATCGCTCCCGCGCTTGCTGTTCCTGCTGATGCTGACCCCGTGGCTCCTGCTGATCCTGCACCGCCTGCTACGGAAGTCCCGCGTGCCGATGGCAAACGCGAGCTGCAGGCCTACCGGTTCGTCGTGCGCGGCGGCGTGGTGTCGCTGGATGGCAATCAGCGCATCGTGGGAGATTTTCACCGCCGCCGGGGTCCGCAGGCATGGATGCCCGGCATGTGGTGCGTGCGACTGCTGGATGCCAACATGCGTGTGCTGGCCGAGGAAACCGCGAATGCGCCTGATGAGGCCTGCGTGGTGCTCGATCCGAACAATCTGGACGCGAATGGCAAGCCGCAGGCCACCCAGTTTTCCGGGGCGGGAGAGGATGCCATGCTGCAAGTGCGCCTGCCACCGAACCCTGAGGCGAAATGGCTGAAAGTGTACCGCCTCTCCGGCATGGAGCGGGCCGACTGGAACACGGAGCCAATGGGCAAACTTCTCACCGCCATCTCCCTGCCATGATGCTCCGAGTTCTCTTGTTTTTTCTGCTGGCCGCCGCGCTGCACGCGCAGACCGCGACGCTCTTCACCGTGCAAAACAACGGCCCGCGCAGCGAGCGTATCAACATCGTCTTCTTCTCTGAAGGCTACACCACGGCAGACATGCCAAACTTCGCCACTCATGTCGCCAACGCGGTCAACTTCCTCTTCACCAAGGAGCCCTGGGCGCAGTATCGCAGCTACTGCAATGTGTATCGGATCGAGATCGCCTCCAACCAAAGCGGCTGCGACAACGGTAACACCAGCGGCGTCAATGGCCTGCGAGATACCTACTTCAGCGCCGGGTTCAACACGCCCTCCGTGGCGCAACTGCTGACGCTGGCCGGCACTGGCAGCAGCCGCGCGTATGCCCTGCTCAACACCCACGTGCCCGAATATGATCTGGGCGTGGTGATCGTGAACGACACGAAATACGGAGGTGCAGGCGGCGGCATCGCGGTCGCATCCATCAACAGCTCCAGCGCTGCCGTGGTGGAGCATGAGATCGGCCACTCCTTTGCGCTGCTCGCGGACGAGTATGATACAGAGTACCTGATCTACACCCCGGCGGAGAAACCCAACAACACCGCGCAGACCACTCGCAATCTCATCCGCTGGAATCACTGGATCGATGCCACCACGCCCATTCCCACTCCTGAAACCCTGACCTATGACAGCCTCGCGGGATTGTTTGAAGGTTCCATGTACCGCACCAGCGGCTGGTATCGACCGCACAACAACTCGCTGATGAAAAATCTCAACCGTCCCTGCGGACAGATCAACCGGGAGCAGTTCGTGCTGCAGTTTTACAGCCGAGTTCGTCCGCTGGATGGCTATGCGCCCGCGCAGACGAGTAGCAGCGTCACTGCGCCTGCGCCGCTGAGCTTTTCCATCACCCCCAAGGTGCCCACCAGCGGGCCAGCGCTGAATGTCACCTGGAAGATTGATGGCGTGGCTCAGAGCAACCAGACGGTAACCAGCTTCAGCACCCTGTCCGACTTCATCGGCAATGGCTCCCACACCGTCAGCGCCACCGTGCAGGACCCCACCACCTTCGTCAGGCTTGATCCATCCAACCTGCTCGGCCAGACAGTCACCTGGAATTTGACGCTTTCCAACCAGATCCCCGCCACGCTGGCAAACTGGCGCACCACCTATGGTGCGGACACCGCCGTGCTAACGGCCGACAGCATGCCCAACCTCATCAAATACGCCCTGGGGCTGAATGCGGGCGTGGCTGCTCCGCCGGCTCAATTGCCTGCTGCCAGCCTGACTTCGAGCGCGGGTCAGGACTACCTCACGCTGACCGTGCCACGCCGAATGCGCCGCAGCGATACCACCTACACGGTGGAGGTCTCCAGCGATCTGATCACTTGGAGCTCCGGCAGCGGTCAGACTCTGGTTTTGCAGGATACTGAGGCGCAACTCGTCGTGCGCGATGTCCAGCCCATGAGCAGCACTTCGAAGCGCTTCATCCGGCTGGCGGTTCGTGCGGTGCCGTGAGGGTTCTATCGCGGCGTGGCACAGCTTCGCGCCATCCACCGCGCTGGGCAGGGCTCTGGAAAGTAATCCTGAGCTTTAGCTCGTTCTGGGGAACGCTCGCAAGACCTCCCAGAACGAACTGAAGTTCGGGAGTACTTTCTTTGCAGGGCCGCGCGATGCATGGCCACAATTGACACTTGCGCAATGGACTGAAGAGAATGGAGTTTGTGAGAAGTCTGAAGCCGGAGGCGTGGGGCACGGAACTCAGGGCCCAGCCACCTGCGGCGAAATGGCGGAGCAAACGCTGCTGGCACCCGGCGTCGTGAGGCGGGACTCTGGGTTTGCTTACCGGATTGGCCGCTAGAACCCAGGGGAGCACTCGCTAAAGCTCGGCACCCCTGGGCTGTATGACGGAAGGCCGTTGGCCTTCAAGACAAGGACGTCAGTCTGTTATGCAGGTCTCAAAAAGTCGGGCATGCTGGGGAAGCGGGAGATTTCCAGAACGGACTAAACTTCGGGAGTACTTTATTTACAGTGCTGCGCGATGCATGGCCATGAAGTCGGGCGCGCTGGATGCGGCGGAGCTTTCCAGAATGAGCTAAAGCTCATCAGTACTTTCTTTCCAGAACGAACTGAAGTTCTCAACGACTTCACAGCGCCGCGCGATACATGGCCACGAAGTCCGCCACGCTGGGAAGTCGCGGATTGAACTGAGCGGTCCACTGTTTGGCGGCACTTTCGGCGAGGTCTTGCAGGTGCTCTTCCTTCACGCCGTACTCGGCGATGTTGCGGGGCATGCGGGCTTCCCAGAGGAGCTCGCTCACGCGGTCGGCGAGGTCGCCGTCGAAGTAGCTTTTGTAGATGGCGGCGATCTCGGGGTCCTGGGAATTGAAGCGGATGACGTGCGGCATCATCACACCCACGGCTTCGCCATGGACGACGTTGAACTTGGCGGTGAGCGGATTGGCGCAGGAGTGCGCGGCACCGAGCATGCTGTTCTCAATGGCGATGCCTGAGTAAGCCGCGCCGAGTTGCATCATGCCGCGTGCTTCCAGGTCTTTAGGATCGCGCAGCACACGGCTGAAGCCGCTGTGGCAGAGGCGAAAGCCTTCACGCGAGTAGAGAGATGAAAACGCATTGCGCTTGTTGGTGACGGCGGTTTCCAGCGCGTGGCTCAGCGCATCGATGCCGGTGCAGACGGTTACGCGCTGCGGCTGGGAGACGGTGAGCTCGGAGTCGAGGATGGCAACCTTCGCGGCGGCTTTGGGATCGCCGCAGGCCATCTTCACATGCGTCACCGCATCGGAGATGAGGGCAAAGCTTTGGCACTCGCTGCCGGTGCCGGACGTGGTCGGGATGGCGATGATGGGGAGCATCGGCTTGGTGGCCTTGCCCACGCCCCAGTAGTCGTGAATGCGGCCGCCGTTGGTGAGGATGAAGTTGCAGCCCTTCGCGGTGTCCATGCTGCTGCCACCGCCGAGTCCGATAATGATGTCCGCCCTGAACTCACGCGCCGCCGCCACGCAGGCATCCACGTCTTCGGTGCTGGGATTCTCCCGCACCTCGCCAAACACGCGTGCCTGCAAGCCTGCTGCGATGAGAAACGAAACAGCGCGGGTGACGTAGCCTGCCTTCACGATGCCCGGATCGCTCACCACCAGCGCCCGCGTGCCGCCGAGATCACGCGCCAGATCGCCCACTTGCGAGAGCGTGCCGTTGCCGTAGATGAGCCGCGTGCGCGGCTGGTAGTCGAAGGGTGCGAGGGACATGTGAGTTTTTATGTAACCGCTTATCTATGCTTGTTCCCCGGGGGCGTGACAGAAACAGTTTGGCTCAAATGACGAAACCAGAATGAGGAATGACGAAGTGCAGAGGGTGGTGCATCAGGCTCCATCTCTGCCATTTTCGCATTTCGTTATTCGGGCTTCATTCATCATTCGTCATTCGTCATTCTGATTTCGTCATTCGTAACCGCTCAGATTCAATCAGCGTCTTCTTGCCTCTGTGGCGAAAGCGCAGAATGCCGGACTCACGCGCAGTCAATCGACCGGCGCTTGTAGAGAAACTCAAACATGTTCCCCTCATGCGGCTGGTCCCAGCTGATCTTCATGGTGCTGATCGGCCCGATGTTCAGGCGGTCGATGTCGCCGCACTCGAGGAGGTCGTTGATGAAGGCGGGGTCCTGCGTGATGGCGGTGACGATGAGGGAGTAGCCGATGCGGCCGAGGACTTCGCCCTGCGGTACTTCCAGCACGCTGGCGTAGGGGCAGAGGAATTCGCGATTGGCCAGAGGGTGCTTATTGTCTGAGCACCAGATGATGCTGGGGCGCAGGAAGGTGCCGCCTTGGAATTCCACTTTGCGCGGTCCGTTGCGGAACTGCGCGGTCATGTCTTCCGCACCGGGGGTCTGCAGATCGTGGTCGATGGCGCTGTCGATGTAATCGGCCATCTTCACGTTCGCAAAGCCTGCGAGGCGTGCGTTTTCATCTTCGGAGGTGGTGGGCTCCACCTTGCCCAGGCGCTCGGCCAAGGCGGTGGCGATTTCCTTGCCATACTTCGGCACGATGACCGCTGAGGCATTGATGCAGGAGCGGCCGCCGTTGTCGCTGATGGAGGCCACCATCACGTCGAGGTAGTCCTTCCAGTTTTCGATCTTGTCTTCGCCGATGATGATCTTGCTCCAGCCTGGGCCATGCACCTGCACGGAGGGATTGCCTTCATACATCTTCGCCATGGCCACGTCGCCAAAGACGAGGTTGCGACCGCTGAGCTTCACGACTTCGCCGCTGCCTTCGTGGTCGGTGGGGTAGAAGCCGAAGGCCTCCGCCGGGGCACCTGCTGCGATGAAGGCCTGGATGAGACGGAAGGGCGTCCAGGGCTCTTCACGGCCCGGCTTGATGACCACCGGAATTTTGAGCGCGATGGCGGGCAGCCAGAGGGAATTCACCGCTGGGGAGTTGCTCGGCATGACGAGGCCAAGGGACTTGGTGGTCGGGAAATAGGAGACCGGGCAGCCGGACTGTGTGCCGAAGCCGCGATCAATGACGCTCAAATCAAGGCCGCGTGTGAGGCCATTGAGGATCATCTTCATGTTCGTCAGGGCAAAGTGCAGCTTGGTCATGTTGCGCTTCACCATGACGTGCGGCAGGCCGCTGGTGCGGGAAAGCGTGGCGATGTATTCTTGCGGGCTCTGCGTGTGGCCTTTGTCGCCCAGGGGCAAGGTGCCGTTGAGGAAAAGCTCGCCTGCTTTCGCGGTGATCTCGATGAGCTGCTCCACCGTGAATTTCTTCAGTGCGGCGCGTGCTTCACCGATCTTCGCCAGATCCTTGCGGACGATGCCGGCATTCACCTGGCTGATCTCGGCGCAGATCTCGCCGGTTTTGTGGTCTTTGACTTGAGCCTTGTCGAGCGACTCATAAGGGCGGCCTTTGCGGAGAGCAGGAAGATGGGGAATGGACATTGGCGGGTTGGTTTTAAGGAGGTGTGAGAGTTACGAGCGCCGAGCACACCGGGCAATGGAAAAACAGGCGTGCACGGCGAACTCTTTCAGAGACATTCAGCCTGCCATGGAAGCCCTGAATAAATCACTCTTTACGCATGCGGAGCTTCCGGGCTGGTAGGGAACCGCTGTGCGGGTCCGTGATTTCGGGTCTGTGGTGTCGCAGGCGATCCAAAAGGTGCGCCGTCCTTGGGGGCTTCGATG
>JAIXYN010000051.1 GCA_027490195.1 Verrucomicrobiaceae bacterium | reverse complement strand
TTGAAGCGCACAGTGCGAAGAATGGGAGGTGTCTGTGCGCGCACGGCAAATGCTGGGGAGTGAGAAGGTCCTCGCAGTCGGGCGGTTTGGCGGAGATGGCGCTGGGCGATGAAAGGCCTTGGACGCCAAACACGACCAACCTACAGCCCCGAGCGCCGGGCCTTGCATTTGTTTGGGAACAGGTTTCCGCTGCGTCTGGAATACAGACCTGTTTTAAGTTGGGCGTGGTATCACTCCAAGGTAATACTGCTCCAGTAGGCGAACTCCATGTTCCAGCCGTTGGCGTGGGCTTCGAGGCGGAGGGTGACTTCCTGGCCGGCGAATTTGGAGAGATCGATTTCCAGGGGCTTCCAGCGGGGTTTCTCGTGATCCACGGTCAGCTCTTTGATCACGGTGCCGTTGACCACGGCCTTGAGGGTCCAGTCGCCGCGATCGTCGGCTGCGACGGTTGCTTTGAGCTTGGTTTTGCCGGGCTCGATTTTGAGGGTGCGCTCGAAGCTGGCGGGTGTTTTTTTGTCGGGGAAGGGGTGGACGAGGAGGACGTTTTTGCGGCCGTAGTACTCGCTGAGTTTCATGGGGGTGCGCTCGAAGTCGGGGGCGCTGACTTTCCATTCGGGATTCCAAAGGCTGACGCTTTCCCAGTCGATGGCGCGTGAGCTGGGGCCTTTGGGTTTGGTGGAGGTTGTGTCTTCGACGCCTTTGGTGAGGAGGTCTTTTTTCTCCTTGGTCAGCGGGCCTTCTTCTGGCGGGGCGAGGACGTACCAGATGAGATCGCGGAAGGCGGTGTCGGGGAGATTGCCGAAGCCCATGGGCATGAGGCTCTGCTTGGTGTTGGTGAGGGTGGCGACTTGATCGCGCGGGACGATCTGGGTGGCACCGCCGGCACCGAGGAGTTTGACGTGGCTGGGGGTGTCTTCGACGACGCGTCCGGCGAGGGTGCGGCCGTCCTTGGTGGTGACGGTGAAGTTTTCGTAGCCGTTGCCGATGATCTGGTTGGGGTCGATGACGTTGGCGAGGATGGCGTCGAGATTGCTGCGGCCGCTGCCGATGAGGTCTGGGCCGACTTTTTGGCCGCCGCCATGGAACTCGTGGCAGACCATGCAGGTGGCGGTGAAGATGAGTTTGCCGTTGGCGAGATCGGGTTCGCCAGTGAGGCAGGCTTGTTTCTTCTGGGCGATGAGGGTCTTCACGTCATCGGAGGAATCTTTCCAGGCACCGAGGACCTTGAAGGCGAGATCGCGGATGGCTTTGTCTTTGCTGGTGGCGAGGGCGCGGCGGACGGGAACGGGGAAGCCGGTGGGGCTGACTTTGCCTTCGGCGATGGCGTTGAGCATGGCCTGGGTCCATGTGGTGCGGCTGCTGAGGGCTTCGAGCGCGGCGTTGTAGAGCAAGCCTCTGGCTTGCGGACCGGACTGCAAGCCGGAGGCTTGCGCTACGGTCAGCAGCGGCGTGATGAAGTCATCGCCGCCGAGGTCTGCGGCGGCTCGGATGGCTGCGACTGCGAGGGATGTGGAGGTTTGTGGAGTGAGGAGGGGTTTGAGGCCTTCCTTCACGGCGTCGGTGCGGACTTTGCGCAAGGATTGCAGGATGGCGATGCGTTCCTTTTCGGGCTTCTTGGCATCGTGCAGGGTTACGATCATTTCTTTTACGGCGGCTGCATCACCCCAGAGGACGGCGAGGGTCTGCGCGGAGTTGCCGATGTCGATCCGCTTGTGATGCCGCCATCTGTCGAGCTGAGCGGAAACATCTTTTGTGGGTTTGATCACGCCGCCTTCCTGGCCTTTGACGAGGCCGTCGAGGGCGTGGGCGAGGAGGATGTCGTGGGCGGCGATTTTGTCGCAGAACTCGACGGCGAGATCGAGGTTCTCGGCTTTGCGGGTGTCGCAGAGGCGGCGCATGGATTTGTGGGAGAGGATGCGGGAGAGGGGCTGGGTGGTGGGAGCAATCTCAGAAAGGACGGGGAGGTAACGACCCGGCTGCGCAGCCACGAGCGGTTCCATGAACATCCAAATCGCGAAGGCAATCTGACGATCTGCTTCGGCATTTCCCTTTAGCACCTGCTTCAATTCTGCGACCGCATCGAGTTTAGCGTCCAACCAGCCTCTTCCTTCAATTTTGAATTTAAGAGGAGCCCTTCGATTCGTGGTCAACTCGTGTCCGCTGGCATCACGAAGCGCGGTAATGGCCGAAAGTCTCACTCCTGGATCGAGATCATCGGACAGAGAGGCAAGCGCATCTCCCTCGCTCAAAACGAAGTCCATTTCCTTGGCGTTTGCTGGAATAGTTTCTTGGCCATGCCAGCCTCGGGTTGCTCCCCACATCCGCAACGCGATCGATCGTATGGCTGGAATCTTCGAACTGTAAAAATCACGAGCGGCGACCTCACCGGTGAGGGCTGTTTTCCAGTCGCTGTCTTTCGTCAAGTGTGACACGGCAAAAGCTGCTTCGATTTGCTGATGCGGCATGCCTTTCTTGTCAGTTGCAATGGCTGTGAGAGTCTTGGTTATCTCAGGAGTCATTCCTTCCGCCAGCATCCTTCTCGCCATGCGGCGCATCCAGTTGTTGGGATGCTCCAGGGTTTTTACGAGATCGGGGGTGGTGAGTTTTTTGAGGTCGAGGTCGGTCGAGGAGCGTGAGGCGTTTCCAGAATCGGCTGAAGCCGGGACTACAGAACGGTCTTGGGTAACTACTCTCCAGATGCGGCCGCGTTCGCGGTCCACGCCTTCGGGGTTGGCTTTGGCGTTTTGGTAGCAGGGGTATTTGTCGCACCAGTCCATGATCCAGAGGAAGCCGTCGGGGCCGGTCTGGGTGCTGACTGGGCGGAACCAGCCGTTGTTGGCGCGGAGGAAGTCGCGACGGGGTTCGCATTTGAAGGTGGCACCGACGGGGGTGAGGACTTCTTCGTGGATGGCGTTGTCGTGGATGTTGCCGATGAAGGCGTGGCCATGGGTGTCGGCGGGGTAGCGGCCGCCTTGGTAAATCTGGATGCCGGCGTAGGCGGCGCGGAAGTGTTTGTGTTTGACGATGCTGGGGAGGAGTTCGTATGCGTAGGGGTTCTCGGGGGCGCCGCCCTGGCGTGTGTAGATGCCGCCGGGGGCCATGTGGAAGAAGTGATCAATGACGCAGGCGCTGACGAAGAAGTTGCCGGCGGCGTCGTAGTCGCAGCCCCAGGGATTGCTGGTGCCGTCGGCGAAGACTTCGAATTCCCATGCGCCTTCTTTTTCACGGGTCGTGGGGCGCGCGCGGCCGATGCCGGCGTCGAATTTGAAGCCTTCTTTTTCGGGCTGGCCGGGGCGGCGGACTTTGCTTTTGGTGAAGACGCCGTGGGTCATGTAGAGCCAGCCGTCGGGGCCCCAAGTGAAGCTGTTGACGAGTTCGTGGGTGTCTTCGCGACCGAAGCCGGTGAGGACGACGCGCCAGGCGTCGGGTTTGTCGTCGCCATCGTCATCGCGGAAGTGGAGGAGGTGGGGCTGCTGGCCGACGTAGATGCCGTTGTCGCCGCAGATGATGGCGCTGGCGAGATTCAGGCCTTCGACGAAGACGGTGCGCTTGTCGGCTTCGCCGTCGTTGTTGGTGTCTTCGAGGATGATGACGCGGTCGCGGGGGATTTTTGCGCCCAGCTTGGGCATGGGGTGGTACTTGTCGTCTTTGGCTTCGCCGCCGAAGGGGCGCTGGTTTTCGGGGAGCGGTGTGCCTTCGGGGTATTCGTAGGCTTCGACGATCCAGAGGCGGCCACGATGGTCCCAAGTCATGGCGACGGGATTCTGGACCATGGGTTCATGGGCGAAGCAGCGGACTTCGTAGCCTTCCGGCACGGACATTTTGGCGCGGGCTTCCTCGGGCGTAGGGCAGACGGTGGAGGCGGCGGCGCGTTCGCCTTCGAGCTCTTTGCCTGCGGCAAGGAGATTGAGGGTGAGAAGGCAGAGTGAGAGGGAAAGCAGCGGGCGCATGGTGGGTGCTTGGTTGTAGCAGGAATAGCGAAGGGAGGACAAGAACCTTGTGAGGATGCGGTTTGGGCGGAATCGGACGGGAGGAAGAGAATGACGAAACCAGAATGAGGAATGACGAATGGGTGTTGGGGCAGAGTGTTTAACCACGGAATGTACTGAATACACGGAAACCAGAATGGGGATGCCATGAAGCGAACCGCAGGAAACTGCGAGGACGATTTGACCTGATTAAATCCATCCTGTTAATCCACGTGAATCTTGTTATTCCTGTTCCAATGGCCTCTGAAAACACCCCTACCCGTAAAACTCCTGAACAACTTCGATCCTGGCGCTGGTATGGCCGTGATGAACTGAGATCCTTTGGCCATCGTTCGCGCGCGAAGCAGGCGGGGTGGGGGAGCGAGGACATTGTGGGAAAGCCGGTGATCGGGATTCTGAACACGTGGAGTGACCTGAACTCCTGCCACATGCATTTGCGGCTGACGGCGGATGCGGTGAAGCGTGGGATTTTGCAGGCGGGCGGGCATCCGATGGAGGTCCCGGTGATGTCGGTGGGAGAGATGCTGACGAAGCCGACGGCGATGTTTCACCGCAACTTTTTGGCAATGGAGACGGAGGAAATGCTGAGGGCGAATCCGATCGATGGAGCGGTGCTGCTGGGTGGCTGTGACAAATCCACGCCGGGGCTGCTCATGGGGGCGTTTAGCATGGACATTCCGGTGATCTACATGCCCTGCGGACCGATGATCAAGGGCAACTGGCGCGGCGACACGCTGGGCAGCGGCAGTGACGTGTGGAAGTACTGGGATGAGAAGCGTGCAGGCAATTTGAGCTGGGAACAGTGGTGCGAGATCGAGGATGGCATCGCCCGCAGCCCGGGGCATTGCATGACGATGGGCACCGCGAGTACGCTGACTGCACTGGCGGAGACGCTGGGGCTTTGCATTCCGGGGGCGTCTTCGATCCCGGCGGTGGACAGCGCGCACACGCGGATCGCGGCGGCGGCTGGAAGGCAGATCGTGGAGAATGTCTGGCTGGACCGCAAACCGTCGGGTATTGTGAGCGAGCGTTCGTTTGAGAACGCCATCGCGGTGGACATGGCACTGGGTGGCAGCACGAATGCGATTGTGCATCTGGTGGCGATGGCGGGAAGGCTTGGGATCAAGCTGCCGCTGGAGAAATTTGACGAAATTAGCCGCAAAATTCCGCTGCTGGCGAACATGCGGCCTGCGGGCAAGTATTTGATGGAGGAGTTCTTCCTGGCGGGCGGTCTGCGTGCGTTGCTTAATGGCATGCGCGACCTGCTGCACACGGATGTGCCGACGATCACGGGCAAGACGCTGGGTGAAGACATCGAGGATGCCATCATTCACAATGAGGATGTCATTCGCACGCCGGCGAATGCGCTGCAGCCGGATGGCGGCACGGCGATTTTGCGCGGTAATCTGTGCCCCGATGGTGCGGTGATCAAGCATGCTGCTGCCACGAAGGAACTGTGCACGCACACGGGGCCTGCGCTGGTGTTTGACAGCTATGCGGAGCTCAAAAAGAACATCGATGACATGGACCTGGATGTGACGAAGGACACGGTCTTGATTTTGCGCAATGCGGGGCCTGTGGGCGCGCCGGGAATGCCGGAATGGGGGCAACTGCCGATTCCGAAAAAGCTGATCATGCAGGGCATTCGTGACATGGTACGCCTGAGCGACAGCCGCATGAGTGGTACGAGCTACGGGGCGTGCGTGCTGCACATTGCGCCGGAGAGTGCGGTGGGGGGACCGCTGGCGCTGGTGAAGACGGGGGATCTGATCGAGCTGGATGTGCCGAATCGGAAACTGCACCTGCATGTCAGTGACGCGGAGCTGGAGCAGCGTCGTGCGGCGTGGAAGCCTGCGCCTGCGCGATACCACCGTGGCTATGCGAAGCTTTATGTGGAGCATGTGACGCAGGCAGACCAGGGGGCGGACTTTGACTTCCTTCAGCATGGTCCTGCGGTGCCGGAGCCGGACATCTTTTAGGAGGTTGCGCAAGGCGCTTTCGGTACACTCGGTTTGAGGGCTATGGCTTACTCCAAGGGGGCTCAGGTGTGTCCGTGCGATGATGGTCGTGCGGGCTGTCGCCGCGCCCAAGCTGAGGGTCGGCCGGATTACTCTGAAACCGCTGCACAAGCAGAGATGTGATTTTCGGTGAGGGGGGCTTGAAATGTGTGTGAAGCGGCCTCGCTTTGAGGCACAAAAAAACCTCCCGGCTTGCGCCGGGAGGTTAACCTTGAAGGGTTGAATCGTTCAGAGAACGATCGATCGGAATTAGAAGCGGACGCTGAGGGTCACGCCGTAAAACACGATGCTGTTGAAGGGGGTGGAAGGACCACCGAGGACCGGGAAGGTGCCAAGCCAGCTCGTGGAGGAGCCAGCCAGATTGTCCATCGGGCCCATTGGCAGGTTGGCTGCAACGTAAGGGGTGAGGGTCGCACGGCTGTTGAGCTTGATTGGGAAATCAATGCCCACGGTGAGTGCGGTCCAGCCACTGATGCCGTTTTGAGCAGCGCTGTTGGTGAGGAGGCCGCCGCCACCCATGAGGTTGCGGGAAGCCTGGGTGAAGCCAGCGTTGTAGTTCAGGCCATAGCCCAGAGTCGCGTGTGGGACGATGCTGATGGCATCGGTCACGGCGATGGTGGACTTGGCGGTGAGGTCGAAGTACCAGCCACCGTTGAAGAGGTCATAGTTCGCGCTCGAAGCCAGATTGATCGGGCCGAGGTTGGTGTTGACGCCCAGAGTGAGCTGCTGGATGTCGTTCATGCCGAAGCCACTGCCGGCACCGCCAGCGCCATTGAAACCGCTGCCATTGGCAAGGGAGCCCATGTTGTGGATGAAGCTGTAGCCGAAGCTGACTGCCGCAGGACCGAAGTCATGCGAGATGGCTGCACCCAGCTGAAGGCGCTGGAAAGAGTTGGTGTTCTTGATGGCACCGCCGGTGGCAGCAACAATGTTTGGGGAGAAGCTGTCCTGGTCACCTGCGAGGGAGCCGTAGTTCACGTCCCAGAGGAGGGAGGTGCTGCCAGCGCCGTCTTCAGCGGCACCGCCGACGAG
>JAIXYN010000018.1 GCA_027490195.1 Verrucomicrobiaceae bacterium | reverse complement strand
CGCAGTCGGGCGGTTTGGCGGAGATGGCGCTGGGCGATGAAATGCCTTGGACGCCAAACACGACCAACCTACAGCCCCGAGCGCCGGGCCTTGCATCTGTTTGGGAACAGGTTTCCGCTAGGTCCGGAATACAGACCTGTTTTAAGTTTTGCGTGGTATGAGTTTCCAGGTTCCGGCTGAAGCCGGAACTTCAATACGCACTTTGGCTGGTTTAAGAGGCCTTTGGCAAGGACGGGCGGGTGCTGAGGCTGCGGCGCTGAAGGGCCGTGCGGAGCGGTGGGTGTTTGCGGCGTGCTGCGGAATCGGAGGTCCGCGCGCCTAAGAGGGTGTGGGCTGCGACGCTGCTTGGTGTGATTCTTCCCTTCATCCGGTGCGGGTGCTGCGCGGCAGAGGAGGTTGTTTGGCAGCAGCGCAGCCGGCCCTCTTTGAGCCGTTGTTAACTGTCGAAATTGTCACCTAATTGTTACGGACACAGCTTCCCTGGGTCATTTGGGGGGATTTATGTGACGCATTCGTAACTGTGGTTGGCTTGAGCAAGAGCTGGCTCGAACGAAAAGAAGGGCGTCTTGAATCCCGCGTCAATGCCGCCCAATATCTTTCAATCCAGCTTTAAACCAAGCACTGTACACCTGAAGATTCGGGATGTCTCGCGCAGGATTTGCGCCTTGGTGTGCTGGGCGAGTGTGGGTGGCTTCGGCACGGCCTGGGGTGAATCCTCAACGGCTGCGCCAGGGCAACCGACTGCCACGACCGCGCAGCCGACCGCTGAGCCCACGGCAGTGTCGCAGATTGGGAATCTTTATGTGCGTGAGTATCGCGTGCGGGGAAATCACCTGCTGAAGGCGATCGAGATCGAAGAGGCGGTGTATCCGTTCATGGGGCCGGGCAGGTCTGAGCAGGACATTGAGGGAGCGCGTGTGGCGCTGGAGAAAGTTTACAAGGCGAAGGGCTACCAGAGCGTGGGAGTGCAGGTGCCACAGCAGACGGGGAGCCGTGGTGTGATCTACCTGGAAGTGGTAGAAACGCCTGTGGGCCGTCTGCGGGTGAAGGGTGCGCGGTATTTCCTGCCAAGCAAAATCAAGGCGATGGCACCTTCGATGAAGGAGGGCACGGTGCCGAACTTCAACGAGATCAGCAAGGACATCGTGGCGCTGAACCAGTGGCGTGACCGGAAGATCACCCCCGAGCTGCGGGCGGGCGTGGTGCCGGGCACGGTGGACATTGATCTGAATGTGGAGGACAAGCTGCCGCTGCATGGGAGCTGGGAGATCAACAACCAGCACAATGCGGACACGGTGCCGCTGCGCCTGAGCGGCTCTCTGAGCTACAGCAATCTGTGGCAGATGGGGCACACGCTGGGAGTGAGCTTTCAGGTGGCCCCGGAAAGGCTGAGCGACAGCGCGGTGTACAGCGCCTTTTACCAGGCGCCGCTGCGCGGTGTGGAAGGCCTGAGCGCGATGCTGACGGGCACGGTGCAGGACAGCAACATCGCCGCACTGGGTGGCACGACGGTGATCGGGAAAGGACAAATCGTGGGTGTGCGCCTGATGAAGACGCTGCCTGCAGAGCAGGGCTACTTTCATTCGATCAGCTTCGGGATCGACTACAAAAACTTTGTCCAGGATGTGTCTGCGGGCGGAGCACTCACTTCGGCACCCATCCAGTATTTCCCGCTCAATCTGTCTTACAGCCTGAGCCGCGTGACGAACGTGACCTATACGGAGTTCAACGCGGCGCTGACATGGCATGCCAGCGGCATGGGCGGAACGAAGAGCGAGTTTGCGGCACGGCGCTTTTCGGCCACAGACAGCTTTATGTACTTTCGTGGAGACTTCTCCCACACGCACGATGTGGCGCAGGGGTTTCAAGTGTACGTAAGGGCGCAGGGACAGGCGACGCCAGACGCGCTCATCAACACGGAGCAGACTTCAGGCGGCGGCTACAACACGGCGCGCGGGTATCTCGTTGCCACAAGGCTGGGTGACTCGGGAATCTTTGGCACGCTGGAACTACGCGGTCCGAACTTCATCGGCACTGCCAAGGATCGTGAAAACCAGTGGCGCTTGTACGCCTTCCTGGAGGGAGGCAAGCTGTACTCCAACAAAACACTGGCTGCGGAAAAGCGCAGCTATGACCTGGCCAGCGCGGGGTTCGGAACACGCGTCCGCTATTTGAACCACATCACCGGCTCCATCGATCTGGCAATGCCGCTGGTCTCGCAGCCGAACGCTCTGGCGCATGACCTCTTCCTGCTCTTCCGCCTTGGCATGGATTTCTAGGCCGCCCCCTTTTTCCCTCTCTTAATGCACAGCCCCTCCCCACGCTTCATGTTCCGCAAACCACGCATCCTGAATTCCCTGCTGCTTGCCCTAGCGCTCACGACTTCACTCGTTTCCGCCGCTGAAAACTGGTGGGATGCGAAGTGGACCACGCGTAAAAAGATCGACATCGACACCACGGGCAAGGGTGTGGGCATCGAAGAGCCTATTGGCACGACGGCGGTGCTGGTGCGCCTGCATGAAGGGGTGTTCAGCTTCATGTCTTCGAAGGAAGACGGGAGTGATCTGCGCTTTCTGGCGGATGACCACAAGACGGAGCTGAAGCATCATGTGGAAAAGTGGGACTCCCTGCTGAATGAAGCCTATGTGTGGGTGCAGGTGCCTGACCTGAAGCCAGCGAGCACGACGAGCATCTGGCTCTACTCCGGCAACACCGAGGCCCCAGCGCCTGAGGCGGCGAAGGCCACGTATGATCCGAACTCGATGCTGGTGTACCACTTTGCAGATGCCTCGAAGGCGGGCACGGACTCCTCCCCAACGGGAGCGAATGCCGAAGGTGCGCCACCACCGGCTGCGGGATCGCTGATTGGCGGCGGGTTGCGGGTGTTTGGCCAGACGGCGATCAAGGTGCCGGCACCGCCGCTGCCTGAATGGGCGCCGGGAGCACCGCTGACGGTGTCCGTGTGGATCAAGCCCTCTGCGCTGCAGCCGAATGCGGTGATCCTGAGCCGCCGTGATGGAGCCAATGCCTTTATCCTCGGTCTCGACAACGGCATTCCTTTTGTGGAAGTGAACAAGCAGCGCAGCAGCGTGGGGGCTCCCATTGCCGCTGGGGCCTGGCATCATGTGGCCGCAGTGGCGGATGCAGGAGCGATCACGGTGTATTTGGACGGGAAATCCTACGGTGCGCTGAACGCCGCGATGCCGCTGCTGAAGACTCCGGTGGAAATCGACAAGGACACATCTCCTGCGGCGGCCAGCTTCGTGGGTTACACAGGTGAGCTTGATGAACTGCAGATCTCGAAGACGGCACGGCCTGCGGGCTTCATCCGCTTTGCGGCGGTGAACCAGGGAAATTCGGCGGACGCGGCGAAGCTGATCACGCTGGGTGAGGACGAGGCTTCGGACCATGAGGAAGAGGGTGAGCTCATGAAGCATCTCTCGCTGATCACGGACATCTCGAAGGACCTGACGTTTGACGGCTGGGTGGTTATCTTCCTCTGTACGTTGCTGGCCATCGTGGGCTGGATCATTGCCGCAGGAAAGATCATGTATCTCAACACGATTGAAAAGGCCTCCAAGGAGTTCATGAAGCGCTGGGAGAAGATTTCCAACGATCTCACGGCGATCGACACCGAGGACAACGAGAGCATTCAAAACATTGGCGGCAATGTGAGCGGCAAGATGCAGAAGCTGATGCGTCAGTCGCCGCTCTATCAGTTGTACCATCTGGGAGCGGAGGAGATCAGCAACCGTATGAAGTCCTACCGCAAGGTGACCTTCAATCCGCAGGAGAAGAAGGAGGCGAAGGTGATGGGACTTTCCGGGCGTTCGATCCAGGCGATCAAAGCGACGCTGCATGGCGGCATGGTGCGCGAGGTGCAGAAGCTGAACGGGAAGCTGGTGTTCCTGACCATCGGCATCGCGGGTGGTCCTTACCTGGGACTGCTGGGAACCGTGATCGGGGTGATGATCACGTTCGCGGTGATCGCGAAATCCGGCGAGGTGGAAGTGAACTCGATTGCCCCTGGTATTGCCGGTGCGTTGCTGGCCACGGTGGCAGGTCTGGCAGTGGCCATTCCGGCGCTGTTTATCTACAGCTACCTGAGCTCACGCATCAAGGATGTGGTCTCGAACATGGAGACCTTCATCGACGAGTTCGTCACGAAAATGGCGGAACACTACAAGGAGTAACCGCACACCCTCATGGACGCCGACAACAAATCCTACGATGACATCAACGTCACACCCATGGTGGATCTCTACCTGGTGCTGCTGCTGATTTTCATCATCATGACCACCGCCGGGGTGCAGGGCGTGAAGGTGAACCTGCCGCGTGGCGGACCTTCCACATCGAAGCCAATCGAGGGTCCGAAGATGCAGGCCGTGACGGTGGACAACGCGGGGAACATCAAGCTCAACGCGACAGCGGTGACGATTGACGAACTTTCCAGCAAGCTGGAGGCGATCAAAGCTTCCATGCCAGAGGCACCCATCGTCGTCCGTGGCGACAGCGGTACGCAATACCAAGTCGTGATGGATGTGCTCACCGCCGTTGGCCGTGCGGGCTTCAGCAACATCGGACTGGCGACGCAGGCAGCGAAAAAATAACCGTCAGATTTCTCCCATCTCATGGCATCTCCTCACATCGAAGACGACGAGCCCGGATTTTTCCGGAAGTATCTTGTGCTGCTGATCATTGGCGGGATCGCGCTGGCAGGCGGTGGCTACATGTACATGAATCACAAGCCTGGGAAGGCGACGCCGAAGAGGAAGGAGATGGCGATCATTATTTGCCCGCCGCCAGTGATTATTACGCCGGAAGTCAAAAAGGAAGAACCGCTGCGTGAGGAGCAGAAAGAGGAGAAAGAAGATAAAATGATCGTGCAGGAGGAAGTGAAGCCTGAAGAACCAAAGACAGCCACCACTCCTCTGGATAAACCTTCTGAAGAACTGCTGGGCACAGACATCGAAGGCGGTGACGGCAGCGGTCTAGGCAACACGCATGGCAACAGCAACAGAGGCACCCGCATGATCGGCATCATCGACCGCGGCGGCAGTAGCATTTGGGGCTGGTATGCCGGGCAGGTGCAAAACCGTGTGGCCGATGCGCTGCGCAGTCATCCGCTCACCAAACGCGCAGGCTTCAGCAACACGGTTAAAATCTGGTCCGACAACACAGGCCGTATCACGCGAGTGAAACTGAACGGCAGCACCGGCGACAGCAAAGTGGATGCCGCGATTGAAAACGAAATCTTCAAGGGCCTCCTGCTCACCGAAGCGCCGCCGGACGGCATGCCCATGCCAATCAACCTCCGCCTCACCGCGAGATAATTTTCAAGGAACCTTATGAAACCCACCTCCATCGAAGACGACGAGCCCGGATTTTTCCGGAAGTATCTTGTGCTGCTGATCATTGGCGGGATCGCGCTGGCTGGCGGTGGCTACATGTACATGAATCACAAGCCTGGGAAGGCAGCGCCGAAGAAGAGGATGGAGATGATTTCGATCGTCATCCCGCCGCCGCCCCCACCGCCGCCACCGCCACCACCACCGAAGGAGGAGCCGCCCCCGGAGGAAAAGGAGGAGGAGATGGTCGAACAGGCTCCCGAAGAAATTGCTGAGAAGCCCGATGACAAACCTGCGGACAAGCCGGCGGATGAACCGCTGGGCACTGCGATCAGCGGCGGCAACGGCAGCGGGCTGGGCCTTGGCGGCGGCGGTGGCGGCGGTGGTGGCTTGATCGGCGGGAGCGGCAAAGGCGGCAGCAAATGGGGCTTGTATGCCGGACAGGTGCAGAAACGCCTTGCAGATGCGCTGCGCAACAACGCAGTGACGAAGAGCGCCGCCTTCACCAACGTGATCAAAATTTGGCCGGACAACACCGGGCGCATTGTGCGCGTGAAGCTCACTGGCACGACGGGCGACAGCAAGCTGGACGCCACGATCGAAAACGAAGTTTTTAAAGGCCTCGTGCTGAACGAACCGCCGCCGGACGACATGCCCATGCCCATCAATCTCAGACTGACTGCACGCAAAGCGAACTGAATCCCCCTGCCCTTTCCCCTGCTCCATGCTCACTCCAAAACAAGTCTGGCGACGAACTTACGCCTGTTTCACCGCCTCCCTCCTCGCCGCATTGCAGCCATCGTTGATGTTTGCTGCGGAACCTGCGCTGCCTGAAGCACTGCCGCTGCTGGCTGAGAACGCCCCGCCTGCCGCTAGTGCGCCTGCCGCTGGTGCGCCTGCCGCAAGCAGCACCCCTGCGCCGATCTCCCCCAACCCTGATGAAGCGGTGCCGGTGCTACCAGACCCGAACGCGGATGCGCCGAAGCAGATCCTCAATGGGCCGTCACAGAATGTGACGCTGAACCTGATCAACCGTCTGGTGAAAAAAGGCATTCTCTCGCATGCGGAGGCGTCTGATTTGATCCAAGGTGCGGAAGAAGATGCGGCCTTTGCGAAAGCGCAGGCGCAGGCACTGGCTGAGACGCAGGCGGCGGTGATCGCCCAAAATGCGATGCCACCGGTGCAACCAGACGCCGAGGAAGTGCGTGTGACGTACATCCCAGAATCGGTGAAGGCACAGATACGCGACCAGTTGCGGACGGAAGTTTTCGCGCAGGCGCGTGAGCAGCAGTGGGCGGCACCCAATTCCGCCCCGGAATGGACGCAGCGCATCAAGCTCTTTGGCGACATGCGCATGCGCCAGGAAAGCCTCATGTATCCCTCCGGGAACGACAACGTGACCGGTGCGTTCCCCAATTTCAATGCGCTCAACACCGGATTGCCCTTTGATTTCCGCAACACCACGGGCACGCTCCCACCGCAGCTCAATGTGGATCAAAACCGCGACCGCACCCGTCTGCGCATGCGCTTGGGATTTGATATTGATCTCGAAGACGGCTTCACTGCCGGCATCCGCATGGCCACAGGTGGCAATAATTCACCGGTCTCCACCAACCAGACGCTCGGCTCCACCAATGGCAACACGCAGGGTGGTGGCTTTTCCAAGTATGAGTTGTGGCTGGACCGTGCGTTCATTCGTTACGAGGCCTCCCTCATGCCGAAGGCGAATTTGATGGTCGAAATCGGCCGCTTCCAGAACCCCTTCATGACCGCCAGCCAGATCATGTGGGATGAAGACGTGAACCTCGACGGTGGTGCCATTCAGATCACCAGCCCCTGGACACCGAGCTTTACCACCTTCCTCACCGCCGGAGCCTTCCCGGTATTCAACAGCTCGCTCAATGTTGGCGAAAACAACACCGCCAAGACGGCCAGTTACAACAAGTACCTCGTTGCCGCGCAGTTCGGTGTGCAGTTTAAAGTCACCGATAAAATCGAGGCGAAGTCGAGCATCGCCTACTACGATTGGAAGAACATTGAGGGGCGTTTCTCCAGCCCGTTTGTACCTGCATCTGCCACGGACGCCGGCGACACGGACGACAGTCGGCCCCTCTTTGCGCAAAAAGGCAACACGTACCGGCCGATCCGTAACATCACACCCACCGCTGGTGCAGCTCCGGGCGGAAATCAGAACGGCACGATCAATCAGTTCCAGTATTTCGGTCTAGCCACGAAATTCCAGCAGATTGCCTGGGCAGGCAGGCTCGACTTCAACAACTGGGAACCCATGCAGGTATCGCTGCTGGGTGAATTCGTCAAAAACGTGGGCCTCGACAAAACCGCGATGAACAATCTGAACCGGCTTGATCCCGTGGTGAACAACCGCTCCGGCGGCAACGGCAACTGGGAAGGTGGCGACACCGCGTGGTACATGGGCCTCAATGTCGGCAAGCCGCTGTTGCTGTTTGACAAGCGTGGCGACTGGGCGTTCGGCCTGGGTTACCGCCATGTGGAATCGGATGCCATGGTTGACGGCTTCACCGAATCCCGCTTCGGCAATGGTGGCACCAACATGGAGGGCTACACGCTCCAGGCTTCCATGGCGGTGTCCAAACGCACGTGGATGCGCATCGCCTACATGTCCGCCAAACAGCTCGCTGGTCCTACACTGCAGACCAATGTCTTTCTCCTCGAGTATCACGCCAAATTTTAACTCATGAAACTTACCCCCGTATTGCTCCTCCTCGTTTGTGCCGCCACACTGCCTGCGGCGGAAGAAGCCGACCCCGCCATGGCGGTGATGAAACGCATGCGCGACCAGCTGCGCAACGTCATGATCCAGCAGCAGAAAACAGAGGCGGAGCGCGCGACGCTGCAAGCCGCCAATGTGGAGCTGGATGAGAAGCTGAAGAAGCTGGACAGCAACTTCAAGAAGCTGGGCAAGGAAAAAAATGACGAGAAGGACGCGGCGGACAAAACCATCGCGGAGCTGAAGGCAAAGGTGATGCTGGAGGAGCGCGAGAAGGCGCAACTGCAGGAGGCTCTGGCGAACTGGAAGGCCGGACACCAGAAGCTGACGGAGACTGCCCGAAAGATCGAGGCGGAGCGCAAGGAGCTGTCTGCCCGTGTGATTTTGCAGGACCGCAAGGTGGCGGATTATCAGCGCAAGAACGACGAACTGTTCAAGGTGGGGAGCGAAATCCTTTCCAAGTATGAGGGTTTTGGCTTGGGCACGGCGATCGCCGCGCGCGAGCCCTTCACGCGCAACATGCGGGTGAAGCTGGAGACTTTGGTGCAGGACTACGGAGACAAGCTGGTGGACAACAAGATCAAGCCTGATGAGGCCCCCAAGACCCCAGCGAAGGCAGCTAGCAAAGAGGACGCCGCCCAGGTGCAAAAACCCAATACGACGAGCGCCTCTGGACGCTGATATGAAACAGACGCGCGCAAGCTTGTGGCCCTGTCTGCTGCTTTGCTGCGGCTGGAGTACTTTCATCCTGGCCGAGGAGAGCGACCCGGTGGTGGGAAGCATTGGTGAGATCGAACTGCATCAGAGCGAGATCCTTGCCTCTTTGGGGACGATGGGAAGTGTGGACAAGGAAGCGCTGGCGCGTGACACTGCCACGCTGAACAAGCTGGTGCGCTCCATGCTGGTGCAGCGGGTGATCCTGAAAGAGGCGCTGGAGAAGAAATGGGAAGAAGAGCCGGGGACGGTGGCGCTGCTGAAGAGCACGCGTGAGGCCGCCATCGCGGACAGTTATTTGAAAGCTCTCAACCGACCGCCGGAGTCCTACCCGAGCGAGGCGGAGCTGAAGATCGCGTATGAGAACGGACGTGCCGCCCTGACGGTGCCGCGCTCCTTCAGGCTGGCGCAAATTTTCATCGCTGAAGAGGCGGGCTCTGACAAGAAGCTCAAAACGGTGCAGCAGCGCCTGAAGGAGAGCCCGGCCAGCTTTGGAAAGGTGGCAACGGAGATGAGCGAAGAGAAGGAGAGTGCTTCTCGGGACGGTGAGATCGGCTGGCTGAACGAGCAGCAGATTCAGCCTGAAATCCTAGCGCAACTGCCGCAGCTCAAAGTGAACGCTATTTCAGCCCCGCTAAGACTCAAGGACGGCTGGCATATTCTCAAGGTGCTCGACGTGCGTGAGCCGTTCACGCCGATTTTCGACCAGGTGCGCGTGCAACTGGCGCAGCGACTGCGGACCGAAAAGAGCAGCGCCAGCATGCAGGCGTATGTGTCGGAAGTGTTGCAGAATCACCCTGTGGCTATCAACGAGGTAGCGCTGTCTAAGCTCTTGCAGAATGCTCCGTCAAACGACGCGGGCGTGAAACCTTAATGTCCCCGTTATGAAGCTTTTCCCCCTTGCTTATTCGAAGCCCCACCGATTTTCATACGCCCATGTGCTACTGGTGCATGTGCTTGTGATCTTGACCGGTCTGGCTCCAACACCGCTGCTCGCTGACATGCTGAGCTCGAACATCGGCATCGCCACCGGCGCAGGCAGCGGGGGCACACCCGCCGCGACAGCGCCAGGAGCGGCGAACGCCATCGACACGGCAGCAGCCACGGCGCAGGCCCACGCAAACGCGCAGGACATGCTGACCCGCAACACGCTGGCTCTGGATGCCGTGAACGCCATGCAGGCAGCCGCGCGAGCGGCGGCCGCAGGCGTCAACAACCTAGGAGCGAACCCAAACTTTCCCGGCCAGACGCTGCCAGACGTCCCCAACGGCCTAGGCGTAGGCGGACTCGACATCAATGGAGCGCCCACCGGGGCGAATGCGCCGACGCCGTCGATGGAAAACGCCCGCAACATTGTGACCATCCAGCAAACACAGCAGCAGGCGCTGCTGAACTGGAACACTTTCAACGTGGGCAGGAACACGACGGTGCGCTTTGATCAAAGCGCGGGCGGAGCGGATGTGGGTACATGGATCGCCTTCAACAGGATCACAGACCCGTCAGGCAATCCGACGCAGATTCTTGGCTCCATCGAGGCGAAGGGCCAGGTGTACATCATCAACCAGAACGGCATTATTTTCGGTGGTACCAGTGAGGTGAACACGCATGCGATGGTGGTCTCCGCGCTGCCTCTCAATGACAACCTGGTGACGCGCGGCCTACTGAACAATCCGGATTCGCAGTTCCTCTTTTCGGCCAATGCCCAGCCCTCCGGCAGCAAGGGACCGACTCCTGCCTTCACACCCCCTGCCCTGCCAAACACGACTGGCAACCGCATTGGAAATGTCACCGTGCAAGCCGGTGCCAGGATCACCGCGCCAACGGCCTCTGCCAACGTGGGCGGACGTGTTGCTTTGATCGGGCCCAATGTGACCAACAATGGAACCATCAGCACACCGGACGGTCAGACGATCTTGGCCGCAGGCATGCAGGTGGGCATTGACGCCCATAGCTCCGAAGATCCTTCATTGCGTGGTCTGGATGTGTACATCGGTGATGTCGGCACCTACGGCGGCACGGCCACGAACGCCGGACTGATCGAAACGCCACGCGGCAGTGTGATGATCACCGGCAAGAACGTGAATCAAGACGGCTTCATCAACAGCAGCACCTCGGTGGCATTAAACGGGCGCATTGATCTGCTGGCGAACTACAATGCGATTCCGAACACGAGATACGACGCTACAAATGCGGCGTTTGGCAAACCTTTCCAGTATCCCTCAGGCACATCCACAGGCTTTGTGAGCACCAAGGCGGGATCGGTTATGCAGATTCTGCCGGAGTGGTCCAGCACCAGCAAGATCAACGGCACGGAACTCGCCTTGAAATCACAGGTTAACATCCAGGGACTGGGGATCTATTTAGGACAAGACTCTGTGATAATGGCCCCGAATGCCAATGTGGCGATCAGCGCAGGCATCTGGAACTTGCTGCCCGGCAATCCGGCCATCCAGAATTTCGTGCAATCTTCGGGCCAAGTGTATGTGGACCGTGGAGCGGTCATCAACGTGGCAGGATCCACCGCGATCGCTGCGAACGCATCTGAATACAATTTAACGTTAACTTTGCGCGGTGCTGAGCTGGCGGACTCCGCCCTGCAGCGCAACAGCAACCTGCGCGGTGCCACCATCACGGTCGATTTGCGCAAGCAAGGAGTCCGCAGTGACGGCACAGCCTGGGTGGGAACACCGCTGGCCAACCTTTCGGGCTATTTGGGAGTCATCGAACGTACCGTAGGGCAGCTTACCACCGCAGGTGGTACGGTGTCACTCACGGCTGGTGATTCGGTGGTGGTCCAGGATGGAGCCGTGGTAAACGTATCCGGCGGCTATCAGGACTTTGCAGGCGGCTATGTGAAAACCACCTTCCTGATGGATGATGGCAACCTGATCGACATTGCCAACGCCGATCCAATTGTGGCGTATGACGGCATTTATACCGGCTCCACCACCGTCACGGACACGCGCTGGGGCACGAGCACGACAACCACAGGCGTGTTTGCTCTCAACAGCATCTTTGAGCCAGCCTACAGCTCCGGTGCTAGGGGCGGCAGTCTTGCCATTGGCGCCGCTTCCATGGCGCTGGATGGCGTGCTCAGGGGCAATG
This sequence comes from Verrucomicrobiaceae bacterium, assembly GCA_027490195.1. GTDB lineage: Bacteria > Verrucomicrobiota > Verrucomicrobiia > Verrucomicrobiales > Verrucomicrobiaceae > Prosthecobacter. The sequence goes on along the minus strand of JAIXYN010000018.1, from coordinate 19,769 downwards.
TTGTCGTCGGGCAGCAGCAAATCGATTCAGCGCCGCAGGGCGGCAGTCTTTCGCTCAAATTTCAGGCACAACAGTTGATCCAAACTCCCCTGCTGCTGCCATTCTTTTCACCCACACCGCCTAAAGTCACCTTCCTTAATGAGAGCGGCACGCAGGCTGCGGTGGGTGCGTTCCCACACAATGGCAGCATTGCTACGCTGGCCCAAGACCGTCGTGACAACGTCTTTCTCAGGAGCGATCTGCTCACCACCCGGGGATTTGCGTCGCTGCTGGTGGACAACAGTGATGGGGACATTCTGGTACCAGCCGGTGTCAGCCTGAATGCTGCGGTCGCTGGTTCGATCAAATTTTATGGTGCCAATTTGGACATTCAAGGCACGCTCTCCGCCCCAGGCGGAAGCCTAGATTTAACGGCCTACAATATCTCCCCCTACACGACCGCCATCCTGGACGTGCAGAATGAGCAGGCGATTCATCCAACCGCCAATCCTACGCGCGGCAAGGTAACCCTGGGAGCAGCGGCGACGCTCAGCACGGCAGGAATCGTGATCGATGACCGCACTGCGACAATCACAAATACCAACAAGATCATTCCACACCATGTTGCCAAGATTAATGCGAATGGCGTGGTGGAATATGTCAGCACAAGCGCAGGCGGCACCATCAATCTCCGAAGCTATTCGGCAGATCTGACCCCAGGCAGTCTCGTGGATGTTTCAGGTGGTCTTGTATGGAGCCAGGGCATCAGCTATGGCAATGCTGGTACTATTTCTATTCATGCCGGCAATGACCCCCTGATCGGATCCCTTGTGGGCGGACAGCTCACCCTCGGTGCCACATTGAAGGGCTTCTCGGGCGCGAACGGCGGTACGCTTGACTTGCAGGCCCCGCTCATTCAGGTGGGAGGAACGGCCACCTATGCGAACACTTTGCTGCTGCAGCCGGAATTCTTCAGCACGGGCGGGTTCAGCCAGTTTGCGCTGACAGGACTGGGATTAGACATCACGCCACCTGCCGGTACACAGACTTCTGCACCTGGTGTTGTCATCGCGCCAGGCGTTGTGATCCGGCCAGTGGTCAGCAGTCTTCTGGCGGGCCTGAGTTCTCAGGGGGGATCTGCTATTACACTCAGCACCGTCATCAACCCCGAGGGGTATCGCAAGGCTGCTCAGCTCAGTTTTTTGGCTCCAGGAGTCTTGGACTTCGTGGACGGCCTGCTTGATTTGAGAGGCCGGATCGACATTGGCTCAGGCAGCCGCATCGAAACGGACGCCCTGGGCAAAGTCACCCTGAAAGGTCAAACGATCTCCATGATGGGAGAGATCTATGCCCCAGGGGGAACCGTTTCGATCACTGGCTCCCTCCACTATCCTCAAAACACGATTCCAAATGAGGGCCAAGTGACCGTGTATTTGGGCAGCAGCAGCCGCATTTCTGCCGCTGGAAAAACCGTTCTTTTGGCGGATGCCTTTGGCCGGCGGGTGGGCTCCGTTTATGCAGGCGGATCCATCAATTTGGAAGGCAACGTCATCGCGGATATAGGCGCCACATTGGATGTGTCTGGCACAAGCAGCATTTTAGACCTGCTGCCTTCAGAGGCAGGACAAACAGTAGCTGTTTTGAATTCGGTTTCTCAACTGGTTCTGGCCGCTGCTTCCGTGCCCACACGCGTGGACAGCAACGGTGGTTCGGTCTCGTTCAAGGGAGGTGATTTCGTGTTCAGTCAGGCGACGCTGAATGGCCAAGCCGGAGGCGCAACGGCCCAAGGCGGCACGCTCTCCGTAACATCCGGGCGTTTCGTGCAGACCGGCTCTGGCACCGATGACAAGGATATCACACTCAAAGTGGCGCAAGACATCCGTTCATTTGCTCCACAAACATTCTCATTAGGACAGGATGCGATTGGCACTTTCCTCACCGGAGGCCTCACCGGGATGGGCTATTTCGGGGTCAATTCATTTCAAAATGCGGGCTTTGACTCCTTGCAGCTCAAAGGCAACGTCGAGTTCGTCGGCCCTGTCAACATGACAGCCAAGGGCTACGCCAAGATCGCCGATGGCGGGGTCATTGCTGCCAATGATCTGGTGCGTATCACGGCCCCTTATGTGACATTGGGAAGACCGATCGCCAAACCGGTGCGAGATGAAGAACTCCTCAATCCGTTTGTCGTGCGTTCGGCGTTTGGCGATACCCCCAGTGTGTTTAGCCCAACTACTGGCGCAGGGCGTCTTGAAGTGACGGCGGACCTGATCGAGACCGGCTTTCTGTCGCTGCAGAACATCGGCCAGGCCAGCCTGACCGCCCGTCAGGATCTGCGCGGTAACGGTTATCTGGACATCGCAGGCAACCTGACCATCACCGCCGGCCAGGTTTATCCCGTGACGGCTTCCAACTTCACCATCACTGCCTACAACGGTAGCGTGACGCTTATCGCTTCGGGTGAGACACCGCAGTTCCCGTTGTCTGGCGGAGGAAGACTGAACATCTTCGCTAACACCATTACGCAGGGCGGGAACTTGCGTGCGCCTTTGGGTACGATCAGGCTGGGGTGGGACGGCTCAGGCACGGCGCCCCTCGGCCTCGTGACGAATGCGAGCGTGCCTGTGACTCAGCAAATCACACTGGTGACTGGCGGCAACACCTCCGTGTCAGCTATTGATCCTAGCACCGGTGCAGGAGTCAAGATTCCGTATGGCATCGTCAAAGACGGCACCAACTGGATAGACCCAACCGGCTTCGACATCACCAGCGGAGGCGTGCCGGATAAAACGATCCGCCTGTCGGCGCTCAACGTCAGCACCCAGACCGGTTCCACCCTCGATATCCGTGGCGGCGGGGAATTGTATGGCTACCGCTGGGTGAAAGGCAACGGCGGAACGCAAGACATCCTCGCTTCGAGTGACAAATTTGCGATTATCCCTGGATTCTCATCTTCCGTCGCTCCATTTGCGCCGTTCGCCACGACGGGTTTGTATGCCAGCAACCTCGGGGGAGATCAGGGTTACACCAATGGTAGCCTGCAGGTCGGAGATCGAATCTACCTGAAAGACAGCAGCTTGCTTGCAGGGGGATACTATACCCTGCTGCCCGCACGGTATGCGTTGCTGCCCGGTGCATTTTTGATCACGCCAAGTTCGGCAACTCCGACCGATTCATTCGTGAAGCCCGGCGGTGCGGAGCTGACCAGCGGCTATCGTTTCAACAGCTTGAATCCTGCGGTATCGGGCACCCTCTATCAACAGTTCGAAATAGCACCAAAGAGCGTCATCGCTGCTCGTGCTCAATACACCGACTACTCGGCGGCGACTTTCATTCCGACAGCGCAGCAAAATCTGAACCTGCCGGTGTCCCGCACACCGCTGGATGCGGGGTATGCCCTGATCAGTGCAACGCAGAGCATGCAGCTTGGCGGCAATGTGCAAGCCGTGGGGCTGCAAACAGGACGTGGGGGACGCGTGGACATCAGCAGCCCCTTGGAAATTCTGATTGCGGCTCCGGGAGCACCTGCTCAGCCGAACAAACTGGTCCTGAACTCCGCCCTGCTAAGCGGATGGAATGCGGAAAGCCTGCTCATCGGCGGAGAACGCGTCACTGGCACAAGCAGCTCCGCCGTGACCGTGCGCACCGACAAACTGACGGTGGATAATGTTGGCTCGCCGCTGACCGGCACAGAAATCATCCTGGCGGCCAAGCAGACTGTGACGCTGGCCGCTGATGCTGTGATCACGCAGTCTGGCACGCAGACTGCTGCTGATGCGCTCGTCATTAATGGCAACGGGGCACTGGTGAGGGTCAGCGGAGTGGTCTCAGCGCAAACATCGCGCACGGGGGTGACGACCTCGGCGCTGCCACAACTGAACGTGGCCGCCGGAGTGAAGATCAGCGGTGCCAGCATCACCTTGGACTCCAGCAACAGCACTTCGCTGGACAACAGCACCAGCCTGACCGGCTCGGCCATCAACCTGAACAGCGGGCGTGTTTCACTGCTGCTCAACAATCCAGGAGCCATGCAGACCACAGGCAGCCTCGTTCTCGGAGGCACGGCCCTGACGAGCCTGCAAGGCACCACCGCCCTGTCACTGCTGAGCTACACCTCCATCGACATCTATGGCACGGGATCTTTCTCCAACACGGGAACTCTGGCGCTGCGTGCCGGAGAGATACGTGGTTTCAACAATGGCAGCGGCAGCGTCAACCTCTCCGCGCAGTCCATTCTGCTGGACAACAGTGCCAACGGCACGGCTGGAACGGCGGGTGCGTTGTCTGGCAGCGTCACGCTGAACGTGACCGCTGCAACCATCACCATCGGCCAGAACAATCTGGTGGTGAATCAGTTTGCCACGGTGGCATTCAATGCTTCCAGCGGCATTTTGATGCAGGGCACCGGCTCGTTCCAGGCCCAGGGAGACATCAGTGCAGTCACGCCTTTCTTCACGGCAAGCGGCAGCACGACGCAGAGCATCAAAGCCGGAGGCATTCTAACTCTGACAAAACCGTCCGGGAACCAACCCCTGCCTTCGAGCCTCGGACTTGGAGCCCAGGTTTCATTTGAGGGCAGCAGCATTACGGCGAACACAGATGTCCTGCTGCCTAGCGGGGTGATTTCCATGCGCGCGCGGAGTGGTCCGCTCGAAATTGGCGGACGGCTTGACGTCGGCGGCACGGCCAGAAGCTTCTTTGACCAGGTGCGCTACACCGACGCCGGACAGATAACCCTGACGGCTGATGCCGGCAACGTGACGCTTAACCCCACAGGCACGATCAACGTTGCCGCAGCCACGGCAGGTGGCAATGCGGGCAAATTCATTGTTAGCGCTGGCGCGGGCCTGATGACACTTGACGGCACCCTGCTCGGACAGGGTGGTCTTGGAGGCACCAATGCCTCCGCCAGGATCGACATCGGCAGCATCGCTTCATTCAACGCGTTGAACGCTAAGCTCAACGCAGGCTCGTTCACCCAGGAACGGAACCTCCGTATTCGCACTGGCAGCGTGACTATTGACAGCACCGTCTATGCGCATCGCTTCTACCTTGGAGTGGATCAGGGTTCCATTACGGTCAACGCTGCTTCCAATCCCTTGCTGCCAACGATCGACGCTTCCGGATCGATCGGCGGACGAATCGACCTGATCGCCAATGGCGATGTTACTTTGAACTCGGGGGCCTGGCTTACAGTGAAGGGAACCGATTTTGACTCTGCAGGCAAGGGCGGCGAAATCAACTTGGAGTCGGGTGCTCAAAGCAATGGCATTGTTGGAGCGGGCATCGTGAATATTCAAACCGGCTCCGTTCTGGATCTATCCGTCACAAACAACGACAAGGTCACTGTCGGCGGGACCACCAGCACCGTTGCGGGGGCCAGCGCTAATCAGGGTAAATTCACTGGAAAGCTGCATATCCGCGCCCCGCAAACTACTGCGCTCAACAACTACATTCAGGTCAGTCCGATCAATGGCACGATCATTAATCCCTCCAGCATCGTGATCGAAGGCTACAGACTTTATGACTACAACCAAGCCAATGTGGTCATTCAAGGCGGTGCCTCGACCCTGCCTAATCTAACTGGAGTGACCCTCAAGACGGAGGCATCAAGCGGTCAAAATTTAAGAGCTGACGCCACCAGCTTCATGGCAAACTACGCTGCGATGTTGAGCCGTCTGGTGGGCGGTAATACGGGCATCCAAGCACTGGAAACCCAGGGAGCGGGAGTCGTGGTCATCTCACCCGGCATCGAGATCAGCAACCGTGGCGGCAACATCACCCTAGGCATCGCCAACGTGGGTTCTGGCCAGGGCTCTGGTGCTGCTTATGACTGGGATCTGGCTGGTTTCCGTTTTGGCCCCAAAAATGCCCCTGGCATATTGACCATGCGCGCTTCGGGCAATCTCGAATTCTACAATACTTTGAGCGATGGTTTTAATGCTGCGGCTGCGACCTCGACCAATGCGCTCGAAAGGCAGTGGACGGCACCGCTGATGACCATGCAGTCCACCCTGCCGGTGAATACACAGTCATGGTCGTACCGCCTGACATCGGGTTCCGACACCACTGCCGCGAATTTCCGTGAAGTGCTGCCGACCACGAGCGCGATGGTGGCCAGCGGAAGAGGCTCGCTGCTGCTGGGCAAAGACGCCGGGCAGGCGCGCCCAACCGGCACGACCTCCGGGGCCAACGCTCTCACTGCCACGGCCATCCGCGCCAACGGTGCGACGAACGCCACCACCACGTCCAACAGGTTTCAGGTCATCCGCACCGGGTCAGGAGACATTGAAATTTTTTCCGCCCTTGATGTTCAACTGCTCAACCAGTTCGCCACGATTTACACCGCTGGTGTGAGAGTCCCGGATGCAACCAGGGTGGTATCGGCAGGAGATTTCGTCCTGCCAGATGTTGATCGCGTGGCCAATTCGACTCCAGACCAACTGTCGCCGCTTGGCATTCTCCAGCAGCTCTATCCCGCCCAATACAGCATGGCAGGGGGCAATGTTTCCATCACGGCTCAATCCAACATCATCCACCTGACCAAAAGCAACGGAGTCACCGTGGCTGACTCTTCACGTCAACTTCCAAACAACTGGCTGATGCGCCGTGGATACGTCAACCCTGCCACAGGCCAGTATGGAGATGTCATTCTGTTCCAAAGCGTGACGCGCCAGGTCAATGACCTCGCCGCTTCAACAACGTGGTGGGTCAATTTCAGCAACTTCTTCGATGGTGTCGGCGCACTGGGTGGCGGCAATGTGCTGCTTCAAGCTGGGCAAAGTGTCGAAAATGTGAGCGCCCATGCGCCCACCAACGCACGGGCGGCCAGGGGCACGCCGAACGCGGCCAGTTTCCTGGAACTTGGCGGTGGCGATGTCACAGTGACTGCCGCAGGCAGCATCAACGGCGGCATTTACTATGTGGAGCGCGGCGTCGGGACATTAAGTGCTGGCACGATCACCACCAATTCGACCCGTTCTCCAAGCCTCGGGCTGCTGACCGGCGCAGCCGTGGCGGAGCTTGATGATCCCAGCAGCTGGCTGCCGACCACACTCTTTGCCGGCAAAAGCAGCTTCGATGTCAAGGCGCGGGGAGATCTACTCCTGGGCCCGGTGGCCAACACGTTCCTGCTGCCGCAGGGAGTCAACAACAGGCATTGGTACAAAACCTATTTCAGCACTTTCAGCGAAAACAGTGCGGTTTCAGCCTCATCCCTTGGCGGCACTCTCACCATGCGCACGGCGGCCACCGCAGTGGACGGCAGTTCCTCGCAACCGATCCTTTCGTTGTGGATGATCAAAGAGCTTCTCTTCACTGGATCGTCAGCATCCAACATTCAACCCTGGTTGCGGCTGGCAGAGTCTAACATCACCCCATTCAGTGTCTATGCGTCGTTGTTGCCAGCATCTGTCGCACTCACCTCATTTTCTGGGGATCTTAACTTCGTCGGCAACGCCAGCCTTACCCCCTCTCCACAAGGCACGCTGGAGCTGCTAGCGGCTGGCAGCATTTTGGGATTGCAGAAAACGGGCGCCTCTAACCTCATTCTCTCGGGCTCCAAAAATAACGTCTGGGCCTCCTCCACCATCAATCTGTCTGATGCCAGCCCGCAATCAGTCCCTGGCGTCTTGTCCCCCTACGCCTATTACGATTTTTTAAATCGCAGCCAAAACAACAACCTGGTGCGAACCACGAACCCCATTTTTCTCAATCAGAAGAATACGACGTTTGCTGAGACCGGCTCAACAACGGGCACTTTCAGTCTCGTTCAAGCCAAGCAGAATCTGCACGCGCCAGGATTGCTCCACGCCAACAATTCCAAGCCGGTGCGAATTTACGCGGGCAGCGGGGATTTGTCGGGGCTGACACTCTTCTCTGCCAAGTCTGCCACCATCCTGGCGGGACGTGACATCACCGATGTGGGTTTGTACATCCAAAATGTCCGTGCAAGCGATGTCAGCATCGTGTCGAGCGGCCGAGACATCATCGCTTACAACGCCAACTCGCTCCTGCGCTCGCAGGCCTCCGCGGCCGGCAATCTTCCCGGCAATAATGAAGTGCCAAAGTCCGGTGACATCCAGATCAGCGGACCGGGGACGATGCAGGTGCTGGCGGGACGGAATCTGAATCTGGGCACGGGCTCGAACAACTCGGATGGGACCGGCGTGGGCATCACCAGCATCGGCAATGGCCGCAATCCCTATCTGCCGTTTGCGGGGGCTGACGTCATCATTGGCGCGGGTCTGGGTGGTGTTGCGGCGGGGCTTGGCAGCAGCCAGCTTGATTTCGCCAAGCTGATCACCGATTTCAGCACTCCACGGAATCTTACCGACCTCGCCGAACTGCTCGGAGTGGACTCGGTGAACCTTAACGATCCCAGTTTGACCGCCGAACAGCAGAAGAAACTCGCCCTGGGCCTTTTCTACGTCGCTCTGCGCAATGCCGGACGAGACCGCAACGATCCCGACAGTCCAGATGCAGGTACCTACCTTGCTGGCGATAAGGCAATCGACGCCCTTTTCTTCAAATCTGCGGCAGCGTATAGTTCCCAACCGATCAACCCGCCGGGAATGGGAATTATATTCAACAGCAGCAACATTACGCCCGGCGGAACAGTCAGCGCAACAGAGCCGACCAAACCCTATGATCCTCCCCGGGATATTCCCCTGTTCGGCACGGGCAGCATTCAGACGCAGGCGCGCGACATCCGCACCAAGAGTGGCGGGAACATCAGCATCCTGGCCCCGAACGGCGGACTGCAACTCGCCTCCACGCTCATTGGCGAGACGCTGGCACCACCGGGGATCATCACGGAATCCGGCGGGAGCATCAATATTTTTGCGAACAACAGCGTGGACATAGGCATCTCACGTATTTTCACCCTCAAGGGAGGTGACATCATGATCTGGTCTTCCATTGGCGACATCGCGGCGGGTTCCTCCTCCAAAACGGTGCAGTCAGCCCCGCCGACGCGGGTGTTGATCGATCCGCAGAGTGCCGATGTCGCGACCGACCTTGCGGGTCTGGCGACGGGTGGTGGCATCGGGGTGCTGGCGACGGTGCTGGATGTGGCTCCGGGGAACGTGGACTTGATCGCGCCGATCGGTGCGGTGGATGCGGGTGACGCGGGCATCCGTGCGACGGGGAATCTGAACATTGCGGCGTCGATCGTGCTGAATGCAGCGAACATTTCAGTCGGGGGCTCGAGCGCGGGCACGCCAGCGGCGCCGTCGGTGGCGGCACCGAGTCTGGGTGGTCTGGCGGCGGCGGCCTCCGCTGGCGCGGCGGCGACATCGTCCAACGCACAGCCAGCAGCGCAGAGCCAGCAGCAGCAAGCAGTGGCGCAGGAGCAGCCTTCAGACATCACGGTGCAGGTGATCGGCTACGGTGGCGGCAGCGGAGATGATGAACGTAAGCGTAGCAATGACCAACCGGGTGAGTAATACTCTCCCGCAACCCCTGCGCGACCATGGCCTTCCAATTTGACCCCGACTCCCAGACGAAGATCCCTGAAAAGGAGCCGCCGAGAGAGCGCATCGGGAAGTTTTCGCTGCTGGTGTTGGGGTCGTTCGGGCTGCTGCTCGTGTGCTTGTTTGCGTGGCACCCGGTGGCGAGTGCGCTGCGCGTGTCGCTGGCGCGGAGGAATGCGAAGGAGGCGGTGAAGGCGACGGAGGCGAAGGACTGGGTGAATGCGTATCAGGCGCTGTTGCTGGCACGCCAGCGAGCGCCTGAGGATGAGGAGGTGATGCTGGCGATGGTGACGTTTCTGAAGGCGACGGGCTCCGACCCTAGCGGACTGGCGCAGCAGCTGCAGCAACTGAAGCTGAAGCGGCCACTGACGGCGGAGGAGGAGCTGACGCTGGGACGCGCGCTGATCAGCAGCGGGAAGACGAAGGATGCGCGAGAGGTTTATGAAAAGCTGCCGCTGAAGCAGAGCACGCAGCAGCCGGGCCTGGAGCTGCTGTCAAGCATTCTGAATGCGGAGGGCCATGCGAAGGAGGCTGCGGAGATCTCCCACCGTGCGGTGGTGCAAAGCACGGCTGAGGCGACGCCTGATTCGAATTTGAAGGCGGCGGTGACGGACTTGAGCAGCCACTTTGTGGAGGTACAAAACCACGCGCAAAAGCAGCTATGGCAGCTGGCGGAACTGAGCTCGCAGACGGGCATGGATGCCATCCTGCAACTGTCTCTGAGCCGTGGGCTGACGCAGCCCCAGGCGAAGCGCCTGCTGGAACTGGAGGAGAAGCACCCGCTGCAATCGCTGGGAATGCGGCTGATGGTGGTCTCTGCGCAGATGCGGCTGCAGCCGGAACTGCGCGGGCAACTGGTGAAGGCGGAGATCGAACGCTTTATGGATCTCAAGAATGGAAGGCTGGAGGACATGGCCTACTGGTTGATGCGGGAGAAATTCAATGATCAGGTGCTGAGGCTGGTCCCGAGGGAACTGGCTTTGCAGTCGCGTGAGCTGTACCCCATCCTGGTGCAGACGCTGTCTCAGGCGGGGCGCTGGGAGGAACTGCAGGGGGTGCTGAAAGCGCCGCATCCGCCGGTGTCTGCCACCCTGCTGGACCTGGCGATGGCGGAGGTGCTGAGCCACTTGCAGCCTGACATGCGTGAGTCACGCCGCATTTTGCAAGGCACGGTGACCAATGCCACGCAGGCGGGAGATGTGGCGACGCTGGAGGTAGCGGCGCAACTGGCGGAGAGGCTGAATTTTGCGGATGTCGCCAGCCAAGCGTACCGGGCAGCGGGGATGAAGGCGGCGGAGAACAACGCGAGTGAAGCGGCGCTGAAGAACCTGCAAAAGAGTGTGGAACTGGCGCTGCGTGCGAAAGATACGGAGACGCTGCTGGATGTGTCCCGCCAGCTGCATGAGATCAGCCCGAGCAGCGCGATGTTTGCGGACCGGTTTGAGTATCTGCGGCTGGTGCTAGGGGTGGAGCTGGAGAGGGTGGACCTGCAATCTCTGAAGGAGCAAAGTGAAGTGAACGCTGCTTTCAATGTGAAGGTGGACCGTATCCCGCTGCCGCTGCTGCTGGCGCTTTCGGCGTATCGGCTGGGAGATCGTGAGGGGATGGCGAAGCACCTGGCTGCCCTGCCCCGCCCTGAGAGTCTGCCGCCGGGCCCGCGTGCGGTGGCTGCGGGGTTGCTGTCTTTGGTGGGCAAGGCGGACCGTGCGTTTGTGATGGCGGAGAAGATTCCGGGGGCGCTGCTGCTGGATGAGGAGCTTACTTTTTTGAAGAGGGCGCTGTAGGGGGGCGCGTGAGCCTGAAGGCGGGTGGCTGGGAGCTTCGGTTTTGCCGCAGAGCACCTGACCTCAAGACGTAAGGGTGAAGCTGCCGCTTTCCAGGAGAGCGGGATGGGCGTGGGGGAATGGGCCTGCGAGGAATTGGGAGCTGCCGCTTTCGGGTATTTTATGGTAGGCGGGAGTCACCGAGGATGGCGAAAGCTGTAGCTGCGTTCGTGCCTCACTGCGCGACCGCAGTCTATGTGGGAGGCGCTGGGCTTCTCGCTGGGGTGGGTGTTGCGGAGCGGGAGGAACCAGAACCGGCTAAAGCCGGGACTACAATACGAAGAAGAGTGGACTCGGGGGCGGCTCGGTTGTTCTTCGCGCTGAGTGTTTGCGGAGCGGGAGGAGCGCGTTCGAGTTCGAGTTCGAGTTCGAGTTCGAGTTCGAGTTCGAGTTCGAGTTCGAGTTCGAGTTCGAGTTCGAGTTCGAGTTCGAGGACGAGGACGAGGACGAGGACGAGGACGAGGACGAGGACGAGTTCGAGTTCGAGTTCGAGGACGATTTTAACCGGGCAAGGGTACGCGGATGGTGAAGACGGTGCTGCGGCCGGGGTGGCTTTCGAGGTCGATGGTGCCGCCGTGGACTTCGACGGCGCGCTTGACGATGGAGAGGCCGAGGCCGGTGCCTTTGGACTCCTGCATGCCGCGATAGAAGCGCTTGAAGGTGTAAGGAAGGTCTTCGGGGCGGATGCCGATGCCGTCGTCGGTGACAGTGATGATGCACTCGTGCTGGGTCCAGCGGCCGCGAATGGTCATGCGGAGGCCGGTGCGGGGATTCTCCTTGAGGGCGTTTTCGATGAGGTTGGAGAAGATCTGATCCCAGTAGAAGCGATCGCCGCTGAGGAGGCCGCCGTCAGGGGGAAAGTCGAGGGTGATGACGGGCTGGCGGATTTCGACGAGGGGGGTGAGGTGCTCGATGGCGTCATGCACGCAGCCGCGAACGAGGAAGGTTTCAGTCTTGAGGGGCTCTTCGAGTCCTTCGAGGCGGGAGATGGTGAGCATGTCATCGATGATGCGCATCATGCGACGGCTGTGCTTTTCCATGACATCGAGGCAGCGCACCATCGAGGCGGTGTTTTTGATCATGCCGCTTTTCAGCGTCTCGATGTAGCCGTGGATGAGGGAGAGCGGGGTGCGGAGCTCATGCCCGGCGCTGGTGACGAAGTCCTGGCGTGTCTGGGCGATGGTGTCGTGCTCGGTGCGGTCTTCGACCATGACCCAGATGCCGCTGCGGCCGCCTTCGCTCCAGGGCGCGGCGGAGAGGTGGTAGTGGCGCTCATGGCTCCACTCGGCGGCGTAGGAGTGGGGAAGCGGGAGACGGAGCTCACCCTCGACGCGGGTGCGGCGGGTGCGGGCGTCTGCGATGATGCGGGTGATGGCGTCTAGGCTGGGTGCGGTGCCGAGGGGCCGACCTTCTTCCAACGGATGCGGAAGGAGCATGACGCTCATGGCGAGATTGGCGAAGACGATGATGTCTGTGTCATCGATGACGAGGATGCCCTGGGGGGCTTCATTGAGGAGGGAGCCGAAGAGGCGGCAATCATCCTGCATGCACATGGGCGAGGCGTTGTCTGCCTGCCCTTTTTTTACTCCTGGCTGCGCCGGGGGGGACATCACCTCCATCTCCATAATCATGCGTCTGAGTCTGCGAGCTCCTGAACGGTGCTTTGAAAGAGGTAACCCTGGCGGCGCAGGGTGCCGATGTGACGGCCGTGGTCTCCGAGTTTGTCACGGAGGCGTTTGATGTGGGTGTCGAGCGTGCGGGAGTGGGTGTCGTCGGCGTAACCCCAGACGGCGCTGAGGAGCTCGCTGCGTGAGTGGATCACGTCAGGATTGGCCATGAGGGTGGTGATGAGCTTGAGCTCTGTGATGGTGAGCTCGATGAGCTTGCCATTGATGGAGAGTGACATGTTTTTGCGGTCGAGCAGGAACTCGCCGATGCGCTGCTCTGCGAGCATGACGACTTTTTGCGAACGGCGCAGGACGGCACCGATGCGGAGCATGAGCTCGCGCGGGCTGAAGGGCTTGGTGAGGTAGTCGTCTGCGCCGCTCTCCAGTCCGGCGATGCGGTCATTGGTCTGCGCACGTGCTGTGAGCATGATGACGGGGATGTGGCGTGTGCGGGTGTCTGCGCGGAGACGGCGGTGGACCTGGACGCCGTCGATGCCGGGAAGCATGATGTCGAGGACGATGAGGTCGGGGGCGGTCTTGACGGCCATGGGGAGAACGGCGAGGCCATTGCCCACGGATACGACCTCGTGGCCTTCACGCTGGAGGTGAAGGCTTACGAGTTCGACAATATCCTTCTCATCATCGACTACCAGGATTCTGCTCATGTTTGGGTGACGAGACTGTGACGGCAGGAATGAAGTCCTGCCAAAGACAAGCATGTTACGATCTCGTCGCAGAGCGTGGAGAGATGCGAATGGTGACGAATTTGTCACGTGTAGCGTGAATGAAAATATCTGCGTAGGCGAGGGTGGATGAGCGAGGTCTTTGCCGGGCGAGTGCGCCTTGTAGGGTGGTGGCTATGGGCGCTAAACTGCCGCGCATCACCCTTTCATCAAAAACCCGTCTCGAACTGAGCGGACGCTGTGCATTCGTCGATCGGTCACGGCAAGGCCGGCGGACCTTTTTGGGTGCCTGCGATGGGATAGACCCGAAATCACGGACCCACACAGCGGTTCCCTACCAGCGCTGAGGTGTAGCGCAGCTCTGCGTGGTAGGGATGCGCTGTGCGCGTCCGTAGAATCCTTCGTCCTAGCATGCTCTGCCGACTCACCTATTCCGCACCCCTCCAGCCACCTCCGACTTCCGCTGTTGAAAGCCCCAAGGACGGCGGACCTTTTTGAGTGCCTGCGATGGGATAGACCTGAAATTACGGACCCGCACAGCGGTTCCCTACCAGCGCTGCGGTGCAGCGCAGCTCTGCGTGGTAGGGATGCGCTGTGCGCGTCCGTAGAATCCTTCGTCCCAGCCTGCTCTGCCGACTCACCTATTCCGCACCTTTCCAGCCACCTCCGACTTCCGCTGTTGAAAGCCCCAAGGACGGCGGACCTTTTTGGGTGCCTGCGATGGGATAGCCCCGAAATCACGGACCCGCACAGCGGTTCCCTACCAGCGCTGGGGCACGCGGTGCTCTGGAGGGTAGGGATGCGCTGTGCGCGTCCCTGGAATCCTTCGTCCCAGCATGCTCTGCCGACTCACCTATTCCGCACCTCTCAAGCCGCTCCGCTTCAGCCTTGGTGCGGTACGTCGGTGCATCGCCCATCTGCAAAGCAGTCCCTTGCCAAATGAAAGGATGTGATGTGTGGAAGTTTGCACTGGTATGCATTGAATAGGCGGAGGGAGAGGGAGTTTCGGGTTTCAAGGAGGTGGCGTTCTGCTTTCGTGCACAGCTTGGTGCTGTGGCTTGCGGTGCTTTTTTCGGTGCAGACTCGAATGACTGTGCATGGAAACCTTAGAATAGAACCGTGGCCTGTATGAATGGTGATGAGAGTGCAGGCTTGCTGCTCATGACATAGTCGTAACAATACTGTGACGAGTTACTGTTTGAGGCCTGAGGCGGATATCTCAATGATGGGGCTCATGTATAGGCCACGATATAACGAACTCGAACGCTTCCTCGAATGGCGCAAGCAGACGCGCTTCATCCGCCATTATGGCGGGCCGATCCTAGCTGTGGGTTTGTTTATGGTGTGCCTGTGGTTTGTGTATCAGGCGCTGGAGAGCCGTCAGGTGAGGGCAACCAAAGCGCCGCTGATCGAGGCGAAACGGATGCAGGAGATCGACCACACCCTGCAGGCAGCCAAAATATCGAAGTAGTGGTGCGGCGGAACGAGTTCGGGACCGCGTGACGAAAAGGTTTCACTTGGTGTGTTTCCCAGCGGTCGGTGAAAGGCAATGTCTGGTGACAAGGTCGTTACTATTCACAGGCGTCCGCTGTTTGGAGGCTGTGAAACACATCACATTGCTACCACTCTATGAAAACCAAACTCCGTATCAAGACGCTGTTCATGTCCGATGTGCATCTGGGCATGGCGGACTCCAAAGCCGTGCAGGCGGCGCATCTGATCCGCCACTGCAAGTGCGAAAAGCTGGTGCTGAATGGAGACATCATTGATGCGTGGGCGCTGAGGAGTTCGGGGCGCTGGACGCAGGATCACACGCACTTTGTGCGGACGGTGCTGAAGAAGATGGAGAAGGAGGACACGGAGGTGATCTACCTGCGCGGAAACCACGATGACATTCTGGAGAAGTTTCTGCCGTTCAAGCTTTCGGGGCTGTCGCTGGTGGAGGAGCACATCCATGAGTCGCCGCACGGGCGCTACCTGGTGGTGCATGGGGACGGCTTTGACCATGTGACGACGAACCACGTGTGGCTGGCGAAGGTGGGTGCGGTGGGCTATGAGCTGCTACTGCGCCTGAACCGGATGTACAACGCCTGGCTGCGCTGGCGGAACAAGGAGGCCTTTTCGCTGAGCCGCTGGGTGAAGATGAAGGTGAAGGGCGCGGTGAGCTTTGTGGGGCGCTACGAGGAGCAGCTGCAGAAGCTGGCGAAGTGGAAGGGCTGCCACGGGATCATCTGCGGACACATTCACACGCCAGCGGACAAGATGATCGAGGACGTGCACTATCTCAATTCAGGTGACTGGGTGGAGAGCATGACGGTGGTGGTGGAGCATCTGGACCGGACGTTTGAGGTGCTGAGTTATCATGACTTCTGCCGCCTGACGGGACGCGAGCCGAAAGGAACCGATCTGAGCATGGACGTGAGCGGCATCAGCAACCGGCCGCTGGGTCTGCCTGCACCGGTGGAGGCGTCTGAGGCGGGGGAAGAGGAAGAAGCCGAGGAGCTGGTGGGGGTGTAGGGGGAGGTTATCGTCTTCGATCTCTGCGCGCGTTCCAGCGGGCTCATCTTTGCCGCATTGGGCAGGCGGAGGTCAAAGAAGCACCGCGGCGAGTCGGCTCTCCCTGCGCTTTCCTCATTTGATTCATTGGTCATTTCGCCCAAGCCACTGCACACACACGTGTAGCGGGTCGCGTGGTCTCACGAGAACTAGGTTTATCCCGAAGGGTGAGCTGTGACGTCGTGATCCATGATGGCGCTCTGGGCTTGCGAAACGTATGGATCTAGGACCCGTTCTTCGCGCTGTGCGCTAAGAAGGGCAGGCTGAGTTCTAGCCTCCTTCGCTCAAGCTACGGAGCCCAGGGTAGGAGGACGAGGACGATCCTGCTGGCGTTTGTCGTTCGTCGTTTCACCTTTACTCCCCTGCCCTTTCGTCTCTTTTATTTCAACCATGCCGCGAGTGATCATGCATATGGACATGGATGCGTTTTTTGCATCGGTGGAGCAGCGGGATAATCCGGAGTATCGGGGGAAGCCGGTGATCGTGGGGTCGCCGCCGGATCAGCGGGGGGTGGTGTGTGCGGCGAGCTATGAGGCGCGGAAGTTCAAGGTGCGCTCTGCGATGCCCTCCCGCACGGCGGGGCGGCTGTGCCCGGCGGGGATTTTTGTGCGGCCGCGGATGGAGGTGTATCGGGCTGAGTCGGCGCGGATCATGACGATTTTGCAGGAGTTTACGCCGATGATTGAGCAGGTGTCTGTGGACGAGGCTTATCTGGATGTGAGCGCGCATACGGACCCGGAGCTGGAGGTGGATGCGGCCATTGAAGCGGCGCGGCCGATGGCGGCGGCGATCAAGCGGCGGATCCGCGAGGAGTGCGGGCTGACGGCGAGTGTGGGGATCAGCGCGAACAAGTTTCTGGCGAAGCTGGCGAGTGATATGCAAAAGCCGGATGGGCTGACGGTGATCTTGGATAGGGACAAGATCGCGTTTCTGCGGCCGCTGCCGGTGAGCGCGATCCATGGGGTGGGGCCGGTGACGGCGCAGGGACTGGAGGCGCTGGGGCTGCGGACGATCGGGGATCTGCAGGACACAGCGCAATCGCTGGAGGGTGTGGCGGGTTCGTTTGCGGCGAAGCTGCGGCAGCGGGCGATGGGGAATGATGAGCGTGAGCTGGACCTGAGCGAGGAGCGCAAGAGCATCAGCGCGGAGAACACGTTTCTGAATGACACGGATGCGCGCCCGGTGCTACGAGCGGCGCTGAAGGAGATGGCGCTGGATGTGGCGAAGACGCTGGAGAAGCACGGGGTGGGCGCGATGACGGTGCAGGTGAAGGTGCGCTACAGTGACTTCACGACGCTGACACGGCAGATCCGGCTGGAGGAGCCGGTGACGACGGAGCGAGAGATCTACCGGATGGCGTGCTACCTGCTGGCGCGGGACAGGCTGGTGACGGGGCCGCTGAGGTTGATCGGGATCGGGCTTTCGACGCTGGTGGCGCCGGAGCAGAGGCGGCAGTTGAGGCTGGGGATTTGAGGGCGCGGAGCGATGGATGGTGGATGCTGTAAGCCGTTGCCAAAACTCAATTCCGTTTAGCAGGCTGTCTCTTGTGTGAAAGTCTTGGACTTCGACGGCGGCGGGCTGAGGACAGCCCGCCCTACCTGCGCTGGGCATTCGCTTGCCCGGCGTGAGGTAGGGCGCTTGGTCCTCCAAGCGCCGTCGAACGACTCCACGCGCGCTTTTCGGAAATCAGTTTCGTGAACGCTATAATTCTGGGCTGCCGGCGAGTATTACGCGGCTTTGGCCAGTTCGGGAATCACGGTGATGGCGGCGTATTCGGCGGCCTTGGCGGCGCGGGCAAGACGCATGTCGTAGTCTCGTTGCAGATTGAGCCAGAATTCGGCGCTGACGCCGAGGGCAGCGCCGAGGCGGATGGCGGTGTCCGGGGTGATGCCGCGCCGACCTTTGACCAGATCATTGATGCGGCTGACGCTGATGGAGGTGGCCTGTGCCAGCCGATACTGACTGACGCCGACGGGCTCCAGGAATTCGAGAAGCAGTATCTCGCCAGGGTGTGCCGGGCGCAGGGCTGCGGGGCTGGCCTTGGTTTTTGCGGCCTTGGTTTTTGCGGTTTTCATTTGGAAGGAGTATTTTGGAATGGGAGCCGGGCGTGGCGAACAGGAATCAATGATAGTCGGTGAAACAAGCGTTGCGGATTTCGAGGGGTGGCTCGGTGCAGGTGAAGGTGATGCGCCACTGCTGATTGATGCGGATGCTCCAGAGCGGCGGCTGGCCTCTGGGCTGACCACCAAGTACTTTGCATTGCAGGGATGGCATGGCCTGAAGTTCGGCGATGCTGATGGCGGCGTGCATCATCTGGAGCTTTCGCAGCGCATTCTGCTGCAGTTCCAGCGGCACACGTTTGACGGCCCTGCCCTGAAAAATCGCTTCGGTGTTTTTGTACGCGAAGTGAATGACCATGGAGGCAAAATACCCAATAACGGAATGCCGGCGAGATTTTTAGTTCTGTTTTTGCGTATATTTGTGAGGACGGAGGCTTGGTGGTCGGTTGGTGGAGTGGTGGGAGAAGGCGTTTGGAAAGGGGGAGACGTTTGTGTCGGCAGGCCATGCTGGGAGGAAGGATTCTAGGGACGCGACACAGCGCGTCCCTACCAGCCGGGCACGGTGCTTTGGGGATGGCACAGGCGCGGGGCGGGTGGCGAGTGCTGCGGGTTCGGAGACCCGCGCTCCTTGGGCGCTGGGCATTCGGCACGGCCTGTGGGGTGGTG
This sequence comes from Verrucomicrobiaceae bacterium, assembly GCA_027490195.1. Classification (GTDB taxonomy): domain Bacteria; phylum Verrucomicrobiota; class Verrucomicrobiia; order Verrucomicrobiales; family Verrucomicrobiaceae; genus Prosthecobacter. The sequence goes on along the minus strand of JAIXYN010000018.1, from coordinate 862 downwards.
AGGGCGATTATTGTGAGAGACAGGAGCGATGAGGGTGTTTATGCTCCTGTTGTTGTTCTGAATTTTTACTGCTTCGCTTTTTATGAAAACTTCGCTTCTGCTTGTTTGCGGCTTGGTGACGGCCGGTGGTCTTGTGTCTTGCACGGGTGATTTGTACCGGCGCACGGTTCCGGCACGGACGACTTCGACTTCGGCGAAGGTGGCTCCGCCTGCGTTTGGCTCTGCGGCTTATGTGAGCAGCCTGCGTCCGTATGGAAGGCCTTATGAGCGGAGTGGGTTCTACCCTTACAGTGAATCACGCCCGGGTGGGATGGGGTACTATGACCGTGTGGCGTCGCCGCACGGTTCGTATGAGTACCTTTACCATGACATGGAGGTGCCGCACCCGGCAGCGGGGACGCCGCTGAAGCAGAAGACGGTGCGGTACACATCGCGCTATGCTTCGTCCTGGGGTGCGCCGGTGTGGGTGACGACGGTTAAGCCGAGGATCTTTGCGCGGCGTGGTGGTGCGGTGCCTGCCGCAGCGCCGGGGTCGGGATCTGAGTGAGGGTGTGGGTCAGCGACGGAGGGATATCCTCTTGATCCCCACGTCTGGGAGCGGTGGACAGCGCAGGACGATCCCTCTCCGCCGGAATTCACGGTGCATGAGGGAGAGCGAAATTTCTGCGAGTTCGTCGGGCCTCTTCGTGGTTGATCGGGGAGGGATGGGTGCTTGTTATACCAGGCGCAGTTGAAAAAGAGTCTGAAGATCCTCCCTCGTGAGAAGGATGGCGGATGGTCTCACAGGCTAGCTGGGGAAGTTGAAGCGCACAGTGCGAAGAATGGGAGGTGTCTGTGCGCGCACGGCAAATGCTGGGGAGTG
>JAIXYN010000099.1 GCA_027490195.1 Verrucomicrobiaceae bacterium | reverse complement strand
CCTTTGAGGAAGAAATGCAGCGCCCCTTTTTGGTCGCAGAACCACACCTCCTCAGCACCCGCTGCGAAGTAAAGTTCACGCTTGTTCTCCATCTCCTGCTTGGTGTTCCCCGGCGACACAACTTCGACGCAAATCTCTGGCGCGATCGTCAGCACATCGTCCTTCAATCCGCGCTTCACGCGGCTCTCTGAGATGTAGGCTACATCCGCGCCTTTGACGCCATCACTTGTCAGCACGGCGCATTCAGTGAGCGCGCGCCCTCCGCTCATGAGGATCTTGAGGAGATGGCCGATTTCCAATTGAAGATTGGAATGAATGAATCCAGGTGGCGGCATCATAACGATGTGTCCGAAACGGTTGGTCTCGATGCGGTCCGGCCGTCGTTGCAGACTGGGGTCGGCACACACCTGCTTCCAGCGCTCCAGATGAAACGCGGTGGCATCCGTGATGCTGGAGATGTCTAGCAGCGCCGCCATGATGACAGAGGTTAAGGGTTAGCGAAGGTGCGATCAACCCGAAACTTGGGCTGAAAAAAGCGCTTGCTCGGCACCGAGCGCGATCACCTCCACATCGTCTTGCTCACATACCATTCCACAATCGGCGGGCCGTAGAAGACCCAGAGTGCGGCACCCAGTGCGAGGTAGGGGCCGAAGGGGATCTTGGCGCTCCATTCGGCTTTGCCGAGAATGCGGGGCACAATGGCAGACAGGGTGCCGATGACCGATGCTGCAAAGATGGTGAAAAGCACCGCCTGCCAGCCGCAGAAGGAGCCGATCATCATGAGAAAGAGCACATCGCCAAAGCCCATGGCCTCACGTGGTATCACCACCTGGTACACCGTGCCATGCAGAGTCTTCACGCCTTCCAGAGGAAACTCTTCACCGTTGCCCTCGGACTTCACGAGCAGTTTCTCCATCCACATCACTGCGGTGACGTTCTGCCAGGTGCGGTCATTGACCTGCAAATCATCGCAGGTGATCACCATGTGGTCGGAGTCACGCATGCCGAAGATGTCACCCCACTCCATTTTTTTACGTCCGATGGACACCACGGGTGGCTGCTCCTCATCTTCCTGAACGACGCTCCATTTGACGGGTCCATCCAGCCACTCACTGCCCATGAGTTTTCCCATCAGCTTGCACATTCCAGGCGAGGCAGACTTCAGGAAGGCGGGCTTTTGCCGGTGGTTCACTTTGCCAAAGGCCAGCTTCCCCAGCTCCACCACGATCCACAGTCCACCGAGTCCCAAGGCGGCGCTCGCCAGTGAGATCAGCACACCGCGTGTATGAGTGGTTTCCGCCACCAGAGCGGGCACCCACCAGGCGGCCAGCACCCCAACGACCGTGCCACCGATAGTGATCCGATGCGGCAGGATGAAGTGGTCGATGTCGATGAACGTACCCGAGATCAGCAGACTCATGAACACCCACAGGCAGAGCACGTGCGGCCCCCATTCCTTGATCATGAACCAGGGATTGCCGCCCGGAGCATACTCCCCGCTGATCTTGAGAAAGACCATGTAGAATGCCACGCCGGTCAGCAGCTCCACCAGGAAGTAGCGAATGGAAATCTTGCCACTGCAATTGGCGCATTTCCCACGCAGCAGCAGCCAGCTCAGCAGCGGGATGTTCTGCCACATGGGGATCTTGTATTTGCAGGAGGGGCAGAAGCTGCGCTTGGGATTGTTCACCGAAATGTCCAGCGGCAGGCGGTAAATGACCACATTGAGGAAGGAGCCGATCCCTGCCCCCATGTAGAAGGCCAGAAGGTGCAGCAAGGTGTTGAGAAGTTGAAAGCGCATGAATGTGGGCTGAGGTTTGCAAACTTGGCCTGCCGTGCGTGAATACGGAAGCAAAAACTAAGCATGACTTCAGATTCCTGGCGCAGCCTTCGCCTCCTCCTTCTCTGCCTCGCCACCCTCAGCTCCTGTGCCAGTCCGCAGCGGAGGAGCGGCACGCTGTTTGCGGACGGCACCCTTGATAAAGGCAGCCACCTTGTCAAAGGAAGCACCCTTGAACTGGCGCGACAGCGCGGCCTCGTGGAGGTGCGCAAGGTGATTCCCGGCATCGGCATCGATCTGCGTTATGCCACTGCACGCAACATCACCGGCCAGCCCATCTACCCGCACCGCATGCCCTGCCTGCTGCGGACCGAGACGGCGGAAAAGCTCAAACAGGCCCAGGCGATCCTGCGCGCGCAGGGTTACGGCCTGCGCATCTGGGATGCGTATCGCCCGCCGGAGGTGCAGGAGACGCTGCACAAGCACGCCAGCAGCACCGGCATGTTTCTATCTCCAGACACCGGCTGGAGCCGCCACTGCGGGGGCATCGCCGTCGATCTGACACTGGTCGATGCCCACGGGCGCGAGCAGCGCATGCCCACCGGCTTTGACCAAGACCTCGCCCATGCGGGCATCCACTACCGTGGCAACGATCCGCTGGTGAAACAAAACCTGCAGATACTCCAGGCTGCCATGAAGCAGGCCGGTTTCATCCAGTTGGAGTCCGAGTGGTGGCACTTCGATGACGCCGAATACCTCACCAATCCTCAGCCCGTCATCTACGGCTGGCGGATCGCCCTTCCCGGGATGTCACCGCCGTGAGCATTCGCAACAACGCCACCTTCACCGTCCTCGACGAAACGGACGACTACATCGTGGTAAACAAGCCCGCGCCGCTGCAGATCCATCCGGGAGATCCCAAAGGCCCGCCCACACTCTGGCATCGCGTGTGCGACCTGCTGGCGTATGAAATTGCGAACGGCGGCCAGGTGTCCATCATCAACCGGCTTGATCGCGAAACCAGCGGCGTGGTGCTCATTGCCAAGAATCACGAACTCGCCCGCCTCTTCGGCATGGCCATGCAGGAGCGCAAGATTCACAAGACCTACGTGGCCCTCGTCCACGGCTGGCCGGAGTGGGAGGAGCTGACGCTGGATGCGCCGATCCTGAATGCGCGCGATGTTCAGCCCTATGACATCTGGGTGAAACAAATCGTCCACCCGCAAGGCGCTGCATGCCGCACCGCGTTCCGCACCTTGCAGCGGTTTGAGCGTGAGGGTGTGAAGTTCGCCTTGATCGAAGCGAAGCCCGAGACCGGCCGCATGCACCAGATCCGCGTGCATCTGCACCATCTCGGCCTGCCCATCGTCGGAGACAAATTGTATGGCCGCGATGACCGCTGTTACCTAGAGTTCATCGAGACCGGATGGACGGAGGCGCTTGCAGCCAGACTCATTCTCCCACGTCAGGCCCTCCACTCATCACGGCTAGAGCTCAATCTCGAAGGCTTTCCATCGGGTTGGGATGCACCGCTGCCGCCGGAATTTGCATTGTAGTACGATAGACACTCATGTCTGTCGATCAGCGGCACCGCTGACAGACACCGTTCACGCATGACCTCGGTGCCCAAGAGCTTGGCTCCGCCGTAGCGATGTCGCTTGCTGGTTTGTAGGCCTCACGTCCTGGCGAAGCGCTGATCGACAGACAGGAACCGGAGCGCAGCGCAGATAGCCTGCCGCAGGCTGCCCGCAGGGCGAACGCAGTGAGGCAATGTCTGTCGTACTCAAGCCCAGCGGTGCACGCGGCTGTCGAGTTGGAACACCTGCCCGCTCACGTTTTCCAAACCTTGCAGGAAGACGACGAAGCGCGCCACGTCCTGTGCCGTGTTCACTCGGCCCAGCGCATGCTGGCTCAGCAAGCTCTCACGCCACGCCGCGTCTTCCAGCAGGTGGCGTGTCATCTTGGTTTCAAGAAATCCCGGCAGGACGCAGTTGGCGCGCACATTCCGTGCACCATACTCCTTGGCGATGCTTTGCGTGAGCCCGATCAGCCCTGCTTTGGCCGCCGCGTAATTCGCCTGCCCTGCGGGACCGCTCAGCGCCGAGTAGGAGCCGATGTTCACGATGTGGCCGTGGCGCTGTTTGGACATCAGCTTCACCGCCGCCTGTGAGACGAGAAACGCGCCTTTCAGATTAACGTCGATCACGTGATCAAACTCCGCCTCGGTCATCTTGGCCAAGGAGACATCACGGCAGACGCCGGCGTTATTGATGAGGAGATCAAGGCCCGGCAATGCGGCGAAGTATCTGCGCACGGAATCGGAGCTGGTGACGTCCAATTCCTCACGCCCCGGAGTGAGGACGGCGTAACCTGCACTCTGAAGTTCTGCGGCAATGGCTTGTGCCAAGTCCCCTGCACCGCCGGTGATGACGGCGGAGAAGGGTCGGCTTGGAGTTTGGGAAGACATGCAGAGCCAGATTTAGCTGGTAAAAGATGGGGGGTAAAAGATTTCCAGATTCTGAGTCTGAATTTTTTACCCCCGCCTCTTTTACCAGGCCTTCTGGCGGTTCACGCAAGCGTGAAGGCCGGCAGTTTCACAATCTTGCCACCGGCTAGCGCGGACTCATGTGCGCAAAGGCCTACGCAGGTCCAGTTGGCCGATTGCGCCGCGTTCGGGAAGGGCTGGCGCTTTTCGGCGAGGGCATTGGCAAACTCGTTGGCGAGATGCGGATGGCTGCCGCCGTGGCCGCTGCCTTGCGTGAAGCTGAGATGCGTCTTCTTGCCGAGGTCGTAAACGCCCTTCGTCGTAAAGCGCTGGATCGGCTTCGGCAGGCGTTTGGCGAAATCGGGAGTCTTGATCAGTTTCGGGATCTTGTGCTCGGGCAGTTTGGCGCGGTGCAAAACGAGCGGCTCGTGCTCGATGAGCGGCCATTCGATGGATGCCTTGTCGCCATAGACGTCGATGCTTTCACGATACTGACGGGCGGTGTCAAACAGGCTGCGGATGATGCGGGCGCTGACATCGGTGCCTTTGAATTTGATGTGCGCGGTCTCAACGGCGAAGGGCGAGCCGTAGCACTTCTGCAGCTCTTTGCGCACAGTACCGGAGCCGAAGCAGCTCACGTATTCGGCAGGCTTACCGATCATGCCAGCCACGGGGCCGACGCAGTGTGTGGCATACCACATCGGTGGCAGGCCGGGCCAGTAGTTCGGCCAGCCGTCCATGTCCTGCTGGTGGGAAGCCTGCACAAACTGCAGCTTGCCCAGCTTGCCCTGATCGAGCTGATCCTTCATGAACAGATACTCGCGGGCATAGACCACAGTCTCCATCATCATGTACTTGAGGCCGGTCTTCTTGACGAGATCGCAGATCTTTTTGCAGTCTTCGATGCTGGTGGCCATCGGCACGGTGCAGGCCACATGCTTGCCCGCCTTGAGCGCCTCAATGCTCATCCAGCCATGATCTGGAATCGGCGAGTTGATGTGCACGGCGTCGATGTTCGGGTCCTTGAGCATTGCCTTGAAGTCGGTGTAGCGCACGTCCACGCCGAAGGCATCGCCGATGGTCTTGAGTTTCTTCTCATCGCGCTGGCAGATGGCGTAGCAGGTGGTCAGCGGATGGCGCTGCCAGATGGGGATGAATTCCGCCCCGAAACCGAGGCCAACGACGGCGATGTTGAGCTTTTTGTCTGACATGATGATTGGTAGATTGAAGCGACTCTTATAGGCGGGAACGGCGGGAGATGGGAAGGACAAAGTTTGGGGGAAATCGGACGGAGGGAGGCCGCTGCGCGGCGTTTGCGGTGGTTTGCAATGGCTGAGGGCTTGCTGCGCAAGCGTTTGCAGTTGTTGGAAGAGAGGCTACGCCTCTGGTCTTCTGACAACGATTGCAAACCATCGCAAACCACTGCAAACAATCGCCAACTCTCCTAATGCTTACCTCCGACTTCGACTACCACCTGCCGCCTGAACTCATCGCCAGTGAACCACTGGCAGAGCGCTCGGCGTCGCGGATGATGGTGCTGCATCGCAAAGAAGGCAGGATTGAGCACCGGATGTTCCGGGAGATCGGCGACTTCATCTCACGTGAAGCCGGGGACATGCTGGTGCTGAATGACACGCGCGTGGTGCCTGCCCGCTACTTCACCAATCAAGGCCACGAGGTGCTGCGTTTGGAACCGCAAACGCCCACACGCTGGCGCTGCATGGTGAAGCCGGGGAAGAAATTCCGCCTCGGTCACACCGTCCCGATCGGCGAGGCCACGGGCACCGTGGTGGAGATCATGGAGGACAATGGCGACCGCATCATCGAGTTCGACCGCGTCGTGGATGAGTCCAAGCACGGCCATCTGGCCCTGCCGCACTACATGGGCCGCGATGACCAACCTGCCGACCGCGAGCGTTATCAGACGGTGTTTGCCCGCACTGAAGGCTCCATCGCCGCGCCCACAGCGGGCCTGCACTTCACGCCGGATGTCCTGGCTCCCCTGCCCCACACGTTTGTGACACTGCACGTCGGCGTCGGCACCTTTCAGCCGGTGAAGGTGGAGAACATCGCCGATCATAAGATGCACTCAGAGGTCTATGAGGTCTCAGCGGCCACAGCCGAAGCGGTGCAAAATGCCAAGCGCGTGATCGCCGTCGGCACCACCGCCATGCGCACGCTGGAAACGGTGGGGCGGGATCACGGAAAAGTCATCGCCACGCAGGGCAGCACGGACATCTTCATCCATCCCGGCTTCGAGTTTCGAGTCGCTGGAGGTCTGCTCACGAATTTCCATCTGCCGAAATCCACGCTCATCATGCTGGTGAGCGCCTTTGCGGGCAAGGAGCTGGTGATGAGGGCGTATGAGGAGGCGATCCGTGAACGCTATCGTTTCTTCAGCTACGGCGACTGCATGCTAATTGTGTGAGGCAAGGCGAAGCAAAGTTGTCCAGTTGCGCCGCAACTGGACTCTTCTTCCCAAACCAGTTGCGGCGCAACTGGGCTACTTTCACATCCCGGCCTTCGCAATCTTCTCGCAGCTCTGCACATCCAGCTTCCCTGAAGCCAGCACAGGAATGTCGCTCACGCGGATCATCTTTTTCGGAATCCACAGAGGTGGCATGCCTTTGTCGAGGAGGCGGTAGCGGAGGTCGAGGATCTCCTGGTGCTCGGGGCCGCCAGGCATGCTGGTGAGGAGGATGAGTGCCTCGCCTTTGTCGATGTCGGGCACGCCGACGACGGCGATCTTGCGCACGGTTTCGTTTTCGAGGCCCATGGCTTTCACCAGCGCTTCTTCGACGGTTTCATGCGGCACCATCTCGCCGGCGATCTTGGAGAAGCGGCTCAGGCGGCCTTCGATGTACAAAAAGCCGTCGAGATCGACGCGACCGATGTCGCCAGTGCGGAACCAGCCGTCCTTCAGCACATCGGCGCTACGCTTCGGATCGTTGAGGTAGCCTTCAAAAACGTTCGGGCCCTTGAACCAGATCATGCCGCTCTGATGCAGTGAGACGGGCGCGTCCGTCTCGGGGTTGGTGATGCGGACCGCCATGCCTGGCACGACGTGACCGACGGAACCCTGCCGGTGGCTGGGCAGCCAGGAGTAACCGCTTTCTTCATCGCCGAGCGATTCAGGATCAATCAGGTTCAAGTTCGAAGCCGGGGAGGTTTCGGTGAGGCCGTAGCCTTCGAGCACGCGCTTGCCGAAGCGGGTTTCAAACGCCTCCGCCACCGTGCTGGGGAGTTTTTCTGCGCCGGTGACGCAGTACTTAATGGAGGCCAGCGATTCACGATTCACGCCACGCAGGTAGCTGCGCAGGAAGGTCGGCGTGGAGATCATCAGCGTGATGCGATATTTCTCGATGAGTTGCGCGAGCTTCTTCACCTCCAGCGGAGTTGGGTAGGTGACGAGGTGCAGCCCGTAGATGATCGGAAACCACAGGGTGACGGTGCAGCCGAAGCTGTGGAAGAGGGGCAGACAGCCCAGGATGCTGTCGTCGCTCTTCATGCCGAGGCGGCTGCCGAATTGCATGACGTTAGCGACCAGATTGCGGTGCGTGAGCGCCACGCCTTTGGGCTCGCCGGAGCTGCCGCTGGTGAAGAGCAGCAGCGCCTCTTTGCGCCCGCCTTTTTTCGAGACGCCAAGCATCGCCGCCAAAATAGCCGCGGGCAGGATCTTGCTAAGCACCAGCCATTTGGCGATGGCGAGCTTCATCTTCGGCAGGATGCGCTCGATGAGGATGAGCTGCTTGCTCGGCGGCCAGGGGAAGCTCTGCATCTTGCGCACAAAGATGTCCGCAGTGAGGAAGCGGTCGATCTCCCCACGGCGGATGGAGCTTTCAATGGCGGCGCGCCCGGCGGTGAAGTTGAGGTTCACCGGAATCTTCCCGGCCATGACAACGGCCACGTTGCAAATGAGGCCACCCAAACCCGGTGGCAGGATGATGCCCACACGTGCCTTTTTGGTCTCCTTCTTGACGACCTGTGCTAGGGCGAGTGCGGTGGCAAAAACTTTGTCGAAGCGCAGGATCTTCTCGTCCTTACCATCCACCACGCTGTTGCGAGTGCCATGTTTTTTAAAGCCCAGGATCAGCGCGTAGCCGAGGCTGAGATCGAGCGCAGCACATTCGTTGATGCTCTGCTCAGACAGCAGCAGCAGGCGCTCCTGATAGTTGGGGAGATTCGTGTCGTCCCCCTGCAGCACTTTGCCAAAATTGAAGATGACCTCGGCATCGCTGTAGCGCCGCTCGATCGGCAGGGCGGTGTCCTGGCGGCGGTGCACATGCAGCGGCAGCACCGGGATTTCGGTTTTGAGCAAAAACTCGAGCTTCGTGCCGGGCACGGTGGTCATGGGCGAGGTCATCGTCGCCGCTTCAGCGGGCAGGTAGATGATGACAGCCCCGCTTTTGGCAGCGTCCGCCATGGCTCTGCGGTAGGCGGAGGTCTCCGTTTCACCGGGCGTGAATTCCATGGCTTGAACATTCTCCCGCTCCAGATGCACACGCAGCAGCGGGTGCAGGGCCGCGCCCTTTTTCAACACGTAAATCACTTCACGGCCTTCCAGGAGGAGTTCCAGTCGCAAGAGATCAAAATACCCTAGCTGGCTGGGAAGGATGAGGTACCCCCCTCCTGAAGGGATGTTCTCTTTGCCGAGGATGGTGAGGTCTTTGAGAGTGACGGGCTTTTCAGATGCCATGGTAAGTGAGCAGAGTGCAGGATCACCTTAGTGGGAAGCAACGCGCATGCCAGCGGGAATGCAGGCGGAGGCGGGAGTTTACGGTTGTTGACTGTGGTTTACAGTTGTTGACGGTTGTTGGCTGTGGAAAATGAGATCCCGCTCTTCGCAAACGCCCCCTCCCCTTTACAAGCAACCGTCAACGCCTGCGCAGCAGGCCTTCAGCCATCGTCAACAATCGTAAACGCCCGCGCAGCGGGCCTCCCCCCCATGCCCCCTCCCCCGCGCTATCCCCGCCGTGATTCCCCCGCTCCGCCGCCAGCCGGCAGCGAGTCCTGGCTTCGTCCCTGGGCGCAGATGAAGTACTTCTCTTTTCACCCAGCGGTGTATCCAAACATGCTTCGCGCCGTCTCCCCGGACGCCAAAGCGGGCGAACTGGTGAATGTGTATGACAAAGAGGGGCAGCTTTTTGGCAGCGGCTTTTTCAATCCCAACGCCAAGGTGCCACTGCGGGTGCTCCAGCATGGCGAAGACGTGCTCACCGAAGAGGCCCTGGATGCCCGGGTGGATGCCGCGCTGGACCTGCGCCTCAAGACCCTCCGGCTCAATGAAACCACCGACGCCTGGCGCGTGATCTCTTCAGACGGGGACGGCCTCAGCGGCCTGACGGTTGACCGCTATGCCGATGTGCTTTCCATCGAAGTCACCACCCTGGGCGTGTGGCGTCGGCTGAGCCGCTGGCTGCCCAAACTGCACGCCGCTCTGGGCACCAAGCAGCATCTCATCGAGGTCGATCCCGACATCGCCCGCATCGAAGGCATGCGCTACTCGGAGGTGCCGGAAGCGGACGCCCCCGCCCCACGTGGCGTGCGCATTCGTGAGAATGGCGTGCGCTACCAGGTCGGATTCGAAGACGGCCACAAGACGGGCTTCTTCTGCGATCAGCGTGACAACCGCCTGAAATTCGGCCATCTGGCGCGTGGGAAGCGCGTGCTGGACCTCTGCAGCTACACCGGGGGTTTTGCGCTCAGCGCACGCATCCACGGGGGCTGCGAGGACGTGACGGCCGTGGATCTCGATGAAAAAGCCATCGCTCAGGCGAAAAAGAACGCCGATTTGAACCAGGTCCGCATCGACTGGGTGCATGCCGACACCTTCACCTGGGGCCGTCAGATGCAGCAAAACGGTGCCCTATGGGACGCCGTGGTGCTCGATCCGCCCAAGCTCGTCTTCGCCCGTGATCCCGAGGAAGGCCAACTCGGCCGCAACAAGTACTACGACATGAACGCCGTAGCCCTGGGCCTGCTGAAGCGCGGCGGCCTGTTCGTTACCTGTTCCTGCTCAGGCCTGCTGGATGTCGCTGAATTTGAAGACATTGTCATGCGCGCCGCGCACCGGAACAAACGCCGCCTGCAGATCATTGACCGCACGGGCGCTGGGGCGGACCATCCAGTCATGTCAAACTGCCCCGAAAGCCGCTACCTGAAGGTGCTCTGGTGTCTGGCTTGGTGAGGCGGCAAAAAGTTTAAAGTTTAAGGTTTAAAGTTGCCCAACGCGGGGCGCAAGGCCGCAGACTTGGATGGCTGCGCTCCACACCGGCAGAGCAACTTTTAACTTTAAACCTGTAACTTTAAACTTTGCCTCGCCCCCATGAATCGTTACAGGTTTCCTTTGCTACCTTATCCCGACTGTTTACTTTGAGCGTCCCATGAATCCAGAGGTGCAAAACATTGTGGCCGCAGGCAAGCTCCCTGCCGCTGACGGCGAAAAACTTTCCAAACTTGAACCCGGAACTTTCGTTCTCCACAAAAGCTGGGGCGTCGGCAAGATCGCCGAATGGGATTTGCTGGGCGACCGCCTGCTGCTCGATTTCGAAGGCAAACCCGGGCACCCGCTCAAGCTTGCCTTTGCCATCACCTCGCTGGAAATCATTTCACCCGATCATATTCTCGCCCGCCGTCTGGCCGATCTCGATGCGCTCAAGGAAATGGCCGCCAGCAATGCACCGGCGCTGGTGGAACTCGCTCTGAAGTGCAGTGGCAACACACTTCACCTGGACGATCTCGAAAAGCTGCTCAAAGGCCGCATCATTTCCGACGCCGACTACAAGAAGTGGTGGGAAGCCGCCAAACGTTCGCTAAAAACGCACCGCCACGTGGTTGTTCCGGCCAAACGTTCCGAAAAACTGGTGCTGCGTGATCAGGCAGAGAACGCCGGCACCCAGATGGTGAAGTCCTTCCTCGCCGCACGCGACTTGAAGACCAAGCTCGCCACCCTGGCCAGCATCCAGAAGGACATCGACCTCTTCACCGATCCGAAGACCGAACTGATCCCCGTCTTCCAAGACATTTCCGACTCCGCCCGCAAGAGCGTGAAACTCAATCTCAAGGAGTGCCTGCAGCTCCTTTTGGCACGAGACGAACTCCTCGAAAACCTCAGCGCCGCCGCGCCGATGGGCTCCATGAAGATTTCCGATCTCATCACCGAGACGAAGGAAGTCCTCGCAGATTCCATCAAAGGACTCTCCGCCAGCCTGCTGGGCCGCATCTACCGCGCCTTCCCAGAAGCCTTCCCGAACCGTGGCTGGGTGCCTGAGATCCTCCACCACCTCACCAAGACGGGTGGCCGCGCTGTGGCTGAGATCGCCACCGTGCTGGATGCCAACGACGAGCTTGATGTGCTGGCCGATGCCTTGAAGAAATCCCTGCGCAACCGCATGCTCTCCGCCGATCTGCTGATCTGGATGGCCCGCGAGCGCAAAGGACTGGCGGAATCCGTTTTCGACATCGATCTCGGTCATGCCATCCTCGGCGTCATCGAAAGCGACCACATGGAAGGTGGCCCGAAACGCACCGGCCGCCTCCAGGACCTTCTCTCAGATGACAAGACCCTGCTGGGCGAAATGGTGGCCGAAGCGGAGGACGAAGACGTCCGCCTGCTGGCCAAGCGCCTGATCAACGGTTCCCTCTTTGACGAACTGACCCGCCGCTCCCTCATGGCCCGCATCATCAAGGTGCGCCCTGAAATGGAAGCCATGATGGACGAAAACGCCGGAGCTCACAAAGATGACTCCCTCATCGTCTCCTGGGAAAGCCTGGAGAAGAAGAAGCAGGAACTGGAAGACCTCGTCAACGTCAAGATCCCTGACAACAAGAAGGAAATTCAGATCGCCCGCGACGAAGGTGACCTTCGCGAAAACGGCGGCTACAAGGCCGCCCGCGACCAGCAGTCCGTCCTCCTGCGCATGCAGGGCAAGATGGAACGCGAACTGCGCAACGCCCGTGGCACTGACTTTGCCAACGTGCCCACAGACAAAGTCGGCATCGGCACCGTTGTTGAGGTCGAAGATATTCCATCAGGAGTAAAGGAAACCTTCACCATTTTGGGCGCTTGGGATGGTGATCTGGACAAAAACATCATCAGCTATCTCTCGGAATCTGCCAAAGCTTTGATCGGCAAGGCCGTCGGCGATGAACTGGAACTTTCCACCGACAGCAAGCACGTCACACGCAAGGTGAAAGTCACAGCCATTCAGGCTTTCAAAGCATAACTGACTTCGTCAGGATGAAAAATCTCCGCAGTCTGCGGAGATTTTTTTTGCCCGTCGATTCAGCATGATTTTTTTCAAATCTAGTGCACGTTTGGTACTGAAATCCCCCTGACGAGGGGATTGCCCAACCATGTGGGAGAAGTCTATGCTTCCCTGCCCCCCCCAACCCAATGTCTCCAGAGTATCGCCCTTTTTTCATCTCAAGGAGCTTTCGAAAACTCCCATTAACAGCTCGCAGAAACAGCCTTTCCATACTGGCTACAATCGTCTGCGGGTTATCCATGCCCGCAGATTCTCAGGGACAGATTACCCGTGCTGAAAACCTCAGCGTCATCCTCAGCGGCTCACGCAACTCTCTTCCCCCGCCGTCTTCACCCACAGCATCCTCTGCTGCCTCCTCACCTGCCGTTTTCGATTCCGCGCCCGGCCCTTGGGGAAAAATGATGTGTGCCTACATTTATTTGGAGGCACCTGCCAGCCTCATTGAGGAGTTTCCTCTGCCAAGTCCGATTCCACGCTGGACCTTCCCTGACTCCTCACTCAACAGCTTGCCTGCCTTTTTTGCCAAGGCCGGCCTGTCAGAATCTTTGATCACGACCCTCCTTTCCCCGAAACATCTGGTCAAAGAAGATACGTTTGTGCATTTAATGCCTCCGTTGGCTGAGCTGGAAGGCATGACTCCAGAGACACGGGCGGTGATTTACACAGAGCTGGCGAAGTATCCTGAGAATGAATATCAAACTGATCCGGTTCTCATCATCGGCACCACGGTTGAAGAGTGGTACAAAGGCAGCAAGCTGCGGCCTGAACTCATCAGCAAAATCAAACAGCTCAGCTACAAACGCGGTGAAACCACTGCTTTCAGCGACATTCCTGCCCTGCTGAATTACGCCCAGTCAGATTCCGAGGCCCGGGCCATTTTCAAGGCCTGCACCCGCACACGCACCCTGATGGCCCGCCTCAAACTGGACAAAGAATCCAACGCTGAGGAAATCATCAAATACTGGAGTTTTGGCACCGGCATCCGCCGCAAGGACCTGGAGCCCATGGTCAGGTCCATCATTGAACTCGACGGTGTGGATGACCTTGGACTCGTTCATATTCTACCCGCACTCGCTCGCAAGCTGCTCTACACCTATCCTGGCCTGGACATGGCCAAGCATGGCGTCATGCCGGACTGCCACTGGACTTCGCTCAATTTCTTCAACTACGAGCCTCATGAGTACCTGCTGGACGCCCGGCTGGCCACCAGCCAGGTGCTTGAGCAGTTCGTCCCGGTGGAACCTCCTTATCAGTTCGCCGACGTCCTCTTCTTTCTCGACAACACCACGGGTGACGCCTTTCACTCCTGCGTGCATCTGGCTGACAACATTGTCTTTTCCAAGAACGGACGAAACATCCTCTCCCCCTGGGTGATGATGCGGCTGGACGATGTCAAAAAAATCTACCTCTACAAGGGTGACGGACGCGTCCAGGGATTTCGCCGCAAGGACATCGCTGCTCAGAAAAAGGAAGCGCAGTGATCCCCCCTGAAGCCGCTGGTTTTGGCAGGCTTCTGCAATGAGTCGCGGGTGGCAGGCGTTAACACCCACCACCATGTCCTCCCGCCGCCACTTTCTCCACACCGTCCTCGGCACCAGTGCCGCCGCAGCTTTCGCCGCTGACTCAAAGCTCACCTACAAGGGCGAAAACATCCAGTTTGGACTCGTCACCTACATGTGGGGTGCCGACTGGGATCTGCCCACCTTGCTCAAAAACTGCGAGACGGCCCAGGTGATGGCCGTGGAGCTGAGGATTGAACATGCGCACAAGGTCAGCACCGAACTCACCCCCGAACAGCGCGCCGCAGTAAGAAAGCAGTTTGAGGACTCCCCGGTGGACCTACTGGGCATGGGCACCAATTTTGAATTCCATTCCCCCAAAGAGGACGAACTGAAAAAGAACCTCGAAGGGGCCAAGCAGTACATCAAACTCTGCCATGACCTCGGTGCCAGCGGCATCAAAGTGAAGCCCAACGGCCTACCCAAGGACGTGCCCGTGGAAAAAACGCTCGCCCAGATCGGCAAAGCTTTGGCGGAACTCGGAGATTACGCACTCGGCTTTGGCCAAGAAATCCGTCTGGAAGTCCACGGCAAGGACTCCTCCGAGCTGCCCCACATCAAGACCATCATGGACGCTGCGGACCGCGACAACGTGCGCGTCTGCTGGAACTCCAACGACACCGATCTCAACGGTGCCGGACTTGAGGCCAACTTTGCCCTCGTCAAAGAGCGCCTGGGCCACACCGTCCACATCCGCGGCGTCAATCAGAGCACCTACCCGCTCGACAAGCTCGCCCGGCTTCTGGTGGAAGCCGACTACGAAGGCCACGTCTGCCTGGAAGCCCACAAGCTGCCAGCCGGAGACCGCGTCGCCGCACTGGCAGAGCAGCGCGAGCTGTTCATGAATATGGTGACCGAAGCGCGGAAGAGCGTGAAGGATTGAGGCTGAGGAAGCCTGGTTCATTGCAAGCGACATCTCTTGGGACAGTCCGACTCAGGAAAAATCTTTTACCCTGAATCTTTTACCAGCCATGGATTGGCGGCTTGAAGGTAGCCCCATTTGCACGCGGCACGGCTTCCTGCTTCAAACTCTCCTAAAGAGTGCTGACTGATTCAGGCTGGTAAAAAATTGGCGGTAAAAGATAAAGAATGGGAAATGAAAAAGACCGGGGATAAGTGGCACTCCGTTATTTCAACATCACGGAAACCAGACCGGATTCCCACAGATTGCCTGAGCAATAAATCCGCGGGTTTTCTGAATCTGCGGGAAATGGTTGGTCTTCGGGCGTCCCCCGCCCCCCTTCGCTGCTCATACGACCAGTACACCCGCTTGACACCCCCTGCCCTCTCTGCCATTTCAAATCAGTCATTCTGCATTCGTCATTCTGATTTCGTCATTCCCCCTTTCCATGGCCACCCCCGCCCCCGCTCACGGTTACACTGAAGACTCCATCAAATCCCTCGACTGGCGCGAGCACATCCGCCTGCGCCCCGGCATGTACATCGGCAAGCTGGGAGACGGTGCCCTGCCGGAGGATGGCATCTACGTCCTGCTCAAGGAGGTGCTGGACAACTGCATCGACGAGCACGTCATGGGCTACGGCAACAGCATCGAGATCACCATTGCGGACGACCAGACCGTCAATGTGCGCGACTACGGCCGTGGCATCCCGCTCGGCAAGCTGCTGGAGTGCGCCGCGCAGATCAACACCGGTGCCAAATACGACAGCGAAGTCTTCAAGCGCTCCGTCGGTCTCAACGGCGTCGGCATCAAGGCGGTGAACGCTTTGTCCGAGTTCTTCGAGATCCAGGCCATCCGCGAAAACCAGACGCGCTCCATCGAGTTCAGCCAGGGCATCGTCGTTTATGACATGGGCAAACCCACGCCCTGCACCGAGCCAAACGGCACCCGCATCGCCTTCCGTGCCGATGCCGAGAGCTTCGCGGAAGACACCCACTACCGCATCGACTTTGTGCGTGAGATGCTGCGCTTCTACGCCTGGCTCAATCCCGGCCTCACCCTGCTCCTGCGCACTTCGGCAGGTGAAGAGAAGTTCAAGTCCAAGGACGGCCTGATGGACCTCATCCGCGCCAAGCTCACCGAAGAGCCGCAATACCCCATCATCCACCTGGTCGGCAAGGATGTGGAAGTCGCCTTTACCCACGGCACCGGCTACGGCGAAGAGTACTACAGCTTCGTCAACGGCCAGCACACCACGCAGGGCGGCACCCACCTCGCCGCCTTCCGCGAGGCCATCGTGCAGGAGTGCCGCGAGTTTTACAAAAAGCAGTTCGATCCCGCCGACGTGCGCGGCAGCCTTATCGCCGCTGTCAGCGTCAAAGTACAAGAGCCCATCTTCGAGTCCCAGACCAAGACCAAGCTCGGCTCCACCCACATGGAAACGAACGGGCGGAATCTGCGCGGCCACATCACCAGCGTCATCACCGCGCAGCTCGACAACTTCCTCCACAAGCACGCCGACATCGCCAAGTCGCTGCAGGAAAAGATCAACTCCAACGAGCGCGAGCGCAAAGAGATCAGCGGCATCCAGAAGGCCGCCCGTGAAAACGCCCGCAAGGCCAAGGTCTGCAACAAGAAGCTGCGCGACTGCCGTGTGCACTTCGACACCAAGGACAAGCGCCGCGAGGACAGCACCCTCTTCATCACCGAAGGCGACAGCGCCTCCGGCAGCATCACCAAGAGCCGCGATGTGGAGACGCAGGCCGTCTTCAGCCTGCGCGGCAAGCCGCTCAACTGCTTTGGCCTCACCCGCAAGATCGTCTATGAAAACGAGGAGTTTTATCTTCTCGCCAACGCCTTGCAGATTGAAGAAGACCTCGAAGAACTCCGCTTCAACCGCGTCGTGCTCGCCACCGATGCCGACGTGGACGGCATGCACATCCGCCTGCTGATGATCACGTATTTCCTGCAGTTCTTCCCCGAACTCGTGCGCAAAGGCCACCTCTACATTCTGCAGACGCCGCTCTTCCGCGTGCGCAACAAAAAGGAAACCTACTATTGCTACAGCGACGACGAGCGCCAGCGCGCCATCCACCGCTGCGGCAAGACCGCCGAGATCACCCGCTTCAAAGGCCTCGGTGAAATCAGCCCGGATGAGTTCAAGCATTTCATCGGACCCAACATGCGTCTGGAGCCCGTGAAAGTCCGCGACCACGAAGTCGATGCCGAAGGCAAACCCATCCCCTCCGAGCACCGCAGCGTGAAGGAGATGCTCTCCTTCTACATGGGCAAAAACACCCCCGAGCGCCAGACCTACATCGTGGAAAATCTACGCATCGAAGAGGAGCTGGAGTTCAAGGACGTAGCGGAGACCAAGGTGCTGGCGGAGGCAGCGTGAGGCAGCGCACACGATAAACCGTTGTATGACTGGGGCCAAGCGAGATGAAGCTGGCCTGAAGCGCCGCTGTATCAACGCAGCGGCATGAGACAGCCCGGCCTGAAGGGCTGACTCCTGCGGGCCTTTGGCCCACGAGACGGCCCGTTGGACGGCAAGGCGAGCATGCACCGCACATTCCATGCGCGGACCACTCCAGCAGGATTCGCTCGCGCCATGCGTTCAGACCAAGACGGAGAAGACGTGTAATAGCCGAAGCCGGGTGACAATGGCGAGCGACAGCCCGGCCAGGCGAACCGTTTTTACCTGAGGCCGCATAACCCTAGCGGCTTGAAGGGGCCGCATAACTCCCCTCGCGGCCTGAAGGGCCGCAGGACTCAGCCCAGGGCGCTGCGAGGAACGAGCAAGCCCTGGGTTCACGCAAACACCACCGTTTCCAAAATCGTGGCGCACCAACGGTGCGCGGGAGACAGTGCTTCAATCCCACACATACCTCTCATCATATTCGACTTCATACTTCGCAAGAAAGCGCCGGAACTCCTCCTGGAAACTCATCACCTGATGATGCCGCTGCTGATCGCGGATGTATTCCTTCACCTCCGCCAGATTCGACTGGCTGACGGAGAAAGCCCCATAACCATTCTGCCAATGAAAATTCCGCAGGATCGGCAACTGCTTTTGCAACCACTCCGTCGATCCTGTTTTCACCTGACGCACGATGTCGCCCAAGGTCTCTGTGCGTGAGAGCAGAAAAAGCACATGCGCATGATCCGGCTCCGTGTTGATCTCCACCGCCGTGCAGCCCAGATCACGGAGGATGCCACCCATGTAATCATGCAATTCTGGATGCAGGTGCCGAGGGATCACCTTCTCGCGCCCTTTTGTGGAGAAAATGAGATGGATGTAAACCTTGGCGAGTGATTGAGGCATGCAGGCAAGGGTGAACGGATTAATGCGCTCCGCTGGAGCGCGGCCTGGATGAAACGATAACCAGGTTATTTTTGCAACCCAGCGCTTGCGCAACCTGAACGAGCACCGGGAGCGTGTGCAGCGCGAAAGGCGACCATCAAGGGTTCAGACGAGTTCGCCACCTCTCCCGCGCTCCTTCAGAGCGCGGCCTTGGGAGGGGCGGGTGCGTCGTCACAAAACCCAGGGCTTGCTCGTTCCTCGCAGCGCCCTGGGCTGACTCCTGCGGGCCTTTGGCCCGCGATGCCAACGATGCCAACGATGCCTGCGATGCCTGCGATGCCGGTGAGGCCAAAGATGCCCACGACGCTTTCAGCGCCCCTCAGGCGCGCCTCCCTGCTGCCGCGCCACCGATGCCTGCGATGATCTCCTTTCCCGACGTGAGCGACCTGCTGCCGCGCCAACGGCGCGAAGGACTCAGCCCAGGGCGGGCCGAGCCTTGGCGAGTGCTGCCCTGGGTCCCACGCATAACGACCGCCTTGCCCAAGGTCGCGCCCTGAATGGGCGCGGGAGGACGCGGCCTGCGGATATGGCGACCATTCGCGGAGCATACCCATTCGCCCCCTCTCCTGCGCTCCTTCAGAGCGCGGCCTTCGGAGGGGCGGGTGGGTCGTCACCAAAACCCAAGGCTTGCTCGTTCCTCGCAGCGCCCTGGGCTGAATCCTGTGGGCCTTTGGCCCACGAGGCACTTCACAAATCGGTGACTCTTTGTCCGTTCGGTCCCTTTCTTCGACCCAAGCCCCCCCCAAACAAAAACCCGCCAGACCTCGCGGCCTGACGGGTGATGCTTGGGTCAATCAGCGCATCTTGCTGCACCGCAGTGCAGCGCCGTGCTTACTTCGCCTTCACCTTAAAGCTCCGGAACACCACAGGATCGCTATGCCCGGCAAATCCAATAAACCCCTTCGTGTGATCCAATCCCTTCGGCGGATGCGCGATCTGGCTGCGGTCGAGTTTATCGATGTCCACGTCGAGGATCTTGGTGCCGTTGAGGATGACTTTGATCTTCTGGCCATCGACCTGGATTTCCTGGAAGTTCCACTCGCCCACGGGGCGGAGGTAGCCGTGCTTGGCACCGGCGGTGTGGTAGAGGGAACCGTGGTACTGATAGGGCTCCAGGCCCTTCTTGCCGGCGGCGGCCTGCTTGGCGTTGTAGCCGTCGCTGTCGATGACCTGGAGCTCAAGGCCGTCGGAGGCGGAGTGACCACCCAGCGGCGTGCGCAGGGCGATGCCGTTGTTGCCAGCGGCTGGGAGCTTGAACTCCACGCGGATGGTACCGTTTTCGAATTCTTCCTTGGTCAGCAGATCGCCGCCTTTGCCGGGCTTGCAGGTGATCGCGCCGTCCACCACTTCGTAGCTGTCCACGGCACCCTGCCAATTGCTGAGGTCCTTGCCGTTGACGTATTCCTTGAAGCCTTCTTCGGCCCAGCTGCCTGCCAGTTCCTTGTTGGCTTCTTCAGCGGAGATCTCGCGAATATAAACGTTCTTCCAGCGGATTTCGCTGCCGTGGGTCTGGAGCTGAATGGGGCCCTTGGCAAAAGCAGGATCTGGGAACCAGCCGTTTGGCACTTTCTCAGCAGGCTTGTCAGCAGCCTTGGCGTCTTTTTTGCCGTAGGCAAGGTAGCCAGCCTTCTTGTTGGCGAAGAAGTTTTCCAGCACCGCGTTCTTCACGACGACTTCACCGTTGAAGGTCACCGTCGCGCGCTCGCCGACCATGCGGATGAGGAAGGTGTTCCATTCGCCCAGGGGCTTGTCCATGAGCTTCAGGGGGTTCTTGCCCTCAGGGCTCTTGTTGTTCCAAAGACCGCCGGAACCGAAGGGCTTGCCCAGTGCCACGGCTTTTTCGTCCTTCTCCGTGAAGTCCCAGATCTGCACCTGGGGAATGCCGCGCAGGTAGATGCCGCTGTCGCCGAGGGGGAGCATCTTGTAGTCCACCATGAGCTCGAAGTCGCCGTAGTCCTTGTCCGTGGTGAGGTACAAACCTTTGCCGTCATTGACGAGTTGGCCGTCTTCCACCTTCCAGTGCGCGTTGACGTGGTCGCCCTTGTCATTGCCCTTGGCATCCACGAGTCCGCCATCGACGGACTTCTTCTTATACGCGGCCTGCTCCTCAGGCGTCATCTTCCACAGGTCAGTCGGGTCCTGGGTGCCCCAGCCATACCATCCAGAAAGGTCCTTGCCGTTGAAGAGTGCGGTAAAACCTTCCGGTGGGGTGTTGTCCGCAGCGCGGCAAAACGCGGCTGTGGCGAGGAGGAGTGTCAGGGTCAGTGTGAGTTTCATGGATGAAGAGACTCAGGAGTCGCGCCCGGCGAGAGGCATCTTTCATTCCGCCCGAGGATGGTCACTTTCTGCTCGACATTGGTCACAAAAATCGGGACGATTCTCGCTTCATGAAATCTGTTATCTGTCTTTTGCTCCTCTGCTGCGGCCAGTTCTCTCTGCATGCCCAGGCCCCTGCTGCGGAGGAGTCCGCAGCCGGTGTCCAGGCACTGGTGCAGCGGCTTTTTGCTCAAGACACCACTGAGGAAGATCTGCAGAAACTGGTCAAAGAGGCCAACAAAGCCGGGGTGCTGCGACAGCAGATCATCGAGGCCAAGCTCGTCTGGGGCCTGCGGCATCAAAGCACGCCCTTCCTGCTCAAAATCCTGCCCGAGGTGGAAATCCTCGCCAGCAGTTTTGACCAGGCCAGCGCCGCCGCACTGCCGAACGTGGAAGCGGTGAAAGCCTTCGTCGCCTTCATCAAGGCCTTGAAAGCAGAAGAGGCACAGGATGCCGACGGTTTTAAAAAGAACATCCTCGAAGCCATCTGGCTCAATCCGCAGCAGGCCCCGGTCTTTCTCCAGGCAGTCGAGAAGTTTCGTCTCGAAGCCAAGATGGCGGCACTGGCCATTGATCTCAAAATTCCGATGACCACCTCGACAGGAGAAGCCACCACGCTGAACGATGTGTTGGGCGGAAAGAAGGCCCTACTGGTGGACTTCTGGGCCTCCTGGTGCGGCCCCTGCATGAACCTGATGCCTGCACTCAAAAAGAAGGCCGCGGCGCTCTCCTCTCACGGCATCGTCGTGGCAGCAATGAACAAGGACGACGGCACCGCCGAGGCCACGGCAGAGGCCACCGCCGAACGCATCCGCCAGGAGCAAAACGCCACCTTACCCTGGCTCGTCGAGCCAGCGGAGCGCCCCTACACCAAGGCCCTCGACGTGACCACGATCCCCCGCATGGTCCTGCTCTCGCCTGAGGGGAAAGTGCTCTTCAATGGACACCCTGAAGATCCGGCCCTGTGGGTCGCGTTGAAGAAGATTGATGCGACGATTGAAGCTCCCTGAGGGCTTGCTGCGCAAGCGTTTGCGGTGGTTGGCAATGGTTTGCAGTGGTTTGCGGTGGTTGAAGACTCGCTGCTCGGGTGCCTGCTCATTCATGGAGGCGTATCCTGCTGGGCGGGTGCATGACGGCCCCGCCACCCTCCCTGCGCTTCTGCCTCCGGCTCCTCTGGCTCAACTGCAAACCATCGCAAACCACTGCAAACAATCGCAAACTTCTTCCAACTCTCTGTCCAAATCCCCGCCCCCGTGGCCTTATAGGATTACCGTACCACGCCCACGCCATGCCAGACAACGACCGCACCCAGGAATTCCTCGAACTGCTCACGAGTCATGATCGTGCCTTGGGCGTTTACGTTCACAGCATGGTACCGGCCCCACATGACGCGGATGACATCCTGCAGCAGACGAAGATGATCCTGTGGCGCTGCTTTGATCAATACGAGAGCGGCACCCATTTCCTGGCCTGGGCGCGCAAGACGGCCTTTCATCAGGTGCTCACGCATCGACGCCAGAAGAAGCGGGAGGCCACACCGCTGAGCGATGAGATGCTGGAACTGCTGCACGATGAAGTCTCCAAGCTCAGCGACAGCGGCGACCGCCGGGGCGATGCCCTGCGCGCCTGCGTGGCCAAGCTGCCCGCCGCACACCGTCAGCTCGTCACGCTACGCTACTATGAGGACCTGGAGATCGATGGCGTGGCCGAGCGCATCCGCAGCACGGTGGGCGCGGTGTATCGTGCTCTGAGCCGCATCCGCATGAACTTGATGACCTGCGTGGAAAAGGAACTCCAACTGGAAGGAGCCGAATCATGAAGCCTGCCGATCAATTCAGACTGCTGGAGCTCTCCGAGCGCTACGCCGACGAAAAACTCAGCGCCGCCGAGGTGGCCGCACTGGAGACCGAACTGCGTGAAAATGCAGAGGCGCGCACCTTCTTTGCCAAAGCCCTGCATCAACGTGCCGAGCTGTGCTTCGACGACTCCTGGCACACTCAGCAAGCGGCTCCTGTGAGCCAAGCGACCGCCAAGCCGGTCTGGTGGCGTCATGCCATCACCGCTGCAGCAGCCGCATGCATCACCTTTGGCGTCTTCTGGCTGCAAAGCACGCGCGATGGCACGGTGGCCACGCTGATCCGTGCGCAGCAGTGCCAGTGGGCCGGCAGCAGCCTGCCCACGGTGGAAGGCGCACGCTTGAAGCCGGGCATGCTCGATTTGATCGAAGGCCTAGCCGTGCTGCGCTTTGACAGCGGCGCGGAGCTGGTGCTGGAGGCCCCCGCAACGGTGGAAGTGCTGGACGGCATGAACTGCAAGCTGCGCCGTGGCACACTGGTGGCCGAAGTCCCACCTCAGGCCAAAGGATTCAGCATCGACACCAAGGACGCCAAAGTCATCGACTGGGGCACCAAGTTCGGCCTCAGCGCCGGAGAAGACGGCAAGTATCTCGTGCAAGTCATGGAAGGCCTCGTGGAGGTGGACGACAAGACCGGTGCCGCTACCAAGAAGCTGGAAAAAGGCCAGCGCGTGGACCGTGGCTGGTCGCAGCGGCAGATGCACCCCTCTGCCGGTGATGACGCCGATGCCGAGCCCAGCCGCTGGCAGCCCTCCATCGTCATGGATGCCGGAGACGGCTGGCAGGCCATCACCACCGCGTTTGGCCGTGGCAAAGACAGCTACATCCAGTCTTCCGACAAAGCGCCGAGCGACTTCGGCACGCACCCCTTCTTCCGCGTGAAGCACAGCCGGGACACCAAGCCCGACCTCAACCGCAAAGGCTACATCGCCTTTGACCTCAGCAAATTCAGCGGACGCACCCTCGAAGACGCCGAACTCGTGCTGACCATTGAGCCCAGCGAACTCGGCTTCGCCAGCTTCGTGCCGGACAGCACCTTCGCCGTGTATGGCGTGCTGGATGAAAGCGCGGACGCCTGGGAAGAAGCCGGGCTGAACTGGCAGAAAGCCCCCGCGCATGATCCCGCGCAGCCCGAGAGCCACCTGCCCGTGGCCGCCAAAGTCAAACTCCTCGGCAAGTTCGAGATCGCCCAAGGCATCAACCGTGGCACCCGCAAACTGCGCGGCAAAGACCTCGCCGATTTCCTGAATGCGGACACCAATCAGATCGCCACCCTGATCATCTGCCGCGAGACCAACGAGACCCAAGACAGCGGCCTCGTCCACGCCTTCGCCACCAAGGAAAACGGCACACGCTCCGCACCGATGCTGCGCGTGAAGGTGCGGTAAAGTTGTCCAGTTGCGCCGCAACTGGAGCACTCCCTTCCGGACCAGTTGCGGCGCAACTGGACAACTTTCACCGGATCCTAATCGGCTTCGCAATCGGGTAGTACTTCTGGATCCATACGAGCGTGAAGAACAGCCGCAGGCGCCACTTCGCACCAAACGTCATCCGCGTGCGGCCGGCCAGTGCGCAGTTGATGGCGCAGAGCAGGCGGAACTTGTTGTTCGGCTGGAAGAAAAGCTGCGCAAAGTGCTTGGTGTAAAACCGCTCGATGAACTGCCAGAAACGGCCCACATGCCTGCGCGTGGCCCATTCATAGCGCTTCATGGCAAAGGTCCGCGCCTTGCCTGCGGCGATGGCCGCATGCACGACCTGCGCGCCATTGCGGCCGGTGGTCATGGCCAGCATCACGCCGCTGGAAAAAACCGGATCGATGAACCCTGCGGCATCCCCCACGCGCACGATGCGGTCGGAGACGAGGGCGCGATTGGTGTAGGAGAAATCGGTGAGCACATGCCCCTGCGTGATGGGCTGCGCGTTGATCATGCGCTCGTGCACGGTCTTCGTCTTGAGCACCGCTTCGTCAAACACCTCCTGCGGCGCTTTCTTGAAGGCTTTATACTGCGCCTGATCCAGAACCAAGCCCACACTGACCTTGTCATCGGCCAGCGGAATCATCCAGAACCAGGAGTTTTCACGGCGAATGATCAGGATGTCTCCCTTCTCCTCACCGGTCGTCATCTGCACGCCGCTGTAATGGCCGAAGATGGAGATCTTTTTGTGCTCGGGATAATACTCCCGCAGGTTCTCGCGGTTGGCTGTGAAGTTTCCCAGCCCGCTGGCATCCATGAGGAAGGCGGCCTGCACCTCCTGCTCCTCGCCATCCTTCACGCGGAATTTCACCGTCACCCGGTCTTTTTCCACGCGGTGCTCGGTCACCAGCGCCTCCTCACGCACCTCAGCGCCCAGTTCCTCCGCATGGCGCAGCAGGATGTCGTCAAACTTCGCCCGCTCGACCTGAATCGACTCGGGATATTCGGTGAAGGAACCCTTCGAGAAATCCATTCGCGTGTGCATCGAGCCATCGCCCATCCAGAACTGCGCGCCGCGCTTCACCATGAACCCGGCGGCCTGAATCTTCGGCCAGACGCCCAGTTCATCAAAGATCTCGCGATTGTACGGCAGCAGCGACTCGCCGATGTGAAAGCGTGGGAACTTGGCCTTTTCCAGCACCAGCACCGTCCGCCCCGCCTGCCGCAGCGTGGCCGCAGCCGTAGCGCCCGCAGGCCCGCCGCCGATGACAATGACATCCCAAGTTTTGCTCATGTGTGAGTCTGATGCATGGCCGGATTAACGCACAGGCGCAAGGGTTGGCCGCCTAAATGACGCAAAAAAATCGATGGGCTAGAATGGCCGCGAATCACCCGGCGCTGTGCCAACCTGCTGGCCTCTGGCGGCTGCCGCCTCTGGACGTGATGCAGGCTGCCAGCCGTGGGCCAACGGCCCACAGGAGTCAGCCCAGGGCGCTGCGAGGAACGAGCAAGCCCTGGGTTTTGTGACAACGCGCCCTCTCCTCCCAAGGTCGCGCTCTGAAGGAGCGCGGGAGCAGGTTCTTTCGCCCCACCGTGCCGCCAGCCAGATCGAATGGGGACGTCCATCCTCGCTGCGCTGTCATGGCCTATTTCGCCAGTTGCGCAATCCTGATGCGACCGCACCCGCTGCGCATCATGTCTGGGGATGCGACCACGATCTCCCGCGCCCCTTCAGGGCGCGACCTTCGGCGGGAAGAACCTCTGCTGCCTTTGACCCAGGGCTTGCTCCGCTGCGCCCTGGGCTGAATCCAGCAGCCCTTCAGGCCGCGATTCCGTGGGCACCGGCGTTGGTTTCAGCGGTTCATTTAGTATCACCCGTTGGGTTCAGGGTCAGGTTCAGGTTCACCCGTTGGAGGCTGGGTTTTGGGTTCATGGGTTCATACCCTATATATAGGGTATGAACCCATGAACCCTGAACCCAATGGGTTCAAAATCTCTTTTGAACCCATTTTGAACCCAGTGAACCTAGCACCCGTTTCATCAGGTGCGGAGGTAACTCCCGAGGGTGCCTTGCTTGATCATGCCGATGGATAACCACTGTTTGATGCGGCGTTTGGCGCTCGATTCGGAGAGATGCGCGCGCGTCATGATGCGCTCCTTGAGATCCGTGTACGAAATCTCCCCCACATGTCCCGCAAACACCGCCTGGCACTCTGGCTGCTCGTTCTGCCGTGCGGTCTCGGCTTTGCTCTCCTTCGTCTCCGCCTCCACGGTCATGTGCATGCCGTCGGGGGTGGACCACGCGAAGCGCAGGGCGTCATCGCGCGAGATGCAGGCGTGGC
Organism: Verrucomicrobiaceae bacterium; assembly: GCA_027490195.1. Taxonomy (GTDB): domain Bacteria; phylum Verrucomicrobiota; class Verrucomicrobiia; order Verrucomicrobiales; family Verrucomicrobiaceae; genus Prosthecobacter. Next base: position 140,068 of record JAIXYN010000099.1, on the reverse strand, counting down.
GGCAGCGCTCGGAGAAGATCATGGAGGCTCCGCTTTTGCCATCGCGGGCGATGCGGAGGTTGCTCTCCGCCTTGCGCTCGAGCTGGCTGCCGAGGTGACCGCGTGTCTTGCCGGTTTCCAGGCCAGAGGGGTTCTCATGCAGCACGAGGATGATGGGGCAGGCGTGGGCGATGGCGAGCTGCGCAAGGTGCTCAACCAAAGCGAAGGCTTCGATGTCGTCATTGGGGCTTTTGCACAAGTCGGCCACGCCATCAATGAACACGCTGTGGATGCCGCCGCACTCCTGGTGGGCGCGCTGCATTTCTGCCGCGAGGAAGGCGCGACGCCGATCTGTGGAAACGTCTGCCAGCGAGTAGCCGCGAAAGCAGGCGGGCATGCCGGAGACGCCGGCACGCTGCGCAGAGCGCTGCACAAGGCTCCAGGCGTCATAGGGGGACTGCTCGGTGTCAAACAGCACCACGGCGCGCCCGGCATGCGCGGCGGCGGTGAAGCCCAGCAGATCCTGCTCTTGCGCTGGCTCCCAGTCGGGGATTTCGTCATCGTCGTCCTCCTTCTTTGGCGCGTCTGCGGCCATGATGCTGGCGATCATCGCGCCCACCACGGCGCTCTTGCCACCCTTCGCCTGTGCGGAGATGACGGTGAGGTTTCCTGCCGTGGAGATCTGCTGGGAGAGCAGCGAAAACACTGGCACCGGCTGCGGCGGCGGCTGCTCCAGGTGAATGCGCCGTGCATCCAGCTCGGTGAAATCCACCGCGCTGCCCGTGGCGGCGGGCTCCGCCACAGTGAAGTTTGCCGGATCGGTGACGAGGGCGGCCAGGGCCTCAGCCCCCAGGGCATTGTGGTAGCTGCGGAGGTCTTTCATGAGTGCTTGAGATGAAGGCTTCTTACCTGGCTGGCATGCGGCCGCAGCAGGGCGATGGTGCGCGCAGCAGCAGCGGTCCCAGCGGCATCTTTGTCAAAGAAGAGGCTCACCTCGCGACCCGCAAACAGCCGCGCCCAGTCCTCCCGGAATGAGGTGCCTGGACTGGCCACCATAGCGATACCATCTTCTGGTTTTAATCGGTTTGAAAGAGCATCCTCCAGGGCGATGAGGTCCGACTCCCCCTCCGTGATGTAGTAGTGCCGCACGCCAGGGCGCGCGCTGGCGCAGGTGAAGCGCCAGGGCTCCGTGGCGCGGCCGCAGGCCCAGGCAAAGCGCACGGCAGCCTCCTCCCCCCACGGATGGCGGATCTTGATGCCCTGCGGGTAGATGTAGCCGATGCGATCCGGCAGGCAGGGCGTGCCGCCGATGCTGATGCGCGGGAAGAAACCCAGCGCCCCGCCCTCTGGCAGCGCGAGGCGGCGGATCGTCTCCACTCCCACGCCAAACTCGTCTGCCATGACCATCTGCGTTTCCAGGCAGACGGAGGCCCTGAGGCGCGCCGTGCGAACCATCTCTGCAAAGTCCGGCGGCAGCACCGGCGGCGAGGGCTCACGCCGCTGCTTTCGTGGTGGAGGAAACGCGCGTGGCCCGCTGCTGCGTTTTTCCTCCTCTTCCCCCGCCAGGTGCTGGATGCGGCGCGCGTGCTCGCGGTCGCCCTGAAAGGCAGCACAGGCAAAGCAGCCGTTGGCAAAGATGACGAGGTTGTCCCCCGCCCTGTCCCGGTCGATTTCAGCGCAGGCCGGGCAGCGGGCGAAGGTCCGGGAGCCGCGCTGCCGGACCTTCTCCAAACGATCAAGCTTGAGTTTCATAAGGGTTGTTCGTGGTTGGGTGTGTGCTGGCCCAGTGAGGGAGACGCTGATCAAAAATCAGGGCAGGTTTTTCCGGCTCGGCCTCCTCCTCTTGCTCTTCCTCTTCCTCCCTTTCAGAAGGGGAGGAGGAGTAGGAGGAAGAGGAGGATTGGCGGAAACAGCCTCCCCGCGCTCCTTCATGGGAAGCGGGTGTTTCCTCAGCGTTTGGCGACTCCCTGCTCGTGGTGCTTCAGCGCCGCCATCACCTGCGGCAGGTCAAAGCGGCACACCCGCCCGATCTTGATCATGGGAATGATCCGGTCCCGCGCCCAGGTCCCCAGGCAGCGCCGCGAGACATTGAGCTTCTGCGCCATCTGCTCCGGCGTAAGCCACCCGCCCTCCGAGGCGGCAGCGGAGCCTGAGGAGGAAGCGGAGGAGGTGCCAAGGCCGTGCTCTGGCACGTCGGCGGATAGGAAGGTTTCGTGTTCAGTCTTATTCATGGCAGTTTGTGGTAATAAGTGGTAGTCGTTTGGCATGGTTTGGCCTGTGGATGCGCCGAAACGCAGAATGCGTGGCAGAGGCAAGGGTCAGGCCCTTGGAAACAACCGGCTGCTATGCCGGCCTGCATGGTGCGAGATTCAGAGTTCTTCACTGCCTCCCTCGCTGTCCCCCTCCCGGCCCGCCACGTTCTTCACACCAGCGACCCGAAGGATGAGAACAAGCCTTGGGTCCGTTTTTTCAAAGTCAAAACCTTTCTGCAACTTTGTGTTACTTCATACCACATTAGGGAGCATGAGGGGTAGCGTGGCGCTCATGCACGCTCGTTGGAGGATGGATGTAGCGACAGCCCGCTCGTCTGAGGGTTGTCTGATCCATGCTTGGATCAGAGGTATTAAGCCGTGTGGCCACTTTCCAATAGTCTAATGGAATTACTTTTCCGCAGGCAAATTTTGATCGAAGACTATCATATCATCATATGAAGATATGAAATTGAGCTGTGAATAACCGCTTCAAAAGTGAATAAATTCTTGCCCACCCCTCCCACTTCGTTAGTCTTAACATAGACAGAGACTGATTTCTTAGAAGGATGAGGCTCAACGGATTTCGAAAACAGTAGCTACTGGTGGAGAGACTCATTGAACTTGGACGTCTGGAAATCGATCTCTCGTATCTTTATCACATTCGCAAAAAAGGGGCCTCCTGTTGAAGCAGGAGACCCCTCGCAAGTTTAGCATCGCCCGAGAGCGGAGCCGGATTGAGACATGCGACGGAGAGTTTCCGTTGTTTGACCGGCTTGTCAAGCTTACTCGGCTGTGCTTCAACCCGCAAAAAAAGAGGTCCGCCATGGCTAAACGCCGCAACGAAACCACCTCTGCACGAGCAGCAACGGCTGCGTCGAGCGTCCTGCGCAGTCCTACTGCAAGCAAGGCCGCAAAGACAGCCGCCGCATCTGCTCTCACGCAGAGAGTGCGTCGTAAATAAGCAGCAACCACGACAAGCCACGTCATCGGTATTGGATGACGCACGGCCCGCTCCTTGGATCACATCCAGGGGCGGGCCATTTTTTAACACGTCAAGCAACTCAAAAAATCTCTTCAACATTATGATCTTCACAGGCTCAGTCATCAAAGAACAGGGGCAAACGTTTGCCATTGTTCTTGTCAAAGAACACGTCGTTCAAAGTTCGCATCAGGCTCAAGATGCGATCAACAATTTTAGACCAATGTTTCCAGGCATGCCAGTCGTGCTAGCGGGGCAGGATTCTCGTGGTCGGTTCACCTACTATGGTCGCACCGATATTGTGAATTTTCTGTCTAGCATCCGTGCGAGCCAGATCCCTTGGAAAGAGTACAGGTACAACTGAACACACACCCGATGCAAAGTCGTTGCCCACCTTCGCATGGGGTGGGCAACGTTATTTTATGGCGGATTGCCTGTTACAAACTGAGGAGTTCCTTCTCATGGCGAAGAATCGAACCCAAGGCAGAATGTTCAAATTATGAACAACGAATCTTGGACACAGCCATCTATAGTCTTGAACGCTATAATGGCCTCGCTCACTTTAGTGGGTATATTTATAGCAGTGATGGCCTTTCGTGCGAGTCGTGATGCTGTCAATGTTATGCGTGAGCAGATCAAAGCGAGTACCAGGCCATATGTGGTTGTCGACCTTGATGAAAGAGGAGGACAAATTTTCCTGACAGTAGAGAACGCTGGAATAAGTGGTGCTCACAACGTGAAATTGATTTTTCCAAAAAATATGAATCAAGGTGTGTTCCAATACCGTCGAAAGAATGAATCCGGCCCTGCTGAATTAACACGACGTCCGATTGCTTTTTTAGCCCCACGCAAAAAGTTGGAAGAGCTAATCTATGAACCATCAGGCCACGGTGATGGTTATGATTTGAATACAACAGTCGAAGTGAATTACAAAGATTCGTCAGGTGTTGAATACCAAGAGTCTATTACACTTGCTCACGATGGCCCGCTTGGTTTGCGTGACCGATAATTTGCATGGTGGAGAATTCGCTATCGATGCTCGTGGCTGAGAGAATTTCCACGGGATTCAAAACAATGCCGGGGGATTTGCCACCTTCGAAGTAGTCGGCCATGGCGATGCTGATCCTGGCGAGGACCGCCGCCGTCTACGTGGTGTCTATATTTCCCAGCCGCTAAAACCCACTACAAGCCCTCCCCACTCAGCCGCCTTGGCATTCTGCCGGCGAAACATCCCCAGTGCTTCGAACCGCACGGAGACGCCTTCGCGGAGTACGAGGCTGGTGAGCTTGGCGGCATTGGTGAAGATTCTTTTCGCGGCTCCTATCAGGCCCAGAGGGGCGACTGGGATGTCGTCAAGCGGGCCCTTCACCCGCATCTCAATGAACACGACACTGCTAGGCAAGATGATCACTCCGACGAAGCCGCTCACTTTTGGCGCAGAGGGCTGCATCGCACTAGAAACCTCGGCGCGCCAATCATGCCCAACCTACGTCCCGGAAAGTGCGCCGCGCTTTTGCGCAAGGGCGGAGGCGATGGGAGTGGACATGGCGGTGGTGGATTGGAATCAAAACGCCTCCGCCATCTGATCGAGTTCCTGGTTGATGCGGTCTTTCCAGGGAGCTGGGAGGTTGAGTTGGAGGAGTTGGTCGAAGGTTTCGATGGCTTTGATTTTCTTTCCGGCGGCGAGCAGGGCGCGGGCGTAGGCTTCGAGCAGGGAGGCTTTGCTGGTGATGTGTTCGATCTTGCTGAAGTCGGTGTCTGCAAAGGCTTTCACGGCCTCTTTGGGGCGTTTGTTATCGATGAGCAGGCGCGAAAGACCGGCGAGGCTCTCGATGCGCCAGGCGTAGTTCGCGGGGGTGACGGCGAGCGCTTTGCGGAAGTGCTCTTCGGCCTTGGCGGTGTCGCCTTGCTTGAGTTGGAGCACGGCGGCTTCGCGGTGGGCGCGACCACGCACGCTGGTTTCGGCCCCTTGCGACTCGGCGGCTTTTTGCCATTGTTGAAGCTCCGCAGCATCGTTCTTCTTCTTGTGGTAGATCTCAGCGAGAAAGGCATGCGCCTGCCCACGACAGCGCACCGGCCAGGTTTCGATGGCTTCCTCGCGCACGGAGGCGAGGGCTTCATCGTAACGCTGGAAGTCGGTGAGCACGCGCAGCTTGGCGAAGTCGCGATGTGCGGCGTCTTTCACCTGTGCGGCGAGCGCGAGGGAGCGGTCCGCGTTTTTCAGCGACTTCACGGTGATGTCCATGGCGAGGTCGAGGTAGTGGAAGTTCTCACCGGCCTCCTCGGTCTTCGCCGCGAGGGCTTCGAGCTTCTGGATGGCTTCGTCGTAGCGTTTGTCGGCCGTGAGCCGCTTCACGGCGCTGAGTGTCTGAAAATCGAGCGCGTGGGACGAGGCGGTGAGCAAAACCAGCGTGATGGCGATGAGGGAGAAGTGTGTCATGAGCGGATCATTTGAAGGTGGCTTTTCCAAAGCTAGCATCGCCGGGGATGCGGGAGGCGTTGAGCTTGCTGGTCCAGGCGGAGAACTCGCGGTTGGTCTTCTTGTCGGTGGAGTCGGTGAAGTGCACGCGACCGACATTGAGATACCAGGTATCACCAGCTTTAGGTGCCTTGGTGCGCAGGGTTTCAAAGGGGATAACGGCCATGGACTCCCAGCGGTTTTTGGCCGGGAGGAGCTTGGTTTCAAAGGTCCACGCGCCATTCCAGCCTTCGTCATTCCAGCCGTAGCGCGGGTGCAGGTAGTCGGCGATGAAGCCGTGCTCGGCCTCGTTGAACGACGTCGGCTCCGGCTCGTAGGCGAAGTAGAAGTAGCGGCTCTTGTCGGCGATGGGCGAGACATTGACGACGATGCTCTCCTGCAACCACAACTCGGCATCGTGGCCGCGCGCGGCGAAGGCCGTCTTGTTCGCTGGCTGTTCGCCGCTGACGCGTATGTAGAGATTTGCGTCATCGCAGAGCACGCGGAAGGTCGTCGGTGCTTGCAACTGCGTCACGGCGGTATCGGTGGGAAGGAGCGGATGCGACTCGGCCTTTTCCCAGCGGGGTGAATCCATCGTCAGAGGCCCGGCCGCACGCTCGATGACGAGTGATTGGCTTTGCTGGATCATTTGCGCCGGATTTGCCCGCATCTTCGCGGTGTCCCAATTGAACGGAGCACGCTCCAAATAGCGTCCGGCATATTTCAGGCTCTTTTCGTCAGCGAAGCGATACGCGGGGTTCTTTTTCTTCGCATACTTCGCGTCGCCATTGGCCACACCTGCGATGAAGGCATTGCGCGCATCCACGGCGTCGAGCAACTGCGTGAGCGAGGCGACGTTGTTCATCGCCTGATGATTGCGCCAGGCATTGATGACGAGCGCGAGGTGCTTCAGGAAATCGAACTCGTAGCGCACGATGTCGAGCCTGCGCCGCACCTCGGGCAGTTCGGCGCTGCCTTCTGCTGCGGCGAGGTCTTCTTCGAGCGAATTGATCACGTCTGGCGGCCAAAGGGTACCGAGCGCGAAGAGGGGATCGCGTCCAGACTGATAGGCGTATTCACGCAGCACGCGCCACAGCTCAACGCGCCTCTGCACATGGGTGAAGAAGCGGCGCATCGGGTTCTCGCACTCGCGAAAGGCGGCCTGCAGGTATTCGTCGAAGAGTTCGTTCGCGCTCTGCCGCTTGGGGTCGATGGCGAGGCGCAGATACACATAGATGTTCGGTCCTTCGAGCCCCCACTGCCCAGCGCCGGGGCTGCCATTCACCTGCACCATGCGCACGTTGTTCTCCACAAGCAGGCGGTTCTGCTCCGCGATCATCGAGACGGTAGTCAGCGGCGTGAGGCCCACGAGATGGAAGTTTCCCCAGTTGTAAAGATACGCTGAGAAGCCACCGGGCACCTTGAGCTGCTTCCACGCGGCGAAGGATTCCTCCTCAGAGCTCATCATTTCGATGATGGTGTTCTCCGGGAACTCGTGGAAGGTCTGCGGCGGCTCCCGCGAGATGCTGTAGGCGGTCATCATGAGCTTCTTGCCCGGTCGATCCTTCATCAAGCGCACGGCCATGTCGCGATGCATGATCCAGATCTTCTCACCCCACGCGCGGTCGGTGCTGAACGCAATGCCATCGGCAGGCTTGGTTGTCGGATGAACACCGTAAAGCGCCTCGCATTCCTTGCACTGGCAAGGGCGGAAGCCATCGGCCTGGCCCAGCTCGACGACATCGTAGCCACTGTCGAGAGTCGCGAGGATGTGCTTGTAGATGAGTTCGCGCACCTCGGAGTTCGAGAGGCAAAGCTGGCCGTCCGTGGCGCCGACCTCCGGCTGCCGCACATTGCCACTGAGGATGAAATACTCGGGGTGCGTCTTCCCATACTCGCTGATCGGCACCGCCGACGGATGCTGGTGCCCGCCACGCGACCACACGCGGGTGAAGCGCCGGCAATGATTCGCCGTGTAGAACAACTCTGGCCCATTGCGCATGTCATGCTCGATGAAATGCGGCTCGCCGTGCACCTCAAGCGTCGGCGGCACATGAATGATCGACTGCGGCACAAACGTCGTGCCCGATTCATCCGGCGACAAAAACCGCGCGCCCACAAAGCGATGCACAAACTCCGCCGTGCCAAACAGCGTGCCCTCGAATGGCAGCGATTGGTCCTTGGTCGCCGAGCGCCACCCTGGGATGGCGCGTTTCCCTTCGAGCGAATCCGGCTCGTCGTTGCCCGCGATGATCACATTCCTCCCCACCACCTTGTGCGCAAAAGCCCAGCCCTTGAGCTGACGCATCTCCACGCCATTTGCCGCCGCGAACTTCGTCGCTCCGACATAGAAACCCGGACGCCCAGCCTCAGCCTGCGACTCCTTCACCACCGGCAGTGTGATCTTATTGGCCGCAAACGCCTGCTGCAACAACTCCGCCGCCCGCGCCACCGAAGACTCCGCCGTTGGATTCGCCGCCACATCCGGCACGATGATCTGATACTTCGACTTGCCCCGAAAACCGAGGATCATGTCCTCCGGCTCATCCACATCCGTCGTCGCGATTTGAGCATGGGCTGACAACGCGAAGGCAAAGAAACAAAGAAGAGCAGCAAGCTGGCGCATGAGGCGAGTGGTGGATGATGGGAGCACGAGGTGAGGCAAATAGCTTGGCCGTGTTTGAAAACCTGTCGATTGGCAAATGGCGGGCATTGGGGCGACAAGAGCCCCCGATAAAGACCGAATGCTGTGCGTGGTGGGAGCCGCTGAAAAAGCAGCTCAAAAAAAGGGTGCTCTAAAGCGTGGAGGCAGCCCCAGAGCAAAAATAGATCTGGTGCTTGATGCCTTATACTACCGGCTGCGCAACGCAGGACCTTGGCGTGACTTGCCCGCAGGCCCAGTTCGTGGTCGGGGATAAGGGCTCCCAGTTCATGGTTTTTCTTCTTCCATCACACTCCCTTGGACTTCAAGAAAGTGGAGGCGAGGGGAGTTGAACCCCTGTCCGAATAGTCGTTGCCCGTAGCGTCTCCATGCTCAGTCTCATCTTTGGTCTCGGTGGGAGGCGGCTTGAGACAGCCTACTCTTCACCCAGCGTCCTGTTTGATCTCGTTTGTGACCCGGTCGCCCGGCCAACAAACCAGCCTGGTAGTGGCATCGTTCAGGCTACCAGACATTGCCTGAAGGATGTCGCAGGGCTTAAGCTGCGAGTGCTAGCTCGTTAGAGTTTGCATTTGTGTTTTTGATCCGGTGTTTAACGAGGCCAACGAATCATCCTCGGCATGCAGCTCCGAACTAAGGCTACCCGTCGAAACCAGTACGCCCCCGTTTTGGAGAAAGGGAGAGTAGCCCATGGGACGCGGGGGTCAAGGGGCATCGGTGGCTGGATGCTCGATGCTAGTGGCTCGATGCTGGATGCTAGCGGTGTAAGGCGGAGCCCAGCATCCAGCATCCAGCATCCAGCATCCAGCATCCAGCATCCAGCATCCAGCATCCAGCATCCAGCATCCAGCATCCAGATTCCCGCGCTCGACATTCTGCATTCACCATTCATTTTCCACGCCCCCATGCCTGCCCTGAAGCTCCACGACACCCTGACCCGCACTGATCGCGAAACCACGCCGCTGGATGGCAAGACGCTGCGTTTCTACTGCTGCGGTCCCACGGTCTATGGCCCGGCGCACATCGGCAACTTCCGCACCTTCGTGGCGCAGGATGTGATGCGCCGTGTGGTGGAGGCTTCCGGTACGCCGACGCTGCATGTGCGCAACATCACGGATGTGGATGACAAAACGATCCGTGATTCGCAGAAGGCGGGGCAAACGCTGACCGCTTTCACTCAGGGCTGGACGCAGAAGTTTCACACCGACTGTGCCGCGCTGAATCTGCTGCCGCCGCACATTGAGCCCTCGGCCGTGGCGCACATCTCCCAGCAGGTGGCGATGATTGAAAAGCTCATCGCCGGTGGGCATGCCTACGCCGCGCCGGATGGCAGCGTGTATTTCCGCGTCTCGTCCTATAAAGACTACGGTAAGCTCAGCCACCTGGAAGACCGCGAGCTGCGCCTGGGTGCCAGCGAGGCCGCCAGCGCGACGGACAGCGACGAGTACACGAAGGACTCCCTCACCGACTTCGCCCTGTGGAAGGCGCGCAAGCCGGAGGACGGCGAGAACTTCTGGCCCAGCCCCTGGGGCGAAGGCCGCCCAGGCTGGCATCTGGAATGCAGCGCGATGATTCTGGAGTACCTCGGCGAGGACTTCGATCTGCACAGCGGCGGCGTGGACCTGATCTTCCCGCATCATGAGAATGAGATCGCCCAGAGCTGCTGCAGCACGCACGGGCACTTTGCGCATCATTGGATGCACGTCGCGCATCTGATGGTGGATGGCGGCAAGATGAGCAAGAGCATCGGCAATCTCTACACGCTGGAAGACCTGGCCCAGCGCGGCTACAGCGCCATGGAGGTGCGCTACGTGCTGATCTCCGGCCACTACCGCGCGCCACTGAACTTCACCATGCACAGCCTGGACTCCGCACGTCAGGCGCTGCAAAAACTGGCGAAGGCGGATAAGGCGCTGGCTACCGTCTCCCCTGCCTTGCCCGAGGCGAAATCGGCAGGCCCTTTCCAGGAAGCCTGGGAAACGCTGCTGAACGACCTCAACGTCCCCGGTGCCACAGGAGCCATCTTCGGCGTGCTGAACAAGCTCAAGCCCGCCGCGCTCTCCGCCGAGGAGGCTACCGCCGCACGCAACGGCCTGCACTTCATGCTGCAGGCCCTGGGCCTCACGCTGCCTGTTCTCGCAGATGAAGCTGCCACCGATGTGCCAGCGGACATCCAGGCGCTCGCGCAGCAGCGCTGGGATGCCAAGCAGGCGAAGGATTGGGCTGCTGCGGATACTTTGCGGAAAGAACTGGAAGCCGCTGGGTGGCTGATCAAGGACAGCAAGGAAGGGTTTACCGTGGTGGCGAAGTAAGCGCCGCAGCTCGTGGAGCAGATTTGGACTGCGGCTGCGCAACGAGGCACGAGCGAAGCTGCCGCTTTCGGGCGTCTCGTGGTGGGCGTGAGGTGTGAAGCCTGCGCTTAGCGAGGAGCGTGTGCTTGCGTGGGTCTTGTGGCATTCGCGTATCGGTCGGCCTGCGAAAGCGGTAGCTGCGTTCGTGCCTCACTGCGCGACCGCACTCCAAAAAAGCGCCATCGCGCGCATCTCCGCGCTCTTTTATTTTGCTTTTTTCGATGGGACGAAAGAAAAACCCTCATTAGCTGCTTCTTTCCAACCATGAAACATCTCGCCCTGCTCCTCGCCCTCGTCGTTTCCACCCTGCATGCTGAAGACTGGCAGCCGGAGGCGGGGTTCACTTCGCTGTTCAATGGCAAGGATCTCACGGGCTGGTGCTTTCGCGAAAAGACGAAGAAGGATGATCCGAATCCGGGCGCGATCACCGCGAAGCACGATGGCAAGACCGAGGCCGCCGACGCGGGCCGCTACATCGTCAAGGATGGCGTCATTGCCGTGACCTTCCCCACGGAAGCGGACAAGCTCACCGGGCAGTTTTACACCCAGGCGGTGTTTCCGAAGGACTTCATCTTGAAACTGGAATTCCGCGCCAGCGTGAACGCCGACAGCGGCGTCTTCATCCGCAAGCCGCAGTTGCAGTGCCGCGACTACTTGGTGGCGGGTCCCTACAAGGAACTGAAGGCCTACAAGCCGCAAGAGTGGAACCAGATGATCGTCGAGGTGAAGGGTGGTGTGGCGCATTGCACCTGCAATGGTGAAGTCCTCGAAGCCGCCCTGCCCATGCCGCCGACGGGACCTATCGGCCTGGAAGGTGACCGTGGCGTGATGGAGTACCGGCATATTCAGATCAAGGAAGTGCCGTGACCCGGAGGAGCAGAGCGCACGAGCTCGCACTCTCCGTGTGAGATTGCGAGTCCGCCTGACTTCCAAATACCGCACATGGAATGTGCGGACCACTCCACGCTGGATTGGCATCGTGGTGAGGGTACAAGAAAGCACCGTGGATGCAGAAACGGAACCGGGCTGGGCTGACCGATATCTCAACGCGATTTCAGCCGGTTGGCAGCGGAGATTTGTACTGTAATATACTCCGTTCCGATACGTAGCTTTTTACCCCCTCAATGAAACACCTTCACCGCCGCCAATTCCTGCGCGATCTCGGCATCTCTGCCGGTGCCCTGCCCTTTCTTGCCGGGCTGCCCAGCATCACAGGGGCCCCTGCCCCGCAGCGGAAGCAGCGGCTGATCATCATGTTCTCGCCGAACGGCACGCTGCCGAATGAGTTTTGGCCGGATCAGGAAGGCGCGGATTTCAGCTTCAAATCCATCCTCAAGCCGCTGGAGCCATTCAAGCAGCAGATGCTCGTGCTGCACGGCATCGCCAACAAGGTGGGCGGCGATGGCGACAGCCACATGCGCGGTATGAGCTGCCTGCTCACCTGCGATGAACTGCTGAAGGGCAACATCATGGGCGGTGGCGGCAATCCCGCCGGCTGGGCCAGCAACATCTCCATCGACCAGGAGCTGAAGAACTTCCTGCAAAGCCGCGCTGAAACGAAGACGCGCTTTGGCTCGCTGGAGTTTGGCGTGGCGGTGCCGGAGCGCGCGGACCCCTGGACGCGCATGAGCTATGCCGGTGGCAACCAGCCCGTGGCCCCGATAGATGATCCGCATCAGATTCTGAAGAAGGTCTATGGCCGCATGAAGGACAAGGACAGCCTCGTCAGCATTTTGGACGATGTGCGCGAGGATTTGAAAAAGGTGTCGTCCAAGCTCAGCGCCCGTGACAAGGCGCTGCTGGACCAGCACATGACGCTGGTGCGCAGCATGGAGCAGGATTTGGCCGATGCGGACAAACAAGGCAAGCTGGTGCACCCCGTGCCGCAGGTGGACCCGAGCATCGAACTGGTGAACGACAACACGCCTCAAATCAGCCGCATTCAGATCGACCTGCTGGTGAACTCTTTGGCCAATGACATGGCGCGCATCGGCACGCTGCAGTACATGCGCTCCGTGGGCATGGCGCAGATGCGCTGGCTCGGCATTCAGGAGGGCCACCACTCCCTCTCGCATGATCCGGACGACAAGAAGGACAGCTACGAGAAGCTGATGAAGATCAACACCTGGTTCGCTGGTGAGTTTGCCTACTTGGCCAAGCGCCTGAGCGAAACGCCCGAAGCCACCGGCGGTGGCAACATGCTGGACAACACGCTCCTTGTTTGGACGAATGAACTCGGCAAAGGCAACAGCCACACGCTCGACAACATCCCCTACATCATGATCGGTGGCGGCAGCGGTTTCAAAATGGGCCGCAGCCTGAAATTTGAGAAAGCCGCGCACAATCGCCTCTGGATGTCCGTCGCGCAGTCGATGGGCCACGACCTACAGACCTTCGGCAAGAAGGAACTCTGCGAAGGCGGGGCGCTGAATCTGTCTTGAACAGCCTGCCCATAAACTCCAAAATCCATCCTCCCCCGCCCGCCTGAAGCGCCGAGGGGCCAGAACCGGCGCTTGCATTGCACGCCAAACTCGCCAAGGAAACACGCTCTTATGCCAGCCACCCCAGTTATCAATCTCCGCAAAGGACATGCCGTCCGCCACAACAACGACGTTTGCGTCGTCACCGAGACCGAACTCAAGACGCCACCGCGCATGGCTTCGTTCGTGCAGATGTCCGTCCGCAGCATCACCATCGGCAAGGTTTACAACCTCCGCATGACTTCCAATGAGTCGCTCGAATCCGTGAACCTCGTCCGCGATAACCACGAATTCAGCTACAAGGACGGCGACGGCTACCACTTCATCCACCCTGAAACGTTTGAAGACGTGCTCATCGGTGAAGACAAGCTGGACGCCAAGACCCGTGGCTACCTCATCGAAGGCCAGAAGTACCTCGTCGTCTTCGCGGATGACGTCGTTGCCGGCATCGAACTCCCTGCGAACATCATCATGGAGATCACCGACAGCCCAGCCGGCGTGAAGGGCGACTCCGCCAACAACGTGTACAAGGAAGCCACCACCGAGTCTGGCATGCGCGTGCAGGTCCCTCTCTTCATCGGCCCTGGCGACAAGATCAGCATCAAGACCGAAGACGGCACCTACCTCGGCCGCGCGAACTGAGTTCTGCGGACTGAATCATTCCAACAGACGCCTGAGTGTGAAAACGCTCAGGCGTTTTTGCGTTTGGTGGATGGGCCTCCGGCCTGTCTGAGGGATCGGGGCGTCTCGCCTCCGTTTTTGGATCCAGACTCAGGCTGGAAGCCCCAGTCCGTGGACAGGCCGGAGGCCTATCCTCCGTCAAAGGCGAGCGCGGCCATCTCGCGGTAGTAGGCGGAGCTTTGCAGCAGCTCCTCATGCTTGCCGTGGGCGAGGATCTTGCCATGGTGCAGGACATAGATCACATCCGCGTCCACGATGGTGCTGAGTCGATGGGCGATGATGAGGCTGGTGCGGTTGGCGCGGAGTTTGGCCAGCGCGGCCTGGATGAGGTGCTCGGACTTCACATCGACGGCGGAAGTGGCTTCATCGAGGAGGAGCACGGGGGCGTCTTTGAGGAAGGCACGGGCGAGGGCGAGGCGCTGGCGTTCGCCACCGCTGAGGAGCACGCCGCGTTCGCCCACTTCGGCATCGAGACCTTCGGGACTGCGGCGGATGAAGTCTTCGGCGCAGGCATCGCGCAAAGCGGTCCAGAGTTCGACATCGGTGGCGCTGGGTTTGCCGATGAGGAGGTTGTCGCGCACGGTGCCCGCGAAGAGGAAGGCCTCCTGCGTGACGTAGGCGAGGGACTGGCGCAACCCGCGTTTGCTGAGGTTTTGCAACGGGACGCCATCGAGTGTGATGCTGCCACTTTGCGGATCGTAGAAGCGGGTGAGAAGCTGGAAGAGCGTGCTCTTGCCGGAACCCGTGGCGCCGACGATGGCGATGGTTTGATGGCGGGCTGCGCGCAGCGTGATGTCTTGCAGCACGGGCTTGTCGGCACGGTAGCTGAAGGCCACGGCGCTGAATTCGATCTCGCCACGAATGGATGCGAGCGACTGCCCCGCATCGAGATCCTCCTCGGTTTCGTTGTCGAGGATGGCAAAGACGCGCTTGGCGGCGGAGAGGCCGTTGAGCAGGGTTTGATTCACGCCGTGGAGCCGGGCGATGGGTTCGTAGAGGAAGCCCACGAGGAGCAGAAACTCCATCAACTGCCCCGGCGTCATGCTGCCCTGCACACACCACCAGGAACCGGCCATGAGCAGCAGAACGAGGCCGCCGTTTCCAAGCAGCGTCATGGAAGGCGAGTAGAAGGCCCAGGCAGCCATGAGGCGCGTCTGCTTTTCCTGGAGCCGCTGGCTGGCGGCGAGAAACTTCCACTGCCGCATCTCCTCGGCAGTGAAGCTCTTGATCTGACGAATGCCGGTGATGGTATCATGCAGCGTGGCATTGAGCGCGCTGGTGGCCTCACGCGCAGCGGTGGCGCGTGGGGAGACCCAGCGCGAGTAGATCCAGCCCCCGGCGGCGATGAACGGCGTGGGGGCCAGGACGATGAGCGCGAGCTTGCTGTCCGCCACGAGCATGACGATGGCGGTGATGAGGATCTGCAGCACGGCGGTGCAGCCCTGCTCGATGCCTTCAAGGATGACGCGCTGAGTGGCAGGGACGTCGTCGGCCAGCTTGGTGAGAATGTCACCGGTGCTTTGATGATCAAACCAGCGCAGCGGCAGCAGTTCGATCTTCCGATGCAACTGGCTGCGCAGATCCGTGATCATGCGCTGCTCAAAGGTACAGTTCACCCGGGTGCGGAAATAGAACAACCCTTCGCGCAAGGCGAAGGCCAGCAGCGCCAGACCGCCGGCCCGCCAGATGAGGTCGCTGCGCTTCTGCGGGATGATTTCATCCATGAACCAGCGCACCACGCCGGGAAAGACGAAGATGAGAGAGGTGCCCGCCACGGCCAGCGTGAACTGCCACACGGCGATGCGCCAGTGCCCGCGTGCAAACACAAGCAGGCGGCGCAGGGCAGCGCTGTTGGTCATCGGCTCGGGCTTGTCGTCCATGGCTTTATCCTCTTTTTCAGGCCCACCGGCCATTTTGCCACTTTAATCTGGCACGATTTATCTTGTGCCTCGCAATTTTTCTCCATTCAATTCCATCCAAATCCCCTCATGAAAATAAGCCTCGTGATCCTGCTGCTGCATACCCTGGCACTTTGGGGAGCCGCCTCGGACGAAGACTCCAAAAAGGCAGATGAAGCCCGCGAGGCCCAGATGGGCGCCAAAACCAAATATTGGGAAAGAAAGGGGGGAATTCAGAAGGAATTTCGCGACAGCCTTTCCGCGATGATTCTGAAAGCCGACAAAATAGAGCTCTTACTTTTGGATTTCACCATGGCGGAAGTGGAAGATGTCGAAGTCGAAACCTTTCCGATTCCGCCTTTCCAAGGGAACGCACGCATCATCACCCAAAAGGCAGTCCAGCCTGCTGATCTGGAATCATTCAAGACAGCCATTGCCACGCTGCTCACCGCTAAAAACGAAGTGCCCGGCGCTTTCTGCCACTATCCAATCCATGGTATCAAGGTCTATCAAGCAGGCACCCCAATCTTCCAAACCAGCCTCTGCTGGGAATGCGGAAACTACTATGTGGAGTATCCTGACGGCTCAGCGATTGAGACCATGGCGCAAAGTGAATCACTCAAAGAACTGTTCGACTCAGCGCTGCCCATCCCACCCGAAGAACTGGCACGCTTCAAAAACGCCATTGAAAAGATGAACTCCAAGGGCGGCGGCAAGAAGTGACCGCTCGAAGCCTATACAAAAAAATAGCTCCGGCCCTTACGGCACCGGAGCTGTTTCTTGAAGGCCGTTGATTCAACCCACCAGATGCACCTGCGGCATCGGGACGACGAATTTGCCGCCACGGGCGAGGAACTCGGTCTCACGCTTGAGGAACTCCGGCATGAAGTGCCACGGCAGCACGAGGTAGTAGTCGGGCTTGGCGGCGCGGGATTCCTCTTCGGAGATGATCTTGATGTGGGTGCCAATGGTGTAGCTGCCCCACTTGACCGGATTGCGGTCGGCGATGGCAGAAACGAGGTCCGGCGTGACGTTGCAGAACTGCAGCGTGGTGCTGCCCTTGGTGGAGGCACCGTAGCCGTGCACCACTTTGCCTTCGGCCTTGGCCTTCTGCAGGAAGGCGGTGAGGTCGGTGCGGATGCGCTCGATGTTTTCGCGGAAGACGGCGTAAGGGGCGTCGGAATCGATCGCCATTTCGAACTCGCGGATGCGGAGGTCCTGCACGCGGGCGGCGGCTTCAGCGGAAGGCTTGACCTGGCCGGCGTTGGCCACCACGAGGCGGAAGCTGCCGCCGTTCACATCGTTGAGATGCACGTCGATGACTTCGAGGCCGTGATCGCCGAAGAGGCGCTCAAGAACGGCGAGGGAGTAGTACTCCAAGTGCTCATGGCAGATGGTGTCGAAGCTGTTGATGTCGAGCATCGCAGGCAGATAGCTCTGCTCCAGAATCCAGATGCCGTCCGTGGCGAGCACATCGGCGATGTCCTGCACAAAAGCGTGCGGGTTTTCCAAGTCATAGAACATGGAGATGCTGGTCACGACGCGGGCTTTCTCCGTGGCGTGCACGCTCTTGAAGGCGCGGGCGGAGAAGAAGTCGTTCACCACTTCAAAGCCTTTGGCGCGAGCCTTGAGGGCCACGTCCGAAGGATCAATGCCGATGTGGCGCAGGCCCTGGGTCTTGTAGCTGGAGAGCAGCGTGCCGTCATTGCAGCCGATGTCGAGCACGATGTCCTTGGCGCGAAGGCTGACGGTCTGTTCCACGAGCTGGGTGATGCCCGAGAGGTTGTCGATCATGGACTGGTTGATGCCAGACTCATAGTAGTAGCGATGATACAGGACCTTCGGCGGCACCGAGTGGCGCATCTGCACCAGGCCGCAGGCGTTTTCATCCTGCGAAGGATCGCAGCGCACGAGGTCGAGAGGCACCTTGCGCTTGATGAGGGCACTGCCGTCTGCGCTGGCAAGCACGCCGCCAATGAATTGATCCCCTAGGCTGACGACAGGAGTGAGGCTGCGTGAGCCGCAAATACGGCAGGTGTTGCGGGTGATGAGGACGGGGCGGAAAGCTTGGATGGCCATAGGTTCAATTGGCATTGTTGTGCTGGCGTGTCCAGCTAGACTTCATTGACAGGTTCAGACGCGGGCGGTGGCACGGTTGTCAAGGAACCACTGGTAGGTGCGCGCCACGCCTTCACGGAAGTCGGTGCTGGCTTTCCAGCCTAGGTTTGCCATGCGGCTGACGTCCAGCAGGCGGCGCGGATTCCCGTCTGGCTGCGTGGTGTCCCAGAGGATCTCGCCAGTGTAGCCGATGATCGTTTTGATCGCCTCTGCGGCATCGCGGATGCTGATCTCCGCACCGGTGCCGATGTTGATGATGTCCGGGCTGCTGTAGTTCTCCAGCAGGAAGGCGCAGGCGGAGGCCAGATCGTCCACGAAGAGGAATTCACGCGTCGGCTTGCCACTGCCCCAGAGGGTGACGCTGGGCTTGTTGTGCAGCTTGGCCTCGTGAAAACGGCGGATCAGCGAGGGCAGCACGTGCGAGTGCTCGGGATCAAAATTATCAAAGGGCCCGTACAGATTCGCCGGCATGCCGCAGATGAAATCACGGCCATGCTGGTGGCGATAACCCTGGCAAAGCTTGATCCCCGCGATCTTGGCGACTCCGTAAGGAGCATTGGTCTCCTCCATCGGCCCGGTCATGAGGCTGTCTTCACGGATGGGCATCTCCACCACCTTCGGGTAGATGCAGGTGCTTCCCAGGAAGAGCAGCTTCTTCGTCTCATACTGGTGCGCTGCGGACAGCACGCTGTTTTGAATCTGCAGATTGTTGAGCAGGAAATCGACCGGCTGGGTGTAGCTGGCCTTGATGCCGCCCACCGTCGCCGCAGCCAGGATCACCTGATCTGGCTTCTCCGCTGCGAAGAAGGCATTGGTTGCATGCTGGTCACGCAGATCCAGCTCTGCCTTGGTGCGCGTGATGACCTGCCATTCGGGTTTGTTTGCGTAGTGGCGCAGCAGTGCGCGTCCAACGAGACCTTGATGACCGGTGATGAAAAGTTTGCCGCCTGATGAAGACATGCATGCATGCCTAGCGGATGCGGATGCGGTGTCCAGCACAGCTTCATTTTCCAGCGCCAATACCATGACTTAAAAACACTGCACATGATGCGCTGCACATGATGCGCTGCAGAGAATCAAACCTGATGCCGTGAGTCAGAGTTAAAGCCAATGTCGAGGCTTTGTTGAACCGTTTCGGTCACCACTCTCAAAATGAGAGTGGCGACCCCTACGAGAATCGAACTCGTGTCGCATCCGTGAAAGGGATGTGTCCTAACCGCTAGACGAAGGGGTCGTTTGCTCGGTTTGAGCGGGCCGGGATATTGCGTTCAAAGTATGATTGCGCAAGAGAAAATTCATCGATGATGAAATTCATTTTCGGACAGTGATGATCATAACACTCAAAGACTCGACACACTTCCGATTTTTAGCGCGTGGAAGACGACCATCCGTCAAGCGTGGCTGCGAGGTTGCTGAACCCTTCATTGAGCTGAACGAAACTGAGGAAAAATGCTTGAACTGTGGGGCAACAATACTTAACCTCAGTTAACTAACGCAAATGCTGAGGTATTTGTTTATAATTACTAGATTTTTCACACAGGCTTGCTACTTTGCTAAGTCGGGCAGCAACATCCACCGATGAGTTTTTCGTTACGAGGTTTGTTCCAGCGTGGGGCCGGTTCCAACGAACCGGGGCAAAACGCTCCTCAATACTTCGCGGGAGCACATCCGCAGAGAGTGGCTGGCCCAGGCACAAATAGCCCCTCATCCATGCAAGCCTCTCCTCCTCAACAGTTTCCAGCGGGTGCTTCCCCCTTCCAAATCGGGGGCAGTCCACTCTTCAAAACGGCTGGCAACGAACCGATTTCCGCACCGCCGATCAATTCCGCCACAGGAATCTCGCCATTCAGCGTTATCGGAGCAACCCCCACGAATTCACCGCTGACAGTCGGAGATGTGATCAACCAACTCCCCGCCGAAGTCGTGCGCATGGGGGCACTGCCTATGGAGCAGCCGCTTTCCCTGCCGCCTGCTCTTCTGGAAAATGCATTGCGCAGTGGTCAGGCGGCATTGCCGGTTTTTGAGCTGTATCGAGTCTGCCCGGCGCTTTTCCAAGTGCCTATTTCCCCCCAGGATCCACGTCTTGTGGCACTACCGGCGGCGAAGCTTCCGGGATTGATCGCTCAAGCCCGCGAAGGACATGGTGCCGCACCTGCACCCGCCGCCGCACCATCGCCATCACCCTTTTCGTTTGGCCAGCCTGCAACGCCCGCGCCGCAGGCCCCGGCTGGCTCCCCGTTCCAAATGAGTCAACCGGCCGCAGAGCCTGCGGTACAGCAGCCCCCTGCGTCGCCCTTCTCACTAGGCGCAGCACCCAATGGCTCGCCCTTCGGCACGTCGCAGCAGCCCGGCGCAGCTCCGTCCGCCACTTCCTCGGGATCTCCCTTCTCGTTCGGTGCCAGCCCAAGTGGCTCGCCTTTCGGCATGTCACAGCAGCCCGCCGCAGCTGCACCCGCCACTTCCTCGGGATCTCCCTTCTCGCTAGGTGCCAGCCCGAATGGCTCGCTTTTCGGCATGTCACAGCAGCCCGCCGCAGCTGCGCCATCTGCGCCCTCTTTCACACCTGCAAAGCCGGAAAACTGGTCAGGTTCCACACCTGCAGCGGTTCAGCCTCAGGCATCCATTACCACTTTTTTCACACCAGCCTCGCAGCAAAAAGCCTCTACGCCTTCGGACATGGCGACGACAGCACCCGCGATGCCCTTTGGCTCCCCTTTCGTCTCTGCAATGCAAGAGGCAGCGCCATCTGCGCCGAACGCCTTCTCCTCACAGCCACAATCTACTGCACCGAACGCCTTCTCCTCACAGCCACAATCTCCTGCGCCGAACGCCTTCGCCTCGCAGCCACAATCTCCTGCGCCAAACGCCTTTTCCTCGCAGCCACAATCTCCTGCGCCGAACGCCTTCTCCTCACAGCCGCTATCAGCCCCCCAGGGCAATCATACGCCAGCCTCATCAGGATCAGGCATGGCCAAATTGGGATTCGCTGCAGTTTTAGGCGGTTACAGCGTCGAGGAACTTGGCTTCAATCCGGCCACATTGCCGGCGTGGATCACCACCAGTGTTCAGGCAAGTGTGCTGAATGAGCAGATTTCCTCCGGCAACGTCGTGCTGGAACTCGGCGTGCTCATCGATGGCATTTCCGACTTCGGCTTCCGCAACACACTCGCCAATGCAAAGCGTGATTTTAAGATCAAGCTGCCGCAGAACGAGGTGTTTCATGCGCTCACCAACATGTCGGCGGCAACGGCTGCACCTGCCACTTTTGGCAGTCCAAGCCCGGCACCGCTTCAGGCTCGTCTGTCGGTGCAACCCAATCCCCCGCAGCAGTCTGCTCAGAATTCGCAGCCGATGTTCGCTGCTGCTTCCGCGCCTGCACCCGCAGAGCCAGCGCCGATGTTCGGCGCGGCCTTGGCTCCCTTTGCGCAAAGCCAGCCTGCTGCCGCTTCTGCACCGGTGTCAGCCTTTTCTGCCCAGCCGAGTGGTGGTGCAGCACCGTTCTCGTTCTCCCCTCCCGCAGCGGCTTCATCACCTGGATCAGCTTTTGGTTCCCCTCAGCCAACCGGTGGTCCAGCTCAGTTTGCATTATTCCCGCCCTCCCCGCCTGCTGAAACGGCACCGCCTCCAGCTTTAGCAGCATTCGCTTTTCCTGCCGCACAGCCATCGGCTGCATCTCAATCGAAAATTCTGCAGCCACTCGCCGGAGCGTTTCAATCCTTCGGTGCCTCGCAGTCGCCGTCTGAGGCACAACCGGCGGCTCATTCAAATTCACCTCTCGCAGGAGCCGTCAAACCGTTCGATCCTTTTGCCTCCTCTTCCACAGGTCCCCTGGCGGCCAAAGCACCTGGGGAATCTGGTTTTAACAGCGCTCAACTGCTCGGGTATATTCCCACACCGCAGCAGCCGGTTTCTGCTTTCACTCCAGCTGCCGAGGCCAAGCCAGCCACCAGCTTGTTTGCCACCCCGGCACCTGCTCTCTTCCAGCCCTCACCTTCCTTCGCTCCGGCCTTGGAAGAAATTCCGGCTTTCAGCACACCCGCACCCAAGCCTGCCTCAGGTGGAATGTTCAGACCTCAGGCGGTGAACACACCGCTTTTTTCGGAGCCAGTGGCTCCCCAATTCAAGCCAGAACCTCAACCCGCTCCGGCGCCACCCGCAGTTCAGCCCACGCCGCCAGCGGCTCCGGCGAAAATGACGGCGGTGAAACATTCCTTCCTCGGTCTTTCCCCGCTCGACACCCAAACGGACCAGCTCCTTCTGCGCGCACTGCTGGGCACCGAGGAGCACCTCTCCGCACCACGGGTTGTCGAGTTGCTGGCTTTGCAGCAGGGCCTGAGCGCCTGCGTCTGCCTGCATGGCTCTCACGTGCTCAGCCACGCGGATTTATCCAAGGCGGATGCCGTGGAATTCCAGCGTCAGGCACCAGACATCGCCCGTCAGTTGCGGGGCTTGGCTCCGCTCATCGGCATCGAAGGCGCGGAAACTTTCACGCTCAATGCGGGCGGTCGTCTGCTGACTTTCTGCTTTCCGGGGGACTCCATCATCGGCGTGTTGCACGATGACGAACCCTCCACCGGCATGCGCGACAAGATCACTCTCATCGCCCGCGAACTCGCCCGCATGCTGGGCTAAAAGCCCGGCATTCTGCGAAAGTCTGCGGCATTTCTCTTTCTTTCACTCGTCATTCCTCTCCGCCATGCCCAGCATCAATCACGACGACCACACCGTCAGCTTTAAGATCGTCTATTGCGGCACGCCGCTGAGTGGAAAAACATCCAATCTCCAGCAGATCCACGCCAAGCTGGACCCCAATGGCTGCAGCGACCTCGTCTCGCTCTCCACCGCGCAGGATCGCACCCTCTTCTTCGACTTCCTCGCCGTCGAGGCAGATGCACTGCCCGGCTATAAGACCACCTTTCATCTCTACACGGTCCCCGGCCAGATCACCTACAATGCCACGCTGCAGCTCGTGCTGAGACAGGCCGATGGCGTGGTCTTTGTGGCTGATTCTCAAATGGACCGCCAGCGTGACAACCTGCAGTCCCTCCAAAGCCTCGATGCCAACCTGCGCATGAACGAAAGCTCGCTCGACCGCCTGCCCGTCGTCATTCAATACAACAAGCGGGATCTGCCCAATGCCGCGCCGGTCGAATACCTGGAGTATCTGTTCAACAACCGGCCCACGCCCTTTCTCAGTTTCGAATCAGACGCGCGCAGCGGTCGCAACGTGCTGGCCACGCTCAATGCCATCTCCCAGGCGGTGCTGCATCAGTTCCGCCTGCGCACCGCGCCTTCGGACAGCACTTCCGCCACACCGCACGAGCTTCCCACCCACGCTCTCGCCGCGTAAATCATCCTTGTTCTTCAACCATGGAACTCACCGCCCTCGCCTCCATTCCTGATATCATTCAGGTCGCCATTACGGATGACGCCGGACGTCTGCTCGATTGCGCGGGCGATGCCGAGCCGCCTACCGCCGCCATCCTTGTGCTGGCACATGCCACGCTCTCAGCTGCTTCAGAACTTGGCCGCCGCTCCGGCAGCGGCGATTGTTTGGAAATCGTCCAGCAGCACGACGGCGGTGTCATTTATCTCCACGGTCTGCCGCAGCGCCGCGTGCTGCTCGTCCGCTGCCAAAACACCGAAGTCATCCCCGCCATCCGCACAGCCTGTGAGAGACTGGCCAAGCCCATTACGACCCGCATCCGGCCGGTCTCTTTGCCTTCCCTGAATCTCTCCGACGCACTGCACGCCGAGCCAGCTTGGTGAATAAGGAAAGGGTGACTCCCGTCCTCTTGCATACCCGGCCTTTCCAAGGCCGGGTTTTTCGTCGATACGATCCACCTTCTGTGAGTTCCGTGTCTTCCATTGCCCTGCTTTTCCTGCTCCTCTGTGCCCTTCCCGCGCAGGCCCTGGAGCGCTTCGATTTCTCCGCACCGCTGATGGCCACCACCTTCCGCATCTCGGTGCATGCGGACTCGAAAGCACAGGCGGAAGCGGCCGCCGATGCCGCCTTCAAACGCATTGCCGCGCTCAACGCCGTCTTCTCCGACTACGAGCCCAACAGCGAGCTCATGCAGCTCTGCAATGCCGGCCCCAACAAGCCCTTCAAAGCCAGCGACGATCTCTTCACCCTCATCTCGCACTCCCTCGAATTCGCACGCCTCACCGAGGGCGCTCTCGACATCACTTGCGGCAATCTCACCCACCTCTGGCGGCGCACCAAACGCACCCATAAACTGCCCCCCGCAGACCGCTTGCAGCAGGCACTTGCCGCCACCGACTGGCGCGCCGTGCAGATGGATGCCAAAGCGCACACCATCACGCTGTTAAAGCCCGGCATGCTGCTCGACCTCGGTGGCATCGCCAAAGGTTACGCCGCCGATGCCGGACTGCGCGTGCTGCGTGAGCACGGCCTCACCCGCGCCCTTGTCATGGCGGGTGGAGACATCGCCATCGGCGATCCCCCGCCGGGAGAAGATGCGTGGGAGATCAAGCTGCGGCAGTTTGCCAGTGCCACACCGGAAGAAAAACTGGAGAGCGTGCGCCTGCACAACTGCGGCGTCTCGACCTCGGGAGACTTGTACCAGTTCACCGAGATCGACGGCGTCCGTTACTCCCACATCGTCTCCCCCCAGACCGGGCTGGGGCTGACGGAGCGCATCGCCTGCTCGGTGATCGCCCCGGACTGCATGACCAGCGATGCCCTGGACACCGCCATCTGCGTGATGGGAAAAGAACGCGGCCTGAAAATGGCAGGGCAGGTGAAGGGTGTGACGGTACGGTTTGTGGAGTCAGGGCACTGAAGCCGTGGAGCTCTGGCCCTTGGGATGCAATGCGGGGGCTTCCCCATTGATGTCATCTGCATGCCGCGCATGATGTAGCATGACATCCTCCGGCTTGCGCAAAAGTCTCGACATCGTGGCTGCCATCGAAGCGGCCAAAGGAACGATCGTGCTGCTGGCGGGCTTCGGCCTGCTGGGGCTGCTGCATCGGGATCTGCACGTGCTGAGCAGCGAAATCGTGCAGCATTTGCATCTCAATCCGGCCCGGAAGTATCCCCACATCTTCATTGATCTGCTTTCTTCGCTCACCGACCAGCGCCTGTGGTTGATGGCCGGCATGGCGCTGCTGTATTCCACCATCCGTTTTGCGGAGGCCTACGGGCTGTGGAAGCAGAAGACCTGGGCCGAATGGCTGGCCCTGCTGGGCGGCTGCATCTACCTGCCCCCCGAGGCTTATGCGATCTACAAGAAGGCCACCGTCATCCATGTGTCTGCTTTGGTGGTCAATCTGGTGATCGTGCTGCTGGTAGCCAAGGTCCTGCTGCAAAAGCGTAAAACTAGGCGGAATCATTAAGCATTCAGGCTTCCTCATTGAAGAAAAGCCGTCTTTCTTGCGAATGTTTTACATCGTTCTGACACATCTTCCTCAGGATGTGTGAATCTCCCACCAGACAACGAGAGCGGAGCAAGACCGCCGGTCGCAATTTTCAGATAGTGGTTCCTGCATGGCTGTTGGTACGCACTTCAAAGAAACGGGGTGGATCGAGTGATCCACCCCGGTTTTTTTATGGTCGAGGCTTAACCGACAGCACGCTGCCGGCGAAACTCCCCCGGCGTCATGCCTGAACGCTTCCGAAACGCCTCCGCCATGTACTGCGGGTGGATGAAGCCGCAGCGGGCGGCGATGGCATCGAGCGTGAGATCGGTCTGCGTGAGAAGTTGCTCCACCGCCGCAAAGCGGATGCGGTTGATTTCCTCCCCGGGGCTGCGGCCAATCAGCGCCTTCATGCGGCGCTCCAGCACACTGCGTGAGAGTGCCGTCTCCCGCGCAACTCGCGTGACGTCGATCTGCTCTGTGGCATGCTGGCGGATGAAGCGCAGCGCGGCGGCGATGCGTGGATCTTCGACAGCAACGATGTCGCTGGATTGCCGCACGAAGATGTCCCCCGGTGCCAGGAGGTGTTTTTCACCCGGTTTGGGGACACGCCGTTTAGCCATCCATTCATCAAGCAGGCGCGCTGCTTCATAGCCCACGGCCTGCCCGCGCAGGCGCACACTCGAAAGCGGCGGTGATGCCGTGTCGCAGAGCATGTTGTCATTCTCCGCCCCGACCACCGCCACCTCCTCCGGCACGGCGATGCCTGCGCGACGCGCCGCATCCAGCAGCCAGAAGCCGAGCTGGTCATTCACGGCGAACACACCCACGGGCTTGTCCAAGGACGTCAGCCATTCGGAGAGCGCCCGCTGGTGCTCGTCCCAGCGCAGGCGGCGGCTGGATTTGAAAATGGAGCATTCGAAACCATGCGCTCGCAAGGTCTGTGCAAAGCACTCGCTGCGTTCCACGAAGAAGGCCTCGGAAGTGTCCAGATAGCAGGCAAAGCGCTGGAAGCCGCGATTGCGCAAATGCTCCGCCACCCGGGTGCCGACAATGCTGTTGTCCATGCCGACAAACGGAAATGAATGCGGCAGCAAAGTGCTTCGGAGTTCGATCACTGGCAGCTTCGTCGCCTTGAGTTGGCGCAGCATCGCCGCATCGACGGTGCGTGAGAGAATGCCATCGCCGGGCCAGTCCTTGAGCCAGTCCGGGAAGCGGCTGTGCAGATCGCGCGGCTCCAGATACAGCGACCACGGGCCGTGCTCCGCCACATAGCGCCGAATGCC
The DNA here is from genome assembly GCA_027490195.1 of Verrucomicrobiaceae bacterium. GTDB lineage: Bacteria > Verrucomicrobiota > Verrucomicrobiia > Verrucomicrobiales > Verrucomicrobiaceae > Prosthecobacter. Next base: position 113,547 of record JAIXYN010000099.1, on the reverse strand, counting down.
GCGAACGATGTCACGACCATAAGACCGCGAGGTATCTACGAGAACGGCGACCTGCGGGATGCGGGCGGGAGTGGAACTTGGGGCTTTTGGCATGGCGGCATGCAAACCGGAATTCAAGACTGGAAGCAAGCGCGAATCGTGAGCCACCCAGGTGTGGGGGGCTCCCGCCCCCCCAGAATCATCGGGGTCAGGAGACCCCGATGCCTTGCCATGCCCAGCCGGATTATTCTTGAAACGAAAGCGCGCCCATGGGGTTATTCTTCACGCCATGAGATTTTCCCGCCTCGCTGCCACGCCTGCCATGCTGCTCAAAGTAAGCAGCACCGTTCTTGTGTCCGCCTGCCTCGCGGCGTCCTCACAACTGCCGCCCAATACGGTGAAGATCACCACGGACAATGATTACCGCCGCATCCAGGCCAATGGCATTCCCGATCACACGCCCGGCCAGTTTCCCAACCGGCACAATCCGAACGTGATCGCGCCACAGAGCTATGATTACAAAGTGCCTCTGCACCCGAAGGTCGCGGAAAAGCCGGTGCCCTATCACATGCAGCCTTTCGGCATCGCTGTGAACGGCGTGGTGTTTGACCCCTTCGCCGCCGAGTGGTGGCAGGGCGACCCATCCTCTGGCTGGCAGTATGAACCTCATGGCGGGGCGATTGATCTCGGGCTCGATGCAAGCAACGCGCACGTGCAACCCAACGGGGCCTATCACTACCATGGCATTCCCAATGGCATGGTCGAAAAGATCAGCGGCAACAAGCCGCAGATGATCCTCGTCGGATGGGCGGCGGATGGTTTCCCCATCTATGGCCCGTGGGGTTACAGCGAGGCCAAAAACGCCGGCAGTGCACTGAAAAAGCTCAGCACAAGCTACGCCATCAAGCAGGGCACCCGTCCTGAAGGCTCTCCCGGCGGCAAGTATGATGGTGCCTTTGTGCAGGATTATGAGTTCGTCGCGGGTTCGGGCGATCTCGACGACAGCAACGGCCGCTTTGGAGTGACGCCCGAATTCCCGCAGGGCATTTATCATTACGTGCTCACCGATGAATATCCCTACATCCCACGTCAGTTTGCTGGCACACCCGACGGCAGTTTCGCGCGGCGTGGTCCTCCTGGTGGAGGTGGCCCGCCCGGACGAGGCAGGCGTGGTGGCCCGGGTGGTCGCCCCGGCGGCCCCGGCATGCGACCGCCCCCAGGTTTCGGTCCACCCCCGTTTTGATCAGTTGACCAGTTGCGCCGCAACTGGTCTGGAATGAGTCTTGCTGAGTCGTAACGGGTCCTGAATCAATCCAGTTGCGGCGCAACTGGACTCCTTCATGACCGACCACCCTCTGCTACGCCGACTGCCGAAATCCACCGACTGCTCCAATGACGAGCTGCTGGCGGCATTTCTCGACTATGTGGCGGAGAAAAAATTGGAGCTGTACCCAGCTCAGGAGGAGGCCATTCTGGAGCTGTTCGATGATCGCAACGTCATCCTCAACACCCCAACGGGCTCTGGAAAATCGCTGGTGGCACTGGCCATGCACTTCCGTTCCCTCGCCAAAGGGCGGCGCTCCGTGTACACCTGCCCCATCAAGGCGCTGGTGAATGAGAAATTTCTCTCCCTCTGCCGTGACTTTGGGCCCGACAACGTCGGCATGGCCACCGGTGATGCGACGGTGAATCGCAATGCACCCATCCTTTGCTGCACCGCAGAGATTCTGGCCAATTACGCACTGCGTGATGGCGCCAAGGCTCCCTTCCGTGAGGTGATCATGGACGAGTTTCACTACTACTCCGATCGCGAGCGCGGTGTGGCCTGGCAGGTGCCGCTGCTGACCATGAGTGACTCGCGCTTTCTGCTGATGTCAGCCACGATGGGCGGCTCCGACTTTTTCAAAGAGAAGCTCACCCACCTGACCAACGCCGAGACCACTGTTGTGGCTGCCTACGAGCGCCCGGTGCCGCTGGAGTTCAGCTATGCGCAGACAGCGGTCGATGTGACGCTGCAGGAGCTCATCGCCGCCAACAAAGCGCCGGTGTATCTCGTCCACTTCACCCAGAACGATGCCGCGCAGGCTGCCCAGGATTTAATGAGCCTCAACTTCTGCACCGCAGCAGAAAAGGCATCGATCAAAGAAGAGCTGGCGGGCGCTAAGTTCACCAGCCCCTATGGCAAGGAGGTGAAGAAGTATCTCAGCCACGGCGTGGGCATTCATCATGCCGGACTGCTGCCGAAATACCGCATCCTGGTGGAAAAACTCGCCCAGCGCGGCCTGCTCAAAGTCATCTGCGGCACGGACACCCTCGGCGTCGGCGTGAATGTGCCCATCCGCACCGTGCTGCTCACGCGCTTGAGCAAGTATGGCGGCGAGAAGGTGGCAACGCTGAGCGCGCGGGATTTTCACCAGATCACTGGGCGTGCCGGACGACGCGGCTATGACGATGTGGGCTATGTCGTCTGCCAGGCACCAGAGCACGTCGTGGAAAATGCCAAGATGGAGGCCAAGGCCGCCGGCGATGTGAAGAAGATGCGCAAGATGGTGAAGAAGAAAGCGCCGGAGGGTTTTGTTGGCTGGAATGAAGACACCTTCAAGAAGCTGCAAAGCGCTGCTCCCGAGCCGCTGGCTTCCCGCTTTCAGGTCTCGCACGGCATGCTCTTGCAGGTGCTCAGCAGACCCGGCGATGCCTGTGCGGCGATGCGCCAGCTTATTGGCGACTCGCATGAGACCGCCAATGCAAAAAAGCAGCACGAGAAGCGCGCATGGCAGCTCTTCCGAGCGCTGGTGCAGCGCAAAATCATTGAGATCATCCCCACCTCACAACGCGCTGCCAATGGCACCAAGCTTCGGCTCAATGTCGAGTTGCAGGAGGATTTCTCGCTGAATTACACGCTCTCCCTCTACCTCATCGACACGCTGGCTCTCATTGATCCTGCTTCCCCGACGTATGCGGCAGATGTCATGACCCTGTGCGAATCCATCCTGGAAAATCCGGACATCATTCTGCGCCGTCAGCTCGATCAGGTGAAGGACGAGGCCATGGTGGCGATGAAGAACGAAGGCGTACCGTTTGAAGAACGCATCGCGAAGCTGGAGGAGCTGGAATACCCGAAACCCTGCCGCGACTTCATCTACAACACCTTCAACGCCTTCAGCGAGGCGCATCCGTGGATCGGTCAGGAAAACATCCGCCCCAAGAGCATTGCCCGCGAGATGTTCGAGAACTTCCGCACCTTCAGCGACTACATCAACGACTACGAACTGAACCGTGCCGAAGGCGTACTGCTGCGCCATCTCTCTGGAGTGCACAAGGTGCTGGCGCAGACCGTTCCCGAGAACTTTAAAACTGAACCGGTTCAGGAAATGGAGAGCTGGATTGCCGGGGTGCTGCGCGGCACAGACTCCAGCCTGCTGGATGAATGGGAACGCATGCGCGATCCCAACTTCAAACCTGACGAACAGGAAGAAAAGCCAGCGGAAGCGCCGGACATCACGCGCAACAAGCGCGAATTCACCGCCCTCATCCGCACCGAAATCTTCCGATTCCTGCGCCCGCTCTCCGTGGAAAACTACGCCGCAGCAGTCGGCACCGTCAGCAGTCCATTCAACGCCGACTCCCTGGCGGCTCTCATGGAGCCCTATTACACGGAGCATGAGCGCATCCGCCTCGACAACGAAGCCCGCAACGGCCGCCATACCTACGTAAAGCCGAGCGATGACAACACATCATGGAGCATCTGCCAGGTGCTGATTGATCCCGAAGAACTGAACGACTGGCAGGCGGAGTTCGTCGTGGACCTGGCGCAGGCGCGTGAAGATGGCAAACCAGCGTTGAAACTGCTGACGGTGCGAAAAATTGAGTAGCGACACAAAAAAGCGCACCGCACGCAGAGTGCTTTCAGGGATGAGCAGCGGCCTGAAGTGAAAGCACCGAGCACTGATCGAGCAGCCTCCTGCGCAGTTCCGCAGCCTTCACCGCCAGCTCGCGCTGCTCAAGTTCATACCGGGCGCGTCCTTCCACGGTTTCAATTTTCACCGGCGCGTAGCCCATTGCGCTCAGGTCATACGGACTCGCACGCATATCTAGATCACGGCCCTTGAGGGCAAGTTCAAAGCATGCGCCGATCAAATCGGAGCCTGTCCAAGGCCAGAGCTTGGAAGACCATTTGTACAAATCCATGTTCGCATGCAGACAGGCGGACTGCTCGAGATCAGGACGTGAGTCGAGCGTGGGCTGCAGCACATTCAAAGGCCGCGCGTCGGGGGTGAAAAAACGAAACGCATCGTAGTGCGAGCAGCACACGGGAAGCGACTCGACGAAGGCGGCCAGTTCGTGGGGCGGCAGACGCAGTTCGTAGCCCTGATGCCTCACCTCCTCTGCCGACTGACGGTACACCATGGCCCACTCATGCAGACCATAGCAGCTGAAGCGCCCTGCCCTGCCGAGGATTCGAGTGCAAAGCATGGCGACCCATGCGGCGAATTCGCGCTCTCGCTGCTTGAAGCGACGCGAGTCGATAGACAGCAATCCATTTTCACAAATGAACCGCTCGCTTTGCAGCCACGGACAAATGGCAAAATCCTCAGGCGTGAATTCAAGACTTACACCATAGGGCGGCACCCACTGTTTGAGCTTCGCCGGCGCAAAGCTGTAGTAGGTGAAGAGAAAATCATGCACTGGATGTTTCGCATCACGGCTGCGGCGGTCCACGAAAGCGTCAGCATGAGGCGCAACGCGCCCGACATGCTCCTGCATGCGCCGCCGCCACTCTTCCCTGCCCCACACTGTCATGGAACCAACCACGTCGCGAGTCCAAGAAAGGTACCCATGCTGATCACATCCGTGGCCGTAGTGAGGAAGATGCTGGATGCGGTGGCCGGATCAGCGCCGAATTTCCTCAGTAGCAGCGGAATCAAAGCTCCGCTCAAACCGCTGACCACGCAGCTGAGAGTCATCGCAACCCATACCACAAACGCCAACATGAGCGCGTCTGGATGGTGATTCATTCGTGCATAAACCCACATACCAACCCCGGCGGAAACGCCAACCAACATGCCATTGAGCAGGCCAAGCAACCCTTCCTTGATAACGAGCCTGCGCTCCTCACCCGCCTTCAAATCTCCTAGAGTCATGCCACGCAGGGCCACAGCAAGCGCCTGACAACCTGTATTTCCGGACTGCCCCGCGAGCACGGGCAGGAAAACCGCCAGCAGAACCAATCGGTCAAGAGTACCCTCGAATAAGCCCACCACCGCCGCAGCAACGAAACAAGTGAGGAGATTGACCTGAAGCCATGGATGTCTATAACGCAGGCTACGAAGCAAAGGAGTGGAAAGCCGCTCCTCCTTTTCCACCCCGACCATCGAGCCGACCTGGGCACTGATTTCGATGGCACGCGCCTCGAACAATGTCTGCCCGCGCACCAACCCCAGCAGGATGCCGTCTTTGCTGCACACAGGATAGACGGGATAGTGCTTGTTCACGACCATCTTCATGGCCTCCGTAAGCTCCATGTCAGGATCGAGCTTGAAGGGATCCCGCAGCATCACGTCCGAGAGCTTGGCATCGGGCTCGGCGAGCATGAGATCACGCATCACCAACAGGCCAAGCAATCGCTCCTCTTGGTCCGTGATGTACCCGTAGGTGATGAAGGCCTTCTTGGCGAGCTTGCGCACTTCCTCAATGGTGTCGCGGGCGTTCGCTTCGGGTTTGAAAACTGCCACAGGCTCCTCCATCAACCAGCCGACGCTGTCTTCGGGGTGTTCACGGTTGCTGGCCCACTGCCTGGCTTTTCTCAGTGGGACGAACGTCATTGCGGCAGTCCGCGGTTGCTCCTGCATCTCATCAAGCACGTGCTGGGCCACCATGGGATTGAGCTGCTGGAGCACCTTGGCCGCGTCCTCGCCCGAGGCTTGTTCCAGCAGGTCGGCGGCGTCATGCGCCCCACTTTGGGATACGGCGTCGAGCAGGGATTCAGATGACGATTTCATACTGCGGACAAGCGTAACCGCACCGGGCCCGCTTGTCATCGCCAACGCGAAAAAAACCTCGCACAGGGCGCGCAGTCGGGCACATTCAGCCCATGTCCCTGTATGATCGCGATTACATGCGTGAAGGACCGCCACGCTCCGCAACCGGAATGATGCGGAAGCTCACGGCATTCCATGTGATCCTTGGGATCAATGTCGCGGTGTTCGTCATGCAGTTCGTGTTTGAGACCGGCTGGGTACAGTACCCATTGACGGGTGAGATGTACATGCCGCTGGGCGGTGTGAGTGTGAAAGAATTGATGCATGGCAAACTCTGGACGCTGTTCACCTACATGTTTGTGCATGGCGGTTTGGTGCACTTTGCCATGAACATGATGATGCTCTGGTTCGCTGGGCGCGAGGTGCAGGAACGGTTCGGCAGCCGTCATTTCGCCCTGATCTACATTTTCTCTGGCGTTGTGGGAGCAGCCACGGAGATGGCGGTGAATGGCTTTGTTCTAGGCGACATGACCACGCCGCTCGTGGGTGCCTCGGCGTCAGTTTTCGGTTTGCTCATGGCTCTCGCGGTGGTGATGCCGGATGAAAAAATCACCGCATTCATCTATTTCATCATACCCGTTCACTTGCGACTGTGGACGCTGGCCAAGGGCCTGTTCATCATCCAACTGGTGTTTGGTCTCACCGGAGTCCTGTTTCATGTTTTGCCAGAAGGGATGCAAATCGCCTACTTCGCCCACCTTGGTGGTGCTTCACTGGGCTGGTTTTATGCCCGCAGCCTCGGCTATGGCGGCAGACCCCTGACCTATGCCAGTCAATGGCAGCCAGCACAGTACCAGCAGCAGCGTAAACCGGCCATGGCACGCACGCGTACGCGGCGGGCGACCGATTTAGAAATCGACGCGGTTCCCTTGGCTGGGCAAAGGTCTTTAAACTCGGCGGAAGCCTGGATGGAGGACGTGGTAGATCCGCTGCTGGATAAAATGAACCTGCACGGCAAAGACAGCCTCACTGCGGAGGAGTTGCTCACCTTGGAACGTGCCAGCCGGGAAGTAGATCGCCACAGGCAGACCAAACGAGGCTGAAACGGAGTCCAGTCACATGCTTTCCACACGCTCCGCACGCCTGGCTGCCTTGCTCTTGCTGGCCCTGCTGTTTGGATGGACCGTGCGCTCTTGCCGCAAAGGAGAAGTAAGCATCCGCACACCACCTGCTCCTGCCACGGCCGCCCCACCCCACGAAGCAACGCCAAACAGCTTCCCGGACGAGTGAACCTTTTCACCCGTCTTTCCACCTTCTGAAAACGTAGCTCTCCTCACATGTCCATCGCCACCCGCAAAGGAGACCAAGGTCAGACCGACCTACTGTTTGGCTGTCGTCTCGCCAAATCCCACCCTCGTGTCCATGCCCTAGGTGCCGTGGATGAACTGAACGCCGCCCTCGGCCCCCTGCGTATCGCCGCTCTGCGCGAAGAGACGCAGCAAGTCGTCCCCCAGGTGCAGCGCTGGCTCATTGAACTCATGGGCGAGCTGGCCACCCCACCCGGCGAAGAAAGCCGCTATGCAGCCACCCATCCCGAGCGCATTTCCACCTCCAACGTCGTCTACCTGGATGAGTGGGTGGCAAAGCTCGAAGCAGGCGGCGCTCTAAAATTCAAAGGCTGGGCGCTTCCCGGCGAAGCCGGTGTCATGAGCGGTGCCTATGCCGACCTCGCCCGCGTCGCCTGCCGCCGCGCCGAGCGCAATGTCATCGATCTGCAAGGCACTGCCGATCACGTGCCCAATGAAGAACTCATCCGATTCCTCAACCGTCTTTCAGATGTAATGTGGTTGCTGGCGCGATGGGAGGAGCAAAGTGGAGATCAGCCACAATCGGAAACTCATAACGATTAATACCACGCGCAGTTGAAAAAGAGTCTGAAGATCCTCCTTCGTGAAAAGGATGGCGGATGATCTCACAGGCTGGCTGGGGAAATACGCAGTGAGTTTTAAACCGCACAGTGCAAAGAATGGGAGGTGTCTGTGCGCGCACGGCAAATGCTGGCGAGTGCGAAGGTCCTCGCAGTCGGGCGGTTTGGCGGAGCTGGCGCTGGGCGATGAAATGCCTTGGACGCCAAACACGACCAACCTACAGACCCGAGCGCCGGGCCTTGCATCTGTTTGGGAACAGGTTTCCGCTGCGTCCGGAATACAGACCTGTCTTGAGTTGTGCGTGGTATAAAGCCTGACCAGTTTTGCTGCTCAACCAAAGCAAAACGGAGTGATGCGAGGCATCACTCCGTCGTGGGAAAAACGATCTGGAACTTTGGGCCTTACGGCTTCGCAGGTGGGCTTGGTGCTGCGGGAGGAGCAGGAGCAGGAGCAGGTGCAGGTGCAGGTGCAGCGGGCTTGACGGGCTCGTTCGCAGTCGCTGGCGCTGCGGGTTTTTCACCGGTAATGGGATTGGTGTCAGGAGCCGGAGCTGGCTTGATTTCGGGCTTGGGAGCTGCAGGCAAAGACACAGCAGGCGTGGTCACGCTGATGGGAGGGGCTGGATTTGCCGCAGGAACGGCAGGAGGCGCAGAGCTGCTTGAACCGGCTGGCGGCGGGGTCGTGTTCAGGCCGGGTATCATCTTCTTGATGTCTGGCAGGCCAGTAGGGCTGGCATTGCCACCTGCGGCGGGTGCTGGCTGGCTGGCGGGAGCAGGTGCGGCGAGAATTTCAGACTTCTTTTTCAAAAGGCTGCTGACGGTGTATTCCGTGACCTCATAGACCCAGCCTTCGAATTTTTTCTCGCTGGCCAGCTTCTCTTCCAACTTCTTCTTTTCTTCTGCGAAAGCTTCGTCGTTCTTCTTTTTATCCTCAGGCTTTTCGTCCTTCACGGCAGCGCGTTCCTTGAGAAGCTCGGCACTGACACTCAAGGTGATGTAGTATTTGTCACCGTCCCCCTGCCCCGCCTGCTTTACAGCCTGGATGTTGTAGGTGAACCCATCAAAGGTGACAAGCTTTGCCTTCACCGCGTCCTTCATCGTAGCGGCGGCCTTGTCTTTGGGGAGCACGTCATTGAAGGTCGGGCTGGAAAGCAGCGTGCCAAGGGTGACCTTGGCGGTGTCGATGCTTTCACCAGGTCCGGCACCTTCAAGGGTGAAATCTCCCTTGTCATCTGCACGGATCGCTTTCCATGAGTCAGCCGGTTTTGCAGCGGTAACCTCGACAGACTTGAGCTTCTGCACATCAACAAAAGCTTTCGCCAGCCAAGCATCTGCCTTGGTCACCAGATCAGGCAGTTGGTCATTGATCTCCCAGATGGTGTCCTCTCCTTGGATACGGATGAAGCGATTGCCTTTAGGGCCACCGAACATTTGCATCTGATCATTGTTAGCTCCACCCGAGCTGTTCACCTGCCCGCCCAAGACAAAGGAGTGTTTCAGAGAGCCCTTCTCGTCGAACAATTCGACAAGAGTTCCCGCGCCAGAAGCGGTGGCATTGCCGGGAGAATTCACTCCCACCTTGCCCCAGGAATCCTTGCCGATATGGCGGCCACCTTTGATCTTTTCGTACTTGAGGCTCAGCAGCGCGGTCTGAAGTTTCTCTTTGTCCACCGGATATCCCGCACGCTCCTGAACGACCCAGGTGTCATTTTGGACAGCGAGGACTGTCTCAGCCTTGTCCTCCTTGATGCGGATTTTTTTGATGCCGTTGATGTCGAAATCTGGAAACAACAGCTCTCGCGACTTTACGCTCAGAACGGAGCGATTGAGACGCGAGTTGCGCTTGTTCGACTGAAAATAGGCAGTGCCAGTAATGACGACTAGTAAAACCAAAAGGATGACGATCTTCTTCATGGCGTTGAGGAAAAGAACAGGTGTTTAAAACGAGTTTTGAATGGAATCAGGCTGCAGCAGTCCGGGTGCGGCGCTGCATGGCGAAAAGAATGCCCACCATGCCCACTAGAAATGGGACAAGCAGCACATTAAGGGTCTTGATCAGAGTCTTGCGGAACTCCACCTCCTTGTTGACCTCTTTACGGATGTTCCGCACTTCTTTGTCGATGGTCTTCGAGTTTTTCTCCATCTCTTTGATGTTGTTCATCGTGGCCTGATCAACAATCAACGCGCCCTTCTTCAGGTCGAGCTGAGGACGGGCTTTGCTGAGCTTTTCCGCCAGTTCCTGACGTTCCTTCTCCAGCTTAACGAGCTGTGGGCGATATTTCTCCTCAACCGTCTCACGCATCTCCTTCAGCTTGATGAAGGGCCGGACCGGAGACTTGCGATTGCGAACTTGAATGAGGTCACCACCGCCGACGAGCACTTCAACGGCATTGAGGAGCATGGGCAGGTTACCGCCATTGGTGATGAGGCCGACTCCGAGATCCCCCTGCTTCAGGCAGAAGGCATCATAGAGCATGTCAGCATCCGAAAAGAGAATGACATTGCGCTCACTGTCTTTGGACTCCTTGAGCGAGTTGTCTGCTTTCTTTTCAGGTGTCTTCGCAGCCGCCGCTCCTGGTGCGCTGGCATCCTGCGCGGGGCCGCCAGTTTCTTTGGAACCAGCAGGAGCCTCGGGCTTGCCATCCGGGAAGGCCGTCTTGAATTTGCCGGTGATACGAACACCGAGCACCTGTTTTTTACCGCTGGCGGTAAAGTTCACCATAGGCTCCCGGCGCAGTTTGTCAGCCGCTGCCGTGTCGATCAGCTCCGAAGCCTCAGAAGTGGTGGCGAGAGTGATCACGTCGAGCCCTTCCTTGCGGTCGATGTTCAATGCGCCCGCGTTGATGAGAGTGAAGGACTGCAGGCCAGAAGTCACCCGATCATCTTGGTTGATGGCTTTGCCGGGGAGCTGGAGAGCCGTCGGCATGATTCGTCCTTGCAGGTTGCCTTTGTAGTTCATGTCAGCCAGAACCATGTCTTTCTGGTAGCTGATACCCCAGGCCTTGAACAAATTCGACAGGTCGGAGGAAGTGTTGATCATGTTGCCCTGCTGGCCAGTCATCGGATTGGGCTGGCTGCTCATAGCCTGAGCGAGCAGGCTCTGCGGATCCACGAAGGCAATGACATTGCCGCCTCCGAGGAGGTACTGGTCGATGGCAAACTCCGCCGTCTTGGTGATATCAGCCGGGTGCACCACAAGAAGGACGGTGATGTCGCTGTCAATTTTATCGACTGTCATCGTCAGATCACGCACCTCATAGTCAGCCCGAAGCTGCTGAACAATCGCCCAGGCTTCCGGGCCGCGCTGCTGCTGGAATGGCATGGAGGGCACCCCGCCGATGGGCATGGCGCTCATGAGGCCGATAACCGTCTTGGTGGGCTTGATGACCTTCGCGATGGCTCGGGACACATCGTATTCAAACGCTGTGGCATCTTCCGGATTGAGAAAGGGCAGGATCTCTTTGCGGTCGAGGCACTGGACGGTGAGCCCGAGATAAATCTGGTCACCTTCCTGATTGACCTGCATGCCACGGATTTCATCGTCCTTGGCCTTGTCTTCATCATCCGTGTCCGGATTCGGATGGATAACTTCAAGGGAAACACCGCCGCCACTCTGCTTTTCATATTCCAGCAGCAGGTCCTCAATGGCGCGGGCGTGCGGCTTGAGGATGTTCGGCATGACCCGGTCATCGTTCGTCGCATAAAATTTGATGGTTATCGGCTCGTCGGCATTGATCCGACTGAGAATGTTTTTTGTGCCCTGCGACAGGGTAAACAAACCATCCTCCGTGAGGTCGAGACGGAGATTGCCAGAACCCACCCCGCCAACGAGGAAGTTCAGGGCGAAAATGACAGCAATGATCAACAGTGTGGTAACGCCAGCGGCGGCGGTCTTGTTGGAAGCACTCATATTTAAAGAAGGTTGGTTGAATCAAAAAGCTCGGTGGGAAATCAGGCGCGCTTGGAGCGGAGACCCTGGTCAGTCACTAGCAGCGCCACCACGATGACCGAAACGAAGTAAAGCACGTCACGCAGGACGAAGATGCCCTTGGTCATTTCAAAAAAGTGATCCATGAAGCTAAAGTAGCTGATGAATCGCACGATTCCTTCCATCCCATTCGGGACAGCGTTCACGACCGTCTGCGTCAGACCGGGATCGCCGATGAGGGCGATGACCAGACAAAATGCGACGCTGATGATGAAGCACACCACCTGACTGCGCGTGAAGGCGCTGATGGCAGAAGTCACGGCCAAACAGGCCATGGCATAGAGATAGCTGGCCACATAGCCGCTGATGATGGGGCCGCTGTCAGGATCGCCCAGATAGGCCACGGTCCCAACGATCGGGAAGGTCAAAGCCAAGGCAATCAGCCAGATCACGGAAGCCGCCAGAAACTTGCCCACAATGGCCTGCCATGGTGAGACCGGCATGGTCATGAGAAGCTCAATAGTACCCAGACGGTGCTCTTCCGACCACAGGCGCATGCCCACAGCAGGAGCCAGCACCGTGTAGATCCACGGGTGCCAGACAAAGAAGCGTGTGGCCAGTGAAACGTCGTCACTGTCCAGCAGACGGGAGAAGAAGAACGTAAAGCCATTCGTCGCCAGCAGGAAAATAACGACGATGACGTAAAACACGGGAGAGTTGAAGTAGGCCATAAACTCCCGCTTAAAGACGGCCAGAGTGTTTTGGATTGCTCGATTGCTCATGCGTTGGTTGGATTGGGGGTGGGAAAAAAGAGAAAGGATCTCAGGCTGCTTTTTTGACAGCTGTATCTGATTTGGTGATGCTGCGGAAAACTTCGTCGAGAGAGTTCGCACCGGGAACGAGCTTCTTGAGGCTTTCAGGCGTGCCGTCGGCCACGACCTTGCCGCGGTCGATGATGATGGCGCGGGAGCAGGCGGCTTCGACTTCTTCCAAAATGTGCGTGGAAAAGATGATCGCCTTGTCCTTGCCCATGCGCTTGATCATGCTGCGCACCTCATGCTTCTGATTCGGATCGAGACCGTCCGTCGGCTCGTCGAGAATGAGCACATCTGGGTCATGAATGATGCTTTGCGCGAAACAGGTGCGGTGGCGGTAGCCTTTGGACAAGGTGTCCACGCTCTGATTGCGCACGCTGTCGAGGAAGCACAGGTCCAGCACACGGTCGATGGCCTGGGTGCGCTGCGCGCCATGGAGGCCACGCAGTTCGGCGCAAAAGCCAAGGAAGCTGGCCACGGTCATGTCGGAATAAAGCGGCGCGTTTTCAGGCAGGTAACCAAGGCGCTGCTTGGCCAGTTCAGGCTCTTCGAGCATGTCGATCCCACAAAGATTCACGCTGCCACTCGTGGGGCGGAAATAGCCGGTGACCATGCGCATGGTGGTTGATTTTCCGGCACCATTCGGCCCGAGAAAGCCCAGCACTTCTCCTTTTTCCACGGAGAAGGAGACATCATCGACAGCCACTTTGGTGCCGAACAACTTGATGAGGTTCTTAACTTGGATCATAACGTCGTTGGATCAGTTGGTTGGGAAAACGGAACGCCACAGAGAGGCGGTTCTGGTTGTTCGCCTCCTCCGGACGTTCAATCGCGGATCGCTGCTTTAGGAGGAACGCCGGGCTTTTCAACTGAATTCTCTCAGCCGGCGGGATGCCTTGAAGGCCAAATTTGACAATCAGGTCGCAGAATAAATTTCAACGTGACGGCGCATCCGGCACACCTACATTCAGCTCCCCAGTCGCGAATCCTCATGCTTTGGAACCAAAAAATTGATCCCACCAAGGATCTCACACAAAAACCCTTCGTTTTGTGGCGTCCTATTATCACCGCCTGGGAATGGCTGGTGCCTCCGACTGTGGCGCATCGGGACCGCCAGTCCCCCCTAGCGCGCTGGGTGGCGACCATTGTCATCCTGGCCATCTGCACTTCCCTGCTCATCCTCGGCATTGTGTATGCCCGACCACTGAAAAACTCATACAAAAACATGCGTGCGGGGAGCATGGTGAAGGAGGCTCGGCAGATGATGGAAAATGGCCAGAGCATGAACGCGGTCATGAAAGCCCAGGAGGCTTACACAAAAGCCCCTGAAAGCGAGGAAGCCATCCGGTTGCTCTTTGAGTACTTCACACTGATGAAGCGCGACACGGCGCTGTACTTCTATACCAAGCTGAAGAACCTCGATGTCCTCACGCCAGCTGACGAGCAACTCCACGTGCAATGCCTCCTCAACCTGGGAAAGCCCAAGGAGGCCGCCCAGGCGCTGGAACAACTGATGCAGGTGGAGCAGCCCAGCGAGCCACTGATGAAACTGGCCGAGGAAGTCTGGGGGCAGCGTGAAAACAACAAACCGCTGCTCAATGTGCTGCGCACCTACACCCAGTCGCATCCAGATGACAAAGAAGGGGCGCTGCGCTTCGCCAAAGTCCAGCTCACATCCGGGAATCCGACTGAAGTCGGGCTGGGCATGGAGTCGCTCTGGAAACTGGCCTCAGGGGATGATGCGATCGGCCTGCAAACCCTGGAGTACTTCGACAGCCTGCCCTCTTTGACGCCAGCAGACACCACCCGGCTGATTGAACGCCTTAAGAACCATCCCAGGGCAGATGACAGGCATTACGTGAGTGCGCTGAAGCACGAAGTTCAGCAGTCTCCGGGACACAAAAAAGAGATCGTGATAGCCGCCACCGCAAAGTACCGGGACAAAAAACGCGATCAACTGCTGCCGTTCATACGCTGGCTGGTTGAAGAGGGGGAATTCCGCCAGGTTCTTGCCGTCCTGCCAGAGGAAGAGGCCAAAGCCCATCAGGGCCTGTTGGAAAACTATCTCAACGCACTCACCGTACTGCAGCGTTTCGATGACTTGGAGCGCCTAGTAAACGATCCCGCAGTCGCGGACGTGCTCGACCCCACCACTTTGGTCATGTTCCGTGCGCACCTGGCCTACATCTTGAAGAAGCCCACCGAAGAACTGCGCTCCAAGCTGATCGCCGCCAAGGACGCGGCTCAAACCAACGGGCGATACGCTGCCCTGCTGCAAATCGCCAAGTATGGTGAAGATCGTGGTCATTTTGACATCGCGGAAGATGCCTACCGCCTGGCCATCAAGGCGGCACAACGTGCCTCAGCTTCACCCCGCATCGAGCGCGATGCCTTCACCGGACTGATCAAAGCAAGTTGGGCCAACCGCAGCACTGAATCTCTGCTGCAAGCCACTCAGGAGGCTGTGAAACGATGGCCGGACGATACAAATTTTGTCGAAAGCTATCTTTATGTCAGCCTGCTGGCTGGCAAAAACATTGAACTGGCCATGCGCAACGCCGTTAATTTGCTGAAAATTCAGCCGACTGACAATGAGCGCAAACTCACCGTCGCCTTGGCTCGCTGGCGGCTGCGTGATACGCAACAGGCGCTCCAAAATCTGCAATACATTGATCTCAACCCGCTCACCGAGGGACAGCGCGCCGTCTTTGCCGCCATTGCCGACAGCGGTGGATTTCATAACGAAGCGCTGGGTGTGATCAAGTCCATCAATCCCAAAGCCAGCATGCTTCCTGAAGAGCAGCGCTGTTTTGAGAGCGTTTTAAATAAAAAGTAAGAGCCTTACCTGGCCTCAAAAACCAGCCCTGAGAATCAATTGGTGGCAGAACACTGCTGCACCAAAGGCTGGAGTTTGCACACCTGAGAAATTCTCGTGCTCCACGACCAGCAGTCAAAGCTGAAGCTGTCTGCAAGAAAAAGGCCGCCTGCAAAATGCAAGGCGGCCTGTAAACCCAACTGGCGGAGCGGACGGGACTCGAACCCGCGACCTCCAACGTGACAGGCTGGCGTTCTAACCAACTGAACTACCGCTCCTTTGCCGTTTGGGGTCGTGATAGTAAACGCTCTCTTCCCTCTGGCAAATGGAAACTTCAATCTGTGAAACATTTCATCACGGCACTTCCTCACCTGAGCCAGTGTAATACCAGCCAATGACCCTGCCATTGAGCACCAAGGCCTGTGCTTCAGTGGGTTGCAGCCCAAAGACCGTCTTCACATCGCAGCCCACTTTCACTGCCCAGCCTGGCTTGCCTTGAATCACGGTGGGCTGCGGGTCCTGCCAGCTGGTGACATTCTCCGGCTTGATCTCTGTAATTTGCCCACTTTTCATGCTGGCAATCAGCAGTGGATAGCCGCTGGTGGAATCCCGCACGGGCTTGCCACTCTCATCCACTTCGCTGCTGGAAGGCACGGCTTCAGTCACAGATGCCACAGGCTGATTCTGCAGTTTTTTCGCGGCAATGGCCTTGAGTTCTTCCGCACGCGTGATCTTCCACTTGTCGTAGGACGCATTGAGCTGAGCCTTCAAATCAGTGCCGTCAATGGACAGTTGGGCTCGTGCTGGTGAAGCAGCCGTCGGTGCGAGGGTGAGCACCCCGTTCTCTGCACTCAGGGCATAGGCCTTGCCTCCGGCGGCTATCTTGCTCGATCCCACGCTCATCTTGAACATCGCGTCCTGCAGCAGTTTCACCTCACGCGGAAAGGCGGACACCGGAATCTTCAACCAGTTCCCGGTCAGTGCCTCGATGGGTTCAAACTTGGGGGCTGACGGAGCCGGTGCAGCCGTTGTCATGGGTGCCTTTTCCACGGGCCTTTCCACCACGACAGGTTTCACAGGCTCGGGGGCCATTTCTTTGACAACGGGCTTTTCCTCCTCACTAGGTTTCACCGTCACTAACTTCGGCTTTGCAGGTGGATTGAGGCTTTTAAAGACCAGTTTCTTGCCGGGAGGCGCCCCAAAATAGTCATATGCCAAGAAGGCACCAACAATGATGAGGATTGTGTAGAATAATGATTTCATGGGAGTTTTTATAGGAGATTGCTCATACGCCTTCGCATGATACAGCGATTGAGTACTTCAATTTCTTGGGCGCGCAGTTACTTTTTTCCGTCAAGTTTGCGTCAAAAGACTGATTGACCGGATACTTGCGGGTGGGAAGCCCTGCGCTTAATAGCGCTCATGCCCCAAACCAACCTGCTCCTCGGAGTTAACATCGACCATGTCGTGACCTTGCGTCAGGCACGCTACCGTACCATGCCGAACTCTTCCCAGGCGGAGCCTTCCGTCCTGACAGCCGCTCTGGCGGTGGAGGCAGCGGGTGCTGATTCGATCACCGTGCATTTGCGGGCCGACCGCCGCCACATTCAGGATGCGGATGTGTATTTGCTCCGCAAAAGCATCGGCACAAAGCTGAATTTGGAAATGGGCAACACCCAGGAAATTCTGAGCATCGCACTCCAGGTGCGCCCTGACTTCGTCTGCATGGTTCCGGAAAACCGCGAAGAGGTCACGACTGAAGGCGGCCTGGATGTGGCTGGGCAGCGCGATGCATTGCGCCGCACCGTTAAGGCGCTGAGCGACAACGGCACCCGGGTCAGCATGTTCATCGATCCCGATCTCGATCAGGTGCGAGCCAGCGCTGAAATCGGCGCAGCCATGATCGAACTGCACACAGGCACCTTTGCCAACCATGACGAAGCGGAACGTGCTGCTGAAGTCGAGCGCCTCTGTGCCGCAGCAGAACTGGGCCACGCCCTTGGCCTCCAGATCAATGCAGGACACGGCCTGACCACGAAAAACCTCCCTGCCCTCTGGCCTGTGCCACACCTGGCAGAACTGAACATCGGCCATCACCTCGTTTCACGCGCCATTTTTATCGGCCTGCATGGCGCGATCCGTGAGATGCTCGCCGTCATGGCGACCTATCGCAATTGATCCCCCATGAAAGCCACCGGCATCGGCATCGATCTCGTGGAAGTGTCCCGCATCCGCGAGATGCTGGAAAGGCATGGTCAGCGCTTCAAAGAGCGCACCTTCACCGCCGGCGAAATCGCCTACTGTGACGCCTGCGCAGAGCCCGCCATGAATTACGCCGCTCGTTTTGCCGCCAAAGAAGCAGTGGCCAAGGCACTCGGAACCGGCATCTGGGCCGAGGGTGTGAACTGGACGGATATTGAAGTCTTGCGTGCGGCCAATGGTAAACCCACCATCCTCTTGCATGGCGCTGCCAAAGAGCACGCCGGGGATGCCACCTGCCTCGTCAGCCTCACGCACACGCGTGAGCTGGCCATGGCGCAGGTGCTGCTTGCGTGAGCTTTTGCTTTTCACGCCCCTCCCCAGCCGCTACAATCGGTCCATACCCTCATGCGACGCGCGATCTATCCGGGCAGCTTTGACCCCATCACCAACGGCCATCTCGACGTCTTGCAGCGTGCAGCGGGCATTTTTGACAATCTCATCATTGCCGTCGCCCGCGACAACGCCAAACAAAGCCTCTTCTCCGTCGAAGAGCGCGTCGAACTCATCCGCAACGCAGCCGCCGAGATTCCCGGCATTGAGGTCATGCCATTCGACGGACTGCTGGTCAATTTCGCCCGCAAGCATCAGGCCTGCGCCCTCGTCCGCGGCCTGCGCGCAGTGTCAGACTTTGAATTCGAGTTCCAACTTGCTCTGATGAATCGTAAGTTAGAGCCCAACCTCGAAACACTCTTCCTCATGCCTCGCGAAGAATACACCTACATCAGCAGTCGGCTGGTCAAGGAAATCTGCCGACTCGGGGGGCACGTCGATCAGTTTGTCCCACCCAACGTCGTCACCGCCCTCAAAAGCAAGCTCCAACTGGCCTGACTCCACCACCTTCCCCCATGCATCGCCCCTTTTCAATCGACCTGCGCTCCTTGCCAGATGGCGGCAAGGACATCTCCGGGCAGGAAATCCCTGCGTTCTTTGACCTCGACCCCAAAGACTCCATCCAGGCCATTTCCCCGTTGAAATACGACCTCCACCTTGAGCGCGACGGCAAGGATCTCCTTGTTAGCGGCAGCTTGGATGCCACCTTCAGCCTGGAATGCGGTGCCTGCCTGGAACGCTTCGACTACCACGTCGAACTGGCCGACTACGCCACCGAAATTGAGATTGCAAAGGATGACACGATCAACTTGACGGATACGGTACGGGAAGATACTCTTCTTGCCCTTCCGAGCTACCCACGCTGTGATGCTGGCAATGTCCAGCCTCGTCAGTGTCCCGCCGAAGGCAGGTTTGAACCGGAGTTGGAAACAACTCCCGACGAGCCTCAAAGTGCGGGTCCGGGTGTATGGGAAGCTTTGAACAAGTTAAATTAGAAGAACAGACCCCACCTCGATACTCTCATGGCCAATCCGAAGCGCAGACAATCCAAGAGCCGCCAACGCATGCGTCAAGGCGCAAACCGCTGGAAGGCGCCCACACTCAAGAGCTGCCCAGAATGCGGCACCTCAGTCCCCGGTCACGTTGCCTGCCCAAGCTGCGGCTACTACCGTGGTCGTCAGGTGATCAGCAAGGTCGCCGGCGAAAGCTGATCCCTTCTCTCTGAAATATTTTCAACCCCGCCGGGTCTTACCTCGGCGGGGTTTTTTCGTTTATTCTCATCTGGCTGATTCCAGCCAGACTGCCCAAGATTCAGACATCACACACCATCGCCGCATGCCGTAGCGCGAGAATTGGATCGTCCCAAGTGGGGATGAATTCATGGGCGACAAAGTCGTGGTAGCCCATTTCGAGCAGGGCCTGCATGACGGCCGGGTAGTTGATCTCCTGATGCTCGTCGAGTTCACAACGCCCGGGATTCCCAGCGGTGTGGATGTGGCCAATGTAATCCTTGTGCATGCGCAGGCGGCGAATGATGTCGCCGTTCATGATGCTGACGTGGTAGATGTCGAAGAGCAGCTTAAAATTGGGGCTGCCAATCTGCTTGATGAGGTCCACACAGAAGTCCACATCGTCCCCAAAGTAGCCGGGGTGGCCCTTCATCGGGTGGGAGCTGTCACGTGAGTTCAAGTGTTCCAGCACGAGGGTGATGCCCTTCTTTTCAGCATGTGGCAGGACGACTTTCCAGGTGTCTAGGCAGTCTTTGATGGCCTGCTCACGGTCCATCCCCTCAAACTTCATTCCAGTGAAGGTGATGACTTTTTTGCAGCCCACATCCGCAGCCACGTCGATGGCTTCATTGAGCTTGGTGATGACCTCATCGCGGAACTTGGGATTGCATGGGCCGTTGGCAAAGCCGTGTCCACCAGCAAGGGAGATATCGAGGCCGAGCGCCTTCACTTCTGGGTAGTATTTGCGGTCGATCCCCTCTATGCCGACAAGGCCGATATCCTTGCAGTGTTTGGCCAGCACCATCGTGTCCATCGGCTTGAAGCACCAGCCCATGACGGTGTGCTTGATGCCATGGTTTTTGATGACGTAGGCAGGATCAGCAGCGGCTTTGTCGATGGATTGAGCGCTGAGGCGTGATGCAGCGCTGGCAGCAAGCGCTGAGGCGAAGAAATGGCGACGGTTCATGGTTGGAGAAGACTAACGCTGCAAGGATCACTTTCCTATGCAGAACGTCGAAAAGATGACGTCGAGGATGCGCTCGACATCGACCTGTCCAATGACGTCACCAAGGGCCTGAAGTGCCTCTCTGATTTCGAAGGCGATGAATTCAGGAGCCTCATTGCCTTCGAGGGCAACCCTGGCGGCCAGGAGACGCTCGGCGCTGCGCTCAAAGGCAGCCTTGTGCCGCGCATTGATGGCGATGGGATGATCCGCAGCAAGCGGTCCAGCCGTGGCTATGACATCGCGAATAGCATCACGCAGCGGTTCGACGCCGTCACCGGTCAGACAGGACAGCGGGATGGTGCCGACCTCACTGCTCCAATCAGTATGAATGCCCAGATCGCTTTTATTGAGAATGAGGATGCGGCGGCGGGCCAGTTCGGGAGAAAGCGCCAGTCGCGGTGTAGTGGCTGATCGACTGCCATCGACGACTTCGATGACGAGATCGGCGCGTTCCAATTCACGCTCTGTTCGCTGAATGCCAACGCGTTCGATGTCGTCACCGGCCTCACGCAGACCGGCAGTATCCACAAGCCGCAGCGGAATGCCATGAACCTGGATAATCTCCTCTATGGTGTCGCGGGTGGTACCCGCAGTGGGACTGACAATGGCACGCTCAAAGCCAAGCAGGACATTAAGCAGGCTGCTTTTGCCAACGTTAGGAGCGCCTGAAATGACCGTACGCGCACCATGACGCAAAATGCGGCCCTGTTCGGAAGTGGCGATGAGCTTTTCCGCACGCCCGAGCACAGCATCAATGCGCCGAAGCAGATCAGCCCCGGTTTCGGGCGAGATGTCTTCCTCGGGAAAATCAATGTAGGCCTCGATATGGGCAAGCACTGGGATGATCTCCTGCTGCATCGCGGCAGCTTCGCGACCAATTGCACCACCAAGCTGCTCATTGGCAGCACGCAGAGCGAGCGTGCTTTGCGCGTGGATCAAATCCATGACGGCCTCGGCCTGCGTGAGATCCATTTTTCCGTTCAAAAAGGCACGCTGAGTGAATTCTCCCGGATCAGCGGCACGCGCCCCGCAGGCAAGCCAGCGGTCCAGAACACGCTGGGTGACGAGAACGCCACCGTGGCCGTGGAATTCGATAACGTCCTCACCCGTGTAACTCGCCGGCCCCTTGAAGCAGAGCAGAAGGCCATGATCCAGCGTGCCGCCCTCCGCGTCCAAAACGGGAACAAGATGCGCCATTCGTGGTGTGACATTCACTGGCAATCGCACAACCCGGGCAGCAATTTGCAGCGCCTGAGGGCCGGAAATGCGCACCACACTGATCGCAGCCTCACCCAAGGAGGTGGAAATGGCGGCGATGGTGTCGTTGATCATTGGCGATGGTGAGGGGTACGCGGCAAGAGTTCAATAAGCGTTCTGAAAAGTTGCAACAAAAGACTTCTTCAGTGCTGAAGTCTTGATCCTTGATTATGCAACGCTTATGCTCGTCCACTTTCCAACCTGATTACCCAATCAAGAATGTTTGATTCTGCCATCCAAGAAACAGCCATGGGCCCGTGGGCGCCAAGACATGTCTCGTGGCTTGAAATGGCCTGTTATTTTAGCGGCGCCCTGCTGGTGGCCGCGTTTGCAACTTGGTGGATCCTGCAGCGCGGTGGGCGAATCGGGCTGGATGAACCGGATAACCGACGCAAACTTCATGCGAAGGCGATTTCTCGGCTCGGCGGCGCACCGATTTTCCTCGCCGTGGGTCTGGCCTCGCTGGTGGCTGGCTACATTGGCGGACTTGGCTGGAGCCGCTGGCTGCCTGTGGCAGTGTGCAATGCCTTGATATTCAGCGTAGGCTTTGTGGATGACCTCAAGCCCTTGGGAGCCAGGGTAAAACTGGTGGGCCAGATCGGTACGGCATTGATATTGTATGCACTGGGGGTTTCGATCGACATTCTCAGTAACCCGTTCGGGGAAGGTTCGGTGTCATTGGGATGGTGGAGTCTGCCACTGACACTGCTATGGCTGGTGAGCATCCCAAACATCGTCAATCTGATTGATGGCATGGATGGGCTGGCTGGCGGTTTCGGTCTGTTCTTGAGTCTGACGCTGGCCTTCCTCGGCTACTACAGCCGCCAGCCAGACGTCTTGGTTGTCTCTCTGGCCATGGCCGGCGCACTCGGAGGATTCCTGATCTTCAACCTCCCTCCAGCCAGGATTTTTCTGGGGGATGGCGGAGCTTATTTGATCGGTTTTTTTATCGCGTCCGTGTCCCTTTTCACCTCAAATAAAGGGTCCATCATCGGCGCGCTGTTGGTCGTTATCATTGCCCTGGGGGTGCCTATTTTGGACACCCTTTTCGCCATCATTCGAAGGGCAATACGGGGAGTTTCCATCTTCAACGCGGATGCTGAACACATCCATCATCGGTTGATTTTGCTTGGTTACAGCAAGGGGGGGGCGCTTGCTGCCATGTATTCCGTCTGCCTGGCACTGAGCTTGGTGGGATTGAGCATCCTGATGACCAAGGGGGTCGCGCTGCCAATGGTCGGTGCCTTGTTGTTTTTGCTAGCACTGGGCGCTGCACGTTATCTGGGGTATATACGAAGCTGGTCCAATTTCCGCAGCCAGATCAGCGACGCGATGGAGCGGCGCAGACAGCGAGAATTCTTTCGAGCCTACGGGCGCGTACTGGATTTTGAGGTGGAACGCTGCACGGATTTGCAAAGCTTTTCCACCCTGTTTCAACATGGACTCGAACGCATGGGGTTGAGCATGCAATCGTGGACCAGAAGCCAGCCAGAAATTTTAAACTTGGGCGGAAGCAATCATATTACCATCCATCGTCCAGAAGATGCCACCGATCTCGCTGAATGGCACATCCGGCTTGATGTGCTGCTGCCTGCACTCGAACGCTGTCTGGAGAAATGGAAGGCCCTGCCTTCCAGTGCTGAAATCAAATCTGCAGCAGTCCCTCCCCATTTTCCGCTCTCTGTCACGGCATGAAAAACGAGTCCGCCCAGTTTGAAGAAGCAGCGAAAAAGCTTCCACTGCTTGCCGGGGATGAAGCTGACGAGGTGGATTCACCTCCTCAGATGGCTGGAGCGCAGGAAGACGACTTTGAAGAGGACGGCACAACGGCTCAGGAGCGCAGCTATGATATTCCCGGCCCTTCATGGCAAGGCTATCTCTTTGCCACACTGCCCATTGCTGCATGCATGTTCGGTGCGGGACGCGAAACTTGGTCCAAAGGGTTCATCACCCTTGTGCTGGCATTGATTCTGATCTTCTTTGCTCCCAAACGCAAACTGCCACCGACAGCCTTGTTTGCTTTGCTGGGTGCATTGCTCGCTCCGTTGCTCTCGTTTCTGCCAGCCAACTGGTTGTTTAAGTCTCCAGACTGGCAAACGGCCTTGGTACAGGACTGGGATATCCATCTGTCCAAAACCCTGACTGCTCAGGCCTCTGTCACAATGGAGGCATGGCTCTTTTTTGCCACCTGCTGTGCCTGGCTGGCGTGGTGTCTGACACGTGGTTTTTCAGACCTACAGCGCCGGGCGATGATCCAAGTCCTTACCTTCGGCGGAGTCATGCTCTGCCTGCTCTCCGTCCTTGAGGGGACCAAGTCCATCACCATTCCCTGGTGGCCACGCAACCCCAAAGAATGGGGGCTATCCTTTGGCCCTTTTGCCAATCGCAATCACATCAGCAGCATCGCCGCCATGACCTGCGTGCTCTGTGCTGCGACTGGCTTTGATGCGCATCGGCGCAAATCTCGTTTATGGATTCCTTGTTTGCTGGGGTTTATTCCGCCTGTCATCTGCATTTTCATGAACAGTTCGCGCGCAGGCCTGATCTTGCTATTCCTCGGCATGACGGCTTGGTTTGGCACCATTGCCATGCGGCGTGGGTTCTTTCAAAAACTGGCCGTCTCCACATCTCTGGTCTTCATCATCTCCACCTTGCTTGTCATGTCAGGCGGGAATGTTTCCAAGCGGTTTACAGAAAATGGCATTGCTGATTTTGCCTCAGATAACGGTCGTAGCTCCCTGTTTGTGGAATGCATCAAGATGACCCTTGATTCCCCCTGGACCGGCATCGGACTGGGAAATTTCGAGGCTGTTTTCCCTCAATTTTCCGAGGTGCCCGAGCATATACGTCGTCACCTCCACCCGGAGAGCGACCTGCTCTGGCTCCTGGCGGAAGGCGGCTTGCTGACCCTGCTTCCAGCTTTGCTGCTGCTGCTCTGGATTTTCCTCTCCACCGGCCCCTGGTTTGGCAAGAAAAAGAAACGCAAATCAGGCATGCAGGACCGACGGCTGCGCAACGCGGCAGCCATCGTTTTCAGCATTGGAGTCATTCATGGCCTGGGTGATGTGCCCAACCATGGTCTCGGTTATGCACTCTTCATGGCACTGCTGGCGGGAATCGCGCTTCGGCCACGCCGATTGCCAAACCCAGCCGGCATGCCACTACGTTTGGCCTTCCGTTTTTGCGGAGTCCTGTTGCTGCCAATTGGTGCGGCTTGGACCGCCATAGCGCTGGGACATCCGGTTTTGCCTGGCACTAGTTCAGCGCAAGCGTTGCGAAGCCGGGCGTGTCTGCTGGCTGACTCCGGTTCACCTGCAGGCGCATTGCCACTCATGGATCAAGCCATTGAAATGGCACCGTTGGATTTTCGCTACTACTACGAAAGGGCATGTCTGCGCCTTCGTCTCGGCCAGCCTGAGGAGGAGGCTTCGCTGGATTTTTCTCGTTCGCGTGCGCTCGATCCAAATTACGCTTTGACCTGTTACACAGAGGGTGTGTTCTGGCTCGATTTCGACCCCCAGTATGCCGTCGTCGGCTGGCGCGAATTCTTGATGCGCTACCCTGAAGCAGCGCCGGGGGATTATGGCTATTACCGTCAAATGCTCAACTATTCTTTCCAGCATCCCGAACTGCGTGAGCCGCTCTGGACGCTTGCCACGACTTCCGAATTAAAATTCGAGTTCCTAAGGAGTGTGCATACCCGGAATGAATTCGACCGATGCTTGAAAAGTCTGCTGACTCAACAACCTGATCTCAGAGGTTTGGATCCTGCGCATCGTATGAACCTCTTCGGCATGTGGTATCAGTTTGGAAATCAAGAGGCTCTTATCACGGCATTGGAAAACAACCGCACGTGGCGGGATGAAGGCTGGCGCATTCTCGCAGAGCACTACGCTCGCAATTCCGACTTTCAGCGGGCCTGTCAAACCGCTCTCCCCTATCTACCCTCAATCATTCGCACATCCCCCGGAACCAGCACCGACATTCCTGCATTGGAGCGAGCCTTGCTCTACAATCCGACCGATGCCAGACGCGGCATTGATTTATTTCAGGCACAAAAGACCCATGGAGATGTGGACGGAGCCCTGCGTACACTGGAAAAAGTAGCCGCATTCCCCAATGCCCCTGCATACGTGCGCCAGGAAATCGCCACGTTGTACATGACGAAACAGGATTTTCGCCGTGCCTGGGAAAACCTGAGGGAAGCGATGCAAAAACGCTAGAAAAGAGCAGACTGACGGGGGGATTCAATCAGCGCCATTTTGGGGCAAAAAGGCGCAACATGCCGAAGTCGCTGCATCGAACGCATTGCCTTTGTCCACGAGCCCGTTATTCTGTAAATTATGCCCGCCACCGACATTGAGCCCCATATCGAACCGGCAACGATCGAAGATCTGCCACAGCTGGTGGAACTGCTGATCGCCTTGTTCAGTGAAGAAGAGGATTTCAAACCGGACCGCTCAAAACAGGAGCACGGCCTGCGTCTCATTTTAGAGCAACCCAACCGCGGCCGCATCTTTGTTCTGCGCACGGAACACATGGTCATCGGCATGATCAACCTGCTCTTCACCATCAGCACGGCAGAAGGTGGCCTCGTCCTCATCATGGAGGACGTCATCGTGCATCCGCAGCACCGTCGTCAGGGGTATGGCGGGCGCCTGCTCAATCAAGCCATCGAATTTGCCCGGGAGAAGCGCTTCCGCCGCATTACCTTGCTGACGGATCGCATCAGCGCCGACTCGCAGTCCTTTTTTCAACAGCACGGTTTCCAATTTTCTAAAATGATCCCGATGCGCCTCGTCTTTAACGACCTTTAAAGCAGTCCGCCACAATGCTCACGCTCCTTGCCTTCTTCCCTCGGCCCGAAGGTGGTACGATCAAGGTCTCGCGTGAATGGATGGAGGCCTCGGACTGGTTTGTTCTTTTCACCCTCGGCACACTGCTATTTCTGCTGGGCGCATTTGCTATGTGGGCTTGGCTCATTTGGCGGCGCACCACGAAGCCGGAGCCGCACATCAAACTGCTCATGGAGCTCGAAGAAGAATCTGCAGGCGAAGCCCGCACGACAACGCCAGGTTTAGAAGCTGAAACGCAGGCTCCTTGGGAGCAGGCCCCCGACTGGTGGAAGAAAGTGGACTCTTGAATCCAGCATGAGCGAGAATCGTTCTCATTTTCACGGCTGGCGCGCACGCACGCACTACCTCACACGCAATCGTCGTTTCCTGCTGCGCACCGCCGCCAGCATCGCCGCCACTGGGATGATCATCGCCTGTGGGATCGTGATTGGCAGTGTCAGGCAGGATGAACCAAAGCAGAGTCAGGCAGTCCTCTCCGCCTTGAGTCGGCTGCATGAAGAGTTTCACCGCCTGCGGCATGAAAACACCCCGCAGCCGCGCCAGCTAGCTCTTTGGCTGCGCATGCTCCTGGCGCAGCTTCCTCAGTTGTTGGGAGAAAACGACGAGGCTGCGTTTCCAAAATTCGTTCAAACTGGAAACCTTGGCGGCTATGAGGTGGCACAACTCATCCAGCAGCATGCCACCACAGATGCCCCCGCAGGTTTGTTCCAGATTTTTCTTACCGCAGCTCTCGCAGGAGATCCGGCTGCACTGCAGCAAATGGAGAAAAACGCACGTGCTTCTCCACCTGAAATGCTCGCCGCAGAACTGCTCGGCAGTGTGCAAAAACGCCAAAACAACATCCATGCGGCCATGGAGGCGTTTTACGCCGAGGGCCTGCACTTTGCGGATGCCACCACCTCGCGTGAAGAAGCACTGCACCTGGCCGTTAAGCAGCGCGACCTCAAGCTCCTCCGCACAATCGCCGCCCAGCCCGGCTGGATCGAGCAATGCCCCCCCCTGCTCCAGCACCATGCAGGCACACTGCTGGGTGATGTCTGGATGCAGTGGCGTGGCCTCATCCGTCACCGACTCGATGAAATCCCTTATGGCATGATAGGCCTCGCGTTCTTCGTTGCCGCTCTCTGGTATTTCATCCTGGTGCAGCACAGCGACCACGAACGCTGGCGCTGGCTGCGCCCCATCGTCGCCCTCATGGCGGGAGTGGCCAGCGTGTGGCCCACGCTCACCATCCTCGCCTATCAGGAGTTCCATCAGGGCATGACATCAGATGCTCCCTTTCCCCACGATTTGATCTACTACATCGTGGGAGTCGGACTGCGTGAGGAAGGCTGCAAACTCCTGCTCTTTGCGCTATTCCTGCCATGGTTGATGTGGCGTCGCACTCCCGGTCTGGCACTGCTCACGGGAGCTTTTGTCGGGCTGGGGTTTTCACTGGAGGAAAACATCGGCTACTACCAAAATTTCGGCGGCAGCATCGCTTGGACACGCTTCCTCTCCGCCAACTTCCTTCATATCTCCCTCACCGGCATCTGCGCCCACAGCCTCTACCGCATGCTGCTCACCCGCTTCGCTCGTGCCGAAGAATTCATCGTCACCTTTTCGCTGGCTGTCATTGCTCACGGTGCCTACGACTATCTCACTCCAGGCAGGCTTGATGATAACGGCTGGCTCTCAGTCATTGTTCTCATTTTCTGCGCAGCACGTTTCATTGATCTCCTCGGTGAGGAAACCCGCCCCGTGCATCTCACCATCGCTCCTCGGGCGGTCTTCACCTTCGGCTCCGCCATTTTGATCGCCATATCCCTCATCCTTGGCGCCTGGAACACGCACAGCATGGAAGGCGTTGCCAAGGCCGGTCAGGAATGCCTCAGTATGGTCCCCATCGCACTGCTGTACTGGCGAAAATTTGAGAATGCGTGAAACGTTCTGCTGCAGGGTTGTTCTTTGCACTTCGTCATGATTCGCGCATGCTGCTTTATGACTTGGTTTGAACACAATTTCTGGGCGGTGGTGCTGGCGATTGCATCGATCGTCGGCTCCGTCGTTGCACTGCTCCATCTGCTTCTGCGGCATCGCGACTACCGCTCTGCCGCATTTTGGACGGCACTGGTGGTGTTCACACCGCTGATCGGACCACTGCTTTACCTTTTGCTTGGCATCAATATTCTGCGCCGCAGTGGCCGGCGTTACCGCAGTGGTATCAATGAACCGTGGCGCGATCCGGTGCCGGAACAGCCGCTGCCCATCTCAACCACAGATAGCCGTGCCATGCAGGAGCATCAGCAGATTGCACGCACGCTGGACCGTATCTCACGTTTTAGTTACACGCTGGGAAATCACCTCGATATCCTGCATAACGGTGACGAGGCCATGCCTCGCATGCTGGACGCGATCCGTGGTGCGCGGCAGAGCATCACGCTGGCCAGCTACATCTTTGAGGCAACCGGCATCGGTGCGGATTTCGTGACCGAGCTATCCCTGGCCGTGAAACGCGGCGTGCAGGTGCGTGTCATGGTGGATGACGCAGGCACACGATACTCATGGCCGCCAGTGGTGGAGGCGCTTACACAGGCCGGCGTGACTGCACGCCGCTTCATGCCCAGCCGGATGGTACTGCGGCTGATCACGATGAACCTGCGCAATCACCGCAAGATCTTGGTGGTGGACGGTCAGACAGCCTTCACCGGAGGGATGAACATCCGCGAGGGCAACATGGTCGCACGCTCCCCGGCGCACCCAGTGCTTGATCTGCACTTTGCCGTCACCGGGCCATGCGTGGCACAAATTCAGCGGGTTTTCGCTGAAGACTGGGCCTTTTGCACTGGCGAATCCCTGGAAGGCCCGCTGTGGTTCCCTGAGTTGGCCGCCACGGGCAACACAAGCGCCATCGGCATCGTCGATGGTCCTGACGAGGACCTGGAGGTGATGCCAGCGGCATTTTTTGCCGCTCTCAATGCCGCCCGCGAAGAAGTGCAAATCACCACCCCCTATTTTCTTCCCACTCCAATTCTCATGGCGGCGCTACGGTTGTGCGCGGTTCGCGGCGTAAAAGTGACGATCCTCACTCCTGGGCAAAACAACATCCCATTTGTAGGCTGGGCCGCACAGACCTTGTATCCCGACCTGCTGTCGATTGGCTGCCGCATTTTTGAATCCCCCCCACCTTTCGATCACTCCAAGTTGTTTCTCATTGACGGCGTATGGTCCTTCCTTGGCTCCACCAACTGGGACCCACGCAGCCTACGCCTGAACTTTGAATTCAACCTCGCCTGCCATGACGCTGAATTATGCCAGCGGCTCTCTTCGGAGATGGCTTCCAAACTGGCTCATAGCCGTGAAATCACATGCGAAATTCTGGATAATGCGCCGGTCCTGCATCGCCTGCGCAACGGCTTTGCACGCCTCTTCATTCCAGCACTTTAAGAACTTTTGAATCTTTTGGCAAAACCAACCGTATCTAGCAGCGTTGTAATCTACAGCCTGCCATGATGCTTCTCGGGTTTCCGCCATGCCTTCCCTGCTCCAGCCGATGCCACGGCAGGAAAGAAAATTTTTTCTCCAGAATAAAACCGCTGGCTACAGCATCTTACACACACGCATGATGTCATCATACACCTGAATCTTAAACCTTTGCCCCGGCAGACGGGGCCACTGCCGCGCACAGTCCAACGCGCACCACTTAACTCAACCCATCCAAATCCAATCATGAAGAAACTCATCGCACTCGTCTTCGCACTCGTCGCCACCGCCGGTTTTGCCGCCGAGTTCCCAGACATCAGCATCGCCGATCTCAAGCAGGCCATCGCCGACAAGAAGGTCACCGTCATCGACGTGAACGGCGCTGCCTCTTACAAGGCCGGCCATGTGCCAACCGCCATCGACTTCGCGACCCAAGGCTCCAGCCTTGCCAGCGCCCTGCCTGCTGACAAAGGTGCTCTTGTCGTCGCCTATTGTGGTGGCCCTGCCTGCAGCGCTTATAAAGCCGCAGCCAACGCTGCCAGCCAACTTGGCTACACCAATGTGAAGCATCTCTCCGCTGGCATCTCCGGCTGGAAAGCCGCCAAAGAAGCTCTGGAGAAGTAATTCCTCAAGAGACTCAGCTCACCGGGTGTGCGGGAACCAGTCCTGCCACCCGGTTTTTTGTGCCCGCAGGCTTGCGGGTCAAGCCGGCGCCCACGCTTCCATGGCCTGGCTCGCCGCACCGAGTGCACCAGCGTCATCCCCTAGCGTCGAAGGCACCACCTTCAATCCACCCTCCCGCAAGGCAGGCATCAGCGCGCATGCGACATCTGTAATCGATTGGCAGAAGCGCTCTCCTAGCATCGTCAAGGGGCCGTGAAGAATGAACACCCCGGTGTCGATGATCATGTGCAGCAAGCCGATCACACGCGCGTAGTCCGTACACACGGCGTCCCATACCGGCCCTTTCGAATCAGAAAAAGCCGCGAGGCCTGCCCGCAGATCTTCGGGCAGCTTTGCCCGTCCATCCACTCCTGACAGCCGCCGCCAAGTCGCGGGAGCGCTCAGCGCATGATGCAATTCCTTGACCTCACCCGCCCCCCCCATCAACGGCCACGGCCAGCGCCCAACCTCTCCGGCGGCATGATGCGCACCTTCGATCACTCGACCGTCTTGAACAATGGCGATGCCAAAGCCGCTGCGAGGGCCAAGGATCACATAATCGTTCAAACTGTGCCCGATACCAAACCAGCGTTCCGCCAGTGCAATCGCACGCAGATTGTTCTGCAGAATAACAGGAACTTTCAGCTTGGAACCAATTATCTCGACCAGCGGCACCTGCTTCCAGTCCGGAATGAA
Organism: Verrucomicrobiaceae bacterium; assembly: GCA_027490195.1. Lineage (GTDB taxonomy): Bacteria > Verrucomicrobiota > Verrucomicrobiia > Verrucomicrobiales > Verrucomicrobiaceae > Prosthecobacter. The sequence goes on along the minus strand of JAIXYN010000099.1, from coordinate 82,344 downwards.
CGCATAATACAACCCCACACCGGCCTGCACATCTACCAGACCAGGAACTCCTAGCCCAACCGAAAGCAGCGGGCCTTGCATCGTTTCAGCCAGTTTGGCTACGCAGGAGAGAATCGCCTTCGTCACTTGGTCGGCCATCACCTCATCTGGCAGGAGGAGTTCCACGGTTTGTTTCAAGCCACCTGAGAAGTCCACGCCCACGGCCTGAATGCGATGGGCATTAAACTCCACGCCGGCAAACCAGCCGGCCCCTGCTTGCGTGCTGAGTAGGCGCCGGGGGCGGCCCATCGGTCCTTGGTTCAATCCCGATTCGTTCAAATACTTCTCGGCGATCAGGTGATCGACATACAACCCCGTGGTCGAAGGCGAAATCCCCAGCGCCTTGGCCAGAGTAGTGCGCGAGGTCGCACGCCCGCTGCGCACCTGCAGCACAGCAGCCCCGAGTGTTTCACGTTGGACAATGGGGTTTTTTCGCATTCGAATAAAAAGCCTGTTGATCTCTCGCTGTCCAGCAGGATCAATGCATTCCCGTCAAAAATTTACCAATGAGAGACATACCCATTCGCACCCTTGATCGCAAGTGTGAAGTCGCCTGGTTTTCTGCTCTTTGTTCCGACGATTACGAATTCCTCGGTATTCCGGATGGCTCTATCCGCTCCAATTTCGAACACTGCGGCGCCATCGTACAAAAAGCCGACGCCCTCGGCTACCAGAACATCCTGCTGCCCTCCGGCTGGATCGCCGGACAAGACGCGCTGGCCTTTGCCGCTGCCATGGCCCCGCTGACAACACAGATCAACCAGCTCGTCGCCCTGCGCATGGGCGAAGTCTGGCCCCCCATGCTCGCACGCGCCCTCGCCACCGTCGATCACATCGCCAAAGGCCGCCTGTGCATCAACATCATCTCCTCCGACATGCCCGGCATGAAGGAGAGCAACGAAGTCCGCTACGCCCGTGCCAGCGAGATCATCCAGATCCTGCAAGGACTGTGGCGCACCGACGGCCCGTTTGAATGGAAGGGCGACTTCTACAACTTCAGCCTGCCCACCACCGAGCCCGCCAAGCCCTACCAGCAAAACGGGGGTCCCCTGCTCTACTTCGGCGGTATCTCGCCTGCCGCGCAGGACCTCTGCGCAAAGCACTGCGACGTCTTCCTCATGTGGCCCGAGACGGAAGAGCGCATCGCCGAAACCATGCGTGTCATGTCAGAAAAGGCCGCCAGCTACGGTCGCAAGATCGACTTCGGCTTCCGTGCCCATGTCATCGTGCGTGAAACCGAAGCCGAAGCCCGCGCCGCCGCCGACCACCTCATTTCCAAACTCACCGCCGAAAAAGGTGCCGAGATCAAAGCCCGCTCCCTGGACAGCCAAAGCGCCGGCGTCAAACGTCAGGACGAGCTCCGCGCGCAGAGCACCGACCTCTACATCGAGCCCCATCTCTGGAGTGGCATCGGCCTAGCACGCAGCGGCTGCGCCAGCGCCATCGTCGGCAATCCCGAACAGGTCCTCGCCAAACTCAACCGCTACATGGACATGGGCATGCGCGCCTTCATCCTCAGCGGTTACCCGCATCTTGAAGAATGCGACCTCTTCGCCAAACACGTCCTGCCGCACCTCCCCGCCTGCCGCCTGAATGAAGTGCAGGGGCGGCGCGTTCCTGATCCCGTCACGCCACTTACCACAGCACCCCGCCGGTAAAGTATCGTCCTCGTCCTCGACCCTAGCGCCCCGCCACACCCAAGACCTCCTCGCCAACCCAGGCACGTATTGTAGTCCCCGCTATAGCCGGAATCTGGATCGCATTCATCTTTCCCTTCCTATGTCCTCCCCCGTCCGTTTCGCTCTCGCCGGTTTCGGTGCCTGGGGCAAATTCCACGCCCAGTCCATCGCGCAAAATTCAGACGCTCAGCTCGTCGCCATCAGCGCACCTTCTGAAGCCTCCCGTGACGAAGCTCGCAAACTCTACCCCGACGCCCACATCTTTGCAGACAGCCTGGAGATGATCGCTCAGGCGAACTTCGACCTCATCGACATCGTCACCCCCAGCCACACGCATCGTGAGATCGCCCTCGCGGCCATGGCCCAAGGCAAACACGTCCTGCTCGAAAAACCCATGGCCATCACGCTCGACGACTGCAAAGCCATCGTCGCAGGCGCTCAGCAACACGGAGTGCATCTCGCCGTCGGCCACGAACTCCGCCTCTCCAGCCAGTGGGGAGAAATCAAGAACATCATTGAACGAGGCACCATTGGCGATCCCCAGTACGTCCTCGTCGAACTCTCCCGAAAACCCTACCGCCAGGGTGCCAGCGGTTGGCGCTACGATCAGAACCGCGTGGGCAGTTGGGTCCTCGAAGAACCCATCCACTTCTTCGACCTCGCCCGCTGGTACCTCGAAAGCAGCGGCGACCCCGTCGAACTCCACGCCTACGCCAATTCCCGCGATCCCCAGCGCCCCACGCTGTATGATAACTTCAGCGCCATGTTCAAATACGCCAACGGCAGCTACGCCGTGGTGTCACAGACACTCGCCGCCTTCGAGCACCATCAAACCGTCAAAGTCAGCGGCACCAAGGGCGCGCTGTGGGCCGCATGGAGCGGCGCACTCGATCGCACCCTCGAACCCGAGTACTTCCTCAAAGTCTTCGACGGTGAAAACCTCGAAACTGTGAAGCTCGAAAAGCACAGCGGCGAAGTCTTCGAACTCCGCGAAGAAATCGCCCAATGCATCGAAATGGTCCGTACCGGCAAACCACCCATCGCCACCGGCCTCGACGGCCTCTGGTCCGCCGGCCTATGCCTCGTCGCCGAAGAATCCATCCGCCAGAACAAGCCGCTGCCAGTGGGTGAGATGCTGAAATTTTAAGGGCCTATTGAGGGTAGATTATTCTCTCACGGCCGCCCCCCAGCCACAGCCCTATATGAAACCAGTCCACCTTCTCGCCGCCTTTTGTCTCACCACGTCCATTGTTCATGCGCAGGATCTGTAGCCGCCGATCACCACCGGCCAGCGCGTCGCCACCTGCGGGCACAGCTTTCATGTCTTCACGTACAAGCAGGTCGATGAGATCGCGAAGTCCGCGGGGCTGGAGCATCAGCTCGTAGGCATCTCCAGCATCGGAGGCTCCACCGTGCAGAAACACTGGGACGTCCCCGAAGAAAAAAGCGTGGTGAAGCAGGTGCTGAAAACCGGCAAGGTGGACGTCCTCACCCTCTCCCCCATCTGGCTGCCGGATGATGCCATCGAGCAGTTCGTGAAGCTCGGCATCGAACACAATCCCACACTGCGCATCACCGTTCAGGAATACTGGATGCCGAATGACGAATACAACCCGGTGTACCCGCTCGACACCCGCAAGAAAGTTGATCACAACGCCACCGACCTCGGCAAGCTCCGCGATGCCACCATGCGCTATGCCAAAGACATCGAAGACTATATCCAAGGCATCAACCAGCGGCTGGACAAGCAGTCCATTTTCATCGTGCCCGTCGGCATGGCCGCAGTGACGCTGCGCGAAAAGATCGTGAAAGGCGAAGCCCCCGGTCTGAAAACCCAAGCCGAACTTTTCCGCGACAACTGGGGCCATGCCCTGCCCCCTCTGCAGATCCTTTCCAGCTACTGCCACTTCGCCGTCATCTATCGCCGCAGCCCCGTAGGCCTGCCGGTGCCAAACGCCTTCAAAGCCCTCAAGGACATGAGCGAGGACGACAAAACCAAGCTCAACAAGCTGCTCCAGGAAATCGCCTGGGACACCGTCACTCATCACCCTCTCACCGGCCTGATGAAACCCGTCACTGCCAAATAGTGCGACTCACAGCGCTTTTGACAGCACTCCCTCTCTCGCAGCGTAATGCAACGCCCGCATGAACATCCACGCCCTGCTGCTCGCCTCCGCACTTGTCACCACCTCCCTCATCGCCGCCGACTGGCCGGCTTGGCGCGGCCCCACCATGGATGGCCATGCCGCATCAGGACAAAAGCTGCCTCTGAAGTGGAACGAAAGTGAAAACATCCTTTGGAAGGCCGAGGTTCGCGGTCGTGGCCACGGCTCGCCCACCATCGTGGCAGACCAGGTCTATCTCGCCACGGCTGACATGGAGACCGAAGAGCAACTGGTGCTCTGCTATGACCGGGCCACAGGAAAGAAGAAATGGGAGGCCATCGTGCATCGCGGCAACCTCAACACCAAAGGCCATAAAATCTCATCACAAGCCTCCTCCGATGTCGTGAGCGATGGTGAGCGCCTTTTCATCAACTTCCTCAACAACGGCGCCATCTTCACCACCGCGCTCAATTTCTCCGGCAAGCAGCTCTGGCAGCGCCGTGTCTGCGACTTCCAGGTGCATCAAGGCTTTGGCTCGTCACCAGTCATTTATCAGTCCGTCGTTCTCGTCTCCGCAGATCATCGCGGTGGCGGCAAGATGTCCGGCCTCAACAAACTCACCGGCGAGATCGTCTGGCAGCAGGATCGCCCACCCGTGGCGAATTACGCATCCCCAGCCGTCGTCAACGCTGCAGGAAAAACGCAGGCCGTGCTCGCAGGCTGCAACAAGGTGGAGAGCTTTGATCCGCTCACCGGCAAAAAGTTCTGGAGCATCGACGGCAGCACCGAAGAAACCGTGGTCACCGCCGTGACCGATGGCAGCCGCATCTTCCTCGGCGGTGGTTATCCGAAGAATCATACCATGGCCGTAGAGGCCGATGGCTCTGGCAAGATCGCCTGGGAAAACGTCACCCGCACTTATGTGCCGTCCATGATCGTGAAGAACGGCCATGTCTTCGCCGTGGGAGATGCCGGACGCGCCGCCTGCTGGAAGTCCGCCACGGGTGAAGAGCTGTGGTCGGAGAAAGTGGACCGCGAATTCTACGGCTCTCCCGTCATGGCCGATTCGCGCATCTACGTCACGAGCAAAGGCGGCGTCACCTCCGTCTTCGAGGCCACCCCGGAGAAGTTCGCACTGGTGTCGCAAAACCAACTTGGAGACGAGTCCTTCAGCACTCCCGCCATCTGCGACAACCGCATCTACCTCCGCTCCGCCAAGACCAGCCCCACTCGCCAGGAATATCTCTGGTGCGTGGGCGAGCCAGCAAAGTGATCGCCTGACCGGCTCAGCAAAAAAAGTTTGCCATCAGTCTTCATCTTTTTACATACCAACCAGTTTGTATGTCCAAGAAAGCCGACAGCACCAAGCGTGAACGCGACCCCGCCGCCACCCGGCAGCGGTTGATCGACGCCACCGTGCGCCTCATGCTGCAGCAGGGCTTCTCCGCCACTTCAGTGGATCAGATCTGCAAAGAGGCTGGCATGACCAAAGGTGGCTTCTTCCACCACTTCGAGAACAAGGAAGCCCTCGGCAAAGCAGCCGTCGAGTGGTGGGGTCAGATGGGCACCGCCCTCTATGCCGATGCATGGAAGGATACGACCCTCGATCCATTGGAACAACTGCACCGCATGTTTGACATCATGGTCGGCTTCACCCGGCGCAGCGACGATCCCGTCGTCTGCATGGTGGGCATGATGTCGCAAGAAATGTCCGCCACGAATCCGGTGTTTCAGGCCGCGTGCGACAAAGAGCTGAACCTCTGGACCACCAACGTGGCCAAAATGCTCACCGCCGCCAAGAAGCGGCACAAACTCAAGACGAAGTTTGATCCCATGCAGGTGGCCTGGTTCCTCAACAGTCTTTGGCAGGGCTCCATGCTCGTCGGCAAGACCTGCCGCTCCCAGGAACTGATTCGTCACAATCTCAAACTGGCCCGCGACTATGTGGACAGTTTGTTCGCCAATCCCTGAGCCTGCGATGAGCTTCCTCACCCTATTCTACGGCTTCCGCAGCGGCTCCGTGCGCGATCCCTTCGGCCATGAATGGATGCTCCAGCACGAGATCGAAAAAGTCTCCCCCGAAGAGATGCAGAAGCGCTGGAGCGCCATGCTCGGAAACTGCCAGTCCTCCAAAGAAGCCGCCAAGTATTCCCCTGTCCAAATCCAACACACAACACACACCATGATCAAAAAAATCCTCCTCGGCCTTGCTCTCATCATCGCCATCATCTGCGTCATCGCATCTTTTCAGTCCGATGACATGAACATCACCCGCTCAGCCACCACCACGGCCACACCCGAAGCGGTCTTCAAAATCGTGAACGACTTCCGCCAGTGGGACGCATGGTCACCATGGTCCAAGCTGGACCCCAGCATGAAGAAGACCCTCGAAGGCCCGTCCGAAGGCGTGGGTGCCATCTACAAGTGGTCCGGCAACAATGAAGTCGGCGAAGGCAGCACCACGCTCATCGAGAGCAAGCCCAATGAAAAGGTCGGCATGAAGCTGGAGTTCGTGCGTCCCTTTGCCGGCACAAGCGATGTGCAGTTCACCTTCACCCCGGAAGGCACCGGCACCAAGATCACCTGGGCCATGCAGAGCAAGAAGCCCTTCATCGGCAAGATCATGGGCATGTTCATGGACTGCGAAAAAATGTGCGGCGACCAGTTCCTCGAAGGCCTCGCCAATTTGAAGAAGATCGCTGAAGCCGCACCGAAAGCCTGAACTTTTCGCACAGCGCCCATCATGCTCGCTCCTCTCGCCATTGTTCAAACCGAGGCCCAGCCTGCTGCCGTGATTCACATCACCGTGGCGCGTGACAAAATCCAGGAAGTGATGGGCCCAGCGATCATGGAGACAATGGCCGCTGCCTCGGCGCAGGGCATCGGCCCCATCGGGCCCGTGTTTGCCCATCACTTCGGCATGACACCCGGCGTCTTCAATTTCGAAGTCGGCGTGCCCATTTCCAGTCCCATGACATCCGTGGGTCGGGTGAAGCAAAGCGAACTGCCCGCTGCCAAAGTCGCACGCACCCTTTACACCGGCCCTTATGAAGGTCTCGGCGATGCTTGGAGCAACTTCATCGACATGATCGAAGCCCAGGGCCTCACCCGTGCGCCCAATCTCTGGGAGCGCTACCTGACAGATCCGTCTACGACGCCAAATCCCGCCGATTACCAAACGGAACTGAATCACCCTCTCCTTTAGCTCATCCTTAACATGCCCCTGCCCGCTCCCATCGAATCCCCTCTTTCCGAACGCGAACTCGTTCTCGTTCGTGAAACCGACGTCCCCGCTGCCAAACTCTACGCTGGCTGGACGCAGCCCGACCTCGTGGTCCAATGGTTCACCCCCAAACCTTGGACCACCATTGCCTGCGAGATCGACCTCCGCCCCGGCGGCACCTGCAAAACCACCATGCGCAGCCCCGAAGGCCAGGAGTTTCCCAATGTGGGCGTTTACCTCGAAATCGTCCCCAATGAAAAGCTCGTCTTCACCGACGGCTATCTGCCCAATTGGGAGCCCAATCCGAATCACTTCTTCACCGCCATCCTCACCTGGGAAACACTGCCCACCGGCAAAACCCGCTACACCGCACGCGCCCGCCACTGGACCAAGGAAGCCTGCGAAAAACACGCCGCCATGGGCTTCATCGACGGCTGGAGCAAAGCCTTTGACCAACTCGTCGAACTCGCGGGCTCAAATTAACCGCCCCCCTCACTGTTCGTCATTCGTCATTTCCAGCACCTCAACATCCAGATCTCCCTCTCGCCCTCTCATGTCCCACTCCTTCGTCCAACCCTACCTCTTCTTCGGTGGTCGCTGTGAAGAGGCTCTCGAGTTTTACAAGTCCTCCATTGGTGCCGAAGTGCAGATGTTCTTGCGTTACAGCGACAGCCCCGATCCCATGCCACCCGGCACTCTGCCTGAAGGCTATGAAAGCAAGGTCATGCACGCCAGCTTCAAGGTGGGCAGCACCTTCCTCCTCGCCTCCGATGGCTGCGGTGGTAACGACACCTTCGGCGGCTTCTTCCTCTCGCTCAGCCTTGCCACCGAGGCCGAGGTTGATTGCGCCTTCCATGCCCTCGCCGCTGAAGGCCATGTCACCATGCCATTGGCCAAGACCTTCTGGTCACCACGCTTCGGCATGTTGAAGGACAAATTCGGCATGGGCTGGATGGTCACGGTGGAGGCCAAGGCATGAGCTCGGAAATCATCAGCACCCGCATCTTCCCTGTCAGCCGCGAACGGCTCTTCGCCGCTTACAGCGACTCAACGCAGCTCACCAAATGGTGGGGCCCCAAGGGCTTCACCAACACCTTCGATCAATTCGACTTCCGTCCCGATGGCGAATGGAAATTCACCATGCACGGTCCCGACGGCAAGAACTACACCAATCACAGCCGCTTCATCGAAGTCGTCCCAGCCGAGCGCATCGTCTTTGACCACTTCGCCCCCGACTTCCGCATGACCATCACCTTCGACGATGCCGAAGGCGGCACCCGCATGACTTGGCGCATGCAATTCCCCAGCGCCGAAATCTGCGAATGCTTCAAACCCATCTGCGTTCCCTCCAACGAAGAAAACTTCGACCGACTCGCCGCCCACCTCGGGTAAGCCAGTCGCAAACCTTTTGAAAATATCCGCACCGGCAAAGTCCGCAACGACGCCGACTACGCCGCGCACAGCACGATGATGGGCGTCATGAGCTACACCGGCCACGTCAGCACGTGGGAGCAGGTCATGAATTCACAGGGCGTCCTCGTACCCGACAATATTACCTAGGCCACCGAACCGCCGGTCAAACCCTATGCAGACGGCTGGTACCCCGTCGCCATTCCAGGAACGACGTTGCCCGTGTGAAACCACCTCTCATGCCAACGCCCCCAGTCCATGCGCTGCTCGGGCCTGCAGGCACTTGTCATCACCGATCTCCACACTGCGGCACGGCGTCGTGCGTTGCTCATAGATGCGGCATGAAACACACGCGCCCACCTCACCCTCTAGATTCACGCAGCGCACCGGCTGTTGCTCTGTGCCGAGAAAGCAAACCTGCCACGGGCTCACCTGCACCAGCATGCTCTCATCCAGACCACGCTGCACCGCCTCCTGCCAGTAGAAGGAGACGCGATACTGCGCGCAGCATGCTCCACAGCTCTGACATGGTGAAGGTTCAAGATTCATGACCGGATACCTTCCCATAACACTTTTCCACATTTCAGCTTCGACATTTCTTCTGCCTTCAGATTGACTGATTCTCTCAATCATGCCTCCTTCCCCCAAATTGTACTCCACCGTCACCCGCTACCAGTGGCTGGTGCTGGTCGTCGCTTCACTCGGCTGGGTGTTTGATGCGTTTGAAGGGCAGATCTACAATCTGACACGCGCCGACATGCTGCCGGACCTGCTGCATGTGAAGGCCGACGATCCCCTCGTCAAAATATGGGGTGAGCGCTTCCTCGGCATCTTCCTTCTCGGCGGCACTTTTGGCGGCCTGCTCTTCAGCTCTCTCGCAGACAAATGGGGCCGCAATCCCGTCATGGCGCTGACCATTCTTTTCTATTCCATCTTCTCGGGCATCACCGCCTTTGCCGGTGAGATCTGGGAAGTTGGCACCCTGCGCTTTCTCGTAGCCATGGGGGTAGGAGGCGAGTGGGCCGTGGGCGCGGCGCTCGTGGCAGAAGTCTTCCCCAAAGAAGCACGCGAGCGCGCCGGCGGCATCTTCCACGCCACCAGTGTCGTCGGCCTCTGGCTCGCCGCCGCCTCCGGTCTGTGGGTCGGCACTCAGTGGCGCACCGCCTACATGCTCGGCGTCATCCCCGCGCTCCTCGTGCTCTGGGTGCGTCTCAGCATCAAAGAACCCGAAGCCTGGAAGGAAGCACGGCAAACCAAGGCCAAGCGCATGGGCAGTTTCAGCGAACTGCTCGGCACGCCGCGCTGGCGCTCACGCGCGATCTTCGGCGCACTCCTCGCCATGGTCGGCCTCGCCACCTTCTGGGGTGTGGTGGTCGCAGGTCAGGACATCGCCGCTGATTTCCTGAAACGCACTGGAGATCCTGACTGGGCCAGTAAATCGAAGATCGCCTTTGGCTTCATTCAAACCGCAGGCGCATGCGCAGGCATGCTTGCCTTCGGCCCGCTTAGCGCCCGCTGGGGCTGCAAAAAAACCTTCGTCGTCATGCACCTCGCCGCACTCGCTATGACACCCATCGTCTGTTGGCTTCCTTCGTATGTCGGGAGTTACACGATGCTGCTCGTGCTGCTGCCGGTGTTCGGCTTCTTTGCTCAGGGCATCCATGCCGGCTACGCAGCCTTTTTTCCTGCGCTGTTTCCCACGCATCTGCGCGCCACGGGTTCCGGCTTCTGCTTCAATACAGGCCGCCTGCTCGCCGCTCCCGTGCTCATCTGGCTCAGCGCCTGGATGAAATCCACCTTGGACCTGCGTACCGCGATCACCTGCCTTGGTGGGTTTTTCCTCCTCGGCCTGATTTTCCTCGCTTGTCTGCCTGAGACACAGGGCGAAGACCTGCCGGTATAACACGTGCCAATGCCCTCGGTTCACTTCACCGTCGACGGCCGCACCCTCGCCTTCGGCAGCGCCACGGGCTCCGTCTGGATCAGCGAAAACAGCGGCGACTCATGGAACCGCCTCAGCGCCGATCTGCCACCCGTGAGCTGCGTGCGTTTTGGCTGATGCAGTTGAATCCACCACAAGCTTTTCAAACTGCAGCCGGTCCGAGGCTGCGCCCATCACCAGCGTGGCATGCAGCGGCCCATCCATATTCTGCCCCACGTTGAGGACGTTCGTCGCACCGATTTGGTCCTTCCACACACCACGACTGATCGGCGTGGTGTGATCATGACCACATACCACAAGTTCAGGCTGATGCTCCTCAATGGCATCCCTCCACCAAGCATTCCCTTCAACCGGGGATCCTTCCTCGGAAATTTGCGTACCAGTCGGCGGTTCGTGCATGATCCAAAGCCGCTTCGCGTCATCGCCGTGATCCGCAAGCAGGTGCTTGAACCAGTATTGGTAGTGTTCACCTCCAAGCGGTTGCCCTTCGCTGAACGGCTGCTGATACCCCATGAAACATGGAAATCCCACCACACCAACACTTCCGATCATGGCAAAGCTCCCATTCAAACGCACAGGAGCGGAAGTGTGCAGCGACTTCCAGGCATCGCGAAACTCGAACCAGTTCTCGTCCTCGTGATTGCCGCGCACAAGCATGAGCGGCGCTTCAATCGCATGGAGTTCCACCGCGCATTGAGTCGTTGTAAGCTGCTGCGTATGCCCATATGGCAATAGACCTGTATGATGCAGAAAATCCCCGCCGAGGATGATCGCGTCCGGTTTGATCTCGCCCGCCAGCTTGATCAACGCATCATAGAGCACGGCCCGCTGATGCAGGTCGGTGACGATGAGAATTCGTGTGGCCATGGTGATGATGAGTGGGCAGCCGTTCACTGCAGCTATGGGGGAAAGATTCCAGCTTCCTCACCGCCACGGCAAGCATCGGGCCTTCAAACTTGATCCGCCAGGCCTAGCCTGGGACGGGTATGGTCAAAATTTAAGCCTACAACTCTGCGCAGACAAACAGACGAGCACCACTGGGATGACTTGCCTCATGCCTTTGAATACCTTGAGTGGATTGCTCACACCATCGCAGGCGCAAAGCCGTCCTTCTGCTTCTTCTTCAGCTTGCCAGCACGCACGAGTTCCACATCAGCGGCCACGACTTTGTACTCGGGGCACATGGTGTCGCCATCGCAGCCCTGGCCGGTGACGTTGTTCACCATGGCTTCAGGGAAGTGGAAGGTGGTGTAGAGAATGCCGGGTTTCACTTCATCGGTGACACGAGCTTCAAGTTCCACTTCACCACGAGCGCTGGAGAGCCGAGCGATGTCGCCATCACGGATGCCTTTGCGCTTGGCGTCCTCAGGATTAATGGAAAGCAGGTCCTGCGTGACGATGTCGCTGTTGCCCGTGCGTCGCGTCATGGTGCCGCAGTTGTAGTGCTCCAAGATGCGTCCCGTCGTGAGGATGAAGGGGAACTCCTGGCCGTTCGTCTTCAACTCGGTGGACTCCACCCAGGGGAAGAAATGGAAGTGACCCTTGCCACGGGCAAACTGCTCCTGATGCATGATCTGCGTGTCCACACCGCCTTCTTTGACCGGCCACTGCTTGCCGTTGATGCCCAGGTTTTCCCAGGTGGCACCTTTGAAGAACGGCACGATCTGCGCAATCTCCGCCAGCACACCATCCGGTGTGTAGTCCGCCTGTGGGAAGCCAAAGCGCTGGAGGATTTCGCACATGATCTGCCCATCCGGTTTGGTGCCTGCAAGCGGCTTCACAGCGGCATTCACCCGCTGCATGCGGCGCTCCGCATTCGTAAAGGTGCCGCTCTTTTCCAAGAAGGAGGACGCAGGCAAAATCACGTCGGCATACTTCGCCGTTTCCGTCATGAAAATCTCCTGCACCACGAGGAACTCCAGGCTCTCCATCGCATGACGCACGTGATGCGCATCCGGGTCAGTCTGCACCACATCCTCACCCATCAGCCAGAGCGCCTTCAGCTTGCCTTCCACAGCAGCGTCAAACATCTGCGGGATTTTCCAGCCGGGTTCGCTCGGGCTCGGCACGCCGTAGAAGTCGGCATAGCGCTTCTGCACTTCCACATCGGCCATTTCAAAATAACCGGCACCTTGATGCGGCTGGCAGCCCATGTCCGCAGCACCCTGCACGTTGTTCTGACCGCGCAGCGGATTCACACCCACACCCGGACGACCGATGTTACCAGTCATCATTGCGAGGTTTGAGATAAGCATGACCGTCTTCGCACCTTGTTCATGCTCAGTCACACCGAGGCCATGGAAGCTCATCGCCGCTTCAGCGGAGGCGTATTCGATGGCTGCGGCACGCACGAGATCAATGCTCACACCGGTGATCTTTTGCAGCGCATCCAAGTCAAGCGCACGCAGCCCGTTTTCAAACTCATCCCAGTTCTCACAGCGCTTCTTCACGAACTCGGTCTTCACCAGACCGGCATCAAGGATGCAGCGGGCAAACATGTTCAGCAGCGCCACGTTCGTGCCGGGACGCAGTTGCAGGTGATGCTTCGCATACGGCACCAGTTCGATCTTGCGCGGATCGATCACGATCAGCGGCGTGCCTTTCATGATGTGCTGCTTCAGCCGCGCACCCGTCACCGGATGCCCTTCCGTCGGATTCGCACCAATGACCATCACGCAGCGCGTGTGCTCGATGTCCTCATACGAGTTCGTGGCCGCACCGGTGCCAAAGCTCTTCTGCATGCCCCATGCCGTCGGCGAATGGCAGACGCGGGCGCAGCAGTCGATGTTGTTCGTGCCCATCACGCCACGGATGAACTTCTGCATGAGGTAGTTCTCCTCATTCGTGCAGCGTGCGGAGGAAATCCCCGCCACCGCCTGCCCACCGTGATCGTTCTTGATGCGGGTCAGATTAGCGAAGATGTGATCGTACGCTTCATCCCACGTCGATTCCTTGAACTGCCCGTCAGGCTGCTTGATCAGCGGCGTGCGCAGGCGGTCCTTGTGATTGTAGAACTTAAACGCAAAGCGTCCCTTCAGGCAGGTGTGCGCATGGTTCACCTCCGCATCCACAGGAGCCTGAATGCTCAGCACCTGGTCACCCTTCGTGGCCACATTCAGATTGCAGCCCACACCGCAGTAGGTGCAGATCGTCCGCGTCTTCTTTGTCGCCTCGATGGACTTGGAAAAGAACACATCACTGATGGCCGAGGTCGGGCAGGCCTGGGAGCAGGCTCCGCAGGAGACGCACTCAGAGTCCGCAAACGACTCATCCAGCCCCTTGATGATCTTCGCGTTGAAGCCGCGACCATGCATCGAAAGCACATGCTGCCCCTGGATTTCATCGCACGCACGAACGCAGCGCGAGCAGTTGATGCACTTCGAAAGCTCGGACGTCATGTAGGCGTGCGAGTGGTCCTTCTTGCGGTCCAGATGATTCGCCCCCGCCGGATAGCGCACCCCACGGATGCCCACCTTCGCCGCCACCGTTTGCAGCTCGCAGTTCCCGCTCACTTCGCAGGTCAGGCAGTCCAGCGGGTGGTCCGTCAGCACCAGCTCGACGATGTTCTTCCGCAGCTTCCGCACCTTCGGCGATTCGGTAAACACATGCATGCCCGCCGTCAAAGGCGTGTGGCACGAAGCCACCACGCGGCGCGGCCCATCAGCCTGCAGCGCCACTTCGACCGAACACACTCGGCAAGCGCCATACGGCTCCAGCTGCGGTGCATCACACAGCGTCGGCACATGCCCGCGCCCGCGATGACGGTCGATGAAATTTAAGAGCGTGTCGCCTTCATTGAATTGATGGGCATCGCCATCAATGAAAGCAGTGAGAGTGGAGAGATCCTTGACCATAAAAGAGGTGGTTTTGGGATTAGTACTAGGCTTTGAAAAAGGGACTGAGTTCGGCACCAAAATGCTCCATCGCATTCTTGATGGGCAGCGGCACACCGCCACCGAGAGCACACAACGAAGTCTGCTCCATGGTATCGAGCAAATCAGTGATGAGTTCGCGGTCGATCTTGTAGCTGCTGTCGGCGCGGGCTTTGGCGATGAGTTCCTTGCCGCGTGTACTGCCGAGGCGGCAAGGGAAGCATTTACCGCAGCTCTCATCCGCAGTGAACTGGAACATGTGCTGGATGTACTCGATCATCGGCATCGACTCAGGGATGCTGACGACGCCGGCATGCCCCAGCAGAAACCCAGCCTTCTTGAAGCTCTCAAAATCCACCGTGAGCTGGCCGACGTGCGAGAGTGGCACAATGCCGCCGAGCGGACCGCCGATCTGTACGGCCTTGATCTTGCTTTTGAATCCACCTGCCAAGTCGAAGACCGTCTGCAGCGGCGTGCCCATGGCGACCTCGTAGATGCCGGGCTTCACGAAATGCGAATCCAGCGAGAGCAGCTTCGGTCCAGTGGACTGCGGCGTTCCGATCTGCGCATAGCCTTTGCCGCCCAAGGTCAGCACGGCATGGATGTTTGAAAAGGTCTCCACGTTGTTGACGATCGTTGGCTTGCGGAAGAGACCTTCGATGGTGGGGAATGGCGGACGCGTACGCACTTCAGGGCGCTGGCCTTCGAGGCTGGCAAGCAGCGCGGTCTCCTCACCGCAGATGTAGGCGCCCGCGCCTTTGATGGACTTCAGCATGAAGTTGAATCCAGAACCCAAAATGTTCTGCCCGAGCAACCCCGCAGCGCGCAGGTCTTCGATGGCTTCGTTGATGATCGTGACGGAATCCGGGTACTCAGCGCGGATGTAGAGGATGCCGTTCTCAGCCCCAGCAAACCAACCCGCGACCATCATGCCCAGCAGCACGCTGTGCGGCTGCTTTTCCATGAGGTATTTGTCGATGTAAGCCCCCGGATCGCCTTCGTCCGCATTGCAGACGATGTACTTCACCTCACCAGCCGCAGCACGGCAGCTCGACCATTTGAAATGCAGAGGGAAGCCCGCACCTCCACGGCCACGCAGGCCACTGTCCTTCAGGTCCGCTCCCAAAGCGTTACGATCTCCACCCGCAATGAGCTTTTTGAAAGGCTCATAGTAGGCGTCGATGCCAGGAAACTCAGCCGTGAGCTGTGCAGGCTGCAAGTGCGAGACAACCGCATAGCGATCTTCCGCATCCCCCTTCCCCGTCTTGACGAGTTCGGCCAGCGCGTCATCGCTCTGCCCTGAGTAGTTTTTCCCCTGATACTGCAAGGCCCCGCCTTCATGGCAGCGGCCAAGGCAGCAGATGTGGCCGATCTCTTCCGGCTTGAAATGCGTCTCCAGCGTGTGGTGCAGCTTTTCCTGCGTTCCGGCACACAAACAAGCGCTGCCGTTGCAGACAAACACCTTCTTGCCCTCATTCTCCTTTTTCAGGAAATCATAGAACGACACCGCCCCGAGGGTAATGGCATCCCCAAAGAGGTGATCCTGCCCCATCTGATGGACGATGTCATTCTTTTCAGCCGTTCCCGCCTTATCGGCGGCAGCGACCATGCGCTCAAAGACGTTTTTTTCGACACCTTTGCGGAAAGAGAGGGCACTGAGATTTTTAGACATGCGTTTGTTGGGGAAGATTAACGATCAAAACCTGCGAATGCATGCGCAAAAATTGAGATTAAACCGCTTCCACGATGATCTTTTCGCCCCGAATCTCCCGCACGCGCACCGGAGTACCGCTTTGCACATAGCCCCCCTCCACCATCGCCTCAATAAGTAGTCCGCCGATTTCGACGGTTCCATAGGGGCGCAGCGCGCTGCGGGCGCTGCCGCTGTCGCCCACTTGGGCCAGGATGGCGTCCCGCATCGCCGGGGCATCGTTCAAAGTCCCACCGGCGGAAGTTTGCAGGATTAGCGAGCGAAACGGACGCAGATCTGGCAGCCAGAGGCACACCAGCGTGATGATCACCGCCGCCCCCGTAACTCCGAGCGCAAAATTGCGGAAACCGGTGGCATAAGCTTCGAGGTTGAAGCTGCCCGCGGTGGCCCCACTCGGCGGCATCACCTCCCAGCCGGACATCGCATAGACCAGGGCTACCATCACGCAGAGAAAGCCCGCGACTCCCGGCAGGATCGTGCCAGGTGCCGCCAGCAGTTCCACGCCGATCAAAACGATGCCAGCCACAAAAATAGCCGCCACGACCATCGTCTCCTGCCCGGCCAGACTCCCGGCCACGTAGTGACCAAAGAAAAACAGCGCAAACGCTGCGACCGAAACAAACCCAGGCAGACCAAAACCTGGAGCCTGCATTTCGAGATACCCTCCCGCGAGACCGATCAGGATCAAAATCGCCGCATAGCGTGTGACCCAAATGGCGATCATTTCAAAACCCGTGGGCTCCGCAGTCACGACCTCACCCTTGAGGGATTCAAGTTGTTTGATCTCCTTGATTGATTTGACGATCCCCTTGGCCAGCAGCGATTTGCCATCGATCTGCATCGTCGCCTGCGCGGAATCCAGCGTGACGATCTCCCCTTTCGGAATGATCACCTGCCCGTTGATGCTGAGCCCGCGCTCCATGTCGATCATCCCTTCAATGATGCGGACATCGTGCCCCTTCTCACGCACCACCGTGCGGGCCATGCCCATGAAGGCAGAGTTGTTCTTGGCACGCTCCGCCTCGGCCAGTGGGGCACCATCGCCCGAAACCGGCGTGGAGGCTCCGATGGCGCTGGCGGGCGCCATATAGATGGTGTCCGTCGCCATGGCGATCATTGCTCCAGCGGAGATGGCCCGCGTGTTCACAAAGGCAAAGCTGCGCGCCTTCAGATTTTGCAAATCCTTCATCATCAGGCTAATCGTGTCCCAAGCCAGCCCGCCTGGAGTGTCGAGTTCAAAAATCACCGCCTCGGCCCCGTCGTTGTTGCAGCGGGCGAGCGTACGCTTCATGAATTCAAAACGAGCGGGGATAATCAAATCGTCCTGCCCCACAGGAATGACGACAACTTTGCCCGCATAGCTTTGGCTGTTGGTAAAGGCAGGGATTTCACTCTGCTTGGGATTGAACTCCACCTCAGGCGCAGGCTTGGCTGCCAACGCTTTTTTAAGACTTTGATCATACCAGCCCACATTCAAGACAACCAGCTTTCCCGCCGGCGTGGCAGCTTTGGCCAGGGCCTCCACGTCTGAAATGATCGCCCGTGCCAGCAGCGGCTTGCCATCAACGGGCTCCACGGCGGTGTCGGCATCCAGCAGCAGAAGCTCCCCTTTTTCCGCCAGCGTCTTGGTACCAAGTACCAGGCCCTTGTCACGATCCACGAAGGCATCGGCGATTTCTGGGCGATGCCCCTTCAGTTTGCACAAACTGCGCGCCCCGGCTTTCAGCACGGCAAGCGACTCCGCCAGCAGCGTGTCCTGCGCTTTTTGCGATAGCTCTTCACCCGCCGGCACCTTCGGCGGAGCCGCGCCGATGCGGGAGCCGGGAGCCATCCAGATCTCATCACAGGCCAGCGCCAGCAAGGCTCCACCAGCGATGGCGGAGGTGTTCACATAGGCCTGCGTTTTGACCTTCAAGCGGGCAACCTCCTCCGCCAGAGACAGCGCAGCTTGGGCGTTGCTCTGCGTGACGTTGATGTCGAGGATCAGCCCCGCCGCCCCCTGTTTGATGGCTTCATCCATCCACTGCCGCATTTCGCGCCAGCGCCGCACATCCTCGATGTCGGAATCGGTGACACCCACGCGAGCCAGCTGGCCTGTCAGTGGCGCGGCGAAGCCTGTGGCAGAAAGAACGCTCAGGCTGGCCAGCAGAAAAAGACGGAGGATTTGCATGTTCAAGACTACGAGTGTGTCATCTGCCCCGCAACCGGCACCGCGTCAGCCTTTTTTGCCAAACAGCAGCCGCCAGACAAACATCAAAATCAGCGCTCCGCCCACGGCCGTGGCGATGCCTTTGATGCTGAATTCGCCGACAACTCCCCAGTGAAACAGGCTCCCAACCTTGCCGCCGATGATGCTGCCAATGATTCCCAGTAGCACCGTGGTGATGGGGTTCATGCCCTGCCTGCCGGGCATGATCAGTTTTGCCAGCATGCCCGCGACCAGTCCGAGCGCCGACCAGATAAGAAGTCCTTGGAGTGACATAAGGCTAACATGCTACGGACTCACACCCCGCACCGTCAATTCCATTCCTACTCCTTCTTTGCAACCTGCTGCCATGCATTCCAGCCGCCCTTCAGCACAAAGGCGTTTTCAATGGAAAGCGTCTGCTTGAGTCGTTCGAGAATCTTGCGGCTGGCATCACACTTGGCCGCATTGCAGTAGAGGATGATGGGCTTCGTATTCGTCTGTAGCGTGTCCAGCAAACCAAAGAGCTGCTCTTCAAAATGCTGTTCATTCAGCAGCACCGCACCCGGAATGTGCGCCTCATCATACTGCTCCTGAATGCGCGCATCGATCCACAGCACCTTGCCCTGCCAGCGCTGCTGGATGACCTGCATGGAGACCTCGTCCTTTCGCAGCGGTTCCTCCACCAGATACAGCGCTGGGGCACGCGGATGCCACGCGTGGGTGGCCCAGGCCGCTGTGGCGGCAAGGAGGATGAGAAACGTGGCCTGACGAAGCGCGGTAACCATACAGCAGCCAGATCAGGGCTTAGTCGCAGTGGTATCGGCAGCAGGTTGCGCCTCCGGCTTCCGGGTGATCGTGAAAAAGGCGAGCTGGTAACGGTATTTGGCGATGCTGCTGTTCGTTTCGATCTTGAGCGCCCCCATTGTGACCTCCTCTGTGGATTTAGGCTTCACGGTGATGAGATATTCCCGCCCCTCCTTGATCTCCTTCCAGTCGAACTCCACATTTTCACGGGTCGGTGTGATCTTGATAATCTTCATTGGCTCATTGCCCAAGAATTTGACTTGGCATGCCTTGGGCGCCGGAGCATCACCAATCGACCACTGGAGATTCTTGGGCTTGATGTCCACCACGGCTGGCACATCAAGAATGAAGTTGATCTGCCAGTCGGGCTGTTTCGGGTCGTCGGTATTGACCGTAACAAATTTTTCATGCCTTCCCACAAACGTGGAAACCTTGAACGAAGCATGGCCAGTGCCGACTTCACCCGGCTTGTACTCAGCCTTGTCGAGTTCGGCACTAAGGCAGCTACAAGCGCTTTCAAGGCCGAGGATTTTGACCGTCTTGTCCCCCTTGTTGCGGAACTTGAAGGTGGTCTCCACCTCCTCGTCCTCCGGCATCGGCTTCAGTTCGATCGCAGGCACGTCGAGAGACAGTTCGGCATGCACCGAGGCGGCGAACGCAAATAGGAGAAGGGTAAGTCGGGCGGCTGACATCGTGAAGTATAGCACAATTTGGCGTAAAATCTATCGCTGCGAGCGAATGAGCTGCTGGACTTCATCATGGTTGCCAATGAAAAAGAACACCAGTTCAGGAGGCGTGGTGACAAAGACAAAGGCCAGCCGCTCCTCAAGATCTACACGGCATTCAAAGATATTTTTTGTCAGACGGCGGATGCTGATGCCGGAGTGCAGGTGCGGGTGCCCCCATGCAGCCAGCACGGAGTTCATCGCCTCGCCGATCACCTTGCGGTCGGCTTTGGTGCGCTGACGGAGTTGGTCCAGAAGATCAGCGGTGACTCTTGCCCGCAACGAGGGCTTCGATGTCGCCGGTGAAATCTCGGAGGTTTCCTGATTTCCCCTCTTTTTCGATTTTGACATGCACGTTTTTTGCAAAGTCGGCCAGTTCACTCTCAGTCGCGCCATACTCACGCATCGCATAGTCAGTGGCTTCAACTTCCACTGGGCGCAGCGCGATGATTTTCCCGTCCACCACGATGCCAATATCGTCGCCTTTCAGCGCCCGACGCAGCAGGCTGGAAAGGTTTAAACGTGCACTCGTGGGCGTCAGTGTGGTCATGGCCATACCCAAAGATGACGCATTTGCGGCGTATATGCGAGCAGATATTCAGCGCACCACCTCCAAAGTTGACGTCAAGCCCATGCCCGCGCACCCTGCCCGCCTATGCGATTCGCGATTTGCAACGAGACCTACCAGAACTGGACCTTTGAAAAAATGTGTGAAGATGCCGCAGCAGCCGGCTATCACGCCATCGAACTGGCCCCCTTCACCCTGAAGGAAGATCCCCGCGAACTGACCGTGGAGGAAGCTATGACGTTGTGCGCAAAAGCCAAATCCTTCGGTCTGGAAATCCTCGGTCTCCACTGGCTGCTGACAAAGCCCACATGGTTTCACATCACCACGCCGGACGCCCTCCAGCGCAAGGAAACCGTCAAGTTTGGCCGGCACCTCGCTCAGTTCTGCGGTGCCACCGGCGGCCGCATCATGGTCTGGGGCAGCCCCAAGGCCCGCAATTTGCTGCCGGAGTGGAACTATGAAGACGCCTTCAAACGCGCCGCCGAATGCGTGCGTGAAGTAGCCGAGGAATGCGGCAAGTACGGCGTGGTCATCGCCATGGAGCCCCTGGGCCGCAAGGAAACCAATTTCCTCAACACCGCCGAAGAGACCATCCGCCTCTGCAAGCTCGTGGACCACCCCTCCTGCAAGCTGCACCTCGATGTGAAGGCCATGAGCGACGAAACGAAGCCCATCCCGGACATCATCCGCGACAGCAAGGAATGGACCGTCCACTTCCACACCAACGACCCCAACCTCCGTGGCCCCGGTCAAGGCGAAGTGAAGTACGAACCCATCATCGCCGCCCTGCGCGAAACCAACTACGATGGCTACCTGTCCGTAGAAGTTTTCGATTACACCCCCGATGCCCCCACCATTGCGCGTCAGAGCATTCAATACCTGAAGCAAGTGATGGGACTGTGAAGAAACAAAAGCGGGATGGTCTTTCGACCATCCCGCGCTGTGATTGATTGAAATCAGACGCCGCGACTACGCTGGATCCTTGGGCTTCTCAGGAGCCGGCCCCTTGGGCGCATCGCCTTCCACAGGCGGCCGACGGAAGCCACCTTCCCCCCCACGGCCGCCGGGAGCACCAGGAGCTCCGCCTTCGCCGGGGCGATTCATGCCTGGGCCGCCCTGACCACCACGGTTGCGCATCATCTCGCGCATTTTTTCAGTGGCCTTGATGAATTCATCTTCGGAGACGCTGCCATTGCCATCAGCGTCCATGCGTTTGAAGCCTTCTTTGGGGTCACCAAACATGCCACCACCACGTGGGCCGCCTTCACCACCAGGGCGCATGCCTTGGCCTTGAGGTTGGCCACCAGGAGAACCCGGGGGGCCACCTTCAGCACCTGGAGGACGACGGAAGCCCCCGCCTTCTCCGCCTGGAGAACCACCGCCTTCGGGACGGCGCATGCCCTGTCCACCTTGGCCTCCCTGCCCTGGGCCACCACGCCCCCCTGCCTGCGCCATCTTGGCCACTTCTTCTTTATCGACAAAACCGTCGCTGTTGGCGTCCATGTGGCCAAAGCGTTCCTCGCTTCCCTTCTTGCTCATATTGATGAACTCATCCTTGCTGATCTTGCCGTCGTTGTCCGTATCAGCATTTTTGATGAAAGCAGCGATGCGTTCGGATGGATCACCACCGCCAGGAAGGCCGCCTTGGGGGGCACCGCGAGGCGGACCTCCCTGCGGACCACCAGGAGGAGGTGCCCCGGGTGGGCCACCTTCAGGTGGAGGGCCTTTGGGGGCGTCTTGAGCGGCAGAGAGGCAGGTCAGGCTCAGGATGCTGAACCCGTAGAGGAGTGTTTTTTTGAGTTTCATAGCGTGCGTGAGTTTGGTTAGTGAAAGCACGACGGCTCAAACAGGCCCCCGTCAGATTGGTTGCAAAGTTTGCAGAAATATTTTCAAGCCAGCTCAGCCAGCAGCGCCTGATTCAAGCGCACCCCCGCCACGAAATTCTCGATGGGAAAGTTCTCATTCGGCGCATGCGCCTGGCAGTCCGGCAGCGCCAGTCCCAGCAGCAGTGTGTCCGCATTCAGCACATCTTTAAACGCCTGCACAATCGGGATGCTACCACCTTCACGAATGAGCGCGGTCTTGTCACCAAACACCTGTTTCAAGGCACGCTGCGCAGCGGTGCCGAGCGCCGAATGCGGGTCCATCAAATATGGCATGCCTGTATGGCCAGGCGTGATCTCCAGCCGCACGCCCTTGGGTAAATGCGCCCGCAGATGCGCAGCCGCACGCTGCAGCACTAGGTCCGGATGCTGGTCCGGCACAAGGCGGAACGACAGCTTAACAAAGGCTTCACGCCCGATCACCGTCTTCGATCCTTCCCCCTGATACCCACCACCAATGCCGTTCACTTCCGCCGTGGGTCGCGCCCAGCGGCGCTCGCGTTCCGTGTAGCCCGGCTCACCAAACAACGCGGGGGATCCCGTCAGCTCCAGCATCTCCGCATCACCATCACCGAGTTCTGCCCACGCCTTGCGCTCCCAGTCGGCAATGGGACGAACGCCATCATAGAAGCCGTCAATCATCACGCGCCCTTCCGCATCGTGCAGCGTCGCCGTCAGCCGTGCGATGGCCGTCACCGGATTCGCGATGGCTCCACCAAAAATACCGCTGTGCAGGTCAATCGCGGGACCATGAATCTTCGCCTCCATGCAGGCGATGCCGCGCAGCCCGTATGTGAAGGTGCCCACGCCGGGAGCCACCATTCCCGTGTCTGAAATCGCCACCACATCGCACTTCAGCATCTCCCGGTGCTGCTCCAAAAACGGCTTCAAATTCGGACTGCCGATTTCTTCTTCCCCCTCAAAGAGCAGCGTCAGATTCACCGGCAGATCCGCATGTTTCTCCAGCGTCTCCGCCAGCCCCTGCATGTGCGCCATGAGCTGCCCTTTGTTGTCCGTGGCTCCCCGACAAAAGATGCGGCCATCACGGATCGTCGGTTCAAACGCCGGTGACTTCCACTCACCCAGGGGCTCCGCCGGCTGCACATCGTAATGCGCATACAGCAGCACCGTGCGACGTCCGGCAATGTGCGTGTTCTTCGCCACCAGCACCGGATGCCCTGGCGTCTCATGAAGATCACCCGTCAGCCCCATGCTACGCACCTTGCTCAGCAACCATTCAGCACACGCGCGCACATCGGCACGTCGTGTGGAGTCAGTAGAAACAGAAGGAAAACGCAGGCAGGTGAGAAGATGGTCGAGTCCAGGTGGGTTCATAAGCTATGATGAATGTCGCTGGATCATTCGTCATTTCAACTTCTTCACCTCAATCTCATCCACGCTCCCCTTGCCGCCATAGAGGTTCAGCAGCACCCCGCCCTTTTCGCCTTGGGTCAGCTCCGTCTTAAGCGCCAGAACCACCTGGTCATTCACCTGCACGGTGATCCTGTCGCCCTTCGACTCAAACGCCACCCGCTGCCATTCGGTGGAGGGAATGCGCGTGTTCGCAGACTTCAGCACTTTCTGATTTTCCACATCACGCACCACCACGGCCCCCTTCGGAGTGACGGCCACATTGAGCTTTCGCTGCGTCCCAGGACGATCCCCCGGAGCATAGAAACCAAAGGCAATCCAGCTACAGGCCCAGGGCTTCACCAGCAACTGCACTGAGACATCCTCCACCGGTGCCTCAAACGCCCGCCAGATCACCGCTCCTTTCCCTGCCGCCTGATCCATGAGCAACGCGCCATCAGCGATCTCAAATTTCGCCGCCTCCGCGCCTTTGGCATACACCCACTTTTCGTCCAGCTTCTCGGCCTTGAAGTCATCCGCAAAGATGACATCCCCCTTCAAACGCATCGCCTTCGGTTTCTTATCTGCCCCATGCAAGACGATAGCCAAGGCGAAACAGAGAAGCACGATGCGTTTCATAAGGACTTCAATACGGGATCAATGTTTCACCTCGCCCTCAGGACCAAACGTCGGCGGCTTGAAGAATAGCGCCAGCAGCACGATGCCTGCCAGTGCCATGCCCGTCGGCACCAGGAAGAGCTTGTGGTAGTCCACCACGCCATCCGTGGTGTAGCTGGCCACGAGTTGCGGAAAGATCTTGCTCGCCACCACCATGCCGATACCGAGGATCAGCAGGTTAAACAAGCCCTGTGCACTGGAGCGGATGTCCTTCGGAAAGACCGCATCCACAAAGATGTAAACCGTCACAAAGAAGAACGCGTAGCAGATGCCGTGCAGCACCTGCACCGCGATGATCAGCCACTGGTTTTCCGGTGTGCCGAAGAAAGCAAAGATGCTGAAGCGCGCCGCGTGACCGATGATCCCAATGATCAGCGTCGTCTTCCAACCGAGCTTCTTGAGCACTGTCCCAAGGATCAGCATCGTCACGATCTCCGCCACCTGGCCGATGCTGCTGACCACCATGCTCATGTTCGCCGAGATGCCCACCTTTTGCAGAAAGCCGTCGATCACCACGAAGTAGCCGTTGTGGATGGTCGAGTCGATGAAGGTGACAATGAAGAGTACCAGCACGAAGGGATTGCCCAGCAGCTTCAGCGCCTTCAGCCATGCCACCTTGTCCATGCCCTCCACATCCTTGCGCGGCGGCGTGTGCGGCAGCGTCAGGCTGAACACGGCCAGCACTAGGGAAATGATGCCAGCCACGATAAACACCCACTTCGTCTCAGACGCTCCCGCCTTCTCACTGAGCAGGAAAATGAAGGGCCAGCTCACCACGATCCAGCCAATCGTGCCCCCCATGCGCACAAATCCAAAGTCCTTCGCCGGATCTTTGAGATTCGCAAACGCCAGCGAGTTCGTCACCGAAATCGTCGGTACATACAAGAGGCAATAGGTGATGAAGCAGGCAAAGAAGGGCCAGAAGGAGGTTTGAAACGCCGTCGCGATCAACGCCAGCCCACCCACCAAATGGCTGAAGGCCAGAAAGCGCTCGGCCGAGAAGTTGCGGTCCGCGAACTGGTTGCTGAAAAAGATCCCCACAATCGACGCGATGCCAAACGCACTCCCAACCAGCCACTGCTGATCTGGGTTAAACCCCAGCATCGTCATATAAGAGAAGATTTTGATCTGCCACGCCCCCCAGATCGCGATCTCGAGGATCATCATGAGGAAGAGTTTGATCTTGATGGATGATTGCGCTGCGGTGTCAGTCATAGGGAGGCCGCGAGGCTAGGGAGACCGCCACATCTTGGCAAGGACAAAACCACTCCCGGCTTGAGCCGGTGAAAACCCGGTGATATTGAGGAGCATGGTCCGCAAAATCGTCCGCTACCCTGAACCCGTGCTCCGTGCCAAATGCCGCCCCGTGACCGAAGTCACGCCCGAAATCCGTGCCCTGGCCGCCGACATGCTGGAAACAATGCGCGAAGCCGACGGGGTCGGCCTGGCCGCCCCGCAGATCGCCGTGGATGTTCAACTCGCCGTCATCGACGTCTCCCACAATCCGGCCTGCATCACCTTCATGAAGATCAACGGCGAGAATGTGGACATGGTGCAGCACATGCCCATCGTTCTCATGAATCCCCAGCTCGAACTCGGCAGCGCCAAGGAGATCGGCGAAGAAGGCTGCCTCAGCTTCCCCCGCCTCCGTGGCGAGATCCGCCGCTCCAGCCAGATCAAAGTCACCTACACCGACCTCGACGGCAAAACCGTCACTGTGGAAACCGACGGCCTGCTCGCCCGCGCCTTCCAGCACGAGATTGACCACCTCAACGGCATCCTTTTTATAGACCGCCTGAACGCCGTCGTCAAAGTCAGCATCAAGCGCAAACTCGCGCGCCTGATGCAGGAGTGGGAAGAGGACGACGAATAACAGAAAGCGTCCTCTCCTCATTGGGTGGGAGACCAAGTTCGCGCCTTCTCCACCCGCCGCACGTCCAGCGTGAAACCCTGCCCGCCCTCGAACGGCTTCACCTCTCCCGTGACCTGCACGACGGGATACCGCACCGTATTGAGACCGTAGGTACGGTAGGCAGCGGCAAAGATCTCACATTCGAGGATGCCGCTGCGATCGCAGATGGAGATGAACTTCATCGGCTGCCCGTTCTGCTGCAGATGCGAACGCGTGACCACGATGAGGCCGCAGACCGTGACCCGCTGATTGGGGTAGCGGTGCAGTTCTGCGATGGGGCAGTAGGTGCGCCAGTCCACCTCAGGAAAGCGGTCGAGCGGATGCCCGCTGACGGTGTAGCCGAGCAATTCGTCTTCATCCTGGAGCTTTTGCTGCCAGGAGGCTTCTTCGCGGCAGGTGGCGCGCAGCACCTCGGCAGGGCTGCCGCGAAACAGCCAGTCCGCTCCGACGCTGTTGTCGCGGGTGGTGTGCAGACAATGCCAGAACTGCGCGGTGCGGCTGTCTCCCAGAGTGTCAAAAGCTCCGGCGCGGATGAGGCTCAAGACCTCCAGGCTTGCCGGATTCACCCGCTGGCAAAAATCCCGCACACTGGCAAAGGGAGAACGCCCGAGTTCATTGCGCCAGCGCGTGAGCATGGCCTCACCGAGATCTTTGATGCAGCGCAGTGGCACGCGGATGGCTTTGCCCAGTGAAGGCGCGGGCGTCCCGTGGTTCGTAGTCACGGGTTCAACCATGAAGGCATCGCTCAGCGCATTCACACAGGGAGACAGAAACCCTATGCCGAGGCGGCGGCATTCGAGGGTGTAAACCAACGCCGAGTAAAAGCCTTTTCCATTCGTGAGCACCGCCGCCATGAACTCGGCGGGGTGGTAGTGTTTGGCATAAGCCCCCTGATACGCCTCAACCGCATAGGCGGTGCTATGGGCGCGGCAAAATGCATACCCTTCGAATCTGGCGAGGAGTTCCCACACCTTGGCGATGGCAGCCTCCTCACGCCCCAGCACCCGCGCAGCCACGATGAATTCAGTCCGGATCTCAGCGATCTTGCCTGTGTCATGCTTCACCAGCGCACGACGCAGCACATCAGCCCGGCCCGGCGGGAGGCCCGCGAAAGCCTCGCAGATTTGCAGCACATGCTCTTCATAGGCCATCACACCAAAGGTGGAACGCAGCACATTGGCCAAGCTCTCGTGGGTGTAGTCCACCTTTTCCAGCCCCTGCGCACGGCGTGCAAACTGCTCCTTCTTGAGGCCATTGGCCGCGCCGGGCCGGATGACGGACACAATCGCCACCAAGCAGTCGATGTCCCGCACAGCAGCCATGCAGGCGAGGCTGATCATGGCCGGGCTCTCGATATGATGAACCCCGCGCGAATTGCCAGTAGCGATCATCTCCCAGATGCCCGGATCACTCCACGCCCCCACCTCTCCCTCCCGGGGCGGTGCCTCCGTGCCACCCGCAGCCCCCACTTCCAGCGCCAGAAGGTCCAAAGCACGATCTTGGGATCGGAGGGTAATTTGAGTGTCCCGCAAGACGGCAAGCCCACCCTGCGCCAGGATGTCCAGCTTGATCAGCCCCACCGCTTCCACCGCATCCATGTCAAAGTGCGTGGTGGGCCAGCCCTTGCCGCTGATGAAGGTGGGCGTTTGGTCGCGGATCGGGTCGCGGGACAGCACCACGCCGCAGGGGTGCATTTTGGCGTAACGCGGCAGCCCATCCAGCATTCCGGCCATGAGCAGGGCGGTGCGCAACGGCTCCTCCTGCCAGGCCGAGAGATCACACTCACGCGACAGCGCCACCGCGTCCGCCGCATGTCGCGCATCAGTCCATGGCATGTGCTCGGTCAGCCGCCGGATCTCATTCTCAGCCACCCCCAGCACCTTGGCCACATCCCCAAAAGCAGAGCGCGCCTGAAAGGTATTGAACCCGCCCACGATAGCCGCATGCTCCGGTCCGTAACGATTTAATAGTAACTTCACCACATCATCTTTGCGGTCATGGGCAAAGTCGATGTCGATGTCCGGCAGCTTTTGTAACGCCATGCGGTCACGGTTGAGAAAGCGTTTAAAGTAGAGTTCGAAACGGATCGGACAAACATTGCTAACGCCTAAGGCGTAACATACCAAGGAGTCTGCGGCACTGCCTCGAGTGATCCAGCCGATGCCAAGTTGTTCACATTCTTGCAGCAGTTGCCAGACCGTCAGAAAGTACTCCTCATAGCCGATCTCGGCGATGATCGAAAGCTCTTCCATCAACTGCGCTTCATGCTGCCGCGCCCGCTTCCCATACCGCCGCCGCAGGCCCTCATGCGCCAGCCGGTGCAGCATCGCTGCAGGTGTGCCCCCATCCTCTGGCACATAACGTGGAAATCGTAATGTTTTGAAGTCGAACTCAAACTCACATTCCGCGTGAATAGCATCGATAACTCTCAGTTCATCAGTAGAATTCACACTCGATAACACGCCCAGTTCGTGAAAAGAGAAGTCCCCTTTTCTTTTGCCCGGACTCGCCTCGTGCAAGAGGGTCAATGTCTTCATGCTTTGCAGAATATCGAAGAAAACTCGGTCCTTTTTATCACGATAACGTATCGCTTTAAACGTTAGATTACTATCACTAGGCGATGCCACGATCAATCCCTCCCCATAGTCATTCATTTGCCCAGAAGTAACGTTTCCAGCGTCACTGAAAGACAGCAGCCGACAGAGGTTCTGGTAGCCTCGCTTGTTCTTCACATAGGCCAGCAGCGGCTTCTGATCACAGCGCAGTTCCGCCCCAATGATAGGCTTGATCCCCTTTGCCTTGGCTGCCTGAAAAAACGGCACCGCAGCATGCAGGTTCGGATCAGTGATCGCCATGGCAGACATGCCCCGCTCGACTGCCGCATCGATCATGGCCGGGATGGTCAGAGTGGAATCAAGGAAGCTGTAGCAGCTTTTCACATTCAACGCTGGTATCGCATATCGTAACGATTTATTCGTTATTATTTGAACACCTACACCAGGCCGTTCTTTCAATACTCGGCTCGACACCGGGGGCGTGCGATCAACGACAAGCTGCGGCTTGGGCAAGGTCTGCCGGGGAGCATGCCGATGCCTTGACAGCCACAAGTCATGGCCCCGCATGATGCTGCGGTTTTCATGCCTCAGGGTGTCCACCACCCCGGCGATCTTATGTAACCGCTCACGCGTAATGTCAGACTGCTCCAGCGGCAGTTGCGCATGCCCCCCAGTCTCATACACCTTGGTAAAGCGCAGGCCTACCAGCCGCACACTCACGCGCCGCTCCCAAGCCCGCTTCAGCAGCCCGGTGATCAGCGGATAAACATCGTGCTCCAGATCAGTAGGCTCATCGAGACTCGTCGAGCGCGTCACCTCATCCATGTCATTGTAACGCAGTCGAAGTAACACCGTTCGTATGCTTTTACCATCTTGCCGCACCCGCCGCATCAGCGTGTCTGCCATGGCACGCAGACGGGCAATGATGAAAGCCTGGTCCGTGGTGTCCTGGCTGAAGGTATCCTGCTCGCAATAGCTCTTGGTCTCTGGCGCATCGCAGACCACGGGACGTGTGTCGAGCCCCATGGCATAGTCATGCAGCACCGGTGCCCCCTGCCCCACCAGCAGGGACAGCTCATCCACCGGCGTTCGGGCAATGTGCTCAATGTGCCGCAGCCCGGCGGTGTTCAGCCTGGCGGCCAGTTGCGGCCCCACCGTCGGCAGCCACCGGTTTTCCAGAGGCCACAGGAACCCCTGCTCCTTTCCCCGCTCCACCTCAATGAAACAATGCGGCTTGCGCAGCTTGCTGGCGATCTGGGACACCAGCTTGTTCGCCCCCACCCCCACCGAAACCGACAGCTTCAGGCTCTGGGCGATGGCCTTCTGGATCGTCGCTGCGGCGTCCCCGGCACGCGTGCGCTTAGCACCGTAGAGATCCAGATAGCACTCATCAATGGAGGCCAACTCCACCAGCGGCGAGAAGTCATAGGCATACGAAAACATCAGCCGCGAGAAGCGCTCGTACTTCTCAAAATCGCACGGGAGCACGATCAGGCTCGGGCAGAGCTTCCGCGCCCTCACCGTCGGCATCGGGGTGTAGATGCCGAGCTTCCGCGCCTCATAGCTGGCCGAGGCGATGATGCCCCGCCGCTCACCACCCACCGCCACTGGCCGCCCGCGCAGTTTGACGTCCGCCGCTTGCTCCACCGAGGCGAAAAACGCATCCGCATCAAAGTGAAGAATCATGGCACATCACCTTTCAGCCAGCCGCAGCAGCGCGATCTGCACCCCCTGGATCACCAGCTCCCTAGCCGGAATGAGGTCGGGGTATTTGGGGTTTGAGGCACGCAGGTAAGGCACGCCCCCCTGAATAATGAAGCGCTTCAGGGTCGTTTCGCCGTCGATCAGCGCGGCCACAATGTCCCCATGCTTCGCCTCACGAAACTCCATGATGACAATGTCCCCCTCCAAAATGGCCGCGTTGCGCATGGAATCCCCCCTCACCTTGAGGGCAAAAGTCCGCGCGTTTTTCGGCAGCCGCAAGGTGGTGGGGTCAATGTCGATGCACCCGTCCACCCGCCCATCCTCAAGCTCCGGCCTGCCAGCGATGATACTGCCGAGGAATGGCACCTGATGACGAATCCAGGAACGAGCTTCAGACAGCCACAGGAGATTCAGCGCGCGAGTTTGGCATGAGTTGATCATGCCTTATTATATACTGTTCTTTAGAACAGTATCAACTGCAAGCTGTCTAAATTAAACCGTGGCCCCAAACAAAGCGCCAACCCCGGCAGTCAGCGCCATCGCCAGCGCCCCCCAGGCATCCTGCGCAATCAGGTGCGTGGCCACCTCAGCGGCGAGTTTGGCATTTTCCCGTCGTCGGGTCAAAGCCAAGCCAGCCGAGCTGAGGAAAATAAACCAACGCCACACCGCGTGCGGTGGATGATCCTCAGCAGATGGCTCTCACTCATGGCTCGATCAATAGGGCCCGGCCTGCCAGATCAGCGGCACTCAGCGGTTGAAATTCATCTGCCACACAGGACACCGACAAGCCCGTCATCTGCATCTGTCCAAAGATCGTGGCGACGGCAGCGTCCGCTGCATCCCGGCCGGTGCCGATGCGCACCAGCCCGTTGAGCGCAGCCAGCCGCGTGGGATCAAAAATGAACCACCGGTTCCCGATGCAGGCCTCAAAACAGGCGTGGAAATCGGGCGGCTGCATATTGCAGGCATAGCCGGCAAAGTAGCGGGCCGGGATCGACAGTGCCCGGCAGAAAGCGATCCCGAGATGCGCAAAATCACGGCACACACCCGCACGCTGCGTCACCGTGTCATAGGCGGAAGTCTCCTCATTCGTCGCGCCGCTGAGGTAGTCGATGTTTTCAAAGATCCAGTCCGAGATGGCGACTGCCTGATGGTAGGGATGATCGATGCCGCCAAACATCTTCATCGCCAGCCGCCCCATCCGGTCAGACTGGCAGTAGCGGCTCGGGAACAGATACGAGATCGCCGACCGGTGGATCTCAGAAATCGGGATGTTCTGAATCTCCTCGTGACTGACCAGCGTGTGGCGCGTCTCGGCCACCGCCGAGTAGCTCACTTCCAGCTTCGTGGCATCTCCCGTGTCCAGTCGGATGTAGCGGTTCTCACCCCTCCCCATCAGCAGTTCCTCCCACTTCACGCCGGGTGTCACCTGGAAGGACTCCAGCCGCAGCGTTTGATTCTGCGTCGCCAGAGCATGAATGCTCAGCAGCACCGTGCTTTGCATCAGCACATCGTATTGGAGTTCAGCATTGATTTGAAAAGCCATGGGGTGAGCATCGCCCCAAAGGAGGAACAAGCAACGGGTGGCCCTGTGGGGATGTACTCCCATGTTAATCTTGGACACGATGAGCCACGCTCAGCCCGCTCTTTGCCATGATTATAGACGCCTCCCGCAGCCTTGAATAATCAATCCCCGTCGAAGCCGAAATACATGCCGTCTTCATGCCAGTGGATCATTCAAGCCCATGCACGGCACCGCTGCAGCACCGCGAATTGAGTTCTTTCCATGCATGCCAGCTCCGTGCCTCAGGCCGTGGTTTTGTCGTCCGCCTTGGTCGCCCGCTGGTAGGTGTCCATGGGAGCGTCACGCAGCCAGCCGGGACGCAGCCTCACATCCTCAGCACCGCTGAGTTCGCCCGGCCCGCTCGGCGGAGTGGCATCCTCCGCCCGGCGCATCTCCCACCAGCACTGGCCGCAGTGATTGTGCTGATGATCCACCACAAAGCCGGCATCCTTCATCATCGGCCCGATCCAGCCCATGCAGTGGTCGCAATAGTCTGTGTACTGCTCCAGACCATTGCGAAGAAGAAACCCCTTGGACGGGCACTCATGCATGTCGATGCGGAAGACCGTGTCAGTGACCGTGCGGTGTGAAACCGCACCTTCATCCGCCAGCGTGGGCCCCCAATACTCCTTCATGCCCTCAAAGCCTTTGGCGGTGATCAACGTGTGCGCATGCACCTGCGAATCGCGATTGATGGCCTCATCCCAGTACGCCGTGACCAGCGCATGCCCGCCGTGCTGCCGCAGCCATTCAAAAGTCCACTCGTAGTGACCACAAAAATCGTAGCATCCAGTCATACAGCCTCCTTGATTTGATCGAGCTGCTGCCCGGGTTCATTTTGACTCTGGCGGATGAAGCGCTGCGTGCAGGTTCCGTTACCCCCGCTGATGCGCACGGTCAGTCCCGCAGGTGCGGCCATGGCCTCACTCAAATAATAGCAATGCTGGCAGAGACATGGAACGATCTCGCGCTGGTGCTCCCGCAGGTGCTTGATCATCGGGCACGTGCGCACTTCCAAACGCACCTCATCAGGAGCATCGATCACTTCCACCTCCGCACCCGGCTCTGCATCAAAAAAGGCACGCCAGTGCGCTGCAACCGCAGGCAGCCCGCCCTGCAGCCAGCGTTCGCTCACAGGTTTGTGGTAGCTGGCTCCCATGTCCTGCCAGTATCGACGCAGCGTGTCGAGACCGAACCTCGTCAAGATGAAGCGAAAGGTCGCATTGATGGCGAAATAGAAATCCGCATGCCCTTGCGGCTTGGTGTCAGTGTAGGGCAGTGGCGCGGCGGAGTTCGTCATGGTATCCATAGAAGCCTTGGCGGTGGTCGTTACCGCTGGGAGACCAGCGGCCGCAGGCAGCAATGCATCAAACTACGCGGGGCATTCGGCAAGAAGTTTGTAAAGCCCACCCAATGAAGACCTCAATTTCTCTCCTCGCTGGAGAATCAACGATCTTCATCCTCTGGATCGGCAAGATGCCCAAAGCCAGGCCTGTATAAGATCCACGTCATGAATTCCAATCCAACTCCGTCCTCCCCCGATTCCATTCAACAGGTCTGCCCAGAGTGCGCTGAACACGCATCCCCTTCTCCGCATAGTAGCCGTCGCGACTTCATCCGTGTGCTCTCCGGCAGCGCGCTGGGGGTCATGGGTGCCTCGTCGCTCACTTCGGGTTTCGCAGCCCCGGCGGAAGCTCCCCGCACAGCGAAGCCAGCAGAAGAACTCATCCGCGAACTCTTCGCCACCCTCACTGCCGAGCAGAAAACAGCCATGGTGAAGCCCTGGGACCACGGCGCAGAAGCTGGCGGCATCCCCACACGTCTCAAGACCCACAACGCCGCTCCCTTGGGCAAGAAACTCAGCGAGCAGTTCACCACGCCACAGCAGGATCTCATCAAGCAAACCTTCAAGTCCATCCTCTCCGGCGACGAGGCCTACGACCGCATCAGCCGCCATGG
Source organism: Verrucomicrobiaceae bacterium (assembly GCA_027490195.1). Lineage (GTDB taxonomy): Bacteria > Verrucomicrobiota > Verrucomicrobiia > Verrucomicrobiales > Verrucomicrobiaceae > Prosthecobacter. Next base: position 48,473 of record JAIXYN010000099.1, on the reverse strand, counting down.
CAAGTGGGACAGCAGCGGCTCCTTTGAAGGCAACGGCATCGCCATCTTCGGCGATCCCTCCGGCAAAGATCCCTTCTCCTGGGTCTTCGCCGGCCATCACCTCACCCTCCGCTGCGATGGCAATTCCCAGCCCAACACCGCCTTCGGTGGCCCGATGTACTACGGCCACTCCGCCAACGGCCACAGCGACATGAACGTTTACAACGACCAGACCAAGGAAGTCATGAGCGTGTTTGACATGCTCAATGAGCCCCAGCGCAAGCAGGCCGTCATCGTCGGCTCCCCCGGAGATGGCGTGGGGGCGCTCAAGCCCAAGCTCGTGGAAAAACCCTCCACCGGCGTCGGCTACGGCGACCTCGATGAATCCCAGCGCAATCTCGTCGCCACCGTGATGCGCAAACTCCTCAACCCCTTCCGCCAGGAAGATGGCGACGAAGTCATGCAGCTCATCAAAACCAACGGCGGCATGGAAAAACTCCGCCTCGCCTTCTACAAGGACAACGCAGAAAAAGGCAACGACCGCTGGGACGCCTGGCGCATCGAAGGCCCCGGCTTCGTCTGGAACTACCGTGTCCTCCCCCACGTTCACTGCTTCGTGAACGTCGTCGGCCAGGCCTGAGTCCCTTGCAGGTGATGCGGGCATTCCTCCCACTCCTCTTCAGCGGGCTGCTGCTCAGCAGCCTCGCTGAAGTGACCGCCCGCGCTCAAGACAAGCCGCAACGCGCGCCCGATTTCCAAAAAGACGTGCTCCCCGTCTTCGAAGAGAAATGCATCCGCTGCCACGGGGCCAAACGTCGCGGCGGCAAGCTGGACATGCGCACCCCGGAAGCCCTCCTCGAAGGCGGCGACACCGGCCCCGCCCTCAAACCCGGCAACGCCCAAAAAAGCCTCCTCATCGAGCTCATCCACTACAAAGAGATGCCGCCCAAAAAGAAGGGCCCCTTCATCACACCTCAGGAACTCGAAATGCTGCGCCGATGGATCAATGCCATGGCGGGCAGGGCTTGATCAGTCTCCAAATTTAATGGAGCCAGCAGTCGGGGTCGAACCGACGACCTGCGGTTTACAAAACCGCTGCTCTACCACTGAGCTATGCAGGCACATTCGTGAGGGGCTGTCATAATAATCGCCCGAGTTCATTCGGCAAATGGATTTACAACAGGATTAGCCGATAGATGGTCCCCTTCCCCGCATGCTCATCACCAGCTCCTCCAACGAACGCATCAAACACGCCCGCAGAGTCCGCGAAGGCCGTGAGCGTGACCTGATCTTCATCGAAGGCGAACGCCTTGTGTCCGAATGCGTATCCTCTGGCCTCGCCCTGCAAGCCTGCTTCACCGCCGCCGAGCCCTCCCCCTCGCAGTTAGCCCTGCTGGAGCGCCTCTCCTGCCCCGTGTTTCAGCTCTCCGAGTCCGTCCTCGAATCCCTCAGCGACACCACCTCCACCCAGGGCATCATCGTCATCGCCGAGCGCCCGTGGCCCGCGCTGGATGCCCTCTTTGCCAGCCCAGCCCCGCTCATCCTCGGCCTCGACCGCATCCAGGACCCCGGCAATCTCGGCACGCTCGTGCGCACGGCCGAGTCCGCCGGCGCGAGCGGCCTGTTCTCCTTCGCAGGTTCGGCGGACGCCTTCTCGCCCAAGACCCTGCGCAGTTCCATGGGGTCCGCGTTTCGCCTGCCCATCCTGCCGGATGTCTCAGGCCTGGGCACCATCGAGACATGCTGCAGCCGTGGCCTCAAAACCGTCGTCGCCACAGGCGAAGCCGACCTGCTGCACTACGACTACGACTGGCGCCAGCCCACCCTCCTCATCCTCGGCAACGAAGGCCGTGGCGCGAGCCCCGAGATCATGCAGGCCTGCGACGCCCGCGTGCGCATTCCGCTGCACTCCCCCGTGGAATCCCTTAACGTCGCCGCTGCCGGAGCCGCGATCTTGTTTGAAGCGGTGCGGCAGCGGCGGTAAATTCAATCAAGATTTTTCCCACAGATTCAGGAAAGCCGCAGATGATTGATCTGATGAATTCAATCTGTGGGTTTCCTGAATCTGCGGGAGAAGTAACCCGCCTCACCCGATCTCCGGCAGCTTCCACTCCCCACGGAACGGCCGCGCATTCATCAGCGCATTCGCCGCCTCATCATTGGTAAAAGTCTCTGACTTTGGGTCCCACAGCAGCTTGCGCTTCGCCTTCAGCGCCATCGCCGTGAGCTGCGGCAGCGTGTCCGAACGCACGGCGGTTTCGATGTCGCAGATGGCGCGCTGCTTCGTCTTGATCGCATCCACAAAATTGCGTGTGTGCTCGATGCTGGCGATGAGCTTGATCGGCATCGTGCCTTCCTTGTTCGCGGGATCGCGTAGGATCGCGTCATCACTCGCCTTGATGTTGCCACGCAGCACATGCACCCAGCCGTTTTCGCCGATGAATCGTGTGCCATGGCCGATGCCCATGTTCTTCTCATTCACAAACGTGATCGGTGCCGCATTCGCATACTCCATGCGCATCTTCCACGTCAGCACGGCATCACAGCCGCCTTTGTCAGGATACGTCGCCTCGCCTTCGATGCTGATCGGCCCTGTCTCATCCGTGCCGTTGCCCCACTGTGCGATGTCGAGGTGATGAATGCCCCAGCATGAAATCATGCCGAGGGAGAAGTTCGTGAGGTTCTCGTGGTTGTCGCGCTTGAGCTTCTCCACGTTGAACGAAGTCATTGGCGCAGGTCCCACCCAGCGATCCCAGTCCACCTCTGCAGGCACCGGCTGCTCTGGGAAATCAGCACCGATCTTCCCGCCGGGCACGCCCACCTGAATCTCCTTCAGCTTGCCCAAGCGCCCGTTGCGCGCGAGCTCGCAGGCCCAGCGGAACTTCAGATCACTGCGCTGCTGCGTGCCGAACTGAAACACCACACCCGTCTTCTTCACCGCCGCACGCACGTGCTTGGACTCCTGCATGGACATGCCCATCGGCTTTTCATGGTAGATGTGTTTGCCATTCAAAATTGCATCCGCCGCCGGAATGCTGTGCCAGTGCACCGGCAGCGCCATCAGCACCGCATCGATGGACTTGTCGCGGTTCAACTCACGGAAGTCACTCATCACCTTCACATCCGCACTGCCATAGCGCTCAGCCACCGCCTGCTGCGCGCGCTCGATGTGCTTTTTGTTCACGTCACAGATCGCCGTCACCCGCACATCCTCGTGATTCAAAAAGGCCCGCATGTCATGCGTGCCTTGGGAACCCACGCCAATGACCCCCAGCGTGATCTTGTTCGACGGCGCTGTCTGCGAGCGCAGCACATGCGCCGGAACAAACATAGGCGCGACGCCGGTGGCGATGATCTGAGACAGAAAGGAACGGCGAGTCTTCATGATGATTCAAAAGGGGTGATTCGTGAATCCTACGAAATCCGCCCCTGGGTTTTGAAGGACAAAGTTTGGGCGAAATCAGACAAATGGAGCCAGGGCCTTGCGCAAGCCGTATCTCGCCTGCACTTCTCCGCATGTCAGAACACTCATTTGATTTCATCGTCATCGGCGGCGGCAGCGGCGGTTATGCAGCAGCCCGCACCGCCCACAGCGCCGACCTCCGTGTCGCAGTCATCGACGGAGCATCCGAGCTCGGCGGCCTCTGCATCCTGCGCGGCTGCATGCCCAGCAAGACCCTCATCGAATCCGCCAACCGCCAGCTTCACATCCGCCACGCAGCGGAGTTCGGCCTCAAGGCCACCTCCCACGGTGTGGATGTGCGCACCATCCGGGATCGCAAGCGCACCCTCATCGCCGACTTCGCCGGCTACCGCCAGGGCCAGCTCGAAGACGGCCGCTTCGCCCTCTATCGCGGCCACGCCCGCTTTGTGGATGCCCACACTGTCGAAGTAGTGCCGCGTGATGGCTCCGCCTCCTTCCAGGCGACATCGCGCAGCTTCTGCATCGCCACCGGTTCGGAGGTCTTTGTTCCCAATGTTCCCGGTCTCGCCGAAACCGGCTACTGGACCAGCGATGATGTGCTCGATGCCGACTCACTTCCCAAAACCATCGCCGTTCTCGGCGGCGGTGCCATCGCCCTCGAAATGGCGCATTACCTCGAAGCCATGGGCTGCACCGTCGTCCTACTCCAGCGCAATGCCCAGCTCCTCACCGGCCTCGATCACGAGTGCAGCGATGTCATTGCCAAAGCCTACACCGAGCGCGGCATGCAGGTCCATCTCGGCACGCACCTCAGCAACGTCTCCACACACGAAGGCCGCAAGCGCATCGCATTCACCGAGTCCGGCCACACAAAGGCTATCCTTGTCGATGAAATCCTCCTCGCCATGGGCCGTCAGCCTGCGACACGCGGTCTGAATCTCGAAGCTGCCAAAGTCGCCCTGCACAAAACCAAGGTCATCGTCAATGACCGCATGCAGACCTCCCAGCCGCACATCTTTGCCGCAGGCGATGTGTGCAGCCCGCTGGATGTCGTTCACATCGCCATTCAGCAGGGCGAGATCGCCGCGCGCAATGCCGCGAAACTTCTCCAAGGCAACGCAGCAGATGAAACCATCGACTACCGCCTCACTCTGTTCGGCGTCTTCTCGCACCCGCAGGTTGCCGTCGTCGGTGCCACCACCGAAAAGCTCAAGGAGCAGAAGATACCGTTCCTTGAGGCCAGCTATCCCTTCAATGACCACGGCAAATCCATGGTCATGGGCGAGACCGCCGGATTTGTGAAGATGCTCGCGCACGCGGAAACCGGCGAGATCCTCGGTGCCTGCGTCGTCGGTCCTGAGGCCACCGAGCTGATCCATGAAGTCGTCATCGCCATGAACTTCCGCGCCACCGTGCAGCAGTTCATGGCCATCCCGCATTATCATCCCACGCTGAGCGAAATTTGGACTTATCCGGCGGAAGAAATCGCGGATCAGATGGCCGGGTGAGCAAGATAGGGCAACACAATCCCACTAAAAGACTGTGCCCGAAGTACGTTAGCCTATTAACATCCAACCCATGCGTCGAGCTCTCCTCATCCTCCTGGCCTCCCCCGCCCTCCTCGCGGCGGAGCCTGCCAAACTGAAATACAACCGCGATGTGCGGCCCATCCTCAATGAAAAATGCTTTCATTGCCACGGCACGGACGCCAGCCATCGCAAAGGCGATCTGCGCCTGGATCTGCGAGATCAGGCGATCAAACCCGCGAAGTCCGGCGACATCGCCCTCGTCCCCGGCAAGCCCGAGTTGAGCCAGCTCATCGCCCGCGTCGAACTCCCGCACGACAATGACGATGTGATGCCGCCCGACAAAGACGGCAAGCCTCTGACTGCTGAGGAGAAAGCCATCCTGCGTCAGTGGATCAGCGAGGGCGCGGAGTACCAGGGACACTGGGCCTTCCTCAAACCCGAGCGCTCGCCCGTGCCGAAGATTACTGATCCGAAATTCACCCTCCGCAACGAGATCGACTCCTTCATCGCCGAGCGCCTTCAGGAAGAAAAACTTGCCCCATCACCCGAGGCAGATCGCGCCACGCTTCTGCGCCGTGTGACGCTCGATCTCACCGGCCTGCCACCGACACTGGAAGAAATCGCTGCCTTTGAAAAAGACACCAGCCCGAAGGCCTACGAAACCGTCGTGGATCGCCTGCTGAAGTCCGAGCACTACGGTGAACGCATGGCCATGCAGTGGCTCGATTTTGCCCGCTTCGCCGACAGCCATGGCTTCCAGACCGACAGCAGCCGCGCCATGTGGCCCTGGCGCGACTGGGTCATCAAAGCCTTCAACGACAACAAGCCTTTCGATCAATTCACCCTCGAACAGATCGGCGGCGATCTGCTACCCAATGCCACGCGCGATCAAATCGTGGCCACCGGCTTCAATCGCAACCACCGACTCAACGGCGAAGGCGGCATCATCGCGGAAGAGTGGCGCATTGAGAACATCATCGACCGCGTAGAAACCACCAGCTTTACCTGGCTGGGCCTGACGCTGAACTGCTGCCGCTGCCACGATCACAAGTACGACCCTTTCTCGCAAAAGGACTTCTATTCGTTCTTCGCCTTCTTCAACAACATCGCCGAGAGCGGCACCATTCAGGGCAGTTCCAATCGCAGCGGCGGCAATTCCGATCCAGTGATCCAAGTGCCGGACAAGGAGGAAGAGATAGAACTGGCCAAGCTCCGCAAGAAGATCGAGGCCGCACAGGCCAAAGTCACTGAGACCCAGCTCCAACTTCCCAACCTCGTCGCCAGTTGGGAGGCCGAAATGGAAAAGCCGGAAGCTGCCAAGAAGCCCATGTGGGACATCCTTCCGATCAGTGAAGCCAAGTCCCAAGGCGGTGCCGCGCTGCGCAAGCTGCCGGATGCCTCATGGATCGCTGGTGGTCGCAATCCCGACTTTGACATCTACACCGTCACCGCACCACTCGCTGAAGGCAGCTTCACCGGCCTGCTGCTGGAAGCTTTGCCAGATCCCACGCTGCCCAATCAAAGCCTGGGCCGTGCGCCCAATGGCAACTTCGTGCTTACCGGTATCGAGGGCACCTTCTCCGCTCCCTCCTTGAAGAAGCCGGTGAAAATCACCTTCACCCGCGCCGAGGCTGACTACTCGCAAAAAGGCTACGATGTGAAGCTGCTGCTCGACAAGAATCCCAAGAACGGCTGGGCCATCGACGGCAACGACCCCAAGAAACGCTTGGAGCGCAATGCCATGTTCACCGTGGACAAAGCCGTGCACGTCCCCGCCGGTGCCACGCTGACCGTGCGCCTGCTGCACCAGGCCACCTTTGCCGGACACAATGTGGGCCGCTTCCGTCTTTCCACCACCGATGCCGAGCCCGCGCTGGCCAGCATCGACGGCACGGGCGGCCCGCCTGCCGCCGTGCTGGCCGTGATGAAAACACCCACCGAAAACCGCACGCCGCAGCAGCGCAGCGAATTGGAGAAATACTACCGCGCCAGCGTGGACAGCCCGCTGCGTGATGCGGACTACGCCCTCACCGCAGCCAAGGCAGAACTGGAGAAATACGATCGTATCGTCCCTTCCGTGATGGTCATGAAAGAAGGCCCCGTGCGCGATGCCTTCATCCTCAAACGCGGCGAATATGACAAGCCAGGAGACAAGGTCAGCATGGTCACACCTGCTGTGCTGCCACCGATGCCGAAGAATGCGCCGAGCAACCGCCTCGGCCTCGCACAGTGGATCGTCTCGCCTGAAAATCCTCTCACCGCCCGCGTTTGGGTGAACCGCGCCTGGGAAAAATTCTTTGGCTACGGCTTGTCCAAATCCACTGAGAACCTCGGCACGCAGTCCGAGTACCCCGTGCATCCGGAGCTCTTCGACTGGCTGGCCACGGAGTTCATTCGCTGCGGCTGGGACATGAAGGCCATGCAGAAGCTCATCGTCATGAGCGCCACCTACCGGCAGTCGTCCAAGCTCACGCCTGCTTTGCTCGAAAAAGATCCCGAGAACCGCCTGCTCGCACGCGGCCCTCGCTTCCGTCTGCCGGGTGAAGTGGTGCGTGATCAGGCCCTCGCCTTGGCAGGCCTGCTGGTGCCCAAGATCGGCGGCCCAAGTGTGAGGCCCTACATGCCGGACGGCGTATGGGATGATACCAGCAAATATGGCGACCTGCGCGGCTACAAGGCCGACACCGGCGAAGGCCTGTACCGCCGCAGCTTCTACACCATCTGGAAACGCACCGCCGCACCGCCCACCATGCTGCTCTTTGATGCGCCCACGCGTGAAATTTGCACCGTCAAACGCAGCCGCACCAACACACCGCTGCAGGCGCTCTCCTTGCTCAATGAAGTCACCTTCGTCGAAGCCGCACGCGGCCTGGCCCAGCAGATGATGCAGCACGGCGGTGCCACGCCTGAGCAGCGCATCGCCTACGGCTTCCAGCGCGCCACTGCCCGCTCCATCGAACCCGTAGCATTGAAGCAGCTCACCACCGGCCTGAAACAGCGCATCACCGAATTCCAAGCCAAGCCCGCCGAAGCCACCGCCCTTATCTCTCAAGGCACCACCAAGGCCGATGCCACGCTTCCTCCCGCTGAACTCGCGGCCTACACCACGACAGCAGCCGTCCTCCTCAACCTCGACCGTGTCATCACCCGCGACTGATATGAATCATCCCGCACTTCAATTTCAAGACCGGCTCAACCGCCGCATCTTCCTCAAGAATTCCTCGACTGCCATCGGTGCTGCCGCGCTCGGTTCACTGCTGCAGGACGAAGCAGCCGCCGCATCCCCTGAGCGCTACTTCCCGAATTTCGCTCCCAAGGCAAAACGCATCATCTACCTCTTCCAGTCCGGCGCGCCTTCACAGATGGATCTCTTCGATCCGAAGCCGCAGATGGAAAAGCACCGCGCCGAGGATCTGCCCGCCAGCATTCGCCAGGGCCAGCGCCTCACCACCATGACATCCGGCCAGAAGGCCTTCCCTGTCGCGCCATCCATCTTCAAATTCGCGCAGCATGGCCAGGGCGGCATCTGGTTGAGCGAACTCTTACCGCATCTCTCCACCGTGGCCGATGAGATGTGCGTGATCCGCTCCATGTTCACGGAGGCAATCAATCACGATCCCGCCATCACCTTCTGCCAGACCGGCTCCCAGCTCGCGGGGCGCCCCAGCATCGGTGCCTGGCTCAGCTACGGTCTGGGTAGCGCCAATCGCGATCTGCCCGCCTACGTTGTCATGACCTCCTTCGGCACCGGCCGTCGTGAAGACCAGCCGCTGTATGATCGCCTGTGGGGCAGCGGCTTCCTGCCCACGCAGCATCAGGGTGTGCGCTTCCGCAATGCCGGCGACCCCGTCCTGTTTCTCTCCAATCCCGCAGGCGTGGACCGCCCCATGCGCCGCCAGATGCTCGATGAAATCGCCGCGCTCAATCAACGCGACTTCGAATCCTTCGGCGACCCCGAGACCGCCACCCGTATCTCCCAGTATGAAATGGCATTTCGTATGCAGATGAGCGTCCCAGATCTGGTGGACACCTCCAAAGAGCCGCAGCACGTGCTCGACAGCTACGGCCCCGATGTCAAAAAGCCCGGCACCTTCGCCGCAAACTGCCTACTCGCCCGCCGCCTCGCCGAGCGCGATGTGCGCTGCATCCAGCTCTTCCACATGGGTTGGGATCATCACGGCGGTCTCCCCGCCGCCATTCGTGGCCAGTGCAGCGACACCGACCAGCCCACCACCGCCCTCATCAAAGATTTGAAACAGCGCGGTTTGCTCGATGACACCCTCATCGTTTGGGGCGGCGAATTCGGCCGTACCATCTACTCCCAGGGCACCCTCACCGCCACGAACTACGGCCGCGACCACCATCCGCGCTGCTACTCACTTTTCATGGCAGGAGGCGGCATCAAGAAAGGCACCACCTACGGCGAAACCGACGACTACAGCTACAACATCGTCCGCGATCCCGTGCACGTGCACGATCTCAATGCCACGATCATGCACCTCCTCGGCATCAATCACGAACGCCTCAACTACAAGTTCCAAGGACTCGATATGCGCCTCACGGGCATCGCGGGGAACCTCGTCAAAGGCGTCCTAGCTTGAGGTCGTCCAAAGAACGTCATGCCACGATTTTGAGCTGGTAAAAAATTGAGGGTAAAAGATTTTTCAGACCTCTGAATTCCAGAATCTTTTACCCCAAATCTTTTACCAGCATTCCTACCCCATCCTTCCTCTGCCTCTGCCGCGCCCGACACTCCGTAGGCCCGCACCCACCTGCCGGGCAAACATGCGGCTGAAGTCATGCCGGTTCGGAAACCCGAACTCCACGGCGCTTTGAACAAGCCGCCTCAAAGCAAGCCCTACCGGCGAACCAATGAGTCCGTCGGCAATCAGCCGTTTACGGCCAGACAGCGCTTTGAGCAGATAAAGCTTATCACCCGGCTCCCAGCCCCCGATCGCCGCATTTCACACATCCTTTGTCGTCACGCTCGCTTTACAAACGTCTTAGCATGTGAGCTCCATGAAAACCTTCCTCGCCCTTCTCTTCTGCTTTTCAGTTGCGGCTGCCGCCGAGCATGCCGATGTCATCGTCGTTGCCGCCAACCCCGCCGGGGTCGCCGCAGCGGTGGCAGCGGCGAAGAGCGGCGCAAAGGTCATCGTGCTTGAAGAATCGGCACATGTGGGTGGCATCGTGGCCGGTGGATTAACCAACGCAGACATCCGCAAGCACGGCGCTGTAGGCGGGCTCTATCATGAGTTCAAGCGCCGCATCGTGGAGCACTACACAACGACTTACGGGGCCAATTCAAGGCAGGTCAAAGTGTGCAAAGGTGGGACAATGTTCGAGCCGCACATAGCGGAAAAGGTGTTTCGCGACATGCTCGCGTCAGAAAAGAACATCACGCTGCTCCAGCGCCAGCGCGTTGTTTCGGCACGGGTGAAGCATGATTGGGGTGAACAAAACGCGATTCCGGGCAAACGCATCGACGGAGCAGCACCGAAGGGGTTTGGGCCGAAAGTGAAGCTCGTCAGCATCACGGCGGAAGATTTGAGCAAGCCTGGCACGCAGACCGAGTTCCGCGCCGCTGCCTTCATCGACTGCACTTACGAGGGCGACGTCGCCGCGCTGGCGGGTGTGCCATATCGCGTCGGACGAGAGAGCAGAACGACGTTTGGCGAGCCTCATGCCGGACACATCTACGTCCGCTTCAAGGACTACAACCCGCTCCCCGGCTCCACCGGCAATGCCGACGATGGCATTCAGGCGTTTTGCTTCCGCTTTCACCTCACGAAGGACAAGGCAAACTCCGTGCCCGTCGAAAAACCCGCCGCTTTTGATCGCAATGACTATCAGCACGTTTTGTCGCAAATCGCTGAAGGAAAAATCACACGGTTCACTCAAGTCATCCAGCTCTACGAGATGCCGAATGCCAAGTTCGAGGTGAACAGCGACCACCCGCATCAAGACACCGGCGTCCCTGCCGAGTCGCTCGATTTGGCGGAAGAAAACTGGCGCTGGCCTGAGGCAGGTGCCGCCGAACGCGAGCGCATCTTCAACCGCTACTGGAGTCACAACGAAGGCCTCGTGTGGCTGCTGCAAAACGATCCCGCCACGCCACCGGCCATACGCAATGAAGCCAGCCAGTGGGGTTTTCCAAAGGATGAGTTTACCGACCATCGCAACCGTCCGCATCACATCTACGTCCGCCAGGGCCGGCGCATCTGGGGCGAATACACTTTGACGGAGAACGACGCCAAACCGATTTTCGAGACCGGTCTGCCGACCCGATTTGCCGATGGCATCGCCGTCACCGAGTTCGAGTTCGACTCCCATGCCGTGCGCAAATACGATCCCGCGTTTCCACTGCTGCGCCCTGGTTACTTTTTCATTTCTCACGATCCTTTTCAGCTACCCTATCGCATCATGGTGCCGAAGTGTGTGGATGGACTGCTCGTGCCTGTGGCATGCAGTGCCAGCCACGTAGGCTATCAAACTCTCCGCATGGAGCCCGTCTTCATGGCGCTCGGTGAGGCCAGCGGCATCGCGGCCAAGACTGCCCTAGATGAAAAGACGGAAGTGCGCGACGTGAAGGTGAGCACGGTGCAAAAAGAGATCATCAAGCGCGGAGGAGTCGTCTTGTTTGAGAACACGGCGCTCACGCCCGAAGGTCTGTAGTACAGAACCGCAGCATGAGGTGGGCATGGTGATGAGCCTGCCAATAGCCAGCGCGTTCATTGCGCGCAGGATTGCCCGCATCATCTTCCCTTCCGGTCCCTCTGGCGTTGCCGATACTCCGAAGGCCCGCACCCCACCTGCCGGGCAAACATGCGGCTGAAGTAGTGCCGGTTCGGAAATCCGAACTCCACAGCGATCTGGTCAATCGTCTTGTCCGTCAGTGCAAGCGCCTCACCGGCTAGACGCACCCGCGTGCTCAGCACATAAGCCGCCGGAGTCTGCCCCGTATGCTCACGAAAGGCACGGATGAATCGCTCCACACTCATCCCGGCACGCTCCGCTAAAAATGGATTCGTCAGCTTGCCATGCGGCGCCCGCGCAATAAGCGCCAGCACTTCGACGAGGCGCTCCGGCATTACCGGAGGCGCGTCCGTTTCCAAAGCTGCAAACACCGCATGCAGCAACGCCGCACTGAGATGATGCAGCCGATGATCCCGCAGTTCGCCAGGAGGTTCACGGTGCGTCGCCATCATCTGGCCCAGCATTGCGCTCAGGACCTCATCCACCGCGATGACGATGGGAACTGCAGGCATCGACACCCCTGGCCGCGCGGTGGTGAAGTGCAGCCAGAAGTGGCTGGCCTTCACTGGCCCGCAGCAGTCAAAGACCGTGTCCGCCGGAATCAGCACCGCGCTCTTCGGCCCCAGCGGAATCTTGCGTCCCTCAAACACGAGATGGCAGCCTGGCTTCGGATTGTAGTAGAAACGCCAGAAGGGCGAATCCACACCTTGATGATTCCAGTCCTCCAGGGCGGGCTGATAGCCGCTCTCGTGAATCAAAAAAGGCGTCCAGCCCGACTGCGCCACACGCGCCAAGTCAACGCCCCACGGCGTGGTGTAGTTGAGGTATTTGCGTCGTTTGGGCATGAGCTTTCTGGAATCAGATACGGCAAATCGGGGACCATTCACCTGCTTTTAACCCACACGGAAGCAGAATAAGACACAAAACATCCATAAAGAGGCATAGGCGACTACCGTTTGTTCTGGCAGCATCCTTCCACTCATGCACCGGCTTCTCATTCTCCTCCTCGCCTTCCCCGCCCTGCTTCAGGCAGCACCCGCGAAGGTGAAGTTCAACCGCGACGTACGCCCCATCCTCTCGGACAAGTGCTTCTTCTGCCACGGCCCTGATCCCAAGAAGCGTGAAGCCGATCTGCGCCTGGATGTTCGCGATGCCGCCATCGAAGCCAAAGCCTTCCTGCCCGGCAAAGCAGAGATGAGCGAGCTGATTCAGCGCATCCTCACCACGGATGCCGATGATCACATGCCGCCAGCCGAATCAAAGCTCAGCGATCTGACGCCGGATGAAATCGCCATCTTGAAGCAATGGATCAACGAAGGAGCGGAGTATGAAGCGCACTGGGCTTTCATCCCCCTCAAGGCAGACGCAGCCAACACGCAGAGCATCGATCAAATCGTCAGCTCGGAGTTGGCAGCACGCGGCCTGAAACTGCAGCCTGAAGCCACCCCCGAAACCCTCATCCGCCGCCTCAGCTTCGACCTAACCGGACTCCCTCCTTCCCCCGAAGAAATCAGTGCCTTCACCGCCGAACATCAATTCGATCCCGCATCCAGCATCCAGCATCTTGTCACCCGCCTTCTGGCCTCACCGCACTACGGCGAGCGCATGGCCGTGGACTGGCTGGATCAGGCACGCTACGCCGACAGCTTTGGCTTTCAGGTGGATCGCGAGCGCGAGGTCTGGCCCTGGCGCGACTGGGTGGTGAAAGCCTACAACGAGAACCTTCCCTTCAACCAGTTCATCACCTGGCAGCTCGCAGGCGATCTGCTGCCCAAGCCCACCGACGAACAGATCCTCGCCACCGCATTCAACCGCCTGCACCAGCAGGAAAGCGAAGGCGGTAGCGTGGAAGAGGAGTACCGCGTCGAATACATCGCTGACCGCGTGCAGACCGTCGCCACTGCTTTTCTTGGCCTCACTTTTGAGTGCTCACGCTGCCACGATCATAAGTTCGATCCCATCACCCAGAAGGACTATTATGGCCTGTTCTCGATGCTGCAAAACATCGACGAAGCCGGGCTGTACTCCTATTTCACGCCCTCCCAGCCAACACCCGCGCTCATGATGATGGACGCCCCATCCAAGGAGAAAATGGCAGCGCTAGTCACCAAGGTAAAAGCGCTAGAAGCAAAGCTAAGTAACAGCGGCATTTCTGCCCCCACTCTGGAACTCCGCGACGGCATCCCCGCATCGCTCGAAGGCCAGATCGCCCATTTCACCTTCGACGAACTCAAAGGCAACAAGCTCGCCGATGCCCTGCATCCTGCGCCACCGCCAGCTCCACAGCCCAAAGCGGACCCCAAAGACAAGAAGGCCAAACCTACTGCCCCACCCGGCCCCGAAGCCATCCTCAAAGGCGAAAACAAACTCGTCCCCGGCAAGCTCGGCAAAGCCGTGCTCTTCACCGGTGATGATCCCTTGGACACCCCGCTCGGCAATTTCCAACGCCATGAGCCCTTCAGCCTCTCCTTGTGGCTGCAAACACCCGACGAAAAAGAACGCGCCGTCGTGCTGCATCGCTCCCAGGCATGGACAGACGCCGCCAGCCGTGGCTATGAACTGCTCATCGAAGAAGGCCGCATCAAGTGGTCGCTGATCAACTTCTGGCCCGGCAACGCCATCTCCATCCGCACGCAGGCCAAGGTGCCGCTCAATGAATGGACTCACGTCATCGTGACCAACGACGGCAGCAGCCGCGCCTCCGGTTTGAAGATCTTCATCAACGGTCAACTCGCCCCCGTGGACATCATCAAAGACCACCTCACCAAGAACATCACCGGCGGCGGCCATGACAACATCAGCCTTGGCGAGCGCATGCGTGATCGCGGCTTCAAAAAAGGATTGGTGGACGACCTCCGCATCTTCAATCGCGACCTCTCCATGCCATTGGATGCCAAGCTGGAACCGCTGCTCGCTGAACTCAAAGCCGCACGTGCCGAAGTCACCGCCCTTGCCGATGCGCAGAAGGAAATCATGGTCATGCAGGAACTGCCGCAGCCCAAGAAGGCCTACATCCTCACACGTGGCGAGTATGACAAGCGCGCCGAAGAAGTCGGCCCCGTCACTCCCGTGTTCCTATCACCCTTCCCCAAAAACGCGCCCAAGAACCGCCTCGGCTACGCGCAGTGGCTTACCGCGCCGGATCATCCCCTCACCGCGCGCGTCACCGTGAATCGCCTCTGGCAGAGCCTCTTCGGACGCGGCTTGGTGAAGACAGCCGAAGACTTCGGCAGCCAAGGAGAGCGCCCCTTGTATCCCGAACTGATCGATCACCTCGCCCTGAAGTTCATCCAAGGCGGCTGGAATGTGAAAGCACTGATTCAGGAGATCGTCACCAGCAAGGTTTACCTCCAGCGCAGCATCGCCGATGCCAAGACCATGGCCGACGATCCCGAGAACCAATGGCTTGCACGCGGTCCGCATTTCCGTCTGCCCGCCGAGATGATTCGCGACAACGCCCTCGCTGCCTCCGGCTTGCTCAAGCTCACCCTGGGCGGCGCACCCGTCTATCCCTATGAAATGACCGAAGCCTTCAAGCCCATGGGCCCCAGCGCAGGCGATGCCGTTTACCGCCGCAGCCTCTACACCAACTGGCGTCGCACCAGCCCACCTCCCGCCATGGTTGCCTTCGATGCCCCACGCCGCGCCGTCTGCATCTCCAAACGCGAACGCACCGACTCACCGCTGCAAGCCCTCATCCTCCTCAACGGCGTGCAGTACGTCGAAGCCGCCCGCGTCCTCGGCGAAAAGCTGCATCAAGAAACCAAAGGCGACCTCCCCAAGATGATCGACCTCGGCTTCCTCCGCTGCCTCAGCCGCAAGCCCGATGCGAAGGAAGTGCAGATCTGCACCCAGCTTTATCAAGAACAGCTCGCTCATTTCAAAGCCGTGCCCAAAGAAGCTGAGGAACTAATGAAGACTGGAAACGCCAAACGCGATGCCAACATCCCCCTTCCAGAAGCCGCTGCGGCTGCCGTGCTAGCGCAGGCGCTATTGAATCATGATGCTTGTGTTGTGAAGCGGTGAAATTTAAACCACTGACTTGCACTGACTGACACTAACTTACAGATATGAATAAAGAGCTGTATAAGAAGGAAGGATTTTTGCTCGTTGGAGCGGCGTTTGCTGTGCATGACGAGACTGGAGGCGGATTGGCCGAAGAAGTTTATCAGGAGAGTTTTGAAATCGAGTTGGAGATGCGAGGCATCCCGTTTCGTCCCAAACAAGAAATCGCCATCTTTTACAAAGGGCGCGAACTGAAGAAGCGCTATATCCCCGATCTTTACGCCCACGACGCCATCGTGGTGGAATTGAAAGCAGTGGCAGCCCTCCAGCCCGAACATTCTGCTCAACTTCTCAACTATATGCGCCTCACCAAGATGCCTGTCGGTTACCTTCTCAATTTCGCTCCACTCGAAGGCGTCGAATGGAAAAGATTTGTTCTTTAACTCAAAGTTGTCCGATCATGAATCCCATCAGTGTCAGTCAGTGTCAGTCAGTGGTTCCAAATTCTGATCATTCAGGATGTATCAACCGCCGCACCCTTCTCAACCGTTTCGGCATGGGCCTCGGCGGCATCGCTTTGAATGAGTTGCTCGCCCAAGGCTCCGAGCCCGCTGACCACGGCGTACTCGGCGGCACGCACTTCGCGCCGAAGGCCAAGCGCATCATCTACCTCTTCATGTCAGGCGGCCCCTCCCACCTCGACCTGTTTGATTACAAGCCGCTGCTGAATAAACGCAACGGCGAACAGCTCCCGGACTCCGTGCGCGGGACCCAGCGCCTCACTGGCATGTCGGGCAATCAGTCCTCCATCCCCATGGTGGGCTCTCCCTTCAAGTTCACCCAGCATGGTCAGGCCGGCGGATGGTTCAGCGAACTGCTGCCGCATACCGCCAGCATCGCGGATGACATCTGCGTGGCGCGCTCCATGTTCACCGAGTCGATCAATCACGGCCCCGGCGTGACGTTTTTCCAGACAGGATCCCAGATCGCAGGGCGGCCCAGCTTCGGCTCGTGGCTCGGCTATGGACTCGGCGCGGATAACGCGAATCTGCCTTCGTTCACCGTCCTCATCACCAAAGGCAAAGGCGGACAGCCGCTCGGTTCACACCTCTGGGGCAGCGGCTTCCTGCCCACCAAGCATCAAGGCGTTCTCTTGCGCGCCGCGAAGGACCCCGTGCTCTACCTCGGCAACCCCGCAGGCGTGAGCGCCGACAGCCGCCGACTCATGCTGGACCGCCTCAAAGAACTGCACGAACACCAGTTCACGGGGACACCCGATGCCGAAATCCAGAACCGCATCGACCACTACGAAATGGCCTTCCGCATGCAGACGAGCATTCCCGAAGTCACCGACCTCAGCGATGAGCCACAGCACATCCTCGACAGCTACGGCCCCGATGTGAAAACACCCGGCACCTTTGCCGCGAACTGCCTCCAGGCGCGTCGTCTTGCCGAAAAGGGCGTGCGCTTCATCCAGCTCTACCATCAAGACTGGGACCACCACGGCGGACTGCCCGGCGCGCTGCCCAAGCTCTGCAAAGAAACCGACCAACCAGCCGCAGCACTCATCAAAGACCTCAAACAGCGCGGCATGCTGGAAGACACCCTCGTCGTCTGGGGCGGTGAATTTGGCCGCACCGCGTACTGTCAGGGCAAGATCAGCACCAACTTCGGTCGCGACCATCACCCCCGCTGCTTCAGCGCCTGGTTCGCCGGCGGCGGCATCAAGGGCGGCTCCGTCTATGGCGAGACCGACGACTTCGGCTACAACACCGTCAAAGACGGCCTCCACATCCACGACTTCCACGCCACGCTGATGCACCTGCTCGGCATCGACCACGAACGGCTGACGTATAAGTTTCAGGGGAGACGCTACCGCTTGACGGATGTAGCGGGCAAGGTGCAGAAGGGCTTGCTCGCCTGACGGTGAAATTGACGAATGCAGAATGACGAATGACCGGCAATCCCATATCAACAGCAACTCTTGCGGCTGAATCAGGGC
The DNA here is from genome assembly GCA_027490195.1 of Verrucomicrobiaceae bacterium. Taxonomy (GTDB): domain Bacteria; phylum Verrucomicrobiota; class Verrucomicrobiia; order Verrucomicrobiales; family Verrucomicrobiaceae; genus Prosthecobacter. Next base: position 30,778 of record JAIXYN010000099.1, on the reverse strand, counting down.
AGGCTCTTGGCTGGTTGATCGTCGTCATCTTGGCCTTGATTCGTAACTATGGATGGATGATTGCGCTGGCTGGCTTTGCCGTAGTTGGGCTGCTGCGACGAGCCAGTCATCCACTCATAGCAGCAGCCATGACGTGCTTGTTTACAGGCTGCTCTTTATTGCTGCCTGTTTCCATCGTTTTGAATTACGTGACGTTTGCCACACCACCCAAAGCAAAAACACAGCCGCCGGCTGAAGTGCGCAAGGCACTCACGAATTGATTTTGACCGCAACCGAGACGGTTGCACTACGGGGAAACGCGTGTTCATTGCCCCTCCCCAAATGAGCCAAGCCAGAACCGCCAAGCAGCACCGCAAAACCGCCGAGACCGACATTGAGATCGAACTCAATGTCGATGGGTCCGGCAAATCACAGATCGACACCGGAGTGCCGTTCTTTGACCACATGCTGACGCTGTTCACCAAGCACGGCCTCTTTGACCTCAAGGTGAAGTGCGTGGGCGACATCGAGGTGGACTACCACCACACCGTCGAAGACACCGGCATCGTGCTCGGCAACTGCTTCCGCGAAGCCCTGGGCAACAAGGCCGGCATCGTGCGTTACGGCTTCTTCCTCCTGCCCATGGATGAAACCCTCGCCGAAGTCGCGCTGGACCTCAGCGGACGTTCCTTCCTCAGCTATCACGCGCCTGAAAAGGTGGAGGCCATCGGCGGTGTGAATCGCTTCAGCTACCAGCTTGTGGAGGAATTCCTCCGCGCTTTCTCATCGAGCTTGCTCGCGACGCTGCACGTCGAAATCCGCCGTGGTCGCGATGCGCACCACATGGCCGAAGCCATCTTCAAAGGTCTTGCCCGCGCACTGGATGCCGCCACCAAGCATGATCCCCGCGTCACCGGCATCCCCAGCACCAAGGACGTCCTGTGATGAAACTCGGTGTGCTGGATTACGGCGCAGGAAATCTGCGCAGCGTGTTGAATGCCTTCGAAGCCATCGGAGCGCATGCCAATCTCGTCACGAAGCCGGAAGACTTCGAGAACATCGACGTGCTCGTTTTCCCCGGTCAGGGCGCGTTCGGAGACTCCGTCCGCATCCTGAAAGAAACCGGCCTGTGGGAGCCGCTGCGCACCTGGCTGAAGGCCGAAAAGCCCTACCTCGGCATTTGCCTAGGCTACCAGCTTCTGTTTGAAAGCAGCGAAGAATGTCCAGGCGTGGAAGGCCTGTGCGCCGTCGCCGGTAAGGTTCGCAAGTTCAACCCAGACAGCGGTCTGAAGATCCCGCACATGGGCTGGAATGTGGCCCAGTGGGCCCCGGAACAGTCCGCCGTGTGGTCCGGCTTGCCGAATCCGACGTATGTTTACTTCGTGCACTCCTACTACCCGGATGTGCAGGATGAATCCCTCGCTCTCTGCCGCACCGACTACGGCGTCAGCTTCATCAGCGGCATCGCCAAGAAGAACCTCGTGGCCGTGCAATACCACCCGGAGAAAAGCCAGGAGGCTGGCCTCACGCTGCTGCGCAATGCGCTGAAAGTGCTGGAGCAGTAAGGCATTCGTTGGCCCGCAAGAAGGCGCAAAGATTCGCAAAAAACGGATCAGATCATGATCAGTTTTTTTGTGCCTTTTTGAGGCTCTTTGCGGCCAATGCTTCCTTCAAAATAGCCTCCTGCCGCTGCGCCATCTCTTTGGCTTCTTCCTCCTCATGATCGTCCCACCCCGCTAGATGCATGAGGCCGTGGACGAGGTAGAGGGCGACTTCGTGGTCGAGGGTCTGGCCGTGCTCGGTGCCCTGCCGCAGCGCGGTGTCGGCGCTGATGAGGATCTCACCGTGGTGGAAGGTGATGACGTCCGTGGGCGTGGGATCGTCGAGGAAATCGGCGTGCACGCGGGCGATGTCGGCATCATTGACGAGGGTGATCTCGATCTCCTCCAGCGAGGCGAGCGGAGCGTCGGGAGATTTCAAGTTTGCAAGACAACCGGGCAACGCGGCTTTACCGATGCGCCGCAGCCAGGGCAGCGGGATCGCGTGGGCTTTCTGCCGGTTGTAAATGCGGAGCTTTGGCAGCGGCATCAGGCGGCGGAGGCAGGGGGCGTTTTACGGCTGCGGGGCTTCTTGACGGCGGCCTCGGCAGCGGGGCTGGAAAAGGAGGCCGCAACGATTTTCTCCGAGGCAGCGGACGCAGCTTCCTCATCGCCCACCAGCACGGGTTTGGTTTCTTCCCGCAGATGCGAGTGCTGTGAAGGCTTGGCCTCGATGGCCTTCTGATACTTGATGCGGCCGTGCATCATGCTGAGCAGGGTCTTAGCAAAGCTGGCCTTGATCCTGGCTAGTTCTGCGATGGTGAGATCACACTCATCCAACTGGCCGTCCATCATGCGTGCCTGCACGATGTCTTTGATCATGGTCTCAATGCGTGAGGCATTGGGTTTTTCGAGGGTGCGGGAGGCGCTCTCCACGGCATCGGCCAGCGAGATGATGGCGGACTCCTTGAACTGCGGACGCGGACCGGGGTAGCGGAAGGTTTCCTCGCTGACCTGAGGCACGTCGTCCTCCTTAGCCTTGCCGGCTTTCACCAGACGCTCCGCCTCGGCCTTCTGATCCAGCGCCTGACGGTAGAAGAAATAGGCCAGTGAATTGCCGTGGTGCTGCTCAATGACGTCAATGATGCGCGAATTGAGATTGTGCTTGATGGCAAGATCCACGCCGTCTTTCACATGCGCGATGATGACCAGCGCGCTCATGCGCGGGGTGAGATCCTCATGCGGATTGGCCGAGGGGTCCATGTTCTCGATGAAGTACTCCGGCTTGCTGAGCTTGCCGATGTCATGGAAGTAGGCGCACACACGGCACATGCTGGCGCTGGCGCTGATGGTTTCGGCTGCAGCCTCGGCGAGGTTGGCCACGACGAGACTGTGATGGTAGGTGCCGGGCGCTTCGATGCTGAGGCGGCGCATCAGCGGATGGTTCAAATCTCCGAGTTCAAGCCAGGACACATCTGTGGTGACGCCGAAGACGCTTTCCAGCACAGGCAGCAGGCCGCCCACGGCCATGCCGGTGACGATGCCGATGAGCAGAGGCAGGCCCACCATGCGGCCCAATTTTTCCTCCATGATGACGCCTGCCGCCTCATGCAGCAGGAGCGAATAAGCCATAGCCACCACACCCACGTAAAGCCCCGCCATGAAGAGCCGGTTGCGGCGGCGCACACGCTTCGTGAGCAGCACACCGGTAAAGCCGAGCAGGGCCGAGGTGGCCATGAACGTGGGTGCAGAAATGGAAATGCAGACCAACACGCCGAGCAGCGTGGCGTAGATGGCCCCAAACAGACCAATGCGCCGCCCCAGAATCACAGACAGCACCACGGGGCCAAACGCATGCGGCAGCACGATGGCCTTGAGCGTCTTGCCCCAGCTCTGACTGAACGACAGGTCCAGCATGAGCACCACCAGCGCGAGGTGGGTAAAGATGGTGCCCAGCACAAGCAGGAGCACGGCATTGTCGCAGATCTCCTGCCGCAGCACCACGCGCTCATGCACCACCATGGCAAACCCAATGGCCGCAGCATACAGGAGGTGCAGCCAGGTGACGGCGGGCAGGCCTGCCTCCACCTGGGTGCCGAGGCGCATCAGGATGCCAACGCCAATGAAAAACAGAACGTAGGCGACAACCGTCCCCGCTGGATGCGTGCGCATCTCGTCAATAAAGTCCCCTTCCTGGTGCTTTCGGCGGGTTTTACCGCAGGAAAGCCCTTCGCGTTGCAAGCGGGCACGACGAATGGACTCGAACATGATTTAATGAATAGGAGGGACGGCTGCTAACCTATCATAGATCGGGGCTCGGACAAGAATCTTTCCCCTCGCCCTCATCCTTCTTGAGCCATTGTGTCTCATTTTTACGACTGCGCCCCGATTGGTAGGCCTCAATGATACGCTGCACGACCGGCAAACGGACAATGTCTTTTGGCGCAAAGGCCACGAAACGCACGCCTTCGACATCTTGCAGCAGTTCCACCGCCTCCTTCAAACCCGACTTCACGTGACGACGCAGGTCGATCTGGGAAGGGTCTCCCGTGACCACGCAGCGCGCCCCGTCACCCAGGCGCGTCAGGAACATCAGCATCTGCTCGGTGGTGGTGTTCTGCGCCTCATCAAGGATGATGAAGGCGTTTTTCAGCGTACGCCCACGCATGTAGGCCAGCGGCGCGATCTCGATGCTGCCGCGCTCGATGAGGCGCTCTGCTTCCTCGGGCTCCAGCATGTCATAGAGGGCGTCATACAGCGGACGCAGGTAGGGGAAAATCTTCTCCTTCAAGTCACCCGGCAGAAAGCCCAGCGCCTCGCCGGCTTCAACCGCAGGACGGGTGAGCACCAGCCGCTGCACGATCTTTTCTTTGAGGTAGTGCAGGCCCTGAGCCATCGCGAGGTAGGTCTTGCCAGTACCCGCCGGCCCCACGCCAAAGACGACCTCGCATTCCCGCATGGCTTGCACATAAGCGATCTGCCCGCGCGTTTTGGCCAGCACCGGGGGGCGCTTGCCTGAGCCGAGCAGCTTGAGCTGCATGATCGCATCCGCCGGAGCATCGCCAGTCTCACGCTGCACACTCTCGATCACCAGACGCACCATGCCGGCAGACACATCGCCACCACTGCGCCGCACTTTTTCGAGCTGGGTGAAAACTTCACGCGCTGCGACGAGTTTGTCGTCATCACCTTCCAGCCGCACCCAGCCTTCGCGGCTGGTCACGTTCACGCCAAAGGACTCACCGATCAGCCGCAGACTGCCGAGGTCATTGCCAATCAGTTTTTGGAGAAACTGCGGCGTCTCGTAAGTGAGCGTTTCGACGGGCATTAGCGGTAACCATAGGCCAGCGCCCAAAGCACGCCGACATCTGTCTTCGATTTCAGTTCGAAGACGATCTTGTAAGTGCCGGTCTTCGGCGGATTGACACGCACGCTCATGAAGAACTTGTCTGATTTGGCATTGATCTGAACCGGCTGGTTCTTTTCATCATAGACCTTCATGTCCAGCGTGACCCCTTCCTGACTCGTGCCGAGCCAGAAGGCGTATTCATTGCCCTTGAAAAGCTGGTGGGTGATCTGGAGCTTCTGCCCGCTCTTCACCTCGCCGTTCCAGTAGTCTTCACGCACGATGAAGCCCTGCTCCACAAACGGAGTGGCGGCCTCCATCGCAAAATCATGGGACTCATCCACGGTCGCGTAGACGCACGTGGCTCCCAGCACCAGCAGGCAGGCGGCGGCGAGAGCTTTGAAGTGGGGCCAAGGGCGGTTCATTTGGAGGTATCTTTCGATGGAGGAGATCATGAAGGTGGAGGGCACCGACTACTTTTTCGCGAGGATTTCCGTCAGCAGGCTGTCGCAGGTTTTGCCGATGTCAGAGACCGCATCTTTGGAGAAACCGTCCACGGCGCCTTCCATCTGCAAGAGCACGGAGGCCAAGCCCTTTTGGATGGACCTCACCACATCATGTTCGCGGGTGCTGCCGGGCATCTTGGCGATGCTGCTGACAAAGTGCTCCACCAGCATCGGCTGGTTCAGCAGTTCGGCGCGGTCGGCGGAGAAACTCTTCTTCACCACGGAGGTCACGGAGGCCGTGCCGCGCAGCCAACCACCGAGGCTGACGCACTGCGAGAGGTCCATGTCCTTCATCTGCTCCATCGTGTCGCGCACGGTCTTTTGGGTCTGGTCGAATTCCTTGCGGATGGCGCTCCACTGTCCCTTGTCCGCCGCATCCAGAATGGCTTGGGCGTGTGGCAGCACGGATTTGCTGAGGCCGAGGCTCTTGGCCAAGGAGATGACGTCATGGCCGATGTCCTTCACGGCTTCCTTGTCCTCGGCCTGCACGGCCACAAAACCCTCGGCCACGGTGTAGCCAAAGAGGAGGGAAAGCTTGGTGCGGTCGCTCGTCGTCGGCATGTCCTGCTTGCGCAGTTCGGCGTTCCAGTTGGGCTCGCCGAGTTTGTCGAGCACGGAGAAAACTTCACTCGGGACCGGGACGATGACGTCGTCCACGACCTTGCCCGGGAAAGAGAGCGGGTCGAATTCCTCCACCCCCTTGGTGCCCTGAGGAGCAGCGGTGAGAGGCAGACTGGCAGCGAGCAACAGAGCGGCAGTCAAAGTGGGGCGAATGAACAGGGAGCGTTTCATGACAAAAAATAACCGGGGTAAGAGCGCAGATTGGGTTGAGTCAACTCAAACCCCATTACCCTCAAATCGCAAATGGTTTGACCACCAACCGTACGAAGCTCACGTATTTTCGCCGAGGAGCGGAAGAGTGGAACACACAGGAGAGTCAGAGGGGCGGCTCCATGCAGAGCGCCCGCAGCAGCCGCTCCATTTCCAGCCTCCTTTCCAGCCCGCAGGCCGCGCCAGCCTCCACGCCCAGGGGAAAAGCGGGCAGGCAATGCCTCGTTTCCCGTTTCCAACCCTAGATGCCCTCGTGGCGGAAACGAAGGAGGGGGCGCAGGACTCGGCGCAGGTAGAGCGGCTTGTCCCCAAGCCGCCGTGGTTTGGCGCGTTGCATGCACAAGGGTAGGTCATTCCGGCTCCGCTGCGAGTCCCCATGGGCTCCGCTGCCGCCCGTTGTCTTTCGTACGTTCTTCCCGCTCTCGGCGGAGGGCTGAGGACAGCTCTCCCTACCTTGCGCTGGACGCTCGCATACCCAGCGCAGGTAGGGCGGCTTGTCCCCAAGCCGCCGGGGTCTATTGCGGGGCATACACACGGGTAAATCACTCCCCGCTCCGCCGCTACGGGTCACCCAGGACTCCGCTTCCACCAATCGTCCTATGCACACTCACCTAGCTCTCGGCGTACGAACATCCTTCCAGCCTGTCACATCCCACGCTATTGGCTAGCGCGTGGGTTCATTTTAGACTACCAGCGAATGGGTGATGTCATCACCCTTTACTTCAGGTTCTTGCTCCATGATCTCTGTATCGGCTGGGTCTGCTTTCAGACGCAGCAAGACCCGCCGTATGCATGCCAGTGCCTCCGGCTTTTTCCCCGGTGCATTTTGTACGGCAATGTTGTGCTGATCTCCCTCGCTCATTGCGCCGGTGCCGATCACGTCACCCGCGCCCTTATCGTGCAGTTCTGCGTCAATCTCATCCGCGATGCCTTGTAGATCTTTCACCTCCATCTTCTCAAGCCCTGAAAGCCAGATTTCAAAGATCGTCAGCGGCTCAAACGCCCCCCTGTCATTCCTGCAAGCGCTTCACCGTGCCGTCTGCGTGAATGATGACGCCGCCGCCAGTCAGGAAGACATCCCACGCGCAGGAGCAATCAGCCACCGGAGGAGCCAGAGGCAGCTCCACAGGAGCGGTGAGCATGTCCCCGTTCAGATTGCGATTGAGCAGCCAGGACTTGGTCGGCTGACGGTAATCCATATGAAGGCTCCTCACTGTCTGGTCTTGAGTCAGTACCGCATACGCTGCATGTGGCAGACTTCCTGAAGGAAGCTGCGTCTGCCGCAGGCTGGTGGTGTGGATGAGCAGGATGGGACCGCTGGCCTCGGCCAGAAGCAGGTGCTCCGCAGAATGACACGCATCATTGATGCCGACCTCAAATTCTGCGATCTGACAGACCTTCCGCCCATCGCAAAAAAGAGTCAAAGTCTCAGTGCCCTCCACCAAGACGCCACGCTTGTGGCAATAAACCTCGGTGCATTTCAGAATACGTGTGCATGCGTAAGGCTGGAGGGCGTGCTCGCTGACGCCTTTTAAATCGACCACATGCAAGCGATTGTCCGTGGCGAAGTACAGATCGAGCAAACCAGGCACCTCGCATTCACGAAGGCAGGCGCCGGTATCAGAGCGAAAGATCGCCAAATGCCCCTCATACGTGCCCATCGCCACAAATTCACCTGTGGGCGAAATAGCCGATGCATCGAAACGCTTCAGCGGAATGGAAACACTGCCAGTCAAGCAGCCTCCATCAAACACAGCCACCGCTGCGTCCGACATCCTTTCCAGCAGGACATGCCTGCCGTCTTGAGCAAACTGAATGCGGGTGTAGGGCGGGTTCATGAATCCGTTTCTGCGGGAAGTGCAGCGCCTTGATTCTCCACCCTACCCCATCCGCGGCAGCACCTCGACCACATCCGCGAGCACCCTGCCGCTGCCATGTCTTAGCTCATTGCAGCGCCCAAAAAGAATCTGCCCGCTCGTTGCGCCGAGGAGATCGGCGAGGCGCTGGTCCACGGAGATGCGGAAGTAGCCACGCGGGTGGCTGGAGTGAGGGACTTGGTAGCGCTCCAGGATAGCGCCAAAGGGCACGAGGCCTTCGAGGACGAGCTTTTGCGCCTCTTCGGGCAGGAGGTCGAGGTGGATGCCGATGGCACCAAACTCGATGGGCATGCCGTCCGTGTGCCGATGCAGCACGGAGGCGCGCACGAGGTAGTTGCCGATGCGAGCGCGGGCGGCCACGTCGAGGTCGATCTCGCTGGCGTGAAAATCCCGCAGGTGCGGGGTCATGTCCTTGTCGTGCACCAGGAGGAAGCGCTCTTGCTCGGCAAGTTCCTGGGCATCCACAAAGGTCACGCGCGGGCGTGTGCTGCCGATGCCGTAAAAGAAGATCAGGGGTGCCAGGATGTCCTCGTCCTGCCGGGGTGCCTCGTTCATCGCCGTCGTTGTCGTTCGGTTGCGTCGGAGGGCTTCAGGTGTAGCGGGCGTACTGGCGATGCTGCGGCAGGAAGAAATCGTGCAGCAGGCGGTCCACCTGCAGCAGGCCATCGCGCGAGAGCGTGACGCCCTTCTCATCCAGCGTGGCAAAGCCTTCCTTGGCCAGGTAGTCGAGCTGCGGGCCGAAGTGCTTGCGCGGGTCTTCGCCAAACTTTTGGATGTAGTAATCAAACTCGCTGCGGCCAAGCTTGAGCTTGAGGATGAACTCGCGCACGAAGCGGTCTTCCGCCGTGGTTTGGTAGGCGCGGAAGATCGGCAACTGGCCGGCATCCACGGCCTGCATGTAGGGGCCCACATCGGCCTGATTTTGGTAATGCACGCCACCGAGGTGACCGAAGGAGGCCACACCGCAGCTCAAGAGATCGGCACCTTCCCAGAGGGAGTCGCGATAGACGAATTTGATGCGCTGGGGGTCCTTCACCACGGTGTAGGCGCTGGTCACGGTGTAGCCGTCTTTTTGGAATTCATCGAAGGCGTAGCTGACCCAGTCGCGCTTGGTCTGCCAGTCGGCCACGGGTGCGGTGACCTTGCCCTCGGCCTTCATCTGCTGATACATGGTAGTGTTGTAGGGCACCTCCATCTGGTAGATGGTCACGGCATCCGGCTGCAGGGCGATGGCTTTTCTGACGGTGTCCTTCCAGTTCTCCCAGGTCTCGTTCATCATGCCCGCGATGAGGTCGATGTTGATGTGCTCAAAGCCGAGCGTGCGGGCAAAGCGATAGGCTTTTTCAATTTCGCCGCTGCGGTGCGCGCGACCGTTCGTTTCGAGGATGTGGTCGTCGAAATTCTCCACGCCAAGGCTCAGGCGCGTGACGCCAATGTCGCGAATACCGGTGAGCTTGACTTCATTGAGCGTGCCGGGTTCGGCCTCGAAGGCGACCTCTGCGGCTTCGTCCCAGGGGATCATGTCCTTCATGCGGTTGGTCAGGTCCTTGAGCTGCGGCACGGAAAGATAGCTCGGGGTGCCGCCGCCAAAGTACACGAAGTGCGCCTTGCGTCCCTTAAGGTAAGGCTGGCTGGTGAAGCGCTCCATCTCCCGCATCCCGGCGTCGATGTAGGCCTTCACCTCCTGCGCATTCTTGTCGGTATAGACTTTGAAATAGCAGAAGTGGCAGCGCTTGCGGCAGAACGGGATGTGAAAATAAACGCCCAGCGGAATGTTCGCCGGGGCGGGCTGCTGCAGCACATCCTGCACGATCGAAACCTGATCAGGCTTCCAGAAAGAAAAGGGCGGATAGTTGGAGACAAAGTAGTTTCCAGCCTCGGTCTGTTCGACCTTTTTCTCCGGCACGGGAGTTTCGAGAGCGGTTTGCATGATGGGGTTAAAGAATAACGACTGCTGCGGGAACTTCTAGGAGCAATTTGTGCGCGAAGCGAGACGAAGGGAGAGTTTTGTTCTGAGTGCGGGATGCGACAGGCTCGGTGGCGCGTGCCTTGAGATCAAACTCGGCACGAGGCATGCATGATCGTAGGATGGGTGTGGCGACAGCCCGCCCGTCCATCAGCGTACGGCAATCACACCGGCCTGCGAACGCTCCCAGAGTCGGGCGGTTTGGCGAAGGCGGCGGTGGAAGATGAATCACTCTCGACGCCAAACACACCCAACCTACGACCGGAGCGCCATGCGATTCGGGAACAGTCGAATACTCTTTGCTTATTTCGGCTTTGCTGAACGGTTCAGCCAAATCGCCAGCAGGAACACAGCGATGAGTATCACCAACAACGGCAGGTTTTCCAACCAACCACTCCTTCCAGATTAATACAGACTGCCGGGATGAGAATCCCCGCGAGGCAGCCGTACGACATGTCCCGGTTGAAGGTAAACATCGGAGTGGTTCTTGGATGAAATCTTCCCGCGAGATCAAAAGAGTCAAAAGCTTCTGGAGTGCCGCGCACCCTCACTTCCCACGCGCCAGCACCACGCGAAAGCCGATGGTGTTCCGCCGCGTTTCCGGCGGCACGGGCATGCGTGCTGAGGCCAGGAGTTCATCCTGGGAGGCGGAGCGCCAGTTGCCGCCGCGTGTGGTGCCCAGGACGGGTTTCGCGGGTTCACCTGGCTTGGCTGGAATGACCGGCGTGTAGTCCGTCTCCACCCATTCGGACACATTGCCCGCCAGTCCTGAAATGCCACGGTCGTTCGGCGGCAATGCGGTCACGGGAGCAAGGAACGGAAATTTGTCGTTGTAGCCGGGAATCGCGCTTTCGAGGCTGGCTTTGCGCGCGCCGCTCATGTCAGCAAGGTTGTCCACGTCCTCGGGCGGCGGCCATTCAAAGCCCCAGGGATAGATGCCACGGATGCGGCCATTGCGCTCCTCGGGTGTCGTGCCGCGCTCCAGCGGCAGGCCCACCGCACGGCTCCATTCTTCATCTGTGGGCAGGCGGTATGAATCCTTCGCGCCGATCAGCCCGGCATTGCGCTCGCGCTCCGTCAGCCAGGCGCAGAAGGCCCGCGCCTCAGTACGGTCCACCCCAGCTACAGGCGCGGTCCCACCGCCTTTGTTGGCACCATCCAGCTTTGCCGGACGCCGGGCCTGCGTAGCTTTGCAAAATTCCAAATAATCGCGATGGCGGGTTTCCCACGCGGAGAACATCACGTCACCCAGCGGCACCAGATTCATCCCGAGACTGTTCGCCTTCCATTGGCGGCCAAAGGTAACGGCCTTGCGCGTCTGCATGTCGGCAAACAGCTCCGCCTGCTCCCCTTCCCGCACTTCGCCTTCCAGCACCACATCGGCAAAGCCCTCCTCGCGCAGTTCAAACTCCACGGGGCCGGTGCGCACGCGGGGCAGTTCCAGCGGTGTCTCGCCCAGAAACTGATCGTGCTGAAACACCCGCACTTTCTCCGGCTGGCTGTGCACCACCACGCTGCCGTAGGTCTGCCGCTCCACGCGCAGATGAAACGCACGCCAGTTCTTCTCCTCACTCAGCTCTCCTTTGTCCGCATCTCGGCCCTCCGGCATGTCATCGGCGGCAGCCAGCCCGCTTTCCACGAAGTAAAACGGCTCCACCTCATAGCGGTGTTCCTGGCTTAGAAAGGCCTCGCTGCGGTCGCGGTCCGTCAGCCAGTAGCGGAAGGCTTCGGCATCGCCATCAGGAACGACGACGAGGTAGGCCGACTCCTGGTCCTTGCCGCGCTGATACCGCACCACTTTGCCCTCAAAGGATCGGCCCGTGGCCTCCAGAAAACGCTTGAAGAATTTCATCTCCACCGGCTCTGCACTGATGTGCCCGCCTGCTCCGGGCTTGAACACCATGCCCAGGTTGTTCACCCAGCGCTCGCCTTTTTGCGGCAGCTTGGACGGCTCCATTCTCAGGTCAAAGACCGCCGGCTTTTCATCCAGCGCGATGTGATCGATCTCGATCTGCTTGTAGCCCGACAGGCGCAGTTGATAAATCACCGGCACACCTTCAGCGGGATTGAGTTCCAGCGGCGTCACGCCGAGCTGATCTTCTCCGGCAAACACCACCGCGCCCGGAGGTGTCGTCACGATCTTCAGCCTCGGCACCGAGTTATTCATTGCCATCAGGGTTTGCGTCCGGCGGTTTTGCGCCAGCCACATGCCAAAGCCCACCGCCAGCAGGAGCGCCACAGAGCCGACGGCGATCCACGTCCACATCAGACGGCGCGAGGAAGGCAAAGGCTCGCCGCGCAGAGCCAGCGCCATTTCGCGTGCATTGACAAAACGCCCCTTGGCTTTCGGCGCACAAGCGGTGCACACCACATCCTGCAGCCTGCGCCAGACCTCCATGTTGGCCCCCGTCTCCGTGCAGGATGGCAAATCGGGAAAATCCAGGCGGTCCTTTCCGGTGCTCGCCTCATACAGCACCATGCCCAGAGAGAAAATGTCAGAGGCTGCCGTGCCCGGCCCTTCGGGTGCCACAAAGCCCTCCGTGCCCACAAAGCTGCGCTGCCCCAGCAAGGCCACCAAGCCAATGTCCGCCAGCCGGCAGATGCCGTCGATGAAGATGAGGTTCGACGGCTTGACGTCGCGATGAATCAGTTGATTGCGGTGCAGGTAGTCCAGCCCCTCCGCGATGGTAACGCCCAGCTTGACGCACAGTTCCGCTGAAACGAATTTGTCCCGCTTCATCTGCAAGCCCAGCGTGTGCGGCTTGTAGGTGTCCGCCTTGATGTCTCGCCCAGTCTCCAGATCATCCGCCAGCTCCATCACGTAGTAATAGAAGCCCTCCAGGTCGTTGCGCCCCACCTGCAGGATCGGCACCAGCGCCTCATGGCGGCGTGAGATCGGTTCGAACATCTTGATCGCTTCAAACTCGCGCTCAAAGGAGTCCGGCCGGTCGTAGTCCTCCCGCCACACCACCTTCACCGCCCGCAGCACCCCGGTGACGCTGCGCGCCAGCCATACCTCCCCAAACGCCCCGTGCCCGATGATACGCAGGGTCTCGTGATCGCGAATGTCTGGCGGAGTACGTGACTTGGACTGCATGCAGGAGGTTGGAATGGTGAATTACACCGCAACCACGCCTGCTTGTCGAGTTGTGAAGTGGAGAAATGCGGGGCTGTGGCACTGGCAGCCACAGCCCACGGGACCCGCACCTACTTCTTACCCTTGATGCGGAACACCAGGCGGTCACCGATGACCTTGATTTTTTCGCAGCGGTCTTTGATCACGGAGCCACTGGAATTGAAGTGGTCCCAGTCACGCATGAGGGCGATGCAGAGGACGCTGGGATACTTGTCGGCAAACTCGCCTGTGCCGACGTCTGCGCGCAGCATGTGCAGCGGCGGATGTGGGGTGAAGTAGGGCTGCAACTGATCCGGCCTGGAAGGGAAGAAGATGACGCCATCAGGCATGCTGCCGGTGTAGTAGGTCACGGCGCGGGCGATGAAACTGGAGGAGATGATCGGCTCCCCCGGCTGGCGGACTTTCATGGCCTCTGCTGCGATGCCACGGGTGGAGGTGTATTCCATGACCTTGGCATCCACCCCGTACTGCATGTACATGATGATGAAGGCGGTGACCAGAACCGTGGCGCCAGCCCAGGCAACGGTGCGCCGCAGGAGCATGAGCACCATAGGGATGCTGATGATCGCCGCCAGGACGTAGATGACCGGGGAAAGGTCTTTCATGAAGGCGTTGCTGTCCTTCGGCAGCATGAGGGTGATGGCACTGGCGGCCCCCAGCACAAGAACGGTCTGCAGGATGGCAAGGGCAGAGGCGAGAATGCGCTCACCTTTGCCACGGAAGCCGTTGCTGATCCATTGATCGAGCGTGTGGCCCATCACTAGGGCCAGGGTGACGAAGAGGAAGAAGGTGTAGGTGGGGAGCTTGCTGTTGCAGATGGTGAAGAAGATCAGGTTGGGCACGAACCAGCACACCATGAAGAGCATGCGGCGGTCGGTTTTGATGTCCCTCACCGTGCGCACCACGGCGGCGATGAGCAGCGGAATCCAGGGCAGATTGCCCGCCACGAGGATCATGAGGTAGTACCACCAGTGGTTGCTGTGCTTGTGCTCGGCGCTGGTGAGGCGCTCCCAGTTTTCATGCACAAAGAAGCGGTGCCAGTATTCCATGCCATACTTGGCAAACATGGTGGCATACCAGGGGCCGGCGATGAGCAGCCAGGCCGTGATGCCAAGCCAGAGGCCCTTGCCACGCCAGGGTGAGCGTTTGCCGGTGAGCCAGAGGTAACAGATGGAGCCGAGCGTGGGCACCAGGAAGCCGACGGGGCCTTTGGTGAGCATCGCCAGCGCGGAGGCGACGAAGTGCAGGATCATCCAGCGGTCGCGTTTGTCCTCCTCTTCAGTGGCCAGCCAGAAGCAGAAGACAGAGGCGCTGATGCACAGCGCCAAGAAGATGTCTGTGAGCATGAGCCGCGACATGAAGGCAAACTCCACCCCGGTGGCGAGCACGACGGCTGCACAGAAACCAGCGCGCGGCGAGAACATGCGCCGCCCGAACCACCAGGTGAGAAAGACCAGCAGCGTGCCAGCAGCGGCGGAGGGCACGCGTGCGGCGAGCTCCGTCTGGCCGAAGATCTTCTGCGCGGTCATGGACTGCCAGTAGAAGAAGACGGGCTTTTCAAACTGGCGCTCGCCAAAAATCGTGGGCGTGAGCCATTCATTTCCCTTCACCATTTCCGTGGTGGTCTGCGCGTAGAAGGGCTCATCAGGGTCGATCAGGGGCAGATGCCCGAGGCGCCACCAGAACATGACGGTACAAATGGCGAGAAGGGTTAGGAATTGGGAGCGCGTGGACATCAGGCTGGGTTGGATGGAATGAAGATTTCTTGATCGCGTGCATACCCGCAAAAGCGGGAGCTGCTAAGGAAAAGTTGCGTTTCGTGGCACTCGATCGCGGCAAGCTTGCGGGCCTTTTGCCTCAACGTGAGCTCCAGCGTGAGCCCCGCCGCCTCAGGACAAAACCAGCGGCGATGGATCAGGTAAGCCCATTGCGGCAGGACCATGCCTGCACGGCGCAGGGCCTCTTGAATAAGGTCATAGGAGCCAACGTGGTCCGGGTGGTTGTCATCCTGAGAGGGAACCACCAGCAGCGTGGGGCGGAAGCTCTCCAGTTCGGCACCGTGCAGTTCCAAGGTCCGCACGTCTTTCTGCTGCGACAGCCAGGTCAGCCCCTGATCTGGCAGGCCAAAAAAGGAGGCTGCATCCGCCTGCAGGCCGAGCGTCTGCAAGGAACGCACCGCCTCAAGCCGCCGTCGTGCGCCCCAGCGCTGACGGCAGGAGGCGTCGATGGTCCAGCGCTGCTCCACGTACCTTTGCGGCCAGGGATTGTTATCGCCGTCGGTCTGAAAGATGACTCTTACCTCAGCACCCAGCGCCACCGCCTGCTGGATGAGACCGCCACAGCCTAGGGCCTCGTCATCCGGATGAGGGGCAAACACCAGCACGCGATCCTGGGGTGAAAGCGTGAAGGAAGCAGGCATCAGGGGGTGGGTCGGGGAATGAGGGAGGTGGGGGGCCTTCCCATACCCGGCTTCTTTCAGCGTGCCAGATGAAATGTTGCCGAACTGTTGCTTGAGCAATATTCTGGTTGGACAGGGTTAGGGAAACCGTGGAAGATTGCCGACCCTCTTCATTCATGCAGGCCGCCAGCCAGACCCCAACCCAAGCGTGCAAGATCGCTGCACTCATTCCGGCCTACCGCGAGGCGATGGCCATTGCTGATGTGGTGAACCGGACGATCCCGCATGTGGACCTGGTGCTGGTGGTGGACGACGGCTCGCCCGATGACACCGCCCGACTTGCCAAGGAGGCAGGGGCCGAAGTCATCGTCCACGCCGTCAATCAGGGCAAGGGCGCGGCCATGAAGACGGGCATGAAGACCCTGACCGAACGTGGCTTTGATTACATTTTGCTGCTGGATGGGGACGGCCAGCATGCGCCGGAGGAGATTCCGCGCTTCACCGCCCCGGCACGCGATGGCTCCGCCTATGTGGTGGTGGGCAACCGCTTTGAAAACATCAAGGGCATGCCGATTGTGCGCCGCTTCATCAACAGCCTGATGTCGCGCATTATCAGCAATGCCTGTGGCGTGCGCATCCCGGACACTCAGTGCGGTTTCCGCTTGGTGCGCTCCAGTCTGGTGACGTACATCATGGGCAGCAGCGACCACTTTGACTTTGAAACGGAGATGCTGCTACTGGCCAGCCGCGCCGGATTCACCATTCAAAGCGTGCCTGTGAGCACCATCTACGGGGCTGAAAAAACCAAGATCCGCCCGGTTCAGGACACCATCAAATTCATCAAGCTGATGCGGCGCTGGCAGCGGCAGTCCGCCACAGTTCCAGCCGGAGCGGCTGCCGAACTGCGCGAGGCCGCTGTGAAGGAGTAATTGAGAAAGCCTCCTCGCATAGGGGACATTTGCCACAACTGGCAAGCTCCATTCCACGCTCCCGAACGTAACTGAGAATGGACGGGTGCAAGATGCCGCGCCACGGCCACGTTGATTTCCCCACCCCTTTAGTCCCCCATTGCTGCTGATGCCGCCTCCCTTGCGAAAGGTATGAAAATCGCATTGAAGCGCGGCGCGTGCTCACGATGTTTCGTTCCCATCCTCCCACCCCAATCCATGCACCACCGTCCCCGACCCTCCTTCGGCTGTTTGTTTGCCGCCGCTCTGGCACTGACCGGAATCTCCCAAGCGAATGACTGGACGAACTGGCGCGGCCCGCTGCAAAACGGCGTGAGCCTGGAGCACTACACGAAGGCTGGCAAACTGGACGACAAACCCACCTGGTCCGCAGACATTCGCAGCCGTGGCACGCCGGTGGTGATCGATGGCAAGGTGATCCTCTGGGGCTACAAAGGCGAGACGACCGACCTCATCGAGAGCCTGACCTGCCTGGACGCCAAGACCGGCAAGCAGCTCTGGCAGCATGAGATCCCGGATTATCTGAGTGATTCCATCTACAACCGCTACACCATCGGTGCACCGACGGTGGACCCCGAGACTAAGCGCATCTACCTGACGAGCAACGCGGGCACGTTCCTGTGCTATGAACTCGATGGTACCAAGGTGTTTGAGATACCGCTGATGGAGGAGTTTGGCCGTATGACCTTCCCGAACTCCCGCGTGGGCAGCCCAGTGATCGAAGGCGAGTTCGTCATCATTCACTTCATTTTTTCGAACTGGGGCGCTGACGGCCCTGCCGCAGACCGCGTGTACGGCTTTGACAAAAAGACCGGCGAGCTGGCCTGGTGGTCACTCCCAGGCGTGAGCCCTCCCGTGGACAGCTCCTTCTCCACCCCCGTGCTGGAAACCCGCGACGGCAAGCGCGTGGCCTACTACACCACCGGCTGCGGCCACATCGTCTGCGTCAACACGCACAACGGTAAACCTTACTGGAAGATGCCCATCTGCAAAAACGGTGTGAATCCCTCCGTCGTTCTGCACAAGGGCAACCTGATCGCCATTCACGGCGATGAGAACGTGGACACCTCCGAGAAGGGCCGCATGATCTGCATCAAGCTGCCAGAGAAGCTGGCCGCACCCGTGCCACCCGCCCAGGAAGCCACCACGCTGGAGCCCAGCGCCGAAGTCTGGCGCAACCCCATCGGCGCGACGAGCAGTTCCCCCGTGCTCGTGGGCGATGTGATTTATCAGCTCACCGACGGCGCTGAACTTTACGCCATCGACGCCAACACCGGTGTGGACATCTGGAAGCTCAAGCTCAGCAATGCCAACCTGCACTCCACCCCGATCTATGTGGACGGCCTGATCTACTGCCCAATCCTTGACGGCAAGCTGGTGGTGGTGAAGCCCGGTGCCAAGTCCGGTGAAGTGGTGCAAGAGATCAAACTGGATGGCGACTGCCTGGGAGCACCGAGCGTGTGCGACGGCCAGCTCTATGTGACCACGACAAAGCACCTGTATGCCTTTGCCATCCCGAACAAGGGCGTGAAGGTGGACGCCGCTCCGGCGGTGGAAATGCCCAAGGCTGGCAAGGCCGTGGCGCTGCAGATCATTCCTGCGGAAACCGTCATCATGACCGGCAACAAGCAGTCCTTCCGCGTGCGTAGCGTGGACGCTAACGGCTTCCTAGTGAACCCCGATGTCAAAGGCGTGAAGTGGGAGACCTTCATCCCTCCAACGGCCAAGGTGAAAGCGACGATGGACGCGAAATTCAACGACGCCGGCGAACTCGTGGTGGCTGCGGATGCGAAGTCCAGCGCAGGTGCCTTCAAGGCCACCTCCCCTGAGGGCCAGTTTGGCACCATCCGTGGCCGTGGCCTGCGCAACCTGCCGCTGGTGGAAAACTTCGAGGGCTACGACCTAAAGGACGACCAGCCAACCGAAGGCATCAAGTTCGCCTACCCACCGCTGCCATGGATCGGTGCGCGCTTCAAATTCGATGTGCGTGAAGTCGCCGGAGCACAGGGAAACAAGGTATTTGCCAAGTCCTTTGACCGCCTGATGTTCCAGCGCGGCACGGTCTTCGTGGCCCCTTCCCACTTCTCCAACTACACCATGCAGGCAGACGTGATGACGGACGGCAGTGCCCGTGCGAAGTCGGACATCGGCCTCATCAACCAGCGCTACCTCATCTGCCTGCGCGGCAATGCCGGCAAGCTGGAAGTCAGCTCCAACCTGGAGCGTCTCAAGCAGGAGGCCGTTTTCAAGGTGATCGCCAACACTTGGTACACGCTGAAGACCCGCGTGGACGTGGCCAAGGATGGCAGCGGCGTGGTACTGGCCAAGATCTGGGACCGCGCGCAGGCTGAGCCTGCCGCCTGGACCATCGAGGTCAAAGTGCCCCGCGCCCACGCCAACGGCTCCCCCGGCATCTTTGGTTTCACCCCGCTGAACCAGAAGCGTGTCTATCTGGACAACCTGAGCGTCACCCCCAACAAGTAATCCCCCCAAGGAACGCGCCACGAAACTTTGTTTTTAAACCACATGACCACGAAACTTTCTCCCATCCTCGCCGCGGCCCTGGTTGCCACGGCATCGCTGAATGCCGCCGACTACACCCAGTGGGGTGGTGGCAACACCCGCAACATGGTGTCTGACGAAAAAGGCCTGCCGATCGATTTCAGTCCCGGCAAGAAATACGGCCCCAAGGCCGCGCCGAAAGAGGCCGGACGCCTCCGCCCCAATGCGCAGGACGCCAACAAGGCTCCCGGTGCAGAAGACATCGACATGAGCACCACCAAGAACTGCCTCTGGGTGGCCAAGCTGGGCTCCCAGACCTACGGCACGCCGATGATCGCCAATGGTCAGGTGTATGTGGGCACCAACAATGAATCGCCGCGCGACCAAAAGAGCATCGGCGACCGCGGCATCATGATGGTGTTTGACGAGTACACCGGCCAGTTCAAGTGGCAGATGGTTTCCCCCAAGATGGGCAGCGGCAAAGTGAATGACTGGGAATACCTCGGCATCTGCGCCAGTCCCACCATCGTCGGCGACAAAGCCTACGTGCCGGGCAATCGCTGCCAGATCGTCTGCCTGGATGTGAAGGGTCTTTCCAACGGCAATCAGGGTATGCAAGAAGAGGGTGCCTTCATGGCCCCGCTAGACAAAGACGGCAAGCCCACCGCTCCGCTCACCCCTGGCGACACGGATGCCGACATCCTCTGGGTGTATGACATGTATAAAGAACTCGGCGTCTTCCAGCACAATGCGACTGCTGGTTATCCGCTGGTGATCGACGGTAAGGTCTTCGTCCCGACCTGCAACGGCGTGGACTGGACCCACACCAACATCCCTTCCCCGAACTCCCCTAGCTTCATCATGCTGGACGCCGAATCTGGCGCGCTCCTCGGTGAAATGGATCACGTTGCCTCCGAGCGCGTGCTGCACTGCTCCTGGTCATCCCCGACCTCCGTGGACGTGGACGGCAAGAAGCAGATCGTCTTCGCTGCCGGTGACGGCTGGGTGTACTCCATGGCCCCTGAGACCCACAAGGACGCTGAAGGCTTGGACATTCTCAACGAATTCTGGCGCTATGACGCCAACCCACCGGAGTATCGCAAGAACTCCGCCGGTGAGCCGATCAAGTACGTGGAATACGACGGCCCGAGCGAAATCATCGCCACGCCAACCATCGCCGACGGCCTCGTCTATGTGAACATCGGCCAAGACCCAGAGCACGGCGAAGGCGTCGGCTGCCTGAGCTGCATCGACCCCAAAGGCAAAGGCGACATCAGCGGCAAAGCCCTGTGGACCTTCAAAGGCATTGAGCGCACCATCTCCACCCCTGCGGTGAAAGACGGCCTCGTTTATGCCGCCGACTACACCGGCCGCCTCTTCTGCCTCGACGCCAAGACAGGCAAGGAGTACTGGAAGTTCGACACCAAAGGCCACATCTGGGCCAGCCCCCTCGTCGCAGACGGCAAGGTCTGGATCGGCAACGAAGAAGGCGAACTCTTCGTCCTCGCCGAAGGCAAGGTGCTAAAGGAAATCACCACCATCGAGTTCCCTTCCCCACTGCTCAGCAGCGTGGTGGCAGCCAACGGTGCCCTCTACGTGACCACCCACACGCACCTGTATTGCTTCAAGGAAGGCGCGAAGACGCCGGAGGCGAAGTAAGCGGCAGCAATGCCAGACCATTCACGAAGGCGGGCCCGAGAGGGCTCGCCTTTTTTGTGCTCACACTCCTACGCTGGATCCGCCTGGCTCACGGGGCAGCTTGAAGATTGATGATTCGAAACGCGTAGCTTCTGAATGTCGACCAGCCTTCCCGGTTTTCTGTTCATGCGTCACTGCGGTGCAGCCTTCGCGCTGCTCGTTTGCTCCGCAGCCCATGGGGAAATCCCCAAACCGGACGATGCACCGCAGCCGCTGTCTCCGGCGGAAAGTGCGAAGTTGTTTCAGGTGCCTGCGGGTTATCAGATTCGCCTGCTGGCCAGCGAGCCGCTGATCCATGAGCCCTCGGGCATCTGCTGGGATGACAAGGGGCGCTGCTTTGTTTGCGAACTGCATGGCTACAATGTGGAGGGGCAGTACGACATCGATGAACTCAACAAGACGGGCCAGCTCGATCTCGAAGTGCGGCGCATCCAGGCGAGCGAGGCTGCGAAGAAGAAAGCCGAGGCAGAAACCTACGGCACCGTGAAGCTACTGCGCGACACCGATGGCGACGGCGTGATGGACAAGGCCATCGTGTGGGCGGACCGCCTGCCGCCGTGCTATGGCATCACCGCAGCGAATGGCGGACTCATCGTGGCCTGCGCCCCGCACATTGTTTTCTTGAAGGACAGCGATGGCGATGACAAGGCCGATGTGAACGAGAAGCTCTTCACCGGCTTTGGCACGGGCAATCTGGAGCGCGGCATCAATGCGCCCACACTCGGGCCGGACGGCTGGTATTACATGGGGCGCGGCTGGGCCGGTGGCGAAATCACAGGGCCGCATCTGGCGAAGCCCGTCACGCTGCCTGCCACGGACTTCCGCATCCGTGCGGATGGCAGCGCCATCGAGCCTGTGAGCGGCAGCACCAAGACGATGGGCATGGCCTTCACGCCAAGTGGCGAGCGCTTTGTCTGCACCACGACGCATCCCGGACTGTACGTCACGCCCATCCCTTGGCGCTACCTCATGCGCAATCCAGACGCCGCCGCCCCGCTGCTGGATGCACCGGCCAGCGATGACACGCGCGTCTATCCCATCTCCAAACCGCACCCCTGGCGCACGAAGCGCGAGCAGCATGCGGAGTACTTCGCCTTTTACCGCAAGATCAGTCTCAGCGATGCCGCCGCGTCCGGCTACTTCACCTCCGCCTGCGGCCCGCTGGTGTGGCGCGACCAGTACTTTGTGTGCGAACCCGCGCAGAATCTCATCCACCGCGCAGACATCGTGCGTGACGGCACGCGGTTGCGGCTGGAGCGCGTGAAAGGCGAGGAGCAGAGCGAGTTTCTCGCCTCTCGGGATTCCTGGTTTCATCCCATGAGCCTCACGCGCACGCCCGATGGCAGCATGGCCATCTGCGACTTCTACCGCGAGATCATCGAGGACTACTCCGCCATCCCACGGCACCTGCAGCAGCAGTACGGCGTGACCCACGGGAATGACCGCGGCCGCATCTGGATCCTGAAAGCGAAGGAGGAGTACAAGGAGCCAAACCTCAGCTTCTCCGAAGCGAAGGTGCTTCAGCTTCGAAAGGATGATGACAAACCGTTGGACGCAGCCACGCGTGCGCTCAGTCTCAAACCAGACCTGGAGCCAAACCTCGCGCTGCAACTGGCGCTCAGCGTCGGTGCCGACAAAGAAAGCCTCATCGCGCTGGCGAGGAATCATGGCCAGCTCAAGTGGATGGATGCGGCGATTGCGAGCTCCGCGCATCATTTGGAAAAGGACCTGCTACTGTCGCTTGCCGCAAATCCTGGAAAGAGCGAGCCCGTGATGCACAACCTCGCCGGCATCATCGCCAGCCGTGGGGATGCGCAGGAAATCTCCGCCTACCTTGCAGTCGTTACCACTGGCAAGGCTGGCGATATCCTCCGACTGGGCCTTGAAGAAACCAAGCCACTGCCGCAGCATGCTGAGGTGCCTGCACCCACTCCACCCAGCGCCGAGCAGAATGCCGCGTGGGAAAGGCGCGTGCCCGCCGTGCTGGCCGCGCTGAAGGACAAGCCGAATCTCGACGAAGGCCGCGTGCTGTTTCAAAGCATCTGCGGCGCCTGCCACAAGTCGCACGGCATCGGCGTCAGCGTGGGGCCTGATCTGGATGCGGAGTTTCAGCGCGCACCGGAGGTCATCCTACGCGACGTGCTCTTCCCCAGCGAAGCCGCACGCCCAGGCTACGAAACACTGCGCGTGAAAACGCAGCGCGGCGAGACGCTCCTCGGCATCGCCGCCTCCGACTCGCCCACCAGCGTCACCTTGAAACTCCCCGGCGGCACAGAGCGCACGGTTCTGCGCAAACGCGCCGAGATCCGCACCCTGCGCAATGTCTCCCTCATGCCCGCCGGACTTGGCGATGCGCTGAAGCCTGAACAGATCGCCAGCATCATCGCGTTTCTGCGCTCGGTGCCGTAAAAAATAGGGGCATCGTTCATCTCGCCAAGCAGGCAAGCCCCGCCTCTACCCCGCCAGCGTCTTATACAGCGCCAGGGTCTTCCGGGCGATGCTCTTCCAGCTAAAATGGTCCTCAGCGCGCTGGCGACCGGCCTGGGCCATGCGGTTGCGCAGGGTGGGGTCGGCCATGAGCTTGTTGATGCCGGCGGCGAGGCCACGGGCGAATTTCTCTGGGTGGAGCGCTTCGAAGGGGCTTTCGCTCTGCTGCTCCAGGGGGACGAGGATGCCGGTCTCGCCATCGACGACGACTTCTTTGATGCCGCCGACAGCGCTGGCGACGACGGCGGTCTCGCAGGCCATGGCTTCGAGATTGATGATGCCGAAGGGCTCATAGATCGAAGGGCAGCAGAAGACTTCGGCATGGGAATACATGACGATCTTTTCCTGGAGGGGGAGCATGGACTGCACCCAGATGACGCCGGGGCGGACGGCGCTGGCAGCGGCGACGGCGGCTTCCATTTCTTCTTTGATTTCGATGGTGTCGGGGGCACCGGCGCAGAGGACGACCTGGAAGCCGGGATCCAGATGCTGGATGGCGCGAACGAGGTGGACGATGCCTTTCTGCCGGGCGATGCGACCAACGAAGAGGACGTAGGGTTTGTCGGGATCGACGCCGTATTTGCGAAGGACGTCGGGGGCTTCGGTGCGGCGGTATTCGGCGAGGTCGATGCCGTTGTAGATGACGTGGACTTTGTGCGGATCGACATCGAAGTGCTGGAGGATGTCGGCCTTGGTGCCTTCGGAGACGGCGATGATGGCATCGGCCATTTTGAGGGCGGTGCTTTCGAGCCAGACGGTGAAGTCGTAGCCGTGGCCGAGCTGCTCACGCTTCCACGGGCGGAGGGGCTCCAGAGAGTGGACGGTGAGGACCATGGGGACGCCGTAGTTGAGCTTGGCGAGGATGCCGCCGAAGTGCGCATACCAGGTGTGGAGGTGGACGATGCTGGCGTCGATACCGCGAGTGTTGAAGTCGAGGCAGCGCTGGAGGGCACCAAAGACGGACTTGAGATTCAGGGGGCTGTCCCAACCGGTGGTGTCGAGGCCGAAGCCCTGGACGTGGAGATTGCCTTCATGGCTGGCCTGATCGCCAAAGCAGCGAACGTCGATCTCCATGAGCTTGGCGAGCTCACGGGTGAGGTACTCGACGTGAACGCCGGCGCCGCCGTAGATGTGAGGAGGAAATTCGTTGGTGAGGAAAAGGGCTTTCATGGGGGACGGGCGGAGTCAAAAGTTCAAAGGTCAGGGCATTCGGAGGATTACAGCCCCTGCGATTTGAACCATGCCTCGATAGCGGGAATGTCGAAGATGCGGAAGCGTTTTTTGATGCGCTGCTCGAGCGCGAGCTGGGCGTGCTTGGCGACATCGAGGGAGGGGTCTTCCTTGATGGCTTTGATGAGTTGGGCGTTGGTTTCGGGCAGCGGGCTGCCGATGAGGAGGAAGCAGACGCGGACGCGCACTTCCCACGGGGCTTTGTAGTCGGCAAGGAGCTTGAGCAAGGCGGCGGCAGGGACATCGGCCTCATCGCGGATGTTGCTGTCTTTGAAGAGTTCGGCGACGGGGAGGCGATAGCCGGGCTCTTCACGCTGGAGGATCTGGATGGCGCGGATGGCTCGCATGAACTCGGCCTGCGCGGCGTCATGCAGGTGGGGGAGCTGGGGATCGCGCATGTACTCAACAAGCAACTCGATGGGGCGGCGCTCGCCGGTGGCGATGGCTTCATCTGCATACTGCGTGAGGCGGTTGCGCTCTTTGAGTTGGAGGAACTCCTGCTGGGTGGGCGTGACCTGAGGTCTCATGTCGGCCATGCGAGGAGTGCCGGTCTGGTCGGTCACGGAGGCCTGGGGTGCAGGCGCGGGTGCTGGAATCTTCAGTGTGGCTGAGATGCTTTCGAGGGACTCACGGGTGTTCTGCTGCATGAGCAACTGCTCGCGGCGCATGACATCCACCTGTTTTTCAAGTACGGCGATCTGTTCGGCAGATTTGGCGAGTGCTTGCCTGAGTGCAGCGTCAGATGGCGCAGAACTGGGCACCGCAGTGGGTGCAGGCGCTGGAGTGGTGGAAGGCGAGGTGCTGAGGGACAGCCGAGGTTCGATCTTCTGGAGGTAGAACCATCTGCCAACGAACAGGAGCACCACGCCAATGAGAATCGAGGTGCAGAGTGAGATGACCAGATGCCGGTAGGTCAGGTGAGAGCGGCGGAGATTGGCCGGAGGGTCCCAGAGCTCGTCCTTGTTCTGGCCGGAGGTGGCGGATTTCGTCTTGGCAGTGGTGGGGCCGTCTTCGGCCTCTGCCTGTGCCGGGCTGCAGCGGGCAAAGACCAAGGCAGCCTCCGCGTCTTCTTCGGCGTCGGTTGCTGGGGATGAGGTGGGGGGAAGCGGATCGGACATGCAGAAAGATGCGTCAGTGACGTTACGCGATGAAGGTTGCCAGGACCAACAAACAAGGCCAGCCTTTGTCCGTCAACCCACGTCATGGCAACAGATTCCACCCGGACCCCACTCACTCCCTCTACCTTTTCACTCTTCGAACAGCCACAAATGCTGCGGCGGCTGGTGCTGTGGGGGCTGCCGGTGGTGCTGGGGCTGCTGTTCCTCGTCTGGCCCTACCAGCAGTGGGACTACAACAGTCGTCAGAGCATCCTGATCGGCTGGGGCCGCTGGGTGAGCAAGAGCGCTGACTGGCAGTTCTGCCTGCTGGTGCCGCTGCTGGTGGGCTGGCTGGTGTGGCTGCGGCGTGAGGAACTGCGCCGTCTGCCCTTGCAGGGCACCTGGCGGGGGCTGATTTCCCTCGCCTTGGGGCTTTTCTTTTATTGGTTGGGCTATAAGGCGAATACGGGCTACCCGGGCTTTCTCGCGGTGCAGTTCGTGCTGTCGGGTTTCATCCTGCTCGTGGCGGGGACGGCGTGGTTCCGCAC
Organism: Verrucomicrobiaceae bacterium; assembly: GCA_027490195.1. Classification (GTDB taxonomy): domain Bacteria; phylum Verrucomicrobiota; class Verrucomicrobiia; order Verrucomicrobiales; family Verrucomicrobiaceae; genus Prosthecobacter. Next base: position 4,671 of record JAIXYN010000099.1, on the reverse strand, counting down.
GCTTTCATTTGCGTGGCTGTTTTTGCTTTTCACCTGGCCCATGCAGCCGCTGGAGGATTCCCTGGCCTCTCCGCTGCGCCCGCGGACGGCGGCGATGGCGGCAGCGGTGCTAAACACGGTAGGAGTGCCGGCAGTGAACGAGGGCTCGGCTTTGCAATCTGCCCCGGATGCTGAGAAGGGGTTGCAGATCGGCGATGCATTCAGCCTGGATGTGGATGCGAAGTGCAGCGGGATAAATTCGCTCTTTGCGCTGATGATGATCTCGGCACTGCTGGGCTACTTGGCGCTGAAGCGGGCACGCTCGCGCTTCCTTTTGTTTGCATGCGCGGTGCCGCTGGCGGTGGCGGGCAATGTGGTGCGGCTGCTGCTGCTGGTGGCGGGGACGAAGCAGTTTGGCTCTGATTTTGCCGTGGGCAGGCACATTGGCGACCACCAGGAAATGTCGCCCTACCATACGTTTGCGGGCTTTGCGGTTTTTGGCATCGCGCTGGCGGGGATGTTTGCGCTGTGCTGGCTGCTGGAAGGACGTGAGATGAAGACGAATCTGAGGCGGCATGGCAAACCTCTGGCTGCGGGTGAGGTCAGTGCCATCCCTGAGCCACGCCGCATGCTGGCCCGGCTGCTGGCGGCCATTGGGCTGCCTCTGCTGGTGCTGGGAATCTGCGCTTGCACAGACATCGGCTTTCATGTGGCGGCACCAGGGGTGAAGCTCAGGCCGGATGACTCACGCCTGCCCTACTTGCCGCTGTCTTTGGGCGACTACCAAGGGCGTGAGTTTGACATGACGGCTGACGAGAAAAACCTGCTGGATGAGGGTGTACGGCTGGCGCGCAATATCTATGCGTCCGCCACTGGCAGGCAGCTCATGGCCACGGTGATCTTGAGCGGATTTGAAAAGCGCAGCCTGCACCGCCCGGAAGTGTGCCTGCCGAACCAGGGCTGGACGGTGACTGACCGCACGCAGATCCCGCTGCACTTGGAGGATGGCCGTGAGATCACGATCATGATGATGCGCATCTTCCGTGATGCGGAGCCTCAGCCGGGTGTGAAGATCCGCACACGAGCGATCAATTTCTACTGGTACATCGGCTCCAACGGCACCACATGCGCAGACCACTACGAGCACGTCTTCCTCTCGTACTTCGATGCCGTGTTCCGCAACATCCAGCACCGCTGGGCGATGGCATCCATCTACGTCCCACTGCCAGAGCAGCGCGTGGGCCAGGAGGACCCAATGCAAGAACTCAATGCGTCAGAGGATGTACGCGAGTTCCTGGCTCGGCTGGCCCCAACCTTCATGCTGACAAAAGAGGAGTGGCTCAAGGATGTAAGAGCCAAGCCTTGATCTTTTGATGATGCTTTGGAACGCCGAGCAGACCCGCATTCCCCTACCCTACCGGCTCAAATCTTCCTGTGTCAGCACCTTGAAACCGGAGGAAGTGAGCACCTCAGCACCCACATCGGGGGAGTCGAGGTGAAGCACGAAGACGGGATTCAGGGCAGGGCGAACGAGGAGGGCGTAGGTAAAGTCGATGTTGATCTCGGCGGAGAGCAGCGCGGAGAGCGCGTGGACGAGGGAGTGTTCCGTCTCTCGCAGTTCGACGACAGTGACGGGAAAGACCACGTGGGGGATGCCTTTTTCAATGAGGAGCATCTCAGTGGTTTCGGGGTCGCTGGGGATGAGTCTGACCAGCGCGAGCTCGGTGGTGTCCTGCAGTGACAGTCCCAGCACTTCAATGCGGTGCTCCGTGAGCAGCTTGACCAGGGACATGAGCGCACCGACGCGGTTGTGCAGGAAAACGGATAACTGCCGCACAGGGGTACCTGCCGGAGTGCTGATCTCGGAATGGGTCTGGGGCTTGGAGGTGATCATGGCGACTAGCCGGCGGGGCCGGTGGCGGAGCGGCGCTCGTCAAACAACGTCACCCGAAGCGGGATGCTAGCCAGGGTGTCGTCCTGATGCTGTACTAGCCAGCGATACAGGCCATGCCGGTCAAACTTCAAGCGCTGAAGGGTGTAAACAATGTTGCGTGAGACAAACGGAATGAAGGAAGAGGGAAAGGTCACATCCAGTTGCGCAGGCATGGGCGGCAGGCATTCCTTGCCGTCGGGATCGACGCAGCGGATCACGAATTCATGCTTGCCGGCATCCTCCGCCTGAAAAACCGCCCGCACGGCGATGGAGCATTGCGGATGTACCACGGGAAAAGTCTGCGCGCAGAGCGTGTCAAAAGCGCCCTGGATGCAGAGCTTGCCCTGGTAGTCGGCAGCAAAGTCACAGACGGTGGCGAGTTGGATATTCATTCGCGTATGTGGGGGACTAACGGCCAAAGAGTTTGCGGAAAAAGCCGCCGATGCCTTTTTTAGGCGGTGGCGGTGGAGGTGCGACAGGACGGGCGGTCTGCACCTCCTCGCTTTGTGCTTCGGAGGTAGCCTCCTCCACTTGAGTGGCCTTGGGCACCTCTTTCATGGCCAGCAGCATGGGATCATCCGCCGGGGCTTTTTCAAAGATATTGGTGAAGACCTCGTTCACGATGGGCGCGGCCTTTTTACCACCGCTGATGTCTTCACCGGGCTCACCTTCATAAACGACGGCGAAGGCAAACATGGGCTTGCCCGCAGGCAAAAAGCCGGTGAACCACGCGAGGTTTTGATCTTTACTGATGCGCCACTGGGCGGTGCCGGTCTTGCCCGCGATCTCGGCCTGCTTGATGGCCGCCGCATGCCCGGTACCACCGCCACCATTGACCACGGCGACCATGCCGCTGATCACCGTCTGCCGCTGTTCGGGATTGAGATCAATGCGTCTGCGGTCTTTGGGTTCATAGGCCATCACCACACGGTCGCTCAGATCCTGAACCTGCAGGACGAGACGCGGCTGCGGGATGCGCGTGCCATCCCCGAGACCGGCCATGCACTGGCAGACTTGGAGCGGAGTGGCCAGCACCATGCCCTGGCCAATGGCGACGTTTGCCAAGTCCCCAGGCAACATCTTATGACCGCGATGCTGGAGGAGGTAGCTGTTGGTGGGTACGAATCCCTCCCCTTCTGCCTTGAGCGGAATGCCAGTGCGCTCGCCAAAACCAAGGCGCAGGGCCATGTTGGTGATGTAGTCGGCACCCGAGTCCAGCGCGGCACGGTAAAACCAGGTGTTGCAGGAGCGCTTGATGGCGCTGACCACATTCATGGAGCCTTCGCCTTCTTTGTTCCAGTTTTTGAACACGCGGTCACCGATCTCCAAGGCGTTGGGGCAGTCATACATCGTCTTGGCGTCCACCTTGCCACTGTCCAGTGCGCCCAGTGCAGTGACGATTTTGAAAGTGGAGGCCGGGGGGTACTCACCACGGAACGAACGAGGATATAGAGGCAGATGCGGGTCTTTTGTCAGTTCATCGTAGCGCTTCTGGCGGATGCCGGGAACGAATTCATTGATATCGAAACCGGGATTGGAGGCCATGGCGAGGATGTCGCCATTGGTGACGTCCATGATGACCATGGCACCGCCCGTGGTGTGTTTTTTGAGCGCGTTTTCGGCGTACTTTTGGAAGTTGTAATCGATAGAGAGCACCACGTTGCGCCCGGGGCTGGGTGCGCGGCGCACATCCTCGGAGAGGCGCTTGCCATCCGGACTGAAGAGGACGTTCACAATGCCTGACTCGCCTTTAAGATCGGAGTCGAAAGCGGTTTCGATGCCCTCGCGGCCCTCCATCTCCTCAAACACAGGATCACCATCAACGATGGGCCCTGTGGGCAGAGGACGTGTCTTGCCGGTGTAACCGATGATATGGCAGGCAGTAGCGCCTTGTGGGTAATGCCGCAGATAGGCCGACTGAATGACGAGACTGGTGCCCAACAGAGGCTTGAGTTTTTCCTCCATGTCCGGGGTGATCTCCACATTCAGACCTTCTTCCACGGAGAAGACCAGCGGCAGCCAGCGGCGGTGCTTGTAGTGCAGCAGCACGCGTTCATCGGAGAGCGACCAAGTCTTGCCCAGCACCTGATTGACCTTGTCGATGGTGGAGCGAGCAAAGCTAGTGACCTCAGCATCACTGGCGCGGTCCATGTAGGGCATGACGAGCGCGAGGTAGTTGGCGGCGCGGTTTTGAGCAAAGGGGATGCCGTGGCGGTCAACAATCTGGCCTCGCGGTGCGGGAACGCTGAGGGTCATGGCGCGCGCCTCTTTCTGTGTGGCCCAGGAGGCATTGAGATCCTGCTTTTCAGGAACCGCAGGCTTCAGCTTTTTCGCTTCGTCTTCAACAGACTCCACAGGCTGGGCCTTGAGCACCACCTGGGCCTGCACCTGAGGACCGAGCAAGGCCAGCATCCCAAAACCCGCCGCCAGAAACCGGCTGAACAGGGACGACGAGGTCAGATCATACGAAAAAAGCATGGGAATAAAAGACAAGCGCCGGAAGTGCTTACGAGTGGCCGGGCTTGAAGGGAACATGCGGCTACGCACGCACGGCGTCAAGCCAGAGGTCAGGCGCAGTTGATTTCCGCTGCGAGGGAAAAGTCGATGCGCTGAATTGACCAGCGGCATGAGCTAGCCACAGCCAAGCGCGTCAGGTCGCAAGACAGCGCGTGGAGTCCAGCGAGGTGTTATGCCCCAGGATTTGGGTCTGGATTTGGGCACAAAAAATCCCGCATCTCTTACGAGATGCGGGATGATGT
>JAIXYN010000026.1 GCA_027490195.1 Verrucomicrobiaceae bacterium | reverse complement strand
GGCACGCACAGACGGAAGCAGCGACGCCGAGATGAAATCTGGCTCGCCAAGGCGAGTTTTTTTACCCGAGGTGCGGGCGAGCGCTTCCGGAGGAGTTTTCACACAGCCTGTTTAGCCGGGACTACAATACTCAGAGGCCGGACGGGCTAACGCCCGAGCTAGGTACGAAGAGGTGGCGGCGGCGATGGTGGGGTGGACCGATTTTTTAACCACGGATGACTGAAGCACTGGAGTGCCTATGCGACGCGGCGGGGTGTTTTAGTGCTGGCTTCTTTTGAGGGGGAGATTTAGCGTGGGGGTTTGGCCCTTTTTTTCTGAACCATGAATACTCCTGAAAACTCTCCCTGCCCTACTCGCCGCGGTTTTGTGAAACAATCTGTCGCGGCGGGATTGGGGTTTACTTTTTTGCCGGCTTACCTGACGAGCGCGAGGGCGGCGGATAATCCGAAGCTGCCGCCGAGCCGGAGGATCAATCTGGGGTGCATTGGGGTGGGGGGACGTGCGGGGAGTGTGATTCCGGGGCTGACGGAGGGTGGCGCGGCGGTGCCGGTGGCGTTTGCGGATGTGGATTTCGTGACGGCGCGGGGGGTGGAGAAGAACCTGAAGGCGTTTCCGGAGGTGAGGCGCTTTCACGATTTCCGTGAGATGCTGGACAAGATGGGCGGGGACATCGACGCGGTGAGCGTGGTGACGCCGGACCACACGCACTTCGCGGCGGCGATCCACGCGATGGCGCGGGGCAAGCATGTGTATGTGGAGAAGCCGCTGACGCATACGTTTGAGGAGGCGGAGATCCTGATGCGTGCGGAGAAGAAGTTTAAGGTGGTGACGCAGATGGGGAACCAGGGGCACACGTCTGCGGGGGCGGAGCAGTTTAAGCAGATGCTGGCGGCGGGGATCGTGGATGACATTGTGAAGATCGATGCGTGGAAGTCGCCGTCGCTGTGGTTCATGAACGCGGCGGAGCGGATCAAGGACTATCCGGCGGGGGAGCCGATGCCGGAGTCGCTGAAGTCGTGGGATCTGTGGTGCGGGCCGCAGGAGGTGAAGCCTTTCAGCAAGATGTACCACGCGTTTAACTGGCGGGGATTTCACCTGTATGGTGGCGGGATGTTTGGTGACTGGGGTGCGCACATCATCGACTTTGTGCATGATCACCTGAAGCTGGGCCTGCCGACGCGGATCACGCCGCTGGCGCTGGCGGACTACAACCAGATCAGCTATCCGCTGAGCTCGGACATTCGTTTTGAGTTTCCTGAGCGCGGGGAGAAGCTGCCGGCGGTGGAACTGCACTGGAGAGCGGGCGGGGACACGAAGATCGAGGTGGCGGAGAAATTTGGTGATCCGGACAAGGACGGCAAGGTGGTGATCCCGAATCCGGGTAACACGGGCTCTTTGCTGCACCGGAAGCAGGGTGACTACCTGGTGCAGCGGGGATCGCATGACCGGCACTCGGTGGTGTATCCGCGTGCGAAGATGGTGGAGTTTAAGGATGCGATGGCGCTGCGCCCGCTGAAGCTGAATCACTTTCAGAGCTTTATCCAGGCGTGCCTGGGGAATGGCAGGACGGAGTCGCCATTCAGTGTGGGTGGTGCGCTGACGCAGGTGCTGAATCTGGGGACGATCGCGGAGTATCTGAACGTGGATCTTGCGTTTGATCCGAAGACGAAGCGCTTCATCGGCAATGAGGCGGCGAATGCGCGCCTGGCTGGGCCGCCGCCGCGTGCGGAGTGGGCGGACTGCTACAAGCTGGCGTAGTCTGGTATGAGTGGGATCTCTGGACTGCGTGGGGCAGTCCAGAGGATGTGAGACCCGCTAGGATGGCTGCTTTGTGCCGTGGGGCGGATGAGGGCGCTGAGCGACGGGCAGGAGTGCCCATCGGACTTTTGAGGCTGACGGCAGAGCGTGTTACTTTTCGAAGAAGGAGGATTCTTCGCGGTCGCCGACTTTGAGGTAGCGGTAGAAGACTTCGAGCTGGAGGGTGCAGAGGGTCTGGCGGTAGATGGGGTCTGAGGCATCGCCCGAGGGCCAGTTGGGGCGGCCGGCTTTGAAGGAGCCATCGGCCTGCTGAGCGCCGAGGATCTGGGGGAGGAACTGCTGATTGTAGAATTTCCAGTCTTCGCCGCCCTGCTGGAAGAAGGCCTGGGTGTAGTAGTACCAGCAGTAGAGGTTGCAGTTTTTGTTCCAGTCGAGGGGCTCTGCGGTGATGAAGTCGGTGAGGAATTTGATGCCTTTTTTGATGGGGGTGGTCTTGCCTTTGGCCATGGTCTGGAGGCCGAGGATGCCGACGCCGGAGAGGCTCCACTGATTGTAATGGGCATCGCGGTTGGCGGTGCCGAAGCCACCGTCTTTGGTCTGCTTGTCTTCGAGGTATTTGGTCATCTTGGTGATGGCGGAATGGAGGCCGTCGATTTTCAAGCTGGTGTTTTTGGCAGCCTTGAGGGCCTGGAACTGCCAGCCGGCGACGGAGAGGTCTTCGCGGCTTTTTTTGCCGGCGTAGAAGCCTGTTTCGGTATCGTAAACCCAGCTGCCGCTGTCTTGCTGATTGTCGATGATGATCTTGACGCCTGTTTCGAAGCCTTCGCGCATGCCGGGGAGGGATTTGCTGCCGAGGCGGGCGAGGGTGTACATTTCGCCGAGGGCGTAGGTGGCGATGCCGTGCTCATAGACGGGGGCGTTGCCTTTTTCTGCCTGGCTGAAGAGTTTGTTTTTGTTCTTCTTCTGCGCTTCGAGAAGGAACATGATGCCCTTGGTCACGTTGTCGCCGTAGAAGGGGGAATCCGGTGTTTCGCAGCGGCCGAGGTAGCAGAGCAGTGCCAGGCCTGTCATGGCGCACTTGTTGTTGCGGCCCCAAGAGCCGTCGGGGTTTTGCTTGCCCTTGAGCCATTCGAGCGAGGCGCTGACGGCTGCTTCACATTCGGCGGAGCCGCCATTCTGGCGCAGCTTTTCCAAGCGTTCCTGAGTGGAACAGCGGCTGCGCATGGAGGGTGGCAGGGTGACGAAGCCGCCTGCGGCTCCCATGCCCATGCCTTTGCCAAAGCCGCCACCGGCTCCAGCCATGCCGAAGCCGCCTGCACCGCCGAGGGCGCCGCCGCCCATCATGGCGCTGACATCTGGCATGTCGAGCGAGTCCGGGGGCGCCTCCGGCAGCGAGATGGCCGAATTGATGTTGTTGGTGACGAGCTTCTTCATCGGCATCGTCTTGTTGATGGAGCTGCGCTTCTTCTGCTGCACCTTGTGCTGCAGGTCTGCACTTGCCTGGGCTCCCTGCGCGGTGCCGCCACCGGGGAGGAAATCCACCTGCTTGTCCATGACGCCGCTTTGGAAGACGATGAACAGGGCCAGAACACCGAGACCGGCGTGAATCAAGATACTGAGAAGGAGGGAGCTTGCGCCGGCGGCTAGCCAGAGCTGCATCAACTTGTTTGGCGGCTTGCCCACTTCAATGTGGGTGAGTGCGGGGGGGTGAAATACTTGGCCTTCGACGTGCTCGGCCACGGGGGATTCAGCTGCGTCGGTCGGTGCTGCCATGGGGGGGCTCGGCGCGGGCATGGCGGGTGCAGCGGCGGCAGGCACGGGCACGGGCTTGGCTACGGGCACTGCGGCACTGGCAGGCTTGGGGGCTGGGGCGGCGGTGGGAACGGTGCCGGGGGAAGGCGCGGGCGGCGGCATCATGGCCGGCATGGGCATTTGCGGCATGTAGCCGGGAGGATAGCCCGGCATCTGCGGCGGGTAGCCCTGCGGCATGGGGTAGCCAGGAGGATAGCCCGGCATCTGCGGCGGGTAGCCTTGTGGGTAGCCCTGCGGTGCGGGATAACCCGGAGGATAGCCCTGCATCTGCGGCGGGTAGCCCTGCGGCATCGGGTAGCCGGGGGGATACCCTGGCATCTGCGGTGGGTAGCCCTGCGGCGGCGGATAACCCTGTGGATACCCCGGCGGCAAAGCCTGGGTGGCGTCAGGTGGGGGCGGATTCTGCGGGGTTCCAGGCTGAGACGGATTCATGAAGATCTTCTGTTCAGAGTAACAGGACGGGGCTGCAGCCCATTTATTGGGTGCAGATGATCAAAAACGGAGAGAAATCAGAATCCTTCGTCACCGCCTACGGTGAACGTCACGTTGGCGACTTTGGCGACGGACAGGGCGTTGAGCACATCGATGACGCGCTCGTAGGTAGCCTGTTCCTCGGCCTGAATGGTGACGATGACCTTGGCGTTGCGGTTGTCGGCCTCCTGCTTGAGACGCTTGAGGGTGCTGATGAAGTCTGGGAGTGCTTTGTCCGGGCGGCCGGAGTCGAACTCCTCTTCATTGAGGGTGACAGCACCGGATTCTTCCACACCGACGATGATTTCATCCGGCATTTCCTGCGGAGCACTGTCGCTGGGTGGTGCCAAGCCGGGAAGCTGGCTCTTGAGCTCACGCTCGACCTTGACGGAGCCGACCATGACCATGAAGAAGAGCATGATGACGAACACCACGTCAATCATGGGTGCGATCTGGAAGCCGACCGCCAACTGTTCCTGCTCGATTTCGCGGGGCTTTTTTGTGCCGTGGGACATGTGCGAGTGTGTTATTGTTTATTCAGAGCAGAGAAGGAGATGTCATCAATGCCCGCCTGGGCCACGACGCTCATGACCCGCTGAATTTCGATTGCGGGGAGACGCTTGTCCCCACGGATGACCACACGGTACTTGGCATTGGCGTCGTGGCGGCTGCGGAGCTTGTCCACGAGCGGGGAGACGTCCTCGTAAGTACTGTTTTCAAAGATGATAGACGCTTTCCCGTTGGTCCAGCGCACATTGAGCGCGGCCTCGTTCATCACGTTCTTTTCCTTCTTTTTAGCATCTTTAGCGACAGGGAGAACAATCTCCTTGTCGATACTCAACACCTGCGCCGAGGTGATGCTCATAAAGAAAATGAGCAAAACCAAGAGCACGTCAATCATCGGAGCAATCTGAAACTCCGGTTCGCCATCACCACCGCCGCCGCCGCCGCCCATAGTGTTAGAAGGTCAAGGGTTGAGTATAAGAGATAAGAAAGGGATGAATCAGGCTGCAGTGGCAGGCTGAACGTCGCCAGCGACCCAATTTGGGATAGCGGCGTAGAATTCTTCTTCGCCGACGTGGGCGTCCTTGAGGTGCTGGTAGGGCATCTTGCGGAACAACGAGGTGCAGATTTCCTGGAGATCGCTCATGGAGACCTGGAGGCGATTGCGCAGGAAGTAGAAGAACATGAACGCAGGCACAGCGATGAAGAGACCGGAAGCGGTAGCGATAAGCACCTCACCGATAGCACCGGAAAGCTTGGCTGGATCCCCTGCACCGCTGGTCTTCAGGGTGGCGAAAGCGCTCATCATCCCGGTCACGGTTCCGGTCAGACCAATCATGGGGGTACAAACCCCGATAACGGAGAGGTAATTGATGCGCGTCTGAATAGAGGCGTTGGCCTTGTTCAGTTCGGAGAACAACGCGCCTTCGGTGGCATCGTGTCCGTCTCCAAGGAAGCTGAGCGCTACGCGGGTTGTATTGGTGAAGGCGGTTGGGCTGCCTTTGCAGAACTGGTAGGCACCGACGTAGTCACCGGCACGGAACAGATCCTGCACCTGGGCCACCTGGGCTGGAGGAGCCATTTTCTTGATGCCTGTACGAATCCAGAGGTCCACGGTGAGCCAGACCAGAGCAATGGAGCAAGCAGTAATTGGGTACATCACCCAGCCACCTTCAATGAAACGGTCAATGAGCGAGTGTGACTCTGCTGCAGCATGGGCTTCAGCGCTCTCGGCAGCCGGTGCGGCCTCTTGCGCATAAATGTTCAAGGAAGTGAGGACGCCAAACGCCAGCAGGACGCAAAGGAACGCGCGGGCGGGGCCGTTGGAGATGTAGCGGGTCATGATGGTGGCAGTGTTGGTTTGCATGGGGAAATGGTTCAGGCTTTGGGTTTGGACTCGGTGGGTGTGGCGGGCGCGCCTTCCTTGGGTTTAGCGGCGTCCGATTTGCCATCGGCGGCGGCGTCCACCTCTTCCTCGTCGACATTTTTCATTCCGGCAATCGCGGCTTTCTCCTTGGCTGCGGATTCGGCGATGGGGGAGCCGGGATAGGATTCACCGATGCGGGCCAGGAAGGCGTTAGCATCTTCAAAGCGCTTCATTTTAATGAGGGTCTTGGCGGCGTTGAGTTCCGCCTCAGGCACGCGCTGCATCTGGGTGCCGTAAAACACAGGGATGCGCAGGTAAGCAAGCAGTGCTTTTTCCCACTCCTTTTTGCGGGTGTAAACATCGGCCATGATGGCCCAGAGGGAAGCGCCAATAGCAGAGTCGTCGGTTTCCTTCAGGATGCTCTGGGCTTCCACAATGATGCCCGCGTAATCCGAGGTGGTCTGCCGCTCAATGTCGAGCTGAATGATGCGCAGGCGCATCTTCTGGGCGTCGGAGAGTTTCAGAGCGCGCAGGGCCGGCAAGGATTTGACCACATCGTCGAATTTGCCGCCCTGATTCAAGGCTTCAATGTAGGCGAAGTAGATGTCCACGTACCAGTTGCCCTCGATGCCTTCGAAATGCTCAAAGAAATCGCGCCCCTTCTTGAGGACGGCGATGGCATCATCGGTCTTGCCTTTGGCGAGCAGGTCGGCTGATTCGGTCAGTTCAGCGGGATAGGGCCACTCCAAGGAATCGATGTTCTTTTTATCCAGAATGGAGATGGCCTTGTTTTCACCGATCTGAACGGTGCGGACGATCTTGCCTTCTGGATTGATGGAAAACTCAGAGGAGAAGACGCGGTTACCATCCTTGAGAACGATGGCCTGCCCAAAGGCGGAACCAGCGGCAACGACGGCGAAAACGAGCAAATAGCGGGCGAACGAGTGCATGGAAATCGTGGAATGGGTTCGCGTGAAATTAATAGGTGGGGAGGAGCTTTTCAGCCTCTTTCTTTTCTGGCTGCCCCTCAAGATCCTTGCGGTCGATCATCTCCTGCAGCGTTTTTTTGGCTTCATCGCTCTTTCCGAGAGCCTTGAACGATTTGCTACAGAGCAGATAGGCCTTGGCCATTTCATCCTTCCATTTCTGATGAGCGATGAAGACACGCTGGAAGTAGGCGATGGCAGCCTCGTTCTTGCCTTGGAGAGACTCGATCTCGCCGAGCATACGCAGGGCATTGGCGGTGGCGTGACCACGCCACTCTTTGGTGTTGGCGATGGTCTCGTAGATCTTTTTGGCATCATCATACTTCTTGAGTTTGACGAGGGTCTTGGCCTCACCCTGTGTGGCATCAAGCACGTGGGAGCTGCCGGGATAGTTGTTGAGGGCATCGCGGAAGAGTTCGAGAGCCTTGTCATTCTCACCTTTTTCAAAGGCAATTTCGGCGAGGCCGACAGGAGCGCCGTCTGAGAATTCGCTGGTTTTGAAGACGTCTCTGAGGCGGACGTAGCAGCCATTGGCTTTGTCCAGATCCCCCTTCTTGCGGGCGGCGTCGCCAACGATGCTGAGGAGCATGGGGCTGAGGTCATCCGGTTTGGCAACTTCGACGATGATGGTGAGGAATTTCTCAGCCTTGTCGGGGATTTTCATCGTCTTGGCGAGCCAGGCTTTCGCAAACAGAATACGCATCTGCGCGGTGCCGTTCATGGCGGCCGGTGGTGGGCTGAGAAGAGTTTCGAGCTGTTTTTCAACATCTTCAAAGGTGACCTCTGGGGCGGCAGCAGCCGCTGGGGCAGTTTCGGCAGGCTTGGCGCCCTCTGCAGGCGGTGTCACTGGAGCAGCAGCGGCGACGCGGCGGCGTTTCGGTGCGCTGATGCTGACCAACTGCTGAATCAAGCCTTCAACCTGCTGATTGGCGACGATGGGGATGCGGGTTTTGATGTGCTCTGCGAGGAGTTTCTTGGCTTCCTCCACCTTGGTTTCTTTGATCAAGGCACGGCTGATCCAGAGGATGGCTTTGAGGGCAAGGTCATCGTTGTCCTTGTGGGTATTGTAGTACCTCTGCCACATTTCGGCCAGTTCCTTCCACTTGCTGGCTCCGACGTAGAGATCGGTCACCTGATCCATAGAATAGGTGAGCACATCATCGGACTTGGCCTTGTCCACTGCCATGCCGAACTGAATCATCGCGTTTTCATAGTCGGCGCGCTGATTGTAGATGTCCCCAAGGAGGGTATGCACCTGACCGATGTTTGCATCGTTCGGAGCATCTTTGACGATGCTGAGCAATTCGGTTTCCGCCGATTTTTTGTCGCCGCCCTGGAAATCAATGAAGGCGAGGCGGTAGCGCGCATCGACGACATACTGGCCCTTGGGGTTGTCCTTGATGTAGGTCTTGAGGGCCTTGGTGACGCTCTTAGAGTCGTTCTGATAGAAATAAGTCAGAGCGATGCGGTACTGGAGATCGTCCTTGTAGGTGGTTTTCGGGAAGTCCTGGAGCACCTTTTCATAGGTGGTGCGGCACTCATCGAAGCTCTGGAGTTCAAACTGAACGCTGCCGATAAGGAAGTAGAGGCGCTCTTTGTCGGCCTTGGGGTAGCTGAGGGCTTTTTTCCAGGCGGCGATGGCTTCTTTGAGCTGCTTGTTCTGGTAGAGCAGCATGCCGGACATCATGGAGACCTCGCCGACCATGTCGCTGTCCGGGAAGTTTTCGATGAAGGATTCGGTGCCTTCGCGAGACGCCTCGATGCGCTTCAAGGCGGCGTTGACCATGATGAGGCCGTACATGCACTTGTCGCGCTGAGCGAACTGCTTGAATTCTTTGACAACGACTTCAAAGGCCAGAGTGGCCTGCCAGAGGCGGGAGGGATCACCAGCGCCTGCGTCGGTGGGGGAACCCATCTCGTAGTAGCAGCGGCCGAGGCGGTAGTAGAGGGAGGCATCGTAATCGGTGCGCTTCTCGATTTCGGCCATGATTTCCTTGTTGGCCTTGAGCTTTGTTTCAATCTCGTCCTTGCGGACGCCCTTGGCGGTCTTGAGCTGGGTTTCCAGCTTGGCGACCTGCTCTGCCTGGATGCGCGAGATTTCGTTCTTCTTGCGAACGAGCTGGTAGGCACCGAGAGCTTCCTTGTAGGATTTCTTATCCATCATCTCATCGCCAAGCTTGAGATAGATGTTGTTCATCTGGGCAATGCTGTCACCGCCTGAGGCAAAGTTGCGCACCTTGTCCATCAGCTTGGTGGCTTCATCGAGCTGGCCGCTGGCGACATAAATGTTGGCAGCCAGCATGGCGGCCTGGATGGATTCCGCACTGCGGATGCCGTCTGCCAGCACGTTGGTGAGGATTTTGAGCGCGTCTTCTTTCTTGTCCTGCTTATTGAGGGTGTCGGCGATGATGAGTCCGGCCTCCGCTTTTTTCTCCGGAGAACTGCGCACCACGTCGGTCAGGACTTCGATGCCCTTGTCTTCCTTCTTGCTGGCGATGTAGGAGCGGCCCAGGGCCATGCGCACGTCAACGAGCGCGGAGCCTTGAGGGAACTCCTTCACATAGGCTTCGAGGGATTCGATGGCCTTCGGGAAGTCATTGAGATTGTAGTGACAGGCGCCTTCGGTGAAGAGGATGCTCTCGAAGGGCTTGTTGTTGAGGTTTTTCTTCGCAACGGCGAGCTTTGCAAGGGCCTCCTGGTATTTGGCCTCGGCAAAGAGGGCGCTAGCGGCAGCGATGAGAGCCTCAGTCTCCTGCTGGATGTTCAGAGCAGCGGGTGCTGCAGGTGCCGCAGGGGCGGCAGGAGCCGCTGGAGGTGCAGGCGGAGGGGCCTGTGAAAACACAGGAGTGACAGCGGCCAGGGCCAGAGCGGCACAGAAAATGGGTCTCATGATTTGCAGGGAGCGTTCCACATCAGCACAAAGTACTAAAAAACTACGACGATGCACAAGCTGGAATTGACGCACGTCATCGGATGTGATGGCGCAATGTGGTTGGGCATCTGGGGAAACTGACATTTTTCGAGAAAGGGATTTGAGACTAGCAGGATGGTCATTTTTGTCACGGGAGAAAAATCAAAAGGACAAATTCTATCCACCCAAGAAGTTTTTCAGTCGCACGTCTGCCCAAAATTTCGACCGACCAGCAATCTAGGCCCATAGCATTTCAACAGAGTCGGTCAAGACGACTCGACATTCTCTGTTCGTGATTCAATCATGCGAACTCATGTCCAACCCTGTTCTCGAAGTTACCGATCTCACTTTTCGCCGTGGCCGTCCCATCCTCAAAGGCATCTCATGGAGGGTCGAACCCGGCCAGCACTGGTGCATTCTGGGGCCGAACGGCTGCGGCAAGACCTCTCTTATTAACCTGATCACGGGGTATGACAGTGCGACGGGCGGGAGCCTGCAGATCGGTGAAAGCGTGTTTGGCGAGGATGACTGGCGAGAAGTGCGCCGCCGGGTGGGACTGGTGACGAACACGCTGACTACCTATTTAGAGAGTGGTGAACCGGTGATCGATGTGATTGCCAGCGGACGCGAAGCAAAGCTGAACCTGATCGACGAGCCACCGGCGGCGGTGCTGCGTGAGGCCGCAGGACTGCTGAAGCAGGTGGGCTGCGAGTACCTGAGCGAGGCACTGTGGGGTCCGCTCTCGCAGGGGGAAAAGCAGAAGGTGCTGATCTGCCGTGCGCTGATGGCGAAATTTGATGTGCTGATCCTTGATGAGCCCTGCGCGGGGCTGGACCCGGTGGCGCGCGAGAAGTACCTGCACTGGATGCAGTCGCTGGCGGTGCAGCCGCACTCCCCTTCCCTGGTGCTGGTGACGCACCACGTGGAGGAAATCCTGCCGAGCATCACCCACTGCCTGCTGCTGCGGGACGGCCAGGTGCATGCGTCTGGAACGAAGGCGGAGGTACTGAACAGCGGAAACCTGAGCGCGATCTATGGTGCGCGCGTGAAGCTGGGCCGTCGCGGAGAGCGTTATTGGCTGCGACTTGCCTGAGCCTACTGCCATGAAACGATGCCTCGCCCTGCTGCTGTGTCCTGGCGGTGAATGCACGGGCTGGCTGAAGGGCGGGCAGCGTGCTTGGATGGTGCTGGATTCTTGTGGCAAGCCGAAGGGCAAACGTGGTATCAAGCCGGGTATTCCCGTCTGGGGCTTCACTGCGGCCTAGGCGGAGGGCGATCACTTTGTCATTCTCTATTAATACCCATGCGCGCGGTCATTCTCCTTTGCTGTGTGTTTGCCACTTCTCTGAGTGCGCAATCTCCGAGTGGCTTGTTGATGCTGCTGCAAACAAAGCCCTGCGTGGTGGAGGTGACGAGCGTGAGCAGCAGTGCGAGCGGCTTCAAGCTGGCACTGCGGGCGGATGATGGCGGCGAGAGCCATTTTGAATACAGCAGCTCAAGCCCGACGCCGGAGCAGCAGTTTGTGGCGCAACTGAAGGCGCACCAACGCTACGCCTTCCCGCAGTGCCTGATCGATTTCCTGGGACTGGATGAGACGGTGAGGCTGATGCGCATCCTGCCAAGGACGGCGCCCTTCTTTTCCACCACGCGGAGTGTGCCTAGCGGGCTGATGGATCTGGGGCGCGAGCATCCCTTCCGGGCCACGGTGCTAGACCCGGGCTTGGAGGAAAGAAGCTGCGCGATGGTGCTGCAGGGCGCGGATTCACGGCTGTATCTTGCCAGCGGGCCCTACACCGGCGAGGTGGCCCAAAAAGTCGCCGCGCAGTTGAAGCGTGGTGAGACGTACGAGTTTCCTGCGGCGCTGGAGAATGTGCTACTCTCCGCCGAGAAACGCGCGGCGAAGGCGCGGCCCCAATCGCCTGAGATCGCCGTGCTCGGACGGTACATCGGCTCCTGGAGCGGCACGCTGGAGAGTGATGACACTGCGAAGGTGCTCATGAACTGCCACTGGCTGGCGGATGGCACGGGCATCTGGAGGGAGATGAGCTTTGGCCATGAGGGCAGCGAGGAAGCTCCCACGCTGGACATCGCCCGCATCGTCTATGATGCGGGCAAGAAGGCTTATATCAGCGCTGATCCTGCGGCGGACAGTTCCACGGCGCTGACCAGCACCTGGGATGAGGCGACGCGGACTTTCACCACGACGCTGCCCACGACCGCGAGCGGGCAGACACGCATCAACACGGCCACCTTTACCACAGAGGCCCGGATCGACTGGAAAACGGTGACGCAGGATGCGAGCGGACAAGTGACCGCGACGAAGCGTGGCAGCTACGTGCGCACAGCCAAGAAAGTGCCGCCGGTGAAACTTCCGGCTGCGGCGCCGAAGGTCGCCCTAACGGCGCAGTCTTTCAGCGGGAACAGCAGCTACGTGGCGAAGTCCAGCACGACGGGATCGCTGGCAACGGCAACGGTAGCGCCGCAGAAGGTGATGGCACCACCTGCGCAAATACCGCCGGTGATTTACACGGACCTTTTCAAGATGCGTGAGCTGCCGCCGTTTCGCGGGAAGGTCTCGCACATGCAGTTCAACGTGAACTCGTTCACGGCGACGGTGGAGCGGCCAGATCAGCGGCAGGTGTTCATCCATCACACGATCGGTGAAGACTGGGAGCTGGCGCTGCGAATTGCCAAGCGACTCAATCCTGGCACGACGTACGAGTTTCCGGCGGCGCTCGCTGATGAGTATCGGCCACCGGCGGAGGGCTTCGTGGCGCAGCCTACCACGGATGCCATGCGTGCGCTCTCGGCCTTCATTGGCGAATGGAGCATGCACTGGACGATGGGGCCAGGCCGCGATCGGAATGACCAAATCACCGTGCACTACTTCTGGAGCAACGACGGCACAGGGCTGTGGCGTGAGGTTCACCTGCCTGCGGGCCTCCGCACGGGCACCGGCACTGCGACGAAGGGAAAATCTAAAGCGTCTGTGGAGGCCTCGCTCACGACCTACGATGCTGCGACCCAGAGGTACTCAGAGACCTACTCCTCCGCCTTTAAGGGGGACGAACGGCAAGAGGCTGAGTGGGACGCAAAGACGCAGACTTATTCGATGGTCAAGAATGCGGCCCCGTCGGCTGGCGGTGTGCAGTACAGCGGCACGCGGCGGATTGTTTCACCGGAGCGCATTGAATTTCACGCCAAGACGACCAAGGCTGATGGCAGCGTGCTGAGTGAAAGTGGCGGCTACTACAAACGGGTCGGGCCTTGAGCTGAGGGGCGAGGACGTGACGTGTATGGGATACTGATGCCTGGTATGAATGGCACGCTGTGAAGGGCGTTGATGGTTATTTTTGCGGATGCGCAGGCTCTCCCGCGCTCTTTCAGAGCGCCCACTTGGAAAGAACACCCTGGGCGTCAGAATCCCAGGGCTCGTCGCTGCGCTCCGGCGCCCTGGGCTGACTCCTGCGGGCCTTTGGCCCACGGGGAAGCTCCATGCGGTGCCCGCAGGCTGAGCCCGCCGTGTTGACTTTGGAAATGCGTCTGGAGAAACGTCGGCCTTGATTCAAGGCTCGACAGCGCAGGCCTGGCTGACATAAAACGATGTCATGGGCAAATCCACCACGCTATACCATGACCCGCTCAAGCTCAAGAAAAACGGCTGCGTTAGTATCCTCGTCATCCTGGGAATCATCGCCGGGGTCATCATGTTCTTGGGTGTCCAATACTTGCCCAAAATCGCGCACAACAAATTGCCACTGGCACAAATAGTTCTCAAAGACATCCGAATCGCGCTTTCGTCCTATGCCTTGGAATACGGGCACTATCCCATCCCGGAATCTGACTGGCACGGTCCCGATGTCTCCATTCGCACCCGGGGGCCGATGTTGTCGGCGCTCACCGGAGGCAATGCCTCCCTCAATCCCAAAACGATCAAATTCATCGACTTCTTCGCCGCCAAAGACCGCAAAAATGGCCTTTGGCAGGACGGCGGTGAATGGATTTTTAGCGATCCTTGGGGCGAGCCTTACTACATCACTCTCGACACCAACAAAGACGGCAAGGTCACCAATCCCGAGCCAAGAGGCGAGAACATGCCTGCAATGTTTGATAAACCTATCATCCTCTACTCCTCAGGCCCGGACCGCGATCCCACGACGTGGGAGGACAATGTTTGCTCGTGGTATTCACGCTAGCCGCGCCGCCCTTTTGGAGTGCGGTCGCGCAGCGAGGAACGAGCGCAGCTACCGCTTTCCGCAGGCCGGCAGGCGTGCGCATGCCAGAAGACAATTGAAGGAGCACACCCCACGGCGCTCGCAGGCCGCTCATCTCACGCAAACCACGAGACGCTCGAAAGCGGCAGCTTCGCGTGCCGCACTCCAAATTCAAATCCGCGCCGCACCGCACACACGCTCCGCCGCGCCTGCAAGGTGCGCCAGTCATGCCCCAGCCTTGATTCGGAACTGGACGGCGAAATAGAAACCGTCCAAAATAAGGTGACTCATTCGTGCACGAAAACGCAGTCACATGCTCGTTTCTCAACACGCGCTCAATCACCCACTCCCACCACCATGAAGCGCTACACTGCCATGCGTGCCGCAAAGATTGCCTCCGCCTTGGTCTGCCCGCCGATTTTGCTGACCTGGTATCTGTCGCTCGTGTATGACTGGCGCAGTGCTTACCTGCTGGCGCTGTTCGTGTTGTTCGCAATGGCCTCCCATTCACCGGCTTTGTGCGCCGATCCGATCGCGGAGGATGAAGCTGCCAGGACCCGGCGTGACAAACGCCGCTCCATCGTTGCCATCAGCATTGGCCTCAGCACAGGCCTCATCCTTTACTGGCTGTCAGGCCACGCTCAAGTCTTGGCCTTTTTCACCCACCTCAAGCCACAGCTCAGAGACTGGAAGCCCACCGCCGTCATGGCGCTCTTATGCCTGCAACTGATGCGCATGGGTCTGCGAAAGGCGCTGGCCTTCCAAGTGACTGACCTTTACCCCCACCTGCGGCGGGCTGAGCAGGCGACAGCCCGGTGACACGCCCCACGCTCATTTGAGCCGATACTTGTTCATCCACTGCTTGGCGCAGTCCGTTTGCTCGCGGGTTTCGAGGCAACACTTCCGGCGGGCACGGATCCACTGCACAGGATCGCTGCCTGCGGGGATGAAACCCGCCTTGGCACACCAGGCCACGATGAACTGCCCCGTCCGCCCGCAACCGGCGACGCAGTGCACCACCACGGGCTCGCGGGCGGCTTGGTGCGCATCCATCAGCGCGATGAAGCGCTCCATCTGCGCATCCGTTGGCACACCGTAGTCCGGCACATGGATGAAATGATAGGCAAAGTGAGGCGGCACGTCCTTGCGGTTGTCAAACTCGCAGCAGTTCACCACGGCCCGTATGCCGTGCTCGTCGTAGAGGTCGAACACATACGGATCAGGCCACCACGACGCGGCGATCACGCCCTCCACAATCCAGGTGAAGGGCTCGGTGCGTTCGGGCTGGCCTCGTTCAGGCCAGTACCAGGGGCGGATCGGAGTCGGCATGGGTTCGATTTCTCTCATGCACGTTGAATCCTGCCAATTCAAGCCGGCAGCGCATTTTCAAACTTTGGGCAGAGGTGACATTGGCGATGATGCCGCACCGGGCATGGGTGCGGTCAAAAAGCGTTCGCTTCGTTCGGTGGAGTTCACTTCGCCCGCCGGATCACCCGCACTGCATAGATCTTCGCGGTCAGTTCGGAGAGCTTCACCGGCTCTTTGTCATCGCGCAGCGGATCGCGGGCGAGGTATTCCTGGCCGTCTTTGCCGACGATGACGCCCCAGTGCTGGACTCCGCCGAGGAGGAAGTATTTGACCACAGGGTAGGAGCCGCGTTCCAGGGCAGCGTCCATCACCTTGTGGCTGGCGGCGGGATGGTAATCGGCAGCGAGTTTTTGATCGGTCACACGAGGGATGGCATTCCATACCACCCAGCCCTGCGGCAGGAAGCCATCGTTTTTTTTCAGGCGTTCGTTGAGTTCCTTGGGCGTGAGTTTCACGCCGAGGTTTGAGCAGGCCATGGCCACGCTGGAGACCAAGCAGCCGTGGCTGCCCAGCGTGCCGGTGGAGGTGCCGAGCTGATCCGCCGCCCAGCGTTTGTCCTTTTGCAGAAGCGTCTTACCAGCATCCGGCAGGCGGAGGTACAGGTCTTTGCCGCCGATGGAGGCAATGGCAGGAGAAAGGCGCGGCCAGCAGGTGCGCAGCATCACACAACTTGTCGCCACGAGAACGAGCAAAAGCAGCCCGATGAAAGCGTAGCGACGCATGTGGGAGCTCGTTTAGTGCGCCTTTTTCTCGCCGTGCTCAGCTTCCTTGGCGTGCGCATCCTTCGTGGCATGGGCGTCGCCATGAGCCGCTTCAGCGTGGTGCTGATACTTTTCATGCAGCCCCTGAGTTTCTGCCCAAGAGTGCTTCCCGCAGGAAGTGGAGGCGAGGACAAGAGCGGTGGCGCAGAGGAAGAACGAGGCAGTTTTCATGAGGGATTGGGGTCCCTCATCCTATCGGGAGCAGCCCGTCGTGCAAATGAGAAATCTCGGCGAGTGGCATCACTGCAGACCAAGGCCGTGGCAGCATTCAGCAGCGCCAAACCGAGCCCCAAAACGCTCAAGCAGCCCAAGTTTCTGCTTTCCAGCCCGTTTCCCATGGCACGCTCCTTGAAAGTTCGTTTGCACAGCCCGTAAATTCATCTTGTCGGAAGCGTTGGCCAACGTGTATATAGATGAAGATCAACCGCTTTTATTGAAATGAATCCGCCGCCGCCTGGAACCCCGCCGAATCCCCAGCAGCCACCACAGCCTGGTGCCACCCAGCCGTTGCAGCAGGGTTATCCGCAGGGTTATCCGCCGCCGCAGGGCTATCCGCCGCAGATGCAAGGCTATCCTCCGGGTTATCCCGCACCGCAGGGCTATCCACAAGGCTACCCGCCGCAGATGCCTCAGGGTTATCCAGCGCCGCAGGGCTACCCGCAGGGTTATCCGGCACCGCAGGGCTACCCGCAGCAGATGCCGGGCTATCCCCCTGGCTACCCGATGCCGCAGGGCTACCCGCCGCAGATGCCGGGCTATCCTCCCGGCTACATGCCGCAAATGCCCATGCCGGCCATGATGCCGCCGCCTGCACCATCCACTGGCACCGTTCCTACTGCAGCACCGGCCCCAGCACCGGCCCCAAGGCCCGTCAGCGCCCCAGCTCCCGTAGCCATGCCCGTGCCTGCCGCCGTGGCACCCGCGATGCCCCCTCCCCCTTCTGTCAGCGCCATTCCCGCGCCGAGCGCGCCCACTGACAATACCGGTGAAGTCGTCGCAACAGCGGTGGCCGATCACGTCGAAGGCCAGGTATTTCATCCACCGGCACTTACCCACATCGAGGTGGGCAAGCCACCAAACAAGTTGGTGCAGCTATGGCTCGCGGCCGGTGCAAGCTCCCTCCTTCTCAGTATCTTGATTCACGCCGGTCTCGGTGTTCTTGCCCTGTTCATCGTCTTCCAGAGCGGCGTCATGGACAAGCAGGTGGATTTCCTCCCCGGTGGCGGCACCGCGCAGGGTGCCCAGGCAAGCGCAGACCTGCAGCACAAGGTGCAGCAGAAGAAGCGCAGCACTATCAACAAGACGATGCCGATGAAGAAGCTCGTCACCAACAACATCAATTCGGCCATTTCGCTGCCAGAGGCTCCCCCGGACTCGCTGGACATGCCAGATGTCAGCGCCATGATGGGCGGCGGTGCCCTCGGCGGTGCAGGCGGCTTCGGCATGGCTGGGGCCGGCGGCGGCTTTGGCAAAGGCATGGGACTCGGAGCCCAGAGCGGCTTCGTCACCCTGCCACCCTCCATGCGCAGCCGCTGTTCCACTCAGGAACGACTTGAGAAGCTGCGTCAAAACGGCGGCACACCTGAATGTGAAGCAGCCGTCAGCGCCTCGCTGGAATGGCTCAAAGGCAAGCAGAATGCAGACGGCTCCTGGGGCAAAAGCAACAAGTGCGCGATGACAGGCCTGGCGCTGCTGTGCTACCTCGGCCGCTGTGAAACACCGGATTCACCCTTCTACGGTGAAAACGTGACCAAGGGCATCATGTTCCTTCTCGAAGCCGGCAAAAAGAACCCCCATGGCATCTTTTCGGAGACTGGCTGGAAGGGTGAGGCCGCTGGTGGCAAAGGCGGTGCTGGCACCTACGAGCACGGGATCGCCACCTATGCCCTCGGCGAAATGTACACCCTGGCCCGTCTCGGCAGCAAATCCCTCCCAGGCATGCGTGAAGGCTTCGAAAAAGGCGTGAAAGTCATCATCGAAAACCAGACCCCCAAAGGAGCTTGGGCCTACGGCGGTCAGGAGCAGATCGTCTATAATAAAGCAGGCGGTGCCGACCTTTCCGTGGTGGGCTGGCAGTTCCAGGCGCTCAAGGCCGCCAAGAACACCGGTCTGAAAATCGACGGCCTGCACAGCTGCATCGGCAAGATGACCGACTATCTTGAAACCATGCAGACGAAAGATGGCGGCTTCGGCGGCGCGAACCGTGACGCCCATTACAATCAGTGGAGCCTCTCCGGCGTCGGCATCCTCGGCCTTCAGACCATGGCCAAGGGCAAGACCACCGCGATCAAGAAGGGCATCAAATTCCTGACCGAGTTCCTCACCGCTGAACCCCTGGACTGGAACAAAAACTGCAACCTTTACTGCTGGTACTACTACACCCAGACGTTCTTCCAGCAGGGCGGCGAAGACTGGAAATTCTACAATCAGCAGTTCCTCCCGCAGATCCTCGGTGCCCAGCAGCCTGACGGTGCCTTCAAGGCCGGCCGCCCGAACTGGCCCGCAGGTGATGCCGCAGACCCCATCTACCGCCAGTGCCTCTGCACGCTCCAGCTTGAGGTGTATTACCGCTACCTCAAAGTCGGTGACCGCGAAGAGTCATCCTTCTTTGACAAGTAACCTGCTGCGTTCGGAAAGAGAGGGCCTGTCAGTTGCTGCCAGCCCCTCTGGCTTTCCTCATGGCAAGGACGGCGCACCTTTTTGAGCGCCTGCGATGCTATAGACCCGAAATCACGGACCCGCGCAGCGGTTCCCTACCAGCCTTGTGGTACGCGCTGCTCTGGATGGTAGGGATGCGCTTTGCGCGTCCCTAGAATCCTTCGTCCCAACGTGTGCTGCTGCCTCGTCGCTATCCCCCTCTCCAAACGCCTCCGACTTCCGCTGTCGAAGTCCCCAAGGACGGCGCACCTTTTTGAGCGCCCGCGTCGTCGTACTTTTTACGCCCCCACCTGCCGCAGCCACTCTTCCAGGTTGTAGTAGTTCGTCACGCGATTGACTTTGCCTTCCTGGATATCAAAGAATGCGCCGACTCGAAGTCGGTAGCGCTGTCCAGCGGCAGGCGGCAGCCCCTCGTCAGTGGCGAGGTATTCGCCTTCGATGTAAAACTCCGCCGCACCACGTGTACCATCTTCCGCGGCGAAGACGACGAGATCACGCACCTGCTCGCGGTAGCAGCGGTCCATGCGTGAGAGAAACGCACGAAACGCCGCGCGCCCCGTTTCCACACCGCCTTGGTTGATGTCATGCACCACATCCTCCGTGAGCAGCGCCAGGAAAGCCTCCCGGTCGCCGGAATTGAAGGTGTCGTAATAGGTCTGGATGAGTGAGTGCGCCTGCTGCTGGAGTGTTGCCATGGGAAAGGCGGAGCATGAATATCACCAGCGCCAGCGTCAAATTGGAAAATGATCGAGGGAAATCCACGGTTGCGATCATGTCCCGAACTGTTAAACATCATCTGTCTATGTTCTCCCCCAGCATGGCGTGGTTAAGCTCCCGCGCATTGATTCTTGGCATCGGTTTCTCGTTCGTCATTGGCGGCACTGCCCTGCAAGCGCAGTCAGCCGTCTTGGTCGTCGATGCCTTCAATAAAAAAGTGCACGTCGCCGCAGACGCACAGTCAAAACGACCCGTCGGCGGCATTGCCAAAATCGCCACCGCCATGGTCACGCTCGACTGGGCCGAAGCCTCGAAGGTCGGCGTCGGCGTGCTCGCCACCGTCCCCGCCTACGCCTTCCAGATCTCCGACGCCGGCAGCCTCGGTCTTCAGGCCGGAGACCAAGTCACCCTGCGCGATCTCCTATACGCCACCATGATGAGCAGCGACAACATCGCCGCCATCACTCTCGGTGACTTCGTTGGGAGAGATCACCTCTCACGCCTCGGACGCGCCGGTCACCCCATGGAGGAGTTCGTCAAGCAGATGAACCAGCTCGCCAAGCGCGAAGGCGCACGCGCCACTCGCTTCACCAATCCTCACGGCCTGGAAAACTCGCGCCCCCTGCCCTACTCCACGGCGGCGGACATCGCCCGCCTCGCCATCTACGCCGTGTCACGCCCTGCCATGCGTTTTTACACCAATCAGGCCAGCCGCAGCATCACCATTTACCGTGGCGGTCAGCAGATTGCCATGACGCTGAGCAATACCAATCAGCTCCTCGGTGTGGACCGCATCGACGGCATCAAAGCCAGCAGCACGCAGCGCTCCGGCGGCTGCGTGGTCATCTCCGCTGAAAAGCCACCAACCGTGCAGGTGCAGGCGGACAACTCCAGCCTCATCTACCGCCATCGCATGGTCGTCGTGGTGATCGGTTCTGCTAGCCCTTTCACTGAAGCACGCACCCTCCTTCATCAAGGCTGGGCGGCCTATGACCGCTGGCTTGCCGCAGGCCGGCCCATCACCGACAAGCGTCAGATGCTGGATCAATTCTAAATTGTTACGGACTCCTTTCCGTCCCATTTTTATCCCAACCACTTTCCCTCTCATCACAACATGCGCATTGGTATTCTAAACAGCGGCGGTGATTGTCCCGGACTCAATGCCGTTATTCACGGCGTCGTCGGCGCGGCGCAAACTCTCGGCTGGGAAGTTGTTGGCTTCCGCGATGGCTTTGAAGGCCTCCTTCCTCCCGGCGATTACATGATGCTCGATTCCGAAAAAACCATCGGCATCATGAAGCTCGGCGGCACCATTCTTGGCACCACCAACAAAGGCCACTTCGTCGCCAAAGTCGGTGAAGGCAATGTCTCCCAGGTGCCGGTGGAAATCGTCGAAAAAGCCAAGAACACCCTGCGCCACCTGGAAATCGGTGCGCTGATCGTCGTGGGTGGAGACGGCAGCCTCACCACCGGCCTGCAATTGTACCAGATGGGCATTCCCATCATCGGCGTCCCCAAGACCATCGACAACGACATCCAGGCCACCGCCACCTCCTTCGGTTTTGATTCCGCCGTCGCCACCGTGGTGGATGCCCTTGACCGCCTGCACACCACCGCAGAAAGCCACAAGCGCGTCATCGTGCTGGAAGTCATGGGACGCCACGCAGGGTGGATTGCCCTCTATGGCGGCATGGCTGGCGGCGCGGACGTCATCCTGCTGCCTGAAATTCCCTTCCAGCTTGAGCACGTGGCCAAGGCCATTCGCAAACGCGATGCCGCAGGCCGCCACAGCACCCTCGTCGTCGTCGCCGAAGGCGCACGCATAGAATCCGGCGAACTCCTCACCAAGGAAAAAGTTGGTACCAAAGGCGAGGATCGCCTTGGCGGCATCGGCGACTACGTGGCCAGGCAGATTGAAAAAGACACCGGCAAGGAAACGCGCTCCTGCACCCTCGGCCATCTTCAGCGCGGTGGTGCTCCCACGGCGCTCGATCGCATTCTCGGCGTGCGCTTCGGTGCCAAAGCCGTCGAACTCATTTCCCAGGGCAGCTTTGGCCGCATGGTCAGCTACCAGCAGTATCAGGTGGGCGACGTGCCCATCGAGGAAGCCGTGCATCAACTGCGCCTCGTCAGCAAGGACAGCGAAATCGTCCGCGCTTCCCGTGCCATCGGTATCTCCTTTGGCGACGAGTAGTCTCAACTAAATCACCGATCAGGGAGGCGTGGGTTTTTATCCGCGCCTCCCTTTTTTCTGCCTTGGCATGTACAAAAAACAGCCGCTGGATTCAATCCAGCGGCTGCTAAAAAGAGTCAGGCTGATATCACTCAGGCAAGCGCCGCAAGGCGCTTGGTCAGGGCGTCCTTGGACTGCACGCCGACGACGGTATCCACTGCCTTGCCGTCCTTGAAAAAGACCATCATCGGAATCGAGCGCACGCTGAACTGCGTGGCCAGGTTCGGCGACAAATCCACATTCACCTTGCCGATCTTGACCTTGTCGCCCTGCTCTTGAGCCAAGTCATCCAGGATCGGTCCCAGCATGCGGCATGGCCCGCACCATTCAGCCCAGAAGTCCACCAGCACAGGCACGGTGGAAGAAATGACTTCAGTTTCAAAATTTGCTTCGGTGAGGGAGAGGACTGCTTCGCTGGCCATGATAGAGAGGATGTGGGTTAGAAAAGGGCTACGTTTGCACGCTGGCATCAGAGGCACACGAATCAACGAAAGTTTTCAGCAACTCCGGCCCAGAAACCGGAAAAAACCTCAAAAGCCCATGTGACGACGATCCCAGCTGATCGAGTACTTGGAATCGCTGAGACAATTCGCAAGTCTGGCGGAGTTGTTGCCAGCATTGGCGGACGAATGTGAAAAACTCTTTCTTGCCGTCCGGCTAGATTACCGGCTGAATATCAGCCCATGAGACTACGCCACGACTCGGAGGGCCTTTCTGGCCGGAAGTTGAAGCGTTTGCTGCATCAGCTCTGCGAGCGGGCCCAAGACGATGTGCGGAGAATCTCACTCCATGAAGTCAGCGCCACGCACCAGTTGCGCGTGCGCGTGAAGAAGATGATGGCCCTGCTTCGTCTCGCGATTCCGGGCATCGAGAAACACACGCTGCAGGCCATGCGCCAGCACCTGCGCACCGTGAAAAACGCCTGCGCCGGCAATCGCGAACACGTCGTGCAGTGCAAGCTCATCGACAAGCTCACACGCCGCTTCCACCTCGCGCCCAAGCACCGCCCGCAGCTCCTCGGCCAGCCGCTCAAAGCACCACCCTCCACCGATCTTCATCATCAGCTTTACGCCGTGGGCAGGCTCATCGACAGCACGTGCATCCAGACGCTCACCGAAGAGCAGATTCTCGAAGAGCACGCCCGCTGCTACCGCAAAGGCCGCCAGCTCATGAAGCAGGCCTGTGAGACCAAGGACAAACGCACCCTGCACCGCTGGCGGCATCGCGTGAAGGATCTCTATTTTCAGACCCTGCTGCTCTCCCATCTGCGTGGTGCGAAGCGCCGCATCCGACGCGCCCGACGCCTCGGCCACATTCTGGGCCGCGATCAGGATCTGGCGAATCTCGCCGCAGAGCCCGCCTTTGCCGTGCGTCGCAATCCCTGGGTGCAGGTGCTCAATGAACACCGCGACCACCTGCGCGAACGCTACCTCGCCTTTGGCCATAAGCTCTACGCACCGCCCAGCACGCGCTTCAGCGGCAAGATCCTGCACTGCGGCTGATCCACAGCAAGCAGCTACCGCTTTGCGCAGGCCGAGTAGGCTTCGCTCTGTGCGCCCGTCTATCGGCCACGACAAGGACGGCGGACCTATTGAAGCGCCAGCGATGGGATAGACCCGAAATCACGGACCCGCACAGCGGTTCCCTACCAGCCCTGAGTCACGCGCCACTCTGGATGGTAGGGATGCGCTGTGCGCGTCCGTAGAATCCTTCGTCCCAGCAGGCTCTGCCGAGTCACCCATTCCGCACCTTTCCAAACGCCTCCGACTTGTGCTGTCGAAGATCCCAAGGACGGCGGACCTTTTTGAGCGCCTGCGACGCGATAGACCCGAAATCACGGACCCGCACAGCGGTTCCCTACCAGCGCTGCGGCACGCGCAGTTCTGGATGGTAGGGATGCGCTGTGGGCGTCCGTAGAATCCTTCGTCCCAGCCTGCTCTGCCGACTCACCTATTCCGCACCTTTCCAACCGCTCCGCTTCAGCCTTCGCGCGGTACGCCGGCGCATCTCCCATCGGCAAAGCAGTCCCCCGCCAAATGAACGTTTGCGATGCCTGGCACTACCGTTTTGAAGCGCGTGGTACAATGACTGGGAGGATTCTGTGAGAGTACGGCAAATGCTGGGGCGTGCGAACATCCTCGCAGTCGGGCGGTTTGGCATACGTGGCGGTTGACGATGAAACGCTTTGGACGCCAAACACACCCAACCTACGGCCCCGAGCGCAGGCTGGTCCAGCCCACGCCTACCACAAAATGCCAGAAAGCAGCAGCCCCAGCACACGCACCCCAGCGCCTCTACAACCCCGCTGCCTGCCGAGCATCCTGCACCAGACGGATAAAGCGCCCGCGCTCACCGTTGCTGTCCGCGCCTTTGGACTGACTGGCAAGATTGAGCACTAGGTCATGATTCAGCGCGCCGAGCTGCTCTGCACCCCGCAGCAGTAGGCCAAAGCCCACCACGGAGGTTTCAAACACAAAGTCCTCACGCGCATTCTGCAGCGAATAGCCGCGGTCCAGTATCTGCAGCTTGCTGCTATCAAAGGGGCCCACCGCCTGCGAGGTGAAGCGCGCGTTGGGCAGCATCACCGTGGCCACTAGGCGGCTGCTGTCACGCGGGATCTCACCGCTGCCATTGGGCTGAAACTCATACCACAGCACATGCGTGCCTGCGCTGCGCAGTTCGGAGGCTGCCAGATGCCGCTCACACAGCATGCGGTACTGCTTCACGTTCGCCTTATCAAAGGTCACCTGCAGTGGGAAGCTGACGTCTGCACCCAGCACCGCTGGCTGATCTGCCGGCAGTTGGATCACCAGGCGCAGCAGACGGTTCGACGGATTCCATGGGCACGCCGCCACTTCAGCTTTCCAGGAGTGAATGTGCAAATCAGCCGCCCGCTCCAGTTTGGGCTCGGGTTTGTTCGGCGTCAGTTGCGGTGAGGCAAAAGCCTGCCCTTTGGCTTTGGGCGGCAACGGCTTGATCTGCCCGGGATGCAGGCTGAACTGATCCACCGCCTGCTTCGTCGTGCTCACAAACGCAGCGTGTCCCGCCGGGAGAGTGAATCCCAGACTCGGAGTCACCACAGGGGCAGCGGGCTGCTCCTTCACCGGCACTGCATTGGCCACCACCACTTGTTTCACCACGGGGGCGGGTGCAGGCACGGGTTTGACCTCGGCCACCAGCTTTTTCACCACCGGCACATCAGCGGCAGGCTTCGCAGGCTTGGCTTCAGACTTGGCCGCCACCAGCGGCGCAGGTGCCGCTTTCACAGGCACAGCCTGAGGCTTGACTTCAGACTCAGCAGGCTGGTCCGCCTTGGGCAGCACATCCGACATCTTGGCCGCAGACTCCACTTCAGGGCCATACATCCACCCCGCAAGGAATGCCGCGCCACTCAGCGTGACGACAGCCGCCACCTTTACCAGCGCGCCCATCACCGGCCAGAAGACCTGGGGTGTTCGCTGCGCGGGCTTGCGTGGCATCATTGGCTGAATGCGCCGAGGCATGTTCGCCGGATGCAGCACCGCATGGCGCTGCTCATGGGAAAGACGTGAAACCGAAATCGGTGCGCCCTGTCTCAGAGCATCGGTCACTGCCTCGATCTGCTCCAGTTCGTGTGCGGCGGAGGGCGTACTGGCCAGCACCTCGTGCAGAGCACGCGCCTCCTCGGCGCTCAGTTCTCCGAGCGCGTAGGCGGTGAAGTGGGGATTGTCCTGTGGGTTCATAAATGGGTGGAGGAATATTCTTCGCTGATGTCAGTGCTCATCAGTTCGCGGAGTTTCTTGATCGCGTGATGCATGATGAAGCCGACGTTGCCGACGCTGAGTCCGGTGATTCCGGCGATCTCCTGATACGAGCAGTCATGCTGAAACTTGAGCCGTACGACCTCGCGCTGGTTCGGCCGCAGGCGGTCCACGCAGGTCCAGATGTGCTCATAGAGCTCATGCATGCCCGCGCTCTGGGAAGGGTTTGGCTCCTGGTCGGTCGCAGCATTGATGACGTCGTCGTTGCCAAGGTCCAGGCGCTGCTCCTTGCGCAGGATGTCGAAGGCACGGTTCCGGCACACGGTGAAGAGCCACGATTTGAGGTTGTCACGGACCTTCTCCGGCTCCGAGAGGTAGAGCCGCAGCATGGCGTCCTGCACGACATCACGCGCACGCTCGATGTCTCCACCGAGGATGCTGGCTGTGTAGGCGATAAGGGTGCTTTCATGCTGGTCCAACGCCCGCCTGACCAGCACGGCGGCTTCATCCTGTACGTGTGGGTCGGGCATGCGAGAGTTCATGGCTGGAACGGTCAGACACAGGCGAAAATTAGGCCAGGGGATAAGTTGCCGCCATTTTTCGCCTTGGAAACCGCAATCTTTGCACACATCCAGCGTTCAGACAGGCATTGTGAGCGATCCCTCTTCTTCCAGCACCTCCTTTTTCCTCATCGTCCTGGCCCTAGGCGGCGGCGTCTGGCTGCTCAAAGAGACCCTCGACCCTGCCCCCAAGCCTGCACCCGCAGCCCCAGTGGAAGAAGCCACCTCCCTCCCCAGTCGCGCCCTCGACGCCTCCAAAACCAGCGGCGACGCCCTCAACAACTCCATGAACGACCAGTTCAAGTCCGTGCAGGGCATGGTCGGTGGCACCTACGACGGCCAGACCTACGTCCCGCCCAAGGGCAAACCATGACAAGCATGAATGGCACGAGCAGTGCGTTGTTTGGGCATGCCTCGGCATCACAGCTCGACGCATGATGGGGCGGATCAAGCCCTCAAAGCCTGGAGTGAGGTCTATTACCCATGCCTCCTATTTCCCCATCCACGCGGGGGAACTATCCGTTGCCTTATTGAGACTTGCATAATAGACTGACGTTAAGGCCAAAGTTCGGCCTGGGCGAAGCAGGCAGTTAGGATTCTGTGTCTGCGGCGCATTCTTCGCAGGGCAGCTGTCGCCTGCATGCT
>JAIXYN010000079.1 GCA_027490195.1 Verrucomicrobiaceae bacterium | reverse complement strand
AATGTGGCGATGTCCATCGGCACCAATCCAGGCAGCGGCACGCTTTCCGGCACCACCTCGGTGGCGGCT
Organism: Verrucomicrobiaceae bacterium; assembly: GCA_027490195.1. Taxonomy (GTDB): domain Bacteria; phylum Verrucomicrobiota; class Verrucomicrobiia; order Verrucomicrobiales; family Verrucomicrobiaceae; genus Prosthecobacter. The sequence goes on along the minus strand of JAIXYN010000079.1, from coordinate 11,343 downwards.
GTCGCCGGCGTGGCGACCTTCAGCACCCTCAGCATCGACAAGGTAGGCACCGGTTACACCTTGAGCGCGGTTTCGGGTATCCTGACTCCCGCAACGAGTAACGCCTTCAACATCACCGCAGGCGCGCCTGCCAAGTTGGCAGTGGGCACTCAGCCGACCGATGCAGTCTCTGCCACGTCCATCTCGCCAGCGGTGACGATTCGAATTCTGGACGCCGCAGACAATCTCACCACCAGCACCGCAAGTGTGACGATGGCCATCGGCACCAACCCAAGCACCGGCACACTCTCCGGCACCGTGACGGTGGCCGCAGTGGCTGGCACAGCGACCTTCAGCACCCTGAACATCGACAAGGCGGGCACCGGTTACACCTTGAGCGCCACCTCGGGTGTGCTCACCTCCACGACGAGCAGCGCCTTCAACATCACCGCAGGCGCGCCTGCCAAATTGGCAGTGGGCACTCAGCCGACCAACGCAGTCTCTGCCACCGCAATCTCTCCGTCAGTGACGGTGCAAATCCTGGACGCCGCTGGCAACCTCACTTCCAGCACCGCCAATGTGGCGATGGCCATCGGCTCCAACCCAAGCAGCGGCACACTCTCCGGCACCACCTCGGTAGCCGCAGTGGCAGGCACGGCGACCTTCAGCACGCTAAACATCGACAAGGCAGGCACGGGCTACACCTTGAGCGCCACCTCTGGAGTGCTCACCTCCGCGACGAGCAACACGTTCAACATAACGGCAGGCGCCCCTGCCAAGCTGGCGGTCATCGCTCAGCCGACCACGACGGTTGCCGGTGTGGCCATCAGCCCTGCAGTGACGGTGCAGATTCAGGATGCGGCAGGCAATCTCACCACCAGCACCGCCGGTGTGACGATGGCGATTGGCACCAATCCAGGCAGCAGCACTTTGTCCGGCACGCTGACCGTCAATGCGGTCGCTGGCACGGCCACCTTCAGCACACTCAGCCTCAACAAGACCGGCACCGGCTACACCCTGGGTGCAACTTCCGGAGCTCTGACATCGGCTACCAGCGGCACCTTCGCCATCACGCCTGCCGCAGCGGCCAGCCTGGCGCTGAGCGCTCCTGGCACCGCAGCAGCGGGCACACCGGTTTCGGTTTCGGTCACGGCGATGGATGCTTTTGGCAACACCGCCACGGGTTACACCGGCACGGTACAATTCACCAGCACGGACGCCAATGCAGTCCTGCCTGCCAACAGCACACTGACAAGCGGTGCGGGCAACTTCAACGTGACCTTCCAAAACGCAGGCAGCCAGACCGTGACAGGCACGGATACCGTGGCCTCCGCAATCACCGGCACCAGCGGCAGCATCGTTGTCAGCGAAGCGATCACCCTGACTGCCTCGGACACCACAGCTGCCGTCACGGGTGGTGACACCGGCACTTACCTCTTCACCCGCGGTGGCAATGGCGCGGCAGTGACGGTGAACTTCGCACTGAATGGTGCTTCGACCGCCAGCTCAGGGGAATTCACACTGTCTGGCGGCAGCGTCAGCTTCAATGGTAGCACGGGCAGCCTGACGATACCGTCCAGCAGCACCAGCGTGACCCTGACCCTGACCGCGAATGCGAACGCCACCGGTGTCGCCAAACCTTCCAAAACGGTGCAGCTCGACCTCGCCAGCGGCACGGGTTACATCTCCGGTGCCCCCACCACCGGCACGGTCACCATCGCGCAGAATGGCTTCCTCGTCACCACGGTCGCTGACAGCGGCCAGGGCTCCCTACGTCAGGCCGTGTTGAACGCCAACGCCATCTCAGGAGCAGACACGATCAGCTTCTCCGACGGCACAGGCGGCACCGTGAACTTCACTGATAGCACGCCGGACACCATCGCTCTTTCCAGCGGCCAGATCAGCCTCAGCTCCGACATCACCATCTCCGGACCTGGGCCAAAACTCCTCACCGTGCAAAACTCTGCGGTACTCTCAGGAACCAGCCGCGTGTTCATCGTGCCGACGGGCACGGCCAAAACGGTGCAGCTCATCGGGCTGACCATGACAGGTGGCAATTGCACCACCTCTGGTGGCGGACTCTTGATCGACAGCGGCTCAAACGCCAGCGTGCTCGTCATCGTCTCTGCGATCACTGGCAATTCAACCACGCAATTTGGGGGCGGCATTAATCAGTTGTCTGGAAATCTGACGATCGTCAGCTCCACGATCTCTGGCAACACGGCGGCGGCTTCCGGCTCTTCTGGCGGCATCGACGCCACTGGCAACTCGCTCACGCTGATCAATTCGACCGTCTCTGGCAATAGCATCACCAGCAGCGCCGCCGCCAATGGGGCTGGTATTTGGACGAATGTCACCACCGCCACCATTCTCAACAGCACCATCACCAACAACACCGCCGCGGGCGGTATCAGTGGGGTGCATCGAAATGGCGGCACACTCACCGTGGCCAACAGCATCATCGCTGGCAATGTAAACAACACCACGCTGCCCGACGTAGGCGGCGCCTTCACCTCCAGCGGCGGCAACATCATTGGCAACGTTGGCACGGCCACCGGCTTCACTGCCACCAACGATCGCACCGGCACCGGCGCATCGCCGCGCGATCCGCTCCTCGGTGCCCTTGCTGACAACGGCGGCCACACTTTGACCCACGCCCTGCTCAATGGCAGCCCCGCCATCAACAACGGCCTCGCCGGCAATCTCCCTGCCGACACCTTTGACCTTGATGGCAACCTCAACACCACCGAGGCCCTGCCCGTTGATCAACGTGGCCTGCCAAATTTCCGCACTCGCGGTCCAGCACCCGATGCCGGTTCCATCGAAGCGTTGCTCTACACCCCGACACTCACCGCCACGACAACCAACGAAGATGTTCAGAGCAGCAGCGGTCTCGTCATCACGGCCAACACCGCCGATGCCAATGGCACCACAAACTACAAGATCACGGCGATCACCGGCGGCACCTTGTATAAGAGCGATGGCAGCACGGTGATTGCAAACAACACCTTCATCACCAAGACGGAAGGTGCCGCAGGTCTCAAGTTCTCCCCTACGGCAGACCTCTTCAGTCCGGCCACGACGTTTGGCTTCAGCGTGCAGGCCTCCGTCACCGCTGACAACACCGGCTTGAGAGACAGCGTGGTGAACGCCTCTATCGCGGTCGATCCGGTGGCCGACACGCCATCGATCACCAACACCGCAACCACGGTAAACATTCAGAGCCCAAGCGGGCTAGTGATCAGCCGCAACGCAGTGGACAGCACCGAAGTGGGCTTCTTCAAGATCACCAACATCCAGCACGGCACCCTGTATCAGAACGACGGCACCTCAGTGATCAACGCCGGAGACTTCATCACGGCGGCGCAGGGCGGTGCAGGATTGAAATTCACCCCGGCCCTAGACTTTACCGGCGTGGCCAGTTTCGTGGTGCAGGCTTCGGTGGACAACGCTGGCACCGGCCTCAGCAGCGGCACGGCCACCGCCTCCATCGCCGTGGGCACGCTGAATCCGACGGGCGTGCAGTTGGAGCCGATCAATCCGGTCACCGGATTGCCGCTGGCACCTGGCTCGCTCTACCCGGTCATCAGCCAGTCCGGCACGCTGGAAGTGCGGGTCAACGTCAAGAACACCACAGCCTTCCCGATCAACGGCTTCCGCCTCAACGTGGACTACAGCGCCTACCTGGCGGCGATGCCCAGCCTGCGACTTTACAACAGCAGCAGTGCCGTGGGTGTGGTGCCAGCCTTCATTGACTACCCATTCCCGGTCGCGGTGGGAGACACGGTCAGCGTGAAGCTGCAGTTCTACACCATCACCCGCAGGCTGCCCAATCCGTTCACCCCGACCCTGTCGGTCACGAAGCTCGCCGCCTCTGCGGTGTCCAGCACCGACGGCAGCGGTGTGCTGCCGCGTCTCAACGTGCGGCCAAACGGCACGGTGCTGCTGGAGTGGGACTCCACGCTGGGGAATTGGTATCGCATCAAATACAGCTCGGACCTGATCAACTGGTTTGACAGCCCAGTGCCAGTGCAGGGAGCAGCCAATCGCACGCAATGGCTGGATGACGGTGCCCCCTTCACCAATGTGTCACCAGCCACAGTGCCTGCTCGCTTCTACCGGCTCAATCAAATCTCCGCGCCGACGCCGTAAACCGCTCCTGGCTGAACACTCGTCAGATTTCCGTTCCTGCTTTTCCCTCAAGACTCACTCTCAACGCTGCAATTCTCCTTAATGAACGCCTCAACCGCACGATTCGCTATCGCCGCCCTCATGATGATGCCTTTGGCGGCATCATCCCTTGCTGAGCCTGGTCAATGGAGCTTCGGCGCGGGCTATGCGCCCATCGTTGGCTTGCGCACTGAGTTCAGCGGTTTCGGAAACTTCCAAAATCCATTCCCCGTTCCTGCCCCAGGGGGTGGCAGCGACTACTTCTACTCCGATGGCTCCGTGCAGGTGGATTCCTCGGGCAATGCGGGCGGGTTGACCAACTTCTGGTCCTACAACAACGCCGCGCAGTACGACCCGGCGGCCTTTGGCGGCGCCGGAGCCATCAATTACTCAGCCTTCGGCAGCGGTCTGTCAGGTGCCGGTTCCGTGGTGGACAGCAACGTCGCCGCCCCTGTAGGCTTTGAATTGCACGGCTATCTTGATCTCGGTGCAGTCTCTTTCCTGCCCTCCCTCGTCGAGGGTCGCAGCGTCAGCTGGGGATTGCGCACAGGCTTGCAGTACGCACGCGTCAGCAACACCAATGATGCCCCGCAGGTGGGCTCAGTAGGAACCATCACCGACTCCTTCAATCTCGGTGGCGTCATCCCACCCGCCGCCCCATACATCGGCACCTTCCTCGGCCCAGGCCCCTTGCTCGGTGACACCCCCACACGGACCAACGGCTCCTCCCTGGCCGCCATCAGCGGCTACCGTAATCTGGATGTCCATTTGTACGTCAGCACCTTCGGCAGTTACCTCGCCTTGCCAGTGACCAAGAAACTGGATGTGATGCTGGAAGGCGGCGCGGTGCTCGCGCTGGCCAATGGCACCTACAAATACGAGAGCACCGTAGCCGTGGCAGGAGCACCCACCCAGGTGAGTGGCGGCAGCAAGAGCAGCACCCGACTGCTGCCCGGGGTCTATTCCAGCGTGGGGTTCGCCTGGCATGTGACCGACAAGTTCAGTGTGCAGAGCGCAGTGCGCTATCAGTTCATGCGCCAGTTCACCCTGAACGCCAACGGCTCAAACGCCAATCTCTGTTTCGACTCCGCCTTGGTGCTCTCTCTCAGCGCGACCTACAAGTATTAACGGATTTCCGAAAGGCATGCGTTGCGACGCTCGACCGCGCTTGGAGGGCCAAGCGCCCCACCTAGCGGCGCGCACAAGCACGCCCAGCGCTGGTAGGGCAGACTGTCCTCAGTCCGCCGCCGTCGAAGCCCACAATCTTCGAGCTAGAAACAACCTGCTAGCCGACAATGAGTTTTGCGAACCGCTATCACAGCCTTTATCCACTTCAAGTCCGCCCCCTGCCAGCACGAAGCCCGGAGTGATCGTTCAGCCTGGCTCCAAAGACGCACACAGCACCTCCCTACCCGCCCAGCGTGGCGCGAAACCTCAGCGCTGGTAGGGAACCGCTGTGCGGGTCCGTCATTTCGGGTCTGTCGCATCGCAGGCGTTCAAAAAGGTCCGCCGTCCTTGCCGTGGCCGATAGACCAGTTCTCAAAAAGATTGTAGTATTGAAACAGCGAGCGCAGCGGCCCCAGTGGCTAGGCGGGAGAGCCGCCTGCTATTGAACAATAATACCACGATTCGTAGAAAACAGGTCTGTTCTCCACTGGCAGCAGATTTCCTCTGGATCAGGCGGGCAGCGAGCCGCTCCGGCCGTAGGTTGGTCGTGTTTGGCGTCCAAGGCATTTCATCGCCCAGCGCCATCTCCGCCAAACCGCCCGACTGCGAGGACCTTCGCACTCCCCAGCATTTGCCTTGCGCGCACAGACACCTCCCATCCTTCGCACTGTGCGCTTCAAAACTCACTGCGCACTTCCCCAGCCAGCCTGTGAGACCATCCACCATCCTTCTCACGAAGGAGGACCTTCAGACTCTTTTTCAATTGTGCATGGTATAACAAACAAGCACACGACTCAGCCCATGGGGCCGCTCCGCCGTCCGGGCAATGGGACAAGATTTTGAGACCTAGTCTAACCGAGCATTGGAGTAGCTGTCAGGGCTCCGCTGGCATACTGCGGCTCCCAGAGTGGTGGACACCGTGGGGCGAAATCGCCTGGCAGGCTGGCGTGCCCCTTCCGAGAAATGTCGGAAACTTCTTGAACCATGGGCCTCGGAAGTCAGGAGCCAATTCCCGGGCCGGAATCAGCCCCCACGTCTGATCAACCATTACATCCGGTCAATGCCGGCTGATTATTGGTGGAGCATTCCACAGGACAGCCTTCTGGTGAGGCTGAAGGATGGTCCACACTTCACTGCCGCCGTAAGGCAGACGATTTCCAAGATGCCATGCCCGCGCGTCGAGGCCCTCCGCAGAGTGGCCACACTTCAGATGCCCTTTGAACGGCAGGCTGAGCAGGCCTTGCGAAAGATGACCCTCCAAGATTACGATGGCGCACTTGCCTAGTTTTTACTCTATCGGTGCCCCTCGGTGATGCTCTCCTTCCTCGACGAAAAGCCATGGATGATCGCCGGGCTGACCGATTTCATGGAACTCCCCCTAAGCTCAGGGCGCAACCCTGAAGACAAGTTTCGCTGACCTTGTTTCGCAATCAATCGCTTGGACAGTCTCGCCATTGGTTTTTCGACAGTGCATGCCAAGACCCATGCAAGAACAACAGTAACCAGCATGGCAGCTACCGCAGGCAGGAAGCGGGAGGGTGTCGCAGCACTCGACTCATCCCGCAGGCTCTCAAAAGCCAGGAGCATAGGATAATGCAACAGATAAATTCCGTAGGAGATGTCGAGTCCAAATCTATTCTGCACGGAATCAATGTAACGAGACATCCACGGCCAACGCGAAAAAGTCGCAATGATCAAGACCGACCCAAATCCGCATAAGTAGTAACCCAACCAAATACTGGGCAAACAGAAACGTGCCGACATGCAGGAATAAAAACCCAACCCAGCCAATAGAATCAGGGGCCACAACCCTCGCTCGGTGACTTTTTGCCAGCAATGGTAAGGCACGCGCGCAAGAATGGCACCCATGGCAAATAAACCCAGATAAGCAGCAGTCCCAATTAAATACGTATTCAGAAAAGCGCTTCCGAACACCAAAGAAACTGTCAACCCAAGCGCTCGCCAAATTGGCAATCGAATCAATGCCCATCCCAAAAATGGGAATGCCAGCAGGGATACTTTTGCCTCTGTCATTAAAGACCAGACTGTGGGCATGGCAAAGTCAGACCGCATACCCGGCACGACAAGGAAGACGTGAAGAACCCATTGGCACCATCCAAAGTCAGTAATCGAAAGAAATTCAGGAGCTCCACTTAATGCTCTACTGCCATAATTTTTAAGCAAGAAAAGAACCGCAAACGTCATGCACAGAGCCACCCAATAGGGAGGGAACAATCTACATGTTCTTTTGATAATGTAATTGCGATAACCTTCCCAAGAAAGAGGTATTTTATGCAACGACTGACTCAAAACATAACCACTGAGCACGAAAAAGAGAAATACGCCGGCCTTTGGGTCCATTGGACCTTTGGTTAACCAGACCGGGACATCGATGTGGAACATTCGTCTCGCGTGCGTGACCATGACTAGCAAGCTCAATACAAGACGCAAAAAATCTAAAGATTTCAGACGTTTATCAGATTCGGTACTTGTGGCCACGGAATGCCTTCATTGTCTGATACAGACCCGAAAGAATACCCCCATATTGAAGTAACCCAAATAAGCCAACCTTGGACTAACTCGCCTTTACGAAAGTAGAGGCGTTATCCACACTATCGCAGATCGAATTCTAAGGCTGAAGATAGCTGAAAAAAGTGATTTTCTAGGAACCAACCATTTCCTTGCAGAGTTACATCAGCTCATAAGTTGGACCCACCAGACTGCCTACCGTGCATGATATTCTTCTTCCTCGGGGTAGCATTTGGCAGTCACCCGTGTTTTACTTCCACTTTGGTAAATGATCAGAGGGGATAAAATCCATCGGGCTGGCTTTGCTGCGGCATCACATCTGACGCCGTGGAATGCTCTTGGCAGGTTTCCAGGGTCTTTCGTCATCCCATTCCGCTTGACCCCAGTCCCAACGGGACTGCGCATCTAAGCGAAGGGTTGCCGAGCCTTAGCGAGGCTACCCTGGCACCGGACGTCAAGCACCGAAAAGCCAACCCAGCGCCTTCGCCACACACCACGTCCACCAGCAGCGTTTGCAAGAAGCTCCGCCGCGCTCAGAACGTGCCGCCAGCCCACAAACCCTGATAACTTACCAAAGTAGAATTAAGGTCACCATTGATCGGTCATTCTGAATAGTAGATTCTTTCATCCACACAGTTTTTGCGTGGACAGCTCAGCGGTAGAGCGGTTCATTTACACCGAGTGGGTCGGGCGTTCGAATCCCTCTCCGCGCACCATCTTCCGCCTCAACGAGGCCCAAACGGAAGAAACCGCATCCAACGCGATGCCCATCACGAGTAGCACACGGTGATTCATGCACATTTCCTGAGCCCCCAAGCCAGGATCGCCCCAAAGATCATTTCTGAAACATCTCTGCGGCCTTCCCACCTCTGCGGTGCGTCAGCTCAGGACTCCCCTCAGAATCCATTCACGTTGACCACCATTCACGTTGCCGAAACAAAGACCGTCCAAACTTCCCCATCCCACCCACTTCCTCCCGAATAACTCACGGCGATTCTTAGTACGTAGTTCGGGGTTCGCTTCGCGGCTCCGCAGCAGCCCGTTTCAGAAGCCTCGCAACACTCCAGCCTCTCAAACTAGCCAACGTAGTATTGTAGTACCGGCTTTAGCCGGAATCTGGGAAGCTCACTTCGCGCAAACGGCTCTCAAATACACCCCAGTGACTCTCCGTACCACAATCCAGCCGCCTTGAGTTCAAGTGCTCTGCGGCGCGTCGATTCAGCACTTCCCCCATACCCAGCACACACGCTGCTCGCGCCAGCAGTTTCTTTCCAATCTTCCTCCACCCCTCCAACTCTAAAAATCTTTTACCCCCCAATCTTTTACCAGCCCATCCTCCACCTCCGAGTCCCCACAAACCCTTTCTAAAACCTCTGCGGCGTACCCATCTCTGCGCTCCATCGACTCAGGTCATCCGTCAGAATCCATTCACGTTGCCCACCGTTCACGATGCCGAAAAAAAACCGTCCAAACCTCCCCATCCTTCACACCTCATCTGCGACGTCAATTCCACCCCTCCAATTCTCAAAATCTTTTACCCCCAATCTTTTACCAGCCCATCCTCCACCTCCGAGTCCCCACAAACCCTTTCTAAAACCTCTGCGGCGTACCCATCTCTGCGCTCCACTTCTCCCCATCCGGCTCATCTCTGCGGCCTTCCAAACTCTCGCGGTGCAAAAATCAGTTCCCCCTTGAACCGAACACCCCATGAAAACGCCGCTCCAAAAACTCCAGCCTCAGAAATCATTTTACCTCAATTCCATCCAGCGCTCCCCCTTCCAGCTCCCTGCGATGCACACATCCTGAGGCACCACGGATAAAATACCTCAAGCTAGGTACAACTTCAGAATCAAATCTCTGCGTTCTCCAAATCTCTGCGGTGCAAAATCAGCGCATCTCCGCAGCGAAAAAGGGTTCCCAAAAAAATCCAGCCTCTGAAATCATTCTACCCCCAATCATTCTACCTCAATTCCGTCCTACGGCCACCCACCCAGCGCCCTCCCAAGACCCGTTCATTCTGAGGTGGACCCCGAAATTCGGGCCAGTAGTGAAGTTATGCGATTATGGTGGTTTCGGCTTGGGGTGACACCCCAAACACGACCCAACGAAATGAAAGCCAAACGCAAAAGACACGACCCTGAGTTCAAAGCCCGAGTGGCATTGGAAGCCCTCAAGGGCGTCAAGACAGTCCAACAAATCGCCAAGGAGTTCGACGTGCATCCCGTGCAGGTCAGCGACTGGAAAAAGAAGCTCAGCACGCAGGCAGGCAGCGTGTTTGAGACAGGAAGACAGCAGGAGCAGGAGGACTTCAGTGCGGAGCGCACCGACCTGCACTCCAAGATCGGCGAACTCACCGTGAAGCTGGACTTTGTTGTAAAAAAATCCAAGCAGCTCGGAGTGTGGAGCGGACTGCCGGACTCATCGAACCTCAACACCCGAAACTGAGCATGAGAACCCAATGTGAACTGCTGGGCGTGTCACGCTCCAGCCTGGACTACGTGCCCGTGGCGGAGGCTGCGGAGAACGTGCGGATCAAACGCTTGCTCAATGAACTCTACCTGCGCGACCCCTGCCTGGGATCGCGCCGGCTGATCACGGTGCTGGAGCGCGACCATGGATTGCTGGTCAATCGCAAGCGCCTCCAGCGCCTGCGCCGCGAGATGGGCATCGAGGCCATCTACTGCAAGCCACGCACCAGCATCGTGGACAAGGCCCATCGCATCTATCCCTACCTGCTGCGTGAACTGGCCATCACGAGGGCCGATCAGGTGTGGTGCACCGACATCACCTACATCCACATGCCGCGCGGCAGCGCCTATCTTTGCGCGGTGATGGACTGGCACACACGTTGTGTGCTGGGATGGGCGGTGAGCAACACGATGGACGTGTCGCTGTGCCTGCTTGCGCTGGACCGTGCCAAAGCCTTTGCAGGCTGCGTTCCACAGATCTTCAACACGGATCAAGGCAGTCAGTTTACCAGCGAAGAATGGACCTCCAGGCTCCAGAGCTGGGGCGTGCAGATCAGCATGGACGGGCGCGGCAGGTGGATGGACAACGTGTTCATCGAGCGACTGTGGCGGAGCATCAAATACGAAGAGATCTACCTGCGCGAGCACGCCACGGTCGACGCACTGGAACGCGGTGTGGAGCGGTGGATGAAGCACTACAACACCTGGCGCCCCCACGAAGCACTGGGGAACAAAACGCCAGGCGAAGTGTATCGTCCGAAGCGCAAAACAGGCATGAAGCTCCACGAGATCAAGAAGGCTGCATAACGCACATGTAACGCGAACAAGCTCCCCCTGGAGGCGACCGCATTTTGAGCTGTTCTCAAGAAGGCTGCGAGCGGAGCGAGTCACCTTCTTGAGAACAGCTCAAAATGCGGAGCAAAGCCCTTGCAAAGCGCTGCGAGCCCCCCGAACCAATCACTACTCCCAGCCGTGAGCATCATAGCTTAACTTTATGCAATCCTGGCCGAAGAACGGGGTCCACCTCATT
>JAIXYN010000017.1 GCA_027490195.1 Verrucomicrobiaceae bacterium | reverse complement strand
GAGAGGCACGTCTGGGAAAATCTCGCCCTACGTGCGGAGCGCGACAAGCTCTACCGACACCTCTACCAAGGCCCCGAGGTGCGCGTTCATTACTGGCAAGTCACCGGCCCCATGCGCGACGACAAAGTGCATCCCGCACGGTCGCTGTTGTTTGCCAGTATCGCGCCCGATGAAAAACAAATCGAACCCGCTCGCCTGCAATCCGAGCTGGAAGCCCTCGCCAGCCGTCTTTTTCGTCGTGACGTGACCAGTGATGACATCGCTCCCTATGTGAGTGCCCTGCAAAAGGGTCTTGATGGCAAGACGCGCTATACCGACGCCGCGCGGCCTGTGTTTAAAGCGCTGCTTTGTTCCTCGGAGTTTTTGTTTCTCACCGAGCCGGAATCAGCCGCGAAGACCATCACCCCGATACAACTCGCGACCCGCCTCTCCTACTTCCTCACCGCCGGTCCTCCTGATGACAAACTGCGTTCGATGGCGAACAAAAGTGCTCTCGATACTAAAGCCATCATCACCGAAACCGACCGCCTACTCGAATCGCCACGTGGGGATCGTTTCCTGCGACTCTTCACGGAGCAATGGCTCGGCTTGAACAAGCTGGGCACCATGCCGCCCTCAAAGGAAACCTTTCCTGCCTATCACATCGACCGATTGGAGCCCGCGATGAAAGAAGAAACCTGGCGCTTCATCGCCGAACTCATCCGCACCAACAAACCCGTCACCGCGCTCGTCGATGCCGACTTCACCTATCTCAATGCCGGACTCGCGCGGCTCTATGAACTGCCCAACGTCAGCGGCGACCATGTGCAACGCTTTAGCCTGCCTGCGGATTCACCAAGGCGTGGATTGCTCGGCCAAGCCAGCATCCTCACCATCACCGCCAACGGCGTCGAGACCTCGCCTGTAAAGCGCGGCGTGTGGTTGCTCGAGAAACTCTTCGGCACACCGCCCAGCCCGCCTCCGCCGGATGTGCCAACCATCGAGCCCGACATCCGCGGAGCCACCACCATCCGCCAGCAGTTGGAGAAGCATCGCAGCGTGCAAGCCTGCGCCGACTGCCACGCCAAGATCGATCCCCTCGGCTTCGCTCTCGAAGCCTACGACCCCATCGGTCACTTCCGCAGCGCTTACCCGAACGGTGCTGCCATCGACACCAGCGGCGAGTATCGCGGCCAGCCCGTCAACAACCCCGCCGACATCCGCGCCTACCTCACCAAGCACCCCGACCTCCTCGCGCAAAACCTCGCCCATCGCCTCCTCACTTACGGCCTCGGTCGCCCACTCGGCTTCACCGACCAGCCCGCCCTCCGCCGTTTGCAAGCCGAATGGAAAGCGAAAGGCTACGCCCTCCGCGACCTCATCCATCTCATCACCACCAGTGAGTTGATGCGGCAGCCATGACCCTTGCCTCATCTTTATGATGAAAGACACACTCACCGTTGCCCGCATTATTGTGACATCAGCCTGGCAGGCTGTTTCACTCGGCACTTACCGCCCTGCTGCTCGCGCCGCTTCGTGAGCCCTACTCCCTACCTGAACGATAATGACTCAATCTCCACCAAGCCAAGCACGCCGCGTCGTGCTCTTTTTCGCTGTTACCTTGGCGATCATCACTTATGTGGACCGCGTCTGCATTTCGCAGGCGGCTCCGACGATGCAGGAGGATCTGGGGTTGACGAAAATCCAGATGGGCTATGCCTTTACAGCGTTTGGCTGGGCTTATGCGTTGTTTGAGATTCCTGGCGGCTGGCTCGGAGATCGCATCGGGCCTCGCAAGGTGCTGATGCGGGTGGTGGGCATGTGGTCTATCTTCACAGTGGCCACGGGTTGGGCGTGGAACCTTGCGTCGCTGGTGGTCAGCCGGTTCTTCTTTGGCATGGGCGAGGCGGGTTGCTTTCCCAACATCACGAAGGCGTTTGCCAATTGGTTTCCGGCCACCGAGCGCGTCAAAGCACAGGGCATCCTGTGGCTGAGCGCCCGCTGGGGTGGGGCTTTCACACCGCTCATTGTCGGCTGGATGCTGGCGAACGGTGGTGAGGGTAAGTTCGGGCTTGGCCTGCATTACCGCTGGGTGTTTCTGATCTTCGGTCTGCTGGGTGTGGTGTGGGCGCTGATGTTCTACCGCTGGTTCCGCGATCATCCGAAGGATCATCCCAGCGTCAGTGCTGCCGAGTTGGCTGTCATCGGGGAAACGCAGCACGGCGGTGACCATTCCATGCCGTGGGCAAAGCTGCTGGCCTCCCGCACGGTCTGGATGCTCTGGGCGCAGTATTTCTTCATGTCTTACGCCTGGTATTTCTACATCACTTGGTTCCCCACGTATCTGAAGGAACAGTTCACCGACATGGGCGATATGCAGCGGGCCTTGCTGGCCTGTGTGCCGCTGTTTTTTGGTGGCATCGGCTCCATCCTCGCGGGTCTGCTTTCGGCGCGTTTGGATGTGTGGCTCGGCAGCATCGCCCGCACGCGCCGGTGGCTGGGAGTGCTTGGCATGGGTGCTGCGGGTCTCATGCTGCTTGTCTCGATGCAACTTCACACACCCGTGGCCTCCGTGCTCGCCATTGGTCTCGCGGCTTTGTGCAGCGATCTCGCCATGCCTGGTGCCTGGGGTGCGTGCATGGACGTTGGTGGACGCCACACCGGCGCACTCTCCGGCAGCATGAACATGATGGGCCAAGTCGGCGGAGCCATCGCGCCCATGGCCGTGCCGCTCGTGCTCGCCGCTACCAATAACAACTGGAGCATTAACATGGGCCTCTTCGCTCTTAGCTACTTCCTCGGTGCCATCTGCTGGGCCTTCATCAACTCTGACGAACGTCTGCACGAATAACCCACCACTCCACCAATCCATGAAGTACCTCATCCTCACCCTACTAACCGTCGGCCTCATCTCCGCTCAGGCTGAAGTCACCAAAGACCACTTTGGCACCACTCGTGATGGCGAATCCGTCGAGCGCTATAACTTGAAGAACAAGCATGGCCTTGTCGCGAAGGTCATCACCTTGGGCGGCATCATCAACGAACTGCATGTGCCCGACCGTGCCGGCAAGACCGCCGACATCGCACTCGGATTCGACACCTTGGCCGAATACGAAGAGCACAACGGAGGCGTGTATTTCGGTTGCATCACCGGGCGCGTCGCCAATCGCATCGCGGGCGGCAAGTTCGAACTCGATGGCAAGTCCTACACGCTGGATCTGCATCCGAAGACCAACTTCCACTTGCACGGTGGATTGAAGGGTTTCAGCAAGGTCATTTGGAAAGCGGAAATCGTCACCGACTCACGCGGACCCGCTTTGCGCCTGACCTACCTCAGCAAGGATGGCGACCAGGGTTTCCCCGGCAATCTCAACACCCGCGTCACTTATGTGCTCACGGAGGAGGATGCGCTCGTCATCGAGTATGAGGCCACGACTGACAAAGCCACGCCTATCAACCTCACCAATCATACTTACTTCAATCTCGCCGGTGCTGGCAGCGGCACCGTGCTCGACCATCGGCTCACTTTGCAGTCGCAGCGCTATCTTGAAACCGATGCGGACCTATTGCCCACGGGAAGGCTGCTGCCAGTGGCTGGCACCCCATATGATTTCACCAAGAGCGAAGTCATCGGTGGCCGCATTGATAAAATTTCCATCGGTGGCTACGACCACGCCTTCGTTCTCGCCGACAAGCCGCAAACCAAGCCCTCGCTCGCCGCAGAGGTCTATGAGCCCAAGAGCGGCCGTGTGATGCAAATCCTCACCGACCAGCCCGGCATACAGCTCTACACCGCCACCTACACCACGCCGGTCAAAGGCAAAGGCGGCCAGAGCTATGACCGCCTCCACGGCATCTGCCTGGAGACGCAGCATCATCCCGATTCCGTTCATCACGCTGAGTTCCCAACTACCATCCTCCGTTCAGGTGAGACCTACCGCACCTCCACCATCCATCAGTTCAGCACGCGTTGATCGTTGCGGTTTGTGAAGCGGGACTGGTATCCACAAGTCAGAACATCTTTGGCCCAGTCGCATCATCGCTATCATTCTCGACTTCGACGAACGTCTGCACTCTGGTGCTCAATGATATTTGTTCTGGATTGAAAGAGCTCTAACAGTATACCGTATTGAAACGGTATACCTCATGAACTTGCCTCCAGCTGCAACCACCCGCTCCGACATCACCGTATCCCGTCTCCGGCAAGAAATCCTCGATGGGGAGATCTCTCCCGGTCATCTCCTCGCTGAGTCTGCCGTTGCGCAACGGCTTGGCGTCAGTCGCGTGCCAGTGCGGGAGGCGTTGTTCACTCTCGAACGCGAAGGGTTGGTGGAGTTCAGTGGCACCGGCCGGGCCTATGTCAAAGACCTGACGCCGCATGATTTTGAAGAGCTGTATGTGCTGCGTCTCGCGCTGGAACCCGTGGCGGCGCGATTGGCTGCGCCAGCCTTGCGCGAAGACTGCTCGCGTCTTGAGAAAAATATTAAGGCCACGAGCAAGGCCACCACGTTGCTTCAAGTCACGCATTTGGATCTCGATTTTCACGAGATCATTCTGGAGGCATCGGGGAATGCACGGCTGCTCAAGCTTTGGCATTCGCTACGCAGTGAGTTGGAACTTTGGCTGGGGCGGTTGCATCGCTCAAAGCAACTCCAAACGCGCGGCACGCGTGCAGAGACTGTGAGCAGTCACCAAGGTGTGGTCCAGACTTTCAAAAACAAGTCGCCGACCGAGTGCGAGCGCCTCATGCGCCAGCACATCCTGAGCTGGCGCGAATGGCTGCCGGTAGTGCCGGAGAAAGAATGATTTTGTCGGCATCACGAAAATCCACTCACCGCTCCAACCATGAGTCCGCTGATCCGATTCCTCATCCCCTCTTCAGTCGTGTGCCTCACGCTCACGGCTGTCGCTGGTGATGGTGCGAGTGAACAAGCGAAGGTGTATGCGGAGCGGATTCATCCGTTGATGGTGAAGACCTGCGGGAAATGCCACGGCAAAGAGCCCAAGGACAACGAACTCGATCTCACCAGCCTGGGCAACGCTGAGGCGCTGCTCGCGCAGCCGAAGGTGCTGGAGGACATTGCAGTGCGGTTGAACGATGGCGACATGCCGCCAAAGAAGGCTGCGCAGCCGAGCCTGGCCGAACGCGATCAGTTGCTCAGCTGGATCGAGGCAGCGGTGGATGCGATGGCGGCGGCGCACGCGGGCGACCCTGGGCCGGTGACGCTGCGCCGGCTGACCAATGCGGAGTATGACCATGCGGTGCGTGATCTCACGGGTGTGGACATGCAGCCGACGCGGGCCGGAGAGTTTGCGCCTGATAGCGTGGGCGGCGAGGGCTTTGCCAATGTCGGCGAGGCAATGCCAATGAGGCCCGGGTTGGTCGAACGCTATCATCAGGCCGCACGCTATGTCGCGGCGCGGGCGGTGCTGCTGCCCACGGGCTTCCGTTTCTCGACCTCCTCGGACGGTCCGGACTGGGCGGCGGAGGCTGAGAAGACGTTACGCAGTTTTCACTCGCGCTATGCTGGACCCAATGGGGAGCCGCCGATCGAGGCGCATCTCGTGGCGACGCTGAAACATCGCGACCGCCTTAATCGTGGCGGTGCCACCGCCATCGCGGAAGTTGCGGCGGAGGAGAAACTCAACGCGACTTACCTAGCCGCGCTTTGGGCGGGACTCAGCGTCCAGCCGACAGCGGAGCTCGATGCGCAAACGAAGCAGTGGGAGGAGAAAGCAGCCCAATTGGAAGCCGAGAGGAAACAGCGGCAGTCGGCTCTCGACACGGTGCGTCAGAAAATCGAGTCGCGCTGGACGGCGTCGAAACGAGTGCTCGTGGAGTCGAAGGTTGCGGAGGCGGGCTCGGTCCCCTTCGAGCACAAGGTGTCGGTTCGGCGCGGCGAGTTGCTGCTTCTAACCGTGCAGCCCAACCAAAACCACGGCGCCGACAGCACGCTCATCGAATGGACGATCCGCGAAACAACCGGCGATCAGCGTCGCTGGAGCGTCGCCGATGTGATTCCCGATCTTCTGAAGAGCAACCCCAGGCCGGACAAGCACGGGGCCACTTGGAGCTTCCTGGAGACGACATCCGCCCCAGTGTTCCTTACCGAACCGCGCGACAGCAACGCTGGGCGAACCGAGGTGAAATCGTGGAGCCTCGGATCCGAGCCCTCGGTCTTTGTGAACACTGCTGCCGAGCCCTTGCAGGTCTGGACGAAGTTGCCCGCACGGTCGGTCTTCGTGCATCCGGGACCCAAGCGTCCGGTGACGGTCGCCTGGACAAGCCCAATCGATGCCGAGCTCGTGGTCTCGGGCCGTGTCGCTGATGCCCATCCCTCCAAGGGCGACGGAGTTTCCTTCGAACTCTCGCATCTCGCCGCTCCGGAGCTGGGTCAGGCGCTGGCCGGGCTGGGAGTGAAGCCCGCTCCGCTGCCGGCTGTCGGCCTCCCGCCGGACATCATGGGCCTGGTCCGAGAAAAATGGCGCACGGCCACGAGCGATCCCGCACCCGTGCTCGCAGCGATCACGGCCATGCAGGTCAGGTTGTTCTGGAGCAACTACCGCCGACATAATGTACTGGCGGTCGGCAACGGCGTTCCAGCTTGGGTGGACATTCACCGCGTGGTCGCCCGTGAGCAGGTCCAGGGGGCGGCCCGCGAACCGATCTTCCGGCTGGTCGCGCGGCAGGTGGCACCTGCGATTCCGGGCACGTTCGTGGTCTGGGACCGTTTGCGGTTGGAGAGCGGCGACGGGCCCACACTGGTCCTAGCGGAGCACGCGGAACTGCGGGCAGCCGTCGAGGCGGCGTGCGGACTCCGGTTTGGCCATCATCCTCAAGGCCGGCCCGTGCCACCGAACGCCCTGGTCACGGAGGCAGGTTCGGAGGTCCGCATCGATCTACGGAAGCTGCCAGCGCCGCTTTTGAAGTCGCTCACGCTGCCGCGATTCCTCCGCGCCGATGTGAGCCTCGATGCCGGCAGCCCGGAGACGGCCACGGTCCAGGCTTTGCTGCTCGCTGAGCCGGATCTCATGGATGCCAAGCAGACAAGAGAAGGGCGGATCAACCCAACTTCATGGCGTTCCGGAGACCCACTCATCGCGGACGAGCCCGAGCCACGGGTCGCGCAGATCGTGCATTCGCGCGTCGCTGTCGAGCGGGCACGACCGGCGGCGGAGTTTCGCGCTCTTTTTCCACCAGCGGTGCTCTTTGAGCCGGTCATCCCACGCGATGCGCAGGGCAGCCTTTTCATGTTCCACCGCGAGGACGAGCCGCTGCGCCGACTCCTGCTCGATGAGACGGGCCGGGCGAAGCTGGAGCGCCTCTGGAGCGAACTGCATTTCCTGCGCGAGGACGCGCCCGCCAACACGCTCATGTATGCGGAACTGCTCAAGTTGTATTCCCAAAAAGGGCAGGCGCAGATGCACTTCTTTATCCAAACTTTTGAAGAACGTTTGAAACGGGATGATGCGGCACTCCTCGCCGATCAGGCCGCCGCCGAGCCCCGCCACCTCGATGCGCTGCTCGCTTTCGCCACCCGGGCCTGGCGCCGGTCCCTCAGTGCCGATGAGCGCGAAACCATCCTCGCGTCTTACCGCGCTGATCGTGCCGAGGGCATCAAGCACGATCCGGCCCTCCGTGCCGCGCTGGCCCGCGTGCTGTCATCGCCGTGGTTTCTTTACCGCGTGGAGCAGCCAGCGGCTGGTCCGCGCTGGCAGCCGGTGTCGGGCGATGAATTGGCCACGCGGCTGAGCTTCCTGCTTTGGGACTCGATTCCTGATGAAGAACTGCGTGCCGCGGCTCCGCGCCTTCATGAACCCGCAGTGATGGAGGCGCAAGTGCGTCGGATGATCAAAGACAGCCGCACGCGCGGCATGGCCGAGGAGTTTGGCGCTCGCTGGCTCGGCGTGAGGGACTTCGTAACCAACCATGGCCGCAGCTTGAAGGACTTCCCCGAGTTCACGCCCGCCGTGCGTGACGCGCTGGCTGAGGAACCGGTGCGTTTCTTTGAAGACCTGCTCATTAAAGACCGCGCGGTGAGCGACGTGATCGCCACCGATGCGGTCATCGTCAATGACGTGCTCGCCAAGCACTATGGCATCCTTGGCGTGGCGGGGCCGGAGTGGCGACGTGTGGAAAAAGTCGCCGCCTACGGTCGCGGTGGTCTCCTGGGACTCGGTGCCGTGCTCGCCAAGCAATCCGCCGCCGCCCGCACCAGCCCCATCAAGCGCGGTGCCTGGGTGGCCCACATGCTGGGTGACCGTCTGCCGAAGCCTCCGCCGAATGTGCCGCCGCTGCCCGATGCCGTGCCCGCCGGCCTGAGCGTGCGCGAACTGACCGAACGCCACCGCAAAGACGCCAACTGCGCCGCCTGCCACGTGCGCATCGACCCGTATGGCATGACGCTGGAGCAGTTCGACGCCATCGGCCGCCTGCGTCCCGCCAGCACGATGAAGCCCGGCGAAAGCCGTGCGACCCTGCGCGACGGCACCGATGTTCATGACTTCGCAGGCCTACGAAACTACGTCGCTGGCCCACGACGTGAGGACTTGCTGCGCACCCTCGCGCGCAAGCTCACCGGTTACGCCCTGAGCCGCGCCGTGCTGCCCTCGGACCGTGAACTGGTGGATGAAGTCACCAAGACCATGATCGCCGGTGGAAGCTGGTCGGAGGCCCTGCTCGTCATCGTCCGCAGCGAGCCCTTTCGCTGCATCCGGCCCGCAGCCGGGACGCTGAAATCGGCAGAAAACCGGACGAAATGAAAGACGCATGAGAACCACCTCTACACTTCCCAACGCAAGGCTGCTTGCGCCGCATGCCGCGAAGACTTCGGAGGCTATGCTGATCACTCGTGGTGGGTTCGTGGCGAACCATCCACTCTGCGCTGACATCACTCACGATTCGACAAGTCATGTGGGGCGGTGAACCTCGAATTGAAACAACCCACGCCACCATGAACCGTCGCCAATTCATCGCCTCCAGCACGGGAGCTCTCGCCGCTCCGTTGTTTCCAGTCTCAGCAGCAGACGCGAAAAAGAAAACGGTCTGGGGCATCGCGGAGCTTTGGCAGTGGCTTTATGAGAAGCAGCAAACCAGCGGGCACGACTCCGCGGACTGTCTGCAAGCTCATCTCGATCACGGCATCAGTCATGTGATTTGGGCGCTTGGCCGCAGCACGCTCGACTATCACAGCGCACTGCCCACCTCCACGATGTATGCAGGCGATACACGACCTGAGACGAAGGTGATCGGCGATTCGTTTCGCCAGGAATGCTCGCTGCGTGCCGCTTTGTCCTTCGCTGAGAAAAACGACATGATCATCTACGGTCGGCTCGGGATGAACCGTCACTATGGCGACTCACTCGGCGGTGGTTTGCGCTCCGGATACATCGCCGCTCATCCTGAGTGGATGGAGCGGCATCGCGGCGGGCAAGTGGATGGCACCAAGGTCAGCTTTGCCATTCCCGAGTATCGCGCCGAACGCATCGCCGTGCTGATGGAGGTCGCGCAAATCGGTGTACATGGCCTTTGCCTCGACTTCTGTCGTCAGCCGCCCATCGCCCGCTATCATCCGCAAATCCTCGATCCCTGGCTGAAAGCAGGCCGCGATGATCCACGCAAGATGACCGTAGGCTCACCCGAGTTTCTCGCGTGGGCGCAGCATCGCGCTGAATTCGTGAATCTCTTCATGCGGGATCTTCGCGCCCAACTCAGCGATCTGGAAAAAACAACCAAGCGCAAGCTTCCTGTGCTCATTCGCATCCCCGAGGCAACGCTCGATTTGAATTTGCTGGAAGGCCTCGATCTACGCACTTGGCTCAAAGAGGGCTGGGTGGATGAGATTGCCCTCAATCCGCTCTGGATCTGGGATTTCAACTACCCCGATACCGCCCTGCCCTATGTTGAGCTGGCCCGCGCCCATGGCACCAAGATCCATGGCGGAGCCAACACCGTCACCGGCAAAGGCGTCACAGCCAACGCACGGGGCTTTCTCGAAAGGATTGCCCGAAACTATGACGAAGGCGTGGACGGGATCGCCCTTTTCCAAACAGACGCGGCGGTTCTCGATCCTGCGCTCAAAACATTGCTTGGCCCTCTGTTTCCACATCTCGCCGATGCCAGCGCTGTCTCCGAACAGCTCGCCGCTGCTCGAAAACATCAGCCGCAGATGAGCGAAGGCGAACGCCACTTCGGCCTCGATAATCATAGCCTGCTTCCACAACTCGGCAGAGCCTCCCGCCTCAGCCTCGAAACCCTTTGAGAACACCCCGCTCATCCCAAGCCGCCAGTTCCTTATCTCCACTGTCGTAGGTTCACTCATCGCCCCCTTTTCAACTTCTACTCAATCCCAACCCAAACCCCAACCGTGAACATCCAAAGCAACAACTGGCTCATCAGCCGCCGCCATGCGCTTCGCGGCCTCGGAGCGACCCTTGCATTGCCTTTGCTCGATTGCATGAAACCGGCTCGGACCGCAGCAGCGAGCGCCGCCAGCCTGCCGCCGACGCGCACGCTCGTCACCTTTACCGGCATGGGTTTCCACTCGAAGCACTGGTGGGCCAAGGGCGAAGGCGCAGCGATGGAACTCGGTCCTTGCCTGAGGCCGCTAGAGGCTTGGAAGGAGCGCATGGTCTTTCTTCGTGGCCTGTGGAACGAGCAGGCGAACAACGGGATCATCCACTGCATGCAGACGGGGAACATGCTCAGCGGCGCGGCCATGGCGAAGAACGAGGTCCATACGGGCGTAAGCTTCGACCAGGTGATGGCGCGGCAGATCGGCGATCGCACCCGGCTGCCTTCGCTGGTGCTCGGCTGCGAGGAAGCGATGCCCGGCCTCCAAGACGGGCATCCGCTGCTCTACGGCTCGCACATTTCGTGGAGTTCACCGGTGTCGCCGACCTGGACCGAAACGCGGCCCGCGCTCGCCTTTGACCAGCTCTTCCGCACCGAGCGCAACCGCGATGACCGCCGCGTCGTCGATGCTGTGCTCGATGACGCCAAGTCCCTGCAACGCAAGCTCTCCAGCGCGGACCGTCAGCGCTTTGAGGAGTATCTCGGCTCCGTCCACGAGATCGAGGGCCGCATCAAACGGGCCGGCAAGGAACACACGGCCGGTGAATGGAAACCGACCCTCACCAGCCCCGACCTCCCGCGCCCTGCCGACGGCATCCCGGCAGATCTTCCTGACTATTGGAAGCTCATGAATGACATCCTCATTCTTGCCTTCCGCACGGATTCCACGCGGATCGCCACCATGAAATACTGCAACGATGCCTCCAACATCGTCCACGCGCATCTCGGCATCCGCGATCACCATCACTACATTGCCCACTCGCAGCCGGACGAACTCATCACGCTCAACCAGTTCTTCATGTCACAGCTCGCTTATCTCTGCCAGCGCATGTCTGAGATCAAGGAAGGCGACAGCACACTGCTCGACAACACCGCCATCATGCACTGCTCCAGCATGCTGCATGGCAACCATGAGTCCAAGCAACTGCCAGTGATCCTGCTTGGCAGCGCGGGTGGCAATCTTCGCGGCGGTCGCGTGCTCGACTACCTCGACAAACCCAACCGCCGCATGTGCAGCCTCTTCCTCAATCTCATGGACTGGGGCGGCCTGAAACTCGAACGCTTCAACGATTCAACCGAACGGCTTCCGGGCGTGTAAAAGCACCACACCCTCACCATCAACTTTCCATCCAACACTGGGGCTCCAATCATGAAACCAGCCTGCAAAAAAACTACTGATCACACGATGACGCGCAAAGCAATGCGCGTTGAAAAATGGCTGGCACTCATCGCCATCGCATCGGTTTCCATCCCTGCAGCCGCTGATGAAAAGCAGGCCTTCGTGCAAACTATTCAGCCGGTGCTGAAACAGTATTGCCTGGACTGCCACTCGACGAAGAAGCAGAAGGGTGATCTCGATTTGGAGCGCTTCACCTCACTCGATCTTGTGAAGCGTGATCCCGTCGTGTGGGAGCATTCGTTGGATCAGATCCGCGACAAGGAGATGCCGCCGAAGGGCAAGCCAAAACCATCACCTGAGCAGATGAAGCTGCTCACGGACTGGATACAGAGCACGCTGGATGACATCGCGCTTGCCAGCGCGGGCGATCCGGGGCCGGTGGTGCTGCGGCGTCTGTCGAACATGGAATACACTTATTCGATCCGTGATCTCACCGGCGTCCCGTCGCTGGATCCGGCGAAGGAGTTCCCCGTTGATGGAGCGGCTGGAGAGGGATTTACCAACGCGGGTGCGGCTTTGGTGATGTCGCCTGCGTTGCTCACGAAGTATCTGGATGCGGCAAAAGACATCGCCTCACACGCGGTGCTTACGCCGGATGGCTTTCGTTTCTCGCCGAGCACATCATCCAGCGACTGGACAGACGAAGCTCTGATGAATATTCGGGCGATCTATGCCAAGTACACGACTGCGGGCACAGGCTCGCAAACCGTCGCGCAGGGCATCAAGCTCGACACCGGCACGGGCAGCGGCCATCTGCCTCTCGCGAAGTATCTCGATGCACTGCAAGGCCGTTCCAGCAGCGAGGGCTTGAGCGGCAAGTATCTCGGCATGCTGCGCGAGGTACTCACTGGCACGAAGCCGTCCGTTTTGCTCGATCCGCTGCGGGCCAAGTTTCGTGAGAAAAAACTCACTGCTGCTGATATTGATCCATGGCAGAAAGTGCTATGGCGTTTCGCGAACGTCGGCCACATCGGCAAAGCGAACGGCCCGAAGGCCTGGCAGGAGCCGGTGACACCGCTGGTCGCGAAACATGAGATGCGGCTCAAACTGGCCTCGGAAACCGATGTCACGCTCTACCTCAGCAGTACGGATGCAGGCGATGGCAGCACCCATGATGAAGTCGTGTGGGAGAATCCGCGCCTCGTGGCTCCTGGCAGGCCTGATTTGCCCATCAGCGGCCTTCCAGCACTCGTGAAGCATTTGGAGACACAACGCAGCCGCATCATCGCGGAAACGGAGTCGGTCTTGAATGCCATTGCCAGTGGCAAAGAAGGCGCGGATCCCGTTTTGATGGCCGCATGGCGCGAATACCTCGGCTACGGCACCACCAAGCTCGAACCGTTGCTTACCAAGCAGATGAAGAGCACGCCGGATTACAACTTCATCAAGGGGTGGCAGGGCGATCAGGCGCTCAGCGTTCTCGCGAATTCGTCCGATACCACCGTGCGCACTCCTGGCGAAATGAAGGGCCACAGCATCGCCACGCACCCCTCGCCGACGCGTGCCTCGGTCATCGCGTGGCGTTGTGACAAGGGCGGCACTTTGCGCATCCATGGCGATGTCGCCGCCGCGCATTCCGAATGCGGAAACGGCATCACCTACGCGCTCGAACTCCGTCGCGGTCACACCAGCGAGGTGCTCGCGAAAGGCGAAACCAAGGGCAAGCAGCTCTTCAAGCTCGGCGCTTTCGAAAACGTGCGCGTCGAAGCCGGACAGGTCGTCGCTTTGGTCATTGGTCCGAAGGATGGAAATGACTCCTGCGATCTCACTGCCGTCAATTTGACGCTCAGCGATGGCACCCAGACCTGGGATCTCGCCAAAGACGTTTCGCCGAACATCCTCAAAGGCAATCCGCACGGCGCGTGGCACTTCCTCAGCCAACCTGCCACGCTCGATTCCGCGCCGGATGTGCCTGCGCCCATCGCTGAATGGCGGAAGAAGCCAACCCCAGAACTTGCGGTGAAGGTGCGGCAGTTTTTGGAAAAAGACTTTCCGCTCAACTCACTGCTGCTGCGCCCTTTTTTGAATAAGCGGTCAGATCAGACCGCTTATTCCGATCTAACTGCCAATGCGCCCTCAGTTCTTGAAGTGAAAATCCCCGCCGCGCTCGCCAAAGGCACCGAGTTCATCGTCACCGGAAGACTTGCCGCCAAAACGAATGGCAGCGTGCAAATGCAGGTGCTCACTGAGAAGCCCCTGGCCGCTATGAGCCTCGTGGCAGGCAAATCGGAGTCAGCACAGAAATCTGGCCAGTGGAGCGACAACAACCTTGTCACGCAGCACACCGCCCCGATCATCGTGAACGATGCCAGTGAAGCCCGCGCACGCTTTGAGACTGCGTTTGCTGAGTTCCGCTCGCTCTTCCCCATCGCACTCTGCTACCCGCGCATTGTGCCGGTGGATGAGGTCGTGACGCTCACCCTGTTCTTTCGGGAGGACGACCACCTGAAGCGCCTCATGCTGGATGACGCCGACTCACGCAAGCTGGATCGCGCCTGGGATGATTTGCGCTTCATCAGTGAGTCGCCGCTGAAGCAAGTGGATGTCTTTGAGCAGCTCTGGCAATTTGCCACCCAAGATGCCAAGCCCGAAGCTTTCGAGCCGATGCGCGAGCCGATCAAGCAGGGCGCTGAGGCGTTTAAGAAGCTGCAAATTGAAGTCGAGCCACGACAGGTGCAGGCCGTGCTCGAATTCGCCACACATGCATGGCGTCGCCCGCTCAGAGACGCAGAACAAAAAGAACTGCGCAGCCTTTATCAAAAGCTGCGCACGCAGGAGATGCCGCACGCCAAAGCTGTGCGCATGATGCTCGCGCGAGTGCTCGTGGCACCAGCGTTTCTCTATCGCGGCGAAAAAACCGCGCCGGGATCAAAGTCCACGCCAGTGAACGATTGGGAGATCGCCACACGCCTGAGCTACTTCCTCTGGTCCTCCGCACCCGATGCCGAACTCACGCAACTCGCTGCCACTGGCAAACTCCACGAGCCCGATGTTCTCGCCGTGCAAGTGAAACGCATGATGAAGGACGAGCGCATTCGCCGCCTCGCTACCGAGTTCGGCTGCCAATACTTGCACGTCCGCGAAGTCGCCACACTCGATGAAAAGAGTGAACGCCATTTCCCCACGTTCGTGAATGTGCGAGAGTCGATGCAGGAAGAAGTCACCCGCTTCTTCATCGACCTCTTCCAAAACAACCGCAGCGTGCTCTCGCTGCTCGATGCGGATCACACCTTTGTGAACAGCACGCTAGCGGAACATTATGGGATGAGGACCGCCGAATCCTCATCGGACTGGCAGCGCGTGAATAACCTCCACGCTCAAGGCCGTGGTGGTATCCTCGGTTTCGCAGCCACACTCGCCAAGCAAGCCGGTGCCTCGCGCACCAGTGGCATCTTGCGCGGCGCATGGCTTTGCGAAGTGGTGCTCGGCGAGAAGCTTCCCGTTCCACCCAAAGGAGTGCCCATTCTCCCCGAGCAACCTCCCGAAGGCCTCACCGAACGCCAGCTCGTGGAGAAGCACAGCACGGATTCAAACTGTGCTGGCTGCCACCGCCGTATTGATCCCTTCGGCTTCGCTCTCGAAGGCTTCGACGCCATCGGGCGCGCGCGCAAAGCCGACACGAAGGTCATTTTGCCAGACGGCTCCCGTGTCGATGGACTCGACGGCATGCGCAACTACCTGCTCAATAACCGCAGCGATGATTTCCTTCGTCAGTTCTGCCGAAAATTGGTCGGCTATGCCCTCGGACGCAGCGTGCAACTTTCGGACAAACCGTTGATTACTTCCATGCTCACTCAACTCAAATCCGGCGATCACAACGTCGGCTCCGCCATCGAATTGATTGTCCGCAGCCCGCAGTTCCGCGAAGTGCGCGGCAAGGATTACGTCGTCCATAACTAACCAACCTCAGACTCATGAAAACCCATCGATTCAACCGTCGTGCCTTCCTTCGCGGGACAGGCGTCACCATGGCTTTGCCCTGGCTGGAGTCATACAATGTCTGGGGCGATGAACCCAAGAAGAACAAGCCCGCCAGCGAGGCACCGGTCCGTCTCGCCGTCACGTTTTCTGGTAACGGCTTCCAGTCGAAGGAATGGTGGGCCAAAGGCGAAGGCAAAGCGATGGAGCTTGGTCGCGTGCTCGCGCCATTGAATGAGTTCAAAGAGAAGCTGCTCTTCGTGCGCGGCCTGTATCATGAGGAGGCGCGGAAAGGAAACATCCACTCGTCGCAAACAGGAAACATGCTCTCCGGCGCGCCCATCGCCAGCGGTGGGGAGATTCGTTCGGGCACGAGCTTCGATCAGTTGCTCGCACAAACCTATGGGCGCAGCACGAAGGTGCCGAGCCTCGTGCTGGCCTGCGAGAAGTCGAACCCTTCGGTGCACAAGAACTACTCGATGCTCTACAGCTCGCACATCTCGTGGAGTTCACCGACGACACCCACGCCACTCGAATTGTATCCCGCACTTGCCTTTGATCGTCTCTTCAAAGACGAAGCTTCGCCAGCCGACAAGAGCGTGCTCGACGCAGTGCTCGCGGATGCTCAGGACTTGCGCCGCGACATCAGCGCCAGCGACCAACGGAAACTCGACGAGTATCTCGACAGCGTGCGCGACGTGGAGAAGCGCATCGAGAACGCCGGTAAACGCGGCGAACTGCAGGGCTGGCGACCCACGCTTGAGAAACCGAATATCAAACGACCTGCCGATGGCATCCCGCAGGACATCGGCGAGCACATGCGCATCATGTGTGACCTGCTCGTGCTTGGTTTCCAGACCGATACCACGCGCATCACCACACTGAAGCTCAACAACGACCACAGCGCCCTGCGTTTCCCAAATCTGCCCAGCGTGCAGCAGGCCGGGCACGGCATCGACTACATGATCCATCACTTGCTCTCCCACAGCGATGCCGAGGACTTTCTCAAAGTGAACCAGTTCTTCATGGAGCAGCTCGCCTACATTGCCCGCAAGCTCGACGCCATCCAGGAAGGCCCGCGCACGCTTCTC
This sequence comes from Verrucomicrobiaceae bacterium, assembly GCA_027490195.1. Lineage (GTDB taxonomy): Bacteria > Verrucomicrobiota > Verrucomicrobiia > Verrucomicrobiales > Verrucomicrobiaceae > Prosthecobacter. The sequence continues at coordinate 34,762 of JAIXYN010000017.1, read as the reverse complement.
GATAACACCATGCTCATGCACTGCTCCAGCATGATGGCCGGAGCCAAGCACGACAATGACCAGCTCCCCATCATCGTCCTTGGTGGCGGTGGAGGTCGGCTCAAAGGCGGACGTGCGCTTGACTACAAAGACAAGCCCGACCGCCAACTCTGCCGCCTCTTTATGTCGCTGATGGACAAGATGGAAGTGCGCCCGAAAGCCTTCGGCGATGCGAAACTGATGCTGGAGGAAGTGTGAAGAACCAATCTCCAACCATGAACACCACCACCCGCCATTTCATTGCCCTGCTCGCCTTCGCTTTGCCGTTCAGCCTGCAAAGCCATGCTGCTGAAGCGCCTATTAAACACCGCCTCCTCTTCACCGAGTATGGCAAGGGACCCAATCGATTCGTTGAACTGGATGCCGATGGGAAGCTGGTCTGGGAGTTCAAGCCGCCGAGCACCACGGTGATCTTCCAAGCATTGCCAAATGGGAATATCCTCTTCGGCTACGGCGGACAGCCCACGGGTGTGCGTGAGATCACCTCGCGTGGCGAGACGGTGTTCGATTACGTGAGCAAGTCGCATCAGGTCTTTGGCAGCGAGCGACTCGCGAATGGGAACACATTGGTGGCCGAGCAGGAGCCGTGTCAGGCCGTCGAGGTGAATCCAAAGGGCGAGATCGTGCATGTCACGCCGCTGACGACGAACGTGAAGGGCTTTCACCTTCAAGTGCGCAACGTCCACAAGCTGGCGAATGGTAACATCCTCGCCGCGCATGAAGGCGAGGGCGCGGTGCGCGAAGTCGATCCGCAGGGCAAGGTTGTGTGGGAATACACGGGCGTTACCAACACCGGCGAAGCACAGCGGCTGGCCAATGGCAACACGCTCATCTGCTGCGGCACGCAGAAACGTTTGATCGAGGTCACGCGGGACAAGCAGATCGTGTGGGAGTTCAGCGACAAGGATGCACCGGATTTGAACATCACCTGGATCTCCAGCCTTCAGCAGCTCAAAAACGGAAACCTGCTCATCGGCAACTTCATGCGCGGCAAGGAAGGCCAGGGCGCGCACGCCATCGAAGTCACGCACGACAAGGACAAGCGCGTCGTCTGGAAATGGGATGACCACAGCCTCATCAAGTCACTCACCACCGTTCGTGTCATCGGCGAATAACCTCACACACACGACCATGTCTAAAATAGCCATCACTGACTACACCTTTCCTGACCTCAGCCTGGAAGAAGCAGTGCTTCGTCCTGCGGGTATCGAGATCGTTTCCTTCAAAGAAAAGCGTTCACCTGCGGAACTCGCCGAACTCGTGCGAGATGCCGATGCCGTGATCGCGCAGTTTGCTCCCGTGAACGCCGAAGTCGTCGCTGCGATGACCAAAGCGAAGGCCATCGTGCGCTACGGCATCGGCTACGACAATGTGGATTTTGCCGCCGCCCGCGAGCGCGGCATTCCGGTGTGCAACATCCCGGACTACTGCATTGATGAAGTCGCAGATCACACGCTGGCCTTCATCCTTGCCATCACGCGGCAGGTGGTGTCGAACGCACTCGACATTCGCGCGGGCAAGTGGGGCCTCGCTACGCCGTTGAACGCGATGTCATCGCTGAAGCATCTTACCATCGGAATCGTCGGTTTTGGTCGCATCGGACGCGAGGTGGTGAAGCGCCTGCTCGCATTCAAGGCTCGTGTGTTGGTGTTTGATCCTGTCGTGGCAGCGGATGAGATCGCCAAAGCAGGAGCGGTGGCTGCGGCGTCGTTCGATGATCTGCTTACGCAGAGTGACATCGTATCACCGCATTGCCCATCCACACCGAAGACAAAGCAACTCTTCAACTCCGCTGCATTTGCGAAGATGAAAGCAGGTTCCATCTTCATCAACGTAGGCCGTGGCGATCTCGCCGACAGCGCCGCCATAACGGACGCTCTGCAATCTGGCCATCTCGCCGGGGCCGCGCTCGATGTCTTCGATCCTGAGCCGATTCCAGCCGACCATCCCATCCGTATGATGCCCAATGTGATTCTCGCCGCCCACATCGCCTCAGCGAGTCCGCCCGCGGTTAAGACGCTGCGAGAAACAGCCGCATGCATCGCACTCATGGCCGTCCGTGGCGAGCCGCTGCCGAACATCGTCAACGGCGTGGTTGCCTCGAGGTAACTTCAACACTTCAACACTTCATCACTCCAACCATACACCCAACCATGACCACCCGTCGTTCCTTCCTTACTTCCATCAGTTCACTCGCGGCCACACCGTTGCTGGCGCGTGATTTCGGCCCCAGCGCGCCGCCGGTGCGCTATCCCGAGCCGGATGTTATCGCTCTCGACAAGGCATTCGAGAAATACAAGATCGGCTCCGCGCCCATCGAGCGATTGCACACCGGCATGTATTGGGCCGAAGGTCCTGCGTGGAGCGGCTGGGGCCAATACCTCGTGTGGAGCGACATCCCGAACAACGTGCAGCATCGCTGGTTGCAAGACGACGGGGAAGTCACGACGATTCACAAGCCCGCCGGTCATAGCAATGGCAACACCTTTGACCGCGAGGGACGGCAGATTTCCTTCGAGCACGGCAATCGCCGAGTGGTGCGCTACGAGCCCGACAACACCTTAACCGTCCTCGCTGACAAGTTTGACGGCAAGCCCTTCAACGCACCCAACGACGGCGCAGTGCATCCCGATGGCAGCGTGTGGTTCACCGATCCGGGCTACGGCAGTCTGGGCAACTACGAGGGCAACAAGGGCGATCTCTTGCTCAAAGAAGCCGTCTATCGCATCGACCCAAGCGGCAAGGTGGAGAAGGTCACGGATGAAATCTTTAAGCCCAACGGCCTCTGTTTCTCGCCGGACTACAAGAGGGTCTATGTGGCCGACACCGGTGCCACGCATTACCCTGAGGCACCGAAGAACATCAAGGTCTGGGACATCGATGGAGCAAAGCTGAAGAACGGCCGAGAGTTCGCTTCCATGAAAATGGACCTCAATGGCAAGGAGGTCGCCGGACTCGCGGACGGCATTCGCTGCGACAAAGACGGCAACATCTGGGCTGGCTCCGGTTGGGTGGGCGACGGCTACGATGGCGTGCAGATCTTTTCACTCGAGGGCAAGCGCATCGGACAGATCGTTCTGCCGGAAGTGTGCAGCAATGTGTGCTTCGGCGGCCCTCGCCGCAATCGTCTGTTCATGACTGCGAGCCGCAGCCTCTATGCTGTGTATGTCGAGACCCAGGGGGCTCATTGGTGCTGATAGCCGCCGCCTGAACTGATGCCAACGCCACCGGACATGAATGCCCGCATCCTTGAAGCCCCCGACATCGTGCTTGTCGGCAGCGGCATCATGTCCGCGACGCTGGCGTTGATGCTGAAGCGGCTCGATCCGCGCCTGCGCATCCAGATGGTTGAAATCACGAGTGAACTCGCGCAAGAAGCCTCGAATGGCTGGAACAACGCGGGCACGGGACACGCCGGCATTTGCGAACTCAGCTACACTCCGGCACGCGATCAAAGCGGTGGCGTGACCATCAGCCGGGCCTTGCATATCTTTGAGCAGTTCGAGCACTCGAAGCAGTTCTGGGGCACAGCGACTGCTGAAGGCATGGTGGGAGCTGCTGCGGATTTTATCCATGCGGTGCCGCATGTCTGCTTCGTGAAGGGGCGGGAAGACGTGGACTTCTTGCGCGCACGTCACACCGCGATGGCGGAGCATCATTTCTTCCGTAGCATGACGTTCACGATGGATTCTTCGATGATCCAGCAGTGGGCTCCGCTGGTGATGGAGGGGCGCGGCCCCGGCCCGCTCGCGGCCACCTCTGGTGCCGGCACCGAGGTGGACTACGGCCTGCTTGCCCGCCGTTTTTGCGGCTGGCTGGCGCAGCAGGAAGATTGCGGCATCGCCGCCGGTTGGAAGGTGACGAAACTCCAGCGCGGGGCAGGGGAGTGGCATCTCGATCTTCGATGCATGGCTTCCGGTGAAGAGCGCAAGCAGCGTGCGAAGTTCGTCTTTGTCGGTGCGGGCGGCGGCAGCCTGCCTTTGCTGCAATCCACGGGTCTCGCCGAAGTCTCTGGACTTGGCGGATTTCCCATCGGCGGCCAGTGGCTTGTGTGCGATGAGCCTTCGATCTGCACACGGCATGAGGCAAAGGTTTATGGTGCCACGCCACCCTCATCGCCCAGCCTCGGCGCGGGGCATCTCGATGTGCGACGACTCAATGGCCAGCGCCAGCTTCTCTTCGGTCCCTTTGCCTCATGGACGACGCGTTTCCTCAAACATGGAAAGTGGAGCGATCTGCCACTCTCGATCCGCGCGGGCAATCTGGGCGCGCTGCTGCAAACCGCCGTGCGCAACCGTACGCTGGTGAAGTATCTCATCACCCAGGGCCTGCAAAGCCTGGAGAGCCGCATGGAGGCCGTGCGCGAGTTTTACCCCAATGCCCGCTCGGAGCACTGGAGGCTCGTGCAGGCGGGCATCCGTGTACAGGCCATCAAGAAAGCCAACCGAGGTGCGGTGCATTTCGGCACCGAAGTGTTTTCCTCCGCAGACCGTTCTCTTGCCGCGCTGCTGGGCGCTTCGCCCGGCGCATCGGTCTCGGTGAACATCGCACTCCAGGTTGTCCAGACCTGCCTGCCGCATCTGCTTGCCAGCGCTGAGGGCCGGGAGCGCATGAGGCAGATGATCCCCACCTTTGACCAAGACCTGAAGCAGCCCGGCAATGCCGCCTTGTTCGAGAAGACCAACCACGAGGCCACAGAACAATTGCAACTCCATTTCCAACCATGATCACCCTCACTGATAAAATCGCCCTCGTCACCGGAGCCGGTTCCGGCATCGGAGCCGCCATCGCGGAATGTTTCGCCGAAGCCGGAGCACTCGTCTTTGCCTCCGACCGCGACGAAGCCGCAGCACAGCAAACCGCCGCGCGGATCTCCCAGGCGGGCCATCGTGCGGAATCACTCGCACTGGATGTGAGCGACGAGTCTTCGTGCCTGGCCGCTGTGCGCATGGTCACCGAGAAATGCGGACGCTGTGATGTGCTCGTCAACAACGCGGGCATCGGGCACGTCGGCACCATTTTGACCACCAAGCCCGACGATTTGGAAAGGCTGTGGAAGATCAATGTGGTCGGCATCTATCACCTCTCGCGTGCAGTGCTGCCCGGCATGATCGAGCGCGGCACCGGCTCCATCGTCAACATTGCCTCCATCGCCGGACTGATGGGTATGGAGGCACGCTTTGCCTACACGACGACGAAGCACGCCGTCGTCGGCATGACCCGAGCAATGGCCATGGACCACGGAACCACGGGCGTGCGCATCAATTGCATCTGCCCCGGTCGTGTGCGCACGCCCTTTGTGGATGACATGTTGCGACAGTATCAGAATCCCGACGACTATCTCCGCCAGATGGAGGCACCGCACGCCATGAAACGCATGGCCGCGCCCTCTGAGATCGCCTCCGCCGCGCTCTATCTCGCCAGCGACTCTGCATCCTTTGTCACCGGCAGCGCCATGACCGTGGATGGCGGCTATACCACTGGAAAATAGAACCTACGCCTTTCACATCGTCACCCACAACCAACCATGCGCATCATCCGCCACCAAGCCAACAACGGCAGCATCCAGCACGCAGCCCTTCAATCCGACGGCACCGCTCGCCGCATCGAGGGCGGTCTTTTCGGCGACTTCAGCGTCACCGATGAAGTCGTCACACCGGGCAAGCTCCTCGCGCCGCTTCAGCCCACGGCCATCTTTTGCATCGGCCTGAACTACCGCAAACATGCCGAGGAGAGCAACGCCGCCATCCCGCAGTATCCGGTGCTTTTCATGAAATCGCCGGGTGCGGTACAGAATCCCGGCGATGACATTGTCCTGCCACGCCATCTCGTTAGCGATGAAGTGGACTACGAGTGCGAGCTGGCTGTCGTCATCGGCAAGGCCTGCAAGAACGTCTCCAAGGCGAGCGCGCTTGATTATGTGCTCGGCTATACCTGCGCCAACGACGTGAGCGCGCGGGACTGGCAGATCAAGCGCGGTGGCAGCCAATGGTGCCGTGGCAAAACCTTCGACACCTTTGCGCCGCTTGGCCCTTGTCTGGTGCTCAAGGATGAGATCGCTGATCCGAACGCGCTGCGCATCCAGACCATCCTCAATGGCAAAACGATGCAGGACTGGAACACGAACGACATGATCTTCGACGTGCCCACACTCATCGAGTTCCTCAGCGGCAGCACCACGCTGCTGCCCGGCACTGTCATCCTCACAGGCACTCCCCAAGGCGTCGGCGCAGCCATGAAGCCCCCGGTTTTCCTCCAGCCCGGAGACACCGTGACCATCGACATCGAGAAAATTGGTGCGCTCACCAATCCCGTCGTGGCCGAACCGAAAGCATAGTCCTGAGAGCTGGCACTCCTTAACTCCATCACTCCATGACCTCCTCCTCCGCCATCGACCCCGTCGCTCTTCGCCGCAAGGTCGCGTGGCGTGTGCTGCCTTTGGTCATCCTGCTCTACATCATCTCCTACCTCGACCGTGCGAACGTGGCCTTTGCCAAGCTGCGCATGGGCGAGGCGCTGGGATTTTCGGAAAATGTGTTCGGCTTTGGCATTGGCGTGTTCTTCATCGGTTATCTGTTCCTGGAGATTCCCGGTGCATTGTTGGTGGAGCGATGGAGTGCGCGGAAGTGGTTCGCGCGAATTCTCATCACCTGGGGCTTCATCTCGGCGGCGATGGCCTTCGTGCGCACGCCGTCGCAGTTCTACTGGGCGCGGTTTTTCCTCGGTGTGGCGGAGGCGGGATTTTTTCCCGGCATCATCGTGTATTTCACACACTGGTTTGCGCAGAATGATCGCTCGCGGGCACTGTCGGGTTTGCTCGTGGCCGTGCCGTTCAGTCTTGCGCTCGGCGCGCCGGTGTCGTCCATGCTGCTGGATGTGAAGTGGTTCGGACTCGATGGCTGGCAGTGGCTTTTCATCGTGGAGGGATTGCCTGCGGTGGTGCTGGGTTTTGTCGTTCTCGCCTTTCTCACAGATCGACCTCGAAATGCAACATGGCTCACTCAAGCCGAGCGCGATCATCTCGAAGGCGTGCTCGCTGCCGAAGCAGAGGTAAAGGAAGCGGCTGGCAAAATCACCGTCTGGCAGGCGCTGCGATTGCCTGCGGTGTGGCTGCTTGTGATCGGTGTGCTGGTGGGCAACAGCGGTGGCTACGCGCTCAGCTTTTGGTTGCCGACCACAGTGAAGAATCTTTCCGGTGGCTCTGATCAGATGACACTGCTTTACAGCGGCCTCTATTACAGTTGCGGCATCCTCAGCGTGCTCATCTCCGGCCAGACCGCAGACAGAACGGGAGATCGAAAATGGCACGCGGCGGGCGGCATGATCGCCACCGGCATCTTCCTCCTGTGCAGCACGATTCCAGGGCAGGGCTTCGGCACGCAGATGATCTGGCTCTGCCTCACCGCGCTGGGCGCATTCTTCTGGATCGCACCGTTTTGGACTCTGCCATCGCTGACGCTCACCGCCTCCGCCGCTGCAGTGGCCACCGGGTTAATCAACATGGGTGCGAACCTCGCCGGCTACGCAGGCAACCACGTTACCGGCTGGTTGCGCACGCACGGCTACGGCGAAATGCAGTGCCTCCACTTCCTCGCCGCCTGCTTCATCGTCGGCGGCGTCATAATCAGCTTTCTGCGTATCAAACCTAAAACAGCATGAGTTCCCTCACGAACCAATCATCCCCCCTTCAGCTCTACCGCACCATGCTCACGATCCGCATGGTGGAAGAACGCCTGGCAAAATCGCATCAGCGCGGGCTCATCCACGGCGCCTGCCACACCTATGTTGGCGAGGAAGCCATCGCCACGGGCGTGTGTGCGCATTTGCATGAAGCGGACGCCGTCTTCAGCACGCATCGCGGTCATGGTCATGCACTCGCGAAAGGTATGGAACCGCGCCAGCTCATGGCAGAACTCTATGGCCGCGAGACCGGCTGCTCGCGTGGTCGCGGAGGCTCCATGCATCTGTTTGCACCGGAGATCGGCATGATGGGCACCAGTGGCATCGTCGGCCCGTGCATCCTGCAAGCCACCGGCGCTGGCTACAGCTCATTGATCATGAAGACAGGCAACGTCGGTGTCGCCTTCTTTGGCGATGGCGCGGCGAACAACGGCGCGTTTCACGAAGGCCTGAACATGGCGAGCATCTGGAAGCTGCCGGTGTTGTTCGTGTGCGAGAACAACCAGTTCGCCACCGAGGTTCCATTTTCCAGTGTCGCGGGCAATCCTAGCGTGGCAGCCCGAGGCGCGGCGTATGGCATCGCCAGCATCGAAGTGGATGGCAACGATGTGCTCGCCGTGGAAGCCGTGGCCCGCGAGGCCGTGAAGCGCGCTCGCAACGGTGAAGGCCCGACGCTCATTGAATGCAAAACCTACCGCACCCGTGCGCACGCCGAAGGCATGGGAGATTTCACTTACCGCACGCGCGGAGAAGTAGAGCAGTGGAAAGCACAGTGCCCAATCGCTCGATTGAAGAAGCATTTGCTAGACCACAACCTGGCGACCGATGCCGAACTCAACGCCATCGAGCAGGAGGTCGCCGCACACACTGAAACGGCGCATGAGTTTGCGGAAAAGAGCGCCTATCCAACTGCCGAGAGCGCCACCACTTACATCTATGCAGCCCCACGCGGCGGACCTCCGCGTGATGTGCCCGCCTCAAACGCCAGCACCCGCGAACTGACCTTCATGAAGGCCACGCTTGAAGCGCTGACCGAGGAGATGGCACACAACCCGAGGATCTTCGTCATGGGCGAAGGCATCGGTGTCCGTGGCGGAAACTTCGCCACCACCAGCGGCTTGTTTGCCATTCATGGACCGGAGCGACTGCGCGATACGCCGATCTGCGAGCGCGGCTTCGTGGGCCTCGCTGGAGGCGCCGCGATGACAGGCACTCGCCCGGTGATTGACTTCATGTTCGCCGACTTTGTGCTCGATTCCGTGGGCGAGATCGTCAATCAGATCGCCAAGATGCAATACATGAGCAGCGGGCGACTGAAGATGCCCGTTCTTATGCGCGGCTGCATCGGCATCGGTCACGCAGCGGCTACGCATCACAGCGGCAGCTACTACTCGATGTATGCGCACTTCCCAGGCCTGCGTGTGGTGGTTCCTTCATCACCGCGCGATGCGAAAGGCCTGCTCAAAACCGCCCTCACTTGCGATGACCCCGTGCTCTTCCTTGAACATCGCGAGCTGATGACCGTGAAAGGCCCCGTGCCGGAGGAAGAGTACTTCATCGACTTCGGCAAAGCCGCCATCGTACGCGAAGGCAGCGATGTCACCGTCGTTGCGCTTGCTCTGATGGTTCACAAGACACTCGCCGCTTGTGAGACCCTCGCGAAGGAAGGCATCTCTGTCGAACTCATCGACCCGCGCACCGTTGCACCGCTCGACGTGGACACCATCATTCAGTCCGTAGCAAAGACAGGCCGCCTCATCATCGTGGACGAAGACTTCGCGCACTGCGGCATCGGAGCCGAGATCGCCGCGCAACTCGCCGACCGTGGCTTCGACGAACTTGATGCCCCCATTCGCCGTCTCAACGGCAAGCCCTCACCCACTCCCTACAGTCCCATACTTGAGGCAGCGGTGGTGCCGAATGTCGAATCCATTGCCCAAGCCATTCGCGAACTTTGCGCTGAATAGACAACGCCATGCCCATTAACATCACATTACCCCGGCTCGGCTGGTCCATGGAGGAAGGCAAGTTCCTCGCATGGCTAAAGCAGGATGGCGAATTCATCAAAGAAGGAGATCCCATCTTTACCCTCGAAAGCGACAAAGCCGCACAAGAAGTCGAAGCCATCGACAGCGGCATTTTGCGCATCCCGCTGGATGGTCCCAAGCCGGGCGACACCATCAAAGTCGGGCATGTGCTCGGCTATTTGCTCGCCGAAGGCGAGAGCGCACCGGTTTCCAGTCAACCTGAGATCAAGACCAGCCAGTTGAGCGAGCCGCCCCAGTCGGGAGAGAAAAATATAACTCAACCTCCTGCTACCACTCTGCCGACAAAATCCCGCACTGAGACACCCGCCAGCCCCCGCGCCCGCCGTGCCGCCAAAGAGCACCGTGTTGATCTCGCCACACTCGCACCCACCGGCAAAGGCGGCCGCATCCGCGAGTGCGATGTCCTTGCCGCAGCTACTTCCACCTTGATCGCCGGCATGAAAAAGGTGCCGCTCACGCCCATGCGGCGCACCATCGCCGCTCGGCTCATGCACAGCCGACAGACTACTGTGCCCGTCACCATCACCGCCCGCTGCGATGCCACCGCGCTGCTCGCCTTTCGTCAGCAGCTCAAAACCCTCTCTTCAGCACTCCAGCACGCGATCCCCAGCATCAACGACATCCTTGTCAAACTCACCGCCGTCGCCTTGCTGCAGCATCCCATGCTCGCCGCCACGTGGGCAGAGGATCATCTGCTGCTCCCCGAGAGTATCCACCTCGGCATCGCTGTGGACACTGAGGTTGGCCTGCTCGTCCCCGTCATCCGTGACGCAGGCACCTCCACGCTCACTCAGATCGCCGTGCAATCTCAGAAGCTCATCGCCGCCGCCCGTTCCGGTCACCTCGCAGCCGCAGACATGCAGGGCGCGTGCTTCACTCTCAGCAATCTCGGCAGCCTCGGCGTTGAGGCCTTCACTCCGGTTATAAATCCCCCCGAGTCCGCCATCCTCGGCATCGGTGCCATCGTGCGGGAGGCCGTTCCGCTCGATGACGGCACCTTCACCGCGCGTGACCGCCTCACGCTCAGCCTCACCTTTGATCACCGCGTGAACGACGGTGCCGCCGCCGCGCGCTTTCTACAAACCCTCCGCCACCTCATCGAGCACCCTCTCCTCGGGCTCGTATAAAACTATCCCCACTCATGAAAGTTCAACTCAAAGACCAAGTCGCCCTCGTCACCGGTGCTGCCGGTGCCATTGGCCAAGCCATCTGTGCCTCGCTTGCCTCCAACGGCGCCAAAGTCGTCTATGCCGACATCAACCTCGAAGGTGCCAGCAAGCTCGCCGCTGCCACGCCCGGAGCCATGGCACTCCGCATGGATGTCACCGATGAAAAACAGATCGAATCAGCCATCAGCGAGATCATCGCCGCGCACGGTCGCCTCGACATCCTCGTCAACAACGCCGGCATCAACACCATGGCCCACCGCGTGAACATCGACTCCTTTCCCGCCGAGGAATGGGACCGCATCCTCCGCGTGGACCTCACCGGCCTCTTCCTCGTCAGCAAGACCGCCTCGCGCCACATGCTCCAACGTAAATCCGGACGCATCATCAACATTTCCTCCGTCATGGGCCTGGTGCCCGCGCGTCTCCAATGCGCCTACACCGCCGCCAAGGCCGGTGTCGTCAATCTCACCCGCACCATGGCCATCGAACTCGGCTCGCAGGGCATCCTGACCAATTGCATCGCCCCGGGCTCCATCCTCAGTGAAGGCACGAAGCAGCTCTTCTACGGCGAGAATGGGCAGTTCAATGACCGCGTCCAGGCCATGCTTGCCCACGTCCCCCTCGGACGCCCCGGCCAGCCCGAGGAAATCGCCCACGCCGTCCTCTTCCTCGCTGCCCCAGAAAGCTCCTACCTCAACGGTGCCATCATCCCCGTCGATGGTGGCTGGCTCGCGGGCTACAGCCGCGATTTTTGACTCTGCTTGGGTTTGGACAGAAAAAGTGCCCTGATACAGATAGTGCCGGTCCTGCCCGGTAGGCGTATTCCCCTTCGCCGCCTGGAGCGACACCAGATATTTAGATGCCATATTTAGATGCCAGGCATTTTGCAGTCTCTTGCGGCTCAAATCATTGACTTCCAATCGCTTGAATCGTCCGCCTCGAATGCGCCTCTGACGCGTGAGCCACGAGATTTGGGCATGAGGCGGGGCGGGGGCTTCTACCCCGGCCTTTTGTTCAACGCTTCCATGGATCGTACGGACAGGCTTGGTACCGTTTTCGACGAGGTCATGGGGACTGGGCTGGCCTCGGTGGTGACGTCAATACCGAGGTTGAGGGATCATAGCTAGGGACATGGCGGGTAAAAGATGAGGGGTAAAAGATTTTTCCAGAGCAGGACTGTGCCCAGAGGTGCCGCTGGCCTTGTGAGCAGGACCCCGTTCTTCATCTTTTACCGGCAATCTTTTACCAGCCCAAATCAAAACTCCCGCCAGCTCTACTCAGCCACGTGTCCCTGACTTGATCGAGAGAGGGGCACTTGGTGAGAGGGGGGGATGAGCAGCGGTAATCATGCCCGAGGAAGAGGGCGCGTCGCGCTCAAGGCGTTGCCGAATTCATCTCCCGCCCGTTCAGCACTGCCACCAGTGCCAGATCCACGAGCAGCTTCTGCACGTTGAAGCTCGATGCCGCAAAGCTCTTCTGCAGATCTTCCAGCGTCTGCGGTCCATAGGCCAGCGGCTGCTGCTTCACGAAATGATTGAAGAGCTGCCGGATGAAGGCGCGATGCCCATACGGGCTGCCCGCCACGTAGTTCACGATGTCACGCGGCCCGCTCAGGTGCACTACCTTGCCTTCGTCATCGGCAAATTCGCCGTTGGCATTCACCGGCTTGTGGTTGTCCTGCGTGCGCCAGCGCCCGATGGCGTCGAAATTTTCCAGACTGAAACCCAGCGGGTTGATCGTGGAGTGGCATGACATGCAGCTCTTATTGCGCGTCAGCTCCGTAATCTTCTCTCGCATGGTCAGCTTCGGATTGAAATGACTCTCATCAAAGGACACGGCCATCGGCGGTGGCCGCAGCGAGAGGCCCACGATGTTCCGCGTCAAAAACACACCGCGATGAATCGGCGAAGTCGCGCGGCTGGACGCCAGCGACGCCAGCAAATACGGATGCGTCACCACTCCCGCACGCTGCTTCGGATCAAACGCCACCTGCTGGAACTCACTGCCCTGAATCGGCTTGCCGTAGAATTTCCCGAGTCGGTCATTGAGCAGCAAGTAATCCGCCTGCAAAAGCTGACGGTAGTCAGACTGCGGACTCCACACCACCTGATCGAGAAACTCGAACAGCGACTCGCGGAGATCCGCCAGCACGCTGTCATCAAAGCCGGGGAAAATCTTGAGGTCCTTGGCATTGCCCTCGGCGCGCTCCAGTTCCAGCCAGTGGTGGAAGAAGCCGTGCAGCTTCGCCTTCGTGCGTGGGTCAGGCAGCATGCGCTGCGCCTCCGCGCGGATCTGCTCCGGCGTGTGCAGTTTGCCAGACGTCGCGGCCTGCATCAGCTTTCTGTCGGGAATGGAGTCCCACAGCGTGAGGGCCAGACGTGAGGCCATGGCGAAGTCATCGGGCTTGTCGCTTTCGCGCAGTTCAGGATACAGAAACTGCGGTGACTTCAGCGCAAACAGCACCACGCGCTTCACCGCCTGCTCTGGGCTCTTGGCGGAGGCAAACAGCTTTTCCACAAAGAGCTGCTTCTGCTCCTCCGTCAGAGGTCGGCAGAAGGCAGCCTCCACAAACGTGAACGCAAACTTCTTGAGCTTCTCCACGCGATCCGGCGCATCATCTTTGGTGCCGGCCAGTTCATTCAGATTCTCCTCCACATGCTCGGCGGTGGTGATCGCTGCATCCGTCGCAGCCTGATCCCAGCCTTTGGAAATGGAGGTGCCGCGCTCATAGCCCACGCTGCGGTCGTCCGCAGGAAAGCTCGTCTTCACAATCATGAGCTCACGCGGCCGGTCGGTGCGCAGCGCATGCTGCGGGATGATCTCCACCACGCCATGCGGTGGTTTCCACAGCAGTTCGATGGACGAAGACTTCTCCTTGAATTTGAAATGCTCCAGCCGCAGCCGGTACGCCCGCCCACCCACGAGGTACAGGCTCTTCTTCTCCTCCCGCACCGTGGGCCCCGCGCTCACCCAGGCATCAATCAGGGCATCGTTTTCACTCGTGTCATTGATCCACAGCCGTGCGCCGTTTTCAGTCTTGAGGATGAATTCATAAACCCCCGTTTCCTCCGCCACCACGCTGCCTTCCCAGGAATCCTGAAACTGCTCGGCTTCCATCTTTTCCTTGTCCGGGCTGTCAGCGCCAAAGTGAAACGCCACCTGCGGATCGATGCGCTCAAACTTGTAGTTTGGCCGCTTCGCCTTGACGCCATTCTTCGGCGTCGTGTCCACCACGGGCTCTCCGGGCTTCGGCAGTTCGGTGCCACGATAATTGCCCTTCAGCCCTGCCTCGGCATTCACCGGCCGGTCAAATCCCGGCCCCATGCGAAAGCGCCCGATCAGATCCATCACGGAAGTGCGATACTGCGCGATGGTCAGCCGGCTCAGATCCTGACCCGGCGGATGACTGCGCGCCTGCGCTGCCCCCGAATAAAAAGTGTCGTAAATGTAAGCCGCCACCTGCTTCGCATCCTCGCCCACACACGTGCCCTCCTTGTCCTCCGGCATCGTGCGCTCGATCTTGCGCGCCAGCGCCTCCAGCGTGAGATCGCCCGTGAGCGGATCATCATACTTGTCCTTCACGCCCTGACCTTGGGGCCCGTGGCACTCCTGGCACATCTTCTTGTAAATAACGGCACCGGGATGTTCTGCGGCAGGAGCGTACGCCGTCAGCAGCCCAAGCGTGAGCCAGGCAAATCGAAAATGGGGGGATGTTTGAGCCATGAAAGGGGGTGAAACTTGGCTAAGAGAATAATACCTCCAGCGCAACCCTCTTTCAACGATCCCCCGTTTCAGTTTCAGCCGCCATCTGCCAGCCAGTGCAGCCCGCCCAGCGCGAAGTTCCGAATGCGGTCTGGAAATCAAAGCCCTGCAGCGCAGCGAAAAGCTCAGCCGCAAAGCGCAAGGCTACATCGACGACACCGCCTTCGCCAGCCTGACCCACCTCATTCAGCTCCAGTCCATGAAAGAGGTCCAATGAAAAGCAGCGCCCTTGAGGTGACGGTTTCAAAACCGTCATCAACTCACCCACACCCGCACCCGCCGCACCCCTTCGCCTTCAGCGCCCCCAGCTTCCGCTCAATCTCCAGTGATGTCGGCGTGATCGCCAGCCCCCCCAGTGAAGTACACCGGTGCTCCCTCGGCATCATCGCCGCCACGCCCTTCGCCGCATCGATCACCTCATCCAGCGGAATCAGCGGATCAAAACCCGCCAGCGCCATGTTCGCACAAGACAGCGCATTGCTCGCCGCCATTACGTTCTTGCCCAGGCAAGGTGCCTCCACCCGGTTCGCAATCGGATCACAGATCAGCCCCAGCATGCTCTGAAACGCCATCGACGCCGCCGCGATGGCCTGATCCCGCGTGCCGCCCGCCAGCGTCACCAGCGCCGCAGCCGCCATGCTCGCTGCCGCGCCACCCTCCGCCTGACAACCACCCACCTCCGCCGCAAACGTCCACCGCGTGGCGATGAACACGCCAATCACTCCACTCGCCAGCATCGCCTGCGCCATCTCCTCCTCGCTCTTGCCCAGCGCTTCCGCCATGCCGATCACCGCTCCCGGCAGCGCCGCACAGGCCCCCGCCGTCGGCGCAGCCACAATGACGCCCATGGAACTCTTCACCTCCATCAATGCGGTCACATACAGCACGATGCGATTGAGCGCCCCGCCATCGAGCAGTTTGCCTGCCTGCATCAGTTCGTTAAAGCGCCCGCTCTGATGTCCTAGCACGCGATCTTCGTAATGAGTGCCCGCAATGCCGCTGGCGATCGACTTTTGAAGAATGCGCACGATGGCGATCATTTTGTCGATGACTTCACGCTCGGTGAAGTTCCCCCGCGCCATCTCATACTCCGTCGCCAGCCGCCATAGCGCCGTGTGCTGCTCACCATCATGCGCCAGCATCTCCGCACAGCTCGTAAAAGGCACGCGCATGTCCTTTCGCGAAGGCACCGGCAGTACAGGAGCCAGCCGCTTCACCGCCAATGCCGGCAGGTGATCCGTGCCCACAAACGCAGCCGCCTTCACCTGAATGAGCTGATTTTCACCCGTATCATGTCGAATGACCTCGTCCGCCTCAAATGCAGCACTCACCGTCTGCGGCAGCCAGATCAGCGTCTCATGATACCCACCGTCCATGCTCATCGCCACGCCATCAATGCTCAGCACCTCCATCATCCCGCCCCCAGTCGAAATCGCGATCAGCGCATGCTGCTCCCGCACATTGCGCAGAGTCAGCCGGTAGGTATTCGGATGCGGATCCCCCACATCCACCGTTTCAATGCGCAGCTTGATCCCTGCCTCCTCAAGCGCTTTCGCAGAGTCCGGCAGCCGCTCATCATCCGCGTCCCAGCCCAGCAATCCACCAAACAGTCCCATGTCCGAACCCTGGCTCTCATGCGTGGTGGGCAGCGATCCCGCACGATCAAACTCCACCAGCACTTCCGCGATGTCTCCCTCCATCAAATCACGCGCCAGTCGCCCGATCCTCAGCGCCGCCGCACAGTGCGAACTCGACGGCCCGCGCATCACCGGACCAATAACATCATTAAAAATGGAAACAGCACTCATGGTTTTCTGGTTTCGACACTGCGGCCTTCGTTCTTGGATTTTTCCAGCAAGGCCTTCAGCTCCGCAGCGATTTCAGGCCTCTTGAAATAGAGATTGGTCGTTTCACCCGGATCGCTTGCGAGGTCATACAACTGCCCCGGCGCTTCAGTCTCAGCTTCCGGCAGTGCGAATCGTTTCAACTCGGCAGAGCCATAGTTGTTTCCACCCGAACCACGGTGATCGATGTACTTCCAATTGCCGCTGCGAATAGAAAGAGTCCGCTGTCCGCCAAAAGCCTGCGTCAGCAAATACGGGCGGATCGGTGCAGTGGCCTTGCCCTCAAGCACCGGCAACAAATTGAAGCTGTCCTCCGCCGCATCGCTCGGCAGTTCTGCACCCGTGATCGCAGCCAGCGTGGCCATCACATCCGTGAGGCTGGCAAGTTGATCACTGCTGCTGCCGCCTTGCACATGCCCCGGCCAGCGAACGATCAGCGGCACGCGGTGACCTCCCTCCCAGGCATCACGCTTCATGCCACGCCAGGGCCTTGCTCCATCGTGATCATGATCAGCACGCATGTGCACCACGCTCGTGGTCTCTGGCCCGTTGTCGCTGGACAAAAGCACCAACGTCTTGTCCGCGATGCCAAGTTTCTCAAGCTCCTTCATCAACTCACCCACGATGTGATCCAGCTCTCCAATGAAATCCCCATGCGGCCCCGCCTTCGTCTTGTTTTGAAACTCCGGCGCCGCAAAGGATGGCAGATGCACCGCCTGCGTTGCATGGTAAAGAAAGAAGGGCTTCTCCGGTGAGCTGCGCATGTGCTCTTCCATGAACTCGCGGCTCTTCTTGAGGAATACAAGATCCACCTCCTCCATCGGAAAATCCGGCGCAATAAAACCCGCGCGGCAGTCATTCGCATAGGGATGCTTGGGCAGTTTCGATTTATCGATGGGTGCGCTTGGCGGTACCGGAATGCGATCGCCATCAATGAAGGCATAGATCCAGTCAGTCGTGGGGCAGCAGGCCGTGCCAAAGAAGCGCTCAAAGCCATGCTCCAGCGGCCCGCCTTCAATGCGGCGCGTGAAATCAATGCGCCCCACATCTGCCAATCCTCCTCGGTGAATCGGCTCGCCGGCCTTGTCACGAAAGGTCAGGCCCACATGCCACTTACCGACAACCGCAGTGGCGTAGCCTTCTTGTTTCAACATGCCAGCAAGCGTCAGCCGTCCCGGCGCTATCAAGCTAGGCCCTCCAGCTCCCTGAAACACCGTTCCACCATTCGGCACCCGAAACGCCATCTGCCCCGTCATCAGGCTGTAGCGTGACGGCGTGCAAACCGTGGCCGGGCTGTGCGCATCGGTGAACCTCATTCCTTCACGCGCCAGTCGGTCGATGTTCGGCGTGGGCACCTTCGCCTTCTCATTGTAGCAGCGCACATCCCCATAGCCAAGATCATCCGCCAGGATGAGCAGCACATGCGGCTTCGTGGCCGCGAGTGCATGGCCGCACACGAGACTGATCACCACCATGAGGAACCCCAGTGACTTCATAAACAGAGAACCTATTTCTCCAACTCCTGCCGCGTGGCGATGGGCACATAGCCAATCTCAAAACCCTTCGGCGGTGTAAGAATCAACGCCGGATCAATAGACGCCAGCGTGCCTGTATCCGGCGGCGTGAGGTAGTCACGATCCTTCGTCCACGCACGGTGCAGTTTCTCCACTCGTGCCTGCACCTGCTCACGCTCCGCATCGCTGAGGTCGGCATTCATCATCGCGGGTTGGTCCGCAAAGCGATACCAATAATACGTCACCACGCTGCCATCACCGAGGTGGGCTTTAAAAGGCCCCGCCACCGGCCCCGGCTTCTTCCAGCAGCTTGCCGCATCATCCGGGGTCGTGCGCGGCTCCTGCGGTTTTTCCGTGGCTCTCTCAAAGCGGTGCTGCGTGAGGCCCAGCCCCGCAGGCACATCCTTCGGCGGCAGCACATTCCACCGCGGCTTTTTGCCATCGGTGCCCAGCGCGTAGTATTCGGGAAGGATGACAAGCGATCCGCTGCTGCGTGTCAGTTGCTCGTTCCACTTGTAGCCAAAGGTGATCGGATTCGGCGTGAACGAAGTGGCAAAGTCTCTCCATGCCAGCGGCACCTTCTCTTCTCGCTTCGTTCCCGGCGGATAGATGCTCCAGTTCGATCCGCCGCCATCGCGAAAGCGATGCACCGCAGAGGCCTCCGCCTTGATTACACCATCCGCAGGTGCACCGCCATCAAACCACTTCTGCACCTCATCCCACAGCGCCGCCTTTTTATATGCAGTGAGCCGATGCAGCACCGTGGATGTGCCATCGGGTCCGATGGGAAATGCCGTGGGCGCGACCCTCGCAAACTCCTTGCCTCCGGCATCCTTGGTGAGCACCGCAGGCACATGCTGCGTCTCCATCTGAATCGCTTTGTTGGGCCCGGCAGGCCGCGAATCCAGCAGCATCCCCGCCCACTCAGGGTGGTCGATCGTCGCCTGCGTCCAGAAGAACGGCGTGAAGAAAGCCGCAGGTCCCTTGAAATTCGCGGTGCTGAGAAACAGCGTCCAGCAGTGGTTCCCCGTGGGCACATTCTTGCCCGCCGTGGTGGCCTTCGCATTCGTCAGCGGCAGTGGTAGATAGCCATAGCCAAAGAGTTCGCCACTCGTGCCCTGTTTGAGGTTCAAGCCGTCCAGCGGAAACAGCAGCCACGGGCTGAGCTGTGCCACCCCATACTGGCCACGTGGCTTTTCCCAGGTGCCCGCGCCGTATCCAGGACCATTCGCAATGAATGAAAAATTCGGCCCCACACCGCCCATGATGAACTTCGGCGTGGTCGTGGGGAAATGCGTGTCACGCCACCAGCCCAGCCCACCTTCAATGTCCGTGTAGCATTTGCCCTCGGGCTTCTTTCCTTCTTCATACTGCGGGTGCATCCACGTGCCGCAGAGTCCGGTTTGAAACTTATGCCCCGGATAAGTCGCCACCAGCGGCCACGCCGCCGCATAGAGTGAAAAGCCCCCATTGAATTCCTCCGGCACCTTTTCCGCAGGTCCAAAGAGATAGCCTGCCATCTCGCCCTCCTTTAGGTCGGCAGAAATCGCGAACGATGGCAGCGCGAGAAGCGCCGCGCTGAGAATGTGAAGCTTGCGTGTCATAAATGTCATTCGGTTAAAGAGGTGAGTGATTGGTTTTTGCCAGCTAGTGTATTGAAGTTTGTTGTCCTCTGTCCGCATCGTGATGAGATCCTAGTGTCGAGTGTTCTATCCGTAGCAAAACTCCCCAGCCCTGAAGGGGCTGCGGATTACAGCCCAGGGTCAGCCGAGCCTCAGCGAGGCGACCCTGGGTCATCTGGAGACGACCGGGAAGCAAACCCACCACTCCGCCACACCCCACGACAACCAGCAGCGTTTGCAAGACGCTCCGCCACACAGGGGCACCGCTCTCGCACAATGCGCCTACACCGTCCCAGTTCCAACGATGACCGGCGCTTTGCCAATGACAACTCATGCGGATTGAGAGAGTGTGATTGTTCAAGGACCTTCCCTCACTTCTTCGTCATGACTAGGTTCGCCTCCGCAAAAGCCTTGCCCATCAGCGCAAACGTCTTCGCACAGCCAAGGTAATGATAACCAGCATTCGATGCCCCACGTTTCCATAGCGCCTCTTCCGCTGGGGAGATCAGCTTCGCTTCATACTCCTTCAGGTACTCGCGCTTCTGCGCTTCCGTCATGTGTCCGTCCGCGTTGGCATGATCCTTTTGCTTGGAGTTCAGGTAGTAGCCCATCTGGCGCACCTGGGCCCGTTTGTCGTCGATGGCACCGAGCTCCTCCGCCCAGAACGGCGCGGTCGGCACGGCCACCACATTGCCTTGGAACTCGGGCAGCAACGACGGCGCGGTCATCGCCTCGCGGAAGGCAAGGGTGTCCGGTTTCGCCTTCAAACCTTCAACTCCCATGACGCCGATCACAAACGGCATCTGCGGCACACCGAGATCCTTGCGCACATCGCGGATGAACTTGCTCAGCAAATCACTGTAAACCGCAAACCGCCCGGGCTTGCCACGGTCAGGGTAAGTGTGACCGTCCACCATGTCGTTGAATCCCTGCAACCAGACGAAGCCCGCGATCTCGTAGCCCTGTGCGGCGTCGTAGGCCGGACACACGCGTTTCGGATCAGCGAGTACACGCTTCACATGCTCGACCATGTAGCGGTAGAAGCGCCCTGTTTCCTGTTTCTTCTCCGCAAGCCACAGGTTCATGTCCTTCGGCACACCGTGACCCGGCGGGCCGTAGTACAGCTTTTTCTGGTAATCGTTGAGTTCATATGGCCCTGCGCTCGGCGGGCGAAATTCGGTGTTCAGGCTTCTGCCGCCCCACGCAGTCTTGATGATAAGCACTGGTTCCTTCAGTGCCGCATCCATCGTGAGGCCGAAGGTGAATTCCGGCCCGATCTTGCCGTTAGACTTCGTCGCATCGTCGCGCGCACCAAAGCCAGCCGTAAGCTTCCCCGTACCTTCTCCATTCGCGCTGCCGTCGTATTTGCCGGTGTAATACGAGATCCAAGTGTGATCACACACCGTCGGCGTGCCATCCGCTCCGCGCATCTGTTTCAGCAGTGGCGCGGTGGCCGGATCATCGCCGATGTAGTCAAAGGTCTCGATCTTCGCATGCCCCTCCATGTTGGACTGGCCCGCCATAATAAAGACCTTCAGCGGCTTGGCATGCAGAGGAGCTGCGCATAGCAGCAGGGAAAACAGGGCGATGGTGGATTTCATGGTTTGGCGAGTTGGTGGATTGTTCCGTGGAGAATGTGGTCGTCGATCTTGAGTTCGTAGCATTGCGCGGGCGCGAGTTCCGGAATGTCAAAAGTCACGGTGCATCGGTCATCACTCATCTTGACCGCACGGATGCTCAGCGCGTGCTCGTCGTAATGCTTCGAGCCGTAGTTCTTGCTGCGCTTGAGAGTCCATACTTTCATGCCGCAGTCTTTGGGATCAATGGGATCGCTGAAAGTAACGCTCACGCTGCCTTGCATGGCGTGCACCGCCAGCGGCACCTGCGCAGGCTTTGCCGTGCGGCGGATGCGGTGGAATCCTCCCGGTGCCGTCGCATTGCCAGCCCAGGCAAACATGCCGCAGGTGTACAGCGCTCCGTCAGAACCGAAACGACCACGCATGATGCCTGTGGCAAACGCGGGCATTGGCAGTTCGCACACCGCGCCCTGCCACTGGCCCTTCACCTCCTCGTGCGGCACGATGAAGGCTCGCCCGGTGCCATAGCTGAGATTCAGCAGGGAGCCACCGAGATTCCCCCACGCATTCTTCGGCACCCACATGAGTTCCGCAGGGCTGCGGTCCTTCTCGTTCGTGATCCACAGCATCGGCTGCTCCATCGCGGAGTCGGACTCATCGGTCACGTTCGTGTAGCCATACATGTTGCCGTAAAAGCCGCCCGCCTTTACGCGGTTGATGCGGTTCTTCGGCGTCCAGAATCCCTCCTGATCCGTGACAAAGAATGTTCCGTCCTCGTTGAGGCACACGCCATTCGCTGCGCGGAAGCCGGTGGCGAGAATCTCCGTCCGTGCACCGTCGGCGCTGACTTTGAGCAGCGTGCCGTGCTGCGGCACCACGCTGTCCAGCGCATGCCGCCCGGACTTGGCATAATAAAAATTTCCCGCCGCATCGGTTTGCAGGCCCATGGCAAATTCATGGAAATGCTCAGTCACCTGCGCGTCATCATTGAAGCACTCGATGAAGTCGGTTTCGCCATCCTGATTGAGGTCGCGCAGCCGTGCGATTTGATCGCGGCAGGTGATGAAGAGTTCATCGCCACGAAACTTCACGCCAAGCGGTTGGAACAGGCCGCTGGCGATCCTGCGCCACGTCAGCGTGGCCGGTGCCTTTTGCATCACGCCATCCACCCGCCACACATCGCCATTCCACAGGGCCACGATGGCCGCCTTGCCATCCGGGGTGAAATCAAAGCCGCCGGGGCGCATCCAGCTTTGCCAGGGATTGTCGAGCGGGAGCGTGAAGTCATCCGTCACAAACGCTCCCTCTTCTTTTCCCGCCACCGAGGTCGTGGTGACCACCTGCGGCCACTTCGCCGGTCCGCCCTGAGTCAGAGGTGTGAGATCTGGCGATGCAGCAAAGGTTTTCGCCAGCGTGTCGAGCGAGCCCGCATCCACGCGTGAGATGAACAGTTGAGCCTTGGCTCCCGCGGTCAGCTTCGCCACCCAGAAGCCGTCGGTTTTGTTCAGCTCTCCATCACCCCGCAGAACGACATTCACGCTTTCGGGGGCCACGCGGAGCAGCAGCGGCTGCTTGGCCTCACCCACGTTCACTGTGCGCACAAACACCGGCGTCGTGCCATAGTCCAGCCATGCGGGCGATTCGATCACGCGTGTGCCGTGGATGTCCGCCGCGATCACCACCTTGTTTTGAAAGGTGTAAATGCCTGCGAATTTCAAGCCCGCATGCGGCCCGTATTTTTTCCCATCCTTGGCCGTAGCACGTTTGTCCTCAAAGCTGCTGGTGCTCCATCCCGGCCCGGTCGGATTGATGAAGTGCCGCTCGCCCGTCAGTCCCGTATGGGTGCCGTGGCTGCCGTCAAAGGCGATTCCTTTCCAGTCCACAAAGTCACCCGTGGTCGCGGTGGCCATGCGCATCGTGTCATGGTCATAGATCATCCACGCGCGCCCTTTGCTCACGCCGCCCGGTCCATCATCGAGACGAATGGCGATGCCCTTCTGCGCGATGTTATCGGGGGCCACTTCAAGTGTCCAAAACAAAGCCGGGCCGAGATCCATGCGCTTGTAGGGGGGCAAGGAAGTGTCCGGCTTCTCCGCCTCGGCATGCACCAGCCCACGCGGCAGCGTGGTGGTGTCGATGTCCTTCAGTTGCGATGGATTGTGCGGCCGCAGAAAGGTTTCGCGGATGTAATGGATGACCGCGTATTTCTGCGCCGTCGTGTATTGCGGCTGTGGCACCATCTGGCCAAAGCCCTTCGTCAGCGTCACAAACATCGAATACGGATCTGATCCGTTCTTGAACTGACCTTCGGCGAAGCGCAGCGCCGTGGGCAGGGACCCCGGCTGCTCCTTGGTGCCATGGCACACGACGCACAGCGTTTTGTAGATGGCAGCACCTTCTTCCAGCGTCTTGGCATTCCAGCCGCTGACGATCTCCGCGTGGTCACTCCGCTCCAGCGCCTGCACCCAGCCGCTGCCGGACTCGACAACAGGTTTGCCTCCCGCCTTCGGCTGATACGTGAAGTCAGGCGTGTTCGCACCCGCGCCCTCATTTTTGAAAAGCAGCGCCATCTCCGCATCCGGCAGCGCTCGCTTCCACACCCGCACAGCACGCACATTTCCCTTGGAGAGTTCGCCCGCAAAGTTCGGCGCGGCGCGGCCCACTTTAAAAACATGCTCCTTCTGATCCGGTTTCGTGAAGCCAGCTTTCTCCGCAATGGTTTTCCCATCCAGCACAAGCCGGGCGGTTCCATCGCGAACGGTAAGCACGGCGGTGTGTGGCTTGCCGTCATTCACTTTGGGGCCACCGTTCATCGCGCCCAGCCAGCCGATGTCATACACGAGTCTTCCACCTCGAATAAAGAGCGCCTTTGCATCTCGCGACCACTTGCCTTTGGCAGCACATTTTGAAAACAAGGTGCCATCGCCGTTTGCCTCAAACACCGCCATCGCCGTGAAGTCCGCACCCAGGTCGAGGTTCGCATCAGCAAAATCCTTCGCCCCGGTTTGGGCCAGCGACGGCACATCCTCAGGCCCGCGTACGAGCTTTCCTGCGCTCCACACACGCAGCACTGGCGCGCCATCCGCCGGATGTTCCACCGCGATGTCATGCGGACCTTTCTCATCGAGCGTGAAGTTCACGTCCTCGCTCAGTTTCACCTTCGCGGCACCTTCCAGATGCAGCCGGTAGTTCAACGGCCACTCTGGCGCATCAAGTGGCAAGGCATCGCGTGGAACAGCCGCGAAGGTGGCCGACTGAAGGGCAAGGAATAAGAGAAGACGGTTCATGGATGAGACTACTTTTTGGCTCTGGCCTTCCGCTTGGGGGCCTCTGGGCGTGGGTAGCGCACGACCTCGACATCGTTCTTCTGCAGCGCCCCGGGCGTGCTGCGGCCATCGGTGATGAGCTTCTCCAGCAGGGCTTTCATTTCGGCCACCTTCTCCGGCATCGCAGCTGCGAGGTTCTTCGTTTCACCGATGTCGTCCGCCAGATTGAAGAGCTGCACGGGCTGCAATTGATCACCGCCGCTGCCCCAGCCCCCGGACCCTGGCGCGGGAATGTATTTCCATAAGCCGCTGCGCACACTCGGTATGCCGCCGACGGAGGCGCTCACCGCGTTTTCGCGGATGGGTTTGTCCGCGCCTTTGAGCAGGGGCATCAGGCTGAAGCTGTCCTCGCCGGCGTTGTCCGGCAGCTTCACGCCGAACATATCGGCGAAGGTGCGGATCAAGTCGGCCTGATACACGAGCTGGCCGCACACGCTGCCCGGCTTCACCACGCCCGGCCAGCGCACTAGGAACGGCACGCGGTGTCCGCCTTCCCAAGCATCTGCCTTGTAGCCGCGCAACGGTCCGCTCGGATAGTGACCCATCTGCTCAAGATCCTTCACGCCGATGTAGGGCGCGCAGCCGTTGTCCGCCGTGAAGATCACCAGCGTATTCTCCGCCGCGCCGCTTTTCTCCAGCGCATCCAGCACTCGGCCCACCACGGCATCTGTCTCCATGACCAAATCAGCGAAGAGATTGAGGTGGCTTTTGTCCTTCCACTCCGTGTTCACCGCCAGCGGCGTGTGCGGCGAGGTGAGCGGCATGTAAACGAGGAAGGGTTCTTTCTTCTGTGCGGACTCGTCGATGAACCTGATCGTGCGGTCTCCCAGCGCTGGCAGGATGCCCTCAAGCTTCCAGTCTTTGAGCGCAGGGCCTTGGTTGCTCGCCTGGTTTTTGGCCATGAATTCACTCGGCAGGAATTCCGTGGGAATCCCCAGTGTCCGGTCGTTTTCAATGAAGCAAAACGGCGGCCAGTTCGGAACGTCGGTGCCAAAGTAGAGATCAAAGCCGCGTGTGCTTGGGCCGCCGGGAATGGGCTTCGAAAAAATGTCACGCCATGCCGCGATTTGCTGCTCCGTCGCGATTGCTCCGGCAGCCGCCGCTTCATTTGCTCTCTTACCCGCTTCATCGTTGGGCTGCTTTGAAGGCGTGAGCAAGGGGCGCTGCTCCTGGGTGATGGGCCAGTCCCAACCAAGGTGCCATTTGCCGATGCAGGCGGTGCGGTAGCCCTGCTGCTTTGCCAGCGTGCCGATGGTCATGCGATCCGGTGCGATCAATGGCTCGCCAAACACGCCGACGATGCCTCTCTGCAATCGTGTGCGCCAGTGATAGCGCCCCGTGAGCAGGGTGTAGCGGGACGGCGAACACACGCCGGAGGAGGAGTGCCCGTCCGTGAAGCGCATGCCTTGCGCCGCCAGCTTGTCGATGTTCGGCGTCGGAATCTTCCCGCGCTCAGGATTGTTGCACTGCACATCACCGAAGCCGAGATCATCGGCAAGGATGACGAGAATGTTGGGTTTCGTTTCGGCTGCGAACGGTGCAGCGAATGGCAGTAGTAGCAGGGTGGCAAGCAGGGAGGCTTTCATGAGTGAATCAACGGTGATCAATGACAAAAGCTGGCCGTGAAAGCACGCCTTTGGAGAGCGCGCCATAGTGGTCGGAGCGCCAGAAGTTCTTCAAATCGTCGGCGGTGATGAGTTGGAGCCCCGGTGTGGCGACGGCAGGATTGCAGAGGACATACAGGTTCTCCGCCGCCAGATAGCCGCACACATTGAGCGTGTGGCCGGCGCTTCCATTTGGATACTGCGGACCGATGTATTTGAAGTCCACGACTACGGGACGACCGGCATCGAGTTCAGATTTGAGCATCGTGGTGGCTTGTTCAAATCCTCTGTCGTCAGGTGTGAAGGTGATGAGCTTCCATTGCTGTCCGATCTTTTTCGAGGCATCCAGCAAGTGGCCCCAGTCGGTGCCCGTGCCGAGTGGCGAGGGACAGAGGCGTTTGAAATCCCAGCCGCCGATCTCGCTTCCCTGAAAGCGCGCAAAGATGGCGCAGGCCGTGGACCCGCAGTTGTTGTAGCCCTGTTGAATGTGCGGCATCTGAATGAAAGCAAACTTCCCCGGCTCGTTTTTACGACCCCGGTATTCCATGAGTTTGATGAGATCCGCCCCTTGCTGCGCAGAGGCATTGTCAGACGGCTGCGAAGGATGTCCCGTGGCCCCGGTGGGGTGAAGTTTCGCAGCCTTGGTCCAGTTGGCCTTGGCGGAATTGGTGTCACCGGCCTGAAACTTCATTTCTCCCAGCAGCACTAGGCCTGAGGGACTGTTCAATTCGGCCGCGCGCTCCGCCAAGCGGCGTGCCTGCACGGCATCGGGCTTGACTCCTTCGCCCGAACGATAGGCCATCGCCGCACACGCAGCGGCTCGGCCATGGCCCATCTCCGCTGCCTTCTTCCACCACTCCAGCGCCTTTGCGCAGTCCTGCTCCGTACCTTGCGCTCCGTAGTAGCACTGGCCCAGATTGAATGCGGCCTGCGCGGAGTCTTTCGCGGCTGCTTTGAAATAAGCGAAGGCGATGGCCGGATTGCGCTTCACCACCGCGCCTCGCAGGTAGGCGAAGCCGACGAAATCCATCGCGTCGGCATTGCCGGCATCCGCGGCACGATGCGCCCAGTTCATCGCCTCGGCAGCGTCCTTGGTGACGTCCTTGCCATCTCGATAACGAATCGCCAGGTCCAACTGCGCTTTGACATCACCCCCGGCGGCTTGGGTGCGCAGCGTTTCCAGCACTGTTTGAGCATCGGCAGGCCAAAGAGAAAGCATCAGCAGCAAGGTTGCGAGAGGTGTGAATGGGAGCTTGCGCATTTCTCTTCATTATCTGACAGGAGCAGCCATCGTGTCTTGAGTTTTCTAACCTTCGCAGCCGACAAAAACCGCACAATGGCAGGACGGGTGGAAGTCGTCCGGTTGGCTGCCGTTATGTGTGCCTTCTTCTCGCAGAATGAAAAAAGCCCCTCCAGCCTTTCCGGGCATCCTTTCCAAGCAAGGCTCATTGCTCATGGACGCACGTCTGATCGAGCAGGTGACCGATCTGATGCATGACACCGCATTTTTCATCAAGGATGCTGCCGGTCGCTACTTGGTGGTGAATCAGTCACTCGTCGAGCGTCACGGTCTCAAGAACAAATCGCAGATGCTTGGCAGGCGGCCCTGTGATGTCTGCCCCGGCGACTATGGACGCATTCCCACCGAACAGGATGAGCAGGTGCTGCGCACTGGTCAGCCCATCGTGGAGCGTCTGGAGCTTTTCTGGCGCAGGCCGAATGTGCCGGTATGGGGTCTCACCAGCAAGCTGCCCGTTCGTGATGAACGCGGCCAGGTGACGGGCCTCATCGGCATCTCCAAGGACCTGGCGGCTCCCGTGAGTCGTGACGACGTATCCCCCAAGGTGGCGCGGGTGCTGCGGTACCTTGAAACCGCCTATGACGATCCCGTGAGCCCCTCTTCACTCGCACGCAAGGCCGGTATGACGGCGGCTCGTTTTGCCCGCATCATCAGGCGCATCCACGGCATCAGCCCGATGCAGCTCATCACCAAGACCCGCATCACCGTCGGCAGCCGCTTGTTGTGTGAAACCGATGCCTCCATCGCCCAGATCGCGCTCGACTGCGGTTTCGCTGATCACAGCGCCTTCACGCGCACCTTTCGTGCCGTCACCGGCACTTCCCCCACCGAATACCGGCGTCAGTCACTTCAGGGCTGATTAGGGTTGCACACCCCACAACTTTTCCAGCAGGGCCAACATTTCCGGATCCTGCTGCTTCAGTTCTTCCCGGTTGAAGGGATAGAAGTCATTGCGGGTGAAGTAGGCTTCCGTGCATTCGGCAAAGTATTCCTGCGGATTCGTCATCGCATAGGCACGATCCATACGGCTGCGCCCTTCGCTGTCCTTGCGCTCCACCCGGTCATACTTGCCGCTGGCCTTGGCTTTCTCATAGGCCGCCTTGATCTCCAGATTGCCATAGCTCATGCGCAAAAAAAGGTGGTGGTAGGCGTGCGCCAGTTCATGCAGCGCAAAGTTTGGCATGCGCCGTGTCTCGGCCTCAAAGATGCGAACATTGCTGAATTCGACACACCGTGCCATCGCCGTGTCCCGCCCATTTTCACGCAGCCAGTCTTCGCCCGGATGGTACTCCGCACGCGGCCTCGTCTTGGGATACTCCGGATTGAAATACAGCGGCACCTTCCGCAGATCCGCCACCGCCTTCGCTGGAACGACGCGCACCATTTCATCCAGTTGCGACCTCAGGAGCTCCATTGCCCTCTCCAGCGCCGTTGAGTCTGCCTCGATCAGCTTCACATTCACATGCACCTTCCATCCAGCGATCTCGCGATGCACATAGGTCGGTGTTTCCAGCGCCACCAAACGCATCGCAACGAATAGGAGAGCAGCAAGTGTGATTTTCATATAAAGCGGTCGGGTGACATCAATTCGAGTGCAACGGGTGGAATCTCTTCGCAAAGAAGTGCGCTGACGATCTTTCCAGTCGCGGGGGCGAGGCTGAGGCCCATCATGGCGTGGCCAGTGGCAAGGGTGAGGTTTTTCCAGCGCCGGGTGCGGCCGATGTAGGGCATGCCATCGGGTGAGACGGGCCGCAGACCGCTCCAGGGTTTTACTTCGGTGAAGTCGTTTTCGCGAAAGGCTGGGAAATAGGAGGCAAAGGAGCGCGTGATGCCGCGCACACGGCGCTGGGTGATGGATTCGTCGATGCCAGCCATCTCCATGGTGCCTCCCACGCGGAGCGCTCCGTCCATGGGTGTGACGGCGAGACGTGCCTCTGTGCAGATGCTGCAGAGCTCCGGTAGCTGGGCCGGATTCGGCAATGTGAGGCTGTATCCTTTGCCCGCCTGCATCGGAATTTTGAGGTCCAGTGACTTCGCCAGATCCGCTGACCAGACGCCGCTGCATAGCACGACCTCCTGAGCTTCGATTTGAGCTTGTGAGGTTTTGATCGCGCGCAGGGTGTGGTTCTCGATTGCAAAGCCCTTGATCTCAGTCTCCCAGAGAAACTCCACGCCGAGGCGTTTCAGTTCGTTCTCCAGAGCGGTGATGAAGCGTCCTGGTGAGAGATGGCAATCTTTGGGAAAGAAGACGCTGCCGCAGACATCCATGGTGATGTTGGGATCGAGGGCGGCGGTGGCTTTGGCGTCGAGGACTTGAGCGGGGATGCCGAGTGCGTTTGCCTGCGCTGCCATGCGGGCTTCTTCGTCGAGGGTGTGCTGCTGTTTGCAGAGCATGAGGAGGCCGTTCTTTACGAGTCCGAAGTCGAGGCCGATTTCTTCGAAGCATTGGCGGCTTAGCAGGCTGAGGTCCCGCAATATGGGTGCTGCAGTTGCAACGCGTTGCGCGGTGGCGGCTTTCCAGAAGTTCAGGCCCCAGGAGAGGAGATCGAGATCGAGGCGGGGTTTGATGTAGAAGGGGGACTCGGGATTCCACATCCACTTGAGGCCGAGTTTGACCATGCCGGGAGCTGCGAGAGGAATGAAGTGGCTCGGGACGATCATGCCGGCATTGCCAAAGGAGCAGCCGTCGCGCTGAGCTGGCTTTTGATCAATGAGGGTGACCTGCATGCCGCGACGGGCGCAGTAGAGCGCCGTGCTCAGGCCGATGACGCCGGCTCCGAGAATGGTGATGTGGGTGGGCATAACGTTATATAAACACTGCCGGAAGGTGCCTCTTGAACGAATTTGGCAATACCCGCGGGATTATCGACAAATGAGCCCGAAAATTTTTGCTCTATCTGCGACCGTTGCGCCATAAACTGAGAAGAATGGCATTTGATCAAGGGGATAGATCGTGCGTTTTTGGGAGTGCTGGCAACACGGGCAGCGGTGGTGCGTTGTAGACGCTGCTGGTGAGCGCGGTGAGCGAAGTATGCGCTGGGTTTGCTTTCCGGATGGTGCTGGCGCGTTTACCAGGGAAGCACTCGCTATCGCTCGGCATCCCTTCGCTATGATGCGGAAGGCCTTTGGCCTTCAAGACATAGATGTCAGTCTATTGTACAAGTATCGATAGAATGTTCTCAAGCGTCATCAGGACGAGCTGAAAATCGCAATTAGTCTGGTGGGGCGTTTTGGACGTGCGGCGTCGTGCCAAATCGCGCCTCAATGAGCATTCCATGATGATTCTCGCAGAGAATCCAGGACATCTGTTTATCGAGAATATAATACTCAAAGGCATACATCTCTTTCAGAACATTTATGATGCTGCTTCCACTGGACTCAGCTACCCAATACTTACCGTTTTCATCACTCGATATGAACCAATAGGAGGTTTGCGGTTGCAGGATTTCAGACAATGCTGAGAAGACATCTTCGGGCTGACTGCTTCCTGTTTCATTTCGGAACTCGTTCCACAGCCAGATTTTGTTTAGATCTCTTTTCCCTCGTTTGAGAAAACGTTCAGCCACTTGATCGAGAATGTCCTGAAAACGATGAAGACTGACAAAACCAAAAGCGATGTCTGCCCGTCCTTTAATGGCTTGGTTGATGTCGTCTCGTAATGACACTCTGATGGGGAGGTGATGTATTTAACGAGAGTCCGTCAGGGAATGCAATCATGGCTTTAAATGACGGGCCAGGAACTCCATTCGAAGGCGTGAGCCGTAAGGTGTTTCGGCGGCGCCGTGGCCGGTGCCGATGATGGGCATGAAGTCGAAGGTCTTGTTGGCTTTTTGGAGGGCACCGACGACTTGGGTGGTGGTGGCGGGATCGACGTTGGTGTCGAGTTCGCCGACGATGAGGAGGAGGTGGCCTTGCAGCTTGTGGGCGTCGTCTTTGTTGGAGCTGCGGGCGTAACTTTCGTCCACGGGCCAGCCCATCCATTGTTCGTTCCACCAGATTTTGTCCATGCGGTTGTCATGGCAGCCGCAGTCGGCGACGGCGACGTGGTAGAAGTCGTGATGATCCAGCAGCGCACGCATGGCGTTCTGGCCGCCTGCGCTGCCGCCGTATATGCCGACGCGGGTGAGGTCCATCCATGGGCGGGTTTTCGCGGCGGCTTTGATCCAGAGCTTGCGGTCGGGGAATCCGGCGTCCTTGATGTTTTTCCAGCAGACATCGTGGAAGGCTTTGCCGCGATGATTGGTGCCCATGCCGTCGAGCTTGGCGATGATGAAGCCGAGTTCGGCGAGGATGTGGTGGGTGAGCAGACGCCCGAAGTCTTTGGGTGCGAAGGCGGAATGGGGGCCGGCGTAGATGTCTTCGATGACGGGGTATTTTTTGGCGGGGTCAAAATGGGAGGGTTTGATGAGGATGCCGTGGATGTCGGTCTGGCCATCGCGGCCTTTGGCGATGAAGCGTTCGGGCATGGTCCAGCCTGCGGCGAGGAGTTTGCTGGCGTCTGCTTTTTCTAATTCACAGACGAGGCTGCCATCGCTGCTGCGGTGCAGTTCGTGGATGGGTGGGAGATCGGCACGTGAATAAGTGTCAGTGAAGAAATCGCGATTTGGGGAGAATTCGATGTGGTGATTGCCATCGCCTTGGGTGAGCTGCTGAAAGCCGCTGCCGTCGAAGTGGATGCGGCAAAGGTGGAGGTGGTAGGGGTCTTCTTCTTTCCGCAAGCCGCTGGCGAGGAAGGTGATCTCGCGTTTGGTTTCATCGACATGCAGGACTTCGCGCACGGGCCATGCGCCCTTGGTGATCTGGTTTTTAACGTGGCCGGTTTTGCTGTCGTAGAGGTAGAGGTGGTACCAGCCGTCCCGTTCGCTGGTCCAGAGGAGTTCGCCGGTTTTATGGAGCCAGTGACGCCAGGTTTTGTGGGTGTAGTCGATGAAGGTTTTGGAGGTTTCTTCGACGACGGTGCGCACGGTGCCGGTTTTGGCATCGGCGGCGAGGATGCGGTAGAGCTGATGGCCGCGCTGGTTGTAATTGAAGTAGAACTCGCGGCTGTCAGGAGACCACGTGACGTCGATGTGTTGTGATTCGGTGAACGGGTTCGCGAATAGAGCAGTATCTACCATGGAAAAATGCCCATCTGGCCGGACAATGAGAAGCTCAGGCTTGGGCAGTGGATCACCGGGTTTTGTGTAGTTGAGAGTCTTGACCTTTGGTTGCACCTGCTCCTTCGGAGAAGAGTCCACGATTGCTATTTGTCGTTGCGACACAGGTTTGCAGCGTGAGATAGCAAATGCGGAAGAATCTGGCGCCCATTGGGCTGGCCCCGAAAAATCCTGCATGGAGTCTAGTTTCAATGGACGCTGATTGAGGAGGATGAAAGCTGGGGTGACCTCAATCTTCAATTTGCCATCAGGTGATTTGAAGCCTGGCTCATTTTTCTTCGGCTCCTGTTTTGCTGGAGTGATGCCCTTGCCATCAATGATGAGTGTCTGCACCAGAGGGCCGGCCTCGATGATGGCGAGGTGTTCACCGGTGCGGCTGGTGATGAGCCACACATGTCCGTCGAAGGTGTGCTGCTCGCGCTCGGTGCCTGCGCGAATGCCGCCGTAGCGAATGTGCTCGCCCTGCTGATTGATCCAGAAGAGATCGACGTCGGCATCGAGCTGATTGATGAACTTGAAGCCAGACTCTTCGCCGGTGCGGGAGGTGCGGCGGAGTTCGATTTTGGTGGTGGAGGATTTGAGGGCTTCCTGTTCGGGGAGGCCGAGTGCTTTGAGCGACGGCGCGGTTTTGCGTGCGCCGGTGTCGGCTTGGATGAGGACAAATTCCTGGGTTTTTGGTCCGGTTTGGATGCGGTACCAGAAGGATTTGCCATCTGGCAGCCAGTTCGCCTTGATGCGATCACGGAAGACGAGGTTTTCGGTGCGCCTGGGAAGCGTGAGGGCTTGCTCGTAGCGGTCTTGAGCGGGGGCCAAGCAGGCGAGGAGAACCAGAATAATAAGGAGGAAAAATGGTTTCATGAAGTTGGGTTATTATCCGATCTCGGCGGACGTTTGGGGCGGAGCTGATTGCAGACGCTGCTGGTAGGCGTCGGATGTTGCGGAGCGGTGGGTTTGCTTCCTGGCTTCGATGGCAGAAACCCAGGGTGGCCTCGCTAAGGCTCGGCGACCCTGGGCTCTATTACGCAGCCCCTTTGGGGCTGGCGGAGGAGAGAGGCGTTGAAGTGGAGGCTTCATCCGTCTTCATAGCTCCGTGGTGCTGCCAATGCCGAATTGGAACGGATCAGCGGGATCGAGTATGAGGGTGGATTCGGCGGTGATGAAGGCGGTGCCTGTGATGGTGGGGATGATGCCGGTTTCGGAGGGGGTGTAGCTGGCTTCGAAGACGCTGCCGATGATGCTTTCCTGACGCCAGGTTTCGCCGGGGGGGAGTTTTCCATCGGCGGCGAGGCAGGCGAGCTTGGCGCTGGTGCCGGTGCCGCAGGGGGAGCGGTCGTATTCGCCGCCGGGGCAGAGGACGAAGTTGCGGCTGTGATTGGCGGGATCGTGCGGCGGGGCGAAGAGTTCGACGTGATCGACTTCGGGGTGACCGGCGGCGTGTATGGCGGCGCGCATGGTCAGGCTGGCCTGGGTGAGCTGCGGGATGTTTTCGCGGGTGAGGGCAAGGCCGTGGTCGGACACCAGAAAAAACCAGTTTCCACCATAGGCGACGTCACCGGTGACAGTGCCAGCCTGCACGGACTTGGCTTTGCGGTAGGAGGGGACGTTGCGGATGCTGGCGCGGCCGTCTTCATGCAGGGTGGCGGTGACGATGCCGACGGGCGTTTCGATGCGATGTTCGCCGGGTGCGATGCGGCCGAGATGACAGAGGGTGATGATGAGGCCGATCATGCCGTGGCCGCACATGCCGAGGAGGCCGACGTTGTTGAAGAAGAGGACTCCGGCGGCGCATGAGGGGTCTTTGGGCTCCACGAGAAGAGCGCCGACGATGACCTCGTGGCCGCGCGGTTCGCAGAGGATGGCGCGGCGGTAGGTTTCGAGGTTTTCGGCGGTTACGCCGCCGAGGACGACGCGGGTGGGCTCGCCGCCGGTGTGGGAGTCGATGATGGGGATGCGGAGCACGGGGGAGGTTACTAGTTTAAGGTTTGAAGTTTGAAGTTTGAAGTTGGAGGGGGGGCGGAGTGGTGGGTGATGGCGGAGCGCCGCACAGGGGACTGTGCGGACTACTCTGCTGGCGCGATGGCGGAGTGGTGGGGAATTGCGGAGGCGGAGTGCGGGTAGGAG
>JAIXYN010000069.1 GCA_027490195.1 Verrucomicrobiaceae bacterium | reverse complement strand
TCGTCGGTGTCAATGCGAAAACAGGACTCTATCCCGGCGCGCGGTCGTGGTCGGGCGGCAGGTTTCGGGTTCTTGGCAAGGGGCCGCTAGAGTCTTATTGTTATCACGTCATGTCACGCACCTGCGGCGGAGAGGTGATGTTTGATGATGTGGAAAAAGAGGCGCTGCGGCGGGTGATCTGGCGCATGGCGGAGTTCTGTGGGATCAAAGTGCTGACCTACTGCCTCATGGGGAATCATTTCCATCTGCTGGCCGAGGTCCCGCAGCGGCAGATCTGGCTGCAGCGTTTTGAGGGGCCGCAAGGCGAGGCGAAACTGCTGGAGCACCTGAGCATCCTCTACAGCCGCACCTACTTGGGCCTGCTCCGCGATGAACTGGCGGATCTGCGCACACGCGGCATGGCGGTGCTGGCGGATCAGAAACTGGACGCGTTGAAGAAGCGCTTTTGCGATCTATCGTTGTTTGTGAAGGAGGTGAAGGAACGCTTCAGCCGCTGGTTCAATAAACGGCGCGGACGCCGGGGCACGCTGTGGATGGACCGTTTCAAAAGCGTGCTCGTCGAAGGCAAAGGCGATCCGCTGCGCACGATTGCCGCCTACATCGATCTCAACCCCGTTCGCGCTGGGCTGGTCAAAGATCCCAAGGATTACCGCTGGTGCGGCTACGCCGAAGCCCTGGGTGGCAGCCGCAGGGCGCAGCGTGGACTGTGCAAGGCTCTGGGCAAACCGGTGGATGGCTGGAAGAGCGCGGGAGCGGCGGCGGCGTACCGCTGCCTGCTGCATGCGGAGGGACGGGAGGTGAAGGACGCGCAGAATGAGAAGGTGGTGACGCGCGGGGTGACTGCGGAATCGGCAAGAGCAGTGCTGGCGGAGAAAGGCAAGCTGAGCCCGGCGGAGATGGTGCGATTGCGCGTGCGCTACTTCAGCGATGGATTGGTGCTGGGCAGCAGAGAGTTTGTAGAAGGAGTCTTCGAGACACGGCGAGAGCTGTTCGGCCCGAAGCGCAAACTGGGAGCCCGACGCATAGCGGAATCGGATGCGCCCTTTTATACATTGAGACAGTTGCGTCTCAAACCACTAGGATGATGTGGTCCTGAACACCTTTCATGGAATGAAAATTCTACCCCTCCTCGTCCATGTCTGGCGTATGAAATTCCACTCCATGCACCTTCTCCGTTTCGTTCGGAGTGGTGAGCACTTTATAGATGCACCAGCCAAACAGGAGGGTGACGGTGCCAACAGAAAGCAGCATGACGATAAGGCCGGAGGTGGTCATAACGGGGAGTAGTTCAGGGTTCGCGGTTAATCGTGCTTGTTCAGGCCCAGCTCGGCGCGCTGGTAGGCCTTGGCACGGGAGGACAGCAGTCCAAAAAAGATGGCCACGATGATCACCAAGACCACGCTGAGTTGCGCGGCCAGATTCGTCTCCACCGCTTTGCCGTCCTTCGCACCACCGATGAGATCCACCACGTAAGACGAGGCAGCGCCGAAGGTCCGTGTGCTGAGATCAAAGCCAAACAAGCTCGTCAGCACGGTCATGCCAAAGATCGCCAAGAGAAATACCGGGCAGATCCATTTCATGATGACGCCAAAGAAACGCGGGATGCGAATGGCAGCCCCCTGATGCGCCTCCCGCAGGCCGCGCTCAATGCCCCAATGCCAGCCAAAGATGATGATCTGGATCGTAGCGAGAATGAAGATAAGAAACGTTCCCACCCAGAAATCCAGCGTATCGAGCGCCTTCAGCTCCTTGGTGAAAAACACCACAAAACCCGTGCCCAGCGCGGTCAGCAGTCCAAGAATCGTCACACTGACCTTGCGCCCCACATTCATCGCCTCCTCAAGAAAGGCGATCCCCGGCTGCAGCATGGAAATCGAGCTCGTGATTGCCGCAAGGAAGAGCATGAAAAAGAATGCCCCGCCGAAAAAGGCACCCAGCGGCATCTTGGCAAACACCAGCGGCAGCACCGTGAAGCCCAGGCCAAAGGTCCCCTGCCCTGCCACTGAGGCAAGGCCCAGAAACGCCACCGCCGCCGGCACCGTGATCAGTCCGCCCAGCGCCACCTCGCAGAACTCGTTCGCACTACTCGCCGTCAGCCCACTGAGCACCACGTCATCCGTCTTTTTCAGATAGCTTGCATAAACAATGATCACCCCAAACCCCACGGAGAGACTGAAGAAAATCTGCGCTGCAGCAGCCATCCATAGCAGCGGGTTTAGCAGCTGCTTCCATGGCGTGATGGTGACCAGCTTCAACGCACCACCGCTCGCCGCCACCTTTTGCTCCGCCGCCGTGATAGCCGCCGCCCCCACCAGTTCCTCGACCACCTTAACCTCACCCGGCGCAGGCTTCGTTCGTTCGATTTGCACCTTGCTGGGATTCCACATGTAGCCCAGGCCGTTCACCACATTGTCATGCGGCTTGGCTGCATCAGGTGCCCCCAGCGTCATGACCCGCGCCAGCACCACCAGCGCCAGCACGATCAGCATGGGCATGCCGTAGTTGCACATCTTCTCGATGCCCCCGGAAAGCCCGCGGTAGATCAGCCAGAAATTAAACACAAAAACCACCATCAGCCACGGCAGCGCCGTGTCCCATGAAAAGGCCAGCGCGGAGCCATCGGCCATCTGCCCGCTCATGCTCTTAAACATCGCCACCGTCTGCTCGGTCGTCTTCAAATCCACGCTCCCCGTCCAAAACTTCACCGCATAGCCCAGACACCAGGACTCAATGAACACATAATACATGTAGATCATCACCGGCACGATCACTCCGATGATGCCAATATACTTGGCCCAGCGCTTGTTCAAGATCGCCGCAAAAGCTCCCGGTGCCGAGTTGTAGCCCCTGCTGCCCGCATAGCGCCCCATCGCCCACTCCGCCCAGCCAATGGGCAGGCCGATGATCAAAAACGAAATCGCATAGGCGATCATGAAAGCGCCTCCGCCATACTGCGCCGCAAGGCCAGGAAAGCGGAGGAAATTCCCCAAACCCACCGCGCTTCCCGCGACGGCCATGATGACTCCAAGACGTGATCCCCAAGCTTCTTTCTTTTGCGACATAAAACCAGTTTAGGCAGCCCCCACAAAGACAACAAGGTTGGAGTTCGTGAAAGTGCCGTGAACTTCTTGTAAAAGCAGAACTCGCGCAGTTGCGCCAATGTGCGAAAATTTGCCACCTTCATGCGCCCCACTCGTCTGCCAGCCCTGCTTTTCGCCGCCACCGTGCTGATCATGGTGGGCTCAGTGCTGTGGTTGCTCTGGGAATCGCATGCCCCACCCGCGATCAATGCACTGCCATACAGCCCCAGCCCAAATGCTGGCAAACCCGTGGTGCCCGAAGCCATGCCGCAATCACCCAAGGTCACCACCCCGGCACCAGCACCCGCCAAACCACCTACATCGCCCACCATCGCCACTCTCAACGTGCCTGGCTCCATGCCAAATGAAGCCCTGCTCACTTTCCGCACCCCCGAAGCCCTAGCCGCGTTTCGTACCCGCGCGGCATCCCTCGGACTCGAACTCCTCGGTTACGACATCAAACTCCGCACCGCCCGGGTTCGCTTTCGGGACACCACGGCGCTTGAACGGGACCTGAATGCGCATGCCGAGGACTACACCCACATTGGCCCGAATCTCATCACCCGAATTCCCGGCATCCCCCGTCCAATTGCGAAATCCGACACAAATCAGGGCGGGAATGTCCCATTCCGCAGCCAGGGTCTTAAGGCCATTGGCGCCACTGGCGACCGCTCAGCCTGGGGGCAGGGCGTCACCGTCGCCGTCATCGATTCCGGCATCACCAGCCACCCCTCCCTCACGAGCGTGAAAATCACCCACTATGACCTCGTCAACGACGGCAGCACCTTCAACGGTCACGGCACTGCAATGGCCTCCCTCATCGCAGGCAATGACTCGAACGTCGGCGGCGTCTCTCCGGCGGTCAAACTGCTCGACATCCGTGTGGCGGATACAAACGGCGTGAGCAACACCGCGCTGGTTTCATCCGCCATCATCAAGGCCACTGATCTAGGAGCCCGCATCATCAATATCAGCCTCGGTGCCAACGGTGACTCCCCCGTTCTCGACGAAGCCGTGCGCTATGCGCAGAGTCGCAATGTTGTGATCGTCGCTGCCGCAGGCAATGAGCAACTCACAGCCCTTTCCATGCCTGCCGGCATTCCCGGTGTGCTCAGTGTCGGTGCTGTTGATGCCAATGGTACGCAGGCTTATTTCTCCAATTCGGGTGCGGGACTCACCCTCGTCGCTCCAGGAGTTGGCATCGTTTCCGGCTATGCCGACAATCGATTCGTGATCAGCAGTGGCACCTCGCAGGCCACTGCGATCACCAGTGGCGTTGTCGCCTACCTTCTTGGTCGTGGCTACTACGGTCCCAACATCATTCCGCTGCTCACTCGCACGGCGGAACCACTGCAAGCCCCCGCCACTGCCGTGGGTGCAGGATTGATTCAGGTGCCGAAGTGAGAGGCAGGTCAAAGTTGCGCGGTCTTGACTCCTAGACCTCCCCCTTCTACTTCCACGATGGCCCGCAACTACACGCTTCACAGCACGCACGAACCCAGCACACGCATTGATTACAAGGCGGAGCTGAACGAGCAGCAATATGCGGCGGTCACGAGTCCACCGGGGCAGGCGCTGGTCATTGCAGGCGCAGGCAGCGGCAAGACGCGCACACTGACGTATCGAGTCGCGTGGCTGTTGGACAATGGCATTCAGCCAGAGTCGATCCTACTGCTCACCTTCACGAACAAGGCCGCGCGCGAGATGCAGCAGCGGGTGCAGGAACTCGTCACTCAAGATGCGACCCGTATCTGGGGCGGCACCTTTCATTCCATCGGCAACCGCATTCTGCGCTACAACGCGGAGAGACTCGGCTACCGCAAAGGTTTCTCCATCATGGACCGCGAGGATCAGAAGGACCTCATGGAAACCGTGCTCGGCAGCAGCGGCATCGACACCACCACCTACCGCTTTCCGAAGGCCGAAGTTCTGGGAGACATCTTCTCGCTTGCCGACAATACCCTGTGCGGCCTGAAGGAAATCATCAACACGCGCTACCCCTATTTTGAAGAAGTGGCCTCGGGCATTCTCAAGATGCGCACGCTCTACCAGGAGAAAAAACGCGATACGAACTGCATGGACTTCGATGACCTGCTGGCGCTCACCGTGAAGTTGCTGGAGGAAAACGAGGACCTGCTGGAGCGCTACCGTACTCAGTTCGAGTTCGTCCTTGTCGATGAGTATCAGGACACCAACAGCCTCCAGTGCCGCATGGTTGAACTGCTCACCGGACCGCAGGGAAATCTCATGGTCGTTGGTGATGATGCGCAGTCCATCTACTCCTGGCGTGGGGCGGATGTCTCCAACATCCTCGAATTTGATCAGCACTGGCCCAGAGCCCGCGTCCACAAGATCGAGGTGAACTATCGCAGCGTGCCTGAAGTGCTGAATCTCGCGAATGCAGCCATCGCCATGAACCGTGGGCAGATCCCTAAAAATCTGGTTCCGGCCCGCGAGTCCAAGGGCATGCTGCCTGCGCTTGTCTCGCTCGACAGCTCCTCCGCGCAGGCAGCCTTCGTGGCACAGCGTATATTGGAACTGCAGGACGAAGGCACGGAGCTCAACGACATCGCCGTTCTTTATCGTGCGCATTTCCACAGCATGGAAATCCAGATGGAACTCACGCAGCGCGGCATTCCGTTTCAGATCACCAGCGGATTGCGCTTCTTTGAGCAGGCGCATGTGAAGGATGTGGCCGCGTTCATGAAGTTCGCCGTGAATCGTCAGGATGAGGTCAGCTTCATGCGCATGGTGCGCCTCGTTGAAGGCATCGGCAATGTCAGCGCTGCCAAGCTCTGGCAGGACTGGCTCAAGTCCGACGCCGCCAAGGCCGAGACGATGCCCTGCACCTTTTCCGCTGTGCTAGTTCCGCTGAAGGTGCCGAAGAAGGCGAAGGCCACCTGGGAGCAGTTTGCTTACACGCTCGACGAACTCATCGACAAAGAGGGCAAGGTCGCAGCCCCGGCGCAGATGATCCGCAGCATCACCGACGGCGTGTATGAGGACTACATGAAGGCCAAGTTCAAGAACTACGAGCAGCGTCAGCAGGACCTTGAGCAGCTCAGCAAC
This sequence comes from Verrucomicrobiaceae bacterium, assembly GCA_027490195.1. Lineage (GTDB taxonomy): Bacteria > Verrucomicrobiota > Verrucomicrobiia > Verrucomicrobiales > Verrucomicrobiaceae > Prosthecobacter. Next base: position 143,943 of record JAIXYN010000069.1, on the reverse strand, counting down.
TTCAGCGACCGCTTTACCGATCCGCTCGAATTCCTCAGTCAGCTTTCGCTTCTCAGCGGAGTGGATACCGACAACAAACCGGCTCAACAGGAACAGCAGGATCGTGACGCCGTGACCCTGACGACAGGGCATCAAGCCAAAGGTTTGGAATGGAACGTCGTCTTCGCTGTCTGGCTGGCCGACGGCATGTTCCCACACAAGCGCGCCATCGACGAAGGTGGTGACGCGGCTCTCGAAGAAGAGCGCCGCTTGTTTTATGTCACCGTGACCCGTGCGAAGGATGAGCTGTATCTGACTTATCCAGTCATCAATCATCAGGCCCGCGATGGAGACATCATGATGCGGCCCTCACGCTTCATCACGGATCTACCGAAGGATCTCGTCGAGGTGTGGAATGTGAAGAGCGGGTGGTAAACAAAAAGTGGCGCTGATGCGGGATGACCGCCGTCATTCATCTATGCTCAGGCATTGGCCATCATCTCCTTGATCTGCTTGGTCGCGATCCCGATGGGGCGGTCGAGAGGAATGGCGGCGCAGGCGAGGATGGTGGTGAGCAGATCTCCCTGATTGCCTTTCGTATTCGCCATGAAGCGGCCGGTGTTGATGGAGCCGCCGCCTTTGCCGGCGATGATGAAGGGGAGGTTTTCGCGGCTGTGTTTGTTGCCGTCCTCCAGCCCCGAGCCCCAGAGCATGAGGCAGTTGTCAAGCAGGGTGCCATCCCCTTCCCGCAAGCTGTGCATCTTCTTCACCATGTAGGCAAATTGCGAGATGTTGAAGGCGGTGATGGCGGCGACTTTGGCGACCATGTCCGCCTTGTTGTTGTGATGCGTTTGCGAATGATGCATGTCCGCGAAGCCGAGCTCGGGATAGGAAACCCCATTCGGCGTGGAGCCGATGTAGGTGCTGACGCGTGTGGTGTCGGTCTGAAAGGCCAGCACATTGAGGTCACACATGACCTGCATGTACTCGCTGCGCTTGTCACTGACGGGAATTTTGATTTCGATGGGTGGGGAATCTGAGGCTCTGCGCTTGCTGGAACTGACGCCGGCTTTTTCCAACGCGGCCTCTTTCTGTCGATACTCCATGGCGGCGATGCGACGCTCCACGGAGCGCACGCTATCGAGGTATTCATCCAGTTTATGCTGATCGCCCTGAGGCAGCGTGCGGCGCAGGTCCTTGGCGCTGCCGATGACCAAGTCAAGCATCTGGCGGTCCAGAGGGTCGGTCTGGGCGATGTTTCCAGGCTTGTCCGTCTTGCCAAACAAACGGTTTAGCACGTTGCGAGGATTGGTCTCCGCAGGGACGGCCTGCGTGGGCGAGCGGAAGCTGCAATGCGAGTAGTAGCCCTCATTGAGACCTTCCTGATTTTCCTTGTGTGTCTGCGGCATGGTGGCCAGCTCCAAGGAAGGCAGGGAGGTCAGTGAACCAACGTAGTTTGCGGCGATCTGATCGGCGGAAATGGCGATGTGGATCTGATCCCGTTTGTCCGCATCCGGCAGGCATGCCGTGAGCCAGGTGGAAAGCTCCAGCGCATGCGGCGCACTCCCGAAGGGTGCAATAGGCACCCCCGAGATGCCTTTCATCAGCAAGCACTGATCGAGCACGGGCCGCAATGATTCGAGCGCAGGCGGCGGCGATTTGAGAAAGGTCTCTGGACTCGTGGGCCAGAACTGATCCGGGATGACCCCGTGCGGCATGTACATGAAGCCGAGGCGCAGGGGTGGCTTCACCGCTTTTCCTTTGGCGGCTTCAGCCCAGCCCATGGTTTCGAGAAGAGGGAGTGCGAGTGAGGCCCCGAGACCTTTCAGGGTAGCGCGGCGATCAATGAGATAAGGACGGCTCATGGGAAAAGGAGGTTACTCGATACTGCGGTTCATGAAGGGATAGCTGGCAACGATCTCGGCGATAAGCGTCTGCATGCGGAAGCCATCCTTGGCGATGGTTTCCATGAGGCGATCCACGACGATTTCGTCGTAGCCTTCCAGCTTTCGGCACAGGGCATAGGCCAGGAGTTTCTCCGTCAAATTACGCGCCATGTCGTCCCTGCGTGCGGCGATAATGGCTTTTAACTCCCGGGGGGAAGAGAAATGTTTTCCGCCCGGCAGCTCGCCCACGGCATCAATGGCACCGCCTGTGTCATCTTGATCGCGCCAGCGACCGATGGCATCGAAGTTTTCCAGACCGAAGCCGATGGGATCGAGGATCTTGTGGCAGTTGGCGCAGACGGCGTTGGTGCGGTGGAGTTCCGTGCGCTGGCGCAGGGTCAGGCTGGCGGCCTTTTTGGGGTCCTGTTTTTCCAGGGTGGGCACATTCGGCGGGGCGGGCGGGACCCGCTGCCCCAGCACCTGCTCCAGTACCCAGACACCACGTTTGACGGGGCTAGTGCGATTGGGAAATGAGGTGGTGGCCAAGATGCCGGGCATGCCGAGGATGCCGCCGCGATTCGCATTCGTCAGTTTCACCTTCCGCATCTCGGGGCCAGTGACGTTTTTTTCCAGGCCATAGAGCGCGGCCAAGGTGCCATTGAGGAAGGTGTAATCGCTGTCCACAAAGCTGACGACGCTGCGATTTTCGCGCACGATGCTGTCGAAGAACAGCCGCGCCTCATCATACATCGCAGTGCGCATCGGGCCAGTCATCTGCGGGAATTTTTTGGTGTCGAAGGTCTTGTCTGCCAGCTCTGCGAGACCGAGCCACTGGGCACCGAAGCCGTCAAACAAGGCGCGCGCGCGTGGATCCATGAGCAGGCGTTTGACCTGCGTTTTGAGAATCGCGGGCTCGTGGAGTTTGCCGGCATCGGCGAGTTCGGAGAGCTCCACATCAGGCATCGTGGCCCAGAGCAGATACGAGAGACGCGCGGCGAGTTGGTAATCATCGAGCGGCAAGATCTTCTCGCCAGCTGCCGCTTCCCTGGCGGGAGTGATGAAGAGGAACTGGGGAGAAACGAGCACCGCCTTGAGCATAAGGCGCAACGAAGTGGTGTAGTCGAGCTTGTTCGTGCGGCCAAGGTCAAAGACCGCCAGCAGCGTGGTGACCTCAGCCTCGGATGGCGGGCGGCGATAGGCGCTGCGTGCAAGCGAGCGGGCGACCTTGGCTGCTTCAGCGCGGAGATCGGCACCCTCAGCGGGTGTTTCCCCAAACAGACGCTTTTGAACAGCCGTGGGCGGGGAGCCCTTGGCGGCCAGAGCGCTGTTGAGGGCATCATTGGCGATGCTGAGATATTGCTCCGACTGCAGCGGCGAGAGCGAATTCATGTAGCCCTCCCCGGGCACCTCGTCAGGCAGTTCGGCGGCCACTGCGGGATCAACGCCGAGGAGATCATGCAGGGTGTTGCCATACTCCGTCTTGGTCAGGCGGCGGATGACAAAGGGGCCGGGATCTTTCGCACTGAGGTATTTGGTCTTGGCGATGGTGTCCAAGACGCGCTGAAGCTCATCATCCTTGGGCTGTTTGTCATAGTCCTCCGGCGGCATATCGTGAGCGCTCATGCTGACGTAGGCTTTGGTCCAGATTTCGCTGAACGGGGCGACGGCGGGCTTACGCACAGCGATCTCGAAGTTGATCCCGCTTTTGGATTTTCGGTTGCCGTGGCACTCGAAGCAGTAGGTCTTCACAAACGGCTCGACTTTGCTCTTGAAGTCCTTCTTCACCTCCGTCTGCAGCGCCAAGAGGACGGAGTCATCGGAGGCTTTAGGGTCTGCGGCGGATTTCGCCTGCAAGGGCAGCGTCCACGCTAGGGCGCAGAACAGGGGCAGCATGACGATCAAGTCAATGCGAAGGAGGCTGGGGGGCAGCATGGATATCTTCAAAGGGGGCAAGGAACTTACGCGCGGGAAGCAGCCGATTTATCAAAACTGGAGCTGATTCATCCATGCGCCCAAGGACGACAGCGAAACCGCAGATCCTCGGCACCAAGTCACGTGAGTGCTAGCCATCAAGCCTCCCATGAAGGGGCTTCAGGTGAGCTGCCGCAAAGCCAGGCTCACTCCATGATGTCGATCAGCTCCACCAAGAAGTGGAGAGTCGCATTGGGTGGGATTCCAGAGCCGGGCTGGCCCTGCAGGCCGTAGCCGAGGTAGCCGGGGATTTCGAGTTCGATCATGCCGCCTTTGCCCACATACTGCATCCCTTCAGTCCAGCCTTTGATGACCTGGTTGAGACCGAAGGTGATCGGCATGCCGCGAGCATAAGAGCTGTCAAAGACCCGGCCATTGAAAAGCCAGCCGTGGTAGTTGACCACCACCTTCTGCTGGGGAGTGGGCTTGGCCCCGGTGCCTGCGCGCAGAATGCGGTATTTCAGTCCCGACTCGGCGGCTGTGAAGGTCTTGGCAGCCTTCGGGCTGATCTCACCCGCTCCTTCTGGAAGCTTGGGAAATGGGACGGCTTCTTGTGCCTGAGTCCATCCTGCCGAAGTGAGCATGCAAGTCAGGATGGCAACCCCCATCAAAAGGGAAAAACGGGAGGACTGGAGGCGGCTGGTGCGGATGGCGTTCATTATCTAGACCTCACGTCATGACCGAGTTTCGTCAAGCGTTTAGCCACAAAGCGGAAAGCAGAATGAGCCGACTGGTTTGCCGCGCAGCGGTTCCCTACCAGCGCTGTGGTTTCGCGCTACGCAGGGCGGGTAGGAATGCGCTCTCCGATATGGTCATGCGGCGGTGAACCGCAGCCTGTAGGGCGCTTTTTTCGAAACAGCTATGAAATCTGCGGCAAATCCTTGTGCGTGCTGTTCGCCCGCCTAGACCTTGCTAAAACACCACCTTCAATGCCCGAGTACAACACCATCAGCACCGAGCAATGGCAGATCCTGCTTCCCGCTGACTGGGAGCAGAAGCCTCAGACGGATGGGCCGGGGTCATTCTATTTTGAGGCCAGGGACGGCACCAAAGGGGCTTACATCTCCGTTTTCACTCGCACGGATCCCGACTCATCTGCCTTGGCAGATCTGGCGGCCTGGCGAGAAACGGAAATTCGCAATCTGCATGCGATGATCGACCACCACTGGGATATTCTCGAAGAATGGCAGCACGATGAAGGCGGCACCGCCATTTCAGGAAGCGACTGCCTCGAACGCACCGCGAACTACCGCATCGTCTGTCTGCGCATGTCGCAGTTTCCCTGGCTGGTGCGCGTGAGTCTGCATGACTACAACTGTACTGACTACATGGCATCCCAGCAGGCATTTCTGCCGTTGATCGATTCTTTCGCGCCGGTGTTTGTTTAGTAACGGAAGAGTTCCAGTTTTTCTCGTCTCAGGAGGCCAAACGTCTTCCAGAACGAACTACAGCTCGGAATGACTTGGCTCAGAGCGATGCCGTGGTCATGGCTGCTGCTGCCTCCACTTCGTCCACGTAGGGTTCGCCGGTGATTTTTTCGATCTTCTCGCGATTTTCCTGCTCGCTCAGCGGTGGCTCTTCCTTGCCTTCCTTGGAAACAAGGCCGTGCCAGGTCACATGCCAGTCCACCCGTTTCCAGCCGCCGTCCACCCGCTTGAAGGTGTAGTGCAGTTTCGGTTTGCGGTAACCGAAACCATCATCAATCGGGCCGATAGCCATCTCGACCTTGAGGGGCTTGGCTTCGGCCAACTGTTTGATTTCGACCGGGGTTTGGGATTTGTCGCCTTTGAGCAGGAAGTGATCATCATTCTCCTCGGTCAGGCCATCACGGTGAAAGACATTGATGGACCACTCATAGGCAGGAAAGGTCTGGGCGATTTCCCACATGGTGGGAGACTTGTCTTCGGGCAGCTTCACCACGTCCTCGATGATCTTTTCAGCCATGGCAGGCCGTTTGACGATGAGGAAGCGCTCTTCCTTGGCTCTTTGCGCCCGTTGCGCCGGAGTCTCGCAGCCAGAAAGCACCAACATCAAAGACAGGGTGACAATAGGGGCGATCCAAAAATTCATGTGTATTAACTGACGGTTCTTCTTTGAGAGTGAATGAGGTATGACAGTTTTGCGAGGATGAAAGGATGATTTTAATGACCCACGAACCTTTATCGCCAGACTCCTCAGAGGCTGCCATTGCTCCCAGCTAAAGGATTCGTAAAAGAACTGAAACTTCTTTGCGTCCTCCTCGTTTAACCCGGCGTCGACCCGGAACACCGGACGATAAAATCATGAAAACACGCTTTTGCCTCCCCCTCGCCTGTGCTCTCCTCGTCACCGGTCTTCAGGCTGACAATGAAGTCTATCGTACCTGGACCGACTCCCAGGGACGAAAGCTGGAGGCGACCTTTCGGGGCATTGAAAACGGCAACGTCTTCCTCCAAATCCGCAACGGCTACGTCTATCGCCTCTCCTTGGACAAGCTCTCCGCCGCTGATCAGCAGGCGGCCAAAACGCTCAAGCCTGAAGGTCTTGGCATCCCCTCCGACCCCAACCTGGCGCAGGCCGCAGCGCAGATCGACATGCTTGTGGAGGCCGGGCTGAAGAAGGCGGAGCAGAAGCCCAACCCGCTGGCGTCCGATGAACAGTTTGTGCGACGGGTCTTTCTGGATCTCGCGGGCCGCATTCCCACGCGGGAGGAAGCGCTGGAGTTCATCAATGACACCAGCCTTTCGAAGCGAGCGAAAGTGATCGACCGGCTGCTGGAATCCGAGGGCTATCGCAGCCACCTGTTCAACTACTTTGCCGACATGCTGCGGATGGCGGATGTGGCCCAGAAGGCGCGCTTCTACACCTACCAAGACTGGTTGAAGAAGCAGATCGGAGAGAACGTGCCGTGGAACAAGCTCGTTTACTCCATGATGACCGCCGACGGCAAGCTGCTGGAAAACGGCGCGACGGGCTACCTGCTGCGTGATGCCGGCATGCGGCTGGACAATCTGAGCCTCACGCTAAGCACCTTCATCGGCGCGAACGTTTCTTGCGCGCAGTGTCATGACCATCCCTTTGCCGACTGGACGCAGCGCCAGTTCTTTGAAATGGCGGCCTTCTTCGGAGCCACGGAAACCTACGGGGCCAAAGGCAATGCGGGTGCAGGCATGCAGGGCATGCGCAAGGTGCTTGCCTCTCTGGGAGACAAAAAACTGCAGCAGCAGGCGAAGAACCTCCTGCGCGTGAACGCCCTGGCCGTCGAAGACTCCAGCACGAACGATTTGAAGTTGCCGGATGATTACAAGTACCCGGATGCCAAGCCCGGGGATCTTGTGACACCCAAGCTGATCACTTGGAGTGACGACAAAACCAAGAAGGCCTATCAAGGTGTGCAGACCACCAAGCATGATGAGCAACTGCGCGAGCAGTTTGCCAAATGGATGACGTCCCCGGACAATCCACGCTTTGCCATGACCATTGCCAACCGCATGTGGAAGCACATGTTCGGCATCGGCGTGAAGGAACCCGTCGCCGATCTGGATGACCCGAATGCGAGCTCGAATCCGGCTCTGCTGCACCATCTGGCCAATGAAATGGTGCGTCTGAAATTCGACCTCAAGCAGTTCCTGCGCGTGCTGTGCAATACCGACACCTACCAGCGTGAGGCCACCAGCCACGAACTGGCAGACAACTCCGCCTACCTCTTTCCTGGCCCGATTCTGCGGCGCATGACCGCCGAACAGGCCTGGGACTCCTGCGCCACGCTCGTCGTTGGTGCTGACGTGGACAAATTCAAAGGGCATCGCGGCGAAACCTACGCCAAGGCCATGAGCATTGACTTGAGCGGTGAGGCTTCGCCAGATGTCATCAAAGGCCAGATTGAAAACGCCATCGCGAGCATGCGGCAATTTGGAGGCAAGGCCGCAGGCACCCCGAAGAACAAGAAAAAGCGCATGATGAATCAAGGCGGTGAAGAAGACCTGACCCTCGCTCCTCCAGTGCGCGACGGAATGGTGCTGGCCCGTGCCTCAGAGCTACCGCAGCCTGAAAAGGATCAGCATTTCCTCCGCATGTTTGGCCAGAGCGATCGCCAGATCGCCGACAGTGAAAGCGAGGAAGGCAGCATCCCGCAGGTGCTGATGCTCATGAATGGCGAGGCCCAGCGTGTCATCGGCCAGAATGATTCACTCGTGGTGAAAACGGCCAGCGCCCAGAAGACACCGGAGCAGCAGGTGGAAAGCCTCTACCTCAGCTTCTTCAGCCGCAAACCCAAGCCCGACGAACTGGCCAGCGCCACGGCGGGACTTAGCAACGGCATGACCATGCGCGATCTGACCTGGGTGCTGTTCAACACCCGTGAATTCATCTTCGTGGAATAAACTCACCCCCCCTTCCCTGCCATGAATCTTCACAACCAGCTTGATCCCCTTTCCCGTCGTGCCTTTTGCGAACGCTGGGCCAGCGCCGCTCTCGGCGTCACCGTGCTGCACGGTCTCGGCGGCAGCGCCTTTGCAGCCGAAGCCGCCAAGGCAGCGGCGACATCTGGCCCCGGCTTTGGCAAGGCCAAGAACGTCATCTTTCTCCAGATGATCGGAGGCATGACCCACATTGACACGCTGGATCCCAAGGAAGGCCCGACGCAGGGGCCGAAAGCTCCGATCAAAACCAAGGCTGACTTTCAACTGGGAGGCACGATGGAGAACCTCGCCAAACAGGCGGACAAGTTCAGCATCATCCGCAGCATGACTTCCAAAACGGGAGTGCATGCCGCAGGGCAGTACGTCATCCGCACTGGCTACGAGGAGCGCGGCACCATCAAGCATCCCAACATCGGTGCTTGGGCGCAGCACTTTCTTGGCTCCAGCCACAAGACGCTGCCCTCTAATGTCTGCGTCAATCGCCAGCCGCAGAATGGCAACGGCTTCTTTCCCTCCAGCTTTTCCCCGCTGCCTATTCTCGATCCTGACGTAGGCCTGCAATACGCCAAGAGCGAAGTGGCACCGGAGCAGATGAACAAGCGCATCGCCATGCTGGATCAACTCGATGCCGGATTCCGCGATCGCTTCAAGACCTCGGAGGTGAAGAGCTACACGCAGTTCTACGACAAGACGATCAGCATCATGTCCAGCACGGACCTGGAGGCCTTCCACCTCGATGACGAACCGGAGGCCTTGAAGGAAAAGTACGGCAAGGGCAAATTTGGCCAGGGCTGCCTGCTGGCGCGGCGTCTGGTGGAAAAAGGCATCCGCTACATTGAAGTCGCCAAGGGCGGCTGGGACATGCACAACAACATTGACGATGGTCTCGATGAGCATGGTGCCGAACTGGACCAGGCGCTTGCCGCACTTCTGGAAGATCTCAAGGAACGTGGGCTACTGGAAAGCACGCTGGTGGTGCTTTGCTCTGAATTTGGCCGTGGTCCCAAGATTAATGGCAACGGCGGACGCGACCACCATCCGAAGGTCTTTTCCACGCTGCTCGCGGGTGGTGGCATCAAGGGCGGCTACATCCATGGGGCCAGTGACAAGGAAGGCATGGCCGTGGCCGACAAGCAAACGAGCCCGCAGGATTTCCTCTCCACGATTGGCTGGAGCCTTGGGCTGCCTGTTGACGAAGTCGTCATGTCGCCCAGCAACCGGCCCTTCACGGTGGGAGACAAGGGCAAGGCGGTGATGGAGCTGTTTGCGTAGCACGAAAGTACTTTCGAGCTTTAGCTCGCTCTGGGAAACGCGCCGCTCCTTCCAGGGCGAGCTAAAGCTCACCGCTACTTTCCTTCGCAAGCCTCTCGAACGGCTGGCGTACTTTGTCATGTGATGCTTTCATCGCCCCTGACCATGACCTCCCGCCGCCATTTTCTTTCCGCCAGCACCGCCGCGTTTGCAGCCTCGTCGTTTCACATCTTCGGGGCTGATCCGGCGAAGAAATACCGCACGGCCTTGATCGGTTCAGGCTGGTGGGGGATGAACATTTTGAAGGAGGCACTGGCTTCAGGAAGCATCAAGGTCTGCGCATTGTGCGATGTGCATGAAGACGTGGCCTCCAACGCCGGTGATACGGTGAACGGCCTCTCAGGAGACGACCCGAAGCTCTACAAGGACTACCGCGACCTGCTGGACAAAGAGAAGCCGGAGATCGTCATCATCGCCACGCCGGACCACTGGCATGCGCTGCAAACCATCGCTGCATGCAAAGCTGGCGCTCATATCTATGTCGAAAAGCCCACAGGGCACACCATTAACGAAAGCAAGGCGATGGTGAAAGCCGCCCGCGAAGCGGGTGTCGTGGTCCAGGTGGGACTGCACCGCCGCATTGGGCCGCATCACGTCGAGGCGATGAATTTTCTCAAGTCCGGTGCCGTGGGCAAGGTGGGCATGGTGCGGGCGTTTGTCGACAGCAAGGGTGGGCCCGAGCAGCCAAAACCGAACAGCCAGGTGCCCGAGGGCATGGACTGGGACATGTGGTGTGGCCCGGCGCCGATGCGCCCTTTTAACACCAAGCTGCATCCGGGAGGCTGGCGGCATTTCCTCGATTATGCCAACGGCACCATGGGCGATTGGGGTGTGCATTGGCTGGACCAGATCCTGCTCTGGAGCGGTGAAAAAGGGCCGAAGAAAATCTTCTGCACCGGAGGACGACCCATCGCTGGGCCTGCCGTGCTCAATGACAAGGAGCAGACTACCGATGCTCCGGATCATCAGGTGGCCACGTTTGAGTTTGAGCAGTTCACCGCCGTGTGGGAGCACCGGAAATTTGCCGACAACAACAACGAGAAGCACAAGATCGGCTGCTACTTCTACGGCGAGAAAGGAGTGCTGCACATCGGCTGGCGCGATGGCTGGACTTTCTACCCGGTGAATCCCAAAGAAGGCGAGAAGCACGGCAACCACCAGCTTCAGGAGCCCGATGGCCACAACATCGCCCTGCTTTGGAGTGACTTCATCGACGCCATCGAGAAGAAAAAGCAGCCCATTGCCGACATCGAAAGCGCCCACCGGTCCACCTGCCTGCCCCTGCTGGGCATGCTAAGCTACAAAGCCGGCCGGAGCATCCAGTGGGACCCCGAGAAGGAGCTGATCATCGGCGACTCCGAGGCCAGCAAACTGATGGCGCGCGAGTACCGGAAGCCGTGGGCCTATCCGGTTTAAAAAGGGACATTCTGGCGATTGGCGCTTGATCTTGCCTTTTCCATCGGCTTTCGACATGGCTCTGTGAATCAGGCATCCTTCCTGCTTTGATTCGCAAGCTCCACCCAGCCATGTCCGAATCTCCTCCGCAAAACCTCCGTACTCTCGGCTTTCAACTTCTCGAAGACGACCTGCGTTACCTCATGGAGGCCTTCTCCACCGTGCTTCAGCAGTTGGGGGAGCCGGAACTGGCCGCCAGCCTTCCATGGATCGGCACCGGGGTGCCGCAAAAAACGAATCGCTCCCTCGGGCAGGCCTACTCCATCGCTTTTCAGTTGCTCAATGTCGTTGAGGAGCGGGCTGCGTCTCAAATCCGCCGTCTGCGTGAGAAAAAGAGCGGACCCGAGGCTGAAAAGGGTCTGTGGGCGGATAATTTGAAGCAACTGCGCACCCTTGGCCTCAATGAGGCCGACATCCTCGCCGCGCTGCGGGATGTCTGCGTGGAACCCGTGCTCACCGCGCATCCCACCGAGGCCAAGCGCGAGACGGTGCGCGAGTTGCACCGCGAGATCTACAGCCTCATGAACCGGCATGAGAACCCGGCCTACACACCACGTGAGCAGGCCCGCCTGCAAAGCCAGCTGCAGACCCAGCTCGAAAACCTCTGGCGCACCGGCGAAATTCACGTCACGCGCCCCAGCATTGAGGCCGAACTGCAAAACGCGCTGCACTATTTGCGCGATGTGTTTCCTGAAGCGCTCAGCCGCGCGCATTTCCACCTGCGCGAGGCCTGGCAAGCTGCTGGCTATGACGTGACTGAAGTGGACTCCCTGCCGCCCCTGATTCGCTTTGGTTCCTGGATCGGCGGAGACCGCGACGGGCACCCCTTCGTGACGGCGGACGTCACGCGCCATGCCTTGCAGGTCATGCGCAAGAACGCCCTGCGTGTGCAGCGCCGTGCACTGGAAGCCCTCGCGTTCCATTTACCGCTCAGCTCCCTGTTCCAGATCACCCCACCGCAGCTCACGGAACTGATCGCGACCCTCACTGCGCAGCTTAAAACCGAGCCGGGCGTGGATCTTGCCTACATCTTGGAGCGCAACAAAGAGGAGCCGTGGCGTGCGGCAATTTACCTGATGCACGCGAAGGTCGTCCTCGCGAGTGAGAAGCCCGCTTCGGCGGCCGCGTATGTGCAGCCGGAGGAGCTGCGTGCTGACATTGATGTCCTGGCGCAAACTTTGCTCGATGTTGGCTCCAAAGCCGTCGTCGAAGAGCAGATCGTTCCGTTCCGCCGTAACCTCACGGCTTTCGGTTTTCATTCCGCAGTGCTGGATGTGCGGCAAAATTCCGCCTTCCATGAAAAGGCGCTCGATCAGCTTCTGCGTGCCGCGGGGCTGCTAGACCGTGGTTCATTCATCGACTGGCCAATCGAGAAAAAGCGTGAGATGCTTGATCGCGAGCTTGCTTCCCCTCGTCCGTTCCTCTCCCCAGGCATCTCCGCCGGGCCTGAAGCGGACACCGTGCTGGACTGCTACCGTGTGCTGGCGGATCACCGCGCCAAGTATGGCAATGCGGGGTTGGGTTCCCTCATCATCTCGATGACCCGCTGTGTCGAAGACATGCTCGTCGTCTTTATTCTTGCCCGTGAGGCCGGACTCATGGCTTGGAGCGATGAAGGACTCGTGTGTCCCCTGCCCGTCGTGCCTTTGTTTGAAACCATGGGCGATCTCGAATCCGGCCCAGGCATCGTCGAAGCTTTCCTCTCGCATCCTGTGGCGAAGCGCAGCCTCCTTGCGCAGAGCAAAGGCGGCACACCGGTGTTCCAGATGATGGTCGGCTACTCCGACTCCAACAAGGACTGCGGTATCGTGGCCAGCCAGTGCGCGCTGCATCGCGCGCAGCGTGAGCTTTCCACCACGATCCATCGGCATGGCGTGCGCCCGATCTTCTTCCATGGCCGTGGCGGCACTGTCGGACGTGGTGCTGGCCCCACGCATTGGTTCATGGAGGCACTGCCGCATGGCTCCCTCAGCGGAGGCATGCGCATGACCGAACAGGGCGAAACCATCGCGCAAAAGTACGCGCACATTGGCTCCGCCGTTTACAATGCCGAGCTGCTCATGGCCTCCGCCACCGCAGCCACAGCACGCCATCGCTGCACCGAATCCAGCGCCCCGCCTGAACTGGAGCCGCTCTTTGACAAACTGGCCGCCGACAGCCGAGATGCGTATCGCGCCTTCCTGCACGCGCCGGACTTCATGAAGTTCTACCGTCAGGCCACGCCGATTGATGCCCTGGAAAACTCCCGCATCGGTTCCCGTCCCGCCCGACGCACGGGCCAGGCTTCACTCGACGACCTGCGCGCGATTCCCTGGGTCTTTTCGTGGACGCAGTCACGCTTTTACCTTCCCGGTTGGTTTGGTGCCGGCAGCGCCCTGACCAAGCTCAAGACCGAAGATCCCAAAAGTTACGCGACCTTGGCCGCCGCCATTCCTGGGTCTGCCTTCCTGCGCTACGTTCTCACCAACATCGAAAGCTCCCTCGTCAGCGCCAACACCGACCTCATGCGTGCCTACGCTGGTCTGGTGGAGGACAGCGCCGTGCGTGATCGATTCCTCGGCACCATCCTCAGCGAATACGAAGCCACCCGCGCCATCATCGACGACCTCTTCCAAGGCACCTTCGAAGAACGCCGCCCGCGCCTCGCCTACACGCTGAACATTCGCGAAGAGCCGCTCAAAGTGTTGCACGATCAGCAGATCGCCCTGCTGCGTGAATGGCGCGGACTCACCGCTGCCGGTAAAACCGAAGCTGCGGATGCGATGGTTTCGGATCTGCTGATTTCGATCAATGCCATTGCGTCCGGGCTGCGCACGACGGGCTAAAACATGGACGGATTTCCAAGCTTTGCGCCGAGGTCATTTGGACCCGGCTGGCGCCTTGGGCGTGGTCAGTTCCGGGATATCCAGCGCGTGCAGTTCCGTACCGAGCTGATCGTTTGCTGACATCATGAGAAGCATGCCGTTGAGCACGGCCTCGACGTCAGGCCACCGTTTGAGGGATGCCAGCCTGCGGCTTCCCACTTCAGACCCGTCAGTGATCCACACGTCCGTGTCCAAGGTTGCGTTCTTGCGTTGGAACAAGGCGCGACCATCGGCCAATGGGTGAAGTTTGAAAATCTCAGCATCTTCATTTCCAAGGGCAATGTCGGTCACGAGATGCGTCCCATGCTTGGTGCCATCGGAGCCCCAAAGCTCAAGACCATGCTGGCCGTCATCCATGAGAAAGTAGAGCCTTCCTCCGGCGACCACCGGATTAGGGTGAGGAGCTGCTGAAAAAGAGAAGGAGGCATCTTTATACGGATCACTATCCAAAAGGGTCTTGGATCCTGCGACCGTGCCATCACTGCTCCACAAGCCGCAGCGTCGGGTGCGATCATAGGCGAGCATCATGCCAAGATCGCCCACACGACCAAACCAGAGTTTCGTGGCACGATTGTCTGGCCACCAAGCAGCCACTTTGGCCACGGACTTTCCATCCGTCTGCCACAACTCCAACGGTGCCTTCATTTCTCCATAGGGAAGCATCAGCACTCCATTGGGCAGGGAGACAAATTGATTGAGGCTATCATCATTTTCAAAGGGAGGCAGTCCCGGCAGCACCAGCTTTTTCAATCCAGCGCGTGTGCCATCGATGCTCCACAACGCCTTGCCATTTAAGTCCAGTTTCAACAAGTTTCCGTTCAGCATCGCGCCGTCGGTATAGTCCTCCCAGCCGTCAAAAGGCACAGCGATGGTCTCCGTCGCGCCGGTGTGGAGATTGAGCGCCACCAATCCATGCCCATCGTATTCGCCATGAAGGGAAAGCACCAGTCGATCCCCGATTAGAACCGGCTTGTATTCATCACACACATCTTTGCCGTCTTCAGAAATGGGCTGTGTGCCAGCCTCGGTGCCGTCCGTCACCCAAACCCGGCTGCCTTTGCCCAGAGCAGCGTTAGGTCCTTGGAAGTACAGGCGGTTCTCATAGACAAAGGGGTTTTCGAAAAAAGAGCCGCGTTCAATCAATGGAAAATCCTTGATGCGTTGCGTGCCAGTCGCGCTGCCGTCTGTGGCATACAGCGACCACACGGTTTTTCCGCCTTGAGTGGAGGCAGCTCTGAACCAGATTTTGCCATTCCACTCAAAAAAGCCCGTCAAGACGGAGCCCTCTGGACCCGGATTCAGGTCGGCGACCAAACGCAGCTTGGCGGGTTCCGCTGCAGTGAGAGCGGTGACCAGCATGAATCCTAGGCAAAGAATTGCGCGCCACATATCCGGCAGAATAGCGAAGCCAGGCTGAGGGCGTCAATGTTTGAATCACCCTCCCGCACGCGAACTCTCTTACAAATGCTTCCATGACGAGCCGACAACTCTTCCTCCGATCGGTGAAGTGTCGGCAAGCGCGAAGGGGAGCAGAAGACGCCCACCCACCAAAACTCCACATCACGGTGGATGAGGTCGAGAAGCAGCGAGCAATCCCGCCAAGTAATTGGAGCTGCACAAAAATGACCTCCGCCTGTGCCAACCCTTGATTCCACCAGCCGGGCGGCACAGTTCCGCCCACCGGGCGCAAAATGAGAGGGCTGCGGCATTCTTCACCGGGTTTGCCTGAGTGAGCGACACGACACTGCTGGGATGCATGGGCGCACAAGGCCGTGGAGACCAGTGCCAGCGCCGCATGTGTGGGCCGCCGAGTTTGGTTTCGGTGAGGTCGGGGTTGATGCGGTCCTATTCAATCGCGGAAGCCTGTCGATGTCACGCACAGGTGCATTTCGGGCAAGACACCCTGCACATCTTCCTGCTAGCCTGCGTTTAACCCATACGTTATTCCAACCCATGAAGCACCTGCTCTCTTTGTTCCTCCTCACCACCGCGCTCCAAGCCGAGCCGATTTCCCTCTTTGACGGCAAGTCCCTCGACGGCTGGGACTACGATCCCAAGATCTGGCGGGTCGAAGACGGCATGATCACCGGCGGCTCCGCGACGGAGAAGATCAAGGAGAACCACTTCATCTGCTCGAAGAAGAATTATCAGAACTTTGATCTGAAGCTCAAGATCAAGGTCAGCGGCGACCCGAAGACAGGCATGCTCAACAGCGGCATCCAGATTCGCAGCCTGCGCGTGCCCGGCGGCGCGCACATGACCGGCTATCAGGTCGATTGCGGCGCAGGCTGGTTTGGCAAGATCTACGACGAGTTCCGCCGCAACAAGGTCATCTGGGCACCCACACCCGAGCAGCAGGCCGCGCTGGACAAGGCCATCGATGTCTTCGGCTGGAATGAGTACCGCATCCGCGCAGAAGGCACCCGTATTCAGACTTGGATCAACGGTGTCCTGTGCATCGACTACACCGAGACGGACAAGAACATTGCCCTCGATGGCCTCATTGGTCCGCAAGTGCACAGCGGGGGTGTTTGCCTAGTGCAGGTCAAAGACGTGACGATTGAAGAACTGCCGCCCACGTCGGGCGTACCCACCTGGGAATCCCTCGGTGGCGTCGATGCCGCACGCAAGCTCGTCGCCCCGCCACCGAAGCCTTAGGCAGATGCCGGAGCGCGACATCAGCTACAACAACGTCTAGGGTAACTCCGCATCCCCCAAAGCTGCGCGCACCTTTGTCGTCGCCAATCCAGTCATCTCCAAAATCCAACCCCTGGGCAAGCATCGCGAAGGCGAGTCTAGGAAGCTTGAGAACTCCCAGGCCTCATCACCTGCGACGATCTTTTCTTCATTCCAGTGGGCCTGACCAATGGTCGGGGACGGCTTCAATTAGAAAAGCTCTCTCAAACCCAAGCCAGGACTTGGCAAGTCCTGCTCCTTGGAATAAGCCCCTCAATGCTAACCACCAGCGAACCCACCACTAAACCTGCCGCGCCGGCCGATCTGGAAATCAAAGATGCCCAGCTCATCTTCAATCATGTCTGGAAGCAGCTGGAAGAAGACTATGGCCGCGAGAAGCTGAGGTTTCCGAAGGAGCTGATTCTGCTGGGCGGGGCTCCGGGTGCTGGCAAGGGTACGAACACGGACTTCATCCGCGAGGTGCGCGGCATCACGGCTCAGCCGATTGTGGTCAGTGCGCTGCTGGACAGTCCAGAAGCACAAAAGCTCAAATCCCAGGGGGGCATGGTGGGCGACCGCGAGGTGGTGGGCATCCTCATCCGCAAGCTGCTCGAACCTGAGCAGCAAAACGGCGCGATCCTCGATGGCTTCCCACGCACCAAGGTGCAGGTGGAATGTTTGAAGATGCTCTTTGATGAGATGATCCGCCTGCGGCGTGATTTTTCGGAAACTCCCGATGCCGCACATTTCAAGCAGCCCATCTTCCACATCATGGTGCTGTTTGTCGATGAGGCGGAAAGCGTCGCCCGTCAGCTCAAGCGCGGACGCGAGGTGCTGGCGCACAATGAGGAAGTCCGCAGCTCAGGACTGGGAGAGCTGTGGGAGGAACGCAACACCGACTTCAATCCCGCGCTGGCGCGCAATCGGTACAAAGTATTCAAAGAGAAGACCTACGATGCGCTGGTCTCGCTGAAGGAAATCTTCCACTACCACTTCATCAATGCGCAGGCACCGCTGGAACTGGTGCAGGACAACATCATTCGCGAGCTGGAATACCAAAGCTCACTCGAACTCGACCCCCGCACCTTCGATCAATTGCGCGATCTGCCGCTGGCCAGCGAGATCATTCGTCATGCGCGTCAGGACCTCGTGCGCCGTCTCGATGCCTACAAAGTGGGAAGTCCGGAACTCATGCAGGCGGTGGTCACCTTCATCCAGGACAAGATGATGCCCATCATCGTGCGTCATGCCATCTCTGGCCGCGCCGACATCAACACTGAAGACAAGCTATTTCATGATCCTGAGGCGCTGGCGATGCTGATCGATATCTTCTCTGAGCGCGGCTTCCACGCCACGGCGGATGTTCACCTCATCGAGATCCCGGATCGTTTCGATCTGCAAACCGGGCAGATTCAGTGCCGGAAGAAGAAGGTCTTCCGCTTCCGCATCATCTTCAAGGGTTCCGAGATTCGCCGCGGTCAGTTCCTGCCTTAAAGCGTGCTGTTTGAGGGTTGCGGTATCCCCGTGCTCCCTCTACACATCACGCCTCATGTCCACCATCGTAGTTACTCAGAAGAACGGCGTCGCCTGCATCGGCGCCGACACGCTCAGCTGTCTCGGCTCACTGCGGCAGAAGGCGCAGCACGTTGTCAACAAGACCAAGATCACCAAGATTGCGGACACCTACATCGGCCTGACCGGCACCTCGGCGAGTCTGGTGGTGATGAACAGCTACTTCTCCAACCCGGACCGTCCGCGCGATTTCTCCTCCTGCGAGGCCATCTTTGAAACCTTTCGTCACTCGCACGCTTGGCTAAAGGCAGAGTATTTCATGGCCGCCATGCCGGACAAAGGCGAGGAGTACGAGACCACGCAGTTTTACGGCCTGCTGGCAAACCCGCATGGCATCTTTGCCATCTATTCGTACCGCTCCGCGCAGCAGTTTCACAAATTCTGGGCTGCAGGCTCGGGTCGCGACTACGCGTTGGGTGCCATGCAGGCTGCGTATGACAAGTGCAAGACTGCTGAGGAAGTCGCCCGAGCAGGACTTGAAGCTGCGGCTGAGTTTGACAGCGCCAGCAGCGCGCCCTTTGAAATTCACAACGTGCCGCTGCTCGCCTCCGATAAACCGAAACGCACGCGCAAGAAATAGCCCCCTTCTTCTTTTCACTTATCCCCAACCATGAAGCGTCTCCTCCTTCCCTTCCTCGCCCTCAGCGCCGCCTTTGCAGATGGCCCCAAGGACAATCAAGCCGCCGACGTCCGCCCAGTGCCGCCTCCTGGCGTGGCCGTGCCTGATGCGGATCGTGCGCGTCTTACAGAAGGTTTGAAAAAACTCCGCACGGCCATCGATGACGCCGCCAAGGCGCAGGCGAAGAATCCGCAACTCGCGGATTTGCTGCCCGACATTGAGATCTACCACAAGGCGGTCGACTGGGCGCTGCGTTACAATGAGGTGCATAAGCTGGGTGAGCTCAAAAGCGCGGACGAAATCATCGCTGAAGGCCTGCAGCGCGCCGATCAGTTCAAAGGAGGCCAAGCACCGTGGACCAAGCAGAAGGGCTTGGTGGTGCGCGCTTATCGCTCGAAGATCGATGGCTCGGTGCAGCCCTATGGAATGTTTATTCCTGAAAGCTACGCAGGTGCACCGACGCGTCTTGACGCCTGGTGCCATGGCCGTGGTGAGACTCTCAGCGAACTCGCTTTCGTTGACCAACGGCGCAAACAAGTCGGCCAGATCGCGCCCAAAGGTGCGCTCGTGCTACATCCTTATGGACGCTACTGC
Source organism: Verrucomicrobiaceae bacterium (assembly GCA_027490195.1). Taxonomy (GTDB): domain Bacteria; phylum Verrucomicrobiota; class Verrucomicrobiia; order Verrucomicrobiales; family Verrucomicrobiaceae; genus Prosthecobacter. The sequence continues at coordinate 124,616 of JAIXYN010000069.1, read as the reverse complement.
TGTGCCAATAAGTTCGCGGGTGAGATTGATTTGATCGAAGCGATTGATCACACGTCCAAGTTTTACGCCGTGGACGAAGACCGCATCATCGTGCGCGGCTTCAGCATGGGCGGTGCTGCTGCATGGCAGTTTGCGGTGAATTACGCAGACAAGTGGTGCGGAGCCAATCCGGGTGCTGGCTTTGCCGAGACACCCGAATTCCTCGGCGGCTTTCAGAACGAAGATGTGAGCGGTGCCCCATGGTATCAGCAAAAGCTCTGGCACTGGTACAATGCCACCGACAATGCGCTGAACCTAGAGAACTGCCCCACCGTGGCTTACAGCGGCGAGATCGACAAACAGAAGCAGGCTGCCGACATGATGGAGAAGGCGCTGCGTGGCGAGAACGTCGATCTCCTGCACATCATTGGCCCGCAAACCGGTCACAAGATCCACCCCGACTCGCTCATCGAAATCGAGAAGCGACTTGCCAGCATTGCGGCCATGGGACGCAATCGCGCGCCGAAGGAAATTCATCTCTCCACCTGGTTCCTGCGCTACAACCACATGTTCTGGGTCACCGTGGATGCACTGAATGAGCATTGGGTACGCGGCCGCATTCATGCGCGAATCACCGGCCCGTCCGAGATCACGATCAAGCTGCAGAACATCAGCGCCTTCACGCTCGACATGCCATCAGGCACCTGCCCGATGCCGCTGCTCTTCAAGCCGGTCGTCAGCATTGATGGCCAGCTTCTTGAAGTCACCCGCCCGAAACTGGACCGCTCATGGCTGGTGCATTTCCAGATGAAGAACGGCAAGTGGACACAGACGCTGGACAACGAAGGCGATGGCAAACTGATCAAAAAGCACGGCCTCGAAGGTCCGATCGATGACGCCTTCATGGACAAGTTCCTCTTTGTCAAACCCACCAAGGCTGGATCCAGCGAGAAGGTGGACGCCTGGGCCAAGGCGGAACTCGAACGCGCTCAGTTTGAATGGCGCCGTCAGTTCCGTGGCGATGCTCCCACAAAGGACGACACCGCCATCAGCGATGCCGACATCGCCGCCAACAACCTCGTGCTGTGGGGCGATCCGCAGAGCAATGCCGTTCTGGCCAAGATCGCCGACAAGCTGCCGATCCAGTGGTCCAAGGACAAACTCGTCGCCAATGGCAAGACCTACGATGCCGCCACGAACGCGCCGGTGCTCATCTACCCGAACCCGCTCAATCCCACGAAGTATGTCGTGATCAACAGCAGCTTCACCTACCGTGAATACGATTACCTCAACAACGCCCGGCAAGTGGCCAAGCTGCCGGACTGGGCCGTGATCGACCTCACCAAGCCTGCAACCAGCCAGGCCCCCGGTGGCATCAGCGATGCAGGATTCTTCGGCGAGAGCTGGGAGTGGAAAGCCGCCCCTGTGAAGAAGTAAGCCATGCAAGGCAAGCTCACAGCCCTCGTCCTGCTGATGCTGGCGCACTGCGCCAGCGGTCAGACGGCCAAGATCGAGACGGCATTTTCCAACAGTTTGGAGATGCCGTTTGTGAAGGTGGCGAGCATTGGCGCGCTGGTTTGCCGCTATGAGACGCGGGTGAAGGATTATCAGTCGTTTGCAACGGCCACGATCCTCGAATGGAGGAAGCCTGACTTTCCGCAAACGCCCGATGATCCCGCGATCAATGTCAGCTTTGCGGAAGCACAGGCCTTCTGCGAATGGCTGGGCAAAAAGGAAGACCGCAAGTATCGCCTGCTCACCGATCAGGAATGGAGTGTACTGGCAGGCTTGCAGGAAAAGCCGGAAATCGCCCCGAATCAGCAACCGCCCAGCATGGGCATTCATCATTGGGGCAAGGCTCCCCTGTCCAAAACCGTTGGCAATTTTTGCGATGAGGCTTTTGGCAAAAAGTATCGCAACAGCTACGACGCCAAGTGGCTGGAGATGGATGATGGTTACCCTGATACCGCGCCCGTGGGCAGCTACCCCGCCGATGCCAACGGCCTCTTCGACTTCGCCGGCAACGTCTGGGAGTGGGTCGATGGCTGGTATGACCCGCCGAAGAATACCCTGCGCATCGTGCGTGGCGGCGCCTTCAGAGCAGGCAGCGAGAAGCGCCTGTTGGCGTCATTCCGCGGCCCGGACCCCTACAACGTTCACCTCGACAGCGTCGGGTTTCGGATTGTGTGTGAAAAGTAGTCGAGAGCTTTAGCTCGCTCTGGAGGGCATTTTCATGATCTCCACCTCTGTCAAGCCCGCAGGCCACTGATGATGAAAGTATCCGATCTGGTTTTTCTTTTCATCATACACCTCGACACTGTGGACGAAACCTCTTGCACTTAGACATTGAGAAAATTCTCCCATCAACTCCAGCATGCGTGGTGCCGAGCCATCGAATCCACCTCCAAAAAGAAAACACCGTGACTGACCGGAGTCCATTTCGAGGTCAATTTCTTGATCGCGTGGAGTCGTGAGATAATGGGTGCCGTCATAGCCGGACTGCCTCAGTTCAATGCGCCACGAACATTCCCTGAGCGCGCTCATGACCGGCCCGAGTCCATCATCCGCGATCAACTGGCCATAATATGAGAACTCCTGTGTCATGCGGGAAATTCTCTCATCGCCTGTGTCCAATGGTTACCCCAACCTTGCCACACCTACCCCAGCAGCGGCGGATGCATTTCAATCGGCGGAATCTTCGTACAAACCCGCCGACCATCCGGCGTGGTGCCGAAGAAGGAACCCGTGGCGGTGCTTTCCGACTTAATGACGTGGTACGAATTGTAGCTGAAGGTTTCCCCAGGGGAGAGATTGGGGAACTGGCCGACGACGCCGTCGCCTTCAACAACCATGGTATCACCATCGGTGTCGCGCACGATCCATTTGCGGCCAAAAATGCGCACAATGTCCTCCGAGTCGTTGTGGATCGACAGATGGTAAACAAACGGGTGGGGGCGGTCCGGCGGAGCAGGCCGCGTGGGATCGTAGGCGATGCTGTCCACCGTGACCGTGAGTCCTGGCAACGGATCGAAATTCATGGAGACAGTCTAATTCATACACCGAATGCCACAAGCCGGGGTTTGCAAAAAGCAGCCGGGCTCGTACCATCACGGGACGCCACCATGTCTTCCCCACACGTCGTTCTCACCATTGCAGGCTCCGATTCTTCATGCGGAGCGGGGATTCAGGCGGATTTAAAGGCCATTTCAGCCCTGGGCGGCTACGGCCTGAATGCACTGACCAGCGTGGTGTCAGAGACGCCCGGACTCGTCTCCCAGGTGCGCCTGCTGGATGCGGACTTCATTGCCGATCAGGTGCGTGTGCTATTTGGCGGTTTTCCCATTGCCGCCGCGAAAACCGGCATGCTGGGTGGGCGGGATCAAGTGCATGCAGTGGCCGAAACCTGGAAGCAGTTTGGCCATGGGCGCATCCCCCTCGTGGTGGACCCGGTCATGATCGCCACCAGCGGAGGCAAGCTCCTTGAAGACGCCGCCGTGCGGACCTTGATCGACGAACTGCTTCCGCTTGCCACGCTGATCACGCCGAATCTGGACGAGGCCCGCGTGCTGTGGGATCGCGAGGTCCTTGATGCCGAAGCCATGGAGGCCTGCGCCCTTGAACTGAGCGAGCGTTTTGATGCCGCCGTGCTGGTGAAAGGAGGGCATCTGAAGGGAGACGCCGCCGATGTCCTCTGCCTGAATGGCGAGCTTTTCTGGCACACCGCGCCACGCACGCCGGGAGTGCGCACGCATGGTACGGGCTGCACGCTTTCCTCCGCCATCGCCACCGGTCTGGCGCAGGAAATGGGCTTGAATGAGGCCGTCGCGAGAGCCAAGGAGTTTGTCAGCCGGGCCATCGCCCAGCATTTCCTGTGGCAAAGTGCTGGCGCAGGCCCCGTACATGCTCTCAATCATCTCCAGCAGACCGACGCATGAGACGACTCGCCATTCTTTTGACCTTCACCTCCTCCGTGTTCGCCGCCAGCGGCCCGGAGCCGAAGGATGTCAGCCAGGCAGGCATTCAGACGGCGTTTCGCATCCTGCAAAAGGAATACATCCGCAGCAGCGACCTGACCTTTGATGTGCTGAACCGTGCCGCACTCTCAGGTCTGCTCCAGCGCCTTGATTTCGGTGCCGAACTGGTGCCGCGCACGAGCGAAGCCAAATCCGGCGCGCTCTCTGGTGTGCAGGCCGAACTGCTGACGCCGCAAATCGGCTACCTGCGTCCGCGTGAATTCACGCAGCGCGAAACGAAGGAGTTGGAGCAGCATCTGCGTGATTTTGTGAGCAAGAAGGTCGGACACCTCATTCTCGACCTGCGCAGTCCGGCTCCGCCAGGAGACTTTGATGACGCGGCGGACATGCTGAGCCTCTTCGTCCCCAAAGGCGATGTGCTCTTTAAAATGAAGCAGATGGGGCAGACGACCTCCGAAGTCGAAACGAATTCACGAGAGCCGGTGTGGACTCAGCAACTGCTCGTTCTCGTCGATGATGAGGCCAACAACCTCGGTGAAACTATGGCCGCCGTGCTGCGCCAGCGGAAGCAGGCCCTCTTGATTGGTACACCCACACGCGGCGGAGCCGTGCGCTATGAAACGGTGCCAGTGGATGCCGAATGGTCCCTCCGCTTTGCCCGCGCCGAGGTGCTGCTGGAGGACGACAGCTCCGTGTTCCAAAAGGGCCTGCAGCCTGATTTTCCGATCTCCATGCCGACCTCTCTCAAGCGCCAGGTGTATCACGCCACTGATGCCGCAGACGTCAAAAGCTCCATCATCGACAAGCCACGCCCGCGCTTCAACGAAGCCGCACTCGTGGCCAACACCAATCCCGAACTCGATTCCTATCTCAAGCGTTCCGCGGGTCAGGCCCTGCCGGAGGATGAGCCGAAGCCCTCGGATACCATTCTTCAGCGCGCGGTGGATCTCATCACGGCGCGCACCTTGTTTCAATCCGCCAAGATCGACTGGAAGCAGAAGGCTCCAGTCAGCAATGAACCCCCGGCACGCCGTGCCATTCCCGTGACGAAGTGATGGAAATCGCCCACCGAGTTGAAACCGTGGCCACGATTCGTCGTGTGCTCAGCCCACGCACCTGCCACGCCGTGCTGCCGAATGGGAAGGAAATCTTCGGCACCATTCAGAAGCACCTGCCAGATTTTCCCCTTCAAGAAGGCGCAGCCGTGCGCGTGCGCATGCACGTCTGCGACTTCTCGTATGGTGAGATGCTGGGCGCGGCGTGAAGCAGGCGGCTTGCATCACACCTAATCCGGCACGGCGAAGGGCAACACCAGGCCTTGCATCAGTGGACTTGTGCAAAGCTGGCTGGCGGCTAGCCTCATCCCATGCATTATCACTCTTTGCATATCGCCGTTTTCGTTTTCGCCGTATTTGGCACGTTGGTCGTGAACGCCCAATCGCCACGACAATCACTCGCCGAAATCGACAATTACGAACCCGGTCCTGACTCAAAGCCACAGCCGGGCGTGCCGGAGGGAAAAACATTCTCCTTCAAGTTTGAAACTTCAAAAGTGTTTCCAGGCACCAGCCGCACCATCACAGTCTATGTCCCGGCACAGTACAAGGGTGACAAGCCTGCCTGCGTGTATGTGGGCCTTGATGCACTCGGCTTTGGTGTGCCGGTTGTATTCGATAACTTGATACACAAGGGAGAGATGCCCGTGACCATCGCCATCGGCGTTTCGCCGGGCACAGTCGCGTCGATGAATGAGAAGGAAAACCCACGCTTCAATCGCAGCCTCGAATTTGACAGTCTTAATGACTCGCTTGCACGCTGCATTACCGAGGAAATCTTTCCCGAGATCGAAAAGTTAAAGACCCCTGATGGCCTGCCAATCAGGCTCTCCACTGATCCTAACGACCGCTGCGCCGGTGGTGGCAGCACGGGTGGGATCGCGGCGTTCACGCTCGCCTGGGAACGGCCTGATCTTTTCCGGCGCGTGTTCTCCGCCATCGGCACATTTGTCGGAATGCGCGGTGGCGACGCCTATCCGGTGCTTGTGCGCAAGACCGAGCCGAAACCGCTGCGCATCTTCCAACAGGATGGTGAGAATGACCAATGGGGCGGAGGCCCGGAGGTAGGCGACTGGTGGATGAGCAATCAAACTCTCGAACGTGCGCTGGAGTTTGCCGGATATGAGCACCAGCACATCTGGGGCACCGGAACGCACAGTGGAAGACATGCGACCGCAATCTTTCCAGACGCGATGCGCTTTCTATGGAAAGACTGGCCCAAGCCGCTGAAAGCCGGAGAGAGCCAGAACACGTTTCTCAAGGCAATCCTTGAGCCAGGGGAAGGATGGAAACTTGCGAAGGTCGAGCAGGGTTCTCTATGGGATACACTTGCCGCGAATCCACAAGGCGAGATCTTCTTCAATGGCGGCGAGGCAAGCGAGTTGTTCAAAATCGGCCTCGACGGCAAAGTTTATGCCGCCACTGCCAGGGAAGGCAAAGTGACCCGGATGGAATTTGACTCCCATGGAAAACGCATCGCCACAGATGAGTCCAAGGGCACAGAAAAGACCCATCACTTAACCTTGCTCACAAAAATGGCTTTCGGGGCGGATGGAACGTGTTTCATCCAGCGGGTATCTGCCATTGCCAATTATAGCATTGATCGATTGCTTAACGCGTCGAAACGCAGCCGTGAGCTGCCTGATGCCTCCAAGGCAGCGCCTTTGTCGTTTGTCGAACTGGGTCCTTCCCCCAGCAGCTTTGCGATAACGAACACCGGAGCCATCTATGGGGTTGATTCGCATGGAGACTCCCGATCAGGAAGCCGCCTCTGGCTCATCCGACCCCACGGGGACAAGATCGAGATCGGTTCTATCCCCAATGGCGCAAGCGGCATTGCGCTCTCCCCCGATGGACTTTGGCTTGCCGTGATGTTCCGCGATTCACACTGGGGATACATCTGCAAAATCAAAGCTGACGGCACCGTGGAGAATCCTCAACGTTTCTACTGGCTGCACGTCCCGGTCGACTCCGGAACCCCTGACACTGGCAACATCTGCTTTGATCGTGATGGGAGGCTCTATGTCGCCACAAACATGGGAATTCAGGTACTGGATCGCAACGGCCGCGTGCGCGCCATTCTACCGATTCCAGGCAACCAAGCCGTCAGTAACGTCTGCTTTGGCGGCGAGAATTTCGACACCTTGTATGTCATCAGTCGCGGCAAGCTGTATCAACGCAAGATGCACGTGTCAGGTGCTCCGCCATTCCATGCGCCTATTAAGCTGCCTCCAAGTAGCGCTGGCTGATGGAATGGCGGTTTTCTTGCACCCTGCCAGATCAAACTTCATCAGGCACAACGAATGGAGGACGATACTTGTCCTTGAGCATGGCGTTGGCGGCGTCTTGATCGATGAAGCGCTCGGTTTTACCATCCATTTTGAGGACGGGGCCGAGGGTGAGCTGGTCTTTGATGAGATCGACTTCGTTTTTGCCGAGGTGCTCCTTCATGCGCTCGAAGCTTTCGGTGCCCAGGTTGCTGCCTTTGATCTGTTCGAGAATCTCCTCGGGCTTTTGCTTTTTGCCAAGACGGTAGCTGATGTTGCCGGTGTGACAGAGTGCGCTGGAGAGGTGGCCTTCGAGGATGTCGGCATTTAAATCATCCACCCGGCGGCTGCGACAGGCGTTGATGAAGTTTTTGAAGTGGTCTTCACTGCCTTCGAACTTCTTCACCTCCTTGCCTTCCTTGTCGAAGACGGTGCTGTTCGAGTAGCTCGACACAACGACGGTGCCACCTTCGCATTCAACGATGACGCCGACGCCTGCACCGGTCACACCTTCTTTGCCATCCTTGCCGGGAAGAGGCTGAAACTTCACGCCCTTGCTGGTCTGCATGAGCTTGTCCATGTTTTTGCCGTCCTTCGCGTCAGGCAGGCCGCGCACTTCAAAGATGAGGGGTGCCTTTTCGTAGCCGTGATAAATGATCTGGGTGTTGGCAGTTTCGCCATCATCTTCATACCCAAGACGACCGCCCACACTCCACACGCTGGGTGACAATTCCATCTCGCCAAGGAACCAGCGGGCAATGTCCATCTGGTGGATGCCTTGGTTGCCGAGATCGCCGTTGCCGTAGGCCCAGGTCCAGTGCCAGTCATAGTGCAGTCTCTTGCGCGTGAGCGGGCCTTTCGGGCCGGGACCGCACCAGAGATCGTATTCGATGGAATCAGGAATCGGCTGCTCACCCTCGGCCTTGCCAATGCTGGGGCGGCGCTTGTAGCACAAGCCGCGTGAGAGCAGGATTTTCCCAAGGTTTCCCTCCTGCACGTACTTCACGGCATCGCCGATGCCCTTGCGGCTCGATCGCGACTGCGTGCCAGTCTGCACGATCTTGCCATACTTGCGCGCAGCCTTGACCATCTGCCGGCCTTCCCACACGCAGTGGGACACGGGCTTCTCGACATACACATCCTTGCCGGCCTGCACGGCCCAGATCGTGGACAGTGCATGCCAGTGGTTCGGCGTGGCGATGCTCACCGCGTCGATATCCTTGTTATCCAGAAGCTTCCGCAGATCGGAATAACCGGTGACTTTGATTTTTTCTTGGTCGTAGGACTTCAGTCCCTTGGCGAGCGTCTTGCTGTCAACGTCACAAAGTGCCGCAACCCGCACGCCGGCACCGTCTTTGTTCAGCTTGTTGTAGCCGCTGATGTGCGAGCCGCCACGCCCGCCGAAGCCGATGACGGCCACGTTGATGGTATCTCCCGGACTTTTCTGGGCCCAGGAGGTTTTGGCGATGTAGAACACGCCAGCAGAAGCGGCGGCGGACTGTTTGAGGAAGGATCGGCGTTGGATCATGGCGTAAAGGAGAACGTCACCCACGACGCAGCCTTTCCTTTTTGACAGAGACAACAGTATTCCATCGTTGGCAGACTCCCGACCATGATCCGCCTCTTCGCCCTCCTGTTATCTTCATTCATCCTGCTGCAGTCATCATTCGCGGCGCAGCCCAACGTCCTTTTCATCCTCTGCGATGACCTGCGCCCGGATGCCCTCGGATGTTACGGTTCAAAGCACGTGAAGACGCCGAACATCGACCGCCTCGCGCAGGAGGGCGTGCGCTTTGCCAATACGTTCTGCACCACCTCGCTGTGCTCGCCTAGCCGCGGCTCCATCCTCAGCGGTCTGTATGCCCATGCACACGGCGTCACCAACAACTTCACCGAATACCCGGCCACGCTGCGCAGTTTTCCCTCCGTGCTGCATGATGCCGGCTACGCCACCGCCTACTTTGGCAAATACCACATGGGCGAAGAGAATGACGATCCCCGCCCCGGCTACGACACCTTCGTGACGCACAAGGGCCAGGGCAAATACTTCGACACCGAGTGGAACCTCAACGGCAAAAAGGGCGAGGTCATCAAAGGCTACTACACCAACGTCGTCACGGATCTCGCCATGGCCTGGCTCAAGCAGCAGAGCGGCGACAAACCATGGTGCGCCTGCATTGGCCACAAGGCCCCGCACAGCTTCTACACACCCGAGCCAAAGTATGAGCATAGCTTTGATGATGTGCGTGTCCCCTACCCGGCCACGGCCTTCATGCTGGATGACAAGCCCGCGTGGATCAAACAGCGCCTCTACACCTGGCATGGCATTTACGGCCCGCTGTTTGAGTGGCGCAAAAAATTCCCCGATGACAGCCCCGCCGCCGTCAAAGATTTCGAAAACATGGTGCACGGCTACTGGGGCACCATCCTGAGCGTGGATGACAGCGTGGCCCGCGTGCGCGCCTGGCTGGAGGAAACGAAGCAACTCGACAACACCATCATCGTCTTCATGGGCGACAACGGCCTGCTCGAAGGTGAAGACGGCATGGTGGACAAACGCACCGCGCATGAGCCGAGCCTGCGCATCCCGCTCATCGTGCGGGCCCCGCAGCTCACCAAAGAGAGCAAGATCATCTCTCAGCAGGTGCTGACCATCGATGTGGCTCCCAGCCTCCTCGCGCTCTGCGGAGCGCCGCCCTTGGAAAACATTCACGGCAAATCATTCGTGAAGCTCGTGCAAACCGGCGATCCTGACTGGCGTCAAAGCTGGTTCTACCACTACAACTACGAGAAGCAGTTCCCCTACACGCCGAATGTCCGCGCCGTGCGTACCAACGACTGGAAGTACATCCACTACCCTCATGGTGATGGCAGCCCCGACAAGCACATGGCCGAGCTCTACGATTTGAAAAACGATCCGGGTGAAACCACCAACCTCATCAACAAACCTGAGCACGCCCAGTTCATCCTTAAACTTCAAGCCGAACTCGCCAAGCTCATGCTCGCCACTGGCCTCGATGCGGAGACTGACAAGATGCCGCTGGATGAAGGCGTGAAGAGCGCGCTACCGGATGCGAAGATCCGGTGAAGCGCTAGATACGTGGTCAAGGAGGCTTCGCTGTCTTGACTCTCGTGGCTCCATGGACAATCTTCCGTCATGAACCTGCTGGATCGCATCACCATTGAAGCCGGAAAATGTGGCGGACGTCCTTGCATCCGCGGCTATCGCATCCGAGTCAGTGACATTCTCGAACTGATCGCTGCGGGCGCCAGTCACGAAGAGATTCTGCAGGACTACGACTTTTTGGAAGCTGACGATATCAAAGCCGCTCTCACCTATGCGGCAAGACAGACGGATCATACGGTTCTGGCCATCGCCGCGTGAAATTCCTGGTGGACAATCAGCTGCCCGCAGCCCTCGCACGCTGGCTGAGTGCCAGAGGGCATGATGCCGTGCATGTCTTGGATCGCGGGCAAGGACAGACCGATGATCGCCAGATCTGGGCTGAGGCTCTCGCTGAAAGTCGAGTCGTCGTTTCCAAAGACGAAGATTTTTTCATTCTGGCGACACGACCTGACGAACAGGGCAAGCTGCTGTGGCTCCGTCTTGGCAACTGCCGAACTCAACACTTGCTGACCAAGCTCGAACAAATCTGGCCTTCCATCGAAACCGCATTGACGGATCAAAGAATTGTCGAAGTAAGATAGGTCTACTTTTGCCTTTTAACTCTGCATTAAGAGCGCAGTGCATGGGAGTCGGACAGGAGTCACTCCTTGACCTCTTCGCCGCGAAATCTCTCTTTGAATCCACATAAACTCTTGTAATCCCACACAAGATGAGACAGCGTCTCATTTCATTCCCCGCCGTCTTTTTATGCACCGTTTTCTCGCTCCTTTCCTTTGCATAGCAGGTCTTTTGACCGCCCAAACTCCAGCGGTCAATCCAGCGCCAGCGGTGCCAGAAACTCCGACCTCACCCGCTTCCCCGAACCCGACTCCCCAGGTTACACAACCCACCGTGCCGGGAGCAGCAGCTGCATCCACCCCAGCTGCTGAACCAACACCGCCCGCCCAATTACCAGCCATCCAGCCGCCGCCGGTCAAGGTGCCCGTGGTTCCGCAACTGCCAGCGGGACCACCACCAAACATCATCGTCATGCTCATTGATGACATGGGATGGACGGATCTTGGCTGCTACGGCTCCAAATACTACGAAACACCAAACATCGATAAACTCGCACAGGATGGCATGCGCTTCACGCAGGCCTACTCAGCATGCACCGTGTGTTCTCCCACCCGTGCGGCCATGATGACGGGCAAAGCGCCTGCCCGTTTGCACATCACGGACTGGATCGCAGGGCATGTGCCGAGCAATGGACGTCTGCTCATCCCGAATTGGACGATGCAACTGCCGCTAGAGGAGGAAACACTCGCCGAACGGCTCAAAACTCGCGGCTATGCCACGGCCAGCATCGGCAAATGGCATCTCGGTGACGAGGAGTTTTATCCCACCAAACATGGCTTTGATGTGAACATCGGCGGCACAAGCGGAGGCTCGCCACCGAGCTACTTCTCGCCTTACAAGATCGCCACCCTGCCCGATGGCCCCAAGGATGAATTCCTGAGCGACCGCCTCGCTGATGAAGCGGTCAAATTCATCGACAAGAACAAGGAGAAACCTTTCTACATCTATCTCCCGCACTATGGCGTCCACACGCCCATCATGGGCAAACCGGAAGTCATCGCCAAGTATCAGGCCAAGAAAGCCGTCGGCGGCCACAGCAACCCTGTGTATGCCGCGCTGGTGGAGAGCGTGGACGACAGCGTGGGCAAGCTGCGCGCCAAGCTCAACGAACTGAAGCTGGCCGAAAACACGATCTTCATTTTCACCAGCGACAACGGCGGCCTCAGCGGCATGGTCAATCCGAAAGGCTGGTCACGCGGCCCCACCGACAACAGCCCGGCACGTCTTGGCAAAGGCAGTGCGTATGAAGGCGGCGTCCACATTCCTCTCATCGTTTCCTGGCCTAGCGTGGTAAAACCCGGTAGCACCTGCGATGTGCCCGTGATCACCTACGATCACGTTCCTACGCTGCTTGCCGCCACGCAAACGCCCCTCAAGAAAGATCAGATCGTCGATGGCGAGTCTCTTTTGCCGCTACTTGCAGCCACAGACACCCTCGTGCGTGATGCCATCTACTGGCACTACCCGCATTACCATCCGGGCAGCGCCACGCCTTACAGTGCCATCCGCGAAGGCGACTGGAAGCTCATCCAATTCCATGAGGACAACCACGTGGAACTCTACAATTTGAAACTCGACGCAGGTGAAGCGGACAACCGCGCCCCCTTTGACTCCGTGCGCGCCATGCAATTGCGCGACAAACTCAATACCTGGCTCAAAGACACCGGTGCCCAGATTCCCGAACGCAATCCGAAGTATGATCCCGACAAGCCGCTGAATGGGCCGAAGAAGCCTGGCGCAGGTAAAAAAAAGGCAGAGTAATTGAAGCGACGACTTGAAGATTCCACGGAAACTCCGGCTGCAACGAACGTTGTAAAGGGACAACCATGAGTGCCAGCCAACCCGTTTCGTCCCGTCGTCAATTCCTTGCTCACAGCGCCAGCGCGGCTGCGGCCTTGGGATTTCCAGCCATTGTCAGTTCACGTTCGCCGAACGACAAAATGAACCTTGTCTTCATCGGTGTCGGCGGACGCGGTGCTTCAAACATCAAGGAACTTACCGGCGTCGCACTCTACACGCCGCCACGCGGCAAGAACGCCAAGCCCGATGCTGGCGCACAGCCACCACCACCCACCGAACCGCGAGAAAACGTCGTTGCCCTCTGCGATGTGAATGGCGAGAACCTCGACCGCGCAGGTGCCGCGTTTCCCAAAGCGCAGAAGTTCCGCGACTTCCGCAAGCTCTACGATCAAGTCAGCGCTGGCGAGATCGACGCTGTCGTCATCAGCACCACCGAGCACACGCATGCCTATGCCACCCTGCCTGCGCTGCTGATGAAGAAGCATGTGTATTGTGAGAAGCCGCTCTCCCACAACGTCGCAGAAGCACGCCTCATTACCGAGGCCGCGGCCAAGGCCGGTGTCGTCACGCAGATGGGCACGCAGATTCACGGCATGCCGAACTACCGTCGCGTCGTCGAACTGATTCAAAGCGGCGCCATCGGCAAAGTGACCGAGGCGCATGTGTGCGTCTCCCGCGCATGGGGTTTGCAGAGCGAAGAAGACTCGAAGAAGAACGGAGACATCGTTTACGTCACGGAGCGCCCCACCGTCGCTGAAACACCACCGCCGTATCTTGACTGGGATCTGTGGATCGGCCCTGCGCCGATGCGCCCCTACAACAGTGTCTATTTTCCGGGCCCTAAATGGTATCGCTGGTGGGACTTCGGCAATGGCACCATGTCCGACCTCGGCAGTCATTGGAACGACCTCCCTTTCTGGGCTCTGAAGCTCGATGCACCTCTCAGCATCGAAGCCTTTGGCCCGCCACCACATCCTGAAATCGCCCCGGCTTCGATGCACGCGGTGTATGAGTATGGTCCACGTGGCGACATGCCCGCCTGCAAACTCCACTGGCATCAGGGCGCGGACAAACCCGATGTGTGGAAGAATGATCCCCTCATCAGCAAGTGGAACAGCGGTGTCCTATTCATTGGCGACAAAGGCATGCTGCTCTCAGACTACGGCAAGCATGTCCTGCTGCCCGAAGCCACGTTCAAAGACTTCCAGGCTCCGAAACCTTTCATCGCCGACTCACCTGGCCAGCACGCCGAATTCCTCGCCGCCATTCGCAACGGCACGCCTACCGGCAGCCCCTTCAGCTATGCAGGTCCGCTAACAGAGGCCAATCACCTTGGCAACGTCGCGCACCGCGCCGGCGGCAAAATCCTCTGGGATGCCAAGGCGATGCGCATCACGAACAATGAGAGCGCGAATCGTTTCCTGAGTCGTGTGCCGCGGGATGGATGGAAGTTATGACGGAAAAATGACGAAACCAGAATGCGTAATGACGAATCAATGACCAAGGACGAATGACCAAATTTTTGGCCCATTCGGGCTTCATTCGACATTCGTCATTCTGGTTTCGTCATTTCAAACGAGTATAGACGCAGTGCTTCCGAACCATCCTTGATGTCATCTCCACGCCCTTACGCCGCCACCATCTCATCACGCAGTTTCCAGCGCTTTTCGTGGGAGAGCAGGCTGCGGAAGAAATCCTCCTCCTTTTTGGGCTCCAGGTTGGTTTCGACCGGCAGGCTGAATTCGAGCTCCAGCCCGCGTGGCTCCAGATGACGTGCCTCGGCGGTACCGCCGTGCAGGTGCATCGTGACGTAGCAGGCCATCATATTCACACCGAAATCGTCCGGCTTGCGGCTGCGGGTGTAGAAGGGGTCAAACAGATTCACCGGCTTGTCCGCCCCCTCCCAGACACCGGTGTCTCGCACATACATCACCAGATGCTTCTGATCTTTTGCATCCTGCGTGAGCTTCGCGCTGATGTGAATGCTGTCGCCGGGGCTGAGGTGCGTCAGCTCCTCCATGAAGATCAAACGCCACATCAGACGAAAGCGCACGGCATGCACCATGACCGGCGGCAGGCTCGGATCGATCGAGACCTCAATTTTCAGATTTTTTTCCTTCATCTGCTCGGCAAACATTTCGATCATTTCATTGATCACATTGCCAAGATGGCATTGGTCGTTGCGTTCCAGACGCTTGGAGTGCGAGGCCTCGGCCAGACGGGCCAGCATGGACTGAATGCGTTCGAGCTGCGACTGCGCCTGATTCTGCACATCAATCCAGAAAGAGGGATCACGCGGATGGGCTCCGCCGATCTCCTCCATCAACTTCATCGGTGCCAGATCAATGAATGCACGCACGACCGTGAGTGCGTTGCGCAAATGGTGGTTCAACCCCTCCGCCAAAATGCCGAGACCGGAAACTTTGTCGGCAGAGAGCATGTTACGCACGGATTCCGCCTTTTCCACCAGCAGACGCTCACGCTCGATGAGTGCATGGTAGTAATCCAGTGCGTGCTTGAGCACGACGCTGAGCTCATCCGGATCCCAGGGCTTATGCAGGTAGCGGAAGCAGCGCCCAGAATTCACCGCATCCACCGCCGCCTGATAATCCGTGTAGGCCGTGACGAGAATGCGCACCAGATTGGGATTGAGCTTGCGGGCATGCTCCATCAACTCAATTCCGCTTGGTCCCGGCATGCGTTGGTCCGTGAGCAGCAGGCCGATCTGCGGGCCGTAATTTTGGAGAATGCGATAGCCATCCATCGCATTGTTGGCGACGTGAATCGTGTACTCGTCCCCGAAGATCTCCTTGAAGTAGTGCAAAGCCTTCTCTTCGTCATCGACATAGAGGATGTGGTAAGGCGACAGCAGCGGACTCGGCATCAGATTCAGGTGTTAGCAGGTTTCTTCAAGCTCAGGGTGAACTGCGTATGGCTGTCCGCAGCAGTGTCGATCTTCACTTCGCCTTCCATTTGCTGGATCATGCGGAAGCAGATGCTCAGGCCCAGGCCCATGCCCTGCCCCACCTGCTTGGTGGTGAAGAACGGATCAAAGATCTTCGAGAGATTCTCCTTGGGAATGCCTGTGCCGTTGTCCCGGACGATCAGATCAACACCGTTAGCGGTTACGCACGCTTTGAGCCAGATGGTGGGCGATGAACGACCTACTAGAGCGTCCAAACTGTTCTGCACCAAATTGAGCAAAATCTGAATGAGGTAGTTTTCGTCTCCCTGCGCGATGATGCCCGCCGGGATTTCATCAACCAGTTGCACTCCGCGGTCTCCGATCTCTTTTGCAAGCAGGCGCAAGGACTTGCGCGCGGTCTCCTGCAAATCCACCGGTCTGGAACCACGGTTTTCCGGGTGCGCAAAAGTGCGCAGATCCGACACGATGGCGGCCACACGGTCAATGCCCTCGCCAATGTCTTCGGCAATGCTGGTGAAGGTCTCCGCGATTTCAGGCGGCAGGGCCTTGCCCTTCTTCTTCAGCAGATAGATCGCCGACTTCACGTAGTTCAGCGGATTGTTGATCTCATGCACGATCCCGGCGCTTAGCCGACCGATGGATGCGAGCTTTTCACTTTGATCAAGCTGCGCTTCGGTTTCGCGCAGGCGCTTCAACGTGGCGGTAAGCTCTTCATTGCGTGCGGCAAGTTCTTCACGCTGGTCCTCCACTTTGCAGCGGTTGGTGAATTCCCGCAGGCGGATTGCATGATGCTGGCGGCTGCCGACATAAAGCACCACACAGTTCAGCAGGATAAAGCCGGTATTGTTCACGAAAATGCCCAGCGCCCGTGCGTCATTCAGATGCAGATTGGGCAGTGTGGCGGCGAAGTAAGCCAGCACCACGAGGCCGAGCGTGATGCCGATCTCGCGGAACGTCCAATGAAACACAAAGGCTGTGGCCACGATGCACAGCGTCAGGCCTGCGTAATAGCCGGAGCCGGGATCGCCACTGAGGTAGATCATGAAGCAGATCATCAGCGCCGGCAGCAGCGGCAGGATGATCGGGTAGGCACGACAGTATTTCCGCCCAAGTGAGCCGTTCAGCGCCAGCAGCAAGGGCACGCAACTCGCTGCGCAGGCCAGACGCAGTACCAAAAACTGCCAGTAGCTGGCTGGATAAGCCATCCAGTCGAGAAAGCTGCACAGCGGTACGAGCACCATCACAAACCAGGCTCCCATCCGTGCATTGCGCAGGTTGAGTTCCATCTGCTCCTGCTCGAAACGGTTGGGCGCAGGCACAATTCCATCAGGACCACTCTTGGCAGGGCGGTCTTGGCTGGTTGCGATCAGGGGGGGGCTGATCTCTGCCAGGGCGGCGAATGACATAATTTCTATAAAATTAATAATAATTACGTCGATAATGCAAGGTCAATTCAAGGTTTTTTACAAATCCCTGACACCTCGTGGAGCACTCTGTCGAAACGAAACACACACCCGCTTGGCAGTTCGCCACGTCTCGACATCATGCAAGGCCCATGCGCATTCTCATCGCCATCGACAAGTTCAAAGGCTCCATCCCGGCCACGGTCGCCGCTCAAGCCATCGCTTCGGCCCTGAAGCAGACCCTGCCGGAGGCTGAATGCGATCTCTGCCCCATCGCTGATGGGGGTGAGGGCACCGCTGAAGCGGTCGTCACAGCCATGAATGGGGAGTGGTGTGAGACCACTACTTTTGACGCCCAAAACCGACCGGTTACCGCCCGTTATGGCTTCGTCCGCACAGAAGGAGGCCTGGAAGCCATCATGGAAATGAGCGCTGCCTCGGGCCTCGCCATGGTTAGCGATCTTCCTCTGAATCCCGCCACGGCCACAACCTACGGCACGGGTTTAATGGTGCTGGATGCGATCAAACGCGGGGCCCAGCGCATCGTCATCGGCATCGGCGGCAGCGCCACGAATGACGCCGGCATCGGCATGGCGGCGGCACTGGGTTTTCGCTTCCTGGATGCCAACGACGCACCGCTGGAGTCCATCATTTCCAACATGGACCGGCTGGCCAAGATCGAGCCGCCTGACCGGGCCTTCCCTGAAATTCTCGTCGCCTGTGACGTGAACAATCCTCTGCTCGGACCCCATGGGTGCACGCAGATCTATGGTAAACAGAAAGGTGTGACGGACTTCGCGTTCTGCGAGAATCGTCTGCGGCATCTCGCCGACATCGCGAAACGTGATCTCGGAGTCGATCATCGCGACGTTCCCGGCTCAGGGGCCGCCGGTGGTCTTGGTTTTGGCCTCATGACCTTCTGCGGAGCCAAACTCACCAGCGGCTTCGATCTGATCGCCGATCTCGTCCATCTGCGTGAGCGCATCGCCGTTGCCGACCTCGTCATCACCGGTGAAGGCCGGATGGACGCCCAAACGCTCCATGGCAAAGGTCCCATGGGAGTGGCCGACATGGCCCGCGAACTCGGCAAACCCATCGCCGCCTTTGCCGGAGCCATTGAGGCTGAGGACCAGCTCCGCACCCGCATAGATCTCCTCTGCGCCATCAAACCCAAGGAAATGCCCCTGGCCGAAGCCATGCAGCGCGGCCCCGAACTCCTGGTGGCAGCGGTCATCGCCCAAAGTCCAGCCATTCGCGACCTCTTGACCGGCCCCACTGACCGTGCTCAGTGATCCCTTCCACTTCAATAAACAACCAATCGCCCGTATCCAGCATCCCCGAATGAACGCAGTCCTCCTCTTCGCCGGTCAAGGCGCCCAAAAAGTCGGCATGGGCAAAGATCTTGCCGAAAGCTATCCCACCGTCCGCGCCCTCTTTGACCAGGCCGATGCCACCCTCGGCTACTCGCTTTCGAACATCATGTTTGAGGGCCCGATGGAGGAGCTGACCAAGACATCCCGCTGCCAGCCTGCGCTTTACGCCCACGGTCTGGCCATCCTCGAAGTGCTGAAGAGCAAAGTACCCGCGCTTAACATCACCGCCACCGCCGGTCTTTCCCTCGGTGAATTCACTGCGCATGCGGCGGCAGGCACCTTCGACTTCGCCACCGGCCTCAACCTCGTCTTCCAGCGCGGCAGCTTCATGGAAGAAGCCTGCGAAAACACCAAGGGGGCCATGCTCGCCCTTCTCGGCGGTGAGGAATCCGCCATCCGCGAACTCGCCAAAGAATGCGATGTCGATGTCGCCAATCTCAACGCCCCCGGCCAGATCGTTCTCAGTGGCAGCACCGAAGGCATTTCCGATGCAGCGGCTAAATCCAAGGACAAAGGCATCAAACGCGCCATTCCCCTGCCTGTCGCCGGTGCCTACCACAGCCGCCTGATGAAGTCCGCGCAGGACAAACTCGCCGTGGCTCTTGCCGCTGCAGAGATTCAGAGCCCCAAGGTTCCTGTCGTCTGCAACTTCGAGGCGCGCCCCGTTGCCACCCCCGAGGAAATCCGCTCCACGCTCACCAGCCAGGTCACCGGCAGCGTCCGCTGGGTGGAAAGCATGCAGCACCTCATCGCAGCAGGTCACACCACCTTCATCGAACTCGGCCCTGACGCCACCCTCGCCGGACTCATGGGCAAGATCGACAAATCGGTAAAGGTCATCAGCATCAAAGATGCGGCCTCGCTGGATGCGGCGGTGGCCCAACTGCAATAAGGCCATGAAGCTCCTGCTTTGCGCGATGCTGCTTTTCACCAGCATCGCCGCCGCCCTCGAACTGCCGGCCACTGACGGCAAGAGCTACGATCCTGCCGCTGTGGGTGATAAGAAAGCCGTCGTGCTCTTCTTCGTCTCGCCATTCTGCTCGACGACCAAGTCGTTCATGAAGGAGATCAACCAGATCACCGCCGATTACAGCGTCCGCGTCGTCGTTTACCTCGTGCACTCCGATCCGGAGATCACGAATGAAGTGGCGATGGAGCATGCCATCCTCTCCGAGGTCAAGGCTACGGTGCTACTCGACAAAGCGCAGGCGTTGGCGAAGCAGGTGCAAGCCAAGATCACGCCTGAGGTCGTCGTCCTGTCTCCCAAGGCCGAGACACTTTACAAAGGCCGCATCAACGACCTCTACCTCGGCCCTACCAAGCGCCAGCGTGCTGCCACGACGAAGGATCTCCGCGATGCGCTCGATGCCATTCTCTCAGGAAAGCCCGTTGCTTCTCCCCAGCATGAGGCTCAGGGTTGCAAGATGGGCGGCATGAAGTGAGTGAGAAGCGTTTGGCAAGCCCCGCCCCTAGGATGCGCTCGATGCCATCCTCAAATTTACCACACAAACACCTCTTCCTCAGGCACCTCCCTTTTGACGACAGTCCAGCGGTACATGATCGGATAAATCGGGCGTTTATCCTCAAAGAAGTCGGAGACAAACGGCGGGCCAAATGTGGTGAAGCCGAAATGCTGGTACAACGAAAGCAGATGTTTGCCCGTTTTGGTGATCAAATACTCGGCCTCATTTTTGACCGCATACTCGTTGATCCCCATGCACAAACTCAGCAGGTGGATGCCTGCGCTTCCTTTAATAGTGCATGCACGTGAGAGCTCCAGACTCAGCTTGGCAGGTGGCAGCACCAGATCCTTCAACTGAGATTCACGCATCATTTCGAACTGCTTCACCTCATCACTGCGCAGTATCCGCGTGACACCCAGGACTTTGTCCTTTTTGTCAAACAAAGCGAAATGATGCGCCTGCTCGTCAAACTCATCCAGCACATGGGTGATGGATGATCCATAGGATGCGCGTCGGAAGGACTCAATAATCTCTCGATGGGACTTGAACTCAATTTCTCTGACCATGGTGGTTGAACAGCTGTATAAAAGGGATAAGCAAAGGGCACTTTGGTTGGCCACCTTTTCGAAAACCTAAAACAGACAGGATTGTTGTTAGGATGGCATGATCCAACTCATGCGTCAACTGAGCGCGCAGCAGCTGATCGAAAAGCTTCAAGTTTCGCTGTTGCGACCAGCAAGAGTTGGTGCACATCAAGAGCCATGTTCAGACTGTTGAATCTTTATCGTGCGTCCAAGTCTATTCGCCATGCTCAGAGTCTGAGCCGCGCTGACATGCTGGCACTTCAGGAGAAGCGCTGGCGCGCGTTGGCCAAGCGGGCCTTTGCTACCAGCCCCTTTTATCGCCGTCAGTTGGCAAGCTTGGATCTTGACCGTTGCTCTTTTTCTGACATCCCAGTGCTTACCAAGGCCACTTTGGTCAAGAACTGGGACGAGATCGTTCCAGATCCACGTTTGCGGTGGGCTGCACTGGAGCAGCACTTGAAGAGCAAGGAGAACTGGGGCAAGCTGCTGAATGGCCGCTGGATGGTAAGCATGACCTCAGGCACCTCAGGGGCTGCCATCGCCATTCCACATGAGATTACTTCGGTGGACTGGAATCACGCAGCCCACGCCATCCGCAATGCTCCCACGACCAAGAAATCATCGACGCCGAGGCCGTCCTTGTTTGGCAAGCGCCCGGTAGCCGCATCATTCATCTGTTCTTCGGCACCGTCCATTTCAGCGAGTCTTTTACAGACACGTCCATGGATTGGTTCCTTGTTCTGTGACTACCAGCCCATCAGTGTCACCGCCCCATGGCAGGAGATCATTGATGAACTTCACAGGATAAAGCCAACCATCCTCATCGGCTATGCATCTCTGATAGGGCGTCTCGCGCAGGCCAAACTGGATGGCACGCTTAAACTGGAACTGCCCGTTCCTGGCGGTGCCATCTCCACCGGAGGCGATTGCTTGACTCCTGGCATACGTGCACTGTGCAGACAGGCCTGGGGCATTGAACCCCTAGATGGCTACGGGTGTGGTGAGTCTCTAGGCATTGCCCGCCAGTGGGCAGGCATGGATTCTATGGTCGTTTTTGAAGACCTTGCAGTCTTTGAAGCGGTCGATCAAAACGAGCAGGAGTCCCCGCAAGGAGTGCTTTCAGATCACGCCCTCGTCACCCCGCTGTTTAACACAGCGCTACCGCTGCTGCGTTACCGCATTGATGACAGAGTTCGGTTTGGCCCAGAACCTGCAGGCTGGCCATTCAAAGTCATTCATGAACTGAGCGGGCGCAGCGCCATGACTTACACCTTCCGGGCCCCCGAAAAATTGATTTTTGTCGGAACCAAATTTCTAACCGTTCTAGAGCATCAGCCCGAAGTGGCCTCCTATCAGTTTCGTCAAACCAGCGCGGACGCCATTGAGTGCCGCTTCGTCGTCCAGCCAGGCTCTGATAAGAACGCAATTCATTCTCGACTGGAAACTTCCATCCGCCAATGTCTGATTGAAGGCGGCTGCGCCAATGTCAGATCCAGCGCGATCCCAGTTCATCATCTGGACCCCGATCCACGCACGGGCAAGGTGGAACAAAACGTTCCATTCAGAGAATAGTCGGCCCTTGGCTTTTCTAATCCTGACCACCCTTCCCCTTCTTGGCCTTGCCTTTCGGTTTTGGTCCTGCTTGTGCAACATACTCCGAATCAAGCTTTTCCCATTGGGCTACCATAGCCTTCACACGCTCAGGCTCCTTGGTCGCGAGGTTGTTCGACTCTGCGCGATCCGTTGTCAGATGGTAGAGCTCCCACTCATTGCCATTGTCGCCTGCGCTCACGATCTTCCAGTTCCCTTCCCGCAGTGCGCGATTGCCAGAGTGGTGCCAAAACAAAAAGTCGCGGCTGATTGTCTCGTCTTTCGCAAAGGCTGGCACCAGATTGCGCCCAGGAAATGGCGGCGCGTTATCTGGCTTAGCGGTGACGTCGCCACCGGCGAGCGCCAGGAGCGTGGGAGCGATATCGATGACATGTCCCGGAGTGTGGCGCAGTTCACCCTTCGCGCTGATTCCCTGAGGCCAGTGAGCGATCAAGGGCGTGCTGATCCCGCCTTCATGCACCCAAATCTTGTGACGACGAAACGGCGTGTTGGACACGGTTGATCCTCCCGGCCCAAGGCACAGATAGGACGCCGCCGCACCCATGAGCGCAGCTTTATCATGTCCAAGTCCGCGCACCATGATCTCCGCACTCGCTCCATTGTCAGAGAGAAAAAGAATGAGCGTGTCTTCATAGACATTCATGGCCTTCAACTGCGCCAGCACCCTTCCCACTTCTTGATCCAACCGATCAATCATCGCCGCATGGATCGCCTCCTTTGTGGCCTGAAACTGCTTTTGCTCCGGTGTCAGGCTCTCCCACGGCACCGCATGTCGCGTCTCACCGGGACCAAGGATTTCCAAATCACTTTCCTTGCCGCTTGGCGCGGTGATCTGCGGCTCGGGATCCGACAAGCTCGTTGAAACCAGCCCAAGCTGCTTCTGCCGTTCGAATCGTGCCGCACGTGTCTTTGGCCAGCCTTGCGTGTAGGTGTCCTTGTATTTTGCGATGTCTTCCGGCAGCGCTTGAATCGGAAAGTGTGGTGCCGTGAAAGCCATGTAGCTGAAGAACGGCGTGTCCGCATGCTGCTGCGCGTGCTCCTTGAGGAAGTTGATCGCATGATCCGCAATCGCGATGCTCGAATACCACGTGCCTTCCGACTCCGGCAGCGGCTTGTCATCCAGTTCATGCTTCTGCGGATGAAAATGATTATCCTGCTTCACCACATGGTAGGAGTGATTGAACCCCGCATCCGCCACGACACGCGGCGCATTCCCCACATGCCACTTTCCGGAGTGGTAGCTGCGATATCCCAGCGGCGCGAGCCGCTGTGGCAGCGTGCGCACCCAGGTCGGGAATTTGCCATACTGCGGGTCCATGCCGATCTGCTGCGCATAGTGGCCTGTCATGAGCACACTGCGCGTGGGCCAGCAGCGTGCGGTGTTGTAAAACTGCGTGAAGCGCAGACCTCCCGCTGCCAGCTTGTCCAGATTCGGCGTCGCAATCTCACTGCCGTAACAACCGAGATCGGAATAGCCGAGATCATCAGCCAGAATGATGAGGAAATTCGGCCTTGCAGACGCGTAGTGAAGCGAAACAAATGAAAGCAGTAGAAGCAAAAGAGACAAGCGCGTCATGAGATCATTCAAACGATACCCTTCACGATTTCCTGCCACAAAATCACCAAATACAGAGCTACTAAAGCCATGGCAGCCGCTTCGCGCCTCAAATACGCTGCTTTAGTTCTGCTCAAAGCAGGCAAGAACTGGCCCCCAAATCCATTTTACTTCCAACCTCATGAAGCTCCTCTGCACCTGCATCGCCCTTCTCATCCCGGCTCTCGCCTGCTCCGCAGGTAAAAACGATCCATCCCCGCCTCCCGACTTCACCCAAGGTGGTGTCATTCCCAAGAACGCCCGGCACGACTGGAACCTCGGTGCCACAGGGCTGCGGGGTTGGATCCATTCCGACAGGCTGACGACGAGTGATGCGCGGCAGATCGCGATCACGAAGGTCGAAGCAAACTCGCCTGCGGATGGCGTGTTCGTGGTCGGCGATGTGATCCTCGGGGTCAGTGGCAAGCTTTTTTCGTTCGATCCTCGAGTGGAATTGGGCACGGCGCTCACGGCTGCGGAGACGGACGCTGGCGGCGGCAAGTTGGCGCTCATGCGTTGGCGGTCAGGCAAGACGGAGGATGTCGTGGTGAGGCTTCCGGTGTTCGGCAGCTATTCGCCCACGGCTCCGTTTGATTGTCCGAAGTCGAAACGAATTTTTGAGCAGGGATGCAAATCTCTCGCGGCACGCATGACTGATGCAGCCTACCTCAAGGGGACCGGAGGTGAACCCATCACGCGGTCACTCAATGCACTGGCGCTTTTGTCGAGCGGTGATGCCACCTATCTGCCGCTGGTGAAAAAAGAAGCCCTTTGGGCGGCCGACTATTCAGCCGATAACATGCAGTCATGGCGTTACGGCTATGTGATGATGTTGCTGGCCGAGTATGTGATTGCGACGGGAGATCAATCGGTCGTGCCGGGCCTGCGGCGGCTTGCGATGGAGACCGCCAAAGGTCAGAGCGCTGTCGGCTCATGGGGCCATAAATTTGCGAAACCGGATGGCCGTCTCTACGGCTACGGGATGATGAACTCACCTGGCATCCCGCTGACGATCGGCCTCGTGATGGCTCGTTCCGCAGGCATCAAAGATTCCGCGATTGACCTTGCCATCGAACGCAGCGCCCGGTTGCTGCGCTTTTACATCGGCAAGGGATGCATCCCGTATGGCGATCATCATCCGT
Organism: Verrucomicrobiaceae bacterium; assembly: GCA_027490195.1. Taxonomy (GTDB): domain Bacteria; phylum Verrucomicrobiota; class Verrucomicrobiia; order Verrucomicrobiales; family Verrucomicrobiaceae; genus Prosthecobacter. Next base: position 99,700 of record JAIXYN010000069.1, on the reverse strand, counting down.
GGATCGAGAACCACGAGGACAATGGCAAATGCGGCATGGTCTCGGTCTTGTTCAGCCTGCTTGGCGAACCAAAGGGCACCGAGTTCTTTTCCCGCATGAGCCTCGCATCCCACGGCCCGGAGCGCGACACCGGACACACGGGCAATTTCTTCAACATGCTGTGGGCCATGCCCGGCGTGGCACACTCTGGCCCTCATGCCACGGGAGCTTGGTTCCAGGAGTTCGGAGCTTGGTATTTCGACCTCGCCCGTCGTTCGGACGGCAGTTTCCTTCATCAAGGACCACCTGAGCCGGGTAACGACAGCTATGCGGGCTGGGACTGCACTGGGGGCTATCTGCTGGCTTATGCCATGCCTCTGAAGAAGATTTATCTCACTGGAAAAAGCGCAGGCGCAGTGCCGCAACTCGATGCCGCCGCCGCCAAGTCCATCGTCCTCGATGGACGCGGGTGGAACAACAAAAACCGCAACAGCTTCTATGACGCTTTGAGCGAGGAACAACTGCTCGATCGCCTCCGCAATTGGTCGCCCATCGTGCGCGAGCGAGCCGCCATGGCCCTGGGCCGCCGCAAATCCGCTCCTGTTGCGACTCTGATCGAAATGCTCACCTCTCCGAGTCTCGATTCACGCTACGGTGCCTGCCAGGGTTTGATCTTCCTTCGCGGGCGCGGCGCACCTGCCGTGGATGCCCTGCAAAAGACTTTAGCGCATCAAGACCTCTGGCTGCGCATCAAGGCCGCCGAAGCCCTTGCCGCCATCGGTGCGCCAGCCATGAAGGCTGTGCCTGAAATGCTCGAACTGCTGGCCCAGGTGGATTTAGAAAATGACCCGCGTGGCATGCAGCAGCGCTACCTGTCCTTCGCGCTGTTTGAACGTGCAGGGCTGCTCGGTCGCTCACTGGAGGGGGTGGATCGTCCCGCGCTCTACAAGGCCGTGCAGGCCGGACTGAAAAATCAGGACGGTCGTGCCCGTGGAAGCATTGGCTCCGTCTACCGCCAGCTCTCACTCGAAGAGATCAAGCCTCTGCTTCCCGCCATCCACGAGGCGATCGTCCAGCCTGCCCCCAGCGGCGAGATGTTTGCCGACAACATCCGCGTCGAGGGTCTGCGTCTGCTGGCCCAGCATCACATCCAGGAAGGGATGAGCGCCGTCGTGAAATACACCCGTGCGCAGAATCCCTGGTCTAGCCAAAACCGGACGCCTGAAATCATGAAGATCCTCCTCACTTACGGCACCCACGCCAAGGCAGTGATCCCTGAACTGACGAAACTCGCCGACTACTTCGAGAAGGAGGAGCCTGACTTCCCGCCGAAACTCATGATCCAAAAAGCCAACTCCGTTCGCGATACCATCCGCGCCATTGAGGCGAGCACGGAGACACCCACTTTGCTGAGTCTGGAGAAGTAGCATCACGCATAACAACTTCAGACAGAGCTGCTGAGAAACTGGAACGCGGTATGGACCGTATCACCACTCCCGCCATCGGGAGTGGCTTGCATGGACAAAGGCGACTATGTCAAACTCTGCCAAATCGTTGACGGAGGAGCCGAAAAGCTCATCGGCGAAATCACATCATCCGCTCCAAAGTCTCCAGCGGCGACGAAGTCTTCATAATCGATAACTTCAAAATCACACTGCGCTAGGCGCGGGACGTGGGCCCAGCCAAGAGCAACCTTACTCGTGAGGAAGTCATCGCGTTTGCCTAGTGGACGGCGATCAATACGTCGCCCTGCCACCCGACAAATCGAACACAGCGCCCGTCGTAAAGGAGCAATCCTCCGAACTCAGCCACGCCACCATCGCAGCCGCCTCCTCCTTTTGCCCAAAGCGGTTCATCGGAATCTTCGAGAGCATATAATCAATATGCTGCTGCGTGAGCTGCTTCAGGATGTCCGTCTCGATCACCGCAGGCGTCACCGCATTGACGATGATGTTGCTGGTGGCCAGTTCCTTGCCGAGTGATTTGGTCAAAGCGACCACCCCCGCCTTGGAGGCGCTGTAATGGGCCGCGTTCGGATTCCCCTCCTTGCCTGCAATCGAGGCGATGTTCACGATCCGTCCATACCCATTTTGGAGCATGTGCGGCACGACAGCATGGCAGCAGTAAAAAGGACCGTTCAAATTGATCGCCATCACACGCTGCCATTCGGCAGGGTCCGTTTCCCAGGTCTTCGCGTTTTTACCGGCGATGCCCGCGTTGTTCACCAGGATGTCGATCTTGGCAAAGGCACCGATGGTGGAGGTCGCAGCAGCCTCCACGGAGGCGATGCTGGTGAGATCAACCGTGGCGGTGTGCACTTTGCCCAGAGCCGAAAGCTCAGTTTTCGCAGTTTCAAGCGCAGCCGCATCGATATCCCAGAGACAAACACCCGCACCTGAGCGCAGCATGCGTTCTGCGATGGCGTAGCCGATTCCGCGCGCACCACCGGTGACGATGGCAACTCTGTCCTTGAGGTCGATTTGATTCATGGGCAGAGCAATCGCTCCTAGTCCTCCCAGACTTTCAGCAGTTCCACTTCAAAGATCAGCGTTTCATTCGGCCCGATGTCGATTCCCGCCCCACGCTTGCCGTAGGCCAGCTCCGGCGGAATGAAGAAGCGGAACTTCGCCCCCTCCTGCATGAGTTGCAGACCTTCCTTCCAGCCTTTGATCACCCGCTTCAGCGGAAACTCCGCCGGTTCGCGTCCAGCCAGGTAGGAGCTGTCAAATTCCACCCCACTCAGCAGCGTGCCCCGGTAGTTCACCACCACCGTGTCCTTCGCCTTCGGGCTTTTGCCCGCGCCGGGAGTGATCACCTCATACTGCAGACCGCTGGCTGTGGTGGTGACACCTTCCTTGGTGGCGTTTTCAGCGAGGAAGGCTTTGCCGGTTTCGAGAACTGATTGGGACATGGGAAAAGGGGTAAACGGGCGCGCTCCATCACCGCAAGCTTTGGCGCACGCAACCGCAAATCACACACAATGCGACGTTGGTTTCGTCGAAATCCCTGCCACGTTTCGCTCGTATCCTAGATACCCCCATTTTTCCCTTTTTCATGCTTCGCCGCCTCATCTTCGCATCCCTCGCACTTCCCAGCCTACTGTCCGCCGCCGAACGCGGCCAGGATGCCTACAATCAGCGCATCCTGCCCCTGCTGCAAAAATTCTGCTACGACTGCCATGGCGACGGCTCCGACAAAGGCGACTTCGCGCTCGATGAATACCCCGAGTTTTCCAAGCTCATTGGGGACAAGGTGCTGTGGGATCATGCGCGCCAGCAGCTCGTCACCCATGTGATGCCGCCTGACAAAAAGGACAAGCCCTCCCTGCAGGAGCGCGACGAAATCGTCGCCTGGATCGACAGCACGGTGTTCTATTTTGATCCGCAGAAAATTGACCCCGGCCACATCACCTATCGCCGTCTCAACCGCACCGAATACAACAACACCATCCGCGATCTCGTGCTGGTGGACATGAAGCCCGCGAACGACTTCCCCCCCGACGACACCGGCTACGGTTTCGACAACATTGGTGACGTGCTCAGCATCTCGCCGCTGCTGATGGAGAAGTACATCCGTGCCGCCAATGCCGTGGCGGAAAAGGCGCTGGACACTTCCGATGTCGAACGTCTTGATATGGAACTGGGTGCCAAAAAGTTCTGGAATCAAAAAGGTGAAACCAAAGAATGGGAGGGCGTCCGCTGGTTCCACAGCAACGCTGATGCGGCCACCAAGTTCACCGCACCCGCCAGCGGCAACTACCTTCTGAAATTCCACCTCTCCGCCACTCAGGCCGGCCCGGATGCGGCCAAGGTGGCGCTCCGCGTGGACGACAAGGAAGTCGGCACCTTCGACGTGACCGCCCCCTATCATGGCGACAAAGGTCCCTGGCAGATCATTCAGCAGCTTGTCCCACTCAAAGGCGGCGATCACAAAATCGTCGTGCGCTTTCTCAATGATTTTGCGGACCCGCAGAATCCCGATCCCAATAAGCGCGACCGCAACCTCGCGCTCGACAAAATTGAAGTCGAAGGGCCTGATGGCCTGCTGCCGCCACGCGGCACGCGGCTGGTCAAGTGGCTTCTCGATGGCAAGCCCGCAGGTCTGCCCGCCATCAATCTCAGCGGTGAAGATTTTGAAAACGGCCAGGGCAATGCGAGCCGCGACACCGGCACCATCCAGCTCCCATCCAATGGCTACGTGAAGCATCACCTCGATCTCGCCATCCCCGGCAAATACCGCATCAGTTGCAAAGCAGGTGCCCAGCAGGCCGGCGGCGAACCTGCGAAATTCGACATACGCATCGGCGGTAAAAATGCGGGCTCATTCTCCATCACAGCCAAAGACCAGACACCGCAGATGTTTCAGACGGAAGTCGAACTCCCGGCCGGCAAGCATGAAATCCAAGTCTGGTTCCTGAACGATTTCTACGACGAAAAAACTCATCAAGACCGCAACTTCTGGCTGCATCAGCTCACCGTGGAAGGCCCTATCGGTCAGCCCGGCGGCATCGCTGCTTCGGACGTGCATGGTTTGGTGGACAAGCTTGGCCAGCGCCTGTTCCGTCGGCCCTTGCGCGATGCTGAAAAAGCCAAATGGCACGGCATCGCCGATCTCGGCCTCAAAGAAAACCTCCCGCCGCTGGAGGCCATCGGCTACGTCCTTCGTGGCATGCTCATGTCCCCCGGCTTTCTCTACCATGCCTCCGCCACCCCCGTCGGCCCGGTCCAAAACGGCGTCGCCTTGATCGATGAGTACAGCCTCGCTTCGCGCCTCTCCTATTTCCTCTGGTCAGCTCCGCCGGACGACAATCTCCTGCAACTCGCCGCCAAAGGCGAACTGCGCAGGAACCTCGCGGCAGAGGTCAAACGCATGATTGGCGACTACCGCGCCTGGAGCCTCACCGAAGACTTCGCCGGTCAGTGGCTGCAACTCCGGGACATGGACATTGTCGATGTGGACACGAATCGCTTTCCTGAATGGAAGGGCGGAATGGGTTACGCATTGAAGAAAGAGTCCCAAACCTTCTTTGACAACATCCTGCGCAACAACCTCAACGTCATCGAATTCCTCAACGCCGACTACTCTTTCCTCAATGAGAAGCTTGCCCGCTACTACGGCATCCAAGGCGTCAAAGGAGACAAATACCAAAAGGTGTCCCTGCAAGGCACGCCGCGCGGTGGCATCCTGACTCAGGGCAGCATCCTCACCCTGACCTCGACCCCGACACGTACCTCTCCGGTGAAGCGCGGCAAATACCTGCTCGAAAACATTCTTGGCACACCGCCACCACCCGCCCCTGGTGGTGTGCCTCCCTTGGATGAGAGGAAGCAGCAGTTTGGCAAGCTCACCCTGCGCCAACAGTTCGCTGAGCATCGCAGCAATGCCTCCTGCGCTGGCTGCCACGCCTTCCTGGACCCCATGGGCTTCGCCTTTGAAAACTACGACGCCATCGGCCGCTGGCGTGATGAGGAAAAGAAGCAGCCCATCGATGCCTCCGGTGCCCTCATTCGCGGTCAGACCTTTGCCAACCTCGCCGAACTTCGCACCATTCTCGTGCGTGACATGAGTGACCAGTTCGTCAAAAACCTCGCCGACAATCTCCTCACTTTCGCCCTCGGTCGCGGCCTCGAATACTCCGACAAACCGACGACTGAGGAAATCCTGCGCAAAGCCAAAGCTTCCGGCAACCGCATGCAGGACATCATCATGGCCGTCATTGAAAGTGTGCCCTTTCAAAAGATGCGGATAGCTCAATAAAGCTGGTTTCATTTCGTGCTAAGCGAAGGCAGTATCAGGAACCACCTGCCGTCACTTCATGGACCAGTCCAATGCTGCCAAAAACTCTTCCGGCGAAAGCTGGCGCAATGAGCCCATTCAGCCCAAGCAGAAGGCCGTGCTTGAATTTCTCAAGATGCCAGTGCCCCCGACCCGTGGTGGCGCTAGCAACCTGATCAAGGCGGTCTTCGAAGGTCCCGCAGGCAATGCCTATCAGAACTTGTGGGAGGTCGCCAAGTACGAACTGCATCCAGACCTGTTTCCGCCCAAACCCAAAAAAGAACTTCCGGTTCCCAAACCTCCAACCTTGTTTGGCTATCTGCTCAAAGCCGTACTTGCGCTGGCAGTCATCTTTTATGCCATGGACAGGTATCAGGAGTATTCAGTCACCCATGAGCAGGCAATCAGCCCGCCTTCCGTCAATGAACCAGCCGCTGCCACGCCCACTGTCGCTGTCAAAAACGACACGACTCCGCAGGCACCCGAACGCAAGCCGGTCAGTGCCATCATTTCGTTGCAGAGCACGGACGGCCGAACGCTTCAGGCCAAGATTCTCGCACTCACCAAAACGACAGTCTTGATTCGTCGTGAGGATGGCCAGACATTTGATCTGCCTCTAGACCAGTTGACCGCCGAATCAAAACAGTGCATCGAAGAGTACCGCAGCGCGAAACGGTCAGGTCTGGTGAAATAAAACGACACACGCTGGTTCCCTGACCGGACCAGCTCATTTTCCTTTGATCAGACCAAGCGCGGCGTTTACTCCGCCAGAATGCATTCCATCCTCATCATTGGCTGCGGCAGCATCGGCGAGCGCCATCTGCGCTGCTTTCAGCAGACTGGCCGCTGCCACGTCAGCGTCTGTGATGCCAATGCAAAACTGCTGAGCGAAGTCAGCCAACGCTACAATGTCCCTTCGTTCAGCACCCTCGCAGAAGCGGCCCACTCACAGAACTTCGATGCCTGGGTCATCTGCACCCCTGCCCACACCCATCTCAGCATCGCCCGCGAAGGCGCTGCCCACGGCGCGGCTCTGCTGATCGAAAAGCCTCTTTCAGTTACCTTGGACGGCCTGGAACAAACGCGCACCGCCATCACCACAAGCGGCCGTTTCGTAGCCATCGCCTACGTTTACCACTGCTTCCCGTGGATTATCGCAGCGCGTGAGTTTTTACAAAGCGGTGCCTTGGGCAAACCACTTCACGCCAGCATTGCGGCCGGCCAGCACTTCCCCACCTACCGACCCGCCTATCGCGACATCTACTACGCACGTCATGAAACCGGCGGCGGTGCCATCCAGGACGCGCTCACTCACATCGTGAACGCCATGGAGTGGATGATCGGCCCCATCACCCGCGTCTTCTGCGATGCCTCACATCAGCAACTCGAAGGCGTGACCGTCGAAGACACCGTCAACGTCACCGCTCGTCACGGCACCGTGCTTGCCAGCTACGCGATGAACCAGTTTCAAGCCGCCAACGAAGCCATCATCGAAATCCACTGCGAACACGGCAGCCTCAAGATCGAATCCCACGCCCAGCGCTGGGCCAGCATGAAACGCGGCGAGACCGCCTGGACCTGGAACACCACCGCACCACTGGAACGCGATGACCTCTTCATCGCCCAGGCCAACGCCTTCCTAGATGGCATGGAGGGCAAGCCCTGCGCTCTATGCACCTTTGACGAAGCCGTGCAAACTCTGCACTTCAATCGTGCCGCCCTCGACTCTGCCGTCACTGGCCTGCCCATCACCCTTTCATGAGCAGCAGCCCCAAACAACTACGCCTGGCCATGCTGGGCATGATCGAAGGCAATGGCCACCCCTATTCATGGAGCGCCATCATCAATGGCTACGACCCCATCGCCATGGCCGCCTGTCCTTACGCAGGCATCATCGCCTATCTCGGCCAGCAGCCCTTGGCCACCATGCAGATCCCCGGTGCTCGCGTCACCCACCTCTGGACCGATGATCCCACCGACGCCCCCAAAGTCGCCGCCGCCAGCCTAATCCCCACCATCGTCTCTCAACCCGAAGACGTCATCGGTCAGGTCGATGCTGTGATCATCTCCACCGACGATGGCGACGATCACATTCGCCGCGTGCGCCCCTTTATTGAAGCCGGACTGCCCGTTTTCGTGGACAAGCCCATGGCTACCAACATCGCCGACCTGCGCCAGTTTGTGCAGTGGCATCAGGCCGGAGCCAGCATCCTCTCCACCAGCGGCATGCGCTATGCGCCGGAGATGCGCTTGACCGCTGAACAGCACGCCCATCTCGGCGACCTTCGCTGGATCACCAGCTTCACCTGCAAATCCTGGGAGCGCTATGGCATCCACGCCCTCGAAGCCATCGAGCCCCTCCTCGGCCCCGGCTTCATCACCGTGCAGGCGCTCAGCGATTCCGGCGGCGACGTCATGCACCTCACCCATCGCAGCGGCGTCCGCGTCACCATCGGAGCCATTCACGATGCCTATGGAAGCTTCGGTGCCGTCCATCTCTACGGCACAAAAGGTCAGCTCCCCCTCCGCCTCACCGACACCTACCACGCCTTCCGCGGCCAGTTGGTCGCCTTCATCGACATGCTGCAAACCGGCACACGTCCCCTGCCCTTTGCCGAAACCGTCGAACTCATGGCCGTCATCATCGCCGGTCGCCGCAGCCGCGAACAAAGTGGCGCGCTAATGCAAATCTCAGACATTATTGCCGAATCCGACACATGAAACTCCGCCCCTCCCGCATCCTCCGCGAACTCCGCGCCGGCCAAAACAGCACCGTCATCAAGCTCAACTTAGGAGATCCCCGCATCGTCGAGCTCGCCGGACTCTCCGGCGCCAGCGCCGTCTGGCTGTGCAACGAGCACGTCCCCAACTCCTGGCTCAATCTGGAACACCAAGTCCGCGCCGCCAAGCTCCACGACTTGGACACCATCGTCCGCGTCAACAAAGGCGGTTATAGCGAATATGTGAAACCTTTTGAATGCGATGCCACCGGCATCATGGTCCCCCACGTGACCAGCGCCGACGAAGCCCGCAATGTGGTGGACATGGTTCGCTGCCGCCCGCTCGGAAGCAAGGCACTGGACGCAGGCAACATGGACGGCCTGTTCTGCCAGGTTCCCCTCGCGGATTACGCACATCACTGCAACACCGAGAAATTCGTCATCCTCCAGATCGAAAGTCCCGAGGCGCTCGAAGTCGTCGAAGAGATCGCCGCTGTGCCTGGATTCGACATGCTGCTCTTTGGTGCAGGTGACTTCAGCCACCGCATCGGCAAGCTCGGCCAGGCCACCCATCCCGAAGTCGTCGCCGCTCGCAAACGAGTCGCCGCCGCTGCACTCAAGTACGGCAAATTTCCCGCCGTTGCCTCGCTCTTCGGGCAGAAGGAAGAAGTCATCGCCGAAGGCACCCGCGTCTTCACCCTCGGCGCCGATGTGATTGAACTCGGTAACGCCTTCAAAAAACTAGTCGGTGATTTTGGTGGCTCTGACTCCGCGACTGCCAGCGATTCCATTTACAAATCCAAGTAACTGCCATGTCCGCCGACCTCTTCTCCCTCCACGGCAAAACCATCCTCCTCACCGGCGGTGCCGGCCTCTATGGTCGTGGGTTGGCCGCCATGCTGGCGCACACAGGTGCCACGCTGATCCTCGCCTCGCGTGACGTTGCCAAGTTGCAGGTCGTCGCCGAGGAAGAAACGGCGAAAGGACACCATGTGTTTGCCGAGACGCTGGATCAGGGAGATGAAGCCTCCGTGGTGGCCCTACATGAGCGCATCACCGCGCAGCATGGTGCATTGCATGGCTTGGTGAACAACGCCGTGCTGCGTCCGATGAAAGGCGCGAATGGCACGGTGGAGCAATTTGCTGAATCCATGCGCGTCAATGCCACCGGCGTCATGCTCATGCACCGTCACTTTGGACAGACGATGGCCGCAGCAGGACGTGGCAGCATTGTGAACATCGGCAGCATTCAGGGCATGATCGGTCCCAGCTACGAACTCTACACCGGCACCAACATGGGCGACATGCCGCCCGATTACTTCTTCCACAAAGGCGGCATCGAAAACCTCACCCGCTTCTACGCCGCCCTCTACGGCCCGCAGGGAGTCCGCGTCAACAACCTAGCTGCCGGTGGCTTTTTCAATCACCAGCCCGAACCCTTTTTGCAGCGCTACAATGAGCACACCATGCTCGGACGCATGGCCAGCGAGAGTGATCTCGGCGGTGCCGTCATTTTCTTGCTCAGCGATGCGTCCCAATACATCACCGGCGTCAATCTCCCCGTCGATGGCGGCTACACCGCGAAGTAGTCACTTCAGCAGTTCCGCCACCGGAATGCGGAAGACCTTGTCGGTGCGTGACTGCTTCTTGTCTTCGCCACCGAGGCAATAGACAAAGCCGTCAAGCTTCACCAAACCCACCATCGCGGCATATGGCAGCGATTTCGCCTTTCGATAGCTGTCCGCCTTCACATCGTAGATCAGGGCATTCGCCGTGAAGTCATCTGTATAACCACCGGCAAGGTAAATGTGCTGATCATCAAGCCTGACGGCGGTCATGCCGCGATTTGCCACCGTGAGCGACTTCAGCACACGCCAGGCATTTTTTGCTGGCGAAAAGGCATAGGATTCCACGGAGTTCACCGGGGTGCTTGTCGTTGCATTATAATTCATCCCGCCGAACACAAAGAGTTCGGCCCCCACCACCGCCGATGCAGCCACGGCGAAGGGCTTGCCGGGGTAGTCGGCGAGAGGAATGGCTTGCAGGTGCCGGTCCTTCCAGGGTTTGTCGATGAATACAATTTCATGCACTGATTTTCCCATCTCTGACACATTGGCAGCATCCTTCATTCCTCCAACGATCAATCGTCTTCCCGAAACTTGTCCGCCCGCAGCAAGCACGACCGTATCGGTGAGTCCTCGAATTTTCGATCCTTGCGAGGTTTTGATGGAATCAATCAACAGCGACTCTGGATGCGACTTTTCTCCATCGGTGCCTCCAAGCACAGTGACGGCGACATCGCTGCCCTGACACAACACTCCATAGGCCAGGGGCCCGCCGGGCATTTTCGCGTCAAATTCAGACCTCCATTTCAAAGTGCGTGAGTCGAAGTACCGGATGAATTTTAGCCAGTTTTTTTTGCCACCTTCCCAGTTCGTTCCGCCAATAACCACAATGGAGTCGCCTTGCACTCCGCACACAAAGCCACCGTTCGGCTCCGGGAGCGGGGGCAGCGGTTCCCAGTCAGCGGCATTTACAGCGCAGGTGAGTGACGAAAACAGCACAAGCCAAGTGTTCAAAACTCGTTTCATCATCGGGATCAATCGTGCATTCATAGTGTGCTCTACAGTTCGCAGTTCATCGTGCTGAACTTTCCGATTTCCCGCCCATTTACCTGGTCTTAAAAACAAACCAGCAAACACTTTCGCCAGACTGCGTTTATTTTCAATCCCCTGCCCATTTATGACGCACTTCTCCTGGCTCGATTACACCATCTTCGGCAGCTACCTCACGGCATCGGTCGGCATTGGTTTATTTTCGGCACGCGGGTCCAAATCACTTGGCGACTACTTTCTTGCGGGTCGTGGCATGAGCAGCGTTCTGGTCGCCATGTCCATTCTGGCGGCATTGTTTTCTGGCATCAGCTACCTTGCCGGTCCGGCGGATGTGTACAAGAACGGCTTTGGCTTTGCCTACATCGTTCTGGCGTTCTTCATCGCGACCCCGTTCACAGCGATTTACATGCTGCCGAAGTTTTACCAGTCGCGCTTCTTCACCGCCTATCAGTTTCTTGAGGAGCGGTTTTCCCTCTCCGTGCGCCTGCTTGCCTCTGGATTGTTCATCTTTCGTGTCGCACTGTGGCTCGCCGCTGCCACCTACGCCCCTGCATTGGCACTGGAAAAAGTCACCGGCATGCCGTTGTGGATCACCATTCTCGCCACGGGTGTCCTGACGACACTCTACACCGCGCTTGGCGGCATGCGCGCCGTCATCTGGACAGATGTGATGCAGTTGATCGTGCTTTTCGGTGGTCAGTTGATCATTGTGTTCGTGGCGGTCGGAAAGATCCCTGGCGGCCTGGGCGGAGTCTGGGACACGGCCATGGCGGATGGCCGCATGAACCTGAGTCTTTCCTTCAGTCTGTCTGAGCGCGTCAATATCTGGAGCGTGGTGCTGGCAGGTGCCTTTCTGCATCTGGTGCAGATGGCCACCGACCAAGTTTCAGTGCAGCGCTATCTCAGCGCGGGCAGCTTGCAGGAGGCAAAGCGCTCCCTGTGGCTCAAGCTCTGGTTCATCCTGCCGGTCCTCGTGCTGTTTTATGGCACCGGCCTGGTGCTCTACGCATTCTATAAAACGCATGGCGATCCCATGGCGGCGGGACTGATTGCCAAGGAAGACCAAATCCTACCCTACTTCGTCGTGACGCAGCTTCCAGCAGGGCTGCCGGGACTGCTCATCGCGGCAATCTACGCGGCCAGCATGTCCACGATTTCCGCCGGGCTGAATTCTTTGGCGTCCGCCACGGTGGTCGATTTCAAGCAACGCCTCTCAAGCTCACCGGAGGGGACACAGGCTCAGCAAGTCGGCAGCGCACGCTGGATCACGGTGATTTACGGAGTCATCGTCGTGGCACTCGCCTTTGCGGTGTCATTTATGCCGGGAAATCTGGTCGAGTCCGTGAACACCGTCATCGGACTTATTGGCGGACCGCTGCTGGGGCTGTTCTTTCTCGGCATGTTCACGCGCAGGGCCACCACGCGCGGCGCTCTGCTCGGCTGTCTGGCAGGCTTTGTCACGCTGCTGGGCATCTTCATGTATCAGAACGGTGCCTTCACGGCCCTGAAGCCGCCGATGGTTGTCTCCTTCATCTGGTTCAGCCTGCTGGGCACGCTGATAACCATGGCCGTGGGCTTGCTCACCTCCGGCCGATCTGTCCCGTCGTCAGACCGCCATCAATGATAATGGTCTCTCCAGTAATGTAACTGGCTGCGTCTGAGCAAAGAAACACCGCCGCACCCGCCACATCCTCCGGTGTACCCAGCCGCTGAAGGAGTATCTTCTTCTCATAGTGCTCAACCATGCCGCTGTCGCTGGAATGATGAAGTCCGGCCGTGAGCGGTGTTCTGATCAGTCCCGGTGCCACGCCGTTCACACGAATGCCATGATCTGCCAGAGAAACGGCCAGCGACTTCGTCAGCATCACGAGCGCGCCTTTGCTGGCATCATACGCAGTAGAATCCAACTCTGCCTGAAAGCCGTTGGTGGAGGAAGTGATGACGATGCAGCCACCCCGTTTCTCTGCGACGAGGCGCCGGGCAAAAGCCTGTGCGGCGAAAAAAGCCGAAGCCATGTTGAGATTCACGGTCTTGTCCCAGCGCTCGCGCGTCATCTCAAGGAATGGCACATCAAAAAAACTGCCGGCATTGCAGATGAGGGTGTCCAGGCCAGGCTCGGCTTCAAAGGCATGCTTCACCAACTGCTCAGGAGCGTCCGGGGCGGATAAATCGCATGAGAGATAGGAGGCCCACGCCGGAAAATCCACGGGACGTTCGTTGAGCCCATGGCACACCAAGCGTGCTCCAGCCTCATGGAGGCCGTTGGCCATCGCGTATCCAATGCCTTGGGATGATCCTGTCACCAATGCGGCCCGACCTTCAAGAGAGAATGCTTTCATCATGCAACTTCAAATAATCACGGATGTTTGCGTTCGCAATGCGATCCACCATTTCTCTTCCGCCAGCCTTCAACGCATCAACCTCGGCCTTATAGGTGCTGATAAGGCGGACGACTTCCCCGTTGATCTCCCCCGCGTAACTGTAAAACGGGGAGTCACTGCCCCACATGAACTTTTTAGGGTAGGCCGCCGCCAGATCGGCGATGACGCGGCCGGGATTGGTGTAATCCGAGTCAAAGCGCCGCTCTTTCGGCGCGACATAGGGCAATTCCTTGACCACGCCTTCGCAGTGGATGCAGTGCGCAGAGTTGTCGAACCAGGTGTTTGGCAGCGCCTGCACGCGGTCGAGGCATTCTTTGTCGTAGCGGCATGAGTGTGCGAGGCAAAAACGGACCTGCGGATTTTCCTCCGCAATGTCGAGGATGTCATGCGCCTGAGCCCACAAGTCACTCTTGGCAACGCTGGAGTGAATCAAGAACGGCACGTCCCATTCTGCGGCCAATTCCACGAAGACCTTGCCACTGTCCCGCAGATGTTTGATGTCCGCCTGGAGGATGGTCGTTTGCATCTTGATGCCATAAAAGCGGTATTCGCCACGCAGTTTGCGCAGTTCTTTCTCCTGAGCGGCGGTGTTGCGCATGGGATCTGCCATCACAAACGGCAGCATGCGCTTCCCTTCCTCAGGAAACAGCTCATAACATTCCTTCATCAGACGTCTGTTTTCAAAGGCATACGGGATGTCGTGCAAGCGGCCCTTTTCATCCTTGATCTCGTTTTGCATGAAGACGGTGACGTCCAGCGCAAGATGACTGACAAAGGGGAAGACGATCCAGCGGTCCACCCCGAGGGCGCGGCCTTCATCGTGCATGCTCACGAGGTGCTGGGCATAGGGGAAATCGCCGTGGAGGTAAAAGAGCAGGTCAGAGCCAACGTGGTTGTGACAGTCAATGATCATGGTTGTTATTCTTTGAGTTGTTAATACGCACGCGGAGCATGCTATTTCACGGATTCACCTGCATCCACTTCACAGACTCCATGCCCGAGGCAAGCTCGCGCACATACACCTCCCAAGTTCCAGGGGTTTCGTTTTTGGCAAGATCCAGTCGCAGAATCAGCTCGCCATTTTCTACGACGTGGTAACCGTCGAATTCGGCAGGCGCTCCGTTTGCGTCACGAATCGTGACAGCCACCGGAATAGCCGCAGGCATAGGCTTGCCACCTGAGGTCATGAGTTTGATACGTGCCTCCGCGATATTCCCACAAGTAGCCGTCTCTGGTAGCTCGAACTCCATGTCGAGCAATGGGGAGGGTGACAGCAGCAGCACACGTCCCTCTGCAGGCCCTAGTTTCAAAGGAATGCTGAGTCCACTATCTGTTCGTTTCGGCAGCAAGAAGGCGGCATGCGAGAGATCATAGACATTCAACTTGCCCTCACCAAGATTCAGACTGGCTGTCACAGGAAGTCCCGCCTCCCTCACAAGGCCATGCTGGCCAACATAAGAGCCAGCCTCGCGGCGATCATTGATGACAAACAGACAGGTCGCCTCGCCACTCAGGCTGGCGTGAAGAATGACATCGCCACTGTCACATCTAACAAGCGGCTGCCAGCCAAATTCTTTGCACAACTGGGTGAGTCGTTCCGGCAAAGGCTGCGGTGCGACATTCGAAGTGTCTGCTGGTGGGCTCGCCTGAACATTCGTCTCAACCGGTTCTGCCAATAATGCATCAGCCTTGAGTGCGGGGCAGAGGTGCTCGTCAGCAATGATCCTGCCGCCCATTTTCTGCCAATTCCTGATTTTTTCTACAATGCCGACGGGCAGAATGTCGCAATCGGTCATGATCAAAATCTGACGACCATCCAAATCGCCCTTCGCAAGGGTTTCTTCATAGACAATGTCCGTCTGAACATGAGCATGCTGCAGCGCATGCCACACCTCCAGTGTACGGGGTGATGCACCACGATAAAGTCCGCGACCCGCCATCATTTGAGATGTAAAGCTCTCCAGCATGGCCACGGGCGAACGCCAAGGCTGGCGTCTGGCAAGCATTGGCCCCAGCGGAAACAACAACCGCTTCGCAATGTCTGAAAATGCCGCGTAACTCTGCGGGTGTGTTGCGCCAAGAATGCTTTGAAGCTGATTGTTGCCACTGCGCAAGGCGAACCCTTCAGTAAGCACAAGCCCCTTTACTGGTCTTGAAAGCATCATCCAAAGATTCTCTTTGAGAATGGCAGGAGCGACGCTGATCCGCTTCAGGGGCGAGATACGATCCCACTGCATGATTGATTCCGCAGTCCTCTCAGCGCCCACAGGAGAAACCGAGGCGCGATCCCAACTCAATGGCAGGATGCCAAAAACATCCAATTCATGCTCATTTGCGGCGCTCATGGCTAATTGTTGATCCGCGCATAATCCAGCCATGAGCGGATCGCGCGAATCCATGCTCTGATCACCGATGCACATCACGGAAGCGAAGCTGCCTGCCTTCGATGGCTGACGTACCGATGGATGGTGCATGATCCAGGTGTCCCCACGGTCCTGCTTGCGCCTTTCGTAGGCCCGCTGCCAAGCTTCATTCACTGCTTTCCGGCCATTCCCCTCAGACCAAAGCCAGCGATAGTATTTCAGTGCCGGATGATCGTCCGGAATCATGCGGTTGGTTGGAAAGCCTGGCAGCTTTTGCCAGTCAACGTCATCGGCCTGGATTTCGGCGGGAATTTCCTGACCACTGAATTTGCGGTAGGCCTCAACATCCAATGCACCAAAACCAGGATGGGTTTTGCCCAATAAGGAAGATCCCAATAAAACGCCTGACCAAGCGTTGAAGTTCCGATAGTAAAGCGTGAACATGTTGCCACAGGCAGCCATCAAATTGGCTGCATCAGGATGAGCTGCATTGATCTCAAGTGGAGAATACTCTTTGCCATCACGGCCTGCCTTGTGAAATCCCCGACTCAACATGAGCTGGTCATAATCAAGTGAAGCAACAGTGCGAAGTCCCGATTGAAGACCCGCCTCAATTTTTGGCCGCACGGCAAGAGGGCGGGATTTATTGGCCGTGCCTGCATAGGGTGCGTCATCATTGCTGATGCCGGTCCAATGGGTGCAGGCCAGCGGCTTCAACTGAGGAAGGTCAGACTGCATCATGCCTTCCATGATCACCGGCAGCATCTGAGTGCGTCTGCCGACGATTTGAAACTCGTGCGAATGACTGACCCGGCGGGTTCCCTTGCCCATGACCACCTCCAAAGTGTAGGCTCCCGGCTTGAGCGCGGTGTCTGGTCCAAACTCATTCACGTTGGAAGCGCCAGGAGCCAGATCGGGAAAAATGAAAGACTGCTCAACGCCATCGACAATAAACGTCATGTCAGCTCCATTTAATGGCTGGGTGCGCAAGTTGGTGCAGGTGATCTTCACTGGCAAAGAGCGCTCCATTCTCTCCCAAACATGAGAGACGCTGTTGATCTCCAGTAAAAAAGCCGCGAACCCACGAACGCCGGAACACAAGCGCACCTCGTCGATGACCCCCGGAAAAGCTGCAGCCCCGGCTAAGCTGCTGCCCAGACAGAGCGACTGTGCGCCAGGCTGCAATGCACCGCAGCGTTCTTCAAAAGCTTCACCTGAAGGTTGTGAATCGGCAAAGAAGGCAACCCTGCCAGCTCCATCATACGTGAAGGCCAGATGCCGCCAATCGTTGATGGGCAGGAAGACCGGTTCTGAAACAAACTCTTTCACAAACGTACCAAATCCAAGCTTTACAACCATCTGCCTCAGGCCGCGCTCATTCGCTGGCAGCAAGTTCCAGCAAAAGTCGTCCATGCGTGCTCCTTGTTTGTCTAACAGACAGGCTGTTTGTGACGGCGATGTTTCGGTCGTAACCTTCACCCACATTTCAGCGGAGAATGCCCCCTGCGGTGAATGCCTTGGCAGAGCCACTGCGGATTTGGTGGCAGTGGAGCACTTGAGGCCGCCACCGAAACGCCCATCTGGCACTAGGTTCGCTCTGTCCGACACCAATTGTACTCCATGCCCGGAGACGTCTGCCAGAGGCAGTTCGTCAAATTTCCAACAGCCCAAGACGTGTGGTCCGGTGGCATCCAGATTGGCATAACTCTCTTCCCAGGGGTCTTGCAGTGGCGGAGCCCCCTGTGCAATGAGACAGATCCCGCTGAGGACCAGATGATAGAGTATGGCAAGGCGGAAACTCATGCGACTCAAGGTGGGCAAGGCTGTCACTGGGCTCCCAGATTGCGTCGTCCATTTTCAGGAAGATCCTCCACCTGCTGATGGCGAATGTAATGATGCAGGAAGGGAGGCCGTCCGGCGGGCAGATCTGGTGCTGAGCCAATGCAAGGCGAAGCCGATGCAAGGGTGAAATCCTGATCCTGCAATGACACAAATCCTGGGTCAGCTCCTTGTTCCGAGGCCGCCAGCGTATCGATTTTCCCCGTGAACTCGTCCACACTTGGCACCCAGCCCTCCGTGAGCCAGTTTTTGCCAAGCTTTAGCACGCCCAGCTTGCACATAAGCGACAGGTTTTTTCCTTTTGAGGTCACATGCAAGATGTTTCCAAAGCACTCCACCGTCTCCTCTTCTGATGACAAGCGGAACAGGGCGACTGGCTGCAAACGGGTGGATATGACCGTGTTGTGGTAGAAATACAGCACCCCTTTGCGATAGCCTGCTGTCTTGCCGCTATCGCCACCGTAATGAACGACCTGGTTGTTTCCATCCCCCTCACGCTCGATGATCACATTCCCATAGACGTGAGTATGGCGATAGGCTGGTGAGGCGTTGAGCGCGGCGTTTCCTGTGGCGTCCACCAGATCAAGCTGCCGATTGCCACCCTCAATCCAGTTATACGACACAACCAGGCCAGCGGAGCGGTCCTTGAGATTGTTGCCGGCACAGCCTTCCCGCAGCGGCCCAAAGTGATTGCCCTCGAAGACAATCCCATCGCACTCTGTGTAGGCGTTGTGCTCGGTAATGCTGCCGGGATTGCCGTTGTCGTAAATGTGACAGCGTTCTACCCGCACATCTTTGGATTGTGGGCTGATCATGAGGCCATTGCTGCTGTCATGAAGAACGAGGTTTCGTAGAACCAGGTGCTCAACGATTTCAACATTCACACTTGCCGCATCTTTGCTGTAGTCAGTGACGCCGCGCCGGCCTTTGAAGGAGAAGGGAGCCCTGCCGCCCCGGATCTCCAGATTCTCCAGGACAATGTACCCGGGAACGGATCGAGCCGAGGTGTTGGATCCTCCGATCTTTACAACCCCACGTTCCTGGCCCCAATAATTCAACTGTGGACGAGTTGTTGCATCCTGGCCGTCAATCACCGGCAACTGCCCCTCCGGTCCGGGTACACCGCTGACGGTGATCGGCTTCGTCTCGGTACCACGACAGCTCAACACCCACTTCTCTTTGTACGGCTGCGAACGCCAGTGAATACGCACCTCATCCCCGGGTGCCAACGCCTCCCAACGTACAGATCCGATGTCGGCGCATGCTTGATTGGGACCTACTTCATAGACCGCCGCTTCCAAAACATTTGCCGACAACAAACCTCCTGAAAAAGCGATGAACCGAAGAAGGTGGGAGGTGCAATTCAAAGGACGCATGATTAAAGTCGAATTGACTCTCCGGTGCAGCCACTCATTTGCCAGCAAAATCTCCGTTGGTAAGTCATACCAGCCGTGCAAAGCCTTGTGGCGGTGCATGTGCGGTGTCCAGCGGAGTCTCGACGACAATGTGAAGTGATTCATCCAGAGCCGCCAGCATTTCGTCCAGCATGGTTTCGGTGTGGGACCAGGTGACATAGAGCTGGCTGGACATCAAAAAGCCGCGCTGGAGCATGTGGCGAATCATGTGCTGCTTCGCCGCTGGAATGGCAAAAGCGAGCGATGGAGCGCAGGGCATGCCGCCCACTTTGCATTGCAAGTCGGGATGCCTTGCTGCGACATCACGCAAGCCTGACTGTAGGCGCTCGCCCAGATGCCAAACGTGCTGCTGCACACCCTCGCGCTGCATTTTACGGATGCAGGCCAAAGAGGCGGCGGTGCCGACTCCATCGGTCCAGTAGCTGCTGGAGATGAAGCTGCTGTTTGCGGCATCCATGACCGCGTTTTTGCCGATGATGGCACCGGCGGGGTAGCCGTTGCTCATCGCCTTGGCATACACGGAGATGTCGGGCTCAATCCCCAACCCAGGAGCGGCACCAGGAAAGCCGAAGCGCCAGCCGCTAGTGACTTCATCCAACACAAAAACGGCTCCGGCGGAGTGGCAGGCCTCAATGACGTGCTGCAGGAAGCCATCGCGCGGGAGTTCGGAGCGCATGGGCTCCATGACGACAGCCGCGAGATTTCCGTCTAGCTTGTGCATGGCCGCCTGAAAGGAAGCGGGATCATTGTAGCGAAAGGGCACGGCGGTTCCTGCGAGCTCGCGCGGTACTCCGAGGGGTTGCAGGCCGGGAAGCAGATGGCCGTCGAGAGCGGCGTCATCGCTAAGGTTTGCCGCGAGATACCAGTCGCTCCAGCCGTGGTAGCCGCAGAAGGCGATGCCGCTTTTGCCGGTAGCCGCGCGGGCGATGCGCACTGCGAGACCGAGGGCCTCGCCACCGCCGCGTGCGTAGCGAACCTTGCCGGCCCATGGATGGAGGTCGAGCAGCACGTCCGCCAGTTTCACCTCATCCGGTGATGCCAGAGTGGCGTAGCTGCCGAGATTGACGCGGCGCTTCACGGCGGCATTCACTTCATCATCGGCATGACCGAGCAGGATGGCCCCGACGCCACCGGTGAAGTCAGTGTAGCGTTTGTCATTGAGATCCCAGATGTGAGCGCCTTTGGCACGAGAGAAATAGGAGGGCCAGGATTGGGGATCGAAGAGATGCGCGCGCTTGGAAAGGAGGCCGGTGCCGCAGGAAATTTTGGTCTTGGCCTTTTCCCAGAGCTGGGGGCCGGAGGGAATCGCCGGGGCGGGTTTGAGAAGGCGCAGTGCATTCTCGCGGAAGATGTCTTCCAGATCGCTCTGCGTCATGCCGGTGTCTTCACAGGCCTCCCGGAGACAGAGGAGGGACTCGATGCCCACGGTGGTGTACTGGCCAAAAATGGTCAGTTTGTCCCCAGTGATCTCGGGATGAATCCAGGTGAAGCCATCGCCCTGCGTGATGCAGGAGCCGCGCAACTCGCTGACCATGTAATCGCTGCCCCAGAGAACGCGGCGCGGGCCGAGGATCTCCAGCGCGGCGCGGAAGGCTCCGGCTTGTGTGACGGCGGAGGTGTCCACAACGACATTGTCCAGATCAACGAGGTGATGAAGGCCTTCGCGGGCGTGTCGGTAGTTAAATGACCTCGCGACATGGGCCAGCACGAGCTTGCAACGCGGGTAGCGGCGGCATAGGCGCCGGATGGCAGATACATTGCGCGGGTCTGTGATGCCGTCTGCGAGCATGATGTGCAGCATCATGATGCCATCGTGTTCATGGCACAGCTCCCACATCCACTCCGGGGCGAAGGATTCGATCTCTGCTTCTTTGGTATCAGGAACATCAGCGTACAGGCGGTAGGGCTTGATGCCGACAAACGTGCCAGTGCTCAAGAGCCGCCGCACCTCCGCCGGATCATCCGTTGGTGCGGCGAGGACGAGAGCGCGGGAGTTCGCGCTCGCATCCACCTGCGACTGTAGCCAGGCATTTTCTCCAGCGCGGTCATTGCCAGCGCTGGGATAACCGAAGAACAGTCCCTCTACCTGCCGACCCGGCAGCCAGAGCTGCATGGCCGCTTGAAAATCAGTCATGCCGTAGCCACGGTCTTCATCGAGAAACACCGGGCGTTTTCCCGCTGCAAAATGGCGCGAGTGAAACAGGTGCGTGTGAACATCAAAGACTTGTTCAGGCACAAAGCCGTCTATCGCACGATGCAACAGCTTGCGGTCGGTGTCGTTGAGTTCGGTGACGAGCTTGAGAGACATTGGTGTCAGTGGTTGAGGTAGATGCCATAGACCTTGGCGGCACTGCCCGCTGGAAAGTTCACGCGCAGGGCGATTTTTTTGCCTGAGGGCAGAGGCTTGGGCCACGTGATGGACTCATGCACGCCGTTGGTGCGGACTTTCGCCTCATAGCCATCAAGCGGATGATCCAGATTGTCCAGGAGTTGTACGGTGAGCGGAGTCTCGGGCACATTGCCATCCACGTTCAAGGCGATCTCTTTGGCATTTAAAGGACTGGTGATGAAGTGGCCTTCTTCCTCTGGGACCTTGCGGGAGAGCGAGCCAAAACCATCGCGCCGGAGTGTGGCGAGGCCGATATCCATGTGCTCAAGAACGCCGCTGGTGTCCCAGTGGGAATACCAGATCATGGTCTTGTCTCCTTCATTCACAAAGGCGTGGCCTTGCAGAATGGCGACGTTGTCCCACTCGCCGTCTTTGCCACGTGGAATGATGGTGAAACCGGGCACTGGTTCGCGAAAATGGACACCGTCGTTGCTGATGAGCAGGCCGAGATCAACGTGCACGCCGTAGTTCCAGCTCTGACCCTTGGGTGGTGGCTGCTCTGCATCCTGCCACATGCCGTGCAGACCGACCATGACGTTGCCGCGATTCCACAAGCCTGCGCCCATGTGCATCTGCTGGCCTTTGACCGAGGGATTGGACATCTGGCCGGGACGCGCATAGCAGAAGGCCTTCGCCTTTGACCACGACACGAAGTCGGGGGAACGATAGGCGAGCATGTCGCGACCGATGTCGCTGCCATCAGGCCGCCATGACCAGGGACTGAGCAACTGGCCGGTGGCATAATAGAAGTCACCGAAGCGATAGAGGCCGCTCACTTCAAAGCGCTCGCCTCCCGCATTGGCGGGACGGTCGCCGACGCAGTTCCATTGCAAACCATCGGCGCTCGTGGCAGTGACAAAAGAGGCCCAGCGTTTCTCGTTAGGCCCGACCTTGCTGCGGCCGCCTTTGACCTCATCAAATGGCATGTGCGCAATAAAAGCACACTTGTAGCGCTTCGCGGCGTCCGGTTCCTCGGGCTCGTAAAGCACCGAGAGGAAATCATTCACGCGCGTCATTGAATAGGGATCGCCCTCGATTCGGCAGATGTTGTTCTTGGTGCTGCCATTGAACTCCACAAGGCCGAGATCGGGCTTGGTCCACGTCACGCCGTCCTTGCTTTCGGCGTAGCACATGGGCCGCCACCAGCCGGGTGCCTGGCCTTTTTCGATCTTCGGTTCATGCATGCCGAGATACCACATGCGAAAGGTGTCGCCCTGCTTGAGCACGGTGCCATACAAAACGGCATGACCATGATCAGGTGATCCTGGAGGCCCGCTGCGCAGCACGGGATTCCCCGGATGCTTCTGCGCCGTCTCCAACGTCAGCTTCAAATTATGCTGCCAGGCGATGTTGTGATCATCAAAGGCAAAGAATACCTGCTCAGTTGCATGGAGCGGGAGCACCAGAGCGCTGAGGATGCATAGGGTGAGCTTCATGATTTAATAATGATTCCCAGTCATGGCATTGCGAGCGCAGACCGCTGGTCCGCTGCACGAACCAGCGACGTCGAGTTCGTTGCCCAAGGCTATGAGGCGTGTCTGACCAAAGTACATGTCATCTTTAGCTCACTTTGGGAGCGTTGGGAGTGGAGCACACGCTCCAGAACGAGCTAAAGCTCGTGAGTACTTTGATTCGCTTGCACGGACTTACTCATCCGCGATCATATCCCCGAACAGCACGCACCAGTTCCACAATGGGTAGGACTGGCCTGCGCGAGATCCGTAGGTGGCATCGGCGAAGGTGTGAGTCGAGCGCTCGGGGTCGGAGTCGCGCAGGTTGCCATAGCTGAATGAGCGCTGTGCGACGATTTCCTGTCCTGCCACGAAAGGGACGCCATTGCGCAGTTCGCTGGGATCGTAGCGCAGGACGGTGACGCCTTTGTGTTCACAGGTTGCACGAATAGGGACGCGGGTGATCTGCCCTGAAATGCTGGTGACGAAAAAGGCGCCTTCTGCAAGCAGGGGCTGGAGGAGTTCGGCATAACTGCTCATGAGGATAAGCTCTTCCGTCTGCTCAGGCCCGCTGCGCACTGCGGCGATGGTGCCGAGCGCCTGTGCATACGGATGACCGTAGCTGATGCGGCAGGTCTGGCCCGCTGGCAGTGGTTGGGCCAATCGAAGGCGCACCTGGGTGGGTGCGGAAACTTCAACTGCCGTGAGCGTGAGCAACTGCCCGGTGGTGTCACGGATGCGAAAGCCTGCGAGGGAGGTGAAGCCGCCTTTCACGGCGATTTCCTGCCGTGCGAGAAATGCAGTGTCGAGCACAAGGGGCGGACGCGGCACGATGAAATCTATGAGGATGCTGTCGCGGCTAGCGGCGAGTTTTGCAGAGCGAGGACGAAGGGGCTGCCAGTCCTCGCCACGGTCCAGCACGCGGTGCATGACCTTGCCAACCTGTTCGCCCCACCAGCGTTCGCCATCAGCCGAGAGATGAATGGGATCGCCATGACGACCGGGTTTCGTGCGGCTGTTGATCGCGCTGGGCACCGCGTAGTGAGGCCCCACGAGCCAAATATGCTTATCTGCATCCGCCGCCATCAACTGAGCCTCTCCTGCGGGGCCGAGCGTCTGATAGGTGAAGAGCGGCAGTTCAGCGCTCTGCCCCGTGATGGCGCACAAATCTGCGGACCACTTCTTGCGATAGGCGATGAGTTGATCGCGATACCACGCCAGTCCTTGGACAGGTGGCAGTTCGGCATCCCAGCGGGTGGGCATGATGCCGCCGGTGGGTCCTCCATTGCCTTCTCCTTGCATCCAGTAGAGTGCAGAGATTCGAAAATCCGCGCCCATTGCCTTGGCCTGCGTCATAGCGCGCCGCGCATCATCCAAGCTCGTCCTGTAGTAACCGCCGCCGTGCCTGCGTGACTCGGGAGTGCGTGCATCCGTTGAGAGATCGGCGATGGAGAGTTCCTGAATCTGGCGACCACCCTGCCCTGCACAGGCCACGAGAAAGCGTGAGGTTGCTTGCGATATCAGCGCCTTGTCATTTCCCACTCGTGCCGCTTGCCAGTGGTCGGCAAGTCCATTTGCCACCGTCTCGCCGAGGCCGCCGTTTGTCTGAGCCAGCAGTGGCACTAGCTTGAACAATTCGGACGCCCGCAGCACTGGCTCGGAGGGATGGTCATTGGGCAACCATGTGCGCACACCGCGTGCGAAGGCCAGATTTCCCCAGCCACTGTCTGAGGCTGTGACGACGGGCAGTGATTCCGAACCATCGCACAAGGACTGGCCCATGAGCCAGATGCCGGAGATGGACGGCCGTGAACCTTCCGCGAACACCTGGACCGAGAGCAGGAGGAAGAGGATGGCTTTCACGGTTTGAAATCTTTGGGGGTGAGCTGCAGCAGTGCGGGCACATCCGCACCTGTGGTGGATTTTCCCATCGGAAAGGACTTGCCGTTGATGAGGCAATTTTCCCAGCGGGCCGTGCCTGTGACTTTAACATCCATGCCTTCAAACGTACAGTTTTTTGCCTCTAGCACCGCACGCTGAGCGACGCCACCCACACGCGGCTCGACTAGACGCCGCAGAAGAACATGATCCATTTTCATCTGGCAGTCGCCCGTAGAGCGGCCGGTGATGAGCATGGGATTTTGAGCCGACGAAAGCACGAGAGCATTCGTGAGGGAGTAGCGGCCCTCATCGAGAAAGAAGAGATCAAAGCCGATGTTCTTCGCCAGGAAGACGTTGTTGTAACTCGTCTGCGCCGTGCCGGTGTCGGTGATACCGGTGCTGTTGCCGATACTCACAAAGCCATCCACGCGATACTGCGCGGATTCATGTGCGCTGATGCCATCGTCTCCACACTCGATTGCAGCGATGTTTTCAAAAAACACGTCACGGCAATCGCCATGGATGTTGAAGCCGTCATTGTAAGGATGGGTCGCGGTAAGATTCTTGATGACGAGGTGCGCATTGTCACCGCCGAACTGCACGCCTGCGCTGCGCATGGGGGCAAAGATATGAGCGTCGGCGAGTTTCTGGCCGGCTGGGAGTTTGAGGTAAAAGGTGCCGTAGATCTGCTTTGAAGGTGGCTTCTCGCGTGAGGGGTCTTTGACGAAGGTCCATTCACTGGGCTGAAGTTCTTCAGGTTTTTTGAGCGGTGCGCTGCGACCTTTGGACGTGCGGCCCATGTGCTGCATCTGCCCATTCCATAGAAAGAACCAGCGACCGATGATGGCGTCGTCATTGCGTGCGATGAGGTGGTCATTGGCGAAAAGTCCGGGCGACACTTCAGTCCACTGAGCTGGATCGAGAGGATCGCTGCCTTCCAAGGTCGCGCCATGACCATCGAGCGTGATGGGTTTACCGGGTTCGCCTTTCTTGCCGTAGAAGCCGACATAGTCGCGATACACCTTGGGTTCGAGATGGATGACGTCTCCCGGCAGCGCGGCTTTGATGGCATGAGCGATGGTGGGCGCGTCCTTGTCCGGGCCGACGTGAATGTCACGCGCGACGGCAGGGAGGGCAGAAAGGGAAAGCAGGATGAAAAGGTGTTTCATGCGGGCGGTGTGGTGGCGACAGCCGCAGCGTAGGCGGTTTTAAGAGCCGGATCGGTCTGTGTGTGGATGCCGCGATATACAAGAAGCAGGCCAAGGCGGGCAAAGTCCGTCGTGTTGGGCGCAGAGTGGTGAATCGTCTCGCACTGATGAATCGTCGCATCCCCCGGAGCAAGGAGACCGCAGAACTGCTCAGCGAGAGGCACGCTGGAGGGTGCGGCCAAGCCGATGCTGTTGCCGCGCACGCCACTGGGCTTGGTGGGTTGCATTCCATCTCGGTGAGAACCTTTGACGAAGAACACCGGACCATTCGCCTCCGTGACTGCATCAATGGCGATCCAGACTGTGAGCATGTCCGGCGGAGTCTGGCAGAAGTAGGCGTTGTCCTGATGATACGGCACGCCGGAGCCGATGCGGGCGGGCTTGTTGAAGGTCTCGACACCGACCAGCACCGGTTCGCCATGCACCAGTGGAGCGACGAGCGCGCGGATGTCTTGCCGTTCGCCAAGTTGGCGGAACCACTCGTTGTATTTCTCCAAGCGCCAGAGATTGCGCACGGTCTTGTCATCCTTTTCAAAAGTGCGGGCATCAACGGGCTGCGCGCTGAGATCATCGCGAATGTAGCGCTCCAGTTCGGCGCGCACAGCGGCCACTTCGCCAGCGCTGAGGAATTGACGGATGAGCACGACGCCGTCGCGTTCATAATCGGCGAGGAGTTGTGCGCTGGCTTTCATGACAGATGAATCAGTAGGTTTTACCGGCTGGGATCACACCCGCATTGGAGACATCGCTCAGGACGCTGTCGAAGTCGGCAGCGCAGGCACTGAGGTGCGCATGCAGCGCGCCGAACTCGCTACCGAGCACCACGAATTGTGAGCCGAGTTCGATGATCGTTTTTGCATCTGCTGCGGAGCCAACGGGGCGGCCCCAGGTCTTGCCATGCTTGCGGCAGGCAGCAGCGATTTGCTTTTGCACATCGAGCATGACAGGATCATTCACCGCAGGCGAGCAGCCGAGGCGCAGGGACATGTCGCCCGGACCGAGAAAGAGAATGTCCACACCGGGCACGGCGGCGATCTCTTCGGCGTTGGCGAGGGCTGCGGGATTCTCGATCTGCACGGTGAGGAAGGTCTCACGATTGGCTTGATCGGTGTAGTCGTCAGGCTTGCCGATCCAGTAGTCCGCATCGCGGCCACCACCGCAAAAGCCGCGATCTCCAAGGGGTGGAAATTTGATGGCGTTGACCAAAGCGCGGGCTTCATCCGCACTGCCGACGTGGGGGATCATCAAGCCGGCTGCGCCATCTTCGAGGAGGCGGTAGAGGCTGTTCTTTTCCTTGGTAGGCGGACGCCACATGCAGTCAATATCTGCGGCATGATGACGGCCCAGCATGGTTTCGGCTTCACGCGGGTCCCACACGCGGTGCTCTGCGTCGAGCCAGATGCCGTCGTATTTGAAGTGAGCGGCGATGGCCGGGAAGAAGGCTATGGGCGAACCGGTGCAGCAGATGCGGGCGACTTGGCCAGCACGAATTTTGGCGAGGACTTTGGAGCGTCTCATAGAGGGGTCAGTGTTGATGTTTTACGAGCCAGGTGGAGAGTACTTCGAGCAATGGGGTGGTGTCGCCAGGGCGGCGTGTGATCATGGAAAGGTCCTGAGCCTGGATCAGGCGCAGCGCAAGGGCATCATGGCGGCTCTCGTCTTGGTTGAGTGCGGGCTTTGCTGCTGAAGGCAAGGCCACCACCACATCCCACTGCTGCACGCCGAAGCTGAGGGACCAGTTCATGATCCAGGAGTAGTCGTGATGAAACTGGAGCGGATTCTGCAGCGGGAGTTCAGCAGGCACGGCAATGAGGACGAGATCCTGCTTCATGCTGCGCACCTTGCGTGCGGCGAGATCAAGCTGCGCGAGCGTCTGGCCTGCAACGGGCCATGCCGTGACCTTGATGACGGCACCGGGATAGAGGCGCTGCAAGGCAGGCGTGATAAGTGTGTCGTATGGAGGCATGGCGAGCACCTGGAGGGGCTGGCCGGCTTTGAGCTTGGCGAAGGTGTGAGGCAGTGCGGGTGTGGCTGGGCCGACTTCGCGGAGTGAAACGGTCTGGCCGGTGATGGCGTGGGCGAGCATTTCGGCGAAGAGTTTATGACCGGCCATGTTGGGATGAATGGTATCGCTGAGGAGCAGATTCCATTCGGCAGCATCGGCGGCATGCACAGCCTCGAATGCGGCGAAGCAATCGGCCACGACGAGAGTCTCCTCTTTGGCCACGTCACGAATGGCCTGGGAGAATTCGGCGAGACGGGCACAGGGGCGCTGCGGGGTCTCGATGATGGAGTTCTGCGTGCACAGCACCACCTCGGCACCGCTGCTACGGCAGCGGGTGATTATTTCGCGGAGGTTCTTTTTGAAGACATCCAAGGGCGTGCCCACGAGATCATTCATGCCAAACATGATCGTCACGAGATGGGGCTTGTGAGCGAGCACATCACGCTCCAGGCGCTTGAGGCCACCCGTGGTGGGGTCTCCACTGATGCCGGCATTGTGCACGCTGACCTGCGCCTGCGGGTGGAGCTGCTGCAGGGCGAGCTTAAGCATCTCTGGATATGCGCGGCGACCGCCGCTGTGATAATAGACGCCGGTGATGCTGTCACCGATGCAGACGATGCGGACAGGCTCTTTGCCTGCGGTGAGCAATGCGGCGGTTTTGAGCGGTGCAGCGGCCAGCAGGTTCGCGCAGAAAGTGCTCAGGAGGAGAATGAACGTGCGCATGCGCGGATTCGGGTTGATTCATCGAGATTGAAAGTAGTGACGCTTTCGGCGTGCGCCATGTGGGCGAGAGCGAGACAGAGGGCGATGAGTTTCATGTCGGCTGGCTGGGGTTACCACTCGCCCTGGCGGGAGAACTGACTTTTCACGTTGGCACTGAACTGAGTGATGCTGTCTTCGAGACTGGAGAGGAGTTCGTCGCTGCTGCGGCCTGCGCCCTCACGGGCGGCGGGGATGACTGTGGCGCATTCGTTGGCATCCATGAAGCGGGCGGCTTCGAGCAGTTTGGGCTGGTCTTCGGGAGGAATGACCATGAAGCCGTGCTTGTCGGCATGGATGAGATCATCCGGCTTGACGGTACGGCCAAAGACTTCGACCTCACAGCCCCAGCGCACAGGATGCACGAAGGCGTGACCGACGCAGAGACGGCGTGCGAGCGCCTTGAAGCCAGCGTTGGTCATCTCATCGAGATCGCGAATGGCTCCATCCGTGATGGTGCCCACGCAGCCGAGGGCGCGAAACATGTTGGCGCTGACCTCACCCCAGGCGGAGCCGAGCACGCGGGGTTTGTCGAGATCCTGCACGACGATGATCTTCGGCCCCGGCATGCTGGCGATGTAACGACGGAACTCAGCCCCGGCGTTGGGATTCATTTGGCGATGCGCGGCGTTTGAGGGCTCGATCACCAGGGTGACGGCGTAGCCAACCATGGGTCCCATCTGCGGCATGAAGTCGCGAGTTTCCTCGATGTTGAAGGCGTCAGCGCCCGCATTGTGCCGGGTGATCTGCTCCCAGCCGTTGTAGATCGTGGGAGTATTCCAGCGTTTGAGCTGAAGCAGGTCGCTATGCGAGAGGGGGCGCGCGTTTGGAGACATGGAAAGCAAACAGGCTGCTGAAACGATTTGTCACAACGTCATGATTCTGGTCTGTTGTCCAAACCAGATGAAACCGGCCCCCTCCTCAAGTCCCAGACTGCCGCAACGCATTTCCCTGGTCAGCCTGACGGCGCAGAGTCTGCGCGAGTCCATGCAGGCCGGGCACTGGCGCGGCCATCTGCCAGGGGAGAGGGAGCTATGCACTCGCCTGCAGGTGAGCCGCCACACGCTGCGTGCCGCACTGCATGAGCTGGAACGCGATGGTTTTTTGGAAGTGTCCGACAGACAGCGGCGGCGCATCAAAGCAGATGTGAAAGAGCAGACTGCGGTGCATGACCGGGTGATCGCGCTCATCTCCCCTCGTCCGTTGCTGGAAATGTCCCCTTCGACGGTGGTGATGGTGGATGATTTGCGCGATCAGCTTTCCCGTGTCGGCTTCAGCTTTGAGATCCATGTGAGCACCGCGTGCTTTTCCTCCACGCCAGCACGTGCGCTGGAAGCTCTGACCTCCCGGTCACCTGCGGCGGCCTGGCTGCTGTTTGGCTCACTGGAGCCGGTGCAGAGCTGGTTCTTGCGGCGCCAGCTTCCCTGCCTCGTGGTGGGCTCCTGCGCACCCGGCATAAGCCTGCCCTCCATCGATGCCGACTACCGGGCGCTATGCCGGCATGCAGGCGGCATGCTCAGTGGCAAAGGCCACCGTCATATCGCTTTCATCCGGCCAGCCGGTGATTACGGGGGTGACCTGCAAAGCGAACATGGGCTGCGCGAGGCGCTCGGCGGCACCCACGCGCCCACCTTGCAAGTGATCGTCCATGATGGCACTGCAGCCAATCTTTGCGCGCTGCTGGAAAAGGCGCTGCGCTCGGTCCGGCCACCGACGGCTTACGTGGTCGCCCGTGCCATCCATGTGCTCACCGTGATGATGTATCTCACGCAGAGAGGCAAACGCATCCCGCAAGACATCGCAGTGATCTCGCGGGATGACGAAACCTTTCTCCAGCACACGGTGCCTGCCATCACCCGCTATGCCGCAAACACCGGCCAGTTTGCCCGCAGCGTGTGCAAATCCGCGCGCCAGCTCGCTGAGGCAGGCACCCTGCCCCCGAAAGCGATTCGTTTGATGCCCCGGATGATCCGGGGGGATACGCTGTGAAGAAAGAATGAGGAAATCAGAATGAAGAATGACGAATGAGGGACGAATGATCGAATCCTCTAATTTTGGATGCGCAGCATGACGCGGCGCTTCCAGAACGAGTTGAAGCTCGTGAGTACTTTGGGGGGAGCGGTTCACCAAGCGGTCCAGCCGCCATCTACGGCGAGATTTTGGCCGGTGATGAATGAGGATGCATCGCTGAGGAGGAAGGTCACTGCACCGGCGATCTCCGGCGCCTGACCGACACGGCCCAGCGGGACTTTTTCTGCGAGGCGCTCGACGAATTTGGGCTGCTGAAACTGGATCGTGGGATTGGGGAATGGACCGGGCGAGATGCTGTTACAGCGCACGCCCTTCCTGCCCCAGTGCACGGCCAAGTAGCGCGCCATCTGCTGGATGCCCGCCTTGCCGACGCCATACTCGATGGGGTTCGGATTCATCGGCGCGGCATACACGGCAGGATCCGGCGAAACACTGCCATACATGCTGGAGAAGAGAACCATGCTGCCCCTGCCCTGCTCCGCCATGTGCTGGCCGACGGCACGCGCGAGGATGAAGGTGGCGGTGAGGTTGCCGTGATTGGCCATGTCGAAATCTTCGGCGCTGAGATCCTCAAAGCGCTTGGCCGTTGAGGCATAGGTCATCACCACCAATCCATGCGGCACGCCATGCGCGGCGATCTGCCCTTGAACAAATGCTTCCACGGCTGGGATGTCTGCGGCATTGAGTGAGGCCGCACTTACCTGCGCCTCCAGACCTGCGGTCTTGATCATCTCCGCAGCGCGATCTGCCAGATCCACGCAGAGCACACGAGCCTGCATTTCTGCCAGTTGGGCCACGACAGGCGCGCCGAGATAACCAGCGCCGCCAAAGACCCAGATACTGCGTTCCTTGAGATCAAATGGATGAGTAGAGGACATGGGTCGCTATAAGGCCAGCGCATTTCGGCGGGCTCAAGGGTATGTCGCTGGTCTGTTGTCCGAGCCAGATCAGCGGTGCCTGGGTTATTTTGGGGTGGGTGTGGCGACAGCCTGCCCGTGCATTGGCGTGCTGCAGGCGCTATGGCGTAGGGGCGACCTCGCAGTCGGGCAGTTTGGCGAAGGAGGGTTTGTGTGAAGCAGGGTGTCCTGCCCGCCAAACACACCCAACCTACGTCCCAGAGGGCTGTATGGCGAAGGAAGCGGTGCACGGGATCATCGTAGATCCCGTGCTTTTTATATCGTGTCAGTGCCGATGCCGAGGCTTATTTCGCCACTTCTTTCTTCTTCACCGGATAGGCGCCGGGAGATTTGGCAAATTTTTGCATGCAGTCCACGCAGCAGAAGGAGACAAAGCCTTCATCCGTCTTCACACGATAGATCGGACGCGAGGCTTTGTGATCCACAGGGCATTCATCATTGATGGGCCAGGCGGCGAACACGGTGGCGGTCATGGCCAGACTGAGAAGAAGAGGAGCGAGAAGCGATTTCATGGGTGGAGTCGAGTTGGAGTTGGTGCGCGTTACCCCATCAACGCACCAATCCCCCGTCCTCATAGGCCATCGCAAATCCTGCTCACGGATGCGCAAGGCAGGCACAATGCGCGGCTATTTTTCCTCGATGTCCCAATAGGAGAGCTTCGTGGTCTTCATTCCATGCGCAGGAGTCGAAGACGAAAAGGAGGATGACGATTGTGATTCGGTGGCACGTTTGACCTTCTGGCACCCTAAGGCATTTTGCATTCGTCGTTCGACATTCCTCCAATCCCCCGTTCTTTCTCGCTTGAACACGCCTTATCGGCGCGTTTAGAAGTCTTCCTCCCAACCACATGATTTTTCTCGCCGATCTGCCCGCACCCAGCCGCATGGGGGACATCCTCATGGCCTTCCTGAGCATTGTCTTCGAAGGCGCTCCTTATATTCTCATCGGCACGGTGTTTTCCGGGATTATCGACGCCTTTCTGCCGGCCAAGCTGCTCGACCGGGTGCTGCCGAAGAGCAAGATTCTGGCGACGCTGATCGCGGGCTTCCTCGGCCTAGTGTTTCCAGTCTGCGAGTGCGCGGTCGTGCCGGTGATCCGGCGGCTGGTGCAGAAGGGGCTGCCGCTGTCCTGCGCGGTGACCTACATGCTTTCCGCGCCGATCATGAACCCCATCGTGGCGATCAGCACACTGACGGCGTTCAAGGAATTTCAGGGCCTGAGCTGGGCCACGGCGGGCAATGCGACAATGACGATCGCGCGTCTGTCGCTGGGCTACCTGGTGGCGGTAATCGTGGGTCTCGTGGTGTTGCGATTCAAGCCGGGTCAGGTGCTGCGGGCGAGCATTGCCAACAAGATTGCGAATGCAGAGGCTGAAGACGATCACGGCCACGTGCACGCGCCTGCTGCGCACTTCAATGGGAAACTGGTGCATGCCATGCGCAGTTCCATGCGTGACTTCCTGGACACGGCGATGTACTTCGCCATCGGCGTGGTCATCACGTCGGTGTTTAATACGCAGATCAATCAAGGTCTGCTAAACACCGTTGCTGGCAATGACTGGCTGGCGGTCCCTTCCCTGATGGGCTTGGCCATCGTGCTTTCGCTGTGCAGCACCTCGGACGCCTTCATTGCCGCGCCGATGACCGCCTTCTCAATGGCGGCCAAGCTGGCCTTCCTGGTCTTCGGCCCGATGATGGACATCAAGCTCCTGTTCATGTACTCCAGCGTCTTCCAGCGCAAGGTGGTCGTATCTCTCCTGATCGGTCTTTTCATCCTCATCGGTCTGCTTTCGGGGCCATGGATGAACCTGATTCAACATCTGCACATCAAACCCTAAATTGCCATGAGTGGAACCCGCACCCTCGTTCATCTTCTCAGTGTCGCCATGCTCTTTCTATGGGGCGGCGTACTGCTGTATTTCTATATCAGCGGTCGTCTGATCAACTACCTGCCGCCAGATGGCATCTTCCGCCCGATGGTGCTGGTGTCCGGCATCGGCCTTGCCGTGCTGGGACTCTTCAACCTGCTGACCATGGGAGCCGAGGATGCTGGCTGCGAAGGACATGACCACTCGCATGACGACCATGACCACGATCACAAGGATTGTGGACACGACCACGCGCACAAGCATGGCGAAAGCTGCGGCCATGATCACAGCCATGATCACAGCCATGATCACAAACACGGTGCCTGCGGCCATGACCATGCTCACGAGCACGTCCATGAACATGGAACCTGCGATCACGCCCACAAAGACTGCGGACATGACCACTCGCACGATCATGCGAAGAAAGAGAGCTGCTGCGGCCATGATCACGGACACACCCATGCCCACAGCCACGAAGGACATGCGCACGGCATCCTGGACGAGAGTTCCTGGCCGGGCCGCATTGCGGTATTGCTCATTCTTGCTGCACCGCTGTCATGGGCTGCGATTTCCACGCCGGACCGCTACAGTTCGAACGCCATCGTGAACAAGGGGCTGTACGATCCCAACTACACGGACACCTCGCGAGCCGATCAGTTCTCGCTGCAAAAGAAGACCAAGAACGCCGGTCAGCCAGTTGCCGCCACCACGGTGGCGATAGTCACCCCGGAGAAGCCAGCTGATCTGCCCCCCGCCATGGTGAGTCCCCAGACTCTTGGACCTGCTGGAGAAGCCGCCAAGCCCGCGACCACACCGCCGCCCGGAGTCGCCGCTGCCTCTGCCGCCGCCGCAGAAACCAAGACACCGCCGAAGAACATCCCGCCTCCCGCCCAAGCCTCCAAGAGCTACGGCACCTTCACCCTCGAAGATCTCAAGAAACAGGTGCCGCAGAGCAAAGAGGGCAACTTCATCCTCGAAGTGCCTGAACTCTACTACACGGGTGGCGATGTCGAAGTGCAGAAGGTGCTGACCGGTCAGATGGTCGAAACCGTGGCGCAGATTTTGCCCGAGAAAGTGAACAATACCGACGGCCACCGCCTGCGCATCTTCCGCATGCTGGTCCAATGCTGCGCTGCCGATGCCCGCCCCTATTCCGTGCCGCTCGACTTTGGCAAGAAGGCCCCCGAGTTCAAGGATATGACCTGGGTGAAGGTGGTCGGCAAGATGAGCTACAAAAAGGAAGGGACTCAGACAGTCCCCATCATTGAAGCGACAAAAGTGGAAGAGACTACCGCGCCGGATAATGCGATGATTTACTGAGGCCGCAGCTTTGCTGGAGCACTCCGCATCACGCGTAAGCGTCTTGGAGTGCGCCGTTCCTCAGGCGCTTTCGAACGTTCTATGGCCTCTGCAAAGCTCCAGAGGACTGGAGCACTCCAGTACGCTGCCGCGCCCGAGGTGCTCCAAATCCCTCCACGTACCTCACGGCACGTCATACGTGCCCAGAGCCGCGACATCAAAGCGGGCCACGCCTGCTTCATCGGCGATCTCGTTGAGGGCTTCGACTTCGGCGGTGCTGAAGAGGAGGCCGCCGGCTTTGGCGGTGTGGGCGGCGTTTTGGGCTTCGGGCTGTCCAGGGAGCATGCAGCCTTCGTTGCCATGGCCGAGAATGTCATCGATCACCGCTTTGATGTTATCGTTGAAGTTGCGACCATTGGAGAATAGGCCGGTGCTGATGGCGTCGGGGTGGATGACCTGAAAGTAGAAGCTGCTGGTGCGCTTCTCGCCGGCCGGGAAGGGCTTCGATTTGATGTCGGGGTGCGCACCGCCGCCGCGCAAGGTGGGCAGGCCACCGCCGATCATGCCACCCATGACTTCGATGAGGAGGGAGAGGCCGTAGCCTTTGTGCGCACCGAAGGGCATGAGCCAGGCGGCTTCATTCGCATCGGTGGTGGGTTTGCCATCCTTGTCCACGGCGGCACCGGGAGGGAGAGGCTTGCCTTCGCGCTTGAGCTGCTGCACGCGGCCCATGGCCACGGTGGAAGTGGCCCAGTCGATCACGATCGGGAAACCGCAGGCGTCCTGAGTGGGCAGGCCCCAGGAGTGCGGATTGGTGCCCAGCACGGGGAACTTGCCGCCAAAGGGGACGACTTCACCGAGGGTAGATGTGCAGTTCGTGTAGGCGATGTAGCCTTTCTTGGCGGCGTCCATCACGTAGCCACCACCCCAGAGGTAGTGGAAGGCATTGTCCACACTGACCTGGCCGATGCCGTATTTGTCGGCCATCTCAATGCAGCGCTCCATGGCACTGAAGGCCACGCTCTGGCCGAGTTTCAATTTGCCGTCCCAGGCTTCGCTGGCCGCGAAGGGCTTTTTGATCACTTCGATCTCCGCGCCCGGTTTGCAGCCACCTGTGCCGCTGCCGAAAAGGTGGTCAAGATGCAGCGCCTTGATGACGTTGTGAGTGCGAATGCCGTGCGCTGAGGCCATCTCACAAAACCGCGCGCCGTCGTTGGCTTCCACCTGGGTATAGCCACGATGCTGGTAGGCGGCGCGGACGAGTGCGTTGTGGGCTTCAGTGGGAATGATGTGGTAGGTGGTGGACATGGTTGGCGGATATTGGAGCATCCTCCCAGACACGCAAGAAGCAGAAATAAAGAAGGCTCCGCTCTTGCGAGCGGAGCCCCCGAAAAATCAGATGTGCCAAAGCTTACTTACCCTTGAACACGTCGTGGCAGGCCTTGCAATTGACGGCCTTCTTCCACTCGCTCATGCCACTGGCGTCCTTGGCTTTCACCTTGGCCAGCGCTGCGGACATGGCTTTGGTCTTCTCGGCCCAGACGCCCTTGTCCCCCTTCGATGGCGTGGCCGCGCTGATCGCCGCCACATCTTTGATCAGAGTGTCCAGCTCAGCGTCGGTGGCTTCGCCTTTGCCCACTTTTTTGGCGATGGCGTCCTCGGGCTTGAAATCTTTCTTCATGACATCCTTGATGACTGCATCGGCAGAGGCAGAGCCAAGACTGGCGACGACAAGCAGGAGGGTGAGTGCGATTTTCTTCATGGGGTGTGGTGTATGAGATAAGAGGTGCGGAATTTTCCAGAATACGGAAAACCGGAAAAATCAAGCGCACCGCATGCCAAAGGACAATCAAAAAAGGCTTCCAAAGCCTCTTGAGAATCAGTCTCTTCGCAGGGACGCTTTTTGCGAGTGCTGATGGCGAACTAGGACTTCGCCTAATGAACCTCGGAAGCATGCAGAGCCCCCACAGCTTGACGATTTGAGTGCAGGCGGTTACCCTCGCCCAATGAACACGCTGACAACATCCACACCTCTTGGGACTCTTGGACTGTCCAGCGGGGATCATTGGGTGAAGTTTCATGTCGAGGGCGATGCTATTTCCTTCGAAGTAGCTGCATCAATGCCTGCTCAGGTGCCGGCAACACTGCCCAAAAAACCCACTGGATTTGTTCAAAAATGGGGAGGCTCCGCGCGTCGGATCACCGACCCGAACGATGCCTGGCTGACTCACATCAATCACAAGCACCTGCGCAAGTCATGAGACTTCTGCTGGATGCCAATGTGCTGCTGGACAGCTTGGTCTTGGAATCATCCGGCCTGCCGCGCCCCGGCAAGGCAGCGAGCGAGCAAGTGATCATGCTCTGTGATTCTGGGGTGCATCAAGGTATGGTGGCATGGCATACCCTCCCAATTCTGGCCTACTACCACGAAAGACAGCACTCGTCTGAAGATACAGCCGTGATGATGGACACGTTGTTAGAGATGGTCGATGTACCAACTGTCGGTCACCGTGAAGCAATGATGTGGAGAAGCCATGGAATCTCTGATTTCGAGGATTCACTTCAAATGGCGGCGGCCATCGCGGGGGCAGCGGATGTTTTTATCACCCGTAATATTTCTGATTTTGGAGGCAGCAGTCTTCCAGTCATGACTCCAGAGGCTTTTTTGGCGGCTTACTCGCAGCCCGGACTGATGGCAGACTGATTGCCTCTGAGCAGCGTCTTGAACTCTGCCCTTAAAGTCTTCTGCAAAACTCTGCGCGAGATTGGCGTGCCGCCTTCGTTTTACGCCGCTTCCAGACCATGAATCTTCTCATCATCCCCTTCATCCTGCTTGTCAGCTTCGCGGCTGCCGCAGACACCGAGTTGCTGATCCAGCTCGGTCTCAATGACAAAGAATCCACCGTCTGGGACGGCTCCATCACGGTCACACCCGGAGAGGTGCAGGAGGTCAGCGGCTATCGCTTTGAGCAAAAGGACACGCTCAAGGGTAAAAACGCCTGGCAGGCCAGCACCCGCACCCCACAGGGCGCAGGTCCCAACAAAGCGCGTGGCAACAATCCGAAGAAGATCGGCGCCATGGCGAAACAACTCGGTCCCATTTTTGAAAATGGCGTGTGGGTGAAGCTCAAGGACATCTCCCCGGAAAGCAGTGTGGAAGTCACCACCGCTCAGGGCAAGGTTTCCTTCAAACTGGCCGATTTGACACCCGGCGAACCGCTGGATCTGCTGGAAGGACGCATTGCGGTTCAACAAACGGCCTTCAATCTGCGCCGCATTTCGCCGGAACGCACGGACGATGACTTCCCTGCCCTCGCCATGGGCCCCAATGGCCACGGCTTCCTCGTTTATCAGAGCTATACAACTGGCCTCGATCGTGATGAGCGTGCCAAGCGCCTTGAAAAGGAGCCGGAGGATTTCTCGTTCCTTGCCACTCCTTCAGGCGGCGATCAGCTCTGGTTGCATCTGCGCACAGTCAATAAGTGGGAGGATGAGCGCATCCCCGTCACCGAAAACGGACGTGACATCTACAAATCCGCCGTCGCTCTGGATGGCAAAGGCGGCGCTTGGATCGTATGGAGCGAGCGTGTGGACGGCAATTTTGAAATCTTGTCGCGCCACTTTGCAGAAGGAAAACTCGGCCCGGTGGAAAACCTGTCCACCTCTCCCGGCAACGACCTTTGTCCCGTGGCCGCTCTTTCCACCAAGGGCACCGTGATGGTGGCGTGGATGGCGGCGAAAGACGGCAAGTTTGAGATCCGCACACGCACGCAGCAGGAAGGTGCTTGGGCACCTGCGCAGACGGTTTCAAACAGCACCGGCAACTGCTGGAATCCCGCGATCAGCGCTGACCCTCGCGCCGATGGCAGCGGCCAGTTTGCGCTGGCCTGGGACAGCTATGAGAAGGGCGACTACGATGTGTGGCTGTGCATGCTTGGTGCGGATGGCAACGGCCCACTTAAACCCATGCCAGTGGCAAACACTGCGCAATACGAAGCGCGAGCCTCCGTGGCTTACGATCATCAGGGCTCGGTGTGGGTCGCGTTTGAAAAGAGCGGTGAAACCTGGGGCAAGGACTGGGGTGCCTACGATAGCAATGACGGCATCGGCTTGTATCGCAGCCGTGAGATCGGCATCGTGGTGTGGGACGGCAAGACATTGCAGGAGCCGCAGGGCAAGATCGCGGATGCGCTGCCCGGAGCGGTGGCAGCCCGAGCACGGGGCAAGGGCAAAGGCAAAGGTCGTGGTGCAGATGTGACCGCGCCCGCTCCAGCCAAGAGTCCCGAAGCTCCCGATGGCCTCGCCTTCGAGCGTCCCGCAGAGCGCAAAGGCGCACCGGGTTCCCACGCTGAAGCCAGCGGCCCGCAGACTTACAACAATCTCGGCCGCATCATCTGCGATGTCGAGGGCCGTATCTGGCTTATCGCTCGCACGCGGCTCAACAGTTTCCGTGGCCCGCTGGGCAGCACCTGGGGCAGCGTGGCGGCTTATCTGGATGGCAAGGAATGGGTCGGCCCCATCACCATCCCGCACAGCGACAACCTGTTGTACAATCTCCCAGCACTCGCCGCCGGACCTAAGACGCTTTTCGTCGCGCACAGCAGCGATCATCGCCAAGATCGCGTGACCGAATTCAACCGCGCCAAAACTCCGGGCGGCAAAGGCGGCAACGCCGGGCTGGACGCGAGCAAGGACCCCTTTGACAACGATGTCTTTTTCAGCCGCTTGAACGCCAAGGGTGCCGTGAAGCCCTGCGAACTGCAACCGCTCAGCACCGCCGTGCTGGACAATCCTGCGCCAAGCAAACGCACCACCGCAGAACGCGCCGAACTGAGAGCCATCCGCAGTTACCGCTCCACCATCGGTGGCACGGAGCGGCAGATCCTGCGCGGTGAATTTCACCGCCATACCGAGATCAGCGGCGATGGCGCGAATGACGGCCCGCTGGAGGACATGTGGCGCTATGCCATCGATGCCGCGTCCATGGACTGGATCGGCAATGGCGACCACGACAATGGCGGTGGGCGCGAGTACACCTGGTGGCTCACACAGAAGACCACGGATGCCTTTTTCCTACCCAAGAGCTTCACTCCCATGTTCAGCTATGAGCGCAGCGTGAGCTATCCCGAAGGCCACCGCAATGTGGTCTTCGCCCAGCGCGGCGTGCGCACCCTGCCACGCCTGCCCATCAGCGATCCGCGCGTACACGAGCCCGCCCCAGACACCAACATGCTGTACAAATACCTCAAGAAATTCAACGGCGTCTGCGCCAGCCACACCAGCGTGGGCACCATGGGCACCGACTGGCGCAACTGGGGCGGCGAATTCGAGCCGATGGTGGAGATCTACCAAGGCGCACGCCAGAACTACGAGTACCCCGGCTGCCCGCGCTGCCCCACGGAGAACGATGCCATCGGAGGCTGGGAACCAGGCGGCTGGGTGTCTGACGCCTTTGCCAAAGGCTACAAATTCAGCTTCCAAAGCAGCAGCGACCACGGCAGCACGCACATCAGCTACGCCATGATTTTGGCCGAAGATTACAGCCGCGAGGGCATCCTCAAAGCCATGAAGCAACGCCACACTTATGGTGCCACCGACAACATCATTGCCGACAGCCGCTGCAAAGCCGCCGATGGCAAGGAGCACATGATGGGCGACGAGTTCGCCGTCAAAGACGCACCCACGATTACGCTGAAACTCATCGGCACCATGCCCTTTGAAAAAGTGACTCTGATCAAAGACAACGTCGAGATCCCCATGAACGCACCCAAGGAAAAAGAGATCAATCTTACATGGACTGATCCGAAGCCAGAGAAGGGCAAGACCAGTTACTACTACTTCCGGGGTGAGCAAACTAATGGAGAACTGGTGTGGGTTTCGCCGATGTGGATCACGCTGGAATGACGAATGAACCAGACAGACGCTGGAGGCGACGGCTGCTGGCCGTCGTGGACGGCGTTTTGTTTGGCTGGTTTCTGTTCATCGCCTACTTCGCGGGAAGAAATCTGATTCAAATTTCCGAGTACGTCTGGTATTCAAAACCTGAAAGTCTGCAGCCTCGTCTGACGCTATGGGTGGAATACCTTTTCCCAGATGAGACATGGTCAATGTTGTCCGGTATCCTGGCTTTCAGCCTCGGCTTTGCACTCATCAGCCTTACATCGAGCGAAGCACCCACCAGCCGGTTGTTTCGGTGGGCCGTCACATTCGTCATAACGGTCCTCTTCGGCCTCTCATTGCCTGCGATGTCGGCTTACAAAATCCTGAGCGGCGGCCCCGACAAGCACATATCGGACGAAGTACTTTTTGTTGCCCTCGCCCTGTCCGTGCTCGTCTATGGCATCATCCGATGCCGCCGCCTTTCACATCCTCAGGCATGAAGAGCCTCCGTATTCTGGCTGCATTCGCCATTCTTTCATTCGTCATTACTCATTCCGCTCACGGTCACCCCGCAGACCAAAGTGAGATGCGCGTGCGGCCCAAACCTCACCAGCTCGAAATCCGGCTGACGTTCAACATCCTCACGCTCACGCGGTTTACCAGCGTTGACACGGATGGCGATAAGAAAATCAGCATGGCGGAACTGACCGCTGCGCAGCCGCGCATCAGCACCTACCTGAACCAGCACATCCATGTGGAGATCAACCGGCAGAAGGCCATGCTGGGCTCAGGCGTGCGCTTTGAGCCGGTGTGGCCGGATGCTGCGCTGACACCGCCGATGTCAGAGATCGAATACGCGGCACGGAATGTGGATGTGACCTTCGTGCAAACCATCGAGGGCAAGGTGCTGGAGGACTTCTGGCTGGGCTTTGAGATCTTCGAGCAGACCGGGCCGATGCAGACGATCCACGGCATCTTTGAGCAGGACGGGAAGATTGAAGATGTGACCTTCAGCGTGCAGGAGCCGGAGTATCTCTACGACACCGGTTACGCAGACGATCCATTCATCCAGGAGGCGGAGAAGAAGCAGAAGGCCGGCCACCCTGCCCCAGCCGGCGAAGACATGCCTGAACGGCCCACTGCCCCCGTCACGTCTGGACCTGCAGGAACCCCTGCGGTCAATTCCGCCAACCCCAGCGACCCCAAAGATACACCCGCCGCCCCCAGTTCGGAGCGCTGGTGGATGGTTCGTGCCGTGGTGGTCATGCTCATGCTTGTCGTGGGGCGCAAAATGCAAC
Source organism: Verrucomicrobiaceae bacterium (assembly GCA_027490195.1). GTDB lineage: Bacteria > Verrucomicrobiota > Verrucomicrobiia > Verrucomicrobiales > Verrucomicrobiaceae > Prosthecobacter. Next base: position 57,628 of record JAIXYN010000069.1, on the reverse strand, counting down.
TCAGCGCACACGCCCGGATCGTCAGTCCGCGCCGCCGCCCACGACCTAGGTAGGCTGACAAGCAAATCGAACCACTGGAGCCTTGTGTGGCTTGTTCAACCAATAGTGTCCATGGACATTGGGGACGTCGTCTGGGCTTCGCCACGGAGTTCCGCTATCTGAGCTTTGAGTGCAGCGATTTTTTCCAAGAGATTCGTTTCATCAACGGCAGCGCGCTTGATCCGCTCTTCCCACTGAGTCATGCCTTCCTGACCTTCCTGAGCAGACTGGATCGTCGGGCGGGTGCGGGCACGGAGTTCGAGGGAACGCGTGTTTTGACGTAGAAAATTCAGACGACTCTCTTCACGCTGGAGCTCTTCACGCAGGCGGCTTAGGCGGGTGTTTGGCCTGATCTCGCTGAGCAGAGCGCTGCCAGTTTTCGTCTCTGAGGAGGACACAGCGGAAGATGCATTGCCGGTCCGGGATGTGGCGGTGCCTTCAGCAGCGGCCTGCCGTGATGGCGTGCCGGCAGATTCCGATTTGGTGGCTTGAAGGCGCTCCATGATCTGACGCAGAGCGCCGAGTGCCATCTGAATTTCCTCCTTCGCGTTGCGAGATTCCGATGAATCCGCATCGGCCTGCTGCAACCGGTTCAGGCATAGATCCATCCGCTCTTTCCAGTCCAGCAGGGTGCTGATCTGCGTTTCCCAGCCGCCGAGCTGCTGCCGCAGATCTTTGATCTGCACAGCGAGTTCGGCACTTTCCTGATCGTGCAGCTCGCGCGCATCCTTCGACAAAGAACGGAATTCATCATACATCACCCGCTTCTGTTGCGCGGAGGTGGTCAGTGTGGCGATTTCCTGGCGGAGTTCTTTTTCCTGCGCAGCCATCTGTTTCAGACGCTGGCGGGTTTCGGTCTCCTGCTGGTTCACTGCGTCACAGCTTGTGGTGGCGGTGGCGAGCTGCTGGGTGATGTCGATCAGGGTGGCGTCGAGCTGGGCACGACGCTTGGAAGCTTCGTCCACCTGGCGTCCCAAAATTCCCAGATGCTGCTCGGCGGCAGCCACGCTTGCCTGCCGGGATGTCAGCGCCTCCAGAGTGACCTTCAGTTCATGAGCCAACAGGAGTTCCTGCGATGCGGCATCGAGTGCGCTGCGGGTTTCCACCAGCTTTTGTTCCTGACCGGCAAGGCTGGCAGAAGTAGTGGTGAGGGTTTGCTCCGTCGCCTGAACTGCAGACTGAAGTTCTGACAGCTTGGCGGTGGCCGCAATGACACCGGCCTGTTGCTCGGCCTGTTCTCTGCGGGCTGCCACGACAGCTGCTACGGCTGCCTCATGCTCCTGGTGGGACTGGCGGGCTCCTGCGGCTGAGGCTTCCCGCTCCTGTTCGCGCCGGGCGATCTGGGCTTCGACTTCACGCAGGATCATCTCCTGATTTTGCTGCCGCATGAGTAGATTTTCCACATCATGACTCAAGGCCATCCGTCGCTCTTCAGCTTGCTGGCAGTCATGAAGCACCTGCTGAAGCCGCGCCGCAGTGGTGTCGATCTCCGCATGCCGACTTTCCAAGCGGATGCCCGCCTCTTCATGCTGCTGGCTGAGCCGCTGCATCGAGATCTCGGCACCAATGCGTTCCTGGCGCAGTGCTTCGAGCTTGCCGGTCTGCTCCTGAGTCTGCGTCTCCAATTGGTGGGACTGCTGCTCCAGCACGTGAATGTGATCGCCAAGTATGGCTTCCTGCTCCTGACGTTCTTGCAGGGTCTGATTCAAGGAGGACAGGCGTTTTTCGGCGGCCAGGCAGTCATCCTGGGTGTTCTTCAGCCGCTCTTCCGCAGCGGCCTGCTCAGTGCGGCAGCCTTGCAAAGCGTCTGCGGTGGACTGCCGGGTGTTGACGAGTATGACGATCTCTGCGCCAAGCGCGCGGTGCTGCTCGCCCAGCGCGGCCAGAGAATTTTCCGAGTCAGCAATCTGTTCCTGCACCTGCTGGCGTTTGATGCCAAGATCAACAAGCTCCTGGTTCAACTGCTCAATCTGCTGCGCTGAGGTTGCTTCTTGCGTCTCGAGCTGGGCCACCTCACGGCCAAGATCGGCCAGTTGCCGGGTGACTTCGGAGCACTCATTCAAGGTGATACCCAGCTTCTCTTCCATGCGCGAGAGTTCACTGCGGCGGGACAGCAGAGCCTGCGCGATGGTCTGCTCGCAGGCGCGAAGTTCATCCATTTCGGCCTGCCTTTCCGCCCGTTGTTTACGGAGCACGATCAAGGTCTGCTCGTGCTGAACGGCTTCAGACTTGAGTTCACCGAGAGCCGCTGCCGCTTCCACTCGCTGGCCCGCCAGATCTCTGACTGCATTCTGCAAATCCGCGTGGTGCTGGCTGGTCTCCTGAACGGCCTGTCGTGATTCTTGAAGGCGCGCCCGTTCCTCGGCGATGGCTCTGCGGGTGATGTTGAGGGAGTTCTCGCTTTCCCGGCACTGTGCGGTGAGTTGCGTGAAATTCTGCTCCAAGACCTGATAGCGCGAAGTCAGATCCACGACATGACCGGTGGCCTTGCTGCCAGCTTCTTCCAAGTAGTTGAGACGGTCTTGTTTGAGCTTGAGGTTGGCCTCCGTCTGCTGGGCACTCACCTCCATCCGCGCGATGTTGATCGTCAGCTCCTGCTGCCGCGTCTCATGACGGACCACCAAGCCGCGCGCCTCGACAATGCGCTCCTGCTGGCGGGTCACCTCATCAATGGCCTTCTGCAGAAGGTCAGAGAGTTCGGAGCTGCGCTCCTCCAGCAATGCCGACTCTGCTTTCAGCCCTGCAAGCTGCCTGGACGCTGCAGCCACCTGTGCCTCCACCGACTGCTTGTGACTCTCCCATTCACTCAGCTGTTGCTGAGTCTGTTGCAACCGGCCCTGATCTTGCAGATAGCGGGCGTTGATCTCCTGAAGACGGCTCTGTAGCAGCTCCCGGTGTCCGTTCAGCTTGCCCAGTTGCTCGTTCTGAGTTGCCTCAAGACTCAGGAGACGGTTCACTTCTGAAGTCTTCTGCTCATGCAGCCGCGACATCTGCCGCACTTCATGCGTCAGCGCCCGGTGCTGTTCCTGTACGGATTGCAGTTCTGAGTGCCAACGCTCGCAGGTTGCCTGGGCATCAGCAGCGGCGGCATTAAGCTCCACCAATCTCCCGACGGGCATGCCTGACATCTTGGGTATCCTAGCTTCTTGACTTGCGTCTTTTTCAAAAGCGATGTTGCTCATAAGTGTGTCCGTTGTAGCAATTTCTTAATTTACATCAATATTACGTACTGGTTAAGTAGTTTTTTGAAATTTTTCATAACCAATGGCGCGGTTTTAAAAAACCGCCATTTTTCGGCATTCGTCGGGATTTACCAGTCGGCGATACTGCTGAAAAGCACGGCCAAACCTGCGATACTCGATTCGAGACTTCTTTAGCGACCTTTCTCGCAGTACAAGCGCACCCCATCGGCACACATGGAGGTGACGTTGGCATCTTCGCCTTTGCGCCAGAGTTCCTCACTCACGCCTGACTGCATGGCAATCGCGTGCTCGGCGACTGCATAGTTGCGGCGGTTCTCCTCCACGCTGACGCCAGCCTGAAAATCAGCGGCCACGCGCTCGTACACTTCGGTAACCCGCTGACGATAGGTGTTTAGGTGCCACTCGACATCACTCACCGCACCAAAGTGGGTCAGGTAGAGAGTCTTGAAGTTTGCAGCCAAGAGACGGTCCAGAGATTGCACATACGCCACGGGATCAAACTGCGGCGGCGCAGCGGTGACGGACAGATAGTGGCTGTTTTCCAGCCGCATGCCTGCCACGTCGCCCGTGAAGCAGATGTCGCCGATCACAAAAGCATGGTGATGACGTGCATGACCCGGTGTGTCCCAGGCGATGATCTCGATCTCGCCAAGGCGCACTCTTTCCTTGTCCTGCAAGGCGACCACGCGTTCCGCAGGCGCAGGCAGCATTGCGCCCCAGAGCTTGTCCATGAGGTCGCCATAGACCATGCGGGCGCTGTCGATGAGCTTGGAGGGATCGCTCAAATGCCGTGTGGCATTGGGGTGGCAGTACAACGTGGCCCCTTGCTGCGCGAACCATCCAGCCGCGCCGGCGTGATCGAGGTGAATGTGGGTGACGAAGACTTTCTTGATCGCGGATTCATCAACACCGACGGCACGGATCGCCGCACGCAGCGTTTCGAGAGTGGAGCCCGGGCCGGTTTCGATCAGCGCATATTCACCGCCGCTTTCGATGAGATAGGAAGTGATGAGGCCGGGGATGTTTTGGAAGCGGAGATCGAGCGTGTGGATGCGCATGGGGGTGCGATCAAGAAGGGCACGATGAGTGCGGCGTCAAGGGGGCTGCGCATGGCTTATCGATGGCAATATAAAGCGGAACTGACGGATCAGATTGATCCTTCAGCAAAGCAGTGGCTGTGAGAAAAGCGGAACGCTGGATGCGGCGGAGTGCTGCGGGCTCGGAGGCCCGCGCACCCAGGACCGATCCTACCTCATCGCCTCAAAACGCTTCTTCAGAATGTCTTTCTGAGAGACGCCAACAAGCTTCGATTGGGTGTCGTCGATCCACTTCTGCTCCAGGGCATTCTTGGTGGGGCGATTGACCTGATAGTACACGCCGAATTTTCCGGGAGCGAGATTTTCGGCCAGCTTGAAGGCGGCCTGGTCGTCGGTGACGTCGTGCTGGGTTTCGTCGATGGTATCGAAGGTGCCGCCTTTTTTCGGCCAGCTGTCATCAAAGGCACCGGCGTAAAACATGACGCACTCGCTCAGACATTCGACGACGCTGAATCCATCATGCAGGATGGCGCGCTCAAACATGGCCTCCATGTGCTTCACCTGCGCGGCATGCGTGCGGGCGATAAAGGTGGCACCGCTGGCGAGGAGCTGGCGCATGGGATTAATCGGGCGGTCGATGCTGCCGGTGGGGTCGGTCTTGCTCTTGAAGCCGACGGGGCTCGTCGGGCTGGTCTGCTTCTTGGTCAGGCCATAGACGAAATTGTCCATGATGACGTAGGTGAGCTTGATGTTTTTGCGCGCGGCGTGGTTGAGGTGGTTGCCACCGATGGAGAAGCCGTCGCCGTCACCGCCGAAGACGAAGACGTGCAAGTCAGGGCGGCTGAGGGAGATACCCGTGGCAAGAGGCACAGCACGACCATGGATGAAGTGGATGCCGTGCGTGTTCATGAAATAAGGAAAGCGGCTGGAGCAGCCGATGCCGGCCACGCAGACGATGTTTTCATGTGGATACTGCAGCTTCTCCAGCACGCGGTAGAAGATGTTCAGCACAGCAAAGTCACCGCAGCCGGGGCACCACGTGGGATGGTCGGCGGTGAGGGCTTTTTTGGTGAGCTTGTCCGTGGCAGGAGCTGCAGGAGTGACGAGGTCGGTGGACATGATGGTTGTAAAAAGAGAAAGGTTGGAATGCTGCGGTTCGGATCAGGACTAGGCGGCCATGATTTTTTCGACGCCAGTGACGATCTCGCGGATGCGGAAGGCGAGGCCGTCGGTTTTGCACACGGACTGGATGCGTGGGTCAGCAAGGCTGGCGCGCAGCAGCGTGGCGAGCTGGCCATAACCATAGAGACCGGAGTCGTTCATCTCCACACAGACGACGTGTTTAAACTTCTTGAAGAGTCCGTCCAGACCATCCGGCATCGGGTGCAGGTGGCGCAGATGCAGCGCACCGGCCTTGTGACCTTCGAGGCGAAGGCGATCGACGCTCTCCTTGATCGGGCCGTAGGTGCTGCCCCAGCCGATGACGAGGACGTCGCCGGTTTGGTCGCCGTGAATTTCAGGGAGCGGCAGCTCTTTGGAAAGCTGCACCAGCTTGTTGCGGCGCTTGGCGGTCATCAAGGTGTGCATCTTGGGGCTACCGCTGGGGTGGCCCATTTCATCGTGCTCCAGACCGGTGGAGACGGGGTACTTGCCGCCAGCCATCTTGGAGCCCGGAGGTGCGTGCTGCGTGATAGAATCGAGCGGGTAAGGCTTGAAGCCTTCAGGCCGGGTGGAGATGTCGAGTGCGGGTTCGACCCAGTGCTTGTCGAGGTCCGGCTCTTCAAAGGCCTCGATGCGGCTGCTCAGAGCCTGATCGCTCAGAATGATGACAGGGCAGGAGTATTTCTTGGCCAGTTTGCAGGCCTCTAGCGCGATGTAGAAGCAGTCTTCCACGTCCTTCGGTGCCAGCACGATGCGCGGGCTGTCGCCATGGCTGCCGTAGATGGCCTGCATGAGGTCGGACTGCTCCACGCTGGTGGGCAGACCAGTGGAAGGACCACCGCGCTGCACATTGACAACGATGAGCGGGATCTCCGCCATGCTGGCGTAACCCAGCGCCTCCATCTTCAAGCTGAGGCCCGGGCCAGCACTGCCGGTGATGGCAAGGTGTCCGGCAAAGGCGGCACCGATGGTCATGGACACGGCAGCGAGTTCGTCCTCCGCCTGCACGTAGAGACCGCCATACTTCGGCAGTTCTACGCGCAACGTTTCCATGATGGATGACCATGGGGTGATGGGATAAGCGGAGCCGTAGCGCACCCCGGCGGCGATGAGGCCGAGCGTGAGCATCTGATTGCCGTCTGCGCTGATGCGGTGGGCACCGTGGGCCTCTCCGGGCACAAAGGCAAATTTTTCGACGTCGCCCACCTGATAGGCAAAACCGGCGTCAAAGGCCAGCAGCGCATTGCGCAGCACGCTTTCGTCCTTGCGGCCAAACTGGCGGCTAACGATCCCCACGAGCTTTTCTTTGTCGAGATTGAAGACGGCGCAGACCATGCCGAGGACGAACATGTTCTTGCCGCGGTCACGGGTGGAGCCGCCCACGGCCTCCACGGTGGCGGAGGTGAAGGGAACGCCGATGTGGGTGATGTTACGCTCGTGTTTGATATCCTCCGGACCCATGTCTGCGGTGTCGTAGAAGCAGATGCCGCCATCGCGCAGCGCGGCGATGTGGTTTTCGTAGCTGTGCTTGTAAAAGGCCACGAGCACGTCCGCCTCGTCGCCCTCATGCAGCACCTCGCCGGAGCCCAGATGCACCTGGAAAATGGAAGGACCGCCCGAGATCGTGGACGGGATGGTCATGTAGGTCATCACTTCCTGCGCCGTGCGGCCAGCCAAGCGAGCCAGGAAGCCGCCGATGGACTGGATGCCGTCCTGAGAATTGCCCGCGAGGCGGATGACGGCGTTGCGCAGGGACGTGTGAGAAGACGACGAAGGAGCTGAGGCTGTGGACATGGTTGAGGTACGGGGCTTGGTTTGCTCCCGCAGGTTGGTTGGCTGAGGAAAACGCGATTCTAGGAGGTCTTTTGCTGCCGTCCATGGTCTTGAGTGGCTTTTTTCTGCGGTGCCCTGCTGGAAAAACGGTTGATTCTAAGCAGTGGTCTGCACCTCGTTGGAGGTCTATGAAGATGACCATGAAACGGACACTGATGCTCTGGGGCTGCCTGCTGGCGGCCTGTACAACGAAGCCCGCGCCCGTGATAGTGACTGAGCCGACGAAGCCCGCACCCATGCAAGAGCCCAGCGTTGCAACGGTCCCCGGCGATCCATCCAGCGCACAAGTAGTCCCGGGGCCGGATGGGTGGGCGCAGGCGGTGGCTACGGGACCCGATGGGCAGGCGCGGGTGGTGGTGGCGAGGAGCGGGACTTCCCTCCAGCGGCGGCCGGACGGGCCCCTCGAGGTGCTGGAGGAACCGCTGGAGGTGCCGAGCGAGCCGATGGATATGGAGAAGGACCGCTGGGAAGAGACTTTGAAGGAGGTGGTCGAGGGCATACGGTGGTCGCCACATGGCACGCGGGTATGCCTGCTGCGCCTTTACAAACGCGGAAGCGATGTGGCCATGTTTACTCTGGCCTCACAACCGCCAGCGGAGGTAAAGCTGGATCTGGACGCGCTGGAAAAGGCCATTGAGGAGCGCTACTGTGACGAGTTCAAGATGGGGCGCTTTTATTACATCGCTCCGAAGCGGTGGATCGATGAGGATCATCTCGAGGTCGAGTTCAGCGGCAATCTGGTGCCGAAAGTCGTGTCGAAAGACGTATCATCGTCGGAAGTGTGGGGAAATTACAGCGGAACGGCGCACGTCGAGATGGGGGCAAAATCCGGCACGGTGAAGGGAGCGCTCAAATGGGAGCCTCTGAAAAAGCATGAGGTCCTCTGAGGAAGCATGGCGGTTAAGGTCTGCGCCCTCCTCCCCAGCCCCTCAAGATCAAACACCTTGCTATATCCCCCTTTGGTGGCAGTATGACACCCCTCAAATTCTGAGGGATACGTTTCGTTTCTGTTTTATGAGTACCCATACCTTCCCTGAATTGGGAATTTCGCCCGAGCTTCTTGAAGCCGTTAAATCCCTCGGCTTCGAGCAACCCTCCCCCATCCAGGCTGAAGCTATTCCTGTGGCCCTTACCGGACGTGATGTCGTGGGTCAGAGCCAGACCGGTTCCGGCAAAACCATGGCCTTCGGCATCCCCGTGGTGCAGGGCGTCGATGGCTCCAAACGCAGTGTGCAGGCCCTCATTCTCTGCCCCACTCGCGAGCTGGCCATGCAGGTCTGCGCGGAAATCCACAAGCTGGCATCCTACAAGGAAGGCGTGCGTGCCACCCCAGTTTACGGCGGCGCTTCGTATGACCGCCAGATCCGTGCCCTTCAGAGCGGCTCCCAGATCGTCGTCGGCACTCCAGGTCGTATCCTTGACTTCATGGAGCGTGGGCTTCTCAAGTTCGACGACCTCAAGACGCTCGTCTTTGATGAAGCCGATGAAATGCTCGACATGGGCTTCAGCGACGACATCGACCGCCTCATGGCCGCCGTGCCGAAAGAGCGCCAGACCATCTTCTTCTCCGCCACCTTTGAGCCGCGCATCCGCCGCCTCGTGGAGAACTACACGACCAACGCCGCGACGATCACCATTCAGCAGAAGGCGCTGACCGTGGCCACCGTGGAGCAGCGCTACTACGAAGTGCAGGGCCGCTCCAAGCTGGAAGTTCTCTGCCGCGTGATCGACATCGAAGCCCCGCGCCTCACCATCGTTTTCGCCAACACCAAGCGCGCCGTGGACGACGCCACCGACGCCCTCGTGGCCCGTGGCTACGCCGCCGACCGCCTGCATGGGGACATCAATCAGACCATGCGCGAGCGCGTGATGCGCAACTTCCGCAGCGGCAACGTCGAAGTCCTCGTGGCTACGGATGTGGCCGCTCGTGGCCTGGACGTGAATGACATCGATCTCATCGTCAATCTGGAGCTTCCCTATGACGCGGAAGACTACGTGCACCGCATCGGCCGCACGGGCCGTGCCGGACGCAGCGGCAAGGCTTTCAGCCTCGTGGCCGGACGTGAAATTTATCTGATGCAGCGCATTCAGCGCTTCATCAACATCCGCGTGGAGCGCGCCAAGGTGCCCTCCCAGGAAGAACTGGAAGCCACCCGCGTGGACAAGACCTTCGACAAGGTCAAAGCCGTGCTGGAAGGAGCCAGCTACGCCAATCACGAGCACAGCATTCAGCGCCTGCTGGACATCGGCTTCTCCCCCACGGAGATCGCCAGCGCGCTCATGGACCTGCTCATGAAAGACCAGGTGCGCGAGACCGAGCAGATCGTGGAAGATCGCGCTGGTCGGAAGCCCGACTATCCACAGCGTGACTTCAAGCCCCGTGCTCAGGCCACCGCGCCTACACCAAGACCCACTCCGCAGTCCGTCGCCGCTCAGGCCCTGCAGGCATCCCCTGCCCCTGCCCCTGCCCCAGCCGCCGCCGTAACCGAAGGCTCCGCTGAAGCCCCAGCGCCTGCCGCTGAAGGCGCAGACGTTCCTGCCGAAGGTTCTGCCCCAGTGCAAAACACCTCCGCAGCGCAAGCCGAGGCCCCCGCCCAGCGCGAAGAGTCCGGCCACGAGGAAGACTCCGGCCCGACGAATCATCAGGCGGCCGCTCCGGCGACACGCCCGGCCAAGTTTGACAACGAATTCGAAAGCGACCACGAGGAAGAACGCGTGCCGCGCAAGCAGAGCAGCTACGTGCAGAAAGGCCCACGCTCCGGTATGGTACGCCTCTTCATCAACGTGGGCGGCATGGATCAGGTGCGTCCGCAGGACATCGCCGGCATGCTTTACAACACCATTCAAGACCTGACCCCCGGCAGCATTGGTGCCATCGACGTGCTGGAGAAATGCAGCTTCGTCGAAATCCCCGGAGACTCCGTGGAAGCCGTGCTCGAAGGCGTCAAAGGCGCGCAGTTGCGTGGCCGTGACGTCCGCATGGACCATGCGGACCGTCCGGACGACATCAGCGGCATTCGCCCCAAGCGCTTCGGCGGTGGCGGCGGCTTCATCAAGAAACCCGGCTTCGGCGGCGGCGGTGGCGGCTTTAACAAAGGCGGCTACGGCGGTGGTGGTGGCGGCGGCTTCAACAAAGGCGGCGGCCCAGGCACTGGCTTCAAAGGCTACGGTGGTGGCGGAGGAGGAGGATATCAAGGCGGCGGCGGCTTTAAAAAGCCCGGCTTCGGCAGCGGTGGTGGCGGCAGCGGTGGTGGCGGCGGCTTTGGTGGTGGTGGTTTCAAGAAACCCGGCTTTGGCAGCAAGCCCTGGCAGCAGCGTGAAGGCGAAGGCCCAAGCCCCGGCTACGGTGGCGGTGGTGATGACGGCCCACGTCGTGAAGATGCAGGCGGCGGTGGTGGCGGCGGCTTCGGCGGTCCACCCAAGCGCCCCTACGGTGGCGGTGGCGGCGGCTTCAAAAAGAAGTGGTAGCAGCCTGGAGCCCTGACTCCAAGATCTAAAGTTTGCAGAGTGTTGGAGTCGCAAGGCTCCAACACTTTTTTATGCCTCAATTCGCTTCTGCTTCTGAATCCATTCTCGTGAGACAGTGGGTTTGAAATCAAACTCCGGCAGGTGGCGATCAATGACCGCGAACAACGAACTCGCCAGCGCGACCACCACTTCTGTGCTGCCCTGGGACTGGAAATAGCCCACTGACACGTTGTAGGCGGTGATTTTTTCTTTCAACATTTGAAGTGCTGCCTCATGCCGCCGGGTCGCCTTGCTCCGGATGTCTGCAGCCTCCTGGCGATACATCACCGCCAGACGAGGATTCGGCCCGGAGAGCGGGCTGCCCACGGTCTCGGTGCGCTCGGCCAGTTGTTCCTTAGCCACTGCCTTTCGCTCTGCCTGAGCCAGTGAGATCTTCGCAGCGGTAAGCTCGTGCTCCTTTTGGAAGAGATCTTTGAATATAAACATCAGCGCATCAACGGCACGCCTGGACATGCCTTCCTGCGTTTGAGAGAAGGAGTTGAGGCGTTTCACGCTTTCAACCGCTTCCGGGAGTCCTGGCTGCTCTGCCAGCCGTAAAGGTCTAAGGCAGAGAACAATGCTCGGCGAGTGCAATGGGTCTTCGGTGAGTGCTACTGGCTCGCCTGCCAAGGTGGCCCCCAGTGCGAGCAAAAACAGAAAACATGCTTTCATCTTCATCCAAGGCAGAACCCCATTGGAGATGATTCGTCACAAGAAATATTCAAGCGCCCTCATATGGCTCAGAACCAAGGGTGGCAGCAAGGATGCAGGCAACGACTTGTCTCAAGAAATCATTGGCGGCGCGCTTCGTGCGCTCTTAAATCTCAGCAGGACCACCCTGGCGGTGGTCTATCATTAAAATCATGCCAAACTCCTCCGCTCTCCGTGACGCCCTGACCCAGTCACCGAACAACCTGTCGTTGTTGCTGCTTTATGGTCGTGCGTGCTTGGAAGAACTGCATCTGGACGAGGCCCGTGAAGTTTTCACCCGTGCTTTGGAACAGGACCCGGACCAGACTGACGCCATGCTGGGCATCGCCAAGGTTTTGTTCATGGAGGGAGACACCTCCGGTGCCGCCGTGCGTGCCGAACGCGTCATTTTCCTGGAGCCCACCAATGCTCAGGCCCACCTGCTGCTGAGCCGTGTGTATCTGAGCGAAGGCGACCGCCCCAAAGCCATCGAACATTTTGACCGTGCCGCACAGATCGACGGCACCATGAGCGATCCCGCCCTTGAGCGTGAGCTTGGCCGCACCGCGCGCGATGCCCGCAAAACCGCCCCTGCCCCGGCTCCAGAACCTCCTAACCAGGAACCGCAGATCGCTGGCGGCCCCGATCAGGATGAGTTCTTCGAAGATCCCTTCGATGACCCGCCCTATGACTGGCGCCCTGAGACCTTCTATGCCCCCGGCGACCCCGAGCGTGGCAATGTCACCTTTGCTGATGTAGGCGGCATGGAAGAGCTGAAGGAGGAGATCCGCCTTAAGATCACCTACCCGCTGCAGTTCCCTGATCTCTACAAAGCCTACGGACGCAAAACCGGCGGCGGCATCCTCATTTACGGCCCACCCGGCTGTGGCAAGACGTTGATACTCCGTGCTGTCGCGGGTGAAGTGCCCTGCAATTATCTTTCCGTCGGTCTGCACGAGATCTTTGATCCCTACTTCGGCAGCACCGAGCGCAACCTGCATCAGATCTTCGAGACCGCGCGCGCCAACGCCCCCTGCGTGCTTGTCTTTGATGACATCGACTCCCTGGCCCAGGACCGCCGGCAGATCCGTGAAAGCCAGATGCGCAATCTGGTGAACCAGTTCCTGCATGAGATGGATGGCATCCGCAGCGAAAACCAGCGCATCCTCGTCATCGGTGCCACGAATCAGCCCTGGGCGCTCGATCCCGCCTTCCGCCGCCCCGGGCGTTTTGACCAGGCCATCTTCGTCGCACCTCCGGATGCACCAGCACGTGCGCAGATCATCGAACTGCTCGCCAAAGACAAGCCCATTGCCGAATTCGACACCACGGAACTGATCGAAGCCACCAACGGCTTCTCCGGTGCCGATTTGAAGTGGGTCTTTGATCGCGCCGCAGAGCTCGCCCTCTCCGCCGCCATTCACACCGGCCAGCCTGTGCCGATCACGCTTGAGCTTTTGCTTGCCGTTGCTAAAGCGCACTCGCCCAGCACCGCAGAATGGTTTGAAGGTGTCCGCACTCATGCGCAGTCGCAGGAGGGTCCGAACAGCATCTTCAACGACATGCGCAAGTTCCTCAACGCGCCGTCGAATACGAAGAAGGAGCGGTAGAAAGAACGTAGTCGAGAGCTTTAGCTCGGTCAGGTCGAAGGGTAAGTCGCGTCCAAGAAGACATGACAGCACCTTCACCAGAGTCGTCCTCATCCTCCTACTCGAACTCGATCAATCCAGTACACGCAGGCATGGCGAGCGATCGAAGGAGCCCAAACCTTCCTATGGCGAGGCTTGGAGACGCTTCGTTAATTCAATACCCATCTAACCCAATAGAATCGAGGACGAGTTCGAGTAGGAGGACGATATGAGCCACTCCAGCTCATTAGCTCGCCTGGGAAATCCAGAACGAGCTAAAGCTCGATAGTACTTTCTTATCGCGTCATCACACCATCCACATTGCGCATCGCACCGCGTGGGTTGGCATCCTTCAGCAACTCAGGCAGTGCTTCATCCGGGAAGCCCTGGTAGGAAACGGGACGCACGAAGCGGTAGATGCTGCCAGTGCCGATACTGGTGAAGAAGCTGTGGCTGGCGGCTGGATACGGACCGCCGTGATGCATGGAGGGGCAGACTTCGATGCCGGTGGGGAAACCGTTGAAGATGATGCGGCCCACCTTGCGCTCCAGCACACGGATGAGCGGAGCGAAATCACGCAGATCCTGCTCGGTGCCCTGAAGAGTGGCAGTGAGCTGGCCTTCGAGGCTGTTGGCATAGCGCAGCATGTCTTCCAGGGTGGCGCATTGCGCGATGATGGAGCACGGACCAAACACCTCGCGGCGCAGCTCTTCGTTGGCTTCCAGCACGTCGATCGTCGTGGTGAAGATGCGGCAGGCAGCCTGCGAGGCTGTTTCGCTGGAGGGAGTTTCTGATTCACCCACCAGCTTCAGTCCATTCACGGTCTGCCACACGGCGGTACCGGCGTCATAGGCTTCGCAGATGCCGCGATGCAGCATCGTCTGTGGGGCCACTTTGCCCGCGAGGGCCGCAGCGTTGCTGATGAACTGGTTCAAATCGTCACCCTTCAGGCCGAGAACGACGGCAGGGTTCGTGCAGAACTGGCCCACGCCCATCGTGACGGAACCCACATAGCCTTCAGCGATTTTCGAGGCACGCTCCTTGAGCGCACCGGGCAGCACAAAGACCGGATTCACCGAACCCATTTCGGCATAGACTGGAATCGGATGCGGACGGGCGGCGGCCACGTCCATCAGCGCGCGACCACCGCGCAGGGAACCTGTGAAGGCGACGGCCTGGGTGAGAGGATGCTTGGTCAGCGTGGTGCCAATGTCATTGCCCTTGCCGTGAAGGAGAGAGAAGCAACCTGCTGGCAGGCCCACCTTGTGCAGGGCGTTAAGGACCGCACGTGCGAGCATCTCACAGGTGCCAGGATGTGCAGGGTGGCCTTTGACGACAACTGGGCAGCCAGATGCCAGGGCGCAGACGGAATCGGTGCCGATGACGCCGATGGCGAACGGGAAATTGCTCGCGCCAAACACCACGACGGGGCCGATGGGCATCATCACGCGGCGCACATCCGGCTTCGGCAGCGGCTGGCGGTCAGGCAGAGCATGGTCCACGCAGGCATTCGCCCAGGAGCCCTCACGGATCAGTCCCGCGAAGAGCTTGAGCTGGCCAATCGCACGCCCACGCTCGCCGGTCAGGCGCGCCATCGGCAGCGCGCACTCGGCATGCGCACGCTCCAGCAGCGCATCGCCCAAGGCGGTGATTTCATCGGCAATCGTATCGAGCAGAGTCGCACGTGTCTCAGGAGTGGCGAAACGAAGAGCGTCGAAAGCACCGTCAGCCGCCTGCATGGCTTCATCAGCCTCGGCATGAGTGGCGTCTCCAAACGCAGGCTCAAGCTGGGCGCTGGTGGAGGGATTGAAGGCGTGAAACAGATGGCCGTGGGGAGCCGCCTCGCGGCCCGCGATGTAGTGATGTCCAGTGAGTGTCATGGTTGGGGAGTCTCTAAAAGAGAAATACGGTTTCGTCCAGTGTTCGTGCGCCATGCCAGAAGCGTGTGATGCAGTCATCCAGCTTTGGAACGATGCGCACCCGCTCAGGCATCTGTGCAAGAGACTCGGCGGCACAGACCAGTTTTTCGCCAAAACGACGCGAGGCCTCTGGATTGTCCATGGAAATGTAACGCACGATCTCCTTCAAATCGAGCAGCACGCGTGGCGAGATGATCACCCGACAATCCATGACGACATCAGTTCACGCACGTTCTCAATGGAAATGGTAATGCCTTGCCGCCATTCCAAAAGTGTGACCTCACGCCATCGGATTCACCAGCGTTCCGATGCCGTCGATGGTGATTCTGATAACGTCGCCGCTTTGCAGGGTGAATTCATCTCCGGGGACGATGCCGGTGCCGGTCATGAGGAAGGTGCCGGTGGGAAAGGTGTTGTCGCGGAAGAGGAAGCCTGCGAGTTCGGCAGGCGTACGCTTGAGCTGCGACACCGTCGTTTCGCCTTCGAAGGCGGCGGTTCCGGCGCGGTCGATCTGCAAATGAATGCGAGTCGTGGACGCAGGCGGTTCGCTTTGAATCAGGATGGCCGGGCCGAGTGCGGCGCAGAGCTTGAAGCACTTCGCCTGAGGCAGGTAGAGCGGGTTTTCGCCTTCGATATCACGGCAGGAAAGGTCGTTGCCCACGGTGTAGCCGATGATTTCACCACGGCTGTTGATGCAGAGCGTCAGCTCAGGCTCCGGCACCATCCATTTGGAGTCGCTGCGCAGATGCATCGCCTGCCCTGGGTGCGCGACGCGCTGGGGGGTGGCCTTGAAGAAGATCTCGGGACGCTCCGCTGCATAGACGCGGTCATAAAAGCTGCCGCCACCCGCGTCTTTACTCTCCTCCATCCGTGCCGTGCGGCTGCGGAAGTAGGTGACTCCTGCAGCCCACACTTCCTGGGAAACGATGGGTGCGAGAATTGTTTCTGGAGCGGGTGCGTCCACCGCGGGTGTCGTTGCTGCAATCTGCGCGAGGTAGGCGGAGAGACCCACGAGATCAAGCAGCGCATCCCAATTGCTTTCTGGCACGGCGTACCAGGAGTTCGAGGATTGAATGAAACAGCCGGTGGATGTACGGTAAAGAAGCATGAGGAAATCAGACTAGAGGAAGTCGCGCCGCGTGCAACCTGCTCACCGCAGATTCTTGCATAGGGCCTCGTCCAGGCCGTGGAGACATTTGACCCATTCAATGGCCTCATCTGGCAAGACGGCCCGATAGCCCTCTGCCGCGCGCCCACCGACGATGCAACGCATTGAGGGCGGCAGCAGTTCGCGCATGCGCCGCAGTTGTTCCACAATGCGCGGGCAGTTCTCTGGATATACCACGCTCAGGGCCACCGCTGTGGCATGCCGGGCGATGGCGCATGCGGCAATTTCTTCGACCGGCAGATTGGGGCCGAGATACGTCACATACCACCCCATATCACGTGCGGTGGCGGCGACGATCAGCGCACCCATCTCATGGAGTTCCCCCGCAGGCGTGGCCACCACAAGTTCCGGTGCATGCTTGGGAGTCTGACAGCCTGGCACAGGCGTGAGAAGCAGCTCGCGAATCACAGCGGTGGCAATGTGCTCGTGACTCGGACGCAGCCCCCCCTGCTGCCATTTGCTGCCGAGCTGAACGACCAGCGGGCAGATCACCTGATGCAGCATGCCGCGCTGGCCGAGGTGAAGCCGTGCCTGGAGCAGCACGCGGCGCAGGCCCTCGCTATCATAGCGCTTGGAGGCGGCGATGGCGGCATCGATGTACTTTTCCGGTTCCTCCAGTTGACTCTGCTTCACAAGATCGTCAGCGGGAACGGGCATCGTCGGATCAGCGGGAATGACCTGCACGTCTTTGGCCAGATCCTCCAGCTCTGCGGTGCCAAGCCGCGCCACTCCGCCGATGCGATGACCATTTTCCGTGAGAATTTTCAACAGCTTCAGCCGCTTGACCGCCTCATCACAATACATGCGACGATTTGTGCCGGTGCGGGTGGGACTGAGGGCGCTGTAGCGCCTCTCCCAGATTCGGATCACATGCTGGCTGAGGCCGCTGAGTTTGCTGGCTAGCTGGATAGGACAGGGCATGAGCGATGTTAAAGGGCAGTTGCCACTTGTGGCTGAAACAGGAAAGTTTACGCATTGTCCCCGCCTCTGGCTACCGCGTTGTTATCATTTCCGTCACATGCTGAACTACATCTGGTCTTTTCTCCTGCTCTCCGGCCTGTGCGCCGCCGCGCTGCTCGGCAATGTCTCGGGAGATAACGGCATCGTGGCCGCCATCCTGGCCAAATCCAAAGCAGCGGTGATGGACATCGCCCTACCGCTGGCCGGGCTGATGATTTTCTGGCTCGGGGTGATGCGTGTGATGGAAAAAGCCGGACTCCTGCAACTGGCCGCACGCCTGCTTTCCCCAATCATGCGTCGGCTTTTTCCCGACGTGCCCGGCGATCATCCTGCCATGAGCGCCATGATCATGAACCTCGCGGCCAACATGCTCGGCCTCGGCAACAGCGCCACGCCGCTCGGGCTCAAGGCCATGACGCATCTGCAGGAGCTGAATCCGAGCAAGCAGACCGCCAGCAATGCCATGGTGACTTTTCTCGCCATGAACACCGCGGCCTTCACCCTCGTGCCGATGACGGCCATCAACTACCTCAACGCCGCTGGCATGAAAGGCGCGCACCAGATCATCGTGCCCACCATTCTGGCCACTGCCTGCACGGTCGTCACTGCCGTGGTCGCGGCCAAGCTGTATGGCAGGCTGCCGTGCTTCGCCCTACGGCCGGATGACCTCACGGAAGTCCTGCCCACGCCGGAACACGACGGTGGTGCAGCCACCCCAACGATCACGCCGCGTCGCAAATTCTGGCTCATCGCCCTGTTCGTAGCCTTCGGTGCCTGCGCAACGCTGGAATTTTTGCCCGCCACGGTTCGCGCGGACTTTTTGCAAAGCACCGGCCTCAGCGAGGTCGTCGCGCAAGCAAAGCAGAAAGCCTCGCCCTCGCCTGCCACAGCAAATGTTGCGAGCGCCGAGGCCCAGGCCGAACCCACCTGGAAGCGTCTCATGAATGGCGGCTCCGGCCTCGCTATTCCCATCGTGCTCGTCGTCACGCTAGGTGTCGGGTTGGCCCGAGGCGTGAAGGTCTATGAGGAGTTTGTGGAAGGGGCCAAAGAAGGCTTTGCCGTCGCCACGCGCATCATGCCCTTTCTCGTGGCCATGCTGGCGGCGCTGGCCGTGTTCAACAGCTCCGGCATGCTGCGGCTGCTCGAATACTTTCTCCGTCCCCTGTTGAGCTTCATCGGCTTCCCGATCGAACTGCTGCCCATGGCGCTGATGAGGCCGCTCACCGGCTCCGGTTCGCTAGGTGTGCTCAATGACATCCTGCTGCGTCCCGAGCTTAGTGAGCAGCTCAAGTTCACCGCTGCCATCATGTATGGCTCCACCGAGACCACTTTCTATGTGATAGCCGTCTATTTCGGCAGCGTCGGTATCCGCCGCATCCGCCACACTCTAGCTGCCGGCCTCACGGCAGACATCGTCGGCATGGGCATGGCCGTCGTACTTGGCAAGCTGCTCTTCGCCTGAAACCACCCGCCACGCCCTGCACTGAATTTCGACTAAAGAATCCAGAACAACGCATGAGTTGCCAGAGTACCAAGCACTGACGCTCCATGACTTTTCATCTATGAAAACGCTCACCGCACTGCTCCTGCTCCCCCTTGCAGTTCACGCCGCTGATCTCATCGAGCATGCAAAAGCGCATCCCGATGGCAAAGCCGCCTTTAGTTTCGATGCCACTGCCTGGGGCGATGCCGAAGCCACCCGCCATTTGCCCATTGGCGTATTTGATTCCGGCATCGGCGGACTCACCGTGCTGGAAGCCCTGCTGACGCTCGACGTCTTTCACAACGACACCCTGCAACCCGGTGCGGATGGCGTGGCTGATTTTTCCCAGGAGCGCTTCATCTACTTCGGCGATCAGGCCAACATGCCCTACGGCAACTACTCCGCCGTTCAACGCACCGACTACCTGCGCGAACTCATCGTCAAAGACGCCATCTTCCTGCTCGGTCGTCGCGCTTATCCTACTGACGGAATCGCACCGCATTTCAAGAAGCCGCCGGTCAAGGCCATCGTCATCGCCTGCAACACCGCCACGGCCTACGGTCTGGAAGACATCCGCCAGGCTGCCGAGGCATGGAAGATCCCCGTCATCGTCGTGGGTGTGGTGGAGGCCGGAGCACGGAGTGTCCTGGAATCCAAGACCACAGGCGGCATCGGCGTCCTCGCCACCGTCGGCACTTGCGCCAGCAAGGTGTACCCGCGCACCATCGCCAGCACCCTTGGGCTCGCAGGCCAGAGCGTTCCCGTCATTGCTCAGCAGGGCAGCGCCACACTGGCCGGGGCCATTGAAGGTGATGCCGCCTTTCCTGATTCTGTCGCCGCTTATGCTCTGAAAGAAGCACGCGCTTTGGCCGAGGCCTATCGCGCTGAGAAACCCACCGCGCCGCTGCAAACCATCGTCCTCGGCTGCACGCACTACCCGCTCGCCAAGGAGGAGATCGACACCGCATTCGCCACGCTGCGCCAGGAGGCTGCCTTTCGTGATCTCATCGCCGAGCACCGCACCTTTGTGAATCCCGCCGAAGCCACCGCCCGCGAGCTCTTCCGCGAACTCGCCACCTCCAAGCTGCGATTGAAACCCGGCGAAGTCTGCGTCCTTGATCAAGGCCTGTTCTACCTCTCGGTGCCTCGCGTCGAAGAAGTCGGCATCCAGCTCTCCGGCGATGGCAACCTGGACAAAGACTACAAGTACTCGCGCAGTCCCGGCCACCTCGATTTTGAGGACACGAAGAACGTGCCTCTCACCCCTGCCCTGATTCCGGTGAACAGCGCAAAGCTGGTGAGGGAAAGACTGCCTGCGGTTTGGAAGAGTCTGGGGAAGTGATCATTCGCGTGTGATCACCTCATCACAGGTAATGAACAGCACCTGCAGCAGGTCCGCGTTTTCTTCTCCCATTTTGCCCACCGGTTTCCACACGGCCAGCAGCCGTGCATTGCCATCAGGGACAACGGTTTCGGTGGTCAGCTTTATGACGTTAAAATCAGTGAGCGGAAACTCCACGCGGCGGCCTTTTGCATCGATGACGTATTCACGATGTTCGAAAGGAGGAGCGGGATGAAATTCGGATGTGATCTGCAAACCGGGCGCTGCGTGCGGGGCGCTCTTGGTCACGTCCAATTCAGTGCGGAAGCCGACGAGGCGCACGTCAGAAGCCAGGACGTCCGTCAGGAACGGATGCTGCACGCCCTGCTCCGCCCTTCCGCGTGATCCGGTCTGGGTTTCGATGCGCGAGAGACCGAGATGTTTTGCTTTTCCATGCTGCACAGCGGCGAGGAGCTGATCCAGCTCGGCACGATGATTGCCGCGTCCTCCCATCTGCACCAGGAGCTGCCGCACCAGCGGCCCGGCTGCCTCCAGCACGTGGGAGGTCATGGCTACGGTGGCAGGTCGATTTTCCCGAGTCATCCATTTCACAAACTGCTCCACCTTATCCAAGTTCTCCGTGGTGTTTCTGACCGTGATTTGACTTACTGGCCCGCCAGTTTGCGCCATAGCTCCCGGTGGAAATGTGATGCCCGACTCCTCAAAGATTTCCCTCGCACTTTTTCGGCTGGAAGGCGTAGAAGCATCCTCTTTGGAACTCTTGTTCACGTCCCCATGAAGAAAATCCGGAGCAACCCGAAAACTGCGTGTGTACAGCTCCTTCGAATCATTCTTTGGCACACTCGCCAGCATCTGCGCCAGTGACGGCCCGCTCTCTTTTCTGACGGAACTTTGCGGCACCACATCGCACTGCAGAAAGGTGGCGATCAACTCATCTCCGGCTTCAGCTTGGGGCGGACGCAGCAGGGAGAACCATTGAATGCCGCCGTTTTCCACAGGCATCGAGGTCACCGTCTGCTGCACGTGCAGATCCTCGATGGGAAAGTTCTGCTTTTGTTTGGAACCAGGATCCAGCATGACGGCACGCCCCGCCTGCGGCGGCAGCGGATGAAATTCGTGGGACAGCTCGAGGTCGATGGCGTCATCCCAGTTGATCGTCGCTTCGAACTCCAGAATCGAGCCCACGTTGCGGGTGACAAACAGTGGCCGCATGCGCCCCTTCTCGTCTTTATCATACTGGGAGAGGCACACATGCTCCTGCACCGACTCTAGCTTGGTGCGCACGCCAGGTTTCCCTTCGGCGCGGCAAGTTCCTACACGCCTGAGATCATGCCTGCCAGAGTTCAAGGCTTCCTGCACCTGCGCCCACAGGCCGCCATGATCCTTCTGCGCCGCAGCATGCGCCGCGAGGCCGCGCAGATAAGCACCCGAGCCGCGCACTGTGTGCAGCGTCAGCGCCACGGTCTTCGGCAGCTTGGAGGAGAGATGATCCACCAGCGCGACGATGCGTTCGATGTTTTCAGGCGTGTTCACCACGGTCAGCACACCGCCCTGCACCACGGCATCCGCACCGGCGGCCGGTGCCACGCCATTCATGTCAAGGCACTCCTGCAACGTCTGTAGGGCATTCAGCCGCATGTTTTCCAGCAGACCGGGAGGCACAGGCAGCGCGAGCTTCTTCATTCCGGCGGGCACCTTCAAGGGCGCTGCTTCGACGATTGGCCGGGCATGCGCCACGCCGTCCACCCTTAAGATGCGGGAGGTGAGAAAAGCCGCCCACAAGACTTCATCACTCTCAGCACCGGCTTTGCCATAGGGCTTGGAAATGGCCAGCAGCCGCGTGCTGCCGCTGAGCATCTGGATGTCTGCCGAAAAACGCAGCGCCGGCACGGTGGTGAGCGGCACCTCGGCGGGATTTCCCGTGGCAGGATCTGAAAACGCCACCTGCTTTTCTTTCGGCGCAGCGGGATTGAGCTCCAGCAGGCAGTTGAATTGGATGTGCTGCCCATCAGCGCCAATGACAGGTTCGAGCTCAAGATTCATGCCCGCCATCTGCATCTCCTGAGTGGTTGAGAGGTGGCTTTGGGCATCCATGCTGGCGACCGTAAAGACGTGCTCCTTCACCGAACGCGCCGTGGCACGCATGCCCGACTTTGCCTCCAGGTAGGCATCCTGCACCACGCGCACCTGAGACTCCGCCTTGGCCGCCTGCTGAAACAAACCCGCCAAAACCGGGGCAACATCCTGCTGTCCGGCCGCCGCCGCATTCGCCGCCCGGATGATCTCTGCAGGGCCTTCCAGCACGGTCAGCATGAAGGTCATGTGCTGTGGATAATGAGTATTGCTGCTCTCAAAATAGGCCTCACAAAAATCCAGATTCTCCTGCGTATTGACAACCGTGAGCGTGCCGGAGAAGGGAGCCAACGAGGCGCTGGCTCCAGGAGGAAAGGTCATGCCAGCCTCCGTGAGATGGTCTTGCGCGGTTTTGATCAGCGGCGCGGGCTCGCCCGGCTTGTGCTTTCGCGGTGAGGGCGACTCCCCCGCAAATTCATTCACCCTCAAAAAATCACGCGGCACTTGGAAGGTGCGTGTTTTCAATTCCTCCGCATTGGACTTGTCCGCAGCCTCAGGCTTGGCAGCAGGCGCGGAGGCCCCCAGCGACACAAGTAACAACGCCACGCAGCAAGGCAGAAACGAAGGCACCCGGGACATAAAGCGAGCATATTCGGAAAGCGCGGGGCGAGTCAAGACGGAACCATTCGATGCACTTGCCCACTCCTTGACGCACGCCTGCACCGCCCCTCGCCGCCCCCAAAACTATCAAATCTGACAAAACAGGCGCAGCGAATCGGTTGCCTATGGTGCGGAGGCTGCTACTCTCGCGACCCCCTTCCCCTCAAAACTGCCCATGACCCCTGATAAAATTCGCAACATCGCCATCATTGCCCACGTCGATCACGGCAAAACCACGCTCGTTGACGGCCTCCTGCGCTCCAGTGGCAATTTCCGCGAAAACCAAGCCATCGCCGAACGCGCGATGGATTCCATGGATCTTGAAAAGGAAAAGGGCATCACCATCAAGGCGAAGAACACTTCCGTTCATTGGAACGACCACATCATCAACATCGTTGACACTCCCGGCCATGCCGACTTCGGCGGCGAAGTGGAGCGCGTGATGAAGATGGTGGACGGCGTCATGCTCGTGGTGGACGCCTATGACGGCCCGCAGGCGCAGACGCGCTTCGTATTGAAGAAGGCGCTGGAGCAGGGCATCAAGCCCATCGTGCTCATCAACAAGATGGACCGCCCGAACATCGAACCCCAGAAGGTGCATGACAAGGTGCTCGAATTGTTCCTCGAACTCAACGCCACCGAAGAGCAGTTCAACGCCGCCTTCCTCTATGGCAGCGCCCGTGCAGGCTGGGTGACGGACTCCCCGACCGGTGAGCAGCATGACATGACCTTCCTCCTGGGCAAAATCGTGGAGCACATCCCGGCCCCGAAAGCCGAAGTCGAAGGCAGCTTTGAAATGCTCGTCTCCAACATCGACTGGGACAACTTCGTCGGTCGTGTGGCCATCGGCAAAGTCACCCGTGGCAGCGTGAAACTGGGTGACCGCGTTTTCCTCCTCGGCAAGACGCCGGAAGAGAAAGCCAAGCCGGTCAAAGTCACCAAGGTGTTCCAATACACCACGCTGACCACCAGCGACTCCGTGGAAGGCATCGCCGGTGACATCGTCGGTATCTCCGGCTTTGAAGACGTGGACATCGGCCAGACCGTGGCAGGCGCCGCAGACGCCCCTGCTCTGCCCTTCGTGGCCATCGATCCTCCGACCATCGTCATGCAGTTCGCGGTGAATGACGGCCCGCTGGCCGGACGCGAAGGCGAACACGTGACTTCCCGCAAGATCCGCGACCGCCTAGACCGCGAACAGAAGATGAACGTGACGATCAGCGTCAAGGACACCGACACCGCTGGTATCTTTGATGTCAGCGCCCGTGGTGCCATGCAGATCGCCGTGCTCGTCGAACAGATGCGCCGTGAAGGCTTCGAAGTGCTCGTCTCACGCCCGATGGTGATCATGAAGCGCATCGACGATGTGCTGTGTGAGCCGTTTGAAACCCTCTTCCTTGACGTGCCGGACGAATACCTCGGCCCGATCATGAAGTGCATCAACGAGCGCAAAGGCAAGCTGGAGGACATGAACGCCCACGCCGGACGCACCACCCTGCAGGCCGTGGTGCCGACTCGTGGCCTCATCGGCTTTGAGTTTGAATTGATGAACCTTTCCAGTGGTCATGGCATTCACAGCCACCTCTTCAAGGAGTACGCCCCGCATGCCGGACCGATGCAGACTCGCTCCACGGGCACACTCGTCAGCACCGAAGGCGGCGAAGCCACCAGCTACGCTCTGGATACCATTCAGATTCGCGGCAAGCTCTTCATCGGCCCGGGAGAGCAAGTCTATGACGGCATGCTCATTGGTGAAAACCCACGTGCAGACGATCTGCCCGTAAACCCGACGCGCAGCAAGAACCTCACGAACTTCCGTGAAGCCGGCGGCACCAAGGCCATCGCGCTTTCACCCCCAGTCCGCTTCAGCCTTGAGCGCGCCATCGAGTACATCGCCCCCGATGAACTCGCCGAGTGTACCCCCAAGAGCATCCGCCTGCGCAAACGCACGCTCGACAGCAGCCAGCGCCAGCGCGAGAAGAAGAAAACCGAAGCCCAGCTCGAAGGCGCGTCGTAACCGCCCGCCAGCAAAGCCTCAGAAGCCCGGTTAGATACTATGGCTATCAGTGACGAAAATCATCTTCCGCCAAGCAACTCCAGCTTGGCTGAAGATATGTCTAAACTTGCCTCAGAGTCATTGTCCGCCGGGAGTTTTGAAGAAGCAGAAGAACAATATCGTCAGGCGCTTGAACTATATTCAAAAAGTCATGCTCCTGACGCCCCTGAAATCGCCATATGTCTGAACGGACTTGCCGAAGTTCTATACCTTAGCAATCATTTGCTATGCCTCCCTGGTCGCACCGAGGAGGCCGAAGAACTTTTCCGCCAAGCGCTAAAAATCGATGAGTCTGCCCATGGACCGCACCATCCACTTTTGGTCAAAAGCTTGGATAGCCTTGCAAGTATGATGGAAGAAACAGAACGCGAGCATGAGGCTGAAGCAATATACCGCCGTGTGGTGAAAATCCGTGAGGACACACTTGGACCAGATCATCCTGAATTGGTTTATGATTTGAATAACCTCGCCAGAGTTCTTCTAACGACTACCGGCTACAAAGCTGTAAAACCACTGCATAATCGAATATTGGATATCTGCCGGACTCATTTGGGCCCTGATCATCCAGAGACCAAGCAATTCGAATCTTCCTATAGTTTCATTCAATCAGCATGCGAGTAGCCGATAGCGCACGGAGGCACAAGAAACTCCGAAATGCTTTCAATGCGTTAGCGCATAGAAGATGATATTGATGCCCAGCGGGTACGCATACTTCTCAGAAAACTCGCGGAAGTACCACGGATCACTCCCTTCCTGCTCCCAGCCTTCGCCGGTGTCGGTGTTCCAGCAGATGACCATCATGAGGCGGCGTTTGTCGTCGAAATAGCCGCGATAGTGGACGTGCTCGGAGCCTTCCTTGTCGAACTCATAGGTGATGCCCTGGTTGACGACATACTCGGCAAAGCGGATGTGCGGGATCTGCGGCTTCACCTTGATGGGGAAGACCATGTGGAAGATTTCGTGCTCCAGCGGGATCTCTTCCATTTTGCGGTCGGGGAAGATTTGCTTGAGGGCGACTTCAAAGTTTTCCCACTCGCGCGTGCCCCAGAAGTCGTCCACCATGATGAAGCCGCCGTTGAGCATGTACTCGCGCATGGTCTTGGCTTCGTCATCGGTGAGGTCGATGTCGCCGACCTCAATCATGTAGAGGAAGGGGAAATGGCGGAACTGCTCGGCATCGATGTCCACGATGGCCCCGTTCGGATTCACCTGCAGCGAGGTGAGTTGCTGCAGGCGGTAGGACATGTTCATGTCAGAATCCGGGTAGTCCGTGGACCATTTACGATTTCCCCTGCCCCAGCCGCGTCCGCCGTGGCTCATGGAATTGTAGCGGACGCGTGCGAAGGTGAAGGTGTCGTTGGGCAGGTCTTTGCTCACTGGCCAGGTGGGGTAGCCTTCCTCCTGGCCGCGACGGGTATCACGCGGATCCTCGGGCACGCTGCCATCCTTGACGCCGAACTGCGTGGGACGACCGCCTTCCCTGCCCTGCTCCACCGCCCAGGCGACGCACCCGAGCAATGCCAGGGTGAAGATGAGGATGGAGGCGACTCGGGGTGATTTCATGAGCTAGATAACGCTGCTCGTCCCTGACTCCTGCTCACTTCTTTGATGGTACCGGCGGTCGGACTCGAACCGACACATCCTCACGGATACAAGATTTTGAGTCTAGCGCGTCTACCAATTTCACCACGCCGGCGTCTCAAAGAAGAGTTCTCTTAGATAGCGAAATCGTGAGAGGATTGCAAGGCTTTTGGCGGACCAAGTATCTCTTGCATCAAAATTGCCTGTCTCATGAGAGCGGGATCTTGGCGCAGGTTGCGAATATTGGCCAGAATGGACCCGGCAGGGGCCGAGTCATTGCTAATGACAGCAGCAGGAGCTGCGCTTGCCACGGCTGGAGCCTGAACCACAGCCACCTTCGGCGCTGCCAGCGGTGCGGGAGAACGTGCGGGTTGCTGAGGGCGCTGGCGTTGGGGCTGCTGCTGACGCTGGTTCGGCAGGGGTGGCGGTGGGCGCGCAGGGGCCGGGGCCTGTTGGGCAGTCTCCTGGAGCTCTTTCCATGCCTTGCGCAGTTCGTCCCAAGCTGATGGCACCGCCACAGGCGGGAGTGGTGGCTTGGCAGATGGCTGCCCAGTCTGCTTGCGCCAGGCGGCTTCGCGGCGGCGCTGCTCCTCGGGGTCAGGTGGCGGCGGTGGTACAGCACCTGTCTTCTGCTGCCAGTTCTCCCATAGCCATTTCACGAAGCCCGCCAAGACCGCGATGACGATGATCGCCATCTGTAAAGGATCGAAATCGCTGCTCAGCAATAGTGGATGCATGGTCAAAAAACTCCTGCGAGCTTATTTAGCGCCGGATGGATCTCCGGCAATTTTGGTGCGCATCTCGGTGTCAGCGAGCATGTTTTTGTATTTGGCAAAGTCCATGACACCGAGCTGACCGTTGCGGAAGGCTTCTGCAATCGCGAGCGGCACCTGCGCTTCGGCTTCCACCACTCGGGCGCGCATCTCCTGGGTGCGGGCGGACATTTCCTGCTCCAGCGCCACGGCGGCGGCACGGCGCATTTCGGCCATGGCTTGCGCGATCTTCTTGTCAGCCTCGGCCTGCTCGGTCTGAAGCTTGGCCCCGACGTTTTCGCCGACGTCGATGTCAGCAATGTCGATGGAAAGGATTTCAAAAGCGGTGCCAGCGTCCACACCTTTGTGCAGGACCAGCTTGGAGATGGCATCAGGGTTTTCGAGCACATCCTTGTAGGATGCCGAGGAGCCAATGCAGGTGACGATGCCTTCACCCACACGGGCGATGACGGTTTCCTCCGTGGCACCGCCGACGAAGCGGTCGAGGTTCGTACGCACCGTCACCCGCGCACGGACGCGCAGGGAGATGCCATCCTTGGCAACGGCATCGATTTTGCCGCCGCGGCCCATGTCGGGATGGGGGCAATCAATGACCTTGGGATTGATGCTGGTGCGCACCGCTTCGAGCACTGTTTTGCTGGTGCCTTTGCAGGCAAGATCAATGGCGCAAGCACGGCGGAAATCGAGCGGGATACCTGCCTTGTCGGAGGCGATCAAAGAGAGTACCACATGCGTCACCTCACCACCGGCGAGGAAGTGCGCCTCCAACTGATCCGTGCCGATGGGAATGCCGGCCTTGGCAGCCGTGATGCGCGTATCGACGATCAAGGCATTGGGCACTCCCCGCAGCCACATGGCCAGCAGTGTGGGAAAGCTCACTGGCGCATTGGCGATGCGCGCACGCAGCCAGAGATTGAAAAACTTCGCAACCATCAGGAACAGGACAAGCGCGACGATGATGAGAGCGCCGATGACGAATATTTCGAGTGTGTACATGAGTGGGTGGTATGTGGGTTGGGCAAAAGAAAAGCGATTCAGACGATGCGCACGAGCAGATTGCCGGGCTCCGCCGCGATCACTTCGACACGTGTCCCGGCTGCCGCGAGGCCGTTCTGACAGCGCACCTCGTAGCGTTGGCCGTCAATTTCAGCACGCCCCAGGGGACGCAGTTCCGTGAGCGCAACACCTTGGGTGCCCGGCGCGGCTCCGACAGCAGGCGGCGTCTCAATGCTCGTGGTGAGGGTCAGCGCCCGATGGAAAAATTTCACCGCAAACCAGCGCAGCCAGACGATCAACACCGCCATCGCAAACACCACGATGCCGAGCGCAAGCGCCACCCGCTGGTTGGAACTCCAGCCGCCCAGTTCCTCTGACATCAAGGCAAGCCAGATGGCCGTGAATATGGCGATCGCGCCTAGGATGCCAGCCACCCAGCCCGGCAGGAAGGTTTCCAGCATGATGAGCAGGATGCCGAACAGCGTAAGGATGGCAATGCTGGCGAGCATAAGGCCATAATGCTGGATGCTGCATGACAGGGCGTCAACATGTGATCATGCCCCGAACGCTCGGGTTTGGGTCAGGGCGCCCGCTGTGGCACCATGGACTGCCGCCAGTCTTTGGATCCCACAGGAATATCACCCAAATTGATAAGTGTGGGAGATGCCGGACTGGCGAACGTCGTGCGCGCAAGGCGGCTGGTATCCGTCGATGTAGCAGCTTCCAAAAGATTCTGCGGCCCCATTTTAACGGCTGTTCCGATGGGTGCCCGCGCCAGGATCGGATCGCCGCCCAGTTCGGCACGTGGCTCGACACGCGTCCAGGTGTTGGCAGACCAGTAGTCCCCCTTCCAAGAGCGGTTGGCACTGGTGGGAACATAGATGGCAAAGCGGTCAAACAACACTTCAGGCACGTAGCGGCTGCCCACACGGCTGGCGAGGGGTGGATCACTCGGATCAGGACGGCTTTCCGTCGATTCCAGGAGATACTCTTTGTCCTCGATCTTCACCACGCACCAGGCATGCCCACCGAGGTCGCCGTAGCGTCCCAGAGCCACCCGCACTTGAAACCCACGCGACATGAGCCAGTCAGCCAGAAAGATGGAGGAATCTTCGCAGTCGCCACGCTGCAGGCGCTGCGTTTCGTCCGCAAACTGCCAGGCGTCCGTCTGCTCTGGCTTGGCAAAGCTGCTGCCCGCCTTGGCACCGGGGTCATTCGTGTAACGGCAGTTGGCGTGGACGGCGGACCACAGGGTGAAAAGCTGCTGCACACGCGACTGGTTTTTCGCAAATACCGCCGGGGGGGCGTAGCCCGTCAGAAACTCGTTCACGTAGTGGAACCGGCCCGCGCTGTCCGCCGCGATCACAGCATACTTGCGGTGACACTTCGGGCACTCCAGCGCCATGCTGCGCTGAGCCCGTGAGAGTTTCATGAAATGCGGCTGTTTGCAGTGGACGCAGGTGCTGAAAAACGGCTCATCACCGGATTGGGTCAATGCTTCCGGCGTGAAATCACGCAGGCGCTGGCCCAGCACCAGCAATGCCTCATGCATGAGTCCACTGGCGCGTGGCCGCAGTGCGATGGCCATATGCGTCATCTCCGGCTGCGCACGGTGCGAATACTCATGAAAGCGCTGCAGCAGTTCGCGCAGGCTCGGACTGCTGGCGGCACAGACCGAGACGCGGTAGTAGCGTGGCATGCCTTCCTGCACCAGTTCGGTGACTTTGTTGAGGTCAGTCGTGTCGATTTTGGCAAACTCTCTATCCAGCCAAGCCTCCATTTCAGGATCCACCCGCAAGGTCGGAGTCTTCTCTGCCATGCGCGAATAATTAAACTGATCCACCAAGTCGAGGCGGAATTTGGCCGCGCTATACTGAGCCCCGGGACTTGTCATCAACTCGCCAAGCCGCATCTCCCAGCCATTCAGCCAGCCCTCCTTCATCGCGGCAATCCCCCCCGCCAGCAGGACGGCAGAGGCGATTAACCAAGTGATGAGACGGCTGTTCATATCGCCTCAAATTATAGTTTTTATAGCGATTTACGCAACGAAAACTGACCGATCAGTCAAAGTACTTACCTTTGAATCCTCCACATGTGGGGGGAATGTCAGTCAAAGAACGCAGAAATCACTTTTTCGTCTGAAAGGGAATCCGTGGAGTGTAGGGCCACAATTTCGGAGCTTTGATGCCAACAGCCGCAAACAGCGTGCTTGGCTTTTCTTCCACGGTGTCACTCAATTCGCCAAACCAGGCTGCCTGCGGGTTTCCGGGTGCGTTGGAAACAAAAATGCCCCCCCGCTCGGCACGCCCCATGAGCACCCCCTTGGTCCGGATGAGTTCGGGTGCCAGGTAATACGTGCCTTTTTCAGACACGACCTCAGCTGTGTACACCCCAGCTGGAAATTGCACCTTCCCCTGGCCGCATTCGCGGATTTCATTCGGACCGATCACGATCCCTGAAGTACCTGAAGGCACGGGGGAGATGGAGCCACAGGCAGCCAGAAACAACGGGGCAAGAACGAGAAAAAAGGCGCGGAACAATTTCATGAAGGGGTTGGTTTGGGGGAATCTCCTTGGTTAGACCATTAATTCAACATCAGGAATCATGCCATGAATCAGTTTGTCTTGAGTGTCAGCGTCACACGCCGCACTTCCATGACCGTCTGCCCTGGGATTTCCAGGGCACGCAACGTGAGCAGACCACGCTTGGCAGGCAGCTTGATCGTGCCAAGCGGCAGGCTGTGAAAATCGCGCATGTAGCTCTCACCTTTGCGTGAGGCACGGTCCTGATCATCCAGCAGACGCGGATACCAGCCTGGAGTAACCTTGCCCGTCGTTTTAGCCCCATCGAAATTCAGTTCCACTGTCGCTCCCGCATCGGCCTCCGGGCAGACGTAATCAATGCTCACCTCATAGTCACCTGCGGTGTGGACGTCGATGTCCCAAGTCATGGCATCATCCTTCGTCTTCCAGTTCACGAAGTAGGAACAGTTCGGCGCTCCGGAACTACGCTTCACCTCGCCATGCGGGATGCCATCGCGCGCAGGCAGCAGGGTGATCGGAAACTCGGTGTAGCCCACCGGGTAAGGCCGGTCATCCGCGAAGGGTTCCGCACCCGGATTTTTCCCCTTGGCCTTACCCTGCCCCTTGCCTTTGGCACCGGCAGGAGCAGATACATACGGCTTACCAAACACCTCCTGGTGCCAGGCCGTGGCCTTGGCGGCGAGTTCGGCAGCGATCTGCGGCTGCGCAGCCGTGATGTCCTTCGTCTGATTTGGGTCGGCCACCATGTCAAACAACGCGCCGCTCGCATCGAGTCGGTGCGTCTGCGAACGCACGCTGAGCTTTCCGCCATTGTAATTCATGAGTTCGCGAGGCCCGCGCTTCCACTCACCGCCGAGCAGCAGGTTGGATAAATCCAAGCCATCCAGCGGCTTCGTACTCACCAATTTCACACCCGCCAGCGAAGTCAGCGTCGGCAGCAGGTCGATCGCCCCGGCAATCGGCGTGATAGTGCTGCCTTGCTTGATCTTCTCCGGCCAGCGCATGAACAGCGCCGAGCGCACCCCGCCTTCATCCGTGACGCCCTTTTTCCCCTTCATGCCGCCGTTCCAGCGGGGGCTGTTGGGGCCGTTGTCGCTGAAATAGACCACGATGGTGTTCTCGCTCAGTTTCAAATCATCGAGTTTCTTCAGTACCTTCCCCACATTCAGGTCGATGTTGTCCATCATGGCCAGCACCGTGCGGCTCACGGCGAGATCCTCCTTCTCACCCTCGATACCCCGCATCGCCACCGGGGAGTCTTTGAACTTGTCCCAATGCTCGTCCGGCACGCTGAAAGGCGAGTGCGGGGTCGTCAGCGGGATGTAGCAGAAAAACGGCTTTTCGCGGTTGGTTTCGATAAACTCCATCGCCTTCCCCACCAGCACATCGACGATGAATCCCTTGGCGCGGAACATCTTCCCATTGTGCTCCAGCGGCGGGTCAAAATACTCGCCCCAGTGGCCCGCCGTGTAGCCCACATATTCTTGAAATCCGCGCGCATTCGGGTGGTAGGGCCACTGGCTTCCATTGTGCCACTTCCCAAACGCACCCGTGGAATAACCCGCAGCCAGAAAACTGTCCGCGATGGTCTTCTCGTCCGTGTTCAGCCGCTCCAACCCCGTCGAAACGCCCTTCACACCGCCGCGTGAATGGTACCGCCCCGTAAGAAACTCGCCCCGCGTGGGCGCACACAGCGCACAGACGAAAAAGCGGTCAAACCGCGCCCCCGACTTTGCCAGCGAATCGATGTTCGGCGTTTTCAGGTTCGTATTGCCATGAATCGAATAATCCCCCCACCCCGAATCATCCGCCAGCATCACCACCACATTCGGCGGAGCCGCATGGAGCTGGGAGCAAACGACGAACGCAAAGAGAAAACAAAGGCGGTGGATCATGGTGTGCGCGGTAACGCAGCCACGGGGGCGGAGTTATCAGCGGGTTGAGTACTCGAAGGGCTGCTCAAGGGTGTCAGACGTTTTCGCCAGCAGCACGCAGCACGGCATCTCGCAGTGGTTGCGCGATCCAGAAACGAGCTTCCTGCTGAAGTCGCTCCAGCAAGGGGGCCACGGCAGGTATGAAGTCGCGTTGTCTGGCCTGGATCAAGATGCCAAGCAACCCCATAGTGGTCAGTTGCAGCGAGGTGGCAACGGCACGCCCCTCAGCCTCGTCCATGAGCACCAAATCCGCGCCCAGTTCCAGCGCCAAGGAGAGCGCTGCGATTTCCCCTGCATGAAGAACCGGAGAATGCGCCCAAGAATGATGCACACTTTGCGGGTTGGCACGCTTTATAAAACCTGGGTACACCAGTCCCAGAAAACGCCGGTCAGAAGCCGCGAGCCGCTGAAATTCTGCCTCCACTTGAAGAGGGGCATAGACGGTTCCGAATAGCGTATGCAGCAAATCCTGCTGCTCCAAGAAGCAGAGATTAAGTATCACGGAGGTGTCCGCGACGACAATCACCTGCTGCCAAGCTCGCGGAGGGTTTCCAAGTCATGTGCCAGCATTTCCTCAGTGAAGGAGGGAATGCGCCTTGCATAGAGCGCCTGATCAAAATCGAAACGACTGACACCGGCGACATCGGCCGCCAGCTGGCGGGAGAGATGCCCGGCGGCATATGCTCCGCAAGCCAGATCCATGCGGATTTCTTCCTCCCCCAAGGAGGCGAGAGCAGGATCGTCTGGAAGGGTGATTGTCATCCCTCAAGAATAGAACAAAAACAGGCTGGGGCAAGCCACGGCTGCCCGAGCGAGCTGCAGGGAGGGCTGGCGTTCTGAGGAACCGGCATGAGTGAGGATGATTTCCCATCCCACTCCCCTCTTGACCATCCCTCAAAATCCACTAATCTGCTCTCCCCCACGCCCCGGTGAAAGCAGCATTCCACGCCTCGC
The DNA here is from genome assembly GCA_027490195.1 of Verrucomicrobiaceae bacterium. Taxonomy (GTDB): domain Bacteria; phylum Verrucomicrobiota; class Verrucomicrobiia; order Verrucomicrobiales; family Verrucomicrobiaceae; genus Prosthecobacter. Next base: position 24,088 of record JAIXYN010000069.1, on the reverse strand, counting down.
CTGACCACGTGGTTCCCCACCACCATGAAAGAAAACATCCATCCCAAGACCACCGAGACGACGATCACTTGCACCTGCGGTGCCGTGTACAACACGATCTCGACCGTGCCAAACCTTCGTATCGGCATCTGCTCCGCCTGCCACCCGTATTTCACCGGTGAACAGCGCTTCATCGACACCGCCGGCCGTGTAGACAAGTTCGCCCAGCGCTACGGTTCCGTCCGCGCCCGCCGCACCGCTCCGAAGCTCGAAGCCGCTGCTCCTGCCGCCGAAGTTGCTGCCGAAGCGTAGCTCACAGCCCCCTGTTTTTAGTCAAACGGTGTCCATGCCTCGTGCTGGACACCGTTTTCTTTTGCTCAGCGCAGCTCGAACACCGCGCCCGTCGGCAAAAGCCCCCCTGTTATCGCTTCGCTTATCCAGACGCGGGGTCAGAGACCCCGTCACCTTGGCCGCCCTGCATTCGTCATTCTGATTTCGTCATTCGTCATTCCCTCTTCTTCTCATGGACTACTCAGGCGTCATCGCCGGTAAACGCACCCGCTTCGCCGATCTCGAAGACATCATCGGCCGCCCCAATTTCTACGACGATGCCAAGAAGGCGGGCGACATGCTGCGCGAACACCGCAGCCTGCAAAACCTGCTGACCTCATGGGACTCGTTTGAGAAAACCCAGGTGGAACTGGCTGAGAGCCGTGTCATGGCCAAGTCGCAGGAGGACAAGGAATTCGCCGAGATGGCCGCTGCGGAAATCCCCGTGCTGGAGCAGCGCCTCGTGGATCTCGAAAAGGCCATCCAGGAATCCATTCTGCCGCCGGATCCGCTGGAAGGCCGCGACATCATTCTCGAAATCCGCGCCGGCACCGGCGGTGATGAAGCCTCGCTCTTTGCCGCCGATCTGCTGCGCATGTACTCGCGCTTTGCGGAAGGCCGTGGCTGGAAGATTGAATCGCTGGACACCAGTCCCTCCGAAGTCGGCGGGTTCAAGGAAGTCATCGTCAAGATCAGCGGTGAAGACGTCTACCGCGTCATGAAATACGAAAGCGGTGTGCATCGCGTGCAGCGCGTTCCCGCCACCGAAGCGCAGGGCCGCATCCATACCTCTGCCGCCACCGTGGCCGTGATGCCCGAGGCCGAGGAAGTCGATTTCGAACTCAAGTCCGAAGAAGTCCGCATCGAAGTCTGCCGCTCCTCCGGCGCAGGCGGTCAGGGCGTGAACACCACGGACTCCGCCGTGCAGGTGCTGCACATTCCCACCGGCACTATCGTCCGCTGTCAGGACGGCCGCAGCCAGATCAAGAACAAGGAAAAGGCCCTCAGTATTCTGCGCTCTCGCTTGCTGGAAAAGAAGCAACAAGAAGAAGCCGCCAAGTATTCCGCCAACCGCAAAAGCCTGGTCGGCAGCGGCGGGCGCGAGGAAAAGATCCGCACCTACAACTACCCACAGAACCGCGTCACCGATCACCGCATCGAACTCACGCTCTACAACCTCGATCAATTCATGGAAGGCCGCGTCGAGGGCATCCTTCAAGCCCTGCTGGCCAGTGATCTGAAAGAGCGTCTGGCTGAGGCTGGGCTGACGTGATGGCGTAACCCGTGCCTCTCACGGCTTCTTCGAGTGCTCTTTTCGGTACCACTCAAGCTGCTCACGAGCTTCTCTCTGCACATTCGCATCGGCATCCTTTACCGCCACCTCCAGGGCCGCACCCGCCTCAGGCGTTCCGATCATCCGCAGGGCATAGACCGCATTCTGTCTCACCCCCGGCTCAGGGTCAGTTTTTGCCGCCTCCACTAGGAGTGGAAGATTTTCCTTCCCGAACACGCCCAATACCTCAATCGCAGCTGCCCTGAGGTCCAATGACGGGGGCGCAGCAAAGATCTCACGCAGCCGGGCATTCACCTCCAGAGTGTTGGCATGGCGCAAGGAACGCACGGCGTGCCATTGCACCAAAGAATCCTTGTCGGACGTGAGGCGCAGCAAGATTGCCACCGCACGCGGCTGGTCTGCGATGGTCTCACCAGAAAGGGCACGCGTCACAGAACCCCGCACCGTGGCATCCGCATGCGCGGCAAGCCGTTCAAAGGGCGCGATCTCATCCGCATTCACGGCAGCCTCGGATTGGCGTCCCTTCGCCAGCCACCAGTAACTGCAGCAGGCATTCAATAACATAGGGTCCTCCGCAGTTTTCAACCACTTGCTAACGATGACCTCGATCTCCGGAATGATCTCGTGAATGGGTGCCAGTCCCTCGATGACTGCCGCAATCACTTCGTCTGGCTGATCCTTGAGCAAGCCTTTGAGAAACGAAAGCCTTCGTTCAGACGGCAGGCAGTTTACCAGGGTCCGGACGGCTTGCGCACGCGTCGCAGGCGCTGATTTTACCAGCGCCTTCTCGATGCCGGGCATCAGCCGCGCCTGACTTTTTTCATCAAACCCACCGTTGCTACTGCGCCAGACGATTTGCCGCAGCGCCCAGTGAATGGCTGCGTCAGACCCCTTGTCGAGGCAGGCGACCAACACCTCCACTGGCTGCAAAGTCTGGCACCATTGCAATGCTTCGTTTCGCAGCGGATCATTGCCGGAAAAGTGTTGGTTGGTCCCCACAGTCTTCACCACTTGGGGCTCGACGGACAGCAGCACCTCGATTGCAGCTATGTCCGCTGGAGCTTCCTTGAGCTTGAGCAGCGCTGCCTTCACTTTCTCTTGCATCGCAGGCTCAAGTACAGCTCCATTGATGAAAAACCCTCCTGCAAAAGTGATACCAGCCGGGCCGGGGTAGAAGACAACTCCGCAGGCTGAGATGCACACCCCCAGCATGAAGGCCCGTCTGATGGCGTCTCCTGCAATGCCAGGCATGGTTAGTTTATGTGTCATTCATCTTTCCATCTTCTTCCTTGGCGCTGAACATTCAACCTCCTTCTGCTAGGCGCGCGCCCTGCTCGTGAAACGGAAAAATCAGTTCACTGGGAGATGCTGATGCAGGTAGTTCGTCATCATCTCATAAAGATGACGCTGAGTGCCTTTGCCGGTGTTGATGGCGTGGTCACGATTGGGATAGGGCATGACGCTGAAGTGTTTGTTTTTAGCGACGAGTTCGTTGATGAGCTTCTCCGTGCCCTGGTAGTGCACGTTGTCATCGCCCGTGCCGTGAACGATGAGCAGATTCCCCTTCAAAGCCGCTGCATGGGTGATGGGAGAGCCGAGTCGATAACCTTCCGCATTGGTCTTGGGCAGCCCCATGTAGCGCTCTTCATAGATGGTGTCATAGAGCTGGCGGTCTGGCACAGGGGCCACGGCCATGGCAGTTTGATAAAGATCGGGGTAGCGGAAGATGGCGTCCAAACTGCTGCTGCCGCCGCCGCTCCAGCCCCAGATGCCCACACGCTTCGGATCAAGAAACGTGAAGCGCTCCAGCAATGCCTTCGTGGCTGCCGCCTCTTCCCTGGAGTTCATGATACCCAGCTGAAAATGGATGCTCTTGCGCCAGTCACGTCCGCGCGGGCTCGGCGTGCCGCGTGTGTCCACGCTGGCGACCACATAGCCCTGCTGCGCCAGCATCCAGTGCCAGAGCCCACGCTGCCCGCTCCAGGCATCGCGCACGGTCTGCCCTGCGGGCTCGCCATAGACATGCATGAGCAGCGGGTGTTTGCGCGACTTGTCCAAATCCTGCGCGGTGATGCAAAGAGCATCGCATGAGACGCCACCGCCAATGTCCACGCGCATGAACTCGACTTTCGGCAGCTTGAGTGCGGCCAGTTTTTCAAGCAGCTTGCCCTGCGACTTGAGCACACGCATCGTTTTGTGATCAGGCAGAGAGACCAACTGAATCACAGGTGGCGAGATCGCGGTCGAGTACGTATGCACCGCCCACTGCGCATCCTCGGTCATGTTGTAGTTGTGCGTACCCGGCTGATCTGCGGGCGAAAGCCGCTGTGGCTCGCCGCCCTTGAGACTGCTGCGATAAAGATACCTCTGCGTGGCATTGGTGGGAGAGGCATCATAGTAAAGCCATCCGCCTTTGGCATCGACCTGTTTGACGTCAATGACATCAAACTCACCCTGCGTGATGGCAGTCACTTCACCCCCCAAGGTGGCGCGATAGGCATGGCGCCAGCCGCTGCGCTCGCTGAGCCAGAGGAAATCCTCACCGATCCAGCGAATGGTGTTCTTGTTGTCCACCCAGGCTTTGTCGGTCTCCGTGAGCACCAGCTGCGTGGCCCCCGTGGCAGGATCTGCGCGCATGACATGCAGTGTGTTTTGCAAGCGGTTGAACTGCTGCAGCAGCACTGCCTTGCCATCCGGCGTCCATTCGGCATGGGGCAGGTAATGCTCACGCGGATCTCCCGGCACGGTCAGCCATGTGATACCACCTCCTGATACAGACACCAAACCGAGACGCGTGGCGGAGTTTTTCTCACCCGCCTTGGGATAAGGAAACGAGGTGATGCGCGGATAGCGCCCATCCGCATGATTGACCAAGGTGAAGCGCTTCACGTCCTGGGTATTAAACTGCCAGAACAACAAGCGCGCGCTATCGGGGCTCCAGCGAAAGCCATCGCGCAAATCCAACTCTTCCTCGTTCACCCAGTCGGAAGTGCCATTGATGAGCGTGGCGGAGCCATCCGCCGTCAGCGCAGTGATCTTCATGTCCGCCAGATTTTGCACGTACAGGTTGTTCTTCTGCACATAAGCCACGCGGCTGCCATCGGGTGAAAACCTGGTAAACATCAGCGTCGCAGGCGCGGCATCTCCGCCTAGCTTACGCAGAGCTCCGGTCGCCACATTCAGCACCCAGTAGTCGCCACGCGTGTTCTTGCGCCAGACCTTGCGCGTGTTGGCAAACAGCAGCACCTGCGACTCGTCCTTGGAGAACTCGAAGCTGTCCACGCTCAGCGGCTTCTTTTCGCCAGGAGCCGTCAGAGTTTTCGCTGAAGCGATGATCGTCTGCAGGCCTGTGGCAACCTCATGCCGGACAAGATCTTTGCCGGGAATTTCTTTACCATCCTTGTCCTTGCCGAGCGGTTCGAGAGAAAAATAATACTCCCCCTTCGTGCTCCAGTGCAGGGCCTCCAGTTTTTCCTCCTTGTACTCTTCGTCGGTGAAAATGGAGGCCAGCGTCAGCTGCGCGGGATCACCAGCAGCATGAGTGGATGGGGTCCCCAGGAGGGTAGCCAGCAGGAGACAAAGCAGGCGGAAGTTCATAAAGCGGCAAGTTAGCATCAATCATTGAAATGCGCCAGCACAGCACCTGCTGCCAGATTGATCCAGGGGCACGCAGTTCGGCGTCTCTCTGGACAACGAGGAACCAAGAAGCATCAGTACTTCGGAAAGATGGCTGGCGTCGGAAAGCGATCTTCAAGGCTAACGCTCCCTCCGTTGAGGTACTCCTCACGCGGCATGTGGACGTCAGGCCAGTCCGCAGGACGGATGCGGACGATTCGGGTGGGTCGCATGCCTTCGGTGATGAGATCCGTGTCAAAACGGATCTGGATGCCACTGCTGCCCATAGGGACGTCTCCGGGTATCTTCGTGACTTCGAGGATGGAGCCTCGGGCCGCCATTTGCGCGGGTCCAGCAGTGCCCCCTTCGGTATGCTTCAGCGTGTTTTCAGCTCCATTCATCAGAGCCTGTATGCCCTTCTTGAAATCGGCGTAGAGTGTGGGGTCCATGCCGCCAAACAGAGTCACGGTCACTGTGGCGCGACCAAACTTGCCATACTCGACGGCATCCACCCATGCGGGCATCCAGCGGTTGCGAATGAAAACCTTGTGCGCCTCGGTTTGGTTATGCGCGGCGCGTTGCATGGCGGCGTCGTCCAGCCAGATGTCCGAGATATGGAAGCGGGTGAACACACCGCCGGGTGTAGGCTTCCACATAATCCCCAGCAGGACGGCCTGACCACCGAGCAATTTCTTACCGCTGGCCGGCCAGATGCCCTCGGCGACGAGTTCTTCGGGCGTGAGGCATTCGCGACCACGCCAGATGCGAGTGGCTGCATCCAAGGTCAGATTTTCCTCTCTGGCCTTGCCGTCTCCGCCTGCTTTGGGTTCGCGACTGGCGATGATCATTCCCTCGTTGTTCTTGAGGTCCACTTCCTTCAGTTTCCAGACTTTGCCCTCGCGCAGGCAGTGGCTAGGCTCGTCTTCAAGCAGGAGAACATGATTCTCGGCGGGGGCAACACCGGAGCCCCGATTGTGGTCCATGTCTTTGTCCTTGTTGTTGACCGGCAGCACCGGCACGGCGGAGATCTTGGGGTCCGGGGGAAGAAAGGCCCGGACGTGCATCACGGTGCCGAGCGGGATGTCCCGGAGATCCGCCGGTTCCCCGTGATACCGAATGATGCCATAAGGCAGCATGGCGAAAGGCTGCGGATCATTCCGGCGAAACGTGCCCACCCCTTGCACGCGCAGGCTGCCCCGGCGGTTCGCATGGTCCACAAACACCAGTTCTCCCCGATAGGAGTGCGCTTTTTCCACAGAGGGAAACTTCCCCGCCACAGGCCGGAACGGCTCGTCTGCAGCAGGTGCGGTGATGGTGAGCACGCCCAAAAAGGCGCTGAGAAGAGTGAGTTTCATGGTCCATGTTCTTGGGTCTTTGCTCCCGATTCGGCGTATTTCGGGCCGACAAAGAACCAAGAGAGTGAAGAGATCAGTACTTGGGAAAGATGACCGGAGTCGGGAAACGGTCCTCAGCACCAGAGCCATCGCCCACGTATTCCTCCCGGGGCACTTGCACCTGAGGCCAGCCCGCAGGACGGACGCGGACGACTCGCGCAGCACGAATGCCTTCGATGACGAGGTCCGTCTCAAAGCGGATCTGAATACCGCTGCTGCCCAGAGGAGCTTCTCCAGAAACCTTCGTCACATCGAGGACAGCGCCTTTGGAGGCCATGTGCGCGGGGCCATAGCCGCCGCCTGCATGCTTCAGGGTATTCTCGGCCCCGTTCATCAGGACCTGGCCGCCTTTCTGGAAATCCGCGTAGAGAGAGGCGTTCATTCCGCCAAACAAAGTCGCGGTCACGGTGGCGCGACCGAACTTGCCATACTCCACGGCATCCACCCAGGCTGGCATCCAGCGGCTGCGGATGAAGGCCTTGTGAACCTCGGTTTGAATTTGAGCGGCGCGCTGCGTGGCCGTCTCGTCCAACCAAATGTCCGAGATGTGGAAGCGGGTGAACACACCATCGGGCGTGGGCTTCCAGGTAATCCCGAGTTGGACGACCTGGCCTTCGAGCGATTTCTTCCCGCTGGCGGGCCAGATGCCCTCCGCGATCAAGTCGGCGATCCCAAGGCGTTCACGCCCGCGCCAGATGGTGGTGGCGGCGTCGAAGGTCAGCTTTTTCTCGCTGGCCTTGCCATCTGCGCCAGCCTTGGGTACGCAACTGGCGATGATCATCCCCTCGCTGTTCTTGATCTCCAGTTCCTTGAGTTTCCAGACCAATCCTTCGCGCAGGCAGTGGCTGGGCTCATCCTCAAGCAGCAGAACGTGGTTCTCAGCCGGAGCCACACCGGTGCCACTGTAGCCCGCAATCTTATCCTTGTTATCAAACGGCAAAACCGGCACTGCGGAGACCTTGGGGTCCGGGGGAAGAAAGGCACGAACGTGCATCACGGTTCCGAGCGGAATGTCCCGGAGATCCGCCGGTGCTCCGTGATAGCGAACGATACCATAAGGTAGCATAGCGAAAGGGTGCGGGGCATTGCGGAAATACGTCCCCGCCCCTGCCACACGCAGGCTACCCCGGCGGTTCGCATGGTCCACAAAGACGAGTTCACCCCGGTAGGAATGCGCTTTTTCAAGAGGGGGAAACTTCCCCGCCTCAGGACGGAAGGGCTCGTCTGCGGCAGTTGCGTCGGAAGCGCAAAAACCAAGAATGCACAAATAAGAACCAAGAACGAAGAACCTTTTCATAGTGCGATCACCTTGTTGCTGTCCGCAAACGTGTCTATCTCCACGCCCATGCGCTGGGCCATGAGGAGGAGCAGGTTGCTCATGTGGGCGTCCGTGTTCGCGGGGCGGCTGCAGAGCTGGTAGTGGGCGGAAGTCAGCGCCCCGTCTGCGCCGAGCGCGTAGCCTTGGAATCCTGCGGCCGACTGGTTGAAATCCAGGTGCTGACCGTGCTTCAGCCCCAGATCCGAGCCGCCGGCGAGCACCAGCGGGAGATTGGCGTTGCCATGGCTATGGCCATAAGACATGCCGCTGCCGAAGAGTGCCATGGTGGAGCCGAGCAACGTGTTGCCATTGAGGTCCTTGGTCTCCGCAAGCCGGGTGAGGAAGTAGCTGAACTGCTCGATGGCGAAGGTGTCGTAGTTGGTGAGCTTTTCCATGTAGCCCAGATCGCCGCCGTGGTGGCTGAGTTGATGACGCGACTCCGTGATGCCGATTTCAGGAATGGCAATGGCCTGGCCTTCGCCACCCAAGCTGAAGGTGGCCACGCGTGTCACATCCGTCTGAAACGCCAGCACCATGAGGTCATAGACCGTCCGGAAATAATCACCCGCCTTGGTGTCAGCGATGTCTCGATTGGTCTTTTGACGATCAGCCTCGGAGATGACGGGCAGCGGCGTATCGAGCCACGCATCGGCCCGCCGTGTGCGGATCTCTGCTTCGCGGACGGAGGTAAGGTATTGATCCATGCGCCCTTTGTCCTCAGAGCCCATTTTTTTCTCCAGCCGCCGCACTTCGGCGAGGTTGTCATCCAGCACGCTGCCCTTGCGGCGCAAGGCCCGGTGCTGGGCTGCGACGCCGCCTTTCGGTTCCGCAAACATGGACGAGAAGATCTCGCTGCAGCGGCGCAACGCGGGCAGCCGAACCCCGTCCGCAGTCCAGGCGAGAGATTCCTGAGTGATGGCGACCTCCAGCGATGGGTAGCGCGTGTGCTGCGCGGTGATCTCGGCCATCTTTTGGTCCACGGAGATCGTGTTGCGATCCGAAGGACCAAGCTTGCCGCCGGTCAGCCAAACGCTGATGCAGTTGTGGTGATGACTCAGGCTTCCTGGATGATGCAGACCGCTGATGGGCGTGATGACCTGGCGGTGCTTCTCCAGCGGCATGAGCGAACGGGAGAACTTGTAGTCCTTCCCTGGCGTGGTGATCTGGTAGTTCAGCGAATGCACGCCGTTCGCCAGATAGATAAAAGCACTGCGCTTCGGCGTCGCCGTGACCTTCTCCGCCCCACGCAGCGGCACCATGCATTCCAGCAGCGGCAGCGAGATAAAGGAGCCAAACGCCTTGAGGGCGTGGCGGCGGTTGATGAGCCAGGATTGGGTTTGGATGTTCATAGAGGTGCTTGGTTCGTGATTAGTGGTCGTACAGGGGGATGGAGTGATGGAGCATTTGTTCACTATGCAAGCCCCTCCAGCGGCCCCGTAGCGGTGCTGAAGCGCTCGATTTCAACGCCGCTTTTTCGCAGCATCGAAGTGTAGAGATTGCAGAGCGGTTGTTGGTCCTTGCCCATGAGGGGGATCTTTTTCTCGGGATTGATCTTCTTCCCATCTGTTGCGTTGAGTTCCAGCTTCACTTCATCGAGATAGGGTTGGTTGAAGGCGAGGTGCTGGCCGTGGCGGAAGCCGCCGCCAGCGAGTATGGCGGGCAGGTTGTAGGTCCAGTGGGTGTTTCCATCGCGCAGGTTACTGGTCATCATGACCATGGTGGAGTCGAGCAGAGTGGTGGCACCTTCTTTGGCGCTCTTCAGCTTTCCAAGCAGGCCGCCAAAGGCCTGGATGAGTTCCACCTCGACTTGGCGGCACGCAGCGAGCTTTTTCGGCTCTTTGCCGTGATGGGAGAGGTCGTGATGCATGCCGAAGGTCATGAGGCTCACAGCGCGGGTCGAGTCGGTAACCAATGCGAGGTGGATCATGTCGATCATGAGCTGAAACTTCGCCTTTTGCTGCTGGTTGTCGCCGATGTCTTTGGGTTCGCTGCCGATGGCCTTGGGCTTTGGGCGATTCACCCACTCACGGGCCATCTGGAGCTGACGTTCCACGTCGCGGACGGATTCAAAGTATTCCTCGACGCGTTGGCGGTCGGCACTGCTGATCTGGCGATTGAGCCTCTTGGCGCGATCACCCACGAAATCGAGCATGCTGCGACCTTCATCAATGCGGCGCATCTCGACATCCATCTCGGCGGGAGTGGCAGCGAGGAAGAGCTTCTTGAAGACTGCCGAGGGCCGGTCGATGGCGGGAATGGTAACGCCATTGGCAGTGACGGAGAGCGAACCGCCTTGCGTGGTCAAGGCGAAGCTCTCGTAGCGGGTCTCACCGCGAAACTTGGCAGCAAAGGCCTGATCCACCGAGATGGTGTTTTTCAAATTGTACGAGTAATCGGGATAAGGCGCGCCAGTGAGCATGACAGCCTCCGCCTTGTGTCCACCACCGCCAGTGTTGGGATGGCTCAGGCCACTGATCACCGTGAAGTCATCGCGAAAGGCCGCAAGCTGCGTGAGGTGCGCAGGCAGCGTGTAATCACGGCCAGTGGTGCTGGGCACGAAGGCCGTGGGATCGAAGCCGAAGGGCACGCCGATACACACCATGCGGCGGGGCGCAGAGGCAGGAGCAGCCGCGAGACGGCCCGCTGGCAGCATGGACTCGAGCATCGGTAAACCAAGGGCGATGCCGGAGTTTCGCAGGAAGAGGCGGCGTGAGATCGGTTTCATACAATGCTTATTTCTGGGTGAAAAGTTCGCTCTGCACGACTTCGTGAATCAGCGTGCGCAGTCCAAAGCCGGACGCCTTGGTTTTTTTCAATATGTCATCGATGACGAGTTCATCGCCAGCCTCCGTGTGCACGCCAGTGGCAAAGGTGGCGAGTTTGCGGACGAAGTTGCGCGCGAGCAGTTCGGGTCGTGTGGCGAGCACCGCCTTGTAGGCGCGGACGTCGGCGACTTCGACCCCGCCAGGCAGCTGGCTTCGCGTGTCCACCGTGGCACCCTTGAGGTATTTGACATGGCCGTAGTGGGCCCCGAAGAAGGCCTTCAGATCTTTGAGCTTCTCACCCGTCTCGGTGGTGCGGTAGTACTCGCGATAGCGCCCTATGGGATCAAAGGCTTCGAGCACGAAACCAGGTGGATCGATCTTCTGATGGCAACCTGCGCAGGTCTTCACCGACTGGTGCTTGGCTAGTTGCTCGCGGACGGTGGTCGCACCCCGCGTGTCGGGCTCGATGGCTCCGACATTTGGCGGCGGAGGCGGAGCAGGCGTGCCTACGATCCTCTCTAGCAGCCACACGCCGCGCAGCACGGGCGAAGTATTCGCGCCATTGGCTGTGACCTTCAGAATGCTCGCCTGCGTGAGCAATCCACCGCGCACACTGTCAGCGGGCAAAGTGATGCGTCGCAGGGCAGCGCCTTTCACTGGCGGCAGTTCGTAGTGCTCAGCCAAACGTTGATTGAGATAGGCGTATGGTGCCGAAACAAGCATCGCCGCGCCGAGATCACGCTCCACGAGATCGCGGAAATAGGTGCGCGTCTCCCCGACCAGCGAGTCATGCAGAAACACATCCTGCCGACCGTCTCCGATGCTTTCAAAATACTCGGGAAAAAGATCGCGGTCCGGCGTGGTGGCGTCGATTTCGCGCAGGTTGAGCCATTGAGCGAGAAAGTCAGTAACGAAGGCATCGAACCGCGGCGAGGCGATCAATCGGGCTGCTTGTTTGCGCAGCACTTCGTGTTTGGTCAACTCGCCCTTTTCCGCGAGCTTGCGCAGCCCGTCGTCGGGAGCAGTTCGCCACAGAAAATAGGAGAGGCGCGCGGCCAGTTCGTGGCTGTTCAATCTCGGCCCCTGCTCGACGAGGAAAAGAAACTCCGGCGAGCAGAGCACGGCACGGTGCGCGGCATTGAGCGCCACTTCGAGACATTCGCCCTTGGCGAGGCGGTCGCGGGTCATCGCGTGGTAAAGCTCGACCTCCTCGACAGTCGCAGGACGGCGGAACGCGCGGCCGACGAATCGGGTGAGCGCCTCGCGAATGGACGCTTCCGATTTTTCCGCCGGTAGCCGGACGGTGACGGTATCCTTCAGTTGCCGATACGCCCGCACGGGGCGGAGGATCGAATCCGGCACCCGCGCCGTTTTCGCGACCTCAGCGGTGGGGGCGAGTTCCGCTTGGTCGCCGTAGAGCAGCCGGTGTCCTGGTGTCGGCCAGCTCTCGATCAGCGGACCAGTGATCTCCAAGGGCTTCACCACAATGGCAGGCCCCACCGTTGCAATAGGTGGATTGGGATTGTTGATGAAATGCCAGCCTTTGGGCATCTTCTCCACCTTGTCCGGCGCATAGACGCTGTAACCGGCGTCGATGCGCACCTTGGCCATGCGATAGGGCGCAATGATGAGGGTCTCCCCGCGGTCGAAGGAACGCGTCAGCTCGACCACGCTCTGTTGGCGATGCTTCGCGTCGAAGTGGCCGAGCAACTCGCGTCGCTTGCCACCCGAAGCGAGCCACACGCTGTAAATGAGATCCTCGCCGCCTGTGGTGTCGAGCGCTTCCGTGGTGATGCGAATGCGAAACGTGCCTGGTGTTTCACGTGTCACCGCTTCGAACTGGCGCAAGGCAACGGGCACCTCGATGTGGGTGTCGAGGAAGAAGTGCAGATCCTCGCCATGCAGGTTGCACTGCAACCGGTTGTGAGCGTAGGCGGACCAAGGCTTCTCTGCCTCATGATTGAAGGCAAAACGATGCATTTTGGTCTCTGGCTTAGCCTGGCGGACGCTAGCCGCTTCGAGCGCGCGATCCGCCGCTGCCATGTATTGCTGAATGTGGACCGGCGAGATGCTCAGCGCTGCCGTTTGATTGCTAAAACCATCGCGCAGGTCATCCTCCGGCAAAAGATCCCGCAGCGGCGTGTCGATGCCGAGCAGGTCGCGCACGGTGTTTTCGTATTCGAGCCGGTTGAGACGGCGCACACGCACGCGGCCGGTTTCACCGTAATTGGCCAGTGCATCTTTGTGAAAGGCGCTCTTCAGTGCTCCGAGCGCCGCGAGGATATCCTCCTCTGCGGGGCGCTCTTTTTTTGGGGGAGGCATCTCGCCGCTTTCCACCCGCGCGAGCACCCGACTCCATGCCTTATGACTCGCCGAGTCCGTGAGATTCTTGCCCAACAAGTCCACCCTGAAATCGCCTTTCTTCGTGGTCTCGTCATGGCAGTCCGCGCAGTGCTTTTCGATGAAGGAAAGCGGCAGCACGGCGCTGACGGCTGAGTTTGCAGAGAGTTCAGCGCGCAACAAAGTTCCTTTGAGCAGAAGGAAGGCGAAGGCGAGATGACGAAATTGAACGCTCATGGAATGACGATGCCTAGCGGGGTCTTGTTAGCGCTTCCTCATCAGTTCAGACATCGCCACAGCACGGACGATATCCTTGACCCCGTATTGGTTTTTCTTCGCCTCTGCCGCGATGACCTTGATGTCGTCTTCGTCATCAACGGTCAGCACGCGGCGGAGGCCGTAGGTGCAAAGGTGTTCGATGAAGGCGCGCACAAATTTATCGTGGTCATCGATCAAGAGGCGCTTGAAATCGCTGGCATCCTTGAAGGGACGGCCGTCGGGCATCAGGCCGGCGGGACTGATCAAAGGGTCCTCACCGACTCCCTCCGGGACCTTCTCACGAATGCGCCATTGCCCAATGGCATCGTAGTTGTCCCAGGCCAAACCGAGCGGATCGATCTTCGCGTGGCAGGCGGCACAGTTCGCGTCATTGCGGTGCGCCTCCAGTTTGTCACGGAGGGTTGCCTTGGCGCTTTTCGGCGGATTGGGTTCGATGGCGGGCACGTTGGCCGGGGGCGGCGGGGGCGTCTTGCCCAGAATCACTTCGCTGAGCCAGACACCACGGTGCACCGGACGGTGGCGCGTACCGTCAGAAGTCAGCCCGAGCGCCGCCCCCATGGTGAGCAGACCGCCGCGATGGTCCTCGGGCTTGAGCGAGACGCGTTGGAAACCGTCTGCCTTGGGCTCCGGCAGTCCGTAGAAATCGCAGAGCCGCGCATTGGCCATGGTCCAGTTGGAATCAAGGAAGCTAGCCATGGGCAAATTCTTGACGAGCATCTCACGGAAAAACTCCACAGGCTCAGCGCGCATGCTTGTCTCAAGCCAGAGGTCGTAGTTGGGATAAAGCTTCTTGTCTGGTGGGAACATGCCCACGCGGTGCAGCTGCAGCCACTGCCTGGAGAAGTCGTCGATGAAGCGGTTGATGCGGCTGTCGGTCAACAACCGGTCAACCTCCTTCTTCAATCCTTCGCCGTTCAAGCTGCCGCCTTTGGCTGCGGTGAAGAGGGCGTCATCCGGCATAGAACTCCACAAAAAATAGGAGAGCCTTGAGGCGAGTTCCCAGTCGGTCAGACGCTCGCGGGCCGTTGGCTCGCCCTCGACGAGGTAAATGAAGTTTCGGGAGGTCAGCACGCCCTGCATCGCCACGCGATAGGCCTCGGCCATTTTTTCGCCCGCCTCGCGTTCAGTGCGGTAGGATTTCAAATAATCCTCCAGTTCCTCCTGCTTGACCGGACGCCGCCAGGCGCGTTCAGCAAAGCGTTGCAGATGCTCAGCTACCACTTCAGGTGTCGCGTCATCAGGAGGTACCAGACCTTTGCGCCGGGACTTTTCTGCCTCCGTCTCCAGTGGCCCTTCCCATTCGATCCAATCGAGGAGCACCGTCGAGAAGATGCCGTTCCCTTTGTCATCGAACATCTGCGGGGCGTTCGGATTCAAGAGAAGTGTCTCGCTGCTATGCGTAAAAATATACCCTCCCCTGCTTCCAAGAGCATTGCGGAAGGCCGCGCCGCTCCTTCGGTCCACCACATCAGTGGCCACCACGCAGAAGTGCAGCACCGTCGGCATCTCAAGGAACACCTCGAACTCGTAAACCTGCGGTTTGTCCTCCGGGGCCGTGATGTCAAACTCGATCAGGCCCGCGACGGTCTCCTCACCCGTCACCTTGCCTATGCTCAGGTGGGCCGGCTGACCATCGAGCGGGCGGATGCCGCTGGCTTGCAAACGCATGCGATAGAGCCCGCTCTGTTGTGGCCCGGGTTTCCCCAGCCACTCGGGCGAGAAAGCATTCTGAACGGTGCCGGGGAAGAGCAGGTAGCGCAGAGGCCGTTTGATGCCGAACCGGTCCAGGGCCTCCTGCTGGGTCTTTCCTCCGCTGTAGCGGAGATCGGCAGCAGTCCTGATAACTTTGCGAGCTTCCACGGATGCGGCGAGGGGAAAGGCGCGATCGAGCACGAGCTCTGCCGCACGGTAATAGCGATCCACATGCGATGGCGAAAGCGACAGCTCCGATCCCATGCGCTCAAAACCATGCCACAGAGTGTCTTCATTCAGCTCTCCCGGCTTAGCCGGATCGTATCGTACGCCGAGCAGGTCATAGACCGTGTTTTGATACTCCTTCCGGCTCAGCCGGTAATGCGACACCGCTGGCCGCGCCGCCATCCGCGCTGCACGGCCCTCCTTGATCCGCGAATCGAGACTCGTGACAAACGCCGCGATCTCCTCCTGCGTCGGTTGCTTCTCTTTTTTCGGGGGCATCTCGCCCGAATTCACCTGTTCAACCATCTCCGCCCAATGATGGGTGTCCGTACCCAGCTTAAAATCGCGCGAAAGCTGGTCGATCCGCAGGTCACCCTTCTCCTTTTTGGGGCCATGACAGCTGATGCAGTGCTTCTCCAGGAAGGCGTCCAACGGCTCGGCTGCGCGGACGGCAAGGCCAAGGCTGGAGACGAAGATGGCTGAGAGGCTGAAAACGGAACGGATCATAGGCTTAAGGTATAGAACGCAGCCCGCGCAGCCTGCTTGCACCTCCCCCGGGTTTTCGGGGGGCGAGCGGTCATTTCATTTTCGGTTTCCCCGGGTGATCTTCGACTTTTTCTTGGGCTTCGTGATTGCCAAAAAATGAGGGCATGACAGCTCTGATGAAATATTGAAATCCCTCAAAAGGGGGTCAGTGTGCAAATTTTTGACAAATTATCCACCCATACCTCATCCACCACTTGCCCCCGCCCAGAGCTCCTCCTTCACGCCAGCAAGCCCCGCTTCACCTCCCCAAACACGTCCGTCAGCCGAAAGTCCCGTCCTGCATAGCGATACGTCAGCCGCTCATGGTTCAGCCCCAGCAGGTGCAGCATCGTCGCATGCAGATCATGCAGATGCACCTTGTCCTGCTCCGCTTTGAAGCCCGTTTCATCCGTGCTCCCATAGCGAATCCCCGGCTTCGATCCCCCACCCGCCATCCACATCGTGAAGCCCAGGTGATCATGATCCCGCCCGTTGTTCTTGTTCAGCAGCGGCGGCCTTCCAAACTCACCGCCCCACAGCACCAGCGTATCCTCCAGCAGCCCGCGCTGCTTCAGATCCGTCAGCAGCGCCGCCACCGGCTGATCCGTCTCCAGCGCATGCTGCGGGTGCCCCTTGAAAATGTCCGTGTGATCATCCCAGAACTCGTGATTCACCTGGATGAACCTCACACCCGCCTCCGCAAACCGCCGCGCCATCAGGCACGCGCGCCCGATCTGGTCCGTCATCTTCCCATCGCCAATCCCGTACATCTCCTGCGTCGCCTGGCTCTCACGGTTCAGGTTCATCACCTCCGGCATCTCGCGCTGCATATTGAAGGCCAGCTCCGCAGACGTGATCAATCCCTCCAGCGCTTCGTTGCTCCCATCCTGCGCCAGCCTCTGCCGGTTCAGCGACTGCACCAGATCCAGTTGCCGCCGTTGCGCCCTCACATCCAGCCGCGCATTCTTCATGAACGGCAGCTCAATGTCCTTCAGCGGCGTCGCCGGAAATCCCGGACTCGATCCATTCCCACTGTCCTGACCGATCGGCGTCCCGCCGCACACCGCCGGTAAAAAAGCACAGCCATGCTTCAGCGGACCGCCGCCCGAGAATGACGGATTGATCGTCACAAACCCCGGCAGGTTTTGATTCTCCGTGCCCAGCCCATACACACACCACGAGCCCACACTCGGCCGCGTAAACGCAAAGCTCCCCGTGTTCATCTGCAGGATCGCCTGCGGATGCGCATTGTGGTCCGTGTGCATCGAATTGATCACACACAAGTCATCCGCATGCCGCGCGATGTTCGGCAGCAGATCCGAAATCAGCATCCCGCTCTGCCCCCGCGCCTTGAACTCCCACGGCGACTGGTAATACACATTCGTGCTCCCCTTCGCATTCGGCACCCCCTGCTGCTTCGACAGCGCCGGCTTGTAGTCAAACGTGTCCACCTGAGATGGCCCGCCCTGCATAAACAAAAAGATCACCCGCTTCGCCCTTGCAGGAAAATGCGTCTGCACCGGCATCAGCGGATTCATCCTCGCCGCCGCCCCCGCTTGCGCATTCGCCCCAAACAATCCCCGCAGCGCCAGCATCCCAAACCCAGCACTCGAAGCACTGAGCAAATCACGGCGACTGGAAAGCAACCCCATGCCCCACACATACGCCCCTCAATCCCAAATCTTGTCGTCTGCAGCAATGTTCAAAGTCCGGCTCGTCGTTCGGGGCTCGCTTCACAACCTTGATGAAGAATACCTCCCTTTCAGAGTTCGTCCTCGATTCTCCCACTCCGCCAACACCCACCCCAACGAAAAACCCAGAAGCAAAGAGTCCAAATCTCTTCGTTCAACGTTCAACGCTCACCGCGTCGATTCTCATTGTCACCTAACGCCAACTTCCGCTCACCCCACTCCGCCAAACACCAGCCCCAACGAAGCTACGTCATGCAGCCCAAGGGCCGCCGAGCCTTGGTGAGTGCGCCCCTGGGTCCCGGCCATCGCCACCTGAAAGCAAACCCAGCATGCCGCCAAACCTCACGCCCACCGAAAATCAGTGCATGGGCCACTGCTCATTGAATGTGCAGGCTGCTTGACGCTGCGGCCTCGTCGAATGCCGATGTCGTGCCACCGCTCGTTCTCTGCCCTTTTGCACTCCCCTGTCCCCCTCGAAAAAAAAACCCTTGCATCCTGCCCCGGCATCCCGCACACTTCATCCGTTCCAAGTTCTCTCAACTTGGTGAACACTTGGTGTTGTTCCCGGCAGGATTGCCGAAGTTTCCCCGGCCTTTGCGCTGATGAAACGCGACTCCGCACTCGCTGCGCAGCCGTCATTCCTGCAGAGACTCACCGCGGCAATGCCGCTTCTCTCCCCCCTACATTTCCCCAAACCACACCGCACGGAAGGCCGCCGTCATTGTCATGGCCGCACCCGTTCGTTGCATTCACACAGACATCGCTCTTCATCATGGCAGGCCACAATAAATGGTCCAAAATCAAGCGTGGCAAAGCCATCACGGACGCCAAACGCGGCAATGCCTTCAGCAAGTTGTCGAAGGAAATCACTCTCGCTGCCAAGCACGGCGGCGGCAGCATTGACATGAATGCACGCCTGCGCAGCGCCGTCCTCGCCGCACGCGCCGCCAACATGCCCAATGACAACATCGACCGCGCCATCAAAAAAGGCACCGGCGAACTCGGCGGCGCTCAGATCGAAGAAATCCTCTACGAAGCCTACGCCCCCGGCGGCGTCGCCATGATGATAGAAATCGTCACCGACAACCGCAACCGCAGCGCCAACGACATCCGCGTCCTTCTCGGCAAAAACCAGGGCACCTTCGCAGACTCCGGCAGCGTCGCCTACATGTTCGCACGCCGTGGCGAAATCCGCCTCGACAAGGCCACCGCCACCGAAGACCAGATCATGGAGATCGCCCTCGACGCTGGTGCCGAAGACATCCAGGAAGACGGCGATGACTGGATCGTTTACACCGCCACCGATCAGCTCTTCCAGGTCAATGGCGTCCTCCGCGAAAAAGGCCTCACCACCACTTCGCAAAAGCTCATCTATCAGCCGCAGACCACCGTCACCATCAGCGACGTGGACACCGCGAAATCCCTGATCCGCCTCTACGACATCCTCGATGGCTACGACGATGCACACCACGTCCACGCCAATTTTGAAATCGACGACGCCATTGCCGATCAGCTCGATTAATCCCCGCCCCTTTCCTGTATATGCCTGACGAAACCACCGCCGAGCTCGAAGCTCCTAAAACCAAGCGCAAAGCCCCGGCCAAAAAAGCAGCCGTCAAAAAAGTCGCCAAAGCCAAAGCCGCTCCAGTCGTGGAAGTCGCCGCCGAAGAAGCCGCCCCCCCTCCAGCGAAAAAAGCAGCCAAAGCAAAAGCCAAAGCCGCACCTGCTCCCGCACCCGTGGTCGAAGTCGCCCCCGTCGAAGAAGCCCCTCCTGCCGCTAAGCCCAAAGCCAAAGTCGCCCGCAAGACCGCCAAGAAAAAAGCCGACACCGCAGAAGCGCCCGAGCTGAATCTTGAGATCCCCGCAGCACCTACGCCCGCTCCTGTCGAAGCACCCGCCGCCATCGTCCAGGAAGCCCCCGCACCTGTGTCCGAGGCCCCTGCACCCGCCGCAGCCCCCGCACCTGAAGCTGCCGCCCCTGCCGCGCCCGCCGCCAATCCTGCAGGCACAGAAGACTCTGAAGGCGACGACGCCGAAGACAACGGCTCCGGCACCGAGCCCAACGGCCTCCCACGCTACACCGTCATCGGCGACAACGGCCAGCCTCGCCCCATGACCGCCAAGGAGCGCCGCAAAGCCAAGTTCGAACGCTGGAAGCAGCGCCGTGCCGAGCGCGACGCCCAGCGCCGCTCCGGTGCCCCCTACACCCCAAACCCGAATGCCAACCGCGACGGCGGTGGCAATCGTGACCGCGACAACGGCGGCAACCGTGAACGCGAGCGCGACAACGGCAACCCCCAGCAGGGCCCCCAAGGTGGCCGCAACTACGAGCCCGAGCCCGAAAAACCCCTCGGCCCGCCCGAGCCCGCCAATGGCATTCTCGAAATGTCCCCCAAAGGCTACGGCTTCCTCCGCCGCCGCGAGATGTCCTTCGCCCAGCATCCGCAGGATGCCTTCATCGCCCCCGAGTTCGTCCGCAAATACGGCCTCCGCGAAGGCATGCAGGTCGTCGGCGTCCAGTGCAAAGGCGCACGTGGCCCCCAGATCACCGAAGTCACCGAGGTCAATGGCCGCAATCCCCTCGCCATGCGGGATCTCCCCCTCTTCGAGGAACTCAAAGCCGTCAATCCCAACAAGCGCTACCAGCTTGAGACCACCAAGGAACGCCTCACCACACGCGTCATCGACATGATGACCCCCGTCGGCCGTGGCCAGCGCGGACTCATCGTCGCCGCCCCCCGTGCCGGCAAGACCACCATCCTTCAGCACATTGCAGAGGCCATGATCGCCAATCATCCAGGCGTCCATCTCATGATCCTCCTCGTCGATGAGCGCCCCGAAGAAGTCACCGAGTTCAAGCGCATCCTCCCGCAGGCCGAAATCTACGCCAGCAACAACGACCAGGAACTGAAGAGCCACACCCGCATCTCCACCTTCGCCATCGAGCGCGCCAAGCGCCTCGTCGAATGCGGCGAGCACGTCTTCATGCTCATGGACTCCATCACCCGCATGGCCCGCGCCTTCAACAACACCGCCGCCAAAACCGCATCAGGCAGCGGCGGCGTCGGCGTCGGCGCCCTCGAAATCCCCCGTCGTCTGTTTGCCGCTGCGCGCAATACCCGCACTGCCGGCTCCCTCACCATCCTAGGCACCGCCCTGGTGGAAACCGGCACCCGCATGGACGACATCATCTTCCAGGAGTTCAAAGGCACCGGCAACATGGAGCTCGTCCTCGACCGCAAGATCGCCGAGCAGTACGTCTACCCCGCCGTCAACATCTTCAAATCCGGCACTCGCCGCGAAGAGCTCCTGCTGCAGACCTTCCAGCTCGACAAGATCCACATGCTCCGCCGCGGCCTCGCCGGCCACAAGCCCGTCGAAGCCATCCAGCGCGTCATCTCCCTCCTCGAGCGCTACCCCAGCAACGCCCAGATGCTCGTCGATCTCCCCAGCAAGACCTAGCACCTCCGTTCGGCAGTCCTCATTCTCAGCACGGGCTTTCCCATCCTTCGCCACCCAGGCAAGGAGGAAAGCCCGTTCTGCTTTTTAGTCCTCAGCTTGCACTTCGCAGCAGCCCCCATTTGGACTGCGGTCGCGCAGTGAGGAACGAACGCAGCTACCGCTTTCCGCAGGCCGCCTCTACCCACGAACATCACCGCACAGTCGAACACCGCTCATCCACATCCGCCCCATAGGTCCCATCAGACCTATCCCCGTGGCACAGTCCATGCATCAACCAGATCCGCCACCACTCCGCGAAGACTCCCAAACTTGAAACCTAAAACCTGAAACTTTAAACCCTTCCACCACTCCCCACTCCTCATTCGGGCTTCCTCATCAGTCATTCAAGGTTGCCCCCTCTCCTCCCTCAGCGTATCCCCTCCCATGCCGCTCCACACCCCTGACCTCAAAGTCGACGAGGTGCTCCCACCGCACGCGATCAATCCCATCGCCGCCAAGCTCGCCTCCAGCAAAGACCCCGTCAACAACGCCGCCGCCCGCATCCTCACCAAGTACCTCGACGAGCTCATGCGCGTCCCCGGCACCAACGTCCGCTTCGGTCTCGATCCCATCCTCGCCCTCATCCCCGCCCTCGGCGACACCGTCGCCTCCGGAGCCGGATTCATCATCCTGCTCGATGCCCTCCGCAGCGGCATCCCCATCCCCGCCTTCCTGCGCATGGCACTCAATATGGGCATCAATTTCCTCATCGGCCTCATCCCCGGCGCCGGCGCCATCGCCTCCATCTTCTTCAAATCCAACTCCCGCAATTTGAAGCTCCTCCTCACCTGGCAGGCCGGGCACAAAGACAAAGTCCAGCGCAGCACCTTCCACTTCTACTTCGGCCTCTTCCTCCTCATCGCCATGGTCATCGGCTTCATCGCCATCGCCTGGATCGTTTACGCCTGGCTCTTCTACTCCCTCGCCCAGACCCTCCTCCACGCCCTCGGCTTCAGCTAAGAAACCGCCAGCCCCACCGCCGAGCACCCATCCCCCGTTTTTCACCCACCCCGCATCCCCACATGCAGCGTGGCTTTTTTTGAATCCATCAGCCCCATCCCAGGGGCGATGAGGCCCCTCAAGGGCGTGCGAAATCGGAATGACGATCAATCTTTCCCAGTTCCAGCACTGTCAAACTCCAGCAGTGCCTTCGCGTAGGCGTTCCGCCCATTTTCGTACTCCTCGATAAGCTTTGGATCCACTTCTTTCGTGTCAACGAAACAACACGTGCACTCGGCACACGGGTTGCTCAGATGGTTTGAATAAACATCCGTGCCGCAAAGGCTGCACAAGCCAATGCTCACAGGCCTCGGCGCATACGGCTCCAGGCCTATAAGTTGACAAACAAAATTTAACACGATTTAAAGCATATCAATCTTCCTTGATTAAGCATTAAGTCAATATTTATACGCTCTTTAGCACTACATCCTTGCAGCGGTGAGCGCTACAAGAGCAATCCTGACCACACCTGCTCACGAAGCAGACGCGCACTAAACGCCACTGGAAGCCCCGCGTCTCCACAAAACCTGCAACCACCCAGCGCACGTTTTTGCAGTACCAGCTTTAGCCAGAATCTGGAAACTTACATCGCGCACACGGCTCCCCATCAAACTCCAGACAGCTCCCCTCAGGCGCACAATCCAGCCACCTTGAGTTCAGGTGCCTCGCAGCCCGTGAGGCAAAGAACGGATAGCGCCCCCCTCCTACGCCTCCCCTTTTTCAGATCTGCCTCCATCAGCCTCAAAAGAGCCACCCATCAGCCCTTGAAAAAATCCGATCCATTCACCACCGCCCCCCGTACTCCCCACACCACCGGCACATCATAAAAACCACCGCCAACAACCGCCAACAACCGCCAACTTCCCCATCCCCCATGCCCAAACCCGCCCTCCACACCCTCGCCCCCGACTTCACCGCCCCCGTCATCGGCGGCAGCTACAAGTCAGAAAGCACCCTCACCCTCAGCCACCTTCGCGGCCAGAAAGTCGTCCTCTACTTCTACCCCAAAGACGACACCCCCGGCTGCACCACCCAAGCCTGCGCCCTCCGCGACTCCTGGTCCCAGATCACAAAAAGAGCCCACCTCTTCGGCATCAGCACTGATCCCATCAAGCGCCACGCCAAGTTCATCGATAAATACACCCTCCCCTTCCCCCTCATCGCCGACCCCGACCTCACCCTCGTCAACCTCTACGGCGTCTGGGTCGAAAAAACCCTCTACGGGAAAAAGTACATGGGCACCGAGCGCACCACCTTCATCATCAGCGAAACCGGCCACCTCACCACCATCCTAGAAAAAGTAAAACCCGCCGACCACCTCGAACAGGTCCTCGCCGCCCTAAGCCCCTCTTCCCCGCCTCTTGGTGAATCTTTGTTGGATTAAGCTTGCAGCCTTAAACTGTCGCTAACAGTGCTGTCATTTTTTGCGTCGCCACTTTTGAATTCGAAGGAAAGCTTGGATTGGGATCCGCAGGTTGTTTCGATCTGACCCAGGCGATCACCAAGCTAGAGCACAACCTCTTGGATGACGATCTCCAAACCACAAGTTGTGACTATGTGATAGAGACGTTTCCACTGAAGGACGCTGCATCAGCTCTTCCAATTCAAGGCAAACCTTATTTGAGGATCGGATCGTTAGAGGGCCGACAGTTCTCTATCAGCAAGGCTGTCGATACCCCCAAGGAGAATCTAGATATTGTTTTAAGAGTGATTCGAAAACGTGTGTGCAGGTGAGACGCTGACGGTTGGCGCTGAACGAAGGCATCTCATCTTCTTATCTTTCCAAATAGAACCCTGCCTTGGCTGAGGCCAAGGCGGCGGCACCGGCAGCACGCTGAAGTTGCATTTTCTCAAAAAAAATGGCCCGTTTGTCGAAATCCATGCGCCACGCCCGACAACTGGGTGTGACGACGCTTCTGTCGCACACCTGACAAGTAAAACTCAAACTGAAATCCACCGATGAAATACGTTCTCTTCTTCAATGAACCAGCCACCGCCATCCCCCAGGACAACACCACGCCTGCTGCTCAGGCTTACTGGGGCGCTTGGGGGGCTTATGTCACCGCCTTGGCTCAATCGGGCATCATGGTCAGTGGCGAAGGTCTGATGCCTCCCACGATGACGACCACCGTGATGATGCG
>JAIXYN010000082.1 GCA_027490195.1 Verrucomicrobiaceae bacterium | reverse complement strand
GGCGAGTTCCTGAGCATTCGCAATGTTCAGGGCCGCGCTTGGGATGACATGATCGCGCTGAACATTGATGACCTGCTTGGCGATTGGGACAGCGAGGGGAAGTTCGGTCGTGATCCCGCATCCATGAAGCGCTTCGGCAATGCCGCTGGCATTGGTCCCGTGAGCGATGTGGACATTGACGGCGTGCAAGCCGACGATTGCGCACAGGTCATCCGCATCCTCTCCCGCGCCTCGCGGCTCGACCGTGTCTCCATCCGCAATGTGAAGGGCACCTACCGTGACTTCGGCGTCTGGATCACGCCCTATCTGCGCGAGGGCGGCAACATCGGGCGGCTGGAGTTTGAGAACATCGACCTGCGTCCCGCCGGTCAACGCGCCTATGACTACGTCCCGGCCTTCCTCTTCTGGCTCGCGGGCAAGATGGAGCAGGTGACGCTCAAGAACATCAGCAGCCACGCGCCCATCGACGACCGCCCGCTCGTGTGGATCCAGCCGGATGCGAAGATTGATCGGCTGCGCATCGATGGCTTGAACGTCTTTGATCCGCGCACGGAAATCGGCCACACGCCACTCATCCGCGCCGATGGCCGCATCGCGTTGCTGCAAGTGCGCGATGTCGTCGTGCAAAGACCGCAATCCACCGCGCCCGCCGGTTCCTTGATCGGCACCTCCATGGATCGTTCCGCGCTGAAGGCCTTCATGGAGGCGCGGGCCGGCATCGTGACCCCTCCCGGCAAAGGCCGCCGCGGCTGGCCAGAGGGTGTCGGCTACCTCACTTCGACGCCGCAGATTCAGCGTCTCCAGATCACGGATGTCGTCGCCGATGGCCTCGAGCAACTCCTCGATCATCAAGCCGGAACCATCGAAGCCCTCGACCTCCGTGACCTCTCGATTCCCGCCACGACGAAGGCTGTTCATCGAGGTGGCGAGGCGAAGATTACCAAAACCCAAGGAGCATCCGTAAAATGAAAATGCTGAACGTGAAACACACCTTCATCGTTGCCTGCTTCTTTTGGAGGAAATCAGCTTGGCAGGCTGTTTGCCGAGGCGCTTGCAAGAGCTGCAGGAAGCGATGGGTTTGAGCAACGTCCACCCTGGCTCGTGAGCGTGGCATCAGTTGGGCATTTTCACCCTCTGAAAACTTTTTTCGGCAAATGGACACCGCTCGCGGAATGTCGATGTGATGACACCTGCGGAAAATGCAAAGCACGATCAGTTCCTCCGGCTCTATGTGAGCCAGGAGGAAGCGTTGCTGGGCTTTGTGCGGACGCTTGTTCCTTCGCGGGAGGATGCACGGGAGGTGATGCAAGAGGTGGCGGTGGTGCTGTGGCAGCGCCTGGGTGATCTGGATGATCTCGCGAACTTCCGCCCGTGGGCATTCGGCGTGGCCAGGTTCAAGGCGATGGCGTGGCTGCGGGACCGGTCTCGGGATCGTCTGGTCTTTGATGAGGATGTGCTGGCACTGCTCGCGGACGAGGTGACGGAGCATGTCGACACTTATGAAGCCGAGCGCCGAGCGCTGGAGTCCTGCGTGGAGAAGCTCAATCCCGCGCAACGGAAGCTGCTGGACGCTGCTTATGCGCCGGGCGCACGGATCGATGCTCTCGCGGCGGAGGCGGGACGCTCTCCCATGTCCTTTTACAAGGCGCTGCACCGCATCCGGCTGGCCTTGATGAACTGCACACAACGCGTGCTCGCCCAGGAGGGATTATCATGAAATCAGAACACGAAAGCCTCGAACTCATCCGCCGCTACATCGACGGCGATGCATCCGAAGCGGATCGCCAAGCACTCCAGGAACAGTTGAGACACGATGCGGCCACTCGCCGCCTCTTTGCCCGTTACGCCAATATCGACGCGACGTTGGGCAGCGGCAGCATCGCGCTGAGGGAGTCCGCTCACCCGACAAGCCGCTCGACTTACTGGTATTCCTGGCGTCCGCTCACGGCAGCGGCAGCGGGGATTGTGTTTGGGATGTTCTGCACGTCCGTGGTGTTTGGATTTGTGGTGCAGCGCCATGGGGTGAAGACTCCGCTGGCTGTGCTGCAGCCGAGTTTCGAGGATGCTCAGATGCCGTTGGCGAAGGGTTTTCCACCTGCCTCATCGCTTTGGACCGGCGATGCAGCGAAGGTGGTGCCTGCGGAGAACGGGATCATGCCAAAGGATGGTCATCACATGCTCAGGCTGGAGACCGCCGCCGATGGAGCACCAGTTCTGTTTCCACGTCTCTATCAGGTCATCGCTCTCCCGCCCTCCAAGACCGAACTGCGTGAGATCGAGGTCAGTGCTTCCTTCGCCAGCGCAGACCCTAGCAGCTCGCCCCATTATTCCATCCGTGCCTACGCTGTCACTCAGGCACCAGAGCAGCTCGGTCCTGAATGGTTTAGACACCGGGAGGAAGCCATCGCCTCAGCCGCAACAGGCGTCGATGGCCCGGCTGGCAGCACAGGCTGGCAAACTTTTGGTGTGCGAATCCAAGTGCCCAGCAAAGCTCGCAGCCTTGTTGTGTTCTTCGGTGTTAGGAACCAAGCCAAATCGCAAGCAAAGCAACCCCACTACCTGGATGCAGTGCAGGTGTCCCTTGTTGAATCACCACGCATCCCTTGATCCGGTCCCATGAGCCGCTTCACCATAACCATCAACGCTCTTCTGCTGTCTTTATTGGCCGCCCTGCACCCAGGTCGTGCAGAGGAAAGCCCAACGTATGAGCAATTGCTGAAGATCGATGTCCACTCGCATGTCTTCGAGGATTTTCCGGCGCTGAATGACCTCTTTCGCAGGATCAACATGCGCACAGTGAACATCTGTGTGCCTGCGGGCGATGGGCACCTTGAGCAGATGCATCGCGCGGCAAACGAGCTGTCTCGCAAATACCCGGAGCTTTATCCCTGCATCGCGACTTTTGATCTGCGTAGGCATGACCGGCCTGACTACGCCGAGAAGGTGATCGCTTGGCTGGACGGGCAGTTCGCCCTCGGCGCGGTGGGGGTGAAGATATGGAAGGAAGTCGGCATGGAGATCAAGGATCGGGATGGAAAGTTCGTTCTGCCGGACGATCCACGGTTTGATCCGATCTACGCTCATCTGGCTAAGGTCGGCAAACCACTGCACGCGCACCTTGCCGAGCCGATTGATGCCTGGTTGCCTCTCGATCCTGCCAGCCCCTATTTCAGTTACTATTCGAAGCGGCCGGAATGGCACTTCCATGGCAAGGCCGGTGTTCCCAGCCATGCGGACCTCATCGCCGCGCGGGACAACATCATGAAGAAGCACCCGACGCTCGTCTTGATTGGAGCGCATCTCGCCAGCCTCGGGCACGATCTCGACGCCATCGCCGACCGCTTGGAGCGATTCCCCAATTTCCACATCGAGGTGGCCGCGCGTGCCCGCAATCTCGTCCGTCATCCAAGTGACAAAGTCCGCGCTCTCTTCCTGAAATACCCTGATCGCATCATGTATGGCCTTGATTCCATGTGGAAGCCGTTCATGCGCGAAAAGCCGCCGACCGACTTGGAACGTCGAGGGTATCTTCAAATGCTCGAACTTCGTTACCGGGAAGACTTCGACTACTACGCGGGGCAGGGAGAGATGACATACACGGAGCGCCAAGTCGAAGCCCTGCACCTCCCGCGCAGCGTCTTGGAGAAGTTCTACAACGGCAACGCCAGGCGCATTTACAAGCTGGACGCAGCGGCCAAACACACCGCGCAGTAGCGCATCTCCGCACTCCCTTTCACACCCTAATCCAAAGGCTTTCACCACTTCCTCCCAACCTTTAACACCATGAAACACCTCATCACTCTCACCGCACTTCTGCTCTCATCGCTAGCATCTGTTCACGCAGCCGATACCTTCCTCATCGAAAACGGTAAGGCCAATGCCGAGATCATCATCGCTGACAAACCAGAGCGCATGACCAAACTGGCCGCAAAGGAGCTACAGAGTAGTCTTTTGAAAATGACGGGTGCGACGTTGCCCATCTCCAGCGAGCGTGCTGCGGGCAAGACGGCGATTTTTGTCGGCAAGAGCCGTCACACGGAGGCACTCGGTCTTGCCACCGATGCGCTGAAGCACGGAGCCTTTCGCATGGCCTCGGGCAAGGATTGGCTGGCGCTGCTGGGGCCAGACAAGGACTTCGTGCCCACCGAGCCCTGGGGCCGCGATCGCTCGCCGAAGGAGACTGATCGCGTGAATGGCGAGTGGGACAAGATCACGGGCGATACCTTTTGGAATGCTGCCCGCGACTTGCACTTCCGCTATCACGCCGACCTCGATGTGTGGGATCAGGATGATGCGGGCACCTTCAATGCGGTGAATGAGTTCCTGCGCGGTCTTGGCTGCCGATGGTTCGCACCGGGTGAGCTGGGCGGGGTGATCCCTCAGAAGCAAACCATCGCGTTACCCGAGATGAATCGCACGGTGACGCCGGACTTCGCTGTGCGGCGCTTCATCTATTACACCGAGCACACGGGCATCGGCGACAAGGCGCTGTGGAATCTGCGTCTGGGCCTCAATCACGGCGCGGAAATACTCGGCTTCCCACAGATTTGCCACGGGATGAAGTTTGTCATCAAGCGCGAGGAGATGAAGCGGTCGCATCCCGAGATGTATCTCACCATCAACGGCAAACGCGACACCACGCACAAGGAAGACGGCGTGCCGAACCTGCTCTCGCCGATGCTGTTTGAAAAACAGGTGAAGCATGGCCGCGCCATGTTCGACCACTTCCACGAGCCCATGGTTAACATCGACCTTGTGGACGGTTACGGCGGACTCATGGGCGATGATCCCGCGTGGAAGGCCCAGCTCACGCCCGACCGTGGCTGGAGCGGGAGCATGTCCGACCACGTGTGGGGCTACCTGAACCGCGTGGCCCTGGAGCTAAATCGCAGCCATCCCGACCGCCTCGTCAGCGCCCTGGCCTACAGCGCCTACACACAGCCGCCGGAGAAGATCGAGAAAATGAGCCCCAACCTCGCGCTCATCGACGTGCGGCATCGGCAGGAGTTCTGGGACGAGACCGTGTGGAACGAGCGTCGGAAATGGCGTGCCGATTGGCTCAAAAAGCTGACACCCGGCCAATACATCAGTTGGGACTTCAGCACCAATGCACGCCCCGAGCAGGCCGGACGCCCGGTCTATTACACGAAGCAAATCAGCCGCGATCTGCGTGAGCTGAAAGGCATCAGCCTCGGCGAGCAGATCGAGATCTATGCGCATCCTGCGGGCAAGGAGCAGTCCTTTGGCTACGAAGAACTCGGCATCGAGCACTTTAATCTCTACCTCGCCGCGCGGCTCTACTGGGATGTGCATCAGGACGTGGACGCGATGCTGGCGGAATACTGCACCAGCTACTTCGGCCCGGCGGCGGAGACAATGAAGGCCTTCATCACTCATGCCGAGGCGAACTGGATGCACATGAACACCGATGGAGCAAAGATCGGTGAATCGTTCGATTTGCTCGCCAAAGCCCAAGCCGCTGCCGATCCACAAAGTCTCCCTGGACGCCGCATCGCCCAAATCGCCGCCGTCATGAAGCCGATGCATGCCCTGCAGCAACAACTCAGCCGCAAACGCGACACCGACCTCAGCTATCGAGCGCTGCAGACAAGTCAGACCGACGGCAAATCGATGGAGGGCAAACCCTTCGATGGCAAAGTGGCCCCCGCCTACTGGGGCACCTACCGCATCGCCCCACTGGTGCCGATCAAGCCCGGCGCTCCACCCTCCAAGGCCAGGGGCAGCTTCCAAGTCCTGCGTGAAGGCACCGTCTTGCACTTCGGCATCACTTGCGAAGAGCCGGACATGAAAGGCAACAAGATCACCACCACGCAGAACGACGATCCCAAAATCCTCGAAGGCGATCACATCCTCCTGCTCATCGAGACACCCACTCGCAGCCCCTACGAGATTGCCATCAATCCCGCCGGAGCCATCTACGATGCCGATCAAGCCCCCGGTGGCAAAGGCATCGCCTGGAACAGCGGAGCGCAAGTCGTCGTGCATCGCGCCGAGGGCCGCTGGAGCATCGAGTTGCGCCTGCCCATTGTCGGCGAGGATGCCTTTACCCTCGACCCCACCAAAGGCATCGCCGGTGCCCAGCCAAAGGAACTCTTCCCCTGGCACTTCAACCTCGGCCGCCTCCGAGTCCGCGATGGCGAAACCGAGCGCACCGCTTACTCACCCACGGGTCAGGACGACTTCCGAGTGCCCGAGAAGTTTGCGAAGCTGTGGGGGAACTGAATGTCAGACGAGTGGGAGACAACGGCACTGATTTATTCCTGCCATTGATGCGACCTGCCCGCACCGTTGTCTGCATCTCTTCGGTCCGCTCACACCGGCCTACTGGAACGCTGTGGACTGACCAAGTATGGGCTTGCTCGTGAGAGCGGGCTCATTCGGGAATATATCGGCAAGCTGGAACGCGGCGCGGCCGGAAGGAGTGCTTCCCTGGCGTGACTGACGCCTCTGAGGAGCCAATTCCGACGTGCACACTCTGGTCTGGAATGCTGCCCCCTTTCTGGGGCGATTATCTCATAACGGCGCGGAGATCGCCCATGCCTTCAGGGTTCGTGCAGAAAAATGTGACCGCCGGGGGCGCTCGTGGAATATACCCGCAGTCGCTGACGCATTACCGCACCCAGAACCTGCCCCTGTGAGCTTTTTTTGAACCTCACTACATCCCATCTTAGCACCCTCCGAACTCATGAACCGAAGACACTTTCTCCAAACTCTTAGCGGCACTGCGCTGACCTTTCCGTGGTTCTCGAACCTCGCGCTGCATGGCGCGGAGGCATCGAAGGCTCCACGGCGACTGGTTTGCATCGGGCTTGATTTTGGGTTGCGACCCGAATCGTTTTTCCCAGCGACACATGGGCCTGAACTGGAGCTGACGCCTTTGCTGAAGCCTCTGGAGCGCTGGCGGAAGAAAATGACCGTGTTCTCGCAACTGGAGCATCCCGGCGTGCAGGGCGGGCACTATGGCGTGCATGCTTTTCTGAGTGGCGTGCGCCGCGAGCAAGCGGCGGGGTTTGCGGATGGGTGCGTGACACTCGATCAAATGGTGGAAGAGCATCTCGGTGGACTGACTCGGTTTCCATCGCTCTGCCTCGGTGTCGGAGCAGGCGATGCGATCTCATGGACGCGCTCGGGTATCGCGGTGCCGAAGCTGGAGGATCCTGGCGTGGCATTTGACATGCTCTTCAAACCGCAACGCAAATCGGCAGCAGCATCGAGGCGTGCGGAGTTGTCGGAGAATGAATCGGTGCTTTCGCTCATCTCGCAAGATGCCAAGCGTGTGGCTCCGCATCTGGATCGTTGGGATCGCGAGAAGATGGAGGAATTCATGGGCGCGATGCGGGACTTCGAACGTGCGAATGCCACGAACATGGCGTGGCTCGACAAACCGCTGCCAGTGACAGATGGCAAGAAACCCGTGTGGAAAAATGAAGGCTGCATGGACCGCGTGCGTGCGAACTTCGATGTCGCGGCGCTGGCACTTCAAGCCGACGCCACACGCATCATCACGCTGAACATTGGCGGTGCCTTGCCAGTGACGAACATCCCCGGCATCAATCGCGGCTACCACGATCTCTCTCACAGCGGTCAGGACCCGGACAAGCTGAGGCAATTGCACATCATTGAGTCCGCGCTGATGGCGGAGCTGGATCACTTCCTGGAACGGCTCGCCGTCATGAAAGACATCGGTGGCAGTTCCTTGCTGGACAACACCACCGTGGTCTTCGGCAGCGGCATGGGCAATGCCAGCGCACACGCGAACACCAACCTGCCCGTGGCGCTCGCTGGTGGTGGCTTCAAGCACGGCCATCATCTCTTCTTCCCAAAGAATGGCCACCAACAAACGCCACTCTGCAATCTCTTCGTCACGCTGCTCCAGCAAATGGGCATCGAGCGCGACAAGTTCGGATCGAGCAGCGGGAACCTCAATCAACTGCTGATGTAGTATGCGTTTCCATCTTGTTACTTTCCTCGTCCTAGCATCCAGCACGCTCCACGCAGCGGATGCCAACTCTCTCAAACCCGACGCCTTCCTCTCGCGCTACTGCCTCAGTTGCCACGATGCCGATGTGCAGAAAGGTGATCGTCGGCTCGATGATTTGCCTTTGAACGTGGGCACCGACAGGGCCATCGCTGAGCGTTGGCAGGAGGTGCTGCATCAACTTCAGCTCGGCGAGATGCCACCTGCGAAGAAGAAACAACCGACCGATGACGAGCGCCGGACTTTGCTCGCATGGATTGATGAGCAACTCATTCAAGCACAGTCCAGCGCTCAAGGTCGAGGCGGGCATGTGGTGCATCGTCGGCTGAGCCGCGCGGAGTATTTGCATACCATGCAGGATCTCTTTGGGTTCGATGGCGATTTCGATCCCACCACTAGCTTCCCCGGTGATGAAGAGCTGGAAGGCTTTCGCAATATCGGCTCCGCCTTGCGCACTTCGCGGCATCATTTGGAGCAGTATCTGAAGGCAGCCGATGCGGTGCTCGATAACGCTTACGATCTCGCTGACGTGAACGGCAAACCCGAAGCCAAGCAATGGAAGGATAGCGCGGACAAGATGCGCGGCCTCAACGATGCCTTCGGGCTGGGTGTCATCAGTGCAGAAAAAGCGAAAGGTCCCGCCTACATTCATCTCAGCCACGGCTTGCGAAATCAGGAGTTGATCTTCGATAGCAAGCTCTTCCTCAGTCGGTTGGGCGATACCGGCGTGACGCATTCCGGTTGGTATGAAGTCGAAGTAGAGGCCACCGCCGCGAACCGCCACCATCCGTATGGCAAGGATCTTATGCTCGGCGGCCTCGTTGCGTATTTCAAAGACCTGAAGTCCTACTATGATGAGTCGCAACCGATGCAGCTCGGCATTGGTCGCCAAGGCGAAGGCATGAAAGGCAATGGCTGGCGGCTCATCCCGCCGAACATCATCCACGCCACCGAGTTGCCAGATGATCGCTACACCACCGTCCGCGCCCGCATTTGGCTGGATCGCGGCACCATTCCTTACATCTCCTGGATCGATGGTCCACCCAAGGGCACGCGAAGTAACTTCATCTCCACCAAGCTCTACAAATACGACTCCAGCGTGCCGAAGATCGAGAAGCAAGTGTGGGGAAACCTCGCCCTACGTGCGGAGCGCGACAAGCTCTACCAACACCTCTACCAAGGCCCCGAGGTCCGCGTTCATTATTGGCAAATCACTGGCCCCATGCGTGATGACAAAGTGCATCCAGCGCGGTCGCTGTTATTCGCGCACATTGCGCCTGATGAAAAACAAATCGAACCCGCGCGCTTGCAATCCGAGCTGCAAGGCCTCGCCATCCGCCTCTTTCGTCGCGAGGTGACTGGTGATGAAATCGCCCCGTTTGCGAGTGCCGTGCAAAAGCGTCTCGATGGCAAGACACGCTACGCCGATGCCGCGAGGCCTGTGTTTAAAGCGCTGCTTTGTTCCTCGGAGTTTTTGTTTCTCACTGAGCCGGAGTCAGACGCGACGACCATCACGCCGATGCAACTCGCCACCCGCCTCTCTTACTTCCTCACATCAGGTCCGCCTGATGACACCTTGCGCTCGCTTGTAGCCAAAGGTTTGCTCGATGCAAAAGCCATCATCACCGAAACCGACCGCCTGCTCGATTCGCCGCGCGGTGATCGTTTCCTGCGCCTCTTCACGGAGCAGTGGCTCGGCCTGAACAAGCTAGGCACCATGCCGCCATCCAAGGAAACCTTTCCCGCCTATCACATCGACCGATTGGAGCCCGCGATGCGGGAAGAAACCTGGCGCTTCATTGCCGAACTCATCCGCACCAACAAACCCGTCACCGCACTCGTCGATGCCGACTTCTCCTATCTCAATGCCGGACTCGCGCGACTCTATGAACTGCCCAACGTCAGCGGCGACCATGTGCAACGCGTTAGCCTGCCTGCCGATTCACCACGACGTGGCTTGCTCGGCCAAGCCAGCATCCTCACCATCACCGCCAACGGCGTCGAAACCTCACCCGTGAAGCGCGGCGTGTGGTTGCTAGAGAAACTCTTCGGCACACCGCCCAGCCCGCCACCACCGGACGTGCCACCCATCGAGCCCGACATCCGCGGAGCCACCACCATCCGGCAGCAGTTGGAGAAGCATCGCAGCGTGCAGGCTTGCGCTGATTGCCACGCCAAGATCGATCCGCTCGGCTTCGCCCTCGAAGCCTACGACCCCATCGGCCACTTCCGCAGCGCCTACCCGAACGGTGCCGCCATCGACACCACTGGCGAGTATCGCGGCCAACCCGTCAACAGCCCCGCCGACATCCGCGCCTACCTCACCAAGCACCCCGACCTCCTCGCGCAAAACCTCGCCCACCGCCTCCTCACCTACGCCCTCGGTCGCCCCCTCGGCTTCACCGACCAGCCCGCCCTCCGCCGCCTGCAAGCTGACTGGAAAGCGAAAGGCCACACACTTCGCGAACTCATTCACCTCATCACCACCAGTGAGCTGATGCGTCAGCCGTAATGATTGCTGTATCTTCATGATGAAACGCACCTGCATCATCCTCACCGCCCTTGTGCTCACGCCGCCAGTTGCGCTGCACGTCGCATGAGTTTTCATGCCCACCGCGTCGGACAATCACGACGCCCACGACTACACCAAGCGCATCCGCGAGCGGCTGCCAAGTCGCTCGCTGAAACTCCAGGAGGTGCTGGGTTTGATCAATTATCCTCAATAGTTACTTACTCAGAATGTCGTCCACAAAATGTCGGAAATCTCTGTCGAAGAAGGCCTTTCGTTCATTCCAGACGTGATGAGGAATTGGCCGAGTGAAGAATGATTTCACATCTTGTTCGAGACCTTCCAGGACGTTCACTTCTCCTCCAAGAATGGCCCGATACCAGCAGTAGAGATGAAACATCAACAGCATGACGAACTGCGTTTCTTCAGCAGTCACAGGCTTGGTGTAGAGATCAGCGACAGAGGATCGAACACGAGCAAGAGAAGGGTTGGATTGGCTCTCTTCCCAAATGTCGCGATGTTGCTGCGTCAGCGTAACGAGGTTTGCCAATCGACGAGATCGAATATCCTCTCTGAAACTGGCGGCAGTAAAGCCCAGCCCAGAAACGATTCCGGCGGCTGATAGGAGATCGAAGCCGTGTTGAGCCATCCACGCAAGAACGGTGAGCATAGTGTCACCATTCTATCACACGCGATGGTTAAGCCGCCAGAGCTACACCTGCGAAGGTATATCGGCTTTTGCGTCCACCAGAATTCGACGAGGAACTCGCACAATGCGCTCATCGGGTCCGCATCCTGCCGTCGCGGGGAGTCTGTGGCGGGCCTCATCGGTCATGTCGATACCGATGATGGCAAAATCACCATCTTCTAGCTCCCAAATGTCGGGGCAGTTTTCAAGTGCGGGCGTTTTCTGTCCGTTGGCATGGGGATCAGGGCCGATTCTGCGCAAGAAGTTCATGGGCGTGAGGATTGAATTGATTCAGCGAGATGCTAACTGCTCTCATTTTGGATGCAAGGGCTTTTGCTGGCAAAATGCCAGCGTGACTAAAACCCTGCACAGCAAACTCTCCAAGCTTTTCTGCGAGCATATCCGTTCGCTGCGGGATGCCGCTGGCATGACACAGCGCGATTTGGCAGAAGCTCTCGGGCGTGAGCACGGAATGGTGGGGCGAATCGAGTTGGGGGAAAGAAGGGTTGATTTTGTTGAGGCTTTTGCAGTTTTTCAAGCGCTCGGAGCAGACCCCGTGCAGGAAGCCTCGGCTTTGATGGCAAAGTTCAAGCAACAGATTTAATCGCTCACCTTTTCTCTTCTATGTTCGGCCTCTTCAAACGCAAGCACCCGGTTGTCTTTGAGCAGTGGATCACTCCGATCCTCGATTTCACCAGTAACACGGGCAAGTTCTACGATGCGGTCGAGGAGGAGTTGAAGAAGTGGCAGGTGCCTGAATTGGTCACAGAGAGGATTGTATTCAAGGACGGTGGTTTTTTGTCCGCTGGTCGGGAGTATCTACGAATCAGACGCGAAGCGCTGGTCTTCGATATTTGTTCCGCACCGTTCGGACGAAGCTGGTGGTTCTCGTGTCGAAGCGCGGTGTTGCCGCGCAATCTACGTTGGTGGGAGGTGTGGGTGTTTCTCCTCGCGGTTAGCGGGCTGGCCGCAGTGTATTGCCACCTGTTCGGTGTGATGGTCGGCGGCATTGTGATTGGCACGTCGTTGCTCTTGCTTTTGATCCTGATGATGTCGGCCAGTTCTTGGAATGGTCTCGATGACTTGCTGCTTCGGCTGCCTGTGCTGGGTGCGTTCTACGAAGCTTGGTTCCGCTTTGACAGCTACTACCGGGACGATGCACAACGCATGTATGTCTCAATGGTAGATTTCTTTGTTCGTGAAAAGGTGAAGGAGTTCGCGGCTGCCGATGGCATTGAGGATGTGCAGTTCAATGAGGTGAAAAATCCTCTGCAATTGATCTCGCTTGCTGACCGCGTGCAGGATGTCATCGCCAACGGTGCGCAATATGTCTCTGACAAGGCACAGCAAGCCATACAATCGGCCATCAAATGAAGACAGTTCACGAGCTGTTGCGCGAGAATATCGAGCGATGGGAAATCCGTGGTCGTGGAGTGCTGACGTTTCCTGAGCGCGTGTCGCCGCGTCCACCGTTCGCGCCGTTCCCCGGCCATCATTTGAAGGGGTTTCGTGGCGGCGACGATGGCGTGCGACACACCGTTGTAAGTGGATTCTTGGCAAAGCTAGGTTCGATTGTTCGTGGAATCAGTGCCCCACAACCTGCACTGATCGAAGGCGACACTGACCAGGAAGAGAATGTAGAGATCGAGCCTGACTGGTGCGGAGAGAACGCTGAACTGGTGGAGTTGCGAATGCGCCTGCCAGAGGGGCTAAACGTGGCTCGTGAGTCCGTCGTTCCTTTGCTGGCGAGTATGGGTTATGCCGAGCAACCGCTTGTGTTCGAGATCATCGGCACTGCCAGCGAAACCTGGACACAATGGGTCGCGGACGTTGGCGACGCTGAGGATTTGCATCGACAAATGCAAGCTCACTTCCCCCAAGTGAAACTGAGTGTATCCAATGACGCGCTGAGCGCTGCTTTGCCCGAGTCTGGCGAGATGGCTGTTGTCGACTTCGCGTTGAGCCATGCGTTCCTGCTGCCGTTGGCTTCCGTGAAGAGCGATCCGTTCGTGACTTTGATTGGTGCGCTCTCATCACTCGCCGAGGATGAATTGGGCATTTATCAGGTGATCTTCACGCCGCTGACGGAACCCTGGGCCGAGCACGCGACATCGGCAGTGACGAAAGCCGACGGCAAGCCGTTCTTTGATGGTGGCGCAGGGTTGGTGAAGGCCGCACAACAGAAGACTGAGGGGCCGCTCTTTGGCGTCGTAGTGCGGATGGCTGGTATCGCCTCGGAGTATGAACGCGCCTGGCAGATTGTGCGAGGTATGGCATCGGCTTTGCGACATTTCTCGCGAGCCGGTGGCAACGAGTTCATGCCGTTGAAGAACGACGACTATGACCAAGCCGACCACATCGACGACCTGCTCGACCGACGCACGCGACGTTGTGGCATGTTACTCAATCTCGATGAACTCACCGGGCTTGTGCATCTGCCTTCGGCTGCGGTGCAGTCAAAGAAGTTCCGACGCATCGACACCAACACTCGCGCGGTTGAGCCGCAAGCAACTCACGAAGGCGTCAGCATCGGCATCAACCAACACGATAGTGAAGCGTCCGAAGTCTGGCTCTCTCGCGAAAAACGCGTTCGTCACTGCCATATTCTAGGTGGCACTGGCACGGGAAAGAGCACGCTGTTGTTCTCGATGATTCAGCAGGACATCGCCAATGGTGAAGGCCTAGCTGTCCTCGATCCGCACGGCGATTTGATTGATCGTGTGCTTGGCGTCATTCCGCCAGAGCGAGTGAATGATGTGGTGCTGTTCGATCCTGCTGACGAACAATTTGTCATTCCCTTCAATATCCTTTCGGCACGCTCGGACTTCGAGAAGCAGTTGCTCGCAAGTGATTTGGTATCGGTGTTCCAACGATTGAGCACGAGCTGGGGTGATCAGATGAACTCGGTGTTTCAAAATGCCGTGCTCGCGTTCTTGGAAAGCAGCGAGGGCGGCACGTTGTCTGATCTACGCAGGTTCTTGCTTGATGCCGAATGGCGTGAGCAGTTCCTCCAAACCGTGAGCGACCCTGATGTGCGGTTCTACTGGAAGCGTGCATTTCCGCAGCTTGGCGGCAACAAAAGCATCGGGCCGATCATGACACGATTGGAGACCTTTTTGTCTCCGAAGCCGATTCGCTACATGGTGTCTCAGCGCGAGAACCGGCTCGACTTTGGTGGCATGATGGACTCCGGCAAAATCTTCCTCGCGAAGCTGCCCCAGGGCCAAATTGGTCGTGAGAACGCCTTCCTTCTCGGCAGCCTCGTGATGACCAAGTTGCAGCAAATGGCGATGAGTCGGGCGCGGATGCCAGCATCGCAACGCCGACCCTTTTATTGCTACATCGACGAGTTCCATCACTTCATCACGCCGTCGCTGACTGAAATCCTGAGTGGAGCGCGCAAGTATGGTTTGGGGCTTGTGCTCGCGCATCAAGACCTCAAGCAGCTCGACAAAGACAAGGACGTTTCAAGTTCCGTCCTATCCAATGCATTCACGCGCATCGTGTTTCGCGTTGGCGATAGCGATGCGCGATCACTTGCCGATGGCTTTGCGCACTTCGAGGCGCGGGACCTGCAAAGCCTTGCGATTGGGCATGCCATCGCTCGCATCGAGAGGGCGGACAACGATTTCAATTTGTCAGTGCCGCTTCCCGATGAGGTTGATGAGCTGGTCGCTGACGAGCAGCGGTTGGCGGCCATTGATGCTTCGCGTCGAACCTATGCGATTCCTCGAAAGGACATCGAGGCCGAGATGCTGCGGAGACTGGAGGCTGAAGACGCCGCCTCATCGAAGACGAAGAAGGTGAAGGAGCCTCGCGCGGTTCCGACCAGTGAGAGCGTGTCTCAGTCGCCGCCCGCTCCGCACGAAAGCTCATCGGAGACGCAGGCTGTAAAATCAGAGAACGAACTACCGAGGCCGGACACTGAACGTGTTACGGTAACGCCAACACCTCTTATCGATGTGCCCGCAGAGCGGAGCGAGGTTGCCACAGCCCGGTCGAACGACACCACCAGAGTGCCAGCGCCCCCTCTCGACGCAGGCAAAGGAGGCTTCCAACATCGTATCTTGCAGGATCGTATTCGAGCCATTGGCGAGCAGCAGGGATTCCGGGCGATGCTGGAGATGCCGACCAGTGTAGGACGTGAAAGCATCGATGTCGGCTTGGTGAGATCAGACATGCGGATTGCCTGCGAAATTTCCGTCACCACGACCATCGACCA
Organism: Verrucomicrobiaceae bacterium; assembly: GCA_027490195.1. Taxonomy (GTDB): domain Bacteria; phylum Verrucomicrobiota; class Verrucomicrobiia; order Verrucomicrobiales; family Verrucomicrobiaceae; genus Prosthecobacter. The sequence continues at coordinate 5,836 of JAIXYN010000082.1, read as the reverse complement.
CGAGGTCGGCAACGTGCGCAAATGCCTGCGCGAGAACTTTGATTTGATCGCCATCATCACCAGCGAAGAACGCAGACTTCGACAAATCGAGGCAGCCGTGATCGGTTGCTTTGATCAAACCAGTGCGGCGAGAGTGAGTTACTTCCAGCCCGACGCATTCCTGACCTACCTCAGCACGCTCACACCACCACCCGAACCGCTGGCGGTTCCAAGCGCACCCGCGCCCGCTGAATCGGTGCGCAAAGGCTACAAGGTCAAACGGGTGTTCACACAGCTAACCCCCGAAGAGCGGGCGGCACGAGAATCCGCTGCCTTCAAACTGCTTGTTGAAGAAATGAAACTCCCGCCAAGGCCTGAGTAGAAGGTATAAAATACCAACATTGAATTCCACATTAACCTTGTGTTGAAATGGTGTTTTTTCGTGCTACACAGAGAGAATGAAGAGCAACACCTCTGCCCTTGTTGTCCCCGCCTCACCCGTTCCCGTCGGCATCTGGATTCGAGTCTCAACCGACCAGCAGGCACAGGGCGAAAGTCCAGCCCATCATCTGGAACGCGCCAAGCACTATGCTGCCGCCCGTGGCTGGGAAGTGAGGGAAGTCTATGACCTAGCGGGAGTGTCGGGAAAGGCTGTGCTCGATCACCCGGAGGCCAAGCGGATGCTCAGAGATCTCGAACGCGGGCACATTAAATCGTTGATCTTTTCCAAGCTCGCACGCCTCGCCCGTAACACCCGTGAACTCCTCGAAGTCGCCGAGAAGTTCAAGGCGAAGGGAGCAAACCTCGTCTCCCTCCAAGAGACCCTCGATACCAGCACCCCAGCTGGAATGCTGTTTTTCACCATCATCAGCGCGATGGCCGAATGGGAACGCGCCGAGATCGCTGACCGCGTGAAAGCTTCAATCTCCGTGCGCGCCAAACTTGGTAAGCCCCTGAGCGGCAAGACCCCGTTCGGCTACATTTGGAAAGACAAGAAACTCGTCCAACACCCTGCCGAAGCGCCGGTGCGAAAATTGATGTATGAACTATTCTTGAAGCACAAGCGCCTCGGCACCGTCGCCCGTCTGCTCAACGAAATGGGCTACCGAACCCGCGCCAACTGCGAATGGAAAGACGTTTCAGTAGGACGGCTGATTGGAGATTGGACAGCCAAAGGCATCTACCGTATCAACGTCTATCGCGGCACCGGAGGCTGGAACTACGAGATCAAAGACGAAAGCGAATGGGGCCGCGTCGATTGCGAACCGCTCGTGAGAGAAACTGCGTGGAATGAAGCGAACCAGATGCTCGAGGAACGGCGCTCAACCCCCAAGAAGCGCCCAGGCCCGAAGCCTGTGCATTTGTTCGCCGGACTCGTTCATTGCGAGTGCGGCAAAAAGATGTATGTCGGCCCCAATACCCCGAAATACGTCTGCACCGCCTGTCGGAACAAGATTCCGATGCAGGACTTGGAAGAGGTGTTCGTCGAAGAAATTCGTGAAGTCTTTTCCAACAAAACCAAACTTAACCACCAGATCAGCGCAGCCCAACAAAACCTCCGGGACAAAGAAGAGCTGCTCGCCGCTCACCGCCAGGAAATCGACAAAGTGCGTGACGAAATGGCCAAAACCCACCGCCTCTACCTGGAAGGTCACATCGCCCTTGCCGACTTCGGCAACTTCCACAAGCCGCTCTCCGACCGTCTGATACAACTCCAAACCGAACTCCCGAAGCTCGAAGCCGAACTCGACTACCACCGCATCCGAACCGTCAGCGCCGATGCCGTCCAAGTCGAAGCCGACACCCTCTACAACAATTGGCCCCATCTACCGCCCGAGAATAAACGCCGAATCATCGAAGGCATCGTCGAACGCATCGAGATCAAGAAAGACCGGCCCGAGATCGAAATCACCTTCTCATCCACAGCTCCCTCTGAAGACATGACAACAAACCAACAAAACCTGAGGGAGCCGAGAGATTAGCCGGTGGTGAAGCGAAACCGCGTAGCGGTGCAGCGAGAACCACCGGAACATGACCACGAAATCGCCTCTGTTCAGCAACGCATGCCGGAGGTATGCGAGAAGCGTTCGTCCGCCCAGCGTCAACGAGGAGTCTTTGTACGGCTCTCGCATACCTCCGGCATGCGGCCTTGAGCTTTGGGGGGCTTGGCCCGCGTGGTCCGGTGGTTCCCGCTCGCCAAGCCTCGCTTCACCACCGGCTAATTTCCTTGCCCCCTCCGGGAGCTTCATCTTCAGCCCCAACGGGGCTACGTCATTGAGCCCAGGGATGCCGAGCCTTAGCGAGTGCTTCCCTGGGTATCACCCATTCAGACCGGGAAGCAAACCCAGCACTCCGCCAAACCCCACGCCTACCAGCAGCGTCTGCCATGGGCCCCGCCGCAGATTCTTCGCGCTCGCGCACTCCCCCGCACCCCTCACCTCTTGCCAGCCCGCGCCTCTGTCTTCGCCTTCTCCTCCAGTTCCTCGCGTTTCTGCAGCGCAATTGCCACCGGAAGGTATGCCACAAACGCATAGGCACACAGCCACACGAAGGTGCGCGCCCAGAACTTCACCGGCTGCCGGCTGCGAAACGTCGGCCCCGCTTTGTCATGCAGGCAGCCCGTGCTCAGCGTCTCGATCAAATGACCGGCATCGAAGAAGCACCACAGGAGCGCAAACATCGTGAAAAAGTTGAAATCGTGGATCACCGCCCCGCACGCTGCCGACACCACCGACACGCCAAACAGCCCCCAGAACCACGGCGACTGAAACTCAAACTTCCGCACCGGCACCTTCGGCATCGGTTCGCAGGCCTCCTCCTCTTCCCGCACGATCTTCCACCCCAGCCGACCGCCGCCACGGATTTCACCGCACTTCGGACACTCCATCGTCAGCCCTTCCGGGCGCCGCAGAGCCCCCGGCCCCGGCCTTCCGCAAAACGCACAATGCAGCAGCAACCGCCGCCGCATGATCTTCACCCCCACAAACATTCCCACCAGCCCATACACCCCCATCATCCCCATGATGGCCCCTTCCATCGGCGACGTGTACCCACACGGCTGCCCCCGTTCCATCAGCAGGTTGATGATCCACACCACCCCCAGCACCCACGGCGCGGCGTGAATCGCATAAAAACAAACACGGAAGCTCATGCGGCGGAGTGAAACGGATTCGCCGAGATTTGGCAATGACAGTCTGAGGGCGGGAATGGAACGAGCGGCTCCGCCCCTCACTGCAACACGGAATCTCGGCAAACAGACATGCTTGTCTTAACCCGCCCCTGAATCTGTACTCGACAGACCACCTAAGTTCATTTACGCACAGCGCTCATGACCCAGCCTCAGGGAGACACGGATTTCTTTATCAGCTACCGCGGTGCGCGCACCGACTGGGCGCTGTGGGTCAACTGGGTCGTGCGCAGTGAAGGTTTTTCGACGGTGCTGATGGATGAGTTCCAAGTGGGCACCACTTGGACGAGCAACATGCGCAACGCGGCCCAAAAGTGCCGCCGCCTGATTCCGCTCTACTCTGCCGACTATTGGGCCTCTGGAGCTTGCGTGGAGGAGTTTGATGCTTACTGGCAGCATCATCTGCAAAATGGGGCGGCCCGCTTCCTCCTCCCGCTGGAGATTCAGAACTGCACCGTGCCTCAAATGCACGGCATGCTGCTCTGGAGGCCCATCCATGCCCTCACTCGCGACGCCGCCCGTGCCGCCATCCTGAAGGTTCTCGAAGGCATCGCACCCGTAAGCACAGGCGCCGTCGCATACACCGACCCCGAGCCACCCTTCCCCGGCATCGCCTCTGCACCAGCCACGGTCATCGACTGGCCTGATTCCGTGGACTCATTAAAATGGCCGCTGGCAAACCATGACAATGCCCGCCTCGCCTTCGCCGAACTCGTCACCCGCAGCGCCAAGTTTCGGCTCCTCGCCATCAAAGGCAGCAGTGAGACGGGCAAGAGCCATCTCACCACCCAGTTCATCACCAACGCTCAACGCCGCGTCACCGCCTGCCGATGCGCCCGCTTCGATTTCAAGGGCACGGACCAGATTGACCAGACCCTCGCTGATTTCGTCGATCACCTCCAGGTCCCGCTGCCACCATCTACCGGCAGCCTAAGCGACCGTTTTCGACAGATCCTGCAAAGCCTCGTCCAGCGACAGCAGCCCAGCCTGCTAGTCTTCGACACCTATGAAGACGCCGGCGATGCCGACCGTTGGGTTCGCGACAGCCTGCTCACTTCGCTGCACCGGCACCCTTGGCTGCGGGTCGTTATTGCCGGACAGGAAGTCCCGGCCTGTCATGGCACTGCTTGGACGGAAGACAGCAAAATGCTTCGACTTGACGCCCCACACCCCGATCACTGGATGGAATACGCGAAAGACAATGGACGCACCATCACCGCCAAGACCCTAGCCGAAGTCCACAAGCTCACCAACGGCAAAGCCAGCATTCTCGCCCAGCTCTGCGGCCCAAACATTTGAACGATGGACGCCGCCGACGAACAACGCCTCCTGCACATCCTGCGCGCTGCCCAGGGCGATCCCGCCCTACTCGCACTCATACCGCTGGACCTCACTTTTACCGATGAGGCCGAACGCGAGCGCCTGCGCACAGTCCTCCTAGCCGCTGCCGTCCCGCATTGGTTTGATGCCCCCTTCCTTGCAGCACTGCTCGCCACCAGCCTTGATGGAGCCAGCGGCCTCATGGGCAAACTCCAGAGACTCACCAATGTCGAGACCTTCCCGGCGCGTGGTGACGGTGCGTGCAACGTCCACGAAGCCTCCCGCCTAGCCCTGCGCGAGCACCTGCGCCTGAAGCATCCCGACCTCTGGCAAACCTACGCGCAGCGGGCCCACGCCCACCTCGCTGCCGGGAAGGAAACCCACGAGCGCGTCGAGGCGCTCTACCACCTCTTTGCCGCCGATGCCGATGCCGCAGTCGCCGCTTGTAAAACTCTCGGCGGCTACCTCGGGCAAAATCCATCTACCCGCGCCGCGCTCTGCCTTGCCCTCAACGAATTGAGGGATGAGGGCTGGCTCACCGGGGCTGCCCTCGTTGAAGCCTTGCGTGCTCCGCTGTGGTATCGTTCGTCACGCGGCGAGGTTTCCCAATTGGAGGCCGAGGCTTGGGCCTTGCTCGACCTCGCCAAAGCTCACGCACACTCCTCGCGTGTCGCTGACGCCTATCTCCTGCTTGGCGACGTTCATATTGCGCATGGTGAACTATCCAAGGCCCTAGACTGCCACACCGAAAGCAAGACTATAAGCGAACGCCTCGCCGCCAGTGCCCCCGACAATGCCGCGCGGCAGCGCGACCTCTCCGTCTCGCTCAACAAACTCGGCAACCTCGCCGTTGCCCAGGGCGATCTGGCCCGGGCCTTGCGCTGCTTCTCCGAAGCCAAGACCATCGCCGAACGCCTCGCCGCCAGCGACCCCGCCAATGCCGCGTGGCAGCGCGACCTCGGCATCTCGCTCAACAAACTCGGCGACCTCGCCGTGGCCCAGGGCGATCTGGCCCGGGCCTTGCGCTGCTTCTCCGAGGCCAAGACCATCGCCGAACGCCTCGCCGCCAGCGACCCCGCCAATGCTGAGCGGCAGCGCGACCTCTCCATCTCGCTGAACAAACTCGGCAACCTCGCCGTGGCTCAGGGCGATCTGGCCGGGGGCTTGCGCTCTTTCTCCGAGAGCAAGTCCATCGCCGAACACCTCGCCGCCAGCGACCCCGCCAATGCCGCGTGGCAGCGCGACCTCTTCGTCTCGCTCAACAAACTCGGCGACCTCGCCGTGGCCCAGGGCGATCTGGCCCGGGCCTTGCGCTGCTTCTCCGAGGCCAAGACCATCGCCAAACGCCTC
>JAIXYN010000053.1 GCA_027490195.1 Verrucomicrobiaceae bacterium | reverse complement strand
GCTCGAAGGCTATCTGTCGTGTCAGCAACGTCTTGCGCTCGCCGTCGCCTGATCCGAGACGTTCGCCCAAAACATACAGCCACCTATGACTCCAACATTCGACTCTGAAGGCATCGACAGAACAACATTCGCTCCTTTTGTGCTCCACGATTGTCGTGACACAGAATACAAAGACACTCGACTTGAGTTCTCCGACTGGGAGTGGCTGCATGACTTTTGCGAAGGTGACTACATCGAAGACTACTACCTGAACGGACCTGGCGTTGAGGGGTTGGTGATGGCCACACGTCAACTGAATGGACTCGAAGCCGATCCAGATTCCATGGACCCGAACTCCGAGGGCGACGCCTGTTACATTCACTTCTCCAACTTTGAGGAGGCTGTTCAGACAGCGGAACTTTGCGCTGCAATGATCAAGGACAAGAATTTGCTTCGTCAAGCTGCCGCTACCGCCGAAGAGAACGGCTTTGGCGATTGATATGATGGACCACCGCGAACTAATGGCGAACAAAACGGACGCAGGCAACGGCTCGTATGGCATCGGTCGTGTCATCAACGCTTCCCGCTCGCCGTCGCCTGATCCGAGACGTTGATATGGCTCCGGTTTTGGCAAGTGGGAATGTTGGTTCTCTGTCATTTTGATGACCTTTCTTTGGTTTGTTTTTCTCACCTCAGAAGCAGACTGACCGACCAGGGTGAATCGTATCACTTCGGTGGTTATGCTGATATTCGCGTGCTGGGTAACGCATTTCTTTTGTTCACCGCGGCCTGGGTTCTCACAGTCTCGGCTCGAGTGCTCAAGTGACCTTGCGGCCTCTCTTATCTCATAACGCCTCTCGTGTGCTGGCCTCCGCGTCGATCAGTCTGATTCTAAGGTGTGAAGCTGGGGATGTCGGGTTGTTGGTTCTGGGTTAGCTGCTGTTCTGTTGGTTATTCCGGCTTGTGCAGTTCACTTCGTCTTCAAGGTGTATTCGCGGCCTTTCTTCTTCACGGCTGGTTGGGTGCTCTCTGTGACCTTTGGCGCACGTGCGGTGCTGGTGGCCTGAGTGCCATCAGCTTTGGGCATCACGGCTCTCATGACTTCCCACACGAAGGCGGAGAGCTCCCGCGCCATGGCGATCTGCGCTTTCTGCCGTGTCTTGCCGCGTGCGGCGAGCTTGCGCCCTCGTTCATGCAGTCGGTTCTGACAGCGCCAGGAGATTTCGATGACCTGACGTCGATGTGCTTTGGGGATGGCTTCCTGCCGTGTGGTGAGTTCCTGGCTGATCTTCGGTGGCAGGCGGTAGTGCTGGGCGCATTCGTTGAAGATCCAGCGCAGGTGGCCGTTGCCGCATTTGGTGATGGTTCCTTGGGCGCGGCTGCCGCCGCTGCTGCTTTCACTCGGCACAAGTCCGAGATAGGCCATGAGCTGCCGTGGATGGGGAAAGCGGTGGATGTCACCGATCTCGCTGACGGTGATCATGGCGGCGACGGTTTGATAACCTTTAAACCCCATGAGAGCGAGCACGACGGGCTTCATGTGCCACTCGTTGAGCAATGCCTTCATAGGCACCTCGAGTCGCTCGATTCGTTCCGTTGCGGCATCAATGCATTGCAGATACTCTTCGAGCACGATCTTCATGGCGGGGTGCGGCAGGATCAATTCACGCAGGTAACGCATGTGAGCGGCGCTCCACGAGGTCTTCTCACCGTAGCGGTAGCCGTTGCGCAGAAGGAAGGCCTTGAGTTGATGGCGTCCGCTGCGCTGATCCTGCACGGCATCGGTGCGGGCACGGCAGAGGTCGCGGATGGCTTCATCGCGCTCATCGGGGACATGCACAGCGGTCAGCTCACCGGCACGATGAAGGCGTGCGAGCATGCGTGCATCGCGACGATCCGTCTTGATCTTATCACCCGATCCTTTGGGCGTGAGCGATGGGGCGATGACATCACAGGCGATGCCTTTCTTCTTCAGGAAGCGTGCCAGCACGAAGCCGCAAGGACCCGCCTCATAACAAACCCTCAGCTCCTTGTCTGGATGGCCCAGCTTGCGCAGCAGTTTTTCAACGCTGTGAAAGGTGTTGGGGATCTCTCCATAGTTCCTGACTTCTCCGTCGCGGCCCGGCTCGGCGATGGCGACGGCAATGTTTTCGGCATGGACATCGAGGCCCAAATACAATACTTCTTTGCTCATATGATGGGGTGTGTTGGTTGCTCTTTACTTCGTTCGTCAAAAGGGACTGCTCGTCCCTCCCCGAACATGCGGATAGGCTTCGCCAGAAGCAGCCCGCGAAACACATGCAGCCAGCACACCACGCCTTTTTCAATCAAACGTGCTGCGCTTCCGACCTGCTCACGCAATTCGGGCCGCAGCCATAAAGTCTCGCCCAACCAACAGCGCCACTCGCCCTGCCATCCAGCATGATGCCGACCTACAAGCAGATTCAGGAGTATGTTCGAACACGGCACGGACGAGTCGTGAAGACATGTCACATTGCTCATGTGAAGTCCGAGTTGGGATTACCCATGAGACTCAGGCAGAGCTTGGCTCCACGAGCGTATCCATGCCCTCCTGAGTTTCGCTCCTGGATCGAGGAAGCTCTACGAACATTATGAGAGCGATTCTCCGGCATTTTGAGATTGAGACGGCACTTGTGGCAGTGATTACCGGTGCGTTGTCATTGCCCATCGCACGGGGTATTGATCAGTCGAGGCTTGATCGAGGTCAGGAGATTCTAGGGGTATGGCCAATGCTTGCCATACTGCTGGTCCTTGCATTGCCCATCGTGCTAACGAGGGCTTTTGATCGCACCTCGGCGGTGGACCGCCTCAACTACATTGCATGCCACCTTCTTGCTATTGCGCTGATTGCCGCTTCCCTGATGTTGATACACGCGTTGCTACCGCAGCAGACGCCACGACAGAAGCAATCAGTTAGAACGAGGCCGAACAAAACGGATGCAGGCAGGGGGCTCGAATGGCATCTGTCGTGTCATCGGCGCTTCCCGCTCGCCGTCGCCTGATCCGAGTCGTTCTGCCAAATTGGAACGCTGGATATGCCTGACCTGAAAGAATTCCTACAAGAGTGAATATCGGCGCATCTTGAGAGTGCCCCTGAAGCAATCGTTAGCGATACCTGCCAAGATTCGCTGTCTTCAGGGCACGGACTGTGGCAGTGAAGCTGCATGAAAGTAGAACGACTCAAATACGTCATCTGGGCAGCGGACATGAACCGCGCGGTGAATTTTTATGCCACCGTCTTCGGCGGTGCGATCCTCAAGCAGAACGACATTATCAGTGAGGTGTCCATCTGTGACGGGATCATTGGCATTCATGGCGGTGGTGAAGGTGACCGCACTTGGACCGGGCTTAGTTTTCAGGTGCCGGATGTCATTGAGGGAGCGCGTGAAATTGTGGCGGCAGGTGGTCAGCTCACGCGGGAGCCGCAGCCGGAGAATGGTGAGCCGCCGCACCTGGCGATGTGCGTGGATACTGAGGGGAATGAGATCATGCTGACGCGGAAGCGGGCGCATTGATCCCTTATGTTGGGCAAATATCAGAGCCAACCGCCTCGCTCACATTTCTGAATCCATCCATGGTCAGCAGTCTGCAAAGACCTTGGTTGATGCGTGAGATGACACCGGGGCCTTCATAGATGAGTGCGGTGTAGATTTGCACAAGCGAGGCACCGAGCCGGAGCTTGCGGTAGGCATCGGCTGCGGTGAAGACGCCGCCGGTGCCGATGATGATGTGGCGCTGGCGGTTCATGCGCGTGGCAAGGCCGGCGATGCAGCGGTTGATCAGGTCTTCAACAGGTTTGCCGGATACGGCACCAGGCAGATGTTCCCATTTGTTGCGCGGTGTGGTGAGTCGCAGGGTGGCGGGTTTGCCGGGCGGGAGATTGAAGGAAAAGCCGCGCACGAATTCGAAGGCGTCTGCCTCTGCCAGCAGGCGTTCGTGTTCTGCTGGATCATCACGAGGTGCGACTTTCAAAAACACGGGGCAGGTGAGGTTAAGCATTTTCAGCAAGTGCAGCAGGCGGGTGATGCTGCCGGGCTGAGCGTAGAAGTCTTTTCCTCCGGCGGCATTGGGGCAGCTCAAGTTCAGCATGAGATAATCGGCATGACGATGCACCAGCGAGACACTGCGCTCGTAGTCGGCGAGGATGGCATCGTCACTGCACGCGGGCGCATAGGGACCGTAGTTGGTTTTGACGATGTTTACACCGAGCGGAATTCGCATGCGATGTGCGGCCAGCCGGCGTGCGATGACTTCCGCGCCGTCGTTTGGCAGGCCGTAGTTGACGATGATGGCCTCATCCTTTGGCAGCCGGAAAAGACGAGGCTTTGGATTGCCATGCGATGGCTGTGCGGAAATGGAGCCGATCTCGGCAAAGGAGAAGCCCAGATTGTCGAGCATGCGCAAGGCACGCCCGCTTTTGTCCCAGCCTGCGGCGAGTCCGATGGGATGATCGAACTGCAGCCCTGCAACCTCGCATTGAAGCTCCGGTGCTTTGAATTCCAGGCAGGCCCGGGTGATCTGCGGGACGAAAGGCAGCGCCCCTGCGATGCGACAGGCCTCGACCGTCCCATGATGCGCTGTTTCCGCATCGAGCTGGAAGAGCAGGGGACGAATGAGGGTGGAATAGAGGGACATAGGTGGGGAAGAATCTGAACTAAAGAGGGTAGTGGAAATCTGCTGACAAGAGGGCAGATTCGTAATCGATCGCTGATCTTCACAACTCCGATGAGCGAGATCCCCACCCATGAGGTCATGCAGCCAGTCGCCGCTATGAATATGTTTAAACGTGCCTATTTGGAGCAGAATGGCCTGCGAAAGTACCGCCATGAAGAGTCGCTGATCCATAAGGAGTGCGGGCGGCTGGGCATGGAGGTGGTGCCCTTTTTGGCCAAGCAGGTACAGCGACGGCAGCTTCCGCTGACTCGTGAATGCTTTATCTGCGGTGACATGGACGCCATGCATGGAGCGATGAAGCACTTGGGCATCGAGGTGCCCGTGCCGAACGACTTTCCGAAATCGCTTGAGCCGTACTTTCATCGTCGAGTCTGGCGGAGTTCGGTAGCGGCGCTGGAGTCCGCGCTTTATGATGGAAGAGAGGTCTTTGCCAAGCCTGCTGGTCGTCGGAAGCTGTTTACAGGCAAGGTGTTTCAATCCCCCTCTGACATGTCTTTCCTCTCAGGAGTGAGCCGGCAGGAACCGTTATGGTGCTCCGAGATCGTGAGATGGACATCTGAATTTCGTATCTATGTTGTTGGTGCAGATATCGTGTCTCAGGATCACTATGCAGGCGATGCTTCGGCATCCCTGTCCCAATCCTCAATCAGCGAAGCTATCCAACGATTCGCCGCATCAGGTGAGGCTCCAGCTGCGTACGGGATCGATTTCGGTTTGCTGGATACGGGGGAGACCGCCTTGGTAGAGGCAAATGATGGTTATGCTCTTGGGGCCTACTCGATTGATGCTGCCAGCTACGCACGAGTGCTATTCACTCGTTGGCATCAGCTTACTCACAGCTGAAAATGACATTTTTTCGTGGCTGAGAGAGGAATATCCCACTGTCCTCAGATTCCCAGAACTCGCGCCGAATTCTGCCTCAGACAAATTCATATGTGCCGAATTTTGGGGCGAGGTGGCTTCCTCAAGTGGTGGAAGTGAGATTGATTTCATCACCGGCGCCACGATCTCGATTCTATCGCGCCGTGGGAGTATGTCCAAACGCGTTGCAATTGCCCCTTTTTGGGCCAATCATGCCCCCGCCCATGACCCCCAAGATCGACCCCGCCCTGCATCGCGACAAAAAACCGGAATGGATCCGTGTGACGCTGCCGCGTGACCCGAAGTTCTGGAGCACGAAGGGGCTGATCACCGATTTGAAGCTGCACACGGTCTGCGAAGAGGCGCAATGCCCGAACCGCTGGGAGTGCTGGAGCCAGGGCTCGGCGACGTTCATGATCGCCGGCGACCGCTGTACGCGTGCCTGCGGCTTCTGCGCGGTCAAAACGGCCAAGCCTTTTGCTCTGGAAGCTGATGAACCGCAGCGCGTGGCTGAGGCGACGAAGCGCATGGGGTTGAACCACGTCGTCATCACTGCCGTGGCGCGTGACGACATGAAGGACGGCGGCGCAGAACACTTTGCCCGGACCATCGAGGCCGTGCGCGAAGCCGTGCCGACGATCACGATTGAGATTCTTGTGCCTGATTTCAATGGCAAGGACGACGCGCTGGAAGTCGTGATGAAGGCGAAGCCGCATATCTTCAATCACAACCTCGAAACCGTGGAGCGCCTGACGCCGCTGGTGCGCAGTCGTGCGATGTATCACCGCAGCCTGCATGTGCTGAAGCGTGCGAAGGCGATGGCGGAAGAACTCGGCACCAAGTGCGCCACGAAGAGCGGTCTCATGCTCGGCCTCGGCGAGACGGAGACGGAACTGTTTCAGGCGATGGACGATCTGCGTGAGCATGACGTCACTGTGCTGACCCTGGGCCAGTACTTGCGTCCTTCGCCCCAGCATTTGCCGGTGATCGAGTACGTCCACCCGGACACGTTTGAGAACTACAAGCAGATCGCCTTGAAGAAGGGCTTCCGCCACGTGGCGAGTGCGCCGCTGGTGCGCAGTTCGTACCATGCATCGGATTTCAAGCCTGAGTTGGATCTGGAGTGAGGTTCGCTTCGTTGAAATGGCTCACGCCATGCAATGATAGCTCATTAGTCTGCACCTAACGGGAGGCGCGTGACGTGAAAGCGAGTTGCGTGCGCGGTATTTCGCGTTCTCTTCGTGCACCCCCAACCTACCACCATGTCCATTCGTCCTCCTGCCGAAGCCTACGAGAAAGTTCCGACCGTCATTTTCCCAGATTCTGCCAAGGCGGCCAAAGCACTGGCGCAGGAAGTGAAGCTCATCATCGAGACGAAGAACAAAGCTGGCAAGCCTGCGGTTCTGGGCATGGCGACGGGCTCGACTCCGGTGCCGTTTTATCGTGAACTGATTCGTCTGCACAAGGAGGAGGGGCTGAGCTTCAAAAACGTCATCACCTTCAACCTCGACGAGTATTACGGCCTCAGCGCCGACCATCCTGAGAGCTATTCGATGTTCATGGCGGAGCAGTTGTTTGACCACATCGACATCCCGAAGGCGAACATCAACCTCCCCAGCGGCACGGTGCCGGGAGATCAGGTCTTCAACCACTGCCGCCAGTATGAAGAGCAGATCGAAGCTGCCGGCGGTATAGATCTGCAGATTCTCGGCATTGGCCGGACGGGTCACATCGGCTTCAATGAGCCCGGTTCCAGCCGCGACTCTTTGACCCGCCGCATCACGCTGGACCGTGTGACTCGCCAAGACGCGGCGAGTGATTTCCGTGGGGAACAGAACGTGCCGCACTTCGCGATCACCATGGGTGTGGGTTCGATCCTGCGGGCGAAAAAGCTGGTGCTGATGGCGTGGGGCGAGAACAAAGCCGTCATGGTGGCCAAAGCCGTCGAAGGGCCGATGACGGAAGTGATTTCAGCTTCCTTCCTGCAGGATCATCCGGATGCGCGGTTCTTCATTGACCACGGTGCATCTCGCGAACTTACCCGCATCAAACTGCCCTGGCTTGTCGGTCCGGCATCATGGACACCGCGTGAGACCCGCCGCGCGATGGTGTGGCAGGCCTTCAAGATCAAGCGGCCGATTCTGAAGCTGATCGACGAGCACTACAATGAGAACGGCCTTTCCGATCTGCTTTCGGAACAAGGTCCGGCTTATCAGCTCAATATCCGCATCTTCAACCAGCTACAGCACACCATCACCGGCTGGCCCGGAGGCAAGCCCGATGAGGACGACACCTATCGTCCTGAGCGTGCGCGTCCGTATCCAAAACGTTGCCTGGTCTTCAGTCCGGAACCTCAAGATGCCATCACCGGCATGGGCGGTACGATTGATCGAATGGTGGAACAGGGGCATGACGTGCGTCTGATCGCGCTGACTTCCGGCAGTCTGCGCGTGCCAGACAGCGAGGCGGATAAATTTGCCGAGACACTGCTGGAGCTGGCCTCCAATGCGGCCAATCCTGCCACGTGGGGCGCTCAGGTGGCCTACGCGCGGGAAGCGCTGAGCCTGCTGGAAGCGAAGGGGGAATTCGGCGAAGACCCGCCGCTGCTGCGGCAGCTCAAGGGCCTGATTCTGCGCGGTGAACTGCGTGATGCAGCCCACACCGTGGGCTTGGCCAACGACCGTGTCACCTTTGTGGATCTGCCCTTTTATGAACAGGGCCGCTACCGCCGCTTCAAGAGCACGGAGGAAGACCACAAGGCGCTGGTGCGTCTGCTCATGGAGCATAAACCCCATCAGATTTACATCACGGGTGACGCGGCCGATCCATCGAGCGTGTCGGGCATTTGCTTCCGCCTGCTGGTGGCCGCCTTGCAGGCGTGTGCGGGAGAGGAGTTCGCGGGTTCCTGCAGCGTGTGGCTGTATCGTGGCAAAGAGCGTCCGCTGGAGTCCCACGAGATCGACATGGCGATTCCGATGAGCCCGCTGCAGATTGAGCGGAAGGCAAATGCGATCTCACGCTACGGTGCGCTGTCCTCTCTGGAAAGAGAGGCGCCGGAGAACAATCGCGAAAATGCGCGCCTGTACGATGCGCTCGGTTTGGCCGAGTACGAGGCCATTGAGACATTCCAGCGCTGGCGCCGGGTGTGATCCCATTTAACCTGCTACCGCGAGCTTAGAATCGCGGTAGCTGCATTTTCCAAGCCGCTGAAGTTCATCACAGCGGGCTTCGATGCGCATGCTTTTCAGGCTGGGTTGAAACCCCAGCCGTCTTGTGATGCAGTCGTGCAGCAGCGCGGTGTGATCATCCTCAAACTCCACCACTCGATCGCAGTCGAGGCAGATCAAGTGGTTGTGCTGAGGCTTGTCGAGGAAATTGGGGTCGTAGTAGGTCTGGTCGCGGCCCAGATCGACCTCGCGCAGCAGCCCGCACTCGACCAGCAGGGTCAGGGTACGATAAACAGTGGCCCGTGAAACGGTGTTGTCGAGCTTGCGCGCCTTCTCCAACAGTTCCTCCGCTTTGAAGTGGTCATCGGTGGCAAAGGCTGCCTCGACAATGACATCCCGCTGCTTGGTGCGGCGCAGTCCTTGGCTGGCCAGATGTGTCTCCAAGCGCTGAGTGATACGTTCGTCCATGTGACAGGAAGGTTAGCCATGGCTGTGGATCGCGCAAGGCAGGGCTTTTTTTGAAGAAATAGACTGCGATTCGAACTGTTTAGGGTGAAAGCCTGAAAGAATGTCGTGTTAACCGCTAATCGAACATTGCGCAATTCGTTATCAATAAACGAGTTAAGTGAGTATCAAGAGAAGGTGAAGTGCCTTATCAGCAAACGAAAATTTGCAAAGTTAGAAGGGAGCGCGTTCAAATTAATTTAAAATAATTATGGATTTTATTGTTAATATTGATAAAATTACTCATACTGCCTGATTCCAAGCATGCCTTTACCATTTTCATTCTCTACACAACGCCAAAGCTCTGCAGCCGAGAGTCCTGCAGAAGCCATTGCTCTGGCTATAGCAGAGAAAGTGATGAACCAGGCTCCAAGTCTTGTCAGCACCGAGCCTTTGCATGGAACTCCGGGAAGCACTTTTAACACTCTTGCAGAGGTAGCAGCACCACGAGGAGTCCCCCATTTTCCAGTCCAGACTGCTAAAACTCCAGCTAACAAGCCTTTCACCAAAGAGCAGGAGTCCGATTTGCATGTGACCGCAGCGGTGCCTCCTCCAACCTCCCCGCAGCCATCCGCTCAGGGGATTGCCACGGGCCAAGACTTGCCGGCTCAAATCGAACAGTTGCGCAACGACATATTCGGCATCGCCATGAATGCGAGCGCCTTGAATGACCGGTTAGACCGTATGGAGCAGAGGCTGCCTCAAGCCGGGCAGTCGGCGCAGGCTGGTATCGCCACGTTGCGTGGTGAGATCGAAACCTGGCTGGAAAACCACCTCAATGCGGCCGTCGAGCACTGCATGAATCAGATCATCAGCCGGACTCATTCTTCTGCTAACCGTTCCGTCAACTGATAGCTACATCCCCATTAATCGATCTCATTCTTTATGAACTCCCTGAGACTCCGTATCCTGCTTCCGCTCTGGCTTTTCGGCTTTTTGCCAGCCATGGGTGCCACCCGCATGATGGGGCAGCCACTCGAATGGTTCTTCGGCATCAACGGAGTACTTCTCGGCGGTGGTGTGTTTCTGGCCGCCTATTTGATTTCCGGCTGGCTGCTCAAACCAACGACGGCTGTCATGAAGGGCACCACGGCGGTGCTGCGCGGTGTTCCCCCAGATGCCCAGTCCGCTGAATGGCTGCCGGCCGATTTTTGGAAGCTGCGCTGCGACATCAACATGATTTTCGCCAAGCAGCGCCAGGCACTGAATGCCGCCGAACAGCATGCCTGCCAGACGGCGCAGCGCCTGCTCAATGCTGAACGCCTGCTGCGGGAGGCATTCACAGCTCTTCAGGGCCTGTTTGCTGCCAGCGATGAGGGCGTGCTAGTCGTGGATGCCCAAGGCTCCATCATCGCCTCAAATGCCAAGCTGGATGACTTCCTCGGCAAGCCGGTCGAAGAAGTTGCCGGACGTGACTCCACTCGCATTCTCAAGGCTCTGAGCGAACGCTTTGAAGAAAAAGCTGTGATCACCGCCTGGATTGAAAAAACCTCCGCCAGACTCGAAGGCCAGGATGAAACGCCGCCACTCGTCTCCAATGACAACCGAGTTTTCTCCCTGCGCTCCTGCCCGATGCGCACCGATGCCGGTGAAGTGATCGGACGCATCTGGATCGTGAAAGACCGCTCAGAAATGCGGGTGCTGGAGAACCAGCTCCGTGAATCGCAGAAAATGGGTACCATTGGCCAGCTCGCAGGCGGCATCGCCCATGACTTCAACAATCTCCTCACGGCCATTCGTGGCAACCTCACGCTCGCCGAACTTACGCCGGCTTCCAACCAGGCTGGAGTGCGTGACAAGCTGCAAAATGCCAACCACGCCACCACGCGCGCAGCGGAGCTCGTCAAATCCCTCCTCGGCTACTCACGCCGCAGCACCGGTGTCGCCGTGCGCAAGGCCACCAATCTCAAGCGCCTCCTGGCTGATGTGCAGAACCTCCTCAAGCACAGCGTCGATCCGCGTGTCACCATTCAAATGCGCGGCGGCATGGACGCCTCCTACGCGACTGGGGACGCCACGCAGATCGAGCAGGTCATGCTCAATCTCTGCCTTAACGCCCGCGATGCGCTGCCTGCAGACAAAGGCGTGATCGAAATCGCCGTAGAGAATGTCACCCATCGCAGGCCGTCGAAATCAGCCGCGAGCAATGACTCGTCCGACTTCGTCATGCTCGTCGTGCGTGACAACGGGCATGGCATCTCTGAAGAGCACCGTCAGCGCATTTTTGAGCCCTTCTTCACGACAAAAGCAGGCAGCATGGGGACAGGCCTCGGCCTCTCCACCGCGCAAGACATCGTGCGTGAGCACGGCGGCTGGATCGAGTTCGACAGTGAAATGGGACGCGGCACCGAATTCCGTGTGTTCCTTCCACGGTTGCTCAATCCCGAACAGATCGAGGAGGAGACTCCCATCGAAAACGGACCGGCGATCAATGCCCCGCTTGGCAGTCAGACCACCATTCTGGTCGTGGATGACGAGGCTCCAGTGCGCTCCATTGCCATGAACATGCTCGGTTTCCTCGGCTATCGCGTCCTGGAAGCCTGTGACGGCCAGCAGGCGCTCGACATCCTCCTGCGCACCCAGGAGAAGGTGGACGCCGTCCTGCTCGACATCTACATGCCCAAACTTTCCGGTCGTGACACCTTCAAGGAACTGCGTGCTGTCGGCAACGATGTGCCGGTGGTGGTTTGCAGCGGTTTTGTCATCGATCCTGACGAATTTACTATTCTTAGTCAGGGACGGACACCGCCGGTGGACATCATGCTCAAGCCCTACTCGCTGGACGGTTTGAGCAAGGCGCTCGCCAAAGCCGTGCAGAAACCGCGTGGCGAAGAGCCTGCTTTTGATCTCACTGGCAGTCGTTCTGCCCAGCAGGTGCCGATGTTGGTTTCCTAGTTGCAAGTGGAATTTAGGATGGAGAACTGCCTGCGGGTGGCCATCTTTCCCCTTTTCGATTGCCGCAAAGGCGCTACCATCCGCGCCCCATGATCAAAGTCGGCCTCGTCTCCCTCGGTTGCGCGAAGAATCTTATCGACTCGGAAATCATGATCGGCCACCTCCAGCAGGCGGGCATGGTCATGACGCCTGAGCCGGACCTCGCGGATGTACTTATTGTGAACACCTGTTCGTTCATCGACATGGCCAAGAAGGAGAGTGTCGGTGCGGTGCATGACGCCGTGGACCAGCGGGCAGGCTCGAAAAAGCGTGCGCGGCAGAAGATCATCGTCGCCGGCTGTCTTTCGCAGCGCTTTTCACAGGAACTCCCCGGACTGATGCCAGAGGTGGACGCCTTTATTGGTCTCGATCAGATCACCCAGGTGGCACCCATCATCCAGAAGCTCATGGGCACCAAGGATCACGAGCAGGAAAATCTCGTTACCCGCCAGCCGCAGTACATTCCGGATTACGACACGCCGCGCTTCCGCCTCACGCCGCAGCACATGGCTTACATCAAGATTGCCGAAGGCTGCAACCATCCCTGCTCCTTTTGCATCATTCCGCGCATTCGTGGCCGCCACCGCAGCCGCACGCAGGAAAGCATTGTCAAAGAGGCGCAGCAACTCATCGCCAGCGGGGTGAAGGAGATCAATCTCATCTCCCAAGACACCACCTACTTCGGCATGGACAAGTGGACGGACGAGCGCCCCAAGCCGCGCAGTGGCGTCGATTCCACGAAAGGCGAATCCCTTTCCTCCCTCATTCGTGAGCTCAACAAGATCGAAGGCGACTTCTGGATCCGCCTCCTTTACACGCATCCCGCGCATTGGAGTGACGACCTCATCCAGGCCATTGCCGAGAGCCCCAAAGTCGCCCGTTACATCGACATGCCGCTTCAGCACATCAGCGACCGCATGCTGAGCCTCATGAAGCGCGAGACCGATGGCGCCTACATCCGCGATCTCATCAAGCGCATCCGTGCTGGTATTCCAGGCATTGCCATCCGCACCACTTTCATTGTGGGCTTCCCCGGTGAAACCGAGGCTGACTTCAACGAACTGCTGCAGTTCATCCAAGACACGAAGTTTGAGCGTGCCGGCGTCTTCAACTACTCCCGCGAGGAAGACACCCGTGCTGCGAAGATGGAGGATCAGATTCACCACATGACCCGCAAGGCCCGCTGGAACGAAGCGATGCGCGCCATCCAGCGCAGCATTGAAGGCTTCAATACCACGCAGGTCGGCCGCAAGATGCGTGTTCTTGTTGAAGAACCGGGCGTTGCCCGCAGCGAGATGGATGCCCCTGACATCGACACGACTGTGTTTGTGAACAAGAAGCTTCCGGTGGGCAGCTTTGCGGACATCACTGTCAAGGAGTGGCGTGGGTATGATCTGGTGGCTGCTTAGCGAATAGAAAGGTCAGTCAACGGCTTCGGGACGGAAACGTTCGGCGACGCGGTGCACCCCACCGAGTGGTCCATTCACCGACTTGAAAGCACCAGACTCCCAGGCTGTTTTTTCCGGGTAGGGATACAGAGGCATGTCGAGCTCGGTTTTGCCATCGACGATGCGCTGCGCGCTGAGGGTGTGAGGGGCCACGCCTTTTTCGCGCCAGTTCATGACCAAGCCGAGCATGTCGGGCAGTTTGTTGATGCCGGGGCCAGGGCCATGGCTCATGCCGGGAACGATGTAGAATTTGCAAAACGAGGTCACTTTTTCCAGAGAGCCGAAGTGTTCGATGACACGCTCGTAGTAATCGAGCGAGGCATGGTATGGCACGCAGGAATCTGCGGAGCCGGAGATCATGAGGAGTTTGCCACCGCGTTTTTCGAACGGGGTGAGATTCGCGTTTTCAGCGTTGAGATATGGGCCCAGCGCTGCCGTGTAGGTGTCGATGTCCTTGCCGAAATCGAGGCTCTGCAGGTCTTTGTCCTTGCCGAAGACCCATTGGAAAAGATAGAGGTGCCCGTGGGCAATCTTGAAGGAACTGCCAAAGGGAATGCCGTCGAATATGCGTTCACCGGTGATCGCGTGTTTTGGTCCGCCGAATAGTTTCCGGAGGGCTTCGGCGTGCTTGTCAGTCAGCGTAGGATCTTTCTTTCGTGCCAGTGCGATGACCGCTTCGATGTCTTTGCCGGTGCAGCGCGGGTCTGAAACCAACTTGCCTGCCGTTTGGGGGATTTCGCGTGAGGCCACGTAGTCGTTGCCGGCGGCGATGATGTTTTCTTCCTGAGAGCTGGTAAAAGGGCATTGATGCAAGATTTGCTCGTTCCACAGGAAATAAGCATGCAGCGGAGTGCGGCAGTGGGCGGGGACGTTGGCCACGATGCCGTCATAATCTTCGGGATAGCGCTGGGCTTCCTGAAGCGCCTGCTGGCCTCCAGTGGAGCCGCCGCTGAAGTAGGAAAACTCGGGTGAACGGCCATAATAAGCTTGGATGACCTGCTTGGCGCACACGGTCATGAGGTGGGTGGCACGATAGCCGAAGTCTTTCCACACATCCGGTTTACCGATTCCGGAATCAGAATTCGGGGCTGTCCCCATGTCTGTGGTGGCCACGGCATAGCCACGGGACATCTGACCTGCCAGACTCCCTGAATTGATGCGGCCGGCGGAGCCGCCGTTGCCCAGGCCGATGAAGCGATTGTTCCACTTTTCAGCTTCCGGGAGCCAGATTTCCACGTTGATGTTGGAATCCTTGCCTGGATTGAGAACGATCTTCACCACCGTATGAGGTGGCAAATTCTTGTCGGATGCGGCGCTGACTTTATCTATGAGTACGATTTTCCCGGCGTCGATCTGAAGTTGCTTGAGCGCCGCAAGCGGGTCCGTGGGCGCTGCCAGTGCGGTCATGGCGGCGAATGCACTGAGTAAAATGTGTCTGCAAAGCTGCCGGGGAATCCCTGCGGTGTGATGTTTCATAGCTCAATCACGAACGATCTTTTCGGGTTGGAGTTGGGTGCGCTCAAGTCATGAGCGCCCAGATGAGGGTGCTGAAGCGAACCCTTGCTTGCAACCGATGAATGAGCTTTTCCAGCAGAGACCCCGACTCCGGCATACGCCCCTCAGAAGGCTCACCTTCTTTTGGAAGTTCGTTTCCGTCCCTTGGTCTGTGAACGGAGTGTCTCGTTGATTTCTTCGGGGGTAAGAACGATCGCGTGGCGGATGGTGACCTCCTGGAGTTCAGCGACTGCCGCCGGTGGGGCGGGCGGTTCTGCTGCAGGTGGTGTAGAAGGCATGAGCGGCGGTTCAGTGATTGCGACGACGGGCTGAGGTGCTGGTGATGCTGCCGGTGAAGGAAGCGGAGCTGGGAGATGGGGGGCGATTTCTTTTGGGGGAGGTTCGGCCTGGGAGGGCTTCTTCTCTTCCTGGGTTGCGACAATGGCCCGGCGGATCATGGGTGCAATCTCAGGCGCTGGAATGCTGCTCGGCGTATTCCCCGACGCAGACATCTGAGGCTCGGGCATGCTGGTTGCGACTACCCGTTCGGTGGGCTGATTCTCCTTGGGAGTGGCATTTGCAATCTTGGACGGTGATGGGGCCTGTGGCTGGGAAGTCACAGGCACTGGAAACTTAGGGGCCTCCTCCTGCACTGCTGGCATCGAAACATCTGCCACCACGGGAATTTTATGAATGATGGGCTGGGGTAACGTTTGGGCGAGTGGAATGGCTGCGGATTTTGGAGTGGTCTCTGCGACCTCCTCCAGCAAGGGAACTGGATCCTGCGGCTGGGAACTCTGAGTCGAAGCTAGGAACTCGGAACGGTATGCGGGCAAATCACCGAAGATCATCCAGCCCACAGTTCCCAGCAGAATAGCGGTCGCAGCCAAGGCTAGCCAAGGGAATCGGAGCCGGGGTGGTGAGGGACGATGGAAATCGAGGGACTGGAGATCGCCGCTGGCTGGAGCAAGGATCAGGGTTTTCCTGGCGTGATCCTGATGAGGCTCCGGCGGGGACCAGTCTTCCTCAAAATCAGAGACGAATCCTGCGCTTTCCATTTCTTGCGAAGCAAGGGGGGCTTGCAAAGCCAGAGGGTCCTCCACGCGGTCCATTTCCGCGCTGGCTGCGGTCAGGAGATGGGAGAACCTTTCCGTGAAGTCGGGCGGGTTGGGTACGGTGTTGCCGCCCAGCACCTGTTGCAGGCACTCGATCATGTATCCGGCGGCCATTTCAGGCATGCTGGTGGGAAACTCGGCGATCTCCCTCATTTGACCTTTTCCTGTGAGAAGATAGGCAGCCAAGCAGATAAAGGAGCGATGGCGCTCCTCACGGGCGGTGATCCCGGCTGTGGCTTCATTCGAGTTGCAGTCCAATGGGCTTAGGTCGATCAGCCGTGGCTTGCACAAGCTGCGCATCGTCTTATGCAGACGGAGTTTCACCATAAACTTTGGCCACGCCTCCAACCGTTTTTGATGCAGACGCTCCAGATCACGGGGCAAGACGGGTCCGTCATAGCCGACGCAGAGCTGAATATTGGCCGGGTCCAAGTCCACGAGATGGACGCCGGTCTCCAATGCCTGTTCCAAACCGGCATGGATCTGTCTTAGCAGGGTGAGGACTTCTCCGGGATTGAGCGCGCCGCGTTTCGCCATCAGGGCGCTGAGGGACATTCCCGGCTCATGTACCTCGGAAAGAAACGCCCAGTCAGGTCCCTTCCAAAGCCCCATCATGTGCAGAAGGTTGGTCTGCTTGACGGGATCCAGCCGCCACACCTGCTGGGGTAGTGCCATGGAGTCAGACTGATGGACGATCCGTTCTGGGGGTAGCAGGTGCAGGGTGACCGGACGTTCAGCGGACACGTTCACGGCCGAAATCGTGAATGGATGGGAGCCTGAGAGCTCGGGGTTTTGGATCCGAAAACTTGGACCAAAGAGGGTTTTCAGCGGAATTTCTCCCAGCAGCAAAGTATGCAGGTGGGAGATGGGCAGTGTGGAGGGCTCTGCCACCAGCAGCATCTTGGGATTGCGGGCCTGAACCAAGGTCACGTATGAACACATCGCCTCGCGGACCTCGTCACGCAGGTTCTTGATTGAGATCGAAAGATTTGCCGGGCGGCTGGTCAGGACCGACTTGATGACGAATCGCAGACTCGCTGGCAGTTCGGCGATGACGCCGAAATCGTCAGGATTCCCACCAAGGTAGGCCTGCCCGGTCAGCAGCAGAAAAAGCAAACGGCAGGCTTCATTCACGAGTCGGGAACTGTCCTGGCCGGAGGAGTCGGACCTTGGCTGTGTGAGCCCGTAGTCAAACAGTCGGAGCTGCAAGTACTCCTCTTCCACGGAAGAGACAAGTACTCGGCCCAGGCTCATGCTGGAATGAAGTTGTAACTGCTCCTCGGCTTTTCCTAGGTCCTGGAGAAGTTGATGAACTAAAGCAAGCGAAGTCACAGTGGGCACAGCGCCCCGCCTCTGCACATAATCTTGGACGAACTCACCGTCATTGAGGTTGGTGACGTAGTAGGCCATACCGTCGTCCATACCGACTTCGAGAATCGTCATGAAGGAATTGCTGCGCACGCCTGCTGCCTCGCGCAGCAGGCCGCAAGTTCGGAGCTGCAGGTCTTCATCCACGATTTCAGGCCTCACTTCCCCTTGTTCCAAGATCGTTCTAGTTTCGTAAAACCTGTGCAGGCATGTGGCGTGGCTTCGTGAGGTTGGAACCTGTCGGCGTCCACTGGGCTTGGGCTTGCGTCCGCCAGGCCGTGAGGTGATCCACTTGCGGCGTGACTGCCACCTTGATGGCTTGACCCAGCGTCTGAGGGTGGGCTGATTCGGGGTAAGAACGGGAGCGGCTTTTCCAGTGAAAATATGGAGTTCCACCAAACGGCTGTTTCGCTGATCGAAGGCCAGCATGACCACTTCCTCTTGTGCACGAGGCAGCTTGATGGGAGAGCCATTGCGATGACTTGCCAATGCAAGGGATCCAAAAAGTTGTGGACCTTCAGTCATAACTCAAGTGCGTTCGTGTGGAAATTTTAATAAACTTGATTTCGTTGTGATAATTACTTTCAAATATGATCTTTGCGTCTCAATAATGCAATGGAAAATATGGATTGTCGATTTAATTTTCATAAACACAATTTAGGATGGCTAATATTGCCTTTGATTTAACCTATAATGGCTGGTCGGGAGATGTTGACGGCCTTGCAATCAAAATCGCTGTGACGCTTGCTCTTGAGGGGACCTGTGGCCATGCTAGTCCATGACACGCAGTATTCTTGCCATCGGCGCGCATTATGACGACTGTCCTTTCGGCATCCCTGGAACGCTGCTGCGGGCCGTGCAGAAACATCAGCGAGTGGTCATTCTCAGCCTGATCGGTGACTACACCAACTGGCCACCGGTCAAAGGTCGTGAGCAAGGCCTGCTGGAGCTCTCGAAACAGCTTGCCGCCGAGCGTGGCATCGAAATGCGCTTTCTTCCCTACAAAAGCCTGGGCTTCGAGGCGACGCTCGAAACCAAGCGCGCCGTGGCCGAGGTGGTGGCTGACGTGAAACCCGACACCGCCTTCATGCTCTGGCCGCGTGACCGCCATCCTGACCACGAGGCCGCGAGCGCCATCTGCCATGCGGCCTTGTATCAACCGGCGCGTTTGCTGGGGCGTGACGAAGTGAAATCACCCTCACGGGTCTATTGGTATGACAACGGCCCGGGGCACACGATCGGCTTCGAGCCGGACACCTATGTCGATGTATCGACTGAATGGCCCGCTGCGAGCGAGTGGCTGGGACGTTTGATGGCCTACGTGCGCAAGGAAGACTATGACCCGGCGAAAGGGGATGCCGCCATGGAAACCAAGAGTGTGCTTTCCCGCTATCGGGGATTGGCCTGTGGGGCGAGGTATGCCGAAGCATTCAAGAGCGTGCGCCCTGTGGTGAATGCCGAGTTTTGAAATCCAGCCAACCATCCACTGGATGGTACCCCCGGTAGGATTCGAACCTACGACAAATTGATTAAGAGTCAACTGCTCTACCAACTGAGCTACGGAGGCATGTTTGAAACCAAACAGCGTTGGAAGGGAGGGAGTTTTAATCGTGTCTGGGCTCTGCGCAAGTGAGTTTTGCCTTTAACGGGCAAGTTTTGGCTGCTGGAGCATAAACAGTATGGCAATCTGACGTGTTTTTTGGATGTCTTCAAGGAAGTGACGTGTTATCCCACACGCATGCGTGTGCTTGTACTCACCCTTTTAGCTTCGATGCATGCCGCTCTGGCGGCAGATCTGCCTTTGGCAATCACGTTAGCTGGCCAACCCGGACTATACACGATTAAGCACTGGAAGAATGACTGGCCGGGCTGTGAATTTGAAGGTGGCATCGCTGAGGGACGTGTCGCCATTGTGGAAAGTGATGCTTTGAAGTGGCTGCGCGTGAATTTTGCCGTTGGTGGGATCGGCCCCGAAAAAGGCGGTGCAGGCTGGCGCATGCCATTTGGCAAGCACGAGGTGGCGGAGCTGAGCTACACGTTGCGTTTCAGCAAGGATTTCGATTTCGTCAAAGGCGGCAAGCTGCCGGGACTGTGCGGCGGCCCAGACAATGTCAGCGGCGGACACCGTGCCACAGGCACGAATGGTTTCTCAGCACGTCTGATGTGGCGCAAAGAAGGGCGCGGCGAAGCTTACGTGTATCACAAGAACCAACAAGGTGACTATGGAGACAGCTTTGCCTTTCCTGCTGACTTCCGCTTTCCCACGAAGGCTCCGGTCAAGGTGAGGATCGCCGTGACGATGAATTCCGTGGGCAAACGCGATGGTGTACTGCGTGTGTGGATCGACGAAAAGCCCATGGTGGAACGAACCGACATGGAATGGCGCACGGTGGACAGCTTCGGTGTGGATGGTCTCTACTTTGAAACCTTTCACGGCGGTGGTGATGCCACATGGGCTCCGACACGGGCCTGCTGGGCGCAGTTCGCAGAGATGAAGGTGGGCAGGTAGTGGTCAATCACCTGCCTTTGACTGCCAAAATCAGCTGCGGAAAGCGAAGTTTTGCCACGCCGCCTGTGCGTGGAGTGGTTACTCCTTCGCGAAAGCCTCATAGGCCTCAGCGACTTTGCCTTCTTTCTCATCGCCCTTGTGGAAGAAGAAGAGGTGGCGAAGCAAGGTGTGTTCGCCCTTCTTGAGTTCATAGGCTCCGTCGGGTGCAGTTTTGTCGAGCGACTTGGTGCCGAAGGGATTGGCGGTGAAGAGGCCGTAGGTGCGGACATGCCAAGGTGTGGGAAAGCGGAAGCTGGAAGGATGATTGAGCATGGCGACGCCGACGTGTTCGCCGCCGACGATGCCGTGGTAGTCGCACCATTTTGCGCGTTTGGCCCAAGCATCTGCATCGGTTTGGCCTTCACTGTTGATGATGTGGCCGCTGCCTTTTTTATTCTTTTCGATATCGACGGCCATCTCAGTGGGGACGCGGATGCTGAGGCCGGCGTCTTTTTTGTCTTCAAATTTGGCGGGGCCTTCGGTGGCCGTGAGGATCTGCTTCATCTCGATGCTGCGGGTGCCTTCGCCTGCGCTGAAGATCATGGTGCGCTCTTCTTCGAGGTATTTTTTGCCGTTGGGATCAAGATAATCGATGATTGAGACCAGGATGGCTGAGTTAGCCTTGGCTTCGAGAGTCTTGAACTCGCGATGTTTCTCGCTGCCGAGCGTGCCGACACGCGCAGCGGTCTTGGCGGATTCACCAAAGGTGGCCCGCTCGGCCCAGGATTCGATGCCATTGATGCCCTCATGGCCAAAGCAGATACCACGGTGGTGCGGGTGGTCGTGCTGCTCGCCTTCGACGTTCTTCATCGGGTAGTTGCGCGTCATCTGTTTGCCGGTCGGGCCGAAGACGGGTGCGAGGTAAGGCTTGTTGGCCTGATCGACAATGTATTCAGCGAATACCTGTCCATCAACTTTGACGATGGCACCGCCCGTGGCAGTTTTTTCGACAGTGAATTGGGCGGCGCTGGCCAATGAGGCTAGCAGAAGGGATGCGGCGAGGAGCAGTTTCATGGTTGTGGCAGTGAACGTGGGGAAAGTTGGAATGCTTTCGGCTGAGATTAATCCCAGCCGTGGAAGAACTGGAGTGCGGTCTGGTTTGTGTCGGTGGCGACTTTCTCGACGGCTTCCCCACGCAGGGTGGCGATGGCGCGCGCAGTGTCCGCCACGTAGGCGGGTTCGCAGCGTTTGCCGCGATTCGGCACCGGAGCGAGGTAGGGCGCATCGGTTTCGATCATGTAGCTGCCCGCAGGCACCAAGCGCGCCGTTTCGGCAATGATGCCGGCGTTTTTAAAACTGACGATGCCAGTGAAGGAGATGATGTGGCCGCGCTCCAGCAGCGGCTGCGCTTGATCGAGGGTGCCGGTGTAGCAGTGAAACACGCCTCGAAGGCGATCACTGAACGGCAAGACGAGTGCGGTGAGATCGTCCCAGCTTTCACGGTTGTGCAGGATCACGTTCAGTTTCAACTCGGCCGCGAGTTCGAGCTGTGTGGTGAGCACACGTGCCTGATGAGATTTCCAATCTTCGAGGGTGAAGCCCTCCGGCGGCGCATGAAAATAATCGAGGCCGACCTCGCCGATGGCGCAGACTTTAGGATGCCGCGCCAGAGCACGCAGTTCGCTGATCCAACTGTCGCCGCTGACCGAATCCGCATCGCAGGGATGAATGCCCACTGCCACACGCACATCCGGCTCGTGCTCGGCGATGGCGAGGAGTTTGCGGGCGTTTTCGAGATCCGTGGCAGGAGCCACCATGCGAGTGACGCCCGCAGCGCGTGCACGTGCCAGCACGGCGGGCAGATCGCCGTCGAATTGTTTGCTGCCAAGGTGGGTGTGCGTGTCGAAAAACATGCCCTGCGCCTTCGCATCTGGGAACCGGGTGTCAAGCGACACGAATTAGTCCTTTCCTCATGCGCCTCATTCATGGTAAATCACACGCATGTCTTTCCGCAGGTTGCTTCTGGTTTTGTCATGCCTGCCAGCGCTTCTAGGTGCTGCGCCTGAAGATTATTTTGGCATTCACGTGGTCGATGAGAGCACGGGACGCGGCGTGCCGCTGGTCACGCTGAAAACGACCAACCACATCGCGCTGACGACAGACAGCGCAGGCTGGATCGCCTTCGATGAACCAGGGCTGATGAACCGCCAGGTGTACTTCAGCGTCGAGTGCCCTGGGTATGCGCTGCCGAAGGATGGGTTTGGCTTTGTGGGCGTGCGGCTGACGCCTGTGGCAGGAAAAACCGTGGAAATAAAGGTGCTGCGCACCAACATCGCGGAGCGTCTGTGCAGGCTGACAGGGCAGGGGATTTACCGCGACAGCACCTTGCTGGGGCATGAGCCGCCCCTGCCGAGCCCCAACCTGTTTGCGGATGTTGTGGGGCAGGATTCTGTGCAAGTCGTGCCGTGGAAGGGGCGCTACTTTTGGATCTTTGGCGACACGCTGCGGCCCAACTATCCACTGGGTAATTACCACTCCACGGCAGCGTGGAGCGATGCACCTGATAAAGGTGGTCTCGATCCTGAACATGGCATTCACTTTGAATACATCACCGATGAAAACGGGGCCGTGGCCAAGATGCTGCCGGTGGAGGAACCCGGCGCTGTGTGGCTATTCGGAATGCACACGGTAAAGGATGCCGCGAGCAAGGAGCATCTCATGGCGCATTTCTCTCGCTGGCGTGATCTGGGCAAACGATTGGAGCATGGGCTGGCGGAGCTGGATGAATCAACTGGGCGATTCCAACGCACCACGGTGCTCGGGGATGAATTTGAGTGGCAGCATCCGCAGGGCAATGCCGTGCTGGTCAAAGGAGCGGACGGAGACTGGATTTACTTTTCCACGCCCTTCTGTCGAACGCGGGTGAAGGCGAATTATGATTCGGTGCAGAACACTTCCGCCTATGAATCACTGGCGTGGTCAGAGGAGCATGGCGACTATGTCTGGCAGCAGGCGCTGAAACCGACGACACAGAAGGATGAGGAAAAGCTCATCACTGACAAAAAAATGCCTGCGGAGAAGGCGCGCATGCAAGTGGTGGACGCGCAGACAGGCAAGGCGGTACATCTGCATGCGGGGAGTGTGCATTGGAACAAACACCGCGAACGCTGGGTCATGATCGCGGTGCAGGAAGGTGGCGCGGACTCTTATCTTGGGGAGGTCTGGTATGCGGAGGCGAAGCAGATTGAAGGTCCCTGGCGCAAGGCGGTGAAGATCGCCACGCATCCGAAGTACAGCTTCTACAATCCGAGCCATCATGCGTTTTTTGACCAGCAGGAAGGACGCCTGATCTATTTCCAAGGCACCTATGCGGAAACGTTTTCCGGCAATCCGATCTCAACACCACGGTATGACTACAACCAGATCATGTATCGCCTCGATCTGGATGATGAGCGTTTAAAGGCGGCGCGGGTGGATTGAATGCACGTGACGAAAAAGGCACAACGCCATGGCTTCACGCAGCGCTTTGATTCTGCATGCATGGTGGCATGGAATTACTGCAACGCATGGATTGGCTGGCCTTCGTGGGCAGGAGCTTTCTTGGCATGTTGTCATGGCTGGGGCAGCTCGCTGGATTGATGGGCGAGTTGATGATTGGATTGAAGAGCTGCAGGTGGCGGCTGAAGCTGGTGGCGCACCAAATCATGGCGATTGGTTACGGATCGCAGCTGGTTGTGGTGGTGACGGGGGCCTTCACCGGAGCGGTGTTTGCCTTTCAGTCCTATGCTAAATTCAAGGAGTTCGGAATTGAATCTACCGTGGGAGCCATTGTCTCGGTGGCGCTTTGTCGTGAACTGGGGCCGGTGCTGGCGGGCTTGATGGTGTCAGGGCGTGTGGGGGCGGCGATGGCGGCGGACATCGGCACGATGAAAGTCACCGAGCAGATCGACGCCTTACGCGTCATGGGTGTGCATCCGGTGGATTTTCTGGTGATGCCACGCTTTTTAGCGATGTGTGTGTCCATGCCGCTGCTCGTGGCGGAAAGCATCGCCTTCGGCTTGATGGCGTCTTATGCGCTCATCGTATATGGTTTTGATGTGCCGGGAGCCTGGTTTTGGCAGCACACCGCGGACCACACCGAGGTGCTGGATGTGGGTATCGGTATGTTCAAGGGCCTGGTGTTTGGCGTCATCATCACGCTGATCAGCTGTCATCAGGGCCTCATGGCGGAGAACGGGGCCGTCGGTGTGGGCCTCGGCACGACACGTGCAGTGGTGTACTCGTCGCTGACGATGCTGGTTTCGAATTTCTTCCTGACCATCGCGCTGAATTATGTGTCGCCTTTGGGCACGGCATCGTAAGGCGGGGGGGCGGGGGCTGAATCTGCAGGCTTGCTCTTTTTGTCACGGATCAGTAGCCTTCGCGGAAATTCAACCAATTCAGCACCACCATGTCCACCTATCTTGCAGAACTCCTCGGTACAATGATCTTGGTTCTCCTCGGCGACGGTGTCGTTGCGAATGTGGTGCTCAAGCAAACCAAGGGCAATAATTCGGGCTGGATTGTGATTACCGCTGGCTGGGGCTTTGCAGTCGCAATCGCAGTTTATTGTACCAATGCCATCAGCGGCGCACATCTGAATCCCGCCGTGACGCTGGGCTTGGCGGCGATTGGCAAATTTGGCTGGGAAAACGTTCCCGGCTACATTGTGGCGCAGGTGGCGGGAGGATTTCTTGGCGGCTTGCTGGTTTATTTGGCCTATCTGCCACATTGGCCGGTGACGGAATCCAAAGGCGACAAGCTTGCCGTCTTCAGCACTGGCCCAGCGATCCGCCATACCATGAGCAATCTGATCTGCGAGGCCATCGGTACCGCCATGCTTGTGCTTGGTTTGCTGGCAATTCTGACTCCTGCCAATTTGGTGCCAAACTCCGGCTTCGACAAAGGCTTCGCTCCAGTCATCGTCGGCATGCTCGTTGGGGCGATTGGACTGTCCCTCGGCGGCCCCACTGGCTACGCCATCAATCCTGCACGAGACCTTGGCCCCCGCCTTGCACACTTGGTGCTGCCGATCCCCGGCAAAGGCAGTTCTGACTGGGGTTATGCGTGGATTCCAGTCGTGGGACCGATCATCGGCGGGATAGCCGGGGCGCTGGTTTATAAGGCGCTGTGGTGATCACTTCGGCGTATGCGGAACCAGCACGTCGGGTGATTCATTGGACTGCCGCGCACGCTTGGCCATTTCGCGGGCAAACTGCTCCTGCGAGCGGCGTGCTTTGGCGGCGGTGACTTGGGGCAGGTGCCAGGTGCCATCAGCTTTCAGGACGCGACCGCGGGCCGTGTCGGCGAAGTGGACTTCGAGGATGTGCTGTAGGCGTTTGCGCGCCTCCCGGTCTTCAACAGGCGTGAGGAGCTCGACGCGCTTGGAAAGATTGCGGTTCATGAAGTCCGCACTGGCAATGAAGACGGCAGGCTTGCCGCCCTGGCGGAACCAGAAGATGCGGGCGTGTTCCAAATAGCGGTCGATGATGCTGATGACGCTGATGTTTTCACTGATGCCTTTGATGCCGGGTCGCAGGCAGCAGATGCCGCGCACATTGAGGCGGATCTTCACGCCTGCCTGGGAGGCTTCATAGAGCGCCGCGATCATCTGGCGGTCTTCGAGCGCGTTCATCTTGAGCATGATCTCAGCGGCTTCGCCCTGACGGGCGCGTTCGGTTTCGCTGCGGATCATGGAGACCAGGCGCTCGCGCAGGCCGTAGGGGGCCATGCTGAGCTTGCTGAAATGCACGAAACGCGAACGACCGGTGACGGTGTTGAAAAACGCGGAGGCGTCAGCGCCAAAATCAGCCCTGCAGGTGAGCAAGCTGATGTCGGTGTAGAGCTTGGAGGTGGCCTCGTTGTAGTTGCCTGTGCCGAAGTGCATGTAGCGCGTCATGTGGCCGGATTCGCGGCGCATGACGAGGCAGACCTTGGCGTGCGTCTTCAAACCGGCGACGCCGTAGATGATTTGCGCGCCTGCATTGATGAGGTCGGTGGCACGTTCGAGATTGCGGGCCTCATCGAAGCGCGCTTTCAGTTCCACCAGCACGGTGACGTGCTTTCCAGCCTGCGCGGCACGGATGAGCGCGGAGATGATTCGGCTGTTCTTGGCGGTGCGGTAGAGAATCTGTTTGATCGCGATGACGTTCGGATCAGCTGCCGCTTCTTCCACCAGAGCGAGGACGGGCTCGAAGCTTTCGTACGGATGATGCAGGAGGATGTCTCCGCGTTTGATCGCATCAAAGATGCTTTCGCCGGGGGTGATGGCGGTGGTTGGGAGGCTGTCCCAAGGATCGACCTTGAGCTCCTCGAAACCTGAGATGCCGGCGATTTGAAAGTAGGCGCGCAAATCGAGCTCGCCGGGAATGTCATAAATCTGTGCGGTACGTGCGCCGCAGAGATCGCGGATGATGCGGGTGTGCTCGCGCGAGGCACCGGTCTCGATTTCAATGCGGATGGCGGGGCTCTTCAGGCGTTTCTCAAGCACCTGTTCCATCTCGCTGGCGAGATCGAAGGCGCTCTCATCATCGACGGTGATGTCCGTGTTGCGGCTGACACGGAAGCGTGCAGGAGCGGAGACTTTTTCAGCCGGAAAAAACTCACCGATGAACAGTGCGACGACATCTTCGAGGTTCACGTAGAGGTGCTGGCCACCTTCGGGATCAGGCACCAGGACATGGCGTGGCAGATTGGCAGGGAGCGGAAGGAGCACATGGCGCTTTTCGGTGTTGCCATTGTCGCCGCCGGTCACGGTGCAGAGCATGATGATGTTCAGCGCTGGTATGGCCGCACGTGCGTTGGTGTCATCCACCACCACTGGCGAGAGCACCGGGAAGATGTGCTCGTCAAAGTATTCATGCAGCACCGTGCGCTGTGCGGGGGTGAGCTCGGTGTTCAGGAGGCGCCGGATGCCCTTCTCCTTCATCATGGGCACGAGCTGCTGCTGCAGGATGTCATACTGCCGAGCGACAAAGGCGGCGGCCTGCTGGTGCACCTGCTCCCATTGCTGGGTGGGGGTGAGGCCGGCGTTGTCGCGCACGCGCAGGCCTTGCTCACGCAGAAACTGCAGGGCGCCGATGCGGACCATGAAAAATTCATCAAGGTTCGAAGCGGTGATGGCGAGAAACTTGACGCGTTCGAGCACGGGCATATCAGCGCGCGCCACTTCGTCCAGAACACGAGAATTGAAGGCGAGCCAGCTCAGCTCACGGTTGATGAAGTGGTCCTCGGTCAGGCGCAGCGGCGGCGGTGCGGTTGATAAATCAGGATTTGGCGAGGATGATGTCATAACCGTAAATTTCGCGGAAGAGATCGCATTTCATATCAATGGCAATCTGTTCGACTGTGGTGTCATCCGCCCCCTGGGTCAGCACGTTGAGCCGGGTGCCTTCGGGGCGGAGCTGGAAGGATTTGATGCGCTGCGCGTGACTGCGATCCAGAGCGTCTGCGAGGCGCAGCAGCGCGGCGAGCTTGAGCACGATCATGCGCTCTTCGCGTGAGAGGTCGGAGAAGTGCGCGTGATTCGGCTCAGGATTGTAGCGACGATGATAGCGGGCGAGCAGGGCGACCATCACACGGTCATGCGAACTGAGACCAAAGATCTCGGTGTGCATCAGGATGTATAGGCTGTGCTTATGATGCTCACGCGGACTGATGAACATGCCGACCTCA
The DNA here is from genome assembly GCA_027490195.1 of Verrucomicrobiaceae bacterium. Classification (GTDB taxonomy): domain Bacteria; phylum Verrucomicrobiota; class Verrucomicrobiia; order Verrucomicrobiales; family Verrucomicrobiaceae; genus Prosthecobacter. Next base: position 200,804 of record JAIXYN010000053.1, on the reverse strand, counting down.
TGGAGAGTTGCGGCGATACGAAGCACGAGTTCGTATTTGGCGTCCAGCCCATGCAGATGCTGCAGCTCACGGAAGAGCTGGCGGGAGAAAGTGGCGACTTGGTCGGCGTGTTTGCGGTCGGTTTTGTAGCGCAGGCCGATCTCGCAGGCGGCCTGCATGACCTCCTCCTGGAAGATCGCGGTGCGCGAGCCGGAAGTCATCAGATCCAGCATGAGCTCAAGCTGGAAGTCGCCTTCGGGCACCCAGAGCGAATCATCGCCAAAACGGCGGGCGAGTGCGAGATTGGTCTGCAGCGCTGGGATGATGCCTTCACCGCCGGTGTAGTGCACGTGGAGTTCACGCACGAGTTCATCGGGATTCAGTCGTGCGAGTTTGTCGGTGAGGCGTGCAAGATCATTCTCCAGCACGCGATGAGATCCGTGGCGAGCCTTGCCGAGCCGGGGTGCCACGCTTTGAATCTCCGCACCGATGGCGACATGGTGGTCGATTTTTACGTCGGAATAATCCTGCGCGAGGTGATCCACGACACCGCGGATGTGTTCTTCCAGATGGACCATCTGCTGGCGTGCTTCATCATCCGGCGAGGCGATGGCTTCACGAGCGCGGAAGATGCCGAGGCGGTAGTTGCTGTAGGCGGCGAGGCGGCCCTGCTGGAAATAAATCGCACGGGTGTTGCCTGGGCCGATGTGAGTGACAAAAGTGTTCCCCTTGGCGAGCACCGGATTCTTAAGCAGCATGCGCTGGGCGATCTGATAGACGAGGCGCGTCATGTTGCCGTCATCGATGAGGCTTGGTGCCACGCCGCTGTGAACTTGGAGGCGGTTGAGAAAAATCTCGTGATTGACGGCTTCCGCGAGAATGTTGGAGGTGAAGAGCCTCAACTGTGAAGACGGGATGCCATACTCGCGCATCGTCTGAAGATAATCGCGGAGAATGGCGGCTGCTTGATCGACGGTGTTGCGCGAGATGCTGCGGGCGCGGAAAATATCACGCGCGACAGGCAGCGGGCGGTCCAGGCTTTCGATGCGGATGAACTGGCCCTTGTCATCCTTCCGGCCGATGACGAGGGAAACAGAAGCGGCGCCCACATAAATGACGGCATGTTCCGGCGGCGGATTGAGCGTGACAGGTGGAGTCGCGTCACTCATGGATTGGATACGTGATGAGGCATTCTTCAGTGGTTATTTTCCGGTGCTCCGCATCCATGCGACCGCACCGGCGGCCACCGCTTGGCCGCCAAGCTTGGCGAGCGAGTATTTGATCCCACGGGCAAGTTCCGGGATGGCGTAGTGCTCGACCTCTTCCTTGAGCAGGTTCAGGTAGAGATCAGGCAATTCTTCAACCAAACCGCCACCGAGCGTGATGCGGTCAGGCGCCAGCAAGTTGACCACTGTGGCCACGCCCATGCCGAGATAGCGGATGGAGTTGCGAAACATGATCATGGCCGCGTCTTCACCGCTGCGGAAAGCGTTGGCGAGCGCCTTGCTGCGGATGTTGCGGAGAGCGCCCTGGGTTTTTTTATCGAGATCGGTAAGCTGGCCGCGATAGCAGGCCAGTCCGGCCTGAGAGGCGAGCGCGAGACGGCTGGTGAGGTCTTCGAGCGTCACTGTGCCAAACACCGGGCTGCCGATGTGCGTGCCGGGCAGCAGCAGGTTGCCCAGTTCCATGGCGGAAATGGCGCGGCCCATGACGAGTTGGCCATTGTAAACAAACCCCGCGCCGACACCCGTACCGGGAAACACGCCGAGCAGCGAACGCGCGCCTTTACCGGCGCCAAGCGTGTACTCGCCGTAGGTTCCGGCATCGACGTCATTTAGCACCGCGACGGGGCATTTGAACTGAGTTTGCAGCAGCTTGCGCAGTGCCATGTTGGTCCAGCCCAGGTTGGGTGCGAAAATGAGAATGCCTTTGTCAGGATTCACCAGACCGGGGCAGCCGATGCCGATGCCCTGCAGGCCCTTGGGATCCACGCCTGCTGCTTCGATCGCCTCGTGAATGGCTTTGACGATTTTGTTGCGGCCCTTGGCGGCACCATCGGAGCCGTTGGTGGATTTGCGCGCGGAACCGAGCACGGTGTAGTTCGCATCCAGCACCGAGGCCATCATCTTCGTGCCGCCGAGATCAAAGCCGATCCAAAAAGGCACGTTGCGGAGTTTTTTGGACGGCTTCTTGGCGGCGGGTTTGGTTTTCGCTTTTTTGGCGGGCATGGCGTGGGAATGACATGCCCAAGACACACGAGCTTTCGCATGCGGCAAGCGACAATGTGTGATTGAGCCCTCTTACTTTGACCAATGCCGTGCGGCAAAATTCATGTACTGGGTCCAGTCGAAATCGGTGACGTCGTGTTTGCCCGTGCGGATATGGTAGCCGATGAAATCACCGACAGGGGTGTCGATGGCAGGTTGTTCGTCCACGATGACCCCCTGTTTGCCGAATAGGGCGTAAACAGGGCTGGCGAATTTGCCGGAGAGGAACTCGCCTTTTTGATCGGCCCAGTGGTCTTCGGCGGCGCTAGCGATGTAGATGGGGCGTGGAGCCGCGAGGCCGATGAGCATGTGCATATCCACGGGGCAGGCGGCGGCTTTGCCGGCATAGTCTGCGTAATTCGGGGTGAACCAGTGCGGGAAGGCCTTGGTGATGATGGCGGTGGTTTCGCCGAAGTCGCGCCGCATGAGGGCGGCACCGCCTTCACCGGAGTCATTGGAGATGACGATGCCGAAACGCCTGTCCTGCACACCAGCCCAGAGGGATGTTTTTCCCAGACGTGAGTGGCCGATGACGGCGAGGTGGCTGCCGTCGATCTGCGCATCCGTTTGAAGGTAGTCGGCGATGCGGCTGAGCCCCCATGACCATGCGCCGATGGCACCCCATTCACCAGCTTTCCTGACCGTGTTCGCTCCTTCCTTGCTGACGGCGGCACGGAGGCCTTCCTTCCAGCCGTCGGCATGGTCGGGTTCGATGTCGCCGTAATAGGCGGTGGCGACGGCGAAACCGCGTTTGAGGATCATTTCAAGCGGCCATCGGCTGCTTTCGGTGCCACGGGTGGCTTCCGTGGCGCGATGATCAATGATGTTCTTCTCCTTGCTCTCGCGCATCCAGCGGGTGCTGAGCGGTACGTCGGCCTCGGTGCTGACTGCATGGTTGCCGCCGAAGCTGAGTCCGACGAAGCACGGCGCAGCCTTGGCGGCATTGGGCGTGTAGAGCATCACGTCCATGCCAGGCCATGCAGGGTGATTGGGCAGTGAGATGTGGATGAATTTCCGTGTGGCCAGGCCGCCAAGTGCGTCCGATTTTGTCGCAGTGACTTCAAACTTTGGGGTGCCGATATCGGCGGGTGTTTTGCCATAGACTTGGTCCTCGAAGAGTTTGAGGATCTCGGGCCGGCGCTTTTGAGTCCAGTCATCAGCAGTCGTAAGCTTCAAATCGGGCAGCGGATCGTTGCCGACCTTGGCTTCGTCGTAGTTCACCCCCGGGCGCGGGGTTTGAGCCAGAGCGGAGGCGGTGAGCAGGAGAAAGAGGGAGGTACGCATGGTTGGAGAAGACTGAACGAGGCGGGAGAACCGAATTGTTCGTGCCTTTGCTGATCAGGCGATGTTTGATCGGCGGCCATTATGAATGACTCCCCAGTACCACCGCCGCTGCCAGCATTGAAGCCTGTCATGTCCCCACGTTTTTCGCGGCTGGGAGCTGTGCTGGCAGTGTGCGTGATCGTTGTTTGCGTGGTGTTTGTGGTGCGGAAGCAGTCAGAGAACAGGTCGAGCGGCGGAGCCGAAGTGCATCCGAACCGCATGTTGGAGTTGATGGCGCGTTACGTCGTGGGGGTGCAGGGACTGATGGGGGGAGGCAATGCCCTGGGGGAATGGCAGTCAAATTTTGACGAGAAGCTGATGGAGAATGTGGTGAAGGTTTCCCGCGGAAAGGCAGACGAGCTGCGCGTCTTGATCGTGGAAGGCTGTGTGACCCATGTCTGGCCTGCGAAGGAGAAGTTTGAAGCGCTGGCAGCGAAGGATGCGGATTTGCAGGCGGATGTGGCAACGCTGGAGCGCATGAAAGCGACGAACGGAGAGGTGCAGCACGAGGCCTGGACAAAATTCCGGCTGCGGCATGGCTGGATCGCTGAACTGGCCCGCGCGCAGACAGGGGATGCTGCGGCAAAGCGGGCCGTGGCCCAGCAAGGTATGAAAACGGCGGTGGCGTTGATTGGCTTCAGCCTGCTGGGAATGTGCATGGCGGCAGGTGGACTGGGGGTGTTGATTTTTGGCCTTGCACGCTGGCGCAGCGGGAAAATATGCCTGACCTTGGCACGGTGCAGCCGTGTGGAGGGCGGTGTGCTGCTGGAGGGTTTTGCGATTTTTCTGGTGCTGTTTGTGTTTCCACCTTGGCTGCTGCGTGTGCTGTCAGTGCCTTTGCCGGGCTGGGCAGCCTACGGGCCTGCCCTGATCGCTTTGTTCACCGGCATGACGTGGCCGCTGGTCCGCAGCATGCAGCGGACGCATTGGCGGGCGGTGCTGGGCTTGCATCTTGGAAAGGGACTGTGGCGGGAGATGGTTGCGGGTGTAATGGGCTGGCTGGCATCACTGCCGCTGCTGGTGGTGGGGATGATTGCGGCGTCATGGATCATGAAACTCACGGGGGAGTTTCCATCGCATCCGATTGTGGAGGTTTTTGCAGGCAATGGCTGGGCGAAATTCGGCGCGATCCTGCTGGCGGTGGTATGGGCGCCGATATCTGAGGAAATCATGTTCCGTGGCATACTGTTTCCCGGATTGTCCGCATGGCTGCGCTGGCTGTTGGGGGCGGTGCTGGGCGCGTTTGTGTTCGCCGTGATTCATCCACAGAGCTGGGCTGGTGTTCCGGCGATCATGGTGCTGGCGTCCTCCTTTTCACTTCTGCGCATGTGGCGGCAGAGCTTGATCGCGCCGATGACAGCCCACGCGCTGAACAACGGGATCATGTGCGTGGCGATGCTGCTGTTCTGGTGAGGGTAGGCAGTTGCTGCTGGCGCTTGGGGGGCTTTGGATCAGAGACTTCGACGATGTGGAGAAAAGGGCATAAAAAAACCGGGCTGATTGCTCAGCCCGGTTTGGGGTTTAACAGGAACTCGTCCTGCAATAATTAGTGTTCGTAACCTGCTTCGCCGTGATCGGAGAGGTCGAGACCGATAGCCTCTTCTTCTGGAGTTGGACGAAGGCCGACCAGGATTTTGACAACAAAGGTGATCAAGACTGTGGCGACAACCGAGAGCACGATGGTGATGCCGCAGGCTTTGAGCTGATTAATCAAAATGCCACCCTGACCACCGGCATCAACAATCGCTTTGGCGAGATCCTTGTTCACATAGACGTTCACCTCGGTGAGGTTGCCGTTGATGGTGTTGTTGGCGAAGACGCCGGTAACGATGGCTCCGAGGGTGCCGCCGATGCCGTGGACGCCGAAGGTGTCGAGCGCATCGTCATATTTGAGCAGAGGCTTCAGAACCATGACGCCGAGGTAAGGAATGACACCGGCGAGGACACCGATGATCATGGCGGCCTTAGCATTCACAAAGCCTGCCGCCGGGGTGATGACGACCAGACCAGCGACAGCGCCGGAGCAGAAGCCGAGGACGGAGGGCTTGCCTTTGTGGATTTTTTCCACAACGGCCCAGACGAAGCTGGCGGTAGCGGCGGCAAGCGTGGTGGTCATGAAGGCGTTGGCGGCGATACCGTCAGCGGCCAGGGCGGAGCCGGCGTTGAACCCATACCAACCAACCCAGAGCATTCCCGTACCCACCATGACTAGCACCATGCTGTGAGGAGCCATCTTTTCTTTGCCGAAGCCAGCGCGTTTGCCCAGCAGGATGCAGAGCACCAGAGCGGACCAACCGGAGGACATGTGAACGACGGTGCCACCAGCGAAGTCGATGGCAGGAACACCTGAACCGGTGTTCCAGACGCCGTTCATGAGGCCGTCGAAACCCCAGACCATGTGGGCGAGAGGGAAGTAAACGACGAGCATCCAGAGGGTGATGAAGAGCATGATGGCAGAGAACTTCATGCGTTCGGCGATGGCACCCACGATGAGGCCGGGGGTGATGATGGCGAACATGAGCTGATACATGCAGAACACAGACTGGCTCGGCCAACCGGCGTAGTTGGTGTTCGGCTTGAAATCGACGCCTTGGAGGAAGAAATACTTGAAGGAGCCGAGGTAGGGTGCCCAAGCAGGAGCGGCCCAGTCTTTCGGTGCACCTTCAGGTGCCAAATGTTCGCCAAAGACGAGTGAATAACCCACAAAGTACCACAGGATGGTGACCAAGCCAGCGCAGCCGAGGCACTGGGCGAGGACGGATAGAACGTTCTTGGAACGAACCAGGCCACCGTAGAACAGGGCGAGACCGGGGAGCGTCATGAAGAGCACCAAGGCTGCACAGATCATCATGAAAGCATTGTGACCGGGGCCGGGAAGTCCCGTCAGCGATCCTGCAGGAGCCATGTTATTGAAGTATTGCTTGATGTCAGCCACATCCTTCGTGACGTCCTCAAGAGTAGGCGCAGCTGCAGCGGGTGCAGCTGGAGCAGCTTCTGGGGCCGGGGCGGGAGCTGCCGCAGGAGGGGCAGCCGGGGCGGGGGCGGCAGCGGGTGCCGGTGCAGCAGTCTGACCTCGGGCGTCGCCGGGGTTGATTGCGAGTGTGGTGAGGGCGACTACCGCAGCAATTGCCATGCTGCGCCAGGTTCGAGTGTGGTTGAGTTTCAGCATAAGTCAGTGGGTGGAATTTAACTCCGATTCAGGTTCTAGCAATGGGCGTGCCAACTTTACTTTTGTTTTTTTGAGCGCCTTGTGTCAAAAAACAACCGGGCACTCCACCATCGACTCTGGCTGATGGGCAAAAAAAAGCGGGTGGAGGGCCACCCGCTTCGAAAAATGCACCTGTTATTTCAAGCTCCGCTTACTTGGCAAACGGGCTGAGAACGATTTTTTTGAAATCTTCCGCCAGCTTGGCGATGGCATCCTTGGGTCCCGTGAGTTTCACAAAGATGTTCGACTCTCCGGCTGGAACAATGGCTGCGATGAGGCTGTAATTCTCACGCGGTGTTTTGGCTCCCATGGGTGGGCCGTCGTTGTAGGTGCCGGTGGCTGTCACCAGGGTGATCTTTTTGCCTCCGGCATCAAGCTCCTCACGTTTGGATTCAGGAGTGCCCTGGAACTGGCCCAGCCAGCGTTTGACGTTGGCTTCAGTGTCACCACCACCCCCAGGGCCGGGGAAGCTGTAAAACACGGCTTCCACAGGCTTCTCGGCACCTTCCACTTTGGCGGCCAGCGTTCCGGCCCGGAACATGCCGGTGCTTTGGATTTCAGCCCAAGGCGTGGCGAACTTGAAAGTGAGCCCGTTGACTTCGAGCTTGCCCTCATCGCCACGAGCGACGGAAGTGAGAGAGAGCAGGGCGATGAACGTGGGGATGAGGAGGTATTTCATGGATGTGTGTAGTGTTGAGGCTAAATTACTTGGCGACGTGCATCACTCCGCGCATCAGAATCCAGTGGCCTGGAAAAGTGCACATGTAGGGATAGTCGCCGGCTTCTGCTGGAGCGGTGAATTCGATGGTTTCGCTCTGATTGATCGGCACGAGCTTGGTGTTGGCAATGATGTCAGGCTTGGCCGCTTCGGGAATGTAGCTCTTAGTCATGCCTTGGGGGTCAGCCAGCATGGCGTTTGCCAGGGCGCCGACGGCATCAAGCTTACCAGGTTTGAGCAGCAGGAAATTGTGCGGCTGCGGGGCGATGCTGCCGGTGTTGTTGAGCGTGAGCTTCACCTTCTGTCCTGCGGTGACGCTGAGCTCGGTTTTGTCATATCCCAGCGGATTTTTGGCGTCTGGCTTGAGTTCGATGGTCGCGACACTGGCATCCTGGGCAAGGCCGGAGAGTGCGAAGGCTGCAATGGAAATCACTAGGAGGCGGGTGTGCTTCATGTTTTTTGGGGGTGTATTGAGGGGGGAGAGATTAATCGGGCCGTGTCGTCCCGGAATTTCAACTACTTTCGTGGCAGTTACGTATGGAATGCTACATTCAGGCACGAAAGTTTCTTGCCCCTTCTGGCGTAATCACAATCTACATACATGAACGAGTTTCGCGAAACCTCCCTCGCCGCCCATTCGCTCAGCCGCCGCCAGGTTTTGCGGGGGCTGGGTTCGGTGATTTCATTGCCCTTGCTGGAATCATTCGGAGCGCGTGCCTTTGCTGCAACCAAGCCGCCGACCAAGCCCATTCGTGCCGCATGGATGTACATTCCCAATGGGGTGAATGTGGAACAATGGATGCCCACGGGAGAAGGGGCGGGCTATCAGCTTTCGCCTTCGCTGAAGCAGATCGAACAGCATCGCAATGATTTCATGGTGGTTTCGGGGCTGATGCAAGATTTCGCTCGCAGCCATGGCAATGGCGGCGGCGACCATGCGCGCGCGACAGCCACCTTTCTCACCGGCTGCATGCCGAAGAAAACGGCGGGTGCAGACATTCATCTCGGCATCTCGGTGGATCAGATCGCGGCGCAAAAGATCGGCCATCTCACACGGCTTCCTTCACTGGAACTGAGCACGGACGGGCAGCGCAGTTCGGGCAAGTGTGATTCCGGCTACTCCTGTGCCTACCAGTTTAATCTGGCATGGAAAAACGAGACCATGCCGATGGCTCCTGAAATGGACCCACGCCTGGTGTTTGAGCGCATGTTTGGCCTAGGTGCCACAGCGGGCAAAGGGCCAGAGGCAGCACGTGCCAAGCGGATGCAGAAAAGCATTCTCGACACGGTGCTGGACGAAGCAAAAAGCCTGCAGGGCAAGGTGAATGCGGGAGACCGCCGCAAGCTCGACGAATATTTTTCTGCCGTGCGGGATATTGAGCTCCGCATCGAGCGTGCGGAGAAATTTTCCGCGCAGATGCCGGATATAAAAATCCCGGAAGGCATCCCGGATTCCTACGAGGAGCACATCCGCACCATGTTTGACCTGATGGTGCTGGCGTTTCAGACCGACACGACGCGCCTTTCGACCTTCATGCTGGCGCATGACGGCAGCAATCGCAGCTTCCCTGAACTCGGCGTGCCGGACGCGCATCATTCTTTGTCACATCATCAGAGCGATCCGCAGAAACTGGCCAAGATTGCGAAGATCGACCAGTTCTACCTGCGTCAGTTCGGCTACTTCCTCGACAAGATGAAGTCGGTGAAGGAAGGAGACAGCACTCTGCTGGACAACTCAATGATTGTGTTCGGCGGCGGCATCGGCGATGGCAATCGCCATAATCACGACAATCTGCCAATCCTGCTGGCAGGGCGTGCTGGCGGCACTCTGACACCGGGTAGGCGCATGGTGCTGTCGGCTGAAACACCGATGACGAACCTCTATCTCTCCCTGCTGGACCGCCTTGGCGTGCCTGCGGAAAAGGTAGGAGACAGCACCGGCAAGCTGGAAGTCAGCTGAGTTCGGCTCTGGCGTTTTTCACATCAGCGTCCACCAGGAATGATGGGGCGCTTGATGGTGTCTGGCAGGTTCGGCGAGGATTTGCGGATGCCTGGCGGAGGCATGTTGTTTGTGGGGGGAGCGCCGGTTTTACTGCGGCTGCCATTTTTAGAAATGCCAGGAGGCAGTTCCTCTGCCGCAGCGGTTTTCTGCGGCGGCGAAGTGTCCTTGGGGGCCATCGGCAGGGAGTACCAGTGCATCTGCGGGACCGCACTGAGTTCCACCCACTGCTGTGAGCCGAGTTTTTTCCATTCGAGCTCCACCACAGCCCACACATGAGTTTCCCAAGGTAGGCGGACGCGCAGTTCCTGGGCTAAAGCAGAATCCTTGTCGAGGAATACGGATTCCTGGAAGGAATTGGGTGGTGCAGGACCGACACGGAACACATCTTTGTGATCCAAGTTGGGTACGCCGTCTCCAAAGTAATGATGGCGGATAATGCCGACATGAAAACATGCCTTGCCGGTCATGTAGGTCTGAAAGAATTTTTCCAGCATGCGGTCTTTGAATTCCACAAAGGCGACCCAGTCCACCTTGAAGCCGTCTTCTTTCTCCTCGAGCATCACCGGCACTGAAAACTCCCAGGTTTTGTTTTCCAAACTCAAAATGCAGTGTTTGCCGGAACCGAGCTCGGGGTTGGGGTCCATGCGGACAAACTGAATGCGGTCCACCAAGATGGGGCCGTCCGGCGCATGCGCGTAATAGCGCTCCATATGCGGCTTCATCATGTCCGCACCCAGAGTGTATTTGAGACGCTCTTCGAGAGATTTGGAGCTGAGGAATTTTTTGAGAGCTTCGACGGCAGGCTGGGCCGCTGCTGGGACGTCTTCCTCTTCGATGGTGTGAGATTGTGTCAGACTGGATGGGGAGGCTGCCGGGGCACTCGAGGACTCCGCGTTCATGGCGGGTTTGGCGGGCACTTCGAGAAGTGTGTCTGCGGCAGGCCGGACTGGCGCTGCACCCATAGGCGCAGAATTTGCCGCCGAGGGGGGGCTGGAAGGAAGCGCTGTGGCGACCTGTTCCTCAGCTGCAACTGAAGTTGCCTTCGATGGCGTGGCTTCTAGGGGATCAAAGCCGGCAGTTTTGGGTGCCGACTTGGCAGGGGGCTCAGGGGAAGGTGGAGCAAGGGGGGCGGGCTTTTCCGGTATCGCATGACTGGATAGCTTGGAAGGTGTGCCAGGATCAGGATTGGAGAGAAGTTGAATCGGATTGCCGGGTTCTTCCTTGGAAGTTTCCTCAGCCACATCATGCCCGGCAAGGCTGGGGATCAGCTCCAAGAGGTGGTCTTTCAACAGAAAGCCGACGAGACCTAGAAACCCGAGGAGGAAAATGGCAGCGAATGCTAGCCTGATGAAATTGGTCCCACGCGGTGCCCTCAGGCTGGCAATGCTCCGTCCTGGTGGAATCGGTGCCATTTGTGCACCAGAGGCTGGGTCTTGTCCGAGGGGACCGCCGAAATTGAGCGAAGGGGCACCTGTGGTGTGGAGCGATTGAGTGACCGAAGAGGAGGGGGCGGGGGACACATCTCTGCCGAGGAGTGACGAACCTTGCAAGTTCTGGAGCATTCCTGGCATGCCCCCTGCACCGCCCGTGGGTGCCATGTTCGGCAGAGCAGGAGCACCGGGAATCAAGCGCGATTGATTGGGCAGTCCAGTTCCCGAAAGCCCGGCAGGCATATCGAGAGAAGCCATGGAAGGCGTGGCTGCTGGTGATGCCGGAGACGAAGCCCAAGGTGGCTGGCCAGCAGGAGCATTGAGTGTGGTGCTGAGGGGCGGCTGGCCAGGAGCGCGCTTCGGTGGCAGGCCCACGTTCAGATTCAGTCCTGCGTTGAGATTCGAGGAGGGCATGCCAGCCCCAGGCATCTCTCCCATCATGGGGGATTGCGGTGCAGGAGGCCATGCTGGTGCAGGCACCGGAGCCGGGGGCGGCGCTGCCATCGGTGCTGGAGACCATTGCGGAATCTGCACTTCGACAGGTGCAGGGGTGGGCGAGGTGACCGTCTGTCCACAACTCGGGCACGGACCCGTGACGCCTGCCATTTGCACAGGTACCGTCAGGATCGTGCGGCAGAAGCCGCACTGGAACTGGATCGTGTCCGGGTTCATTACATCACATTATTATGGTCAATTTTATTAATTATCATTCAAGGAATGGTTTTGACAAATTGAAGTTGGAAAACTGTCTGAGTTCTTGGTGCCCGGGAGATGTTGGAAATCAGGCATAACGGATCATTCTGCCTCCGCCACCAGTGAAGGCACCGCCCAGCCTAGGGACTGTTTCAGGTTCTGACAGCATCCAGACGCGGCGTCGCCTTCGGATCTGGAGGTGGAGAAAAAACTGTCGACAGGTGAAGCCGACGAGCCCTAGCAACAGCAGACTGCCTGAAATCCAAATCAGAATCGTGGTGTGATTGGTGGTGCCAAGAACCTCGGGTGCTTTTGACTGGGAGCTGAATTCAGCCAGAGCCTGGCCTTTGTCCGTTTTGTCAGCAAGATCAGTCACCAGCGCTTTTTGCAACCAAAACAGCCGTGTCGACAGGTGGATGGTGTAGCGACGCAGCTGATCGTGTTCATTGCTGGTTTGGAGGGCTTCTTTCAGGCATGCCTGGATCGTTTCACTGAGAAATTCACTGGAGACCTGGTTGTGGATAGATCTGCTGACAAACAAACGGGTCCGCCAGGGCTCTCCAAGAGGATAGACGACTAGGCAGGCATCTGATTTCAGCAGGCTGCCAGAGGCAATTTTCTCCAGTTCAGCACCTTCAGGAAGCTTTTGGTCATGTCCAATGATGAGAAGGTACAACTTGATGCGTGCATCTTGGGCATGGAATGCAAGCAGACGCAGCATGTCATGATTCTGGATTTCAGGCACAAGTTGGTCGGGATCAATGAGATACTCTTTGGGCAGACTCTGAGTGCAGGCGGCGAGAAATTCCGGGGTAACATCATTGAGGGCGGAGAGCGGCGTAGGCATTTGCACCGGACTGGGCTGGCCTTGTGTAGGAAGTCCGAGGATGGCTTCCGGAAGAAAGAGCCGTATGTCCTCGGCCTGCAGGCGGGGAGAGAGCCCGCTGTCGTGATTGTTGAAAAACTGGTCTAGCCGAGGTCCGCTGGGCAAGGGGGTATGAATGAGTTCGTTGATGTCGGAGATTGCCTCACCACTTTTGGGCGGTAGCACTCCCGGACTGTTGCCTCCTGGAAGACTTTCGCGAAATATCTTGAGCTCCTGCTCACTCCAGCGCGGCAGCGGCAGTGAGTGTTCCTCGGCTTTGTCAACGGGCTGAACAATATCGGCGAAGGCACCTCCTGCCCAGCACAGCAGCACCAAGGGGAGAAATTTGGCGCGATGAAGTGCCGGCACCATGGAGTCTGAGGATGGTTTGATCATGTCCGGGGGGCGGGGAACTCTGCCAGCGGCCGTGATGATGAGCGATGCCCACCCCGCAAAGGCTGCAGTCCAATATCCGAAACGGAGTCTGCCATAACCGTAGCATCGGGCTCCCATTGCATGTGACGGGCGTGTTTTCTCAACACTTCACCAGCGCGAAGGCAGGAGGCTTCAATGGCCATGCCAAAAGCACCTTTGCGCAGGTGGCTGCCTACTGTCTGCATCGTGCGGGTGAGGATTTTTGGGCTGAAAAAACTTTCGATGGCATATCCCAGAGTGATGCAGGCCGTTTGTTCGGTGGGATCGACGACCAGCACCATGCCAAAATCATTGCGACGGCTGACGGAGTGGGTGTTGAAAGCTCCCTGATTGAGCAGCCAGAAGCCCAGCTCAGCGACATTCAAATTTTTGGGCAGAGTGCCTAGGTATGTGGCAAAAAACGCTTGTGGGAAACTGCGTTCAAAATCGTCCAGAATGATCTCCAGTCGTCGGGTGTCTTCGAGTCGCAGGCAGTGGGCCGCATCTGTGATTCGTTCCAACCTAACCCATTGATTTCCAAGGAAGTTATGAAGCAGTGTCGCTGAAAATCCACAGGCAGAACAGGTGGGCTGCTCTGAGAGGACGCTAGCTTGGCACCGCGGACATTTCATTTTTATAGAATATATGGAATATACAATTAATCAAGTCTTATTTCATCACTCATGACACAGAAAAAATGTTTACACCTCATGGCCTTTGTGGTGTAACTATCAGTTGATTAAACAATTTTTAAACGAACGCTGATCATTTCCGGCTTTCAAACTCCGAAATCAACGCTCAATTTTCCATCCACTGATCATGAAGCTCGCCCCTACCATCGTCATTCTCGGCAGTCTGCTGACTGCCGGTTCCATCCATGCCAAGTGGTCGCGAATTCCCATAATCAAGGAAAAGCCAGTTAGCGTCATCAGCGGACCTGCGAGCACTGCAACAATCGACAGCTCATCTGGAATTGGCCAGGTTGACTCACTCCTTTCCAGTGACATCAGTTCGACCTCCACGGTGTCTGCCGGTAAAGGTTTTGTTCTCATCAGCCTCGGCAAGCCGGTGCTGATTTCATCCTCCTCGTTTGTGAATGACGGCATCGAAGGGCGCGCAACGCTCTCGGCAAGTGCTGACAAAAATGGCTGGGCGGTTCTTGAAGAGAAAGTCTTTTCCGCAGCCGATCGCACGGTGGAGTTTAAATTTGCCGGGATGCAGGCCAAGTTTGTCAAACTCGAGCTGGCCCTCTCGAAGGGCGGAATCCTTCGATCCCTTCAGTTTTTTGGTGCTGCAACCGACAAGGGGTATGCCGTCAAACAGACCGCTGACGGCAAGGGAGGCAAGCCTATGGATATGCTCAATGGCTTAGGTGGCGCACGCGTAGTGTATGCCGCGCCGAAACCTGCCAATGGTCTCGACACCGCCATCACCTACAACAAGTTTGCCTTCCCTGAATCTGATGAAAAGTACCGCACCATCATTTATGACTTCGGTCAGTTGCGCATTCTGAACGAGTTCACCTCGGTGCATTCACCGCGCCCAGTGCGCTTTGAGGTTTTCGCTTTCGACAATCTTCCTGAAAAAGAAGACTGGCGTGGCCGCATGGCCTTTGATCCGAACGATTTCGGTAGCAAATCTCCGGTGGCTGTGGCTGAAGACACTCAGGGAATGGGAACTCTGAAAGCCAAGCCTGCTAAGGCCGTCAAAACTCGCTATTTGGCGCTGCGCTGGGAGCCTGAGTTCAACCCGCCTGACTTCCAAGCCACGGCAGGAGCCGAGGGAAATGGCACTGTTTACACGTCCAACACGGTCACCATCACGAATGCCGATGGCTCCAAAACCACGGTGACTGTAGAAGTTGGGAATGCTCCTGGTGCTGGTGCAGCAAGCAGTGAGGTCAAAGGCGACAATCCGATGCAAGTGCTTGCACAGAGCGGTGGGATTCAGAGCGACACATCTGTCGTTACTACTGTTTTCGTTTCAGCAGACGGTAAGACCACGACCACCACGGTCCAGCAGGGATCCACCAATGTGACCACATCAACGGACGCCGCAGGAACCACCACGACGAAGTCCACCACAACAAATCAGGATGGTACTTCGACGACTATTACGGAAACTAAAACGTCCGATGGAACCACCACTACCACCGTGGAAACGAAAGGAGCCGCAGCTGACGGCGCGCCAGCGGGACAGGCCACCGTCACATCCAATGCAGCAGGAACGACTAGCGATGGAAATTTAGGTGCTGGTAACACGCCTGCCCCTTCCACGGTTACTCCTGGCACGCCTCCTGCCGGGACGACAACGGTGACCGTCACCTCTCCGCCGTGATGAATTTTTGATTCCTTTCAATCCCGCACTGGCAATGCCGGTGCGGGATTTTTTATGATCCGGTCCCCGCATAAAGCAGCCGCGTTGAGAGGTCTCAGCTTTTTGCCGCGCACTGCGGGCATAGGCCGTAGAACTCTAACTCATGGTAGAGCTTCTGGAAGCCTGATTGTTTCTCGATCTGCTTCTCTAGGGCTTCTACCGGACAGGCAATGTCGAGCCGTTGAATGCGGCCGCACTGCGTGCAGATGAGGTAATCGTCATGATGCCCAGGCTGCAGTAGGGTGTAATACGCACTGCGGTCATGCAGACCTAGGCGACGGATCAGGCCCAGTTCCTCCAGCTTGACCAGGACACGGTAAACCGTGGCCTTGTCTGCGTCGCTGGTGAGATCGGGTGATTCTGCGATGTCCGCGAGGGAGAGAGGCTGATGAGAGTGGACGAGGATGGACAGGACGTTTTCCAGCGCCTTGGTGCGCCGCAGCCCGGCTTCACGCGCACGTTCCATCATCGCGGCCGCCAGTTCGCGTGCTGAATCCGCATCATGATGCTGGCAGGTGGCGGAATGGTGGTGGTGAAGCATTGGGTGTGTCGGATTTCGCAATTTTCAGTTCGTTGGCGTAGAGGACTTTTTCTGCTGGAACAGCCATTCGTGCAGATCGGTGCGCGGATAAACGATGCCTGTGATGCCATGGCCTGCGCCGGCGAGTTCGGTGTATTTCATCCGTTCGCCACCGACCTGTTTGACGGCTTCCACAATGGCGCGTGAGCGCTCGACGGGGACCATGTCGTCTTGGTCGCCATGGAAGACCCAGAACGGAATGGGCTTCAAAATCTCCGCGTTTTTGACATCGCCGCCACCGCAGAGAGGGACGCAGGCCGCAAACACCTGGGGATACTTGGCGGCGATGCTGAAGGTGCCAAAGCCACCCATGGAGGAGCCGGTGAGGTAGAGGCGGTCTGAGTCGATGGGGAGATGCTCGGTGAGATCGGCGATGAGCGCGAGGAGGTTGTCCGCCACCTGGTTCTTCCAGCCGATGTCTGCGGACGGGCATTGTGGGGCCAGCAGAAAGCAGGGCTGTTTGGACAGGTTCTCTTCGCTGGTCCAGATTTTGGGAGCGCCACCAAGCTGGGATTGGTTGTCGGTACCGCTCTGGCCTGAGCCATGCAGCCAGATGACAAGGGGATAACGCTTGGTGCCATCCAGTGTGGGGCTGCCCCAGATTTGGTAGTTCAAGCCCTGCTTGGATACGCCTTTAACAAACTGCCCGGTGATCTTTTCAGCGTAGGCTCCTTCCTTCAGGCCTGCATCCCGGCGCTTTTCGCGCAGCAGGCTGCGGATGTAGGCCTGATCTTCCTTGGAGAGCTTGTCCAGCGGAAGACGGTACTGGTTGAAGTCGGTGCTACGGCGGATTTTGACATCCTTGTCGGAGAATTCGACGAGGTTTCCCATGAACTTCGATTTGCCGTCACTGGAAGTCCATTGGCGGGGTGGATCTGCGGCTGGCGCGCTGCTGAGCAGCAGGCCGAGGGCAAGAAGATGGAGAGAGGCTCTCATGCGGCATGCTAAGCCGCACGTGGGCAAGACAGCAAGCACTTTGCGTGGCTGGAGCACGTCACGGCGTGATGCGTGCCCCGGCCTTCTTCATCTCGTCCACGAGCTTCTTGGAAGCATCGTCGATGGTATTGCCGTCGATGAAGATCTGGCAGTAAGGTGCCCATTCGCGTGGGCCCTCGTTGTCCTTTTTCCATATCCGGTGCAGGGGGCTGAGGTCGGTGATCTGGTTGTTTTCGAGAAAGAGAAACTGCAGCTCCGTCAGCGGCTCCAGAGGCGAAATGTCCTTCACTGCATTGCCCTTGAGCGAAAGCATGGAAAGCCACTTCATGCCACCGATGCCGGCGATGTCGGTCACCTGATTGCCTTCGAGATACAGAGTCCACACCTTCGGCAGTTTGAACAGCGGCGCTGCGTCCTTGATCTGGTTGTTCGCCAGGTAGAGAGAGGTGAGCGCCTGGATGCCGCCGAGCGCGGAGACGTCCGTCACCTTGTTGCCCGTGAGTTCGATGTATTGCAGCCCTTTGCAGTCAGCCAGAGGTTTGATGTCGCTGATCTGGTTGTTGGAGACGTCGAGGAACTGCAGGCGCTCCAGACCTTTGATCGGCGCGAGGTTGGTGATTTGATTCTCAGGCAGAGTCAGGGATGCCAAGGCTTTGCATTTTTCGAGGCCGGTCAGGTCCTTGATGCCGGCTTTCTTGCCTTCGATGATCGAGACGGTCGCTACATCTTCTGCGGTGATGACTTCCTGGTTGTCGCGCTTCGCGAACACCTGCTTTCTCACTGCGGCTTCCAGTGCCTTGTCAGGGAAAATGGCCACTGGCTTCGGCGGTGCAGGTTTGGCCGCAGCGGGGGCAGGGGTGGCAGGAGGCGGCGTGACGGGCTTGGCAGGAGGAGTCGCGGTGGGCTTGGCTGGGGCAGGTGTCGGCGTTGCGGGCTTCGCGGGTGCGGGGGTGGGTTTGGCATCAGGTTTGGCCGGAGGAGTGGCAGGCGCAGGTTTTGTTTCCGCCTTGGCTGGTGGCGCGGGGGCGGGCTTCGCTTCAGCCTTGGGTGCGGCAGCCGGAACCGGGGGCGTCGTGGCGGGTGCAGGCGTTGCTGCCGACTTGGTGTCTTGCGCGTGCAGACTGAGTGCGAACAGCGTGGGGAGGACGAGTCGAAGTTTCATGGCTGGGGAGATGTTACGGCTATCATACGTAGAACGCAGGTTGCATGTTCAGCAAAAATCGCCTCTCTCTTGCGCCTATGGTCAACGTTATTGTCATCCTCGAGATCGATCCGCTGAAGATCGATGAATTCCTCGCTGTCATCCTCGAAAACGCCGCTGCTTCGCGGTTGGAGCCGGGGTGCATCCGCTTTGAAGTCAGTCGCGACAATGAGCAGTCCAATCTTTTCGCCCTCAGCGAGAGCTACGTGGACCAGGCCGCTTTTGATCTGCACTACACCACACCACATGTGGCCAAGTGGCGTGCCAGCGCTCCCGGCTTTGTGCTCAAGCGCTGGGCGGTCAAAGGGCCGGTCTATTAAACGGAGTGTGCAGGATCAGCCCTGCTGAGGCACATTCGGCGTCACAGATGCCCTGTGAAAGGCTAGCATTGCGCGATGAAACGCGCTGTTATTGCTCTCTGTCTTTGCCTGGGGCTGGTATGCCTCGTTGCTTGCACTCACAAGACGGGTCCTGAGCATCCTTTTGAAGCTGTGGCGGGTCATGGGTACTTCATGCAGTACGTCAAACCGGTCCTCGAAACCCACTGCCTGGCCTGTCATCGCGGCAGCCATCCTCCCGCAGGACTGACACTGGTCCAGCGCAGCGGGCTCTACGCTCCGCGGAGGCATGGACGTGCGTTCGTCGTTCCTGGAGATCCCAGCGCCAGCAGGTTGCTTACGGCAGTGGCAGAGGGTGGCAACCATCCAGGGATGTACCATGGCGGTTCCATTCTCGCCGGGTCTGAGGTGGACATCTTGTACGAATGGATCGAGGACGGTGCCTACTGGCCGGACAACCCAGCGGGCTTTCTCCAGCCCCGAGCCGTCATTCCGAGTCAGAATGGGCTGCTTGAGCGCTGATACCTACTTGATGCCGACCACCATGGAGTCAGGGCCCACCAAGTGCTCCACGCGGCAACGGGTGAAGCCAGCTTCCTGCATCCAGCCGATGCAGTCTGCACCGGTGTAATCAAAACCGCCGGGGGTTTCGATGAGCATGTTCAGGCTCATGAGGAGGCCGAATGCGTTTTCTTTGCGAGCGTCGTCGATAATCGAATCATAGACCACGACTGCACCACCGGTTGGCAGTGCGGCGTAAGCCTTTTGCAGCAGCATGCGCTTGGTTGCCAGATCCCAGTCATGCAGGATGTGGCCGAAGAGCAGGACATCGGCCTGTGGCAGGTCATCGGTGAAGAAGCTGCCGCCTACAAAGCGCACGCGTGCCTCCAGACCGTTCTCAGCGATGTAATCTTCGAAGATGGGGCCGACTTCGGGGAGGTCGAAGCCGATGCCTTGGAGGTGCGGCTGGGCCAGAGTGATCTGTGTCACCAAATCTCCCTGCGCGGTGCCGATGTCCGCACAGCTCCGATATTCCGCCCACGGAAACTTCTGCGCGATGGCCATGTTGGCACCGCGGCTCACGCCTGACATGGCGCGCAGGAACTCGCGCAATTTCGCCGGGTCTGCATAGAGTGCTGTGAAGGGATCGTGTCCGCCTTTGGATTCGTTTTGAGATTCACCGGTGCGGACCGCTGTCGTCAGGCTGCCCCAGAAGGGATAGAGGCGATGGTTCGCCATCTCCAGAATGCCGCCGATGTAGGAGGGTTTTGCTTTGTCCAGAAACAGCCCAGTCTCGGGTGTGTTGCAGTAGATGCCATCGTCACCGCGCTGGAGAAAACCCAGTGCCACTAGCGCATCCAGAAAGTCCCGTGCGCCGCGTGGATGCAGGCCCAGCCGCCCTTGGAGGGTGGTGAGATCGCCAGGATGCTTGGCGAGTTCGGTGAAGATCTCCATCTCGACGGCGCTGAGCAGTGTCTTGGAACTCCAGAAGGCGAGACCGGTTTGCAGGATGTGATCGGGGGTCGGGTGCATGCGTGTGATTTTGAAGGAGTCCATGCGGGCTGCAACTGGAACGGCATGCGCAAAAACTAGGGATGCACTGAATTATTTGCACCGTGAGAGATTAGAAGACCGCAGAGATCTGAGTCTGAGTAGCAGTGAAAGTGCCACGAATTACGGGGCATCATCGAAGAAGGGCTTCGGGCCGTTTACTTCGAGTCCGGCCTTCATTTCATCCACCAGCGGCTGGAGAATTCTGGTCAGAGGAGCCAGTGCATCGGCCAGTTCACTCTCGGCTGCATCCCAGCCCAGACAAAGGGAGGCACCCTGCACCTGCAGTTCGAGGCCACGATGGTAATGCAGATTGTCACAGGCGCGCACGCCGGGATTCAGCGGGATTTTAAGTGCGTTGAAAGTGTCTTCAATCTGTGTGGCGAGAGACTCTTGCAGTTCAAGCTGATGCCAGACGGTGATCGGCGACTCCGGCATGTCATGGGTGTAAAAAATCACCCGCTGATCACTGTCTTGCAGTATGGCAAACACATGGAAGCGGCGACCGTCCTCCCTTTCAGCGAAACACTCGCTGTAAATAAAAAGAGCAGTGTGAGGAATGGAGGGGGGAGTCATGCGGACGAGTTTGAAGCAGCCAGGCAGAGGTGCAACTGGAACGGTGCGTAAGGCGGGAATGGTGAATTGCGGAGCAGAATTTTGGAAAGGCTGCGTGGAGACGCGCGGAGGCTTGAGGACAAGCCGCCCTAGGCTTTGGGTGGGGCGTGGAGCAGCATCGCAGGGACGCTAGTCTCATGCATTTTATTCCGACGGGAGAACGACCGGAACCACGTCAAATGGCTGGAAGCGTTTCTTGCCTGAAAGGTCCGTGATGATCTTCCCATTGCCCTCATGGACATCGGTAAGATAGGCGTTCACTTCTGGGAGATAAAACGTGGATGTACTGGCGTCAGCAGACTCTACAAAATAGGGTTCCCAACCATCATTTTTCATGGCCCCGACGAGATCGTTGAATGAGACTGGTAAGCGTCCATCCACGAATGGTTGTGAGGTGTGGATACGCCCGTTCGGGTCAATTCCCTCGATGTCAATTTTTGCTTCTGGGTAAAGTCGATTGAACCAAGCAATGCGCGCCATGGCTTCAGCGGGAGATGCGGGTCGCGTCCTGATCTCAGCCTGGTAAATCCAACCGAACATGCCTTGCTCCATGCGGCGAGATTCCTGCAATCTTACGTCCACGTAAAAGTACTTGTGCAGTCGATCACCCGAAAGACTTGGGTACACCAACTGCTCTGTGCCGCGTGTCGGAGCTTCGAGCGGGTTAAGAACCTGCGGAGGCTCCAGCTTATTGTTTATTGACGCCCATTCGAGCAAGCGTTGGCGTTCGCCAGCCCAACATTGGCGGCAACCTTCGTCTGGCAAAAAATGGCCAACATCTCCTCGGATGAAATGCGCCGCTGATTCTGCATCGCAATCCCCCGTTGACGCGAACCTTCGTCGAAGGCTCTGCGTGAGGCTTCTTTCTCCTGAAGACTCCATGTTTTGAGGTGGGGTAACATTTCTTATATAGTCTGTGGTACGCAGGCTGTTTGTCAATGTGAGATGAATTGGCGACGGCTAGTCTCGTGCCATGCAGATATGGGCACCTATTTCCCCACGGCGCGCTTGAGGGCGTGCTGGGCTTTGTTGAAGTCGGTGACGGCCATGACGCGGCTTTGGCGTGCGCGGGTGAGTTCTTCGCGGGCGAGGAGGTATTCGAGGACGACGCCGACTTGGCTGGCCTGGCGTTCCTTGGCGAGCTTGGTCATTTCTTCGGCGGCAGCGACGGCTTCGTCGTTGATCTTGATTTGGTCATTGGCTGACTGTGCGCGGGTGGCGGCTTCGACGACTTCGCGTCCGACGGCGGCCTTGACCTGGCTGGTTTGCAGAGAGGCGCTTTCTTCACGGGCGTCTGCTACTTTTTGACGCTGACGATCAAACAGGCCACCGGGGCCGATCTTCCAACCCACGCCGAGGTAGTAGTCCTGCTGGCTGCCGAAGTTGCCCCATTGGTTGCCGACGTTGGGGCCACCGCCGAGTCCGCCGGCGGTGTAACCGGCCTGCACACTGGGAATCAATGGGGCGACACGGGCGCGATCTTTTTCGGCATCCATCGAATGGTGAATGGCCTGCGCGGCATGAATCTCGGGACGATTTTGCTGTGCGAGCGAGATCATGGTGGCGACGCCTTTGCCGGACATCATTCTGACGGGAACGAGATCTGACTTCGCGGGACGCAGCGTGGCATCGGGAGTGAGGCGGAGAATTTCAGCGAGTCGCGCAACGGCGAGATCGCGCTTTTCCTGGCCCTGGCGAATGGAAAGCTTGGCGCGGCTGATCTGCGATTTGACGCGCAGGAGGTCGGCGCGGAAGGCGGTGCCAGCGGTGACGGCACCTTCGAGCTGTTTGCCATAGTCTTCGGTGAGCTGGAGGTCGTCTTCGATGATGGTGAGCATGGCCTCGGCGGCGAGGAGATCGTAGTAGCGGTCCACGGACTGCGTCACGATGTCGATGCGTGATTTTTCAGCGAGGTGTTCGGCGGCCAGTGCGCGCTGCTTGGCTGCGAGTGCCGAATAATAAATGTCTCCAGGAGACCAGTCGATTAAGACGCTGGAACCCACGTTGTACTGCTGCTTGTTCGCATTGAAGACACTGCCTGCAATGTCCTGCAAGCGGCCCTCATGGCCGCGATAACCTGCGCCTAAGCTCAAGGTGGGCCAGAAGCGCTGCCATGCCTGCTTGGATTCTGCAATCGCCTCATCGTGTTTGGCGCGCGCGAGTTGGATCTCGTCGTTGTTGGCACCGGCGAGGCGCATGACGGTGCGGAGATCGACGAAGGCGGGATCGGCGGCGTTGGCCAGCGTCGCAGTGAGAAGAATTGCAGCGATGGATCCCGTGAGAAAATGAGTTATAGCATTGCGAAAGAGAACGAAGCCTGCCCACAGTGCGAGGACAGCTCCTAGGGCTGCAAATGCGTACGTAACAGGCTCTTGAACGACGCATTCCCAAAAGGTGGGAATGGGGCTATTGGAACCAAGGCCAATCATGATGCCAGGATGATTTGAAGTATAAGCCTGGTAGCTGATGAACCAGGCTAAGGCAGTGGCGAGCAACAATAGCGATGCCCTGTTTCGTTTCTTCAGATACGAAAGGTGTTGGTTCTCTGACAGGACGCTCGTGCTTTGCATGGTTCAGGGATTCTTGATGTTTACTGGCTGCTTGTCGGTGAGCAGTGTGGGGCCGGGCAGGAGGATGAGGTCGTCGGCTTTGAGTTCGGGGATTTCGACATTCGTGCCATCATTGAAGCCGGGCTTCACGGCGGTCTTCATGGCCTTGCCATCCAAATGCTTGAAGACAAATGCGTTGGTCTTTTCCATGACGAGTCCGGCGACGGGGATGAGGGTGGCTTTGTCGTGTTTTTCGACGGCGATCTTGGCCATCGCGTACATGCCGGGGCGGAGTTTGAGGTCGGCGTTTTTGAGGTCGGCTTCGGCGAGCATGGTGCGGGTGGCGGGATCGAGCGCGTAGGCGATGCGGGAGATGCTGGCTTCGACGGGTGCGGGGCCGCTGGCATCGATCTGGGCTTTCACGGGTTTGCCGACGGCGACGAGGGCGGTTTCCATTTCGGTGACGGGGATCTGGAGGCGCAGGGTGCTGGCATCGACGATCTCGACGACTTTGCTGGTGTGGGCGTTTACCAAAGCTCCGACATCGACGTGACGTGCGGTGATGATGCCATCAAAGGGGGCTTTGATTTCTGCAAAGGCGAGCATGGTGGTGACGCGGTCCATGCCTGCCTTGGAGATGGCGAGGCGGGCTTCCGCATCTTCTACTGACTGCGGCAGGACGAGGTCGGGGGATTTGGCGCGGGCTTCGTGCATGCGCTTGGATTCAAGGCTGGCCGCTGCTACTTCGGCTTTGCTTTTGGCGAGGTCGGCCTGGAGTTCTGGCACTTCGAGTTTGGCGATGACTTGGCCAGCTTTTACGGTATCGCCTTTATCCACGCTGATGGTGGCGATGTAGCCGGTGACCTTGGCATAGAGCACCGCCTGCTGAAATGGCGCGAGCGTGGCAGGCAATGCGACCCATCGATGGATGGAGCCGGTGGTGGGCTTGGTGGCGGGGAGGTCCAGCGCGGAAGAGAGGGATGCGAGGAGGAGGAAGAGCAGCAGGCGCATGGGAGTGGCGGAGGATTGAAAACTGAAAACTGGGAACTGAAAATTTTAAACTGGCCTGAGGCTTGTGGCGTTGTTGTGAGGCATCATCGATTAGCTCTCAAGTGGCTCCAGGGAGGCGGTCTTCGCTGTCTTGCTGGCGAGCAGTGCATAGACGGCGGGCAGGACGAGCAGAGTGGCTACGGTGGCGAGGGCGAGGCCGCCGATGGTGGCGATGGCGAGGGGGCTCGTTTGTGAACGCGCGAGGGCCATGGGGACCATGCCGGCGATCATGGCGAGGGTGGTCATGAGGATGGGGCGCAGACGTGTGGTGGCGCTTTCCAGTGCGGCGTCGCGTTTGCTCAGGCCGGTAAGCTGGGCGCGATGGGCGAAGGTGACGAGGAGGATGGCATTGGCCACAGCGACACCGACGGACATGATGGCGCCCATGAAGCTTTGCAGATTCAAGGTGGTGCCGGTGAGCATGAGAGCGAGCAGGACACCGAGCAGCGCGGCAGGAATGGTGGTGAGCACCATGAGGGCGAGGCGCAGGCTTTGGAAATTGGCGACGAGGAGAAGGAAGATCGTCACGATGGCAATGAGCAGTCCGGTCTGCAGGCCGCTTTGGAGTTCTCTGAGCGGTGGCACCTGGCCGCGCAGGGTGACGCTGACACCGGCGGGGGCTGGATTGGCGGCGATGATTTTTTCGACCTGTTTGGCGATGACGCCGAGGGGTTGGTCGTGAAGATTCGCGGTGATGGAAACGGTGCGGGCCATGTTGTAGCGGTCGTACTGGCCGATGACGCTGCCTTCGCTGATCTTGGCGATGTTGCGCAGCGGGACCGGTGGTCTGTTCTGCGCGGTGACGGGCAGATTGCGCAAGTCTTCGAGGCCTTTCATGAGCGTCTGCGGCACCTGGACTTGGAGAGAGTAGCTAACGCCGGTTTTGGTATCGGCCCAGAAATTTGGCACGGTGAAGCGGCTGCTGGCGGTGGCAGCCACGAGGCTGCGGGTGGCATCGCTCATCTTTACACCGAGCAGGCCGGCGCGTTCGCGGTCGATCTGAACATCGACGCTGGGATAGTCGAGCGTCTGGCTGAACTGCACATCGCGAAGGTCTTTGAGTTCGGTGAGTTTGGTTTTGAGCAGTTCCGCATGCGCACGGCTGGCGGCGAAATCTTTGCCGCTGACGGCGACTTCGATTGGCGTGGGTGAGCCGAGGGCCATGACGCGAGAAACGATGTCGGCAGGCTCAAAGGAGAACTGCATCTGCGGGAATTCGGTGGCGAGTCGGGCGCGGAGTTTTTCGCGCAGCGGAGAGATGGCAACGCCGCTGGCGTCTTTGAGCTGGATTTGCAGGATGGCTTCCTCGGGGCCGCTGTTCCACTGATGGATGAGATTGACGGGATAGTTCGGCGCATGCACGCCGACGAGGCCCATGCTGATGGAGACTTTATCGGGGCCGGTTTCTTCACCGATGATCGCAAGCGTGCGCAGGGCGATCTGCTCAGTGGTTTCAAGCCTCGTCGCCGTAGGAGCACGTAGTCGAAGCTGAAGCTGCCCGGCATCGATCTGCGGGAAGATCTCCGTGCCGATGAAGGGGAGCTGGATGCTGATGGCGAAGATCACGCCACCGAGGTAGGCGGGAACGAGGATGTGGCGGAGGGCGATGCTGGGTTTGAACAGTAGTGCGAGCCTCTGGCTTGCAGCTGCCAGAGCAACCGGGACGGTTGCGCTACGAGGAGCACTGCGATGCCACCAGATGTTCAGGATCGGCACCAGCGTGCTGGAGAGCAGATACGAGGCGATCATGCTGAAGCCGACGGCGAGCGACAGCGGCAGGAATAGCGCCTTGGCGGCACCCGTCATGAAGAAGCTCGGCACGAATACAGCGAGAACGCAGAGCATGGAAAGCGAGCGCGGGCCGATGGTTTCTTCGGAGGCGTCGAGCACGATGCGGGCAAGAGTGCCCGCGCTCCCTTGCTTCATGTGGCGATGGATGTTTTCGATTTCGACGGTGGCTTCATCCACAAGAATGCCGACGGCCAGTGCGAGGCCGCCCAAGGTCATGAGATTGATGGTGTAGCCACCGATCCACAACGCGAGTACGGCGGCGGCAATGGCGAGGGGGATGTTGAGGATGACGATGAAGGCGCTGCGCAGATCCCGCAGGAAGAGGAGCACCATGAGGCCGGTGAGGGCGGCACCGAGGATGCCTTCTTTGACGAGATCGCGGATGGCGCGGATGATCCAGGGGCTCTGATCGAACTCAAAGGTGACGTTGATGTCCTCGGGGCAGGCAGCTTTGAACTTGGGCAGGTTTTGTTTCACCAGCTCGACGACGCTGAGCGTGGAGGCATCGCTGCGCTTGGTGACAGGCATGTACACGGTGCGTTTGCCGTTCACCATGGCGATGCTGTACATCATGTCGCTGCCGTCGCTGACCTCGCCGATGTCGCGCACATAGACGGCACCCTGGTCGGTGACCTTGACCGGCACGGCGGCGAGGTCCTGGATGTTTTTGACGATGGCGTTGGTGGGGACGATGGGGAAGCTGTTGGGCAGCGCGAGATTGCCGCTGGGGCTGATGGTGTTGGCGGCGGTCATTGCAGCGACGATGTCATCGGGCGAGAGACCGTAGGCGCGGAGGCGATCCGGCTTCACATTGATCAAAATGGTGCGCGCACTGCCGCCGAAGGGAGGCGGGGCGGAAACACCGGGCAGAGTTGCAAAAAGGGGGCGCACCATGTTGAGCGCGGCGTCCTGCATCTGGCCGACGGTGCGGGTGGGGTTCTCGGTGGAGAAGACGAGATTGCCCACCGGCACGCTGCCTGCATCAAAACGCGTGACGAAGGCACCCGGTGTTCCTGGAGGCATGAAGGAGCGTGCGCGGTTGACATAGGCGATGGTTTCAGAGAGCGCCGCGGACATGTCCGTGCCGGGATGGAACTGGAGCTTCATGATCGAAGCGCCCTGGATGTTTTTGGACTCCACGTGCTCGATGCCGGCGATGTAGAGGAAATGGTACTCGTAGTAGTAGGTCAGGTAGCCTTCCATCTGCAGCGGGTCCATGCCGCCGTAGGGCTGTGCGACGTAGATGGTCGGAATGCCAAGCGTGGGGAAGACATCGCGGGCCATCTTTTCCTTGGCCTGCCACGCACCGAGGAGGATCGCCACGACGATGACGATGACGGTCCAGGGATGGCGGAGGGCGAAGCGGGGAAGGGACATGAGGGGGAGAAAATGACGAATGACGAAACCAGAATGACGGATGACTGGACTAAGGGGGGGCTGGTAACTGGCTGGGAGGGCAGGTTCTATCAGATGGCTCAGCCGAGGGCGAGATGCTGGACGAGGCCCAAGGTTGCGCAGGCGCCGATGACGGGGATGAGGCCGACTTTGAAGCGCTGCATGGCGATGAAGGCGGCGATGGCGAGCACGGCGATGAAGGTGTCAAAGCTGCCGCTGGCGGGCCAGAGGGCGGAGGTGGTGAACTTCACGCCGAGATTGAGGATGACGCCGACGACGGCGGCGGTGATGGCGGTGAGGGCTGCGCTGAGGCGGGGCTGCTCGCCGAGTTTTTCGATGTGGGGTGCGCCAAGGAAGATGAAGAGGAAGCAGGGAATGAAGGTGACCCAGGTGGTGATGAGCGCACCGACCGTGGCTCCGGCGAAAGGTGTCAGAGCGCCGGGATGCTGCCAGCCGCCGACGAAGCCGACGAACTGCAGCACCATGATGAGAGGGCCGGGGGTGGTCTCGGCGAGGGCGAGTCCGCTCATCATCTGCGGATGCGAAAGCCAGCCGTAGTTTTCCACGGCCTGCTGGGCGACATAGGGCAGCACGGCATACGCGCCACCGAAGGTGACAAG
The DNA here is from genome assembly GCA_027490195.1 of Verrucomicrobiaceae bacterium. Classification (GTDB taxonomy): domain Bacteria; phylum Verrucomicrobiota; class Verrucomicrobiia; order Verrucomicrobiales; family Verrucomicrobiaceae; genus Prosthecobacter. The sequence continues at coordinate 172,903 of JAIXYN010000053.1, read as the reverse complement.
CGCGGCCTTGCTAAAGAAGAGGCCCTGCTGTGCCTGCGTGCTGCCCCAGCCGAGCCACGCTGCGATGGCGAAGACGGGCAGCCACCAGAGCGTGAGGCAAAAGGTAGTAATGGTGAAGGTGCGGGACCAGCTGGCCTTGGGCGCAGGCGGCAAGGTGATGGCGGGGGCGCTGTCTTTGGCTGTGCCATGGCCTTTGCCTGCGGGGAACTGTTTGGGCAGCACGCGGTTGCCGATGTAGCCGAGCAGTGCGGCGCTGAGCACGATGAGGACGAAGGAAACCTGGAAGAAGTAGATGGCGACAAAGCTCAGCGCGGTCACGAGCCAGAGCGTGGGGCTTTTGAGCGCTTTCTTCCCGATGCGCAGCACGGCCTCTGCCACGACGGCGATGACGGCAGCGAGCAGGCCATGGAAGATGGCCGCGAGCCATGGCAGATGCCCGCCCGCCATGTAGAGCCAGCTCAGGCCGAACAGGATGAAGACCGAGGGAAGTACAAACAACGCGCCTGCTGCGATGCCGCCCTTAGCGCCATGCAAGCGCCAGCCGAGGTAGGTGGCGAGCTGCTGGGCCTCGGGGCCGGGCAGGAGCATGCAGAAATTCAGCGCGTGCAGGAAATGGGAGTCGCTGATCCAGCGGCGTTTTTCCACGAGCTCCTTGTGCATGATGGCGATCTGCCCGGCAGGACCGCCGAAGCTGATGCAGCCGAGTTTGAACCAGTAGCGCAGGGCTTCGGTGAAGGTGGGCATGGCGGGAGATGTTTCATCTTGGCTCATGACCTTCCATGCCTGAGACGGTGGTTTTGTTCAACGCCGGAATTCATTGGGCCATCGTGCGTCAAGGCCGCCAGATGCCATCGTCGTACCACTCTTTGCAGACGATTTTGGCAATGGGCGCGGTGTCATCCCGGGATTTCCAAAGCGGCAGGCGCAGGGCTTGGGCGAAGGTGTGATCATAGGCGGCAAAGAGGTGGCGCAGGGCGGCATGAGAGCGGCGCGCATAAACGGGGAAGCAGACCAGGTGACCACTGTCTGAAAGGGCGATGAGCTGCCGCGCCCAGACGCGCCCCTGCGTATCGCGTGCGTAAAGTACGCGTTTGTTGGCATCGAGCGCGTTTGCGATGGTGGAGAAGCTGTTGAAGCTGCCGGCGCTGAGGCAGGTGCCGAAGTCGGTGCCCATGCGGAGAATGGCCTGGAGGTCATCTTCCGGCCCGATGCGCACGGCACCGATGTCGCGCACATCGTGCTCGATGAAGAAGCCGTCGTTCCATTGCTCCACGCGCCGGTGCGGAAGTTTGCGCAGCCACTGCTGGTTGGCGGGATGGGTGAGCGTCCATTCGCGCGTGGCCTGCTGGTGTTCACAGGCGTGCAGCAGGCGGCGGAAGGAGCGGCGGTTTTCTTCGCCAGCCGCCGCCGCGACACGCAGTGTGTGCGTGGTGATGAGGTCGCCATCAAGATGTGGGAAACGTCGGCGTAGGGCCCACTCCGCCAGATCATCGAGCACGGCCAGCCGCAGACGGTGGATGTTGCGCGTGAGTTCCTCCATGTAGTGTGTCTTCACATGCTCATGCAGTTTGTCCGTAGCGCGCAGCTTGTCCGGCACGCCTGGGAAGCGCGGGTGCGATGCTTGAATGGTGTCCACCAGCACAATGACATGGGGCAGGGGCGTGTGAGCCGTATCGCACGTGGTCAGCGGATGTTCGCGAAAGGCTTCCCACAATTCCTTGCGTTCGCGCCATTCCAACTCGCCGATGCGGCGCATGGTGCGCGCCCACTCCAAGGGCGAGGCCAGCAGCATGCCAAGCAGGCACCCAACCGGCAGCCGTCTGGCATGAGAGAGTCCTATGACAGCATTGGTCCGGGAAGACCAGCCCAAGAGCGCGGGCTGCATCTGCCGCCAGGCTTTCTCAGGCACCTGCAGCAGTGCCGGTTGCTCTTCTATGGAAAGACACTCCCACAGGGCTTCGATCATCACGGGGATGTCCTCTCCCGGGTGTTTTTCAAAGGTGCGCACGCGCTGCAGCCAGAGCAGCAGTTGATGCACTGAATGAGTGGTCATGCTGAGGTGTTCCGGATTGATGCGCCAGGCCTCAATCAGATCGGCGACGAGTTGGCGCCGCGCCCACGGCGTGGCGTACACTTCTCGCAGCATGGCATCCCAGAGGTTCAGCCAGCGCGTCCATTTGACGGCAGCTTTGCCGCGCTTGCGCCCAAGATGACGCAGGGCTTCGAGTATGCTGTCGAGCACTTCTTTGTAGAGAGGCCGTGCCAGCAGGCGCTGGATGGCTGAGGACCAGTCCTTCAATCCCGTGGCCTGCTGCCAGATCTGTTTTGGGCTGCGCAGCCATTTGGCAGCTTTGCAGTGGAGGACGAGATGAAGCTGCCGCCTGCGGGGTTCATGCATTGGGCATGCCTGTGTCTGAAACTCCAGCTTCCACTGGCGATGGTAATGCAGCGCATGCGCGAGAAAGCGCGGGGTGCAGTTGTTGGCGAGACTCTGGAAACAAGTCCTGGCGATGTGAGTGTACTCCTTGGCGTGCGTGAGGTGGTGCAGTGTGGTGAGCAGCCTGTGCATGCCTGCGGGTGGTGGCCGCAGGTGCTGCTTGGTTTCCACCAGGGTGCGCAGCAGGGGCAGTTGTTCAGCGGCGGTTTGCTGTGCGATCAGGGACAGCCACTCGATCTCTCCTTCATGCAACAGCGTGGCAATCAGGGCCTCGCGGTCGTGTTCAAAGCCTCGGTTCAAAGTGGATGTGGTGGTTTCGAGCACGTCGGTCCATGTCTGGGATCGTGAGCGAATCCAAGGCAGCCAGAGGCGAGCTGCTGCGGCGGATGCGTGCACGTCCTGTGCAGGGGGTAGATCCCTGCCGAGCAGTCTGAGCGCTTCGCGACGATGAGGCGCGAGCAGTTGCATCAAATGCAGACGCGTGGCGGGATCTCCCAGCCAGGGGCGTATGTCGCGGCCATGCCAATGCCGTGGCAGAGGGATGACTGGGAATGTGCCATCCGCAGGAAGTGCGTGGTGGGTGAGGCTGAGGTCCGCGAGTGTGCGTGCCGAGTGGGTGGCACGCGACAGCCGCCGCCAGGCCTCACTGATGTGAAGCAGGGCGGGGAATTTTTCGGAAAATTCGGCTTGGATGCGCCAGCCGCTGTCCTGCGATCCGGCTGGGCAGGGAGTGTGGGCGCGCTGTGCGGCTGGAAGTTGCTCCAGACGCAGGAAAACGATTCGTCCCGCCTGCAGGCGCAGGGGGAACTGCATGAGATTCATGAAATGAGAAAGGCCGCGATTGACCACACCAGTGCGCCGTCCGTGCGTGGTGCATCGCGGAAAGAGACGCGGACGACGGTGCAGGGGAGGACTGCGCGGGCATGATGAGATCAACTCAACATCGCAGATGCTGGCGGCTCGTGGCGCCGCGCATGTCCAGATAGATTCAGACGGCCTTCGTTAAGAGGCCGTCAGCGCTGCAAGAAAACTGGTTTGCGCGGTGAACATGGTGCGATGTGTAATCGCAGAATGCCTTTTGGCAAGCATGGAGTACGATGGACACTCCTGTCCGTCGGCCAGCGCTGACTTCAGCATCCTCGTTCACAAGCAGCCAAATGGGCCTTCATCAGCTCAAACCGTCCGCTAAGACACGGCACGTTGATGGGCGCGCCGCTTTCTGTGGCGGAGTCCTGGGATCGACGCACAGGAGAGCCGAGGCTTGGGGAGACAGGCGAAGCCAATCCATCGTCCTTCCGGAGCGGCGTTCTGCACCTACCTCAAATAGATGAACTCATTGCTCATCATCAGCGCCTGGCAGAGCAGCGCCCAGGCTTGCTGTTCGCGTTTGGCGGAGTCCTGTTGAGCGGAATTGAGCGAGGCATCGGCTGCGGTGAGATAGTTTTCTGCGCGGCGTATGTCATCGGCGGTGGCTTCGCGGGCGAAGGCGAGTCGATAGGCGGCGCGGAGGCGTGCTTCCTTGTCGGCGGAGAGCTTGAAGAGGCGTGTGGCGAAGCTTTGTGCAGCGTCGGTGGCGAGGTCGCTGTTCATGAGGAGCAGGGCCTGCGGAGAGACGACGGAGCTGTAGCGCAGTCCGGTGCTGGTGGAGGGGTCGGGATAGTCGAACTGCTGGAACAGGTCGTAGAGATTGTTGCGGATGATGGGCATGTAGAGCGCACGCCGCGTGCTGCCGTAGGAGGTGAAGTCCTTGGAGGTGTGATTGAAGACGAATTCGCGATTGCGGCGCGGGATGGTCTTGCCGCCGATGGTGGAGTCGAGACTGCCGGCTACTGCCAGCAGGGCGTCGCGGACTTCTTCGGCTTCGAGTCGGCGCACGGGGAAGTGGTGCAGCAGGAGGTCTTCGGGATCTGCGGCGTAACCTTCTGCCGAAGTGGCGGAGCTTTGCTGATAGGTGCGCGAGCTCATGATGAGGCGGTGCATGTCCTTGAGACTCCAGCCGTTGGTGGTGAACCAATGGGCCAGCCAGTCAAGCAGGGCGGGATGTGTGGGCTGCTGGCCGAGGAGACCGAAGTTGTCCGTGGTGGGGACGATGCCCTGACGGAAATGCCAGGACCAGATGCGGTTGGCGATGACGCGTGAGGTGAGCGGGTGTTCGGGGCTGGCCAGCCAGCGGGCGAGTTCAAGACGGCCGCTTTGATTGGCGGGGAACTGCGGTTTCGTTTTGAGAGATACCTGCGCGACCTGAATGAAGCCGCGTGGGATCGGTCTGCCGAGTGCGAGGTGACTGCCGCGAATGTGAATGGGTAGCTCTTTGAGAATCTTTGGCGACTCGGAAACAGCGAGCGTGGTGGGCAGATCGGGGAGATTGCTCTCCGTGGTCCTCATCGTGTCCTTCAGGGCGCGCACTTTTTCAGCCACGTCTTTGGGGAAAAGAATCATGGGCTCTGGCGGCAGGGCGAGGAAACCTGCGGGTGCATCCAAGGCGGCGCGGGCCTGATGCAGGAGCGATTCTTCGGCTTTCACCTTCGGGTTGGGGGTGATCTTTTCTGCTGCGGCGAAGATGGCGGCGTAGTAGCCGCGCAGTTGCTGCACATCTCCCGTGCTTTTGAGCGCGTCCTGCCATGGTTTGAAGAGAGGAAGGGTTTCATTCGCGGCGAGATACACACGGCAGTTGAGCAGTATGTGTGGGCGCAGTCCTAGTGGCTCTGCCACAGGGCGCACCTGGCTCAGGGTGGGGGTCGCGGGCAGTTTGGCTGCGGCCATGAGGTAATTGACTGCATGGTCACGCGCTTCTTTGCGCAGGGCGGTGATGGCGGCGCTTTCGGCCTTGGAGACGGCAGCTCTTTGATCTTTGAGGATGCGTTCGGAGGAGATGACTTTGGCAAAATCGTCCAGAGATCCCATCGGTGCCTCATAGGCCGTGCTCAGGGCGCCGATGCGATCCACGCTAAAGCTTTGCGTGCTCTTGAAGATGGCAGCGAGGGCGTAGTAGTCATCCTGTGGGATGGGATCGAACTTGTGATCATGGCAGCGCGCGCAGCCCAGCGTGAGGCCCATGAAAGCGCGGCCCATGACATCGATCTGCTCATCAATGACATCCATGGCGAGCTTTTCCTTGTCAGGTTCGGCGAGGACTTTGGCACCTAGATTGAGAAAGGCGGTCGCGGTGGTGTGCTCGTGGCGTGTGGGGAGGTCTTTGGCCTCCAGCAAATCGCCCGCAATCTGCTCGGTGAGGAATTGATCGAAGGGTTTGTCAGCGTTGATCGCGTTCACCACGTAGTCGCGGTAACGCCATGCGGTGCCGAGCGCGATGTTTTCATCAAGACCGTTGGAGTCTGAGTAACGGGCGACGTCGAGCCAGTGGCGGCCCCATTTTTCGCCGTATTGCGGCGAGCGCAGCAGACGATCCACCACTTTGGCAAAGGCATCGGGGGATTGATCGGCGAGAAAGTTTTCGACTTCCTGCGGGCTGGGTGGCAGGCCGGTGAGATCGAAGGTGGCGCGGCGGATGAGGGTGCGTTTGTCGGCGGGGGCCGCAAGCGTGAGTCCTTTTTCAGCGAGTTTTTCACTGATAAAAGCGTCGATGGGATTGGCGGTGTCTGCTTTGGGGACGGGTGGATGGGTGATGGGTCGGAAGGCCCAGTGCTTAGCGCCTTCCTTGAGATCGATGATGCGCGGTGAGGAGGGTTTGGTGGAGGCGACGGCTTCACGCGGATCTGGCGCACCCATTTTGACCCACTCTTCCAGCGCCTTCACCTCTGCGGCTGGCATGGCACCTTTGGGTGGCATTTGCAGATCCTGATTTTGATAGCGGATGGATTCGATGATGTGGCTCTTCTCGGGATTGCCCGCGACGAGGGCAGGGCCGCTGTCGCCGCCTTTGAGAATGGCCTCGCGTGAATCAATCGAGAGGCCGCCCTTGGTCTTGCCAGACTCTGCGGAATGGCATTCGTAGCAGCGCTTGATAAGGATGGGGCGGACGTTTTTTTCAAAGAAGGCGATCTTCGCGTCATCCGCAGGCGCAGCCATGGCCACGCTGCCTGCGCAGAGCGTCAATGTCAGGGCGATGGAACGAGAGGTCTGCATGGCACAGCAAAAGTACGACCAAAAACGGCCCTTCTTGCCGAGGTAACGACTTCGGCTAGGCTGGGGGATGTCTCCTGTCCTGCAAACCCTGGCCGATCTCGTCCGCATCAACAGCATCAACAGCTCCTATGAGGGTGGTCCGGGGGAGGCGGAGGCTGCGGCTTACGTGAGGCGTTTCTTTGAGCAGCGGGGCATGGAAGTGTGGGAGCAGGAGGTGTTTCCGGGGCGCAACAATGTGATCGCGCGCGTGCCGGGGCGGGATGCAAACAGGCGCATCGTGTTTGAGGCGCACATGGACACGGTGTCGATCAAAGGCATGACGATTGATCCTTTTGATCCGGTGGTGCGGGACGGCCGGCTGCATGGGCGCGGCTCAGTGGATGACAAGGCGGGGCTGGCGGCGATGATGCATGCCGTGGCGGACATTCACGCCAGCGGTGAACCGCCGCCTTGTGAGCTGTGGCTGGCGGCGGTGGTGGATGAGGAGTTTTCCTTTCGCGGCGTGGTCAAACTTTGTGATGGCCTCAAGGCCGATGCCGCAGTGGTGGCTGAGCCGACGGAGTTCAAATGCGTGATCGCGAGCAAAGGGGTGCTGCGCTGGCGCATTCGCACGAAGGGCAAGGCCGCGCACAGCTCCAAGCCGCATCTGGGCATCAATGCCATCACCGCGATGTCACGCATCGTGCTGGCCTTGAATGAAGATCATGATCGAATGCAGGAGGCGAAGCATCCGCTGCTCGGGCCGGGTACCTGCAACGTGGGCGTGATCCATGGCGGCGTGCAGGTGAATTTTGTGCCGGATGAAGCGGTGATCGAGATTGATCGACGTCTGCTGCCCGGCGAGGAGGTGCCGGACGTGTTGGCGCATTATCAGGTGCTGCTGGATGCGCTGATGAAGCGGCATCCGGACGTGCTCGCAGAGATGGAGGCACCGATGCTGCAGGACTGGCCGTTTCAGACGGATGCGAGCGAGCCACTGGTGCAGCTCGCACAAAGCCTGCTGGGCGAGATGGAGCGCGAGAATGGTGTCAGCGGCGTGCCTTTCGGCAGCGACGCGAGCAAGTTCTCACGCATGGGCATTCCCACGATCCTGTTTGGCCCCGGCAGCATCGATCAAGCGCATGCGGCGGTGGAGTACGTGGAGTGCGCGGAGGTGGAAAAGGCGTTGGCGTTTTATACGGAGATCGCGCGACGGTTTGTGTGAGGGAGGCATTGCCTCAAGCAGATCGACGGTCAGGAATGCACCTGACTGAGGTCATGTCGTGCTTGGTGGACTGCCTCGCGTTGAAATGAATGGAGAATTGCTGTCACCTCCATGCGCCTTTTGACCACATATCAGAAGCTATGACCACATTGATGACAAAAACACCCCACTCTGTTGAGGAACACGACGCCGAACTCGTTACACAAGCGCAAAGTGGAGATGCTGCGTCTTTTGGACTGCTTGTGGAGCGCCATAAGTCGCTTGTGTGCTCATTTGCTCTAGGCATTTGCGGTGATTTGCACCGAAGCGAGGACATGGCGCAGGAGACATTTGTTGCTGCGTGGCGGCAGCTCGGTGAGCTGCGGGAACCAGGAAAGTTCAAGTCATGGATCTGCGGCATTGTTAGGAACGTGGCAAACAGCTCTCTGCGTAAAGATAAACGAACACCAATGGCACAACCAGGCGATGATTGTGGTGATGAGACACAGTTCGACATGCTCACACCGGCGGAGCAAGTGATCGACAGTGAGGAGCGTGCGATTTTGCTGCGGCAGTTGTTGGAGTTGCCATCATTGTATCGCGAACCGATGGTGCTTTTTTACCGGCAGAACCATTCCGTGGCTTCGGTGGCGGAGGTGCTTGGCATCTCCGAGAATGCGGTTAAGCAGCGGCTTTCACGAGGACGTGCGTTGCTCACTGATCGGGTGGAGCGCGCGCTGGGCAGTGTCTTGCACACAACCGTGCCCTCAGCGGCCTTCACGCTCGCCGTGATGGGAGCTCTATCCGCGAGCACGACCACAGCCTCAGCCGTCACCGTTGCTAGTGCGGGGGGAAAACTGGCGAAGGGCACGGCTTTGAGCGGTGCGGTAGCTGCGCCTTTCATAGGAGTGGCCGCTGGCTTGTGGGGCATCTTTCATTCGCAGACCCAGAGTGCGCGAACACCGCGCGAGCGGCGCTTTGCTGTGTGGGTGCTCGGTGGTTTTACGGCCCTTGGTCTCGTCGCGTCGTTTGCGTTTGGGATGCGGGGGATTGGGATGATCGCACAATCTCCGTGGCTGGTGTCTCTTTCGTTACTTGGCGGTGTCTTGATCCAATCGGTCGCTTTTGCTTTTGGGTTCTGGTTTTACCGCCGTCGGCAACGTATTAGGCTCGAAGATGGCATGAGCAATGAAGCTGCGCTCTCTGTCTGGCGGATGGAAGCTGGCGAAAAAGGATTCTGGCCGGGTGTCATTGGATTTGCTTTGGTTTTGGGCTCGGCCTGCAATCTTCCGCACATCCTGGTGGTCCTATATTGGATGAGAACGGTTGTGATTACCCTGCCTCTTGTGCTGAGCGGGCTGGCAATTGGGGCGCTTCTCCGCTGGCCGCAAGAGTGGCGGCGCATTTTGATGGCATTGATAAGCGCATTGCTCATTCAGTATGCCGCGCTCACTGCCTACATATGGCAGCAGTGGAGTCGATCTCAAGAAGCCTGGCAGCACTCGATTGCGATCATTGCCATTCAATCGTTCTACCTCGGCATGTTGATCGTCACTGTCATCGGCTGTTACCTTTACTGGCGGTGGGAGAAGTGGGGGCACATGGGAGTTGCCGCATCAGAGGTTTCCGCGACACGCGCCTCGTAAAAGCAGGCGGTGGATGTGCATGCTGGCTACGCGATGCGAGGAAATTCGGGTGTGTGTTGGCACTCTTACGAGTGCTGTCGCTCAACCCATCGCTACAGGCTGTGATGGCTCCGCCATCGGGAAAGCGCAGCGTGCATGTTTTGACGGGCGGCTGTGAAGCTTCGGAACTTGCTCCGCGTTACGAACTCAAACTCACGAAAACGACTTCCGCAAATGGCTCGGCAGGATGTTCAAAGCTTCGCGGTATTTCGCCACGGTGCGGCGTGCGACTTTGATGCCCTGGACGTCGAGGAGCTTGGCGAGTTTGTCGTCGCTGAGGGGCTTGTGCTTGGGCTCGTTTTTGATGAGTTCGGCGATGGCGTTCTTGACGCTGGTGTTGCTGAGGTCGTCGCCGGATTCCGTCTTCACGCCGTGGGAGAAGAAGAACTTCATGTCGAACACGCCATGCGGGGTGGCGATGTATTTGCCGGCGATGGCGCGGCTGACGGTGGTCTCGTGCACGCCGACTTCATCGGCCACGGTGGCCATGTTGAGGGGGCGCAGGAAGTTGGTGCCCTTCTCCAGGAATTCGCGCTGATACTTGAGGATCTGCGTGGCGATGCGGTGGATCGTCTGCTGGCGCTGATGGATCGAGCGGATGAGGAACTTGCCGCTGCGGATCTTGTCGCGCACGTAGTTGCGCACCTCGCCGTTGTTGCCGGGTGCGCTGAGCAGGTCCTTGTAGGTGTTGCTGATGCGCAGGTGCGGCAGGTCGTCATTGGTCATGACGGCCACCCATTCACGGCCCTGGCGTTCCACGACGACATCGGGCGTGACGTAGTTGTTGGAGGAGACGGCAAAGCGTTGCGCCGGGCGCGGGTCGAGCGTGCTGATGAAATCTGCTCCGCGTGAGATCTGGTCCAGCGGTACGCCGAGTTTGCGGGCGAGGATGGGGTAGCGCTTGTTGGCGAGATCGTCGATGTATTGATCGACGAGCCGCCACGCGAGGCTCTGCTTTTTGCCGAGACGCTCGAGCTGCACCAGCAGGCATTCGCGCAGATCTTCCGAACCAACGCCGACGGGATCAAAACTCTGCAGCAGCTTTTTGGCGGTGATCAAAACATCGATGGGAATGCCATGGTTCAGGCTCAGGTCATCGATGCGGGTGTTGAGAAAGCCACGGTCGTCCAGATTGCCAATCAGGAACTCCACATGAGGGGCCAGAGTGGATTTGGCATCCGAGGTGTGGAGCTGGGATAGCAGATGCTCCTGCAGTGTGGTGGGGGCCACGATGGAGTCCATGAGGAACTGCCAGCGTTCCTGGTCATCGCTGCGGCGGGTGGCGGTCTGCTGGCGGCTCTGCTGCCAGTATTCGCGCCACTCATCATCCATCTGAGTCAGGGCGTCGATGTCACTGTCGTCCACGCTGCGATCATCCGGATCATCAGGAATGGCGTCCTGAATGGAGGTTTCCGGTGCTTCGAGTTCGAGCACCGGATTGATTTCGACCTCTTGCTGGATGATCTGGCGCAGCTCCAGGGTAGGAGCCTGCAAGATCTGCAAGCTCTGCTGCATCTGCGGCCCGATGGCGAGCTTTTGGGTCTGTACCTGGTGGAGTCCGTGGTCGGCCATGAATGGTTGTAAGACAGCCAAGCGCCGTCCTAACAGATAAGCAAGCAAACATCAGGCCAAGAGGCCGTTTATTTTTAATTTCGTCAAAAGAGCCGAGACTGGCATAAAAGCAGAAATCCCGGTAGTTACCGGGATTTCCAATAGACGGGCGGGGTGGTTGGAGGGATCAAGGCACCTCGAACACCTTCTGGGTGGTCGGATCGAGCGCGAGGGAACCGCTTTCGAGCCCGGTGATGTCGAGCTCTTTGTAGGGCGGGTAAGGGCTGATCACGCGTCCTGGCTTCGCGGTCTTTTTGCCTTTCAAGAACGAACCGGATGATCCGCCGCTGGATGAGGTGGTGGGAAATTCCTTGGGGGTGGTCTCGGAACGACGTGAGGTTGGCGTCGGAGGAGGGGCGTCTTGCTTGGGTTCCTTTTTGGGCGTCACCGTGGCAGGCTTGTTCGTCGTCCTAGGGGCTGGCGGTGACTCTTCCACCTTGGGTGGGGTGTACTTGCGTGTGCTGCTGGAGGAAGGAGTCTTGCTCTGCGGAAGCGGGACGGGTGTTTTGCTTTTGCTGGCGGGGGCGGGTTGTTGCGTCTGCGGCGGGTAGTTGTAGCGCGGCTGTGCCTGAGGCTGTTGTTGCTGCGGATACTGATAGCCCGGCTGCTGCTGCGTATATCCCGAACCTGGGAGCGGGTATCCCTGTGGAGACTGCTGCGGGTAATTGGGAACTGCCTGCTGGCGCGGAGTGGAGTCCAGACTGTAGCCGCCGCCGTTCTGACCGTAGCCCTGCGGTGGGTAGTCATAGCCGGTGGGGTCCTTTCCATAGAAGAGACGGCGTGCCATCTCGCTCATGCGCTGGCCAAACTTCGGCAGAAACTGCAGCGGGCTTTCATACTGCGGCTGGGCCTGCTGCTGCGGGTAGCCGTAGCCCTGCGGTGCTTGTTGATAGCCCTGAGGAGGGCTGTATTGCTGCGGATAACCACCCTGCTGCTGTGGATAGCCTTGAGACTGCTGGGGATAATAACGTTGCTGGTTCTGCGCCGTCCCCGTGGAAGCAGAGAGGATGGTGAAACACCAGCCCAATCCAATTGAGCTGATCAGCCCCCTGCGAGTGGTTTGCGAATTCATAATGGTTAATAGTTCTTAAATTTCTGAGAACTTCAAGCCGCAATTTCCGGCCCTCCGTCTCAGGAATGAGGTCACAAACAGATAGACGAATGCGGCTGAAGTTTGTTCAGCCGCATTGCCATTTCTTCGAATCTGTCGTGAACTCCGGCTTTATGAAGCCAGACGGGCGTCGATGTCTTTGTCCAGCCAGGCCCACATGCTGGCGAGGCCTTCGGTGACCTTGGCCTTAGCAGCGGTGAGTTCTTCGGCGCTGAGACTCTGACCTGCGGCGGGGACGCTGCGGCCAAACATGTAGTATTTGATCTTCGGCTCGGTGCCCGAAGGGCGCACGGCAAAGCTGCGGCCATCGGCAAGGTCCACAAAGAGCATCTTCTCCTTGAGCACCACGTCGCCTTCTTCGTCGGTGATCTCGTCCTTGCGGAAGTCACGTAGCTTGGTGACGGCGGAGCCATCCACTTCCTTCGGCGGATTGCTGCCGTAGCTGTCCGCCAGCTTGGCGATCTGCGCGGCGCCGCTGGCACCTTCGAAGACCTTGCTCTCGTTGCGCTCCAGGAAGTAACCCACTTCGCAGTACACCTGATCCAGCAGCCCCACCACGGTGAGGCCCAGGCTGGCGGCGTAGGCGGCGAGTTCGGCAAACATGACCACGGCACCGTTGCCGTCTTTGTCGCGGCTGAAGTCGTCTCCCATGTAGCCATAGCTTTCCTCACCACCGAAGACGAGGAACTTGCTGTGCTTGAGGCGTGCGTTGCGGCTCTCCACGTTATTGAGGTCGCGGTAGCGGCTCTGAATGTCAGATGGCAGGGCGGCTTCGTATTTGGAGAGCTTGGAGCTGATCCATTTGAAACCGGTGAGAGTGTTGACGCAGTTGATGCCAAATTTTGCGGCGATGGCGTCCTGCAGCGGGCTGGTGACGAAGGTCTTCAGGAGCACGGCGTGGCTCTTGTTCTCAGCGGTGAGGATGCCGAGGTCAAACATCGTCTTGGTGCGGTACCAGGCCATGAGGGAGCCGACCTGATTGCCGGTGAGCAGCACCATTTCGCCAGCGGCATTGCGCACACCCACGCCCATGCGGTCGCAGTCGGGATCGGTGCCGATGATGATGTCCGCGCCTTCCTTATTGGCGAGATCCACCGCCATCTGCAAAGCGGAGGCGTTTTCCGGATTCGGGGACTTCACGGTGGGGAATCGGCCATCGCGCACGTCCTGCTCGGGCACAGTGAGGAAATTGAAGCCAAGCTTTTTCAGCAGCACGGGCACCAGCACGCCACCGGCGCCATGCAGGGCGGTGAAGACGATTTTGAGCTTCTTCGCTTCTTCCTTCTGCAGCAGTTCAGGCTGCAGCATCATGGTCTCCACACGGGCGAGATACTTCTGGTCCATCTCATTGGCCAGGGTGGTGAGCTTGCCGCGTTCGGCCTCTGGCAGCGCGGTGTATTCCTCGCCTTTGATGGCGTTCACTTCCTTGATGATGCCGGTGGCGTGGGGCTCCACGATGCCGGCACCGTCGTTGAAATTCACCTTGTAGCCGTTGTCATGCGCCGGGTTGTGAGAGGCGGTGATCATCACGCCTGCATCCGCACGGAGCTGACGCACCGCGAAGGACATTTCCGGCGTGGCGCGGCAGTAGTCGAAGAGGTAAACATTCGCCCCGTGGTCCATGGCGATCTTGGCGCAGAACTTGGCGAACTCCGGCGAGAAGTGGCGGGTGTCATGGGCAAAGACGATGCTTGGCTTGCCGCTGAGCTTGGCATTGGCGCGGTAGTTTTTGAGGTAGGTCACCAAGCCACGGGTGGCGCGGCTGACGTTGTAGAAGTTCATCGCGTTGGTCCCGACGCAGGGGTGCTCCGGGCGCTGGTCTTCGGGGGCGCTGCCGCGCTCCGCCTTGGTGACGATCTTGCCCAGCGTGCGGCCACGCAGGCCACCGGTGCCAAATTTGAGCGCCTGGAAGAAGCGGTCGTTCAGCTCGGCCCACTCGCCTGCGGTGGCGAGTTCGGTGATGCTGGCGCGGTAGAGCGGGTTGTCACTGGCCGCGAGCAGGGCGCGAATGTTGTCGTAGCTGGCGGGAAGAAGTTGCGCGGAGGCGGAGGCGGCTTGGAGTTGATCGGCAAGGGACATATGAAGGGTCAATTTGAACCAGCCCTTTAAGGAATCAAACGGCAAAGCGCTCAGCGAGGAATGAGGGCTGCTTTACAAACGGGGGCGCAGAATTGCACTCGCCAAAAGGAGGGCACCTCTTTAAGATCGACCTCGTTCCCTGCCAGACACACCGCAAACACTCACCTCTTATACGATCATGGGCCTGATGGATTATCTCAAAGGACAGTTCTTGGAAATCATCCAATGGACGGACGACTCACGCGACACGCTCTCCTGGCGCTTTCCAGACGAGGACAAGGAAATCAAACGCGGCGCGCAGCTCATCGTGCGCGAATCCCAGGTGGCGCAATTTGTTTACCTCGGTGAATACGGCGACACCTTCGGCCCCGGCAAGCACACGCTGAGCACGGACAACATCCCGATCCTCTCCACGCTCAAGGGCTGGAAGTACGGCTTTGAGTCCCCGTTCAAGGCGGACGTTTACTACGTCACCACGCGCCTCTTCACGGGCAACAAGTGGGGTACCAGCAACCCCATCATGATGCGGGATGCGGACTTCGGCATCGTGCGCGTGCGCGCCTTTGGCACCTTCGATTTCAGGATCACTGAGCCCAAGCTCTTCCTCAAGGAGGTGGCCGGCACGGACAACCACTTCCGCCTGGATGAATTTGCCGACACCATGCGCAGCCGCATCGTCAGCGTGTTCACGGACGCGCTCGCCACGGCCAAGGTGCCCGTGCTGGATCTCGCCACCCGCTACTCGGAAATGGGCGAGGCGCTGCTGCCCATCATCAATCCTACGACGCAGGGCAAGTACGGCATCGAAATCACCAGCTTCATCCTGGAAAACGCCAGCGTGCCGCCAGAAGTCGAGGCCGCCATCGATAAGCGCAGCAGCATGGGCGCGATCGGAAACCTGAACGACTACGTGAAGTTTCAGATGGCTGAAGGCATTGGCAAAGGCGGCACGAACCCTGGCGGAACCGCCGCTGAGCTGGCGATGGGCTTTGGCATGGCGCAGAACATGATGGCGCAGGGTGCCTTCAACATGAACCCCGCCGCCGGAGCCGCCACACCTCCGCCGCTGCCGGGTGCTGCTGCCGCTCCCGCCGCCGCACCTTCTGTCGAGATTCTCACGCCCGCCCAGGTGGCGCAGACGCTTGGCGTTACCGAGGCTGATGTTCTCTCCAGCATCGAAGGCGGCCAGATCAAGGCCAAGAAGATCGGCACGCAGTACCGGATTACCAAGGCTGCGCTGGATGAGTTTCTGGCGCAGTGATGGGTCAGGGAAGCTTACTTAGTGCAGTGCTGCACAGAGTGCCTGTTCCGCAGGAACAGGACCACTTTGTGGTGCTGCATCGTCCATGAGAAACTTGGCAAATAGAGCGCATGGGCCGGTTGCCATGCCTTTTTTTCGCCTGTCCATGGCAACCGCCTGAGATGTGCCTCCCTGCCATCTCATTCGTCTTGGTGCGCTTTCATGCAGCGCCCTTTTTTCCTCGGTTTCCAGTTTCCCACCCTAAGCACAGCAGGTTGGAAACTGGAAACCAGCGCCATGTTTTTTTGTCGCGCTTTCATCAATGACCGTGCGCCACCCGATGTCGGGGAATAAAACGGATGCAGGCAACGGCTTGCGTGGCATTTGTCGGGTCATCGGTAGCCTGCCCTATTCGCTTGAAATCCAAACGCACTTTCATCCTCGCTACGGTCGTGCTGTTCGTCGTGGCTTGCTGCGCACTCATCGGGCGGCGTGCCGGCAGCATCGAGCCGCTGCCGGAGTCCGAAGTGGAGCAGACGGTGACGTAGAAGGGGACGACCTACAAGTTGCACAAGGGACGACTCTATCGCGTGCAGCCGGAGTCTGGTAGGTGGGAGTTTGTGCAAGAAGTTTATGATCCCGGCTTCTACGCGAAGAACTACGTCGAGAAGAATGGCGCTATCTTCCGCAAAGGCGGCGATGGTGAACTGCTGCCGGTGAAGCGGTCATTCGCAGACGACTTCGAAGGCACGCAGCGGCTTGCGGATTTGATCGGCCTTAAGCGCGGCTGGACCACCTGCGAGCTGCAATCGCCGAAGACGCCGGGCGTGAACGATTACGTGAAGCTGCGGAACCGCATACTCAAAGGAGAGGGGGATTTCGTGGACAATCGCATCGAGCCCAGCGGGGAGGTGGTGCATGGTGGAAAGACGGCGCTGAAGTGCGTAGCGGTGCCGCCTAGCGCCGGGATGGTCACAGCAAAAGCATCGCTTTCCACGGAGCTGATGCATTTCGTGAAGGGGGATGATGTTTGGATGTCGCTCTGGTGCCAGGTGCCAGCAGGCAGTGGTATGCCGTTCACCGTGCTGGATCTCGAGACAACATGGCTGCACCAGCATCCGGGGATGCGGATCGTCATTGAGGGGGGCAAGTACGCCTGCTTTCAGCTCAAGGGGTTTGACCAGCCGTACTATCGCCAGACGAAGGGCAAGGAAGTGATCTTCCCCACAGGCCAGTGGGTGCAGCTGCGGGCGCATCTGCTTCTCACCGAGCAGAACGACGGCGTGATCGAACTCTGGCAGGACGGGCAGAAGATCATCGACACGCACGGGAAGACGCTGGTGCTCGCGAATGCCATCTACAACAGCATCGAGATCGGCATCAGCGCCTACAACGAACAAGGGAATACGGCGACGCTCTATGTGGATGATTTCCACATTTCAGACCAGCCGATCAAGAAGTGAAGCGGGGTATAGTGCCGGCATGCCGCCCTCCGCTTCGTTTCCCGTTTCCACGCCTGGAGGCAGTTCTGTGGAAACGAAGCGTGCTGGCAATGCTCACTCAAAGGAGCCTCGCGGCTTACCAGCGGAAGCGATCGCGCAGGGTGGGCTCAGGGTGATGCTGCGCCATGCCCAGCAGGCAGCCGAGCGTGAGGCCGAGGGCGAAGGCACCGATGACGGTGGGGAGGGGATTTTCGCGCACGTACTGCTTGGACTGCACCAAGGTGTCCTCGGCACGGACGGCGGCGGTGTGGTAAAGGTCTTCGGCGCTGACTGCGGCGTTCTTGCAGAGGTCTTTGGCAGCCTGAGCAGCATCCTTGGCGGCCTGCGTGGCGTGGTCGGCCAGATCTTTGGCGGCTTGGGGCAGTTGGTCACAGGGAGGTGGGTTGTTCATGATTTTGAGGGGGTTGGTTTGGGGTGTGGTCGTCCTCAAGCTACGCAGCGGAGTCTGCCAATGCCATGTGGTGAATGCCTCCCCTTGGCTGGCAATGGCAGGATCGTTTCCGGGTCTATGGCGGCGCAGGCATTCAAAAAGGTGCGCCGTCCTCGGGCGGTAAAAGACAGAAAGGTTGGGAGCTGGTTGCCGGTTTCCAACCCCAAGAACCTAGGGTGGGAAACTGGAAACCGCTCTCAAAAGGGTGTTGCATGAAAGCGTACCCAGATGACTGAAATGGTACCGTGGAGCACTTGGCTCGGTTGCCATGGGCAACCGAAAAAAAGGCGTGGCAACCGGCTTGGCAGTCAGGATGCGGGCGTTTGGATCCGTTAACAGACCTGCGGTTTATCAACACACCCATCCTGCATTTCCCATCACCACGGCGCAGTCTGGTTCAGCTGCAGCGGCGCGCTGCGGATGAGGAAGAAGCCGCGGAAGGGCTGCGCAATCGCGGCGGGGGCCGGGGTGGTCTGTGGCAACCACGTCGGCGGGGTGGTGGTGCCATCGAGGTAGTAGCCGGTGTAGCTGCTGGCGTCTGGCGCGGTGTCGCCATCCCAGAGGCGGAAGCGGTCGGAGGTTTCAGGAGTGAGTCCTGAGGTCAGGCCGTTGATCGGGGCAGGGGTGGCCACGGGCCAACCGGGGGCGACGAGTTGGGTGCCTGCGACGAGCGGTGTGACGTAGTTCGTCAGGCGTACTTCACCGGTGAACATGAGGGCATTGCCAGCACCACGCACCTGCACCATAGCGGCCTCGTGGGCGGTGAAGGGCCGTGCGTTCATGTTGAGAACGTCGCTAAGCCAGTAGCCGTTGCTGTTGGTGAGGGTGGTGTAGTTGCTGGCGGCAGGGTCGAAGAAGAGCACGCGGTCTTTGCTGCTGAAGGCGGTGGATGGAAGCAGTTCACCCAGGGTGTGGTGCTGGCGGATGCAGATGCGCGCATTGGCGAGACCCGCATAAGACTGGCTGGTATTTTGCAGCACGACGGTGTTGCCGGAGCTGCTGGTGGAGTCGATGTCAAAGCGCTGTCCGGCCAGCGGGCCGTCGAGGGCTTCGAGGTAGAACGAACCGGCAGGCAGGGTGATGATGGCCGGCAGCATGATTTCATTGGCGCTGACGGAGACGGCGCGACCAGTGAAGAAGGCGGCATTGAGCAGCGGCATGCTGAAGGTGCGTGATCCGGTGGCGAAGGACTGACGGCTCCAGCCCTGGATGCCGGAGGTGACGGTGGCTTCGGGAACGCCGTCGCGGTTGGCATCGAGATCGACCTTGAGGCGGATGTAACCCGCGTCCAGGCTCTTGAAGACGAGGAGTTTTTCAAGGTTCGAATACGAGCGCGTGAGCGTGCCGTCAGCATTGATGGTGGTGGTGGCCGCCATCGTCAGCTTCTTCCAGGCGCTGGCAGTTCCGGCCTTGCTGAGATCGGTCAGGGTTTCGAGGCTGATGATGAGGTCATCATGCGTGGCGGTGGGCTGCGTCAGCAGGGCGATGAGCGTGCCGGTGCTGGCGTCATGCGTGAGGGCAAAGCGGCTGGGTTGCAACGGACTGGCGGGATCGGTGCCGAGTGCGTATTCGAGCAGGTTGGCAATTCCGTCTTCATCAGGGTCTGCCGTGGCGCTGCCGATGTCACTGCCCTGGCTCCAAGTGGCGAAGGTGCTGGCGCCTGGGAGCACGCTGGCGGTGAAGCCGCCGGTGACGATGTAGCGGCGGATGGCCTGGCTGGAGGCAAAGCCGGTGCCAGCAGGAGCGACGATGCCGAGATCGCGTGTGAGATCGACACTGGCGTCGATGTCGTCATCGGTGGATCCTTCTGCGCCGGATTCGGTAGCGCCCGCAGGGCAGAAGCCGGGGCGCAGGGTGAAGAGGCCTGAGCTGGCGCCGTTGACAGCGGGGTTGTTGTTAAAGATGAGATCCTGACCGACGTCGTCATCACCCGCCACCACGGAGGACATCGGCAGGAGCCCTTCCAGCGGTGAACCGGTGGTGAACTGCGATGCAGGAATGTGCAGGAAGTAGCTGCCAGGATTCAGGCCTTCGAGGTAGTAGCGGCCTTTGCAACTGCAGCCCGAGCTTCCAACGCTCACCGGATCATCCACGCCAGGAGTCGCGCCCTGGGCATAGAGTTCCACATAGATGTTGCCGAGGCTTTCACCTTCGTTGCGGAAGCCGTCGCCATTGATGTCGAGGAAGATGAAATTGCCGACGGCCACGCTGGACCAGAGGCCGAAGTCCACGGTGAAGTTGGTGTCAGGATCAGTGTCACCATCGGTGATGGATTCGGCGCCACCGGAGAGATTGATGACGGGGCTGAAGAGCGCCGTGCCGGAGCCTCCGGGCTGCGCACCGTCATTGTTGTTGTCGATGTTGTTGTCCGCAGTGGATGCGGTGCCGCCAGTGAAGAGATAATCCACCGGAGGTGTGACCTTGATGTAGAAATTGCCAGCGGGCAGGGAACTGAAGAGATAGGCACCGGTGGAGGTGGTGGTGAAATCACTGCCGACCTGCACGTCTGCTGCGGTGCCGCTGCCGCCCAGGGCATTGTCATCGCCGGTGGCAAATAGCTGCACCGTGGCATTGGCCACGCCGGGTTCGCTGCTGTCTTTGAGGCCGTTGTTGTTGGAGTCTTCAAAGACGAGATTGCCGATGGAGAGCGTGCGTACCACGAGGGTGATGTTGAACGACTGCGCACAGGCATTGGCATCTGTGACACGCACGGTGACGGGGAAAGAGCCCTTGGCTGTGGGAGTGCCGCTGAGAATGCCCGAGGATGCGATCAGGACACCTCCAGGGAGGTCACCACTCTGCAAGGCATAAGTGTAAGGCCCGGTGCCGCCGGAAGCGGTGAGCGTCTGCGAATAGGAGGCACCCAGATAGGCGATCGGCAGCGTGGTGGGAGAGAGGCTGAGCGTCGGGCAGACTGGGGCGAGCGTGTAAGAGGCGGTGCCGGAGCAGCCGTCCGAGGCGGAGGCTCGAATGGTGAAGGTGGCGGAGGTGGTGCTAGTGGTGGTGCCGCTGATCGTGCCGCTGCTGCTCAGTGTCATGCCGGAAGGCAGCGCGCCACTGGCGAGGGTGAATGTGTAGGGGGACACACCTCCTGAAGGGGTGATCGTCTGCGAGTAAGCAACGCCGATCACGGGGGTGGCAAGTGTGGCGGGCGACTGGGTGATCACAGGGCAGATCTTGATGGAGAGCACGGAACTGCCCTGGCAGCCATTGGCATCGGTGGTGCGGATGGTGACATTGACGCCGGTGCCATTGGAGGTGGTAGGTGTGCCGCTGATGATTCCAGTGCCAGCATTGAGAGAAAGTCCCGCAGGCAGTGTGCCGCTGGTGACCGTCCACGATGCATAAGGAGCGATGCCGCCTGCTCCGCTAAGCGCCTGCGTGTAGGCGACACCGACACCGCCGGTGGTAAGCGTGGCGGGAGTGACTGTAATGACCGGGCACGCTGGAGTGACGGTGTAGCTGAGGCTGCCGGTGCAGTTATTGGAATCCGTGGCGCGCACGGTGAAGGTGGCTGCGGTGGTGCTGGTAGGTGTGCCGGAGATGACGCCCGAAGTGGAGTTCAGACTGAGGCCCGCAGGCAGCGTGCCGCTGCTGACCGAATAGGTCACGGTGCCCACGCCCCCACTGGAAGTGATGGTCCGAGAGTAAGCGCTGTTGACCATGCCATTCGGCAGCGTGGCAGGGCTGAGCGTGATGGTCGGGCAGGTGGGAGTCAGCGCGTAGGTGCGCGTGCCAGCGCAGCCATTCGCATCGGTGGCGGTGATGGTGAAGTTGGTTGCAGCAGTGCTGGTGGGAGTGCCCGCCAGCGCGCCTGCGGAGCTGAGCGTCAGACCCACTGGCAGCGTGCCGCTGGAAACCGTGTACACATAGGGCGCCACGCCACCGGCACCCGTGATAGTCTGTGAGTAGCTGGTGCCGGCGGTGCTGGCAGCGAGGGTGGTAGGACTGACGGTGATGACCGGGCAGATTTTCAGCGAGATGACTGCGCTGACCTGACAGCCGCGTGCATCAGTGCTGCGCACGGTCACGCTGGTAGCTGGGCCGGTGGAGGCTGTTGGCGTGCCACTGATGATGCCGGTGCTGGCATTGAGCGTAAGACCTGCTGGCAGCGTGCCGCTGGTGACAGTCCATGAAGCATACGGTGCCGTGCCGCCGCTGCCGGTGAGTGTCTGAGAATAGAGGGAGCCCACCGTGCCGGTGCCAGCCGTCGTCGGAGAGATCGCCATCGCGGGGCAGACAGGCGTGATCGTGTAACTCTGCGTACCACGGCAGCCATTTGCGTCAGTGGCTCTGATTGTGAAGGTGGCTAGGTTCGGACTGTCCGGCATGCCGCTCAGGATTCCAGCGGAGTTCAGCGTGGCCCACGTCGGCAGTGTGCCACTGGCAAGCGTGAAGGTGTAAGACCCGGCGCCGCCCGTGGCGGTGAAAGTCTGCGAGTAGGCGGTGCTCACGGTCGGCGTCGCTGGCGTGGTGGGAGCCAGCGTGATGACTGGGCAGACTTGCACCGTGATCGCCTGCGTGCCCTGGCAGCCATTGGCATCCGTGGCGCGGATGGAAACACTCACGCCTGCTGCATTGGAGGTGGTGGGCGTACCGCTGATGACACCGGTGCTGGCATTGAGCGTGAGTCCCGCAGGCAGTGTGCCGCTAGTGACAGTCCATGTGCTGTAAGGTGCGGTGCCGCCGGAGGCAGTGAGGGTCTGTGAGAAGACGCTGCCTACCGTGGCCTGCGCGGTGGTGGTAGGCGCAATGCTGATCGTCGGGCAGTTCGGTGCGAGCGTGTAGCTCGCCGTGCCGGTGCAGCCGTTCGCATCCGTGGCGCGCACGCTGAAGGTGGCGGATGTGCCGTTGGTTGGCGTGCCGGTGATCACACCTGCCGTGCTCATGGAGGCCCAGGCTGGCAGCGCTCCGCTGGCAATCGTGTAGGTATATGAGGAGGTGCCGCCGGAGGCGCTGATAGACTGCGAGTATGCGACGCCAATGACCGGATTAGTCAGTGTCGCAGGCGAAAGCGTGATGACCGGGCAGACCTGCAGTGTGATGGCGCGCGTGCCCTGGCAGCCATTGGCATCATTCACACGCACGGTGATCGTGGTGGCGGGGCTGGCTGTGGCGGTCGGTGTGCCACTGACGACGCCGGTGCTGGCATTGAGCGTGAGTCCAGCAGGCAGTGTGCCTGCGGTGACCGTCCAGGCGCTGTAAGGCGCAGTGCCTCCAGTTGCTGAAAGCGTCTGTGAGTAGGCCGTACCCACGGTTCCCTGCGCAAGGGCTGCAGGCGTGATGGTGACCGTCGGGCAAACTGGCGTGACTGTGTAGCTCAGAGTGCCGCTGCAGCCGTTGGCGTCTGTGGCACGCACAGTGAAAGTGGCTGCGGTGATGCTTGTGGGCGTGCCGCTCAGGACACCTGAAGGACTCAGCGTGGCCCAGGCTGGCAGCGTTCCACTGGCGAGAGAGAAGGTGTAAGCCGCTGCACCACCAGAACCGGCGAGAGTCTGCGAGTAGGCGGTGCCGACGGTCGGTGTGGGCAGCGTGGCCGGTGTGAGTGTGATGACCGGGCAGATGATCAGATTGAGGGTGCGCGTGCCAGTGCAGCCATTCGCATCCGTGGCGCGGAAGGTGAGGCTGACGCCGCTGGCATTGCTGGTCGTTGGCGTGCCTGAAATAAGGCCGGTGCTGGCATTGAGGGTAAGTCCTGCAGGCAGTGTGCCGCTGCTCACCGCAAAAGTGTAACCTGCCGTGCCACCGCTGGCGCTCAGCGTCTGGGAATACGACGTGCCGACGGTGCCGCTGGGCAGCGTGCTCGGATTGACCGTGATCGTCGGGCACACAGGTGTGACGGTGTAGCTGCGGGAACCGGTGCATGCATAGGAATCTGTGGCGACGATGCTGAAGGTGGCGGCGCTGCTGCTGGTCGGAGTGCCGGAGATGACACCCGCGCTGCTCAGGGTGAGACCTGCGGGCAGTGTTCCGCTGCCGATGCTGTAAGTGTAAGGGGCAAGACCACCCGAGGCTGTGACCGTCTGCGAGAAAGCTGTGCCCACCGTTGGCGTGGTGAGTGTCGTGGGTGAAAGCGCGATCGGCAGGCAGGTGATGGTCACGAGATTGTCTTCCACTTCACCCATGCCGCTGGCGCCGACGGAGGTCGGGTTCTGCGTGCTGGTGAGACGGAAGCGCGCGCCGCGCTGGCCAGGAACAGCACCGACGGGCACGATGAAGTTCACCGTCTGCGTCACACCGTTGGTGCCAGTGGCGATGAGCGTGTTTGTGGCGATCTGCTCGCCTGCATCGGTGAAGGAACCGTTGTTGTTGAAGTCGATCCACGCATTGAGGTAGCTGGCTGCGCCGCTGTTGTTCGTCACCACCACCGTGGCGCTGCCTGCAGTGCCAGGAAGCTGGCTGGGCACGGTCACACCGTCTTCATCATCACTGCCGGTGCTGTCATCCCCTGTGGCAGTGGCATTGAGGGTCGAGACAAATTCCGTGTCAGCAAGCGCACCCATGCGCAGATTGGAACTGGCGAGGCTCGAAGCATCCGCCACACCACTCCAGTCGCCGAAGTCCGTCGTCGGCACGGCGATGGTGGTCACATAATCTTCGACCTCGCCGTTGCCTGCGGTGCCGGTGACGCCAGGCGAAGAGACATCCGTCAAGCGCACGCGCACTCCCACGTTTGAACCCGTCACCGCACTCGCTGGGACGGTGATGCTGAGGTTTTGCGTGCTGTTGCTTGCACCGGTGACGATGCTGACATTGGTGGCGATCTGTTCGCCTGCATCGGCGAAGGAGCCGTTGTTGTTGTAGTCGATCCAGACGTTGAGGAAGGCTGCTGAGCCAGTCGTGTTCGTCACGATCACCGGGATGGTGGCCGGAGCTCCTGCGGTCAGGGTGGGCAGGGTCACGCCGTCCTCGTCATCGCTGCCCGTGATGTCGTCACCCGTAGCGGAGACATTGCGCGTGGAGACAAATTCCGTGTCCACCAGCGCACCGAGGCGCAGTGTGTTGTTGGCGGTGGACGCTGCATCGCCGATGCCACTCCAGTCGCCATAATCAAGCGGTGGGCTGATGATGGAAACGACGTAGTCTTCCACTTCACCGATGCCAGCACTACCGCTGGAGCCGGGTGTGGAAACGGAGGTCAGACGGAAGCGCACGCCCAGATTGGTGCCGGTCACCGCATTGGCCGCGACGGTGATGCTGAGATTCTGCGTGCTGTTCGTGGTGCCGGTGGCAATGCTGACATTCGTGGCGATCTGCTCACCGGCGTCAGTGAGGACTCCGTTGTTGTTGTAATCGATCCAGGCGTTGAGGAAGGTCGCGGAGCCGGTGTTGTTCGTCACGACCACGGGAATGGTGGCCGGAGCGCCCGCGGTCAGGGACGGCATTGTCACGCCGTCTTCATCATCCACGCCGGTGATGTCGTCACCCGTGGCGGTGAGGTTATTCGTCGGGGCGAATTCGGTGTCCGTCAGAGCACCCAGTCGCAGATTGGAGTTCATCGTGCTTGATGCACTTGTGAAAGTGATGAAGTCGCCAAAGTCCGTTGTCGGTGCGGCGATGTTGGCCACATAGTCTTCCACTTCGCCATTGCCGCCACCCGTGCCCGTGGAGCCTGGGCTGCTGGCGGAGGTCAGGCGGAAACGCACGCCGAGATTGCTGCCGGTGACAGCTGTCGCTGGAACAGTGATGCTTTGATTGAGAGTCGAATTTGTCAGTCCGGTCCCGACGCTGACATTGTTGGCGAATTGTTCGCCTGCATCGGCGAAGGAGCCGTTGTTGTTGAAGTCAGCCCAGGCGTTCAGGAAAGTCGCTGAGCCGCTGGTGTTGGTGACGGTGACAGGAATCGTGTACGTACCACCGGCGGTCATGGCAGGCAGCACCGCACCGTCTTCATCGGCCAGATAAGTGATGTCATCCCCGGTGGCGGTGGCGTTTTTCGTGGCACTGAATTCCCCATCGACCAGTGCACCGAGACGCAGTGAGGCGACGACCGTATTGGACGCATCGGCAGCGCCGCTCCAGTCACCGAAATCCGTGGTGGGGCCAACGATGTTGACGACGTAATCTTCTACTTCGCCAGTGCCGGTGGATGTGCCTGTGGCACCAGGGGTGGCCACCGAGGTCAGTCGTACACGCACCCCGATCGGCGTGCCTGCCACGGCGTCGAATGGTACGGTGAAGGTGATGTTTCTGGCGGAATTGGAGGTGCCGGTGACGATGGCGGTGTTCGTCGCAATCTGTTCTCCCGGATCCGTCAGGACGCCGTTGTTGTTGTAGTCGATCCACGCATTGAGGAAAGCCGATGCACCCGTGTTGTTGGTGACGACTACGGGGATGGTGGCCGCAGACCCGGAGGTCAGGCTGGGGATGGTCACGCCGTCTTCGTCATCACTGCCGGTGGTGTCGTCTCCTGTGGCGGCGGTGTTCGTGGTGGCGGAGAATTCAGCATCCACCAGCGTACCGATGCGCATGGCGCTGTTCGCCGTGCTGGCCGCGCTGCCGATGCCGCTGAAGTCACCAAAGTCGAGCGTCGGTGCGGCGATGTTGATGACGTAGTCTTCGATTTCACCGACGGCGGCGTTCGCACCGGTCGGTCCGGGGGAGGTCGGGGCGGAAAGGCGGAAGCGTGCGCCCACATTCGTGCCGGTCACGGCGGCAATGGGGACGGTCACGTTGATGTTGAACGTGGAATTTGCGCTGCCGGTCGGGATGTTGATGTTGGTGGCAATCTGCTCGCCGGAATCCGTCAAAACGCCGTTGTTGTTGAAGTCGATCCACGCATTGAGGTAGCCGAGCGCGCCGGTGCTGTTGGTCACCACGACCGGAATCGTCAGTGTCTGGCCGGCGGTCATGGACGGCAGCGTCACGCCGTCTTCGTCATCCAGGTTGGTGCTGTCATCACCGGTGGCCGTGGCGTTCCTGGTGGAAACAAACTCGGCATCGATGAGTGATCCCATGCGCAGGCTGGGGCTCACACCTTGCGAGGCATCGGCAAAGCTGCTGAAATCACCAAAGTCCGTCGTCGGCGCAGTGATGGTGACCACGTAATCCTCGATTTCACCGGTGCCAATGCTGCCGGAGGTGGCAGGTGATGCAGCCGAAGTGAGCAACACGCGTGCGCCGATAGGCACGCCGGTGAGAGTGGTGGGCGCGACGGTGATGCTGAGATTCTGCGTGCTGTTGCTGGTGCCCGTGGTGATAGCCACATTGGTGGCGATCTGTTCACCCGCGTCTGCGAGCGAGCCGTTGCCGTTGTAATCGATCCACGCGTTAAGGAAAGCCGATGCGCCCGTGTTGTTGGTAACGACTACGGGGATGGTGGCCGGAGCCCCGGCGATCATGGAGGGAAGTGTGACGCCGTCTTCATCATCACTGCCGGTGATGTCGTCACCGGTGGCAGTGACGTTGGTGGTGGCGACGAATTCTGTATCCGTCAGCGCGCCTAGGCGCAGGTTGCTGTTTCTGGTGCCGCTGACAAGACTGAACAGCGAATAGTCGCCGAAGTCAGTCGTCGGCTGGGCGATGTTGACGACGTAGTCTTCCACTTCGCCGACGCCGCCTGCACCGGTGGAGCCCGGAGAGATGTCATTGGAAATACGTGCGCGCATACCGAGGTTGGTGCCAGTGAGCGCACCGGCGGGTACTGTGACGCTGATGTTCAAGGTGCTGTTGGTCAGACCGGTCGCCACCGCTGTGTTCGTGGCAATCTGTTCACCCGGGTCGGTGAAAACGCCGTTGTTGTTGTAGTCGATCCAGGCGTTCAGATAAGCTGCCGCCCCGGTGTTGTTGCTGGCAACGACGGGGATCGTGGCCGGAGCACCTGCGGTCAAAGCAGGCAGTGTGACACCGTCTTCATCATCCACACCATTCAGGTCGTCACCCGTGGCGGTAGCATTGGTGGTGGCGGCGTATTCGGTGTCAACAAGCGCGCCGAGGCGCAGATTGGTGCTGGCGGTGTTAGAGACGCTTGGGGCACCGCTGAAATCGCCGAAGTCCGTGAGCGGGGCGAGGATGACGACGGCGTGGTCTTCGACCTCACCAATGCCAACACCACCGGTGGAACCCGGGGTCTGCACATTCGTGAGACGGAAGCGTGTGCCGATGAGGGAGGCGGCGGTGACGGCATTGGCCGGAACGGTGAAATTGAGATTGATCGTGCCGCCGCTGGTGCCGGTGACGATGTTGACATTGGTGGCAATCTGCTCGCCCGCATCCGTGACAACGCCGTTGTTGTTATAGTCGATCCAGGCGTTCAAAAACGCCGTGGAACCCGTCAGGTTTGTGACGGTGACCGGCAGCGTGATGGGCTGACCCGCAGTCATGGAAGGGAAGGTCACGCTGTCTTCGTCATCGCTGCCGGTGGTGTCATCACCCTGCGCACTGGCATCTTTGGTGGCGCTGCCTTCTAGGTCTTGCAATGCTCCCAGTTTGAGGCTCGCATTGCCCGTGCTGGACGCGTCCGCGAAGAGCGAGAAGTCGCCGAAGTCCGTCGTGGGCGCAACGATGGTTGCGACGTTGTCTTCCACCTCGCCGTTGCCGCTGGCTCCAATCGGGCCGGGTGCGGCAGTGGAAGTGAGGCGCACACGCACCCCAGCGCTGCCCAGCACGGCACTGGCCGGTGCGGTGAAGGAAACGGTGCGGTTGGAGTTTGAAACTCCGGTGACGATGAGGGTGTTGTTGGCGATCTGCTCACCCGCATCGGCAAGGGATCCGTTTTGATTGAAGTCGATCCACGCATTGAGGTAGGCGGTGGCACCGCTGGTGTTGGTGACGTTGACCGTGATCGAACCGGCTCCGCCTTGCGTGATGCTGGCAGGCAGCGTCACGCCGTCTTCGTCATCGCTGCCATTGGTGTCATCACCGGTGGCGGTACTGTTCGTAGCAGCGGTGGCTTCCACATCGGTGAGGGCGCCAAGGCGCAGCGTGGAGTTCATGCGGCTGCTGGCATTGCTGAACAGGCTGTAGTCACTGAAATCAGAGTCCGGCGCAGGAGTGACGGTGTAGGCAAGTGCGCCGCTGCAACCGTTCGCATCTGTGGCGGTGACGGTGAAGGTGGCGGCGGTGGTGCTCGTGGGTGTTCCAGACAAAACCCCTGTGGAGCTGAGTGTGAGACCTGTGGGCAGTGTGCCGCTGCTCACGGCGTAGGTGTAGGGGGAGGTGCCGCCGGATGCAGTGATGGTTTGTGAATAGGCGGTGTTGATCGTGCCATTCGTCAGCGTGGCTGGCGTGAGGGCGATCACCGGGCAAATGCGCATGGTGTAGGCACGGGTGCCGCTGCATGCGAGTTGGATTGCGGGCGAGACCTTGGCCGAGTTCACGGCACTGGTGCGGCTGGCATCCACCCGCATTTCCATGTGGTCGTCATACCCAGTCTGTCCGTTGCGAACGATGTAAATGCGGAACCGGCCCGTCCCTGAATTGCCTGCCGCTGCGGCATCGGCATTGGTGGCGGTGACTGGCAGTCCCGCATTGAAGCTGGTGAGATTCCAGTCTGCTGGGACGGTGGGATCATTCGCCCCGGCTGCTGTGTAGGTAAAGCTGACCTGGCTCCAGTCGATGGGAGTGCTGGAGCCATCTTTCGGCAGCACGTAATCGCGAATGTTGAAAGTGTCGCCGGGGTTAAGATCAAGATTGTAGGTGGAGAACGTGAGCTGGGGAACCGTGGCGGGCCCCGTACCTGCCTTGACCGTGAACGAGTAGGAACCTGCTGCCGAAGGAGTTCCGGCCAGCGCTCCGGTGCTGGCATTCAGGGTCAATCCCGTCGGCAATGCGCCGCTGGCCACCGCCCATGTGTAGCTGGCCGATGGCGCTGCACTCAACGCGGCATTGTAAGCAACCCCTTGGACTCCGGCATTGAGTGAAACTGGCGAGATGACAATGGCGGCACAGGCTGGTGACAGAGTGTAAGTTCGTGTCGCCGCGCAGCCGTTTGCATCGACCACTCGGACGATGAAGGTCGATGAAGCGGTGCCTGTGGGCGTGCCGCTGATGACGCCGGCGCTGCTCAGGCTCAATCCTGCTGGTAAAGTACCGCTGTTCAAAGTGAAGGTGTATGCCGAAGCTCCTCCAGATGCCGTGATGGTTTGAGTGTAGGCGCTTCCCACGGTGGGCGCCGTCAGGGTCGCAGGACTCAGCGCGATTACCGGACAGATTTTCAAAGTGACCGCCTGTGAGCCCTGGCAACCATTGGCATCCGTGGCGCGCACGGTGAAGGAGGCGCCGGAACCGGTGCTGACAGTCGGAGTGCCGCTGATCACCCCTGCGGTGCTGAGCGTGAGCCCTGCCGGTAGCGTGCCACTGGTGACCGTCCATGAACCATAAGGCGATGCACCACCGCTGGCGCTGAGTGTCTGGGTGAAGGCCGTGCCGACCGTGCCAGTGGTGAGAGTGGTCGGCGTTATGGAGATCGTCGGGCAGGTCATCACCACCGAATAAGCCTGTGTTCCTGAGCAGCCATTGGCATCTGTGGCTCTGAGGTTGAAGTTGAAAGTGCCAGCGAAGTTCGGCGTGCCGCTGAGAATGCCACTGGTGGCATTCA
Source organism: Verrucomicrobiaceae bacterium (assembly GCA_027490195.1). Lineage (GTDB taxonomy): Bacteria > Verrucomicrobiota > Verrucomicrobiia > Verrucomicrobiales > Verrucomicrobiaceae > Prosthecobacter. Next base: position 143,001 of record JAIXYN010000053.1, on the reverse strand, counting down.
GCGTGACACCCGAAGGCAGCGTGCCTGAATTGAGCGCATACGTGTACGGCGCTGTACCGCCCGAAGCCGTGACGGTTTGTGAATACGCAAGGCTGAGGGTGCCGTTCGTCAGTGTGGACGGACTCAGAGCAACGGTTGGACAGGTAGGGGTGACAAGATAATCTTCGACTTCTCCATTGGTGGCGATTCCAAAGGCACCAAGAGTTCCCGCCGAGCTCAAACGCACACGCAGGCCGATCTGCGCGAGCACCGCATTGCCTGGCACGGTGCCGGTGACATTGACACTCTGCTGCGAAGCACTGGAATTGACCGAAACAGAGCTGAGAGTTTCGGACGGATCCAGGAAGTCGCCGTCGTTGTTCCAGTCGATGAAGGCATAGACATTGGCGCTGCTTCCCGTGTTGTTGAACACCGAGACGGGGAGGGTGAAGCTTTGGCCGCGCGCGAAGGTGGGTAGCGTTCCGATGGCGTCATCATCATCTGTGACGTTGAGGTCGTCACCCGTTGCGGTGGCATTGGGCTGGCCGTCTGATTCAATGTCGAGCGTGGCTCCCAAGCGCAGGTTGGAATTGCGATAGTGTGAAGGCCCGCTGTCGCTGTTGGTCGTTTGGTAATTGGCCGTCCCGGTGCCGATGCCGGTGTCGGGAAGATCACCCCAGTCGCGATTGCCGGCGATGACGACGGTGAACTGCTTGGTGGCGGTAGCTGTGGCGGCCACGGTGGGAATGAACTGGAGGTCGTCGATGGCCGTGCCATCCAGTCCAAACGAAAACACCATGCTGGAGGTCTGCGGCACGAAGGGCATGTCGAACGTGGCCCAGTTGTCATAGTTCGCGGCGTTCGGTGCGGGGAAGTTCACGCTCGCCGGACCGAACAAGCTGGCGGCGGAGGCGTTGTAGCCGGTGAGCCAAAGCGCATTCCCATAAAACGGCGGCTGTGCTTCCGTGGTGCTTGGATTGGCAAAAGCGCCGCGCATCGCATAGCGCACGCGCAGCGTGTAGGGGCGGCCCACTGTGAAGCCGCTGACGGCCTGCGAAGCCCAGCTGGCCACAAACGGGGAGGCGAGATACTGCGATCCACCTGGAGTGTCTCCCAGCTGCGTCGAGTTGGTGTTGCTGTTGTTGACGCCGTAGAGCTGCACCGCCGTGGTGGTGCCGGTGAGGGCGCTGTTGCCGAGCGTCCAGCCGGTGACGCTGGTGCGTGGCGTGAAGGTGAGGGCGCTCCAGGCATCCGTTTCCACGGAGCCGTTGGTCACGGTGACACTCGCGGGGGTGACGAGGGCGTCATCCACGGCGACGTTGAAGACATAGGTGCCGGGGGAGGTCGGTGTGCCGGAGACAACGCCCGTGCTGCTGTTGATCGCCAGACCTGCTGGCAGCACTCCAGTGCTGACACGCCAGTTTTGATAGGGACTGCTGCCGCCGCTGGCAGCCAGCGTGGTGGAAGTGTAGGCCGTGCCTTCCGTACCGTTCGGCAACGAGGCGGTCGTGATGCTCATGGTCGTGGTCACGCTGAGCTGAATCGTGGTGAAGCCCTGGCAGCCACGGGCGTCTGTGGCGCGCACGGTGATGGCGCTGGTGCCCGTGGTGGAGGTGGTGCCAGAGATGACACCGGCGCTGCTGATGCTCAGTCCTGCTGGCAGCGTGCCCTGAGTGATCGCAAATGCATATGGCGCGACACCGCCGCTGGCCGTCAAAGTGCTGCTGTAAGCCACGCCCGAGCTGACCGCAGGAACGGTGATGGGGCTGATGCCGATGGCAGGGCAGGGGCGCAGACCAAAGTCGAGGGTGTATTCATCACTGCCGAGATTGGTGGTGCCGGGCTCGGTGGCCGTGGCAAGGGTGAACGGCATGCTGAACACGGCGGCCCCCACACCTGCAACGACTGCATCTGCGCTGCTGACGAACGAACCGGCGGTTTGCACGCCGTTGTTGTCGTTGTCGATGCCGTTGTCGAGAAGCACCGAAGTCGAACTGGCCAGCGGGAAGTCGAGATTGAGGCTGTAGGTGGTCGTGCCGCTGCCAAACTTGCTGGAGAACACCGCTTTGTTCGGAGGTGTGATCTTGAGGTAGTAGACCCCTGTGGGCAGCGAGGTGAACTGATAAGCACCGGTCCAGTCCGTGACTGCGGTCAGGGTGGAAAAACCGGAGGCAATGGTGCCGAAAGTGCCAGCGGTCAGCATGCCGCCGGAACTGAGCACAGAGGCGTTGCCGTTGGTCACGGCTTGGTCATCGACCGAGTTCACGCGTCCGTCCGCACCGGCGCTCCAGATTTCCACGGGCACGTTGGGAATGCCGCGTTCGGTGGAGTCTCTGAGCCCGTTGTTGTTCTCATCGAGGAAGACAAGATTGCCCACGCTCATGCCACCCGATCCGACACTGATGGTATAGCTCTGTGAGGCCGTGCAACCATTCGCATCTGTGGCACGGGCGGTGAAGACATAAGCACCGCTGGCGCTGGCCACTGTACCGCTGATGACACCTGCGCTGCTCAGGGTCAGACCATTTGGAAGAGCGCCACTGGTGATAATCCAGGTGTATGGGGTGGTGCCGCTGGTGGCCGCCAGAGTTTGATTGTAGCTGGCATACTGCGTCGTAGCCGGCAGTGTGGATGGCGTGATGGTGATTGTGGGGCATGCACCCGTGGCGATGTAGTCTTCCACTTCACCATCTCCCGTGGTGCCGGTGGAGGTCAGCGTGGTGGCGGTGGCGAGACGGAAGCGCGCGCCAAAGGTGCCGATAACGGTACTGCCTGGCGTGGTGCCGGTGACATTGATGGTCTGCTGGCTGGCGGACGAACTGACCGCCACGGCGGTGAGCGTTTCACCGGCGTCGGCAAAATCACCATCGTTGTTCCAGTCCACGAAGCCGAAGATGCGGGCGGTGCTTCCAGTGTTGTTGAAGACAGAGACGGGAATGGTGTAAGCCTGCCCGCGATTGAACACCGGCATGCTGGAGATGCCATCTTCATCCGCACCGTCACCGGTGGCCGTGGCATTAGGCTGGCCGTCACCTTCCACATCGACCGTGGCACCGAGGCGCAGTGTGGTGGAGGTGGCGGTATGGGAGGGGCCGCTGTGAATATTGAGTGTCTGATAGTTCCCCGTGCCGGTACCTGTGCCAGTGTCAGGTAGATCACCGAAGTCGAGCGAGAAGGCATTCACAGTAATGGCGTAATCTTCGACTTCACCGCGCAGGGAGGAACTGCCGCTGAAGGTGGGAGTTGTGGCACCTTCTGTCGCGATGATGCGCAGAAATTTGACGCCGCCGGTGGTGCCCGCAGGCGGGCTGAGCGTGGCGGTGATGGTGTTGGCACCTGTGACGAGATTGGACGTGCTGAGCGTCACACTTTCATTCGTGTCGAGCACATCGTTGTCGCCGTTCCAGTCGGCAAAGACCGCGATCCTGCCTGCCGTGATCGGACTTGTCAGTGTGACTGGAATCGACAGCGTGCCGCTGGTTCCTGTCAGCAGGGTCGGCATCGCGAGGTCTTCGTCATCGGTCCCTGTGGCGTCGTCCACCGTGGCGTTGCCGCTTGCAGGATTGCTGGTTTCTATGTCGGTGGCATTGGTGCCAACTCTGATCAGCGTGCTGGCCACGCGGGATGCGGAGGCAAAGTTCGGGTAGTCTCCAAAGTCCACTGTGGAGGCGTTGACAGTGACAAGGTAGTCTTCCACTTCCCCGGTGCCGACGACACCGTTGGAGGCCGGGATCGTCGTGCTGGCGAGTCGGACGCGCAGTCCGAGACTGGAGCCGATCACGGCATTGCTCGGCACGGTGAAGTTAAAACTGAAAGCCCCGTTGCTGGTTCCATTGGGTACGCTGATCTCCGTGCCCAGTTCTTCACCGGCGGTGAGATTGCCGTCGTTGTTCCAGTCGATCCATGCCTTCAGGAAACCGGCGGAGCCAAAGGTGTTCGTGGCGTTGATGGTCAGCGTGGCGGGGACATTCTGCGTGAGAGTGGGCAGTGTGGCCACGCCGTCATCCAAGGTATCCCCCGTGGCGGTACTATTGGGCTGGCCGTTGCCTTCGGCATTCACTCCGACGCCGAGGCGGAGATTGCTGTTGGCGGTATGCGCCGGACCATTGTCGTTGGATAATGTCTGATAATTGCCTGCGGAAGTGCCGATGATGGTGTCGGGCAGATCGCCATAATCCAGCGTCGGGGTGGTGACATTGATAGCGTAATCTTCGACTTCACCTTTCAGAGCAGAGATCCCGCTGAAGACGGGTGCGGCGGTGCCTTCGATCACGATGATGCGGAGATACTTGGTGCCAACCGTGGTGCCCGCAGGAGGGCTGAAGGTGGCGGTGACGGTGTTGCTGCCGCCGATGAGACCCGAACTGGTGAGGGTGGCGGTTTCATTCGCGTCCAGTGTATCGCCGTCGTCATTCCAGTCCGCCCAGACTCCGATGCGGCCTAGCGTGACACTGCCGCTGAGAGTCACAGGAATGTTCACGTTCAGGTCACCCCCGGAAACCACGGATGGAATCACCAGATCTTCGTCATCGGTCCCTGCAGTATCGTCCGCATTCGCTGTCCCGGTGGTCGGATTGACGGGCTCCACATCAGTCGCGGCCGTTCCGATCCGAATTTCAGCGCTCGCGGTTTGGGCGGCGGCGGCAAAGGCGGGGTAGTCGCCAAAATCCGTCACGGGCAGGTTCGTGGCGATCGACAAAACACTCGTTCCTGCACAGCCGTTCGCATCGGTGGAGCGAACCGTGAAGCTCGCCGTGCCGGTGGCGGTGGGTGTTCCGCTGATAACTCCTACACTTGAAAGTGTGAGCCCGGCAGGCAATGAACCGCTGGCGATAGTGTAGGCATAGGCGGAGGCTCCGCCAGCTGAGGCGAGTGTCTGACTGTAGGGGGCACCCTGGATCGCTGCTGGCAGGGTGGCTGGGCTCACGGTGACCACCGGGCAGATCTGCAAGGTAATGTTCTTCGAGCCCTGGCAGCCATTGGCATCATTCACGCGCAGCGTGAGCGTCGTCGCTGGAGAGGCGGAGGCCGTCGGCGTTCCGCTGATGACACCGGTGCCGGCGTTGAGCGTCAATCCAGCTGGAAGCGTGCCGCTGGTGATGGTCCAAGTGCCATAGGGGGAGACACCACCGCTGGCGCTGAGCGTCTGCGAATAGCTGGTGCCCACGGTGCCCTGAGCCAAGGCGGACTGAGTGATGCTGACCGTCGGGCACACCGGAGTGAAGGTGTAGCTGAGTGTTCCCGCGCAGCCGGTGGCATCCGTCGCCCTCACTGTGAAGGTGGCGGTAGCATTGCTGTTCGGTATGCCGCTGAGCACACCAGCGGGGCTCAGCACAGCCCAGGCAGGAAGCGTTCCGCTGGATACAGAGTAAGTGTATGGAGACACGCCCCCACTGGCCGTGAACGTTTGCGCGTAGGCTGTGCCCACAGTCGGTATCGGCAGCGTTGTTGGCGAAAGCGTCACGGCCGGGCAGACGTTGACGACATAATCCTCCACTTCTCCATTGCCTGCGTTACCAATGGGGCCAGGGGTGCTGACCGATGTCAGACGGACACGGATTCCGACATTGCCGATGAGGGCTGTCGCGGGAGTGGTGAAGGTGATGTTGCGGTTGGAGGCGGAGGTGCCATTGGCGATGACGAGGTTGCTGGCGACCTGCTCGCCAGAGTCGGTGAGGACACCGTTGTCATTGAAGTCCACCCAGGCATGCAAGAAGGCGGTGGAGCCGCTGGTGTTGGTGACGGTGACCGTCAGTGTGGTGGAGGTTCCCTGATAAATGGCCGCAGGTACCAGGACGCCATCTTCGTCATCCAGCCCGGTGATGTCGTCGCCCGTGGCGCTGGCATTGGTGTTGGCGGAGTATTCCGAGTCTGTCAGTGAGCCGATCATCAAGTTGGTCACCAGATTGCCGCCAGCGGAGCCGAAGGAGGCGTTGTCACCGTAATCCACGGCTGTTAGCAATCCGAAGTCGATGGTGTCTTCCGTGTTGTCACCTCCGGTGGAAAGATTGCCCGGCTCGGCACCCTGCGTCAGTGTTATGATCGGGCTGTAAACGAACGTGGCCCTGCCACCTGGCTGCGAGCCATTGTTATCGCCAGCGGTTCCGTTGTCGCCGGCTACCGTGCTGCTGACCACCGAATAGAGTGCCGTCGGGGTCACAGTGACGAAGTACCTTCCGGCGGTCAGACCGACGAAACTATAGGCACCCGTGCCATCTGTCGTAGTGGTCGCGGCCAGCGTGTCTGCTGCAGTGCCTGAGCCCCCGATCGCATTATCAGAACCGGGTCGCCAAAGCTGCACGGTGACCGCGCCGATGCCGCTTTCGCCAGTGTCTTGCAGGCCGTTGTTGTTCACGTCGTTCCAGACGAAGTCGCCGATGCTGAGAGTCTTGGAAATGCCCAAGGTGGCATTGACGATGCCAACGTTGCCGATGGAAACCGCCAGGCTGCCATCAACTGTACCATCACTGCCAGCTCCAGAGCCGAGGAACTCACCTGCGTTGAGCCAGCCGGTGGGCAGGTCAGCCGCCGGGGCGGTGGAGCCCAGGCTTCCGTAGGAGGTGCTCAGAACCACGCGGTAGGAGGTATTCGCCGTGGCACCACCCAGGATGAAAGTGCCGTCGCTCTTCACCGGGAAGGAATCCACGAGGTTGCCCGCGGTATCCACCAGCATGGCATAAAGCTGGCCGCTGGCATTGGTCCCCGTACCGCTGATGATGCCGTCTGCAAGACCGTTGGCATCATTGTACACGATGCCTTTCACCCCCAGAGATGTCACAGAGGAGGAAATGCCTTCAGACAAGTCGGTGTAGGTGGCGGTGGGCAGCGGCCCCACCCTCACCGCATTGGGAGTGGCGGTGTCATATTGGTCAATGCGGTAGATGTTGGTGCCCGAGGCACCGAGGGCATAAAGCCGGGAAACACCACCCACGCCAGCGATCTGCACAGAGCTATTGCTGGAGAAGGGAATCTGGGCGTCCACGCTCGCCGTGGTGGCTGCCGGCCCCGAGGGATTCATGCCATCATCGATGAACTGGTTGAACAAGGTGTTGGCGTTGCTGATCACCGTGGAGGTCACCAGCAGGCCGTCCTGCGGACGGATGACGAAGTCACCACCATTGAAGGTCTGGGACAGGTGGAAGAAGTTGGTGTAGTCGTTGAAGGGGGGAGTGTTCAGGCCCAGGCCGGTCGAGTTGAGGTGCCAGACCGCCACGTTGTTGTTGACCTGGCCGCCTGCATAGTAATCCCCAGCATAAAATGCAGCGCGGGGGAATGCTCCCGAACTGGAGGATGATGAGGCAGGCGTTCCAGTGTTGAAGGGGATGTTGGCCAGCGCCGAACCGGTGACCTGCTGGTAGCTCCACGTCTTGCTCACGTTGTCGTAGGCGGCCGTGTACAAATTGAAGTTATAGCCACCGGAGCCGGCGGAGGTGGTGGCCCAGTAGAACCGGCGGTTGAGCCAGTCGAGAGCCAAGCCGTTCATGTAGGCATCTGCGGCACCGGTGTTGAATCCCGGGGAGGCTGTATTGAGATCCAGAATGCCCGGACTGACGGACACCGTCGGGGTGGAGGAGTTGGGATTGTAAACGGAGATCTCATCCAGATAGAAGCGACCGCTGGCATTGCGGATGGCGTAGAAATAATCCCGGAAGTTGGACGAAGGGGCCACGATGGAGGTGGTGTAGTCTTCCACTTCGCCATACCCACTGGCACCAGTGGGGCCGGGTGTCGCGACCGAGGTCAGGCGGAAACGCGCTCCTGCCGTGCCTACGGTGGCGGTGCTCGGCACATCAAAATAAAAGGTTTGGAAGTCACCAGAAGTGCCATCATCTACCACGACGTCGGAGATCACCTGCTCGCCTGCGTCGGTGACCACGCCGTTGTTGTTGAAGTCCACCCAGCCGTTCAGGTAGGCCGGCGCACCGGTGGTGTTGTTGAGTTTGACGGTCACTGCAACGCCCGCCTGCCCCTGCACGAGAATGGCCTGCAGGGTCACTCCGTCTTCGTCATTGATGTTGGTGATGTCGTCACCCGTGGCCGCAAGATTGGTGACCGGGGTGAATTCCGTATCTTCCAGATCGCCTAAAGCAAGGGCGCTGGAGTTGTAGCTGCTGGCATTCGCAAAGCGCGAGAAGTCGCCGTAATCAGACGCTGGCTGAACGGTGATGGTGTAGTCCTCCACCTCACCTGTACCCGAAATTCCGCTGTCACCTGGGGTGGCGGTGGAAGTCAATCTGAAGCGCGCCCCAATTACGGCGACCGCCGCCGAACTTGGCACGGTGAAGGTGTAGGAACGGTTGGCGCCGCTGGTGCCGGTGGCGACCACATCATTGACGACGATCTGCTCGCCTGCGTCGGTGAGGACGCCGTTGTTGTTGAAGTCGATCCAGCCATTGAGGAAGGCGTCTGCCCCGCTTGAGTTGGTGACATTGACTGTCACGCTCACACCGGGCTGCCCCTGGATGACAGAGGCTGGCAAAGTCACACCGTCTTCATCATCACTGCCGTTGGTGTCGTCACCCGTCGCTGCAGAGTTGGCGAGGGTGGAGTTCTCATTGTCCACCAAGGCACCCATCCTGATAGTGGTTGATGAGGAGCTGCCGGCAATACCGAAGGAGGAATCGTCGCCGAAATCCGTCGGCGGCAGGATGCTGATCACATAATCTTCCACCTCCCCGTTGCCGCTGGCACCGGTGGCACCTGGGCTGCTGGTGGAGGTCAGGCGTACGCGGATGCCTACGTTACCCACGGCAGCGGATGCTGGCACCGTAAAGCTCAAGGTCCTGCTAGAGTTTGAGGTGCCGGTGGCAATCGTGGTGTTGGTGGCAATCTGTTCACCGGAATCGGTGAGCACGCCGTTGTTGTTGTAGTCAATCCAGGCGTTCAGAAAAGCGGTGGCGCCAGTGTTGTTGGTGACATTGACGGTGATGCTGCCAGCAGTGCTCTGATTGATGTTGGCTGGCAGTGTCACTCCATCCTCGTCATCACTTCCGGTGAGGTCGTCTCCAGTGGCCGTGGCGTCGCTGGTCGCGGCGGTCTCGGTGTCCGTGAGCGCGCCAAGTTTGAGGTTGGAGTTGAAGGTGCTGCTGACGCTGCCAAAGCTGGCATAGTCGCCAAAGTCCGTCGTTGCGGGAGTGAGCGTGTAGCTGCGCGTGGCCAGACAGCCGTTGGCGTCCGTGGCGCTGACCGTGAACGTCGCTGCGGCCGTGCTCGTGGGTGTTCCTGAGATGACACCACTGCTGGAGTTCAATGTCAAACCCGTGGGAAGGCTGCCAGTGGTGATGGCATACGTGTAAGCCGAGGCACCGCCAGAAGCCGAGAGGGTTTGGTTGTAAACAGCAGAGCCCAAGCCGGGAGTCGGCAGTGTGGTGGGGCTGATCGAGATCACCGGGCAAACTTGAACGGTGTAGGTGAGGGAGCCCTGGCAGCCATTGGTATCGGTCGCGCGAATCGTGACGCTGGTGCCTGCGGCATTGCTGGTGGTCGGCGTACCACTGAGAACACCGGAAGTACTGAGTGTGAGGCCGGCTGGCAGTGTGCCTGAAGTCACCGCATAGGTGTAAGGCGCGGTGCCACCTGATGCGGAGATCGTCTGGCTGAAGGCCGTGCCCACGTAGGCATCTGGAATAGCGGTGGCGGCTGGACTCAGGCTGACCGTCGGACAAACCGGCGTGACGGTGTATGCCTGCGAACGTGCACAGGTGTTGGCTCCAGTCGCGGTGACAGTAAAGTTGGCCGTGGCGCTGCTGGTGGGCGTGCCGGAAAGGACTCCAGCGGTGCTAAGAGCAAGTCCGGCTGGCAGTGTTCCAGAAGTCACCGCATAAGTGAATGTGGTGGTGGAGCCAGATGCCGTGAGGCTCTGTGAGAAGGCTGTGCCTACCGTCGGTACGTTCAGTGTGGCCGGGCTCAATGTGACAGTGGGGCAGGCCAGCGTCATGACGTAGTCTTCGACTTCACCGTTGCCGCTCTGGCCCGTGGAGACCCCAGTGTTGGTGGAGGTCAGACGCACACGCACACCCGCTGTGCCGACGGAGGCCGTGGCAGGTACCGTGAAGTTCACGGTTCTGTTGGAGTTTGAGGTGCCAGTGGCAATCGCCGTGTTAGTCGCCACTCGCTCGCCAGTATCTGTGAGCACGCCGTTGCGATTGAAGTCGATCCACACGTTAAGGAACACCGAGGCACCGCTGGTGTTGGTGACGTTGACTGTCATGGAACTAGCGGCCCCAAGAGCCACGCTGGCAGGAATGGTGACGCCATCTTCGTCATCGGTTCCAGTTGTGTCATCGCCTGTGGCGGCTGTGTTGGCAGTGATGGCCGTTTCAGTGTCGGTTGTGGCACCAATTCTGATGGTTGTCACCCTGGTGCTGCTGGCACTGCCAAAGCTGGAAAAGTCACTGAAGTCGAGAGTCTGCCCCTGCACCGTTCCTACAGCCAGCAGGGACAGCAGCATGGCGAACAACGAAACGATGAAACGTGCCGCCCTTAAGCGACACGTCCGATCGAATATTCGTGATTCGTTTTCCCTCATGGGGTGTCTTTAAAGCAGGGACATGCGATTCAGGCGTCGCGAGCGGCGCGTGAGGTGTGCGGCTGCGGCCGCGAGCAACAGGAGTGCGGAGCCAGGTTCAGGCACCACGGCTGTTTGCAGGCTGAATACCCCTGGCGTCGTGGAATAGGTCCCCGGTCCCTGCACTCCATTGACTCCGCCAATGATGGGGGTGTTGGCGTCGGTCAGCTGCCAGTTGAAGGAACTGACGGTGTCCAATGGGTCTGGAATGATCCAGTTATCGGCCAGATCCCCCAAGGGTGAACCGTCCGTCACCAGCGCCCACTGGCTGCTTGGTACGATGCTTTTGGAATTGTAGGCCCAGAGATAGACCGTGTCTCCTTGAGTGAAGACATCACCTGGATTGGCATCGGGCGAATCCGAGCCTCCGCTCGTGTTGAACTCCACGGTTCCGACGAAAAACTGGTCGATGGAATTCCAGCCATTGGCATCCGGGTCATAGGCCCGATCAATCACATGCCAGTTGGCCTGCCACTGATCGACGTTCTGATAGGTGGGGGTGAAACCACCGGTAAAAGCCCCAATCTCAAATGAGTAGGTGGAGTCGAGAGCATTGCCGGTGCTGTCGAAGAGATGGTCGTTGAAGTTGCTGCCCCAAAAGACCGTGCTGGCCTGGGCACCTTGGCTCCACGCCAGCGCCAAGGCGACGCAGAGGAATCGGGTTACGTAGGTGGGTTTTTTCATCAGGGGGGTGCTTTTGGACGGTTTTCAGGGAGAGATCAGGCTTCGGGTCCGATTGCAGAGGCGCAGGGCTGCATGGATTGAGCTGTTAAATGAGGATCTTTTATCAGATGTATCACACATATTATAATTATAATAACAAAGAAACCAGCAAACAAGTCTGAATTCAGATTAATTTAGAAACATTGACTGTTCAGATTTCGCGTTTGTCATGCTTGCCTGGGGAGGGTGCCGCCAAGCTCATTTGGGGGCATCAACAGGCCCGCTGAATCCGGCCGCTGGTGCCAGCTTGGTGACCATCATTGCAGAATCTCGTGGCGCTGGCCCATGTCGCGGCTAATGGAGCCGATGAAGTTGGAACAAGGCCAGATTTGGAAGCAGGGTGAGAATTACCTCCGCATTGTGGAATGGGCGCGTCTGTCCATCGAGTACAAGCTGATGAAAGACCCCATCTCCAAACAGGGAACGCTGCACAAAGTCACCAAGAAGGAGTTTTGTCGCCTGCTCTCAGGGGCCGTGCTGCTGAAGCCGGAAGATCTGCCTTCCGCTGATCCGGAAGTCAGTCCCGCTCCAGAAACAGAGTAAACTCGTGCCGGTTGTACGTCAGGTGCGTCTGCGCAAACAGGCGCAGCCCCGCAGCCTTGGACATCGCAACGATGAGGCGGAACAGCTCGTTGGGCTCATCCAGCGAATCAACCCGTGGCACTTTGAGCGTGAAAACGACGAGCCCTCCCGGCTTGAGAAACCGTGCCAGCCGGATCACCTGCTCGATGGATTCCTCGGGCGGGCCGTTCATGTCGCACAGCAGGGCGTCATAGGTGGTACCTGCCCTAGGCTGGAAAGCGGCCACGTCCTCCAGGAAAAACTTCAGCCCTGGGCGGCCATCGAGCCGCTTGTCCAGCGGCGCACGGTCAATCGCCGTCACGCGCTGATTGCGGGCGAGCAGTTCCGACGTCATGCCGCCGGGGCAGGCACCCAGTTCGATCCAGTGCGCCCCCTCCTTCATCGGCGGCCGGTACAGCAGCAAATAATGCAGCGCCTCCGCGATCTTGGCGCCCGCGCGGCTGATCGTGTCCGGTGCATCCTGATCGATGTATTTGCTGCCACCGGCATAGAGACCGTTCGCGACACGCGGAGTCTGCATGCCGCAAAACAGGCCCTCTTTGCCCACGAGACAGAACAAGGTCTCTGCATTGGGGTCCTGCTCCTCCACTGTGGCCGCGGCCAGCTTGGGAAAAATCTGCAGTACCCGGCCGCGAAGATTGGAGGCGAGCCCTTTGTAATACTTGTCGGGAGACGTGGGCTGCAGGGTGCCGATGAAGATGCCCTGAGGTTTGCGCTCGCCAAACTTCTTCAGCAGTGTCTGCGCCGCCTTCTCGATGAAGCCGTCCATCTTCTGCGCATTGCACGGCCAGGTGTGGTCCATGGGCAGATTCCAGCGCACAAACTTGGCCGCTGGGGACTGGCGGATGGCTGCCGGGGTCGCGGTCTTGATCAGGTAGTAATCCTGCCCCAGCCGGGTGCTCGAAACCGCGCCCAGTTGCTTCAGCACAGTGTCGGCGATCCCCTCAAAAATCTCGGGGATGCGCACCAGCCAGGGGTGTTCGGTGGGGGGCGTTTTGTTCGGCGCACTTGCGGTCATGTGCCCCTGCACTCGCCCTGCATTGTCGCGTCTGCAAGCAGAGGTGTGTGGGGGGGCGTCGGCTGGGTGCCCCACGCTGCTGCACACAGTTCCCATTAATCCTTGGCCAAACGCATTCCCTTTCTACTCTCCGCGCCCCGCATGTCCGTCAAACTCCGCCTCAACACCGCCACCGCCACCAAAGTCGTCCTCGCCAAGATCGGCAATCCTCTGCGCGAGGAGCCGCTGCAAACCTCCCGCGAGGTGTTTCAGATCGCCGAGGGCGATCAGGAAGCTCTAACCGCGCTCTTCCTGAAGCCTTTCAAGGCCTGCCTCGCCCACCGGTTCACCCACCACGCCTCGCTCAAGCAGCACGAGGTGAACAACTGCGCCAAGGCCATCTTTGAAGATGAGGATAAACTGCTCCCCAAAGGCATCGAGATCGCCCAGCGCCTCTACGCCAAATCGAACCACCCCAACATCAAGGCCGGCGATCTCTGCATCTCCCTGCTCAAGGAAATCCACATCGAAGGCGAGCTCGTCAACGGCCTCTGCATCCTGAAGAGCGACAGCGTCGTGCCCTTCCTCACCATCACCCCGCGCAACGGCGACCTCCAGCTCCACACCGAGCACGGCATCAATCCCGACAAGATCGACAAAGGCTGCCTCATCCTCAATTTCTGGGCCGAAAAAGGCTACTACGTCCTCACCTTCGACCGCAGCGGTGGCGACACCCGCTTCTGGGTCCGCGAATTCCTCGGCGTGGAGGCTGTGCCAGACGCCGCCTTCCTCACCAACGCCTACACCAAGATGGCCGTGTCCTTCCTCGAAGAACAGCAGCCCGCCGACGACGACACCCCGCCCTGGGAAACCGCCAACGCCGCCAAAGACGCCCTCGATTACTTCGAAGGCCGCGAAAAATTCGACCTCGAAGAGTTCGGCCAGACCGTCCTCAAAAACCCCGACGTCATCGCCAAGTTCGACGAACACCGCGCCCGCATCGAAGAAGAGCAGGGCCAGCCCCTCGAAACCAATTTCGAGATCTCCAAGAAAGACCTCACCAAAGCCAAAAAACGCATCGCCGCCGTCCTCAAACTCGACACCGGCGTCGAAATCCACATCAAGCCCGGCAACAGCGAAAACGACCCCCAACTCGAACGCGGCTTCGACGACGACAAAGGCATGAAATACGTGAAGGTCTTCTACAATAAGGATGTCAGCGCGGGGTGAACCGCTTCGTTTATGGATCCAAAAACAGACCCCACCTCCCCACAGCGTCTCTGGAAAATGGGCCGCGTCGTGCTTCAGCGTGAAACGGCGCATCGCGGCGGGAAGACGGTCATTGTCATCAAAGACTTCGCGACGCATCTGCCTCTCTCCGTCATCGAAACCATCGCCAAGCGCGTCCGCGCCGCCTGCGGTTGTGGCGGCACCGTGCGGGATAAGCGGATCGAAATTCAAGGCGACCAGGCGGCGAAGGTGCGCGCGGTGCTGGAGGCGGAGGGGTTTGAAGTGCGCGGCGTGAAATGAGTAGGCGCCAATCTACGCATTGCTTTTGAATGGCCGTGGGGATTATGTTTTGCGGATGAATCGCTATTTTGTTTCACTCGCCTGCCGCAGTGCGGCTGTTTTCCTCTGCCTGTTGATCCAGCTGCGTGCGGATCCGATCATTCCGGGAAATGTGCTGGACCCTAAGACGGCGGCGGAAGCGTGGAATGTGATCCGGCTTGCCTCGACGAATGTGGAGCGCTTGCTGCATGAAGGGCGGCTGGCGGAGATCGCGGTGCAGATCAGTTATTGCAGCCCCGCTCTGCGGGTGCTGCCGCAAATGGCGGGCAGTGCGGAGGATTTGAAGAAGATGGCGCCGCTCTCCGAACGTGCGCTGATGCTCGTCAACTCCCTGGCGAAGGCGGCCAAGGACAACAACCCCGGAGGAGCGGAAGCGGTTTACGACAATCTGCGTCAGGTGCTGGATGGAATGGCGAAACAATTTGATCCCAAGGTGGTGAAGTCGGACATCTTTTTCTGCCCGATGCACCCTGACTTCATCGCAGGGGCTGCGGCCACACCCTGTGACAAATGTGGCATGCACCTGCTGACACGTCGCATACCTTACAGCTTCATCTACATGAAGCCGGGGGAGCCCACGCTGCGGCTCACTGCCCAGGCGAGCGGACCGGTGGAGGCGGGAAAAAAACTGGAGGTGAAGATCCAGCTCAGCAAAGCGGACCGTTCACCCGCGACCTATGATGACCTGATGGTGATGCACACCCAGCCGATACATCTGCTGATCGAAGAACCCGGCCTGGGGGACTATCATCACGAGCATCCGGTGGAAACAGAAGTGCCCGGGGAGTACTCATTTTCATTCACTCCGCAGCGCAGCGCGCCGTATCGCATCTGGGCGGATTTAGTCCCGGTCGCGACGGGTGTTCAGGAACTGCCTTTTACAGATCTGCCCTCGAAAGGTACCGCCGGCCCCGTGACCGACCGGGCAGACAAGTTCACTGCGAAGGTGCAGGGGCTGAGCTTCGTGCTCACGCTCGGCGGAGGCAATGGCGAGCCTCTCAAGGCCAACCAAGCCAGAAGAATGGACATCATGGTGACGGATGCGGCAGGCAAACCCGTCACGCAGCTGGAGCCGGTGATGAACGCCTTTGCGCATTTGGTTGGCTTTTACGATGACTACCACACCGTGGTGCATCTGCACCCCACCGGCGGTGACGTGACCTTGGCCGACGCGCGTGGCGGGCCCGGATTGAGTTTCATGTTTTTCCCACCTCGCGCAGGGTTCATCCGCCTGTACTGCCAAGTCAGCTTGGACGGCCGGATGATCTTTGCGCCGTTCAATGTGAACGTCGCTCCGTAGCGGGCGGCAAGTCTAGCGCACGACGATGTCGTCCGAGGTCCACATGCGCTTGTCCGGGCCTGCGGAACGGATCTCCATCACCTTGGCAGACATTTGATGGAAAAAGTACGGCGTGCCCCATTGGTCCAGCAGCTCGCCTTGCTCATTCAGTGCCTGTCCGGCCGGAGGTCCCAGACGGGCGCGCTTGGGATTGCCACCCATCAGCGCGGCCATGATCTCGGCATTGGTGCCGACAGGGTTCTCGTGCATGAGGGTGCGGTAGTCCCGCAGCATCAGCCCCACTTGCTCCAGTTCCTCAGTGTGTCTTTTGCGGGCATCCAGTGCCGTGGGTGCGGTGGGTGGTGGAAACACCTTCTGGGCGGGTTCGGTTGCTGGGGCAGCTTCCACCATCGCAGGAGAGGGGGGCGGAGCCACGGGAGCAGGTACACTCAATGGCGCGGGCCGTGCCGGTGGGCTTGGGACCACGGGTTTGCTCTGGACCACGGGTTTCTTGGTGACAACTGGTTTGCCGGTATGAGAGGCCGGACCTATTTCGAAGGGGGCCAGCGGCTTGGAGGAAGACATCCACCATCCAGCGGCCAAGGCACCTGCCACGAGCAGGCCCAGAATGAGCGGAAGACGCGGGCGCATAGCAGCCATCAAGCCAAGTTCATGTAGCCGAGATCAGAGGACGAAAAGCGGCCGATGTTGGGGAAAATGGTGGGGATCTCCGAGGGATCCACGCCGAACCATTTGGCCAGCGTCGCGGAATGCTGGTCCACGGAGATGGTGGGGATCCAGCGCCCGAGTCCAGTATCGTTTGGACCGTTGATGGCAAAGGCGGGTAGCTGGCCGTAGGACAGGCCACCTTTGACTGCACCGCCCATAATGAGATGGTGGCTGCCCCAGCCGTGGTCGCTGCCCTGGCTGTTGGTGGGCAGGGTGCGGGAGAAATCACTCGTGGTGAAGGAGGTGACATCGTTGCTGATTCCGAGCTGCTCCATGGCGCGCTGGAAGGCGCTCATGCACCGGCTCACTTCAGACAGCAGCCTGTAATGAGCGCCGTTGGCGTTGGTGGGCTGGTCCGTGCCATTGACGAGTACCTGGGAGGTGTGGGTGTCGTAGCCGCCGACAGAGCAGAAAAAGATCTGGCGGTTCATGTTGAAGGCTCCAGCCCCGCGAGCCTGGATGAGGCGGGCGATCATCTTCAACTGGGTGCCGAGCGTGGTATTGGGAAATCCCCCCAGCCCGTTCGGCTGTGCGGCGGCGGAATAAATGCCCGTGAGACCTGTGTTCCAGCGCCATGGCGCGGCAGCACTTTGAGAAGTGTAGCTGGCGGGTGAATCCGTCGGGTCCAGCGAGGCCGCGATGTTGGTGTTCAAGGCGTCGCCCACGGCGATGGCATTGTTGCTGACACCTGCGTAGGCCTTGCGCTGCAGATTCGTGTGGGAGACGCCCAGAATGTTTTTCAGAGCGCGCACACGTGCGCTCGTGCCAGACATGAGACCGCCGCTCAACACAATCGCGCCGCTGGTGGCCACCTGATATTGGGTGATGAGATTGCCCACCTCAAAGGTGTTGGCACCGCTCAGGGACACGGACATGGATATTGAACCCGAGGGATTGGCCACCGAATTGAGCAGGTCCGCGACACGCCCGCCCCAGCCGGTTGTGGGCGGTTGATCGGGAATCGAAGTCTGCCATTGGGTGACCTGATCGCTGTGGGAAAAAAGCTGCGGCGGCCGGAAGGCTGCCAACCCCGAGGCATAGTCGGAACGCGTGGTGGGCCGCACCAGGGTGCCAACGTTAAAGAGGACAGCGAGTTTTTTTTCGCCAAAGAGCGTGCGCAGTTCGGGGCAGCCGGGATGGAAGCCATAGGTGTGTCCATCGGCGTCCTGATACGCTGCGTCGCCGGTATTGGGCCCCTGACGCAAAGTCAGGAGTGAGGACTGCGGCAGTGCGAGATTGCCGCGGATGGCCGTGTAATCCGCAAAGCTGCTAGTGTCCGTGGGCACGATCCAATTGTTCGAATCATTGCCGCCATTGAGGAAAATGCAGACCAGCGCCTTGTAGCCAGAAACCGGCCCCTGCGCGGCCATGGCGGTGTTGATGAGACGAAGATCGCGGATGGTATGGCTGGCCACGGCGGCACTGCCGGTGAGCACGGCACCCCGGTGCAAAAAGCCGCGCCGGGTCAGGATGTTGGGAGCTTGGAAGGGCTTCATGGCGGTTATCTCTGAATGGTATAGTCCGGGCTGGTCAGGATCAGATGCAAAATGTTGCGCAGTCGGTCACGGATGTTCGTCGCCGAAGGCGTTGCGTTGGTGTAGGAGATGATCCCTGCATTGGAATTCGTCAGCAGCAGACCGCTGATGCTGGTGCAGTTGACCGGCACCGTGAAGGTGGTGGTGCTCCCTGCTGGCACAGTGATGGTGAAGGTGGCGTTGATGGAGGTGCTGAAAGTACCGCCACTCACTCCCGTGATCGTGACTGAATCACCCGTTTGCAGACCATGGGCGCTGCCCATCGTGATCGTGCAGGGATTGCCCGTGCTGATGCTGGAAATCTGGCCACCTAGCAGATTCAGGATTGCTGTCTTGGCGGCGGCCGGTAGCTGGCCTGCAAGCAGGAGTGTGTTGAAGCGATCAATCAAGGTGCTGACGTTGGCATTGCTCGTCCATACCTCGGTGGGCACCGGGCCTGCACCCAGTCCTTTGTCAGTGGCATTGCTCATCCAGGTGCTGAAGTCCAGCACCAGTGCATTGGTCCCGGATTTGAAGCTGCTGATGCCCGTCGTATTGGAAGGGTTGAAGAGGCCATTGTAGAGGAAGTTGGACTGGTAAACCGCGCTTGTTTCAGCCGTGAGCTGGAACTCCGGTGTCGTGATGCCCTGGGAGGCGAGCGTGCCGGAGAACTTGTAGTCTGGCAGGAAGAAGTTGAACACCGTGGGCGAGTACAGCGGGGTCTGCGCCAGGTCCACATCCGTGTTGTCCATCGTGAAGGTGGAGGCCACGGTATTGATGGTGCCACTGCGCACTAGGGGCTGTGATTTGAGCGGGAAGATGACGACCTGATTATCACTGTTGATGGCGGCATTGGCCGCACTGCGCGCGGTTACGGTAAAGGTGGTGGCATCAGGCACACTGACAATAGTGTAAACGAGGTCGTTCTCCGTCGAGGTTTCGTTGAACGAGGTGGTGTCACGCGAGTTGGTAAAGTTGAGGAAGACCGTGTCTCCCACTGAGAGGCCGTGATTGGCCATCACGCCATACGTGCCCGTGCCGCCATTGGAGGTGTCGATGGTGATGGTGCCGCCAGCTCCCGTGCAGGAGTACGATCCAGCAAAGCGGGCGATCATCACACTCCCGCTGCGCGCCGTGGTGTCTGGTGACGTGAGGGTGAAGGTGCTGCCGGAGACATTGCCCACACCGCTCGGCGTATCAAAAGCGGTGGAGGTCGCCACGGTCAGCAGCCTTTGGTCCAGTGAGGCATTCCCATTGGCCGTGCCGCTGGTGAAGTCAAACCACGCCTGCCCACCTGCTGGCAGCCAGTGCCCGTTCATGGTCACAGTCATCACGCTTGAGCCGCTTAACTGATTGTAAGTGCCGGTCATCCAGCCGGGGGAGTTGATCGTGTACTGTGTTGTGCTGCCGACGTTGGCCACGGCATAGGTGCCGGCGGCGGGGGGCGTGTTGCCGGAGGTATCGGTGAATTCCAATTGCACGTTGTTGCCCGCCTGCAGGAGATGCGCCGCGCTGGTGGTGATGGTGATCGCGTTGCTGCCGTTTTGCGTGTAGCCACCCGTGAGATCGGCTGCGCGGAAGGCACGCGCAGCAGCGGTGACACGCAGGACGGGCTCGCGCTGTTTGCCATAGGCAGGAATGCTGATCAGGTCCGGACTGCGTGCTTCATAGTCGAGCAAGATGGCCTTGATCACCGCCTTCATGTCTCCACGCACGCCGGAGCCGTTGTCATTGAACTTCTGCACCACGCGGTAGAGATAATCGCGCGAAGGGCTGCTGGTGACGAGGCGCTGGATGAGCTGGCGGCAGATGAAGGGACCGACGTTGGGGTGGTTGAAAAGCATGTCATGCACGGCGTTGAACTCCTGCGCGGGCAGGGCGGAGTAAGCGGCGTCCCGAAAGTGAGTCGAGTTGTGCGTTGCGTAGGGGTCCAGCGGCTGGCCACCCACGCTGCTGAGGCCGGGCAGCACCTCGTTGTTGAGCACGCGCTTGGCTCCAGTGAAGTGGCGGGCTGGTGTATCACGCATGGGGCGCATCCAGTTCGAGGGAGCGGAGAACGAGGTGCGCGGCTCACCATCGTAGCCATAGTCCCAGCCGGTGAAGGTGTGGGCCAGTCCCAAGACCTCGAGTTGGGAGTAGGTGTCGATCGGGGTGTCCTTGGAGTTGAGCATCAGCGTGCCATCCGGCCACATGCGGTACAGGCCGATGGAGAAAAGCTGCTTGATCTCACGGGCATAGTTTTCATTCGCCGTGCGTCCCACCGCGAGATCCGGCTTGTCATTGCGCAGCATGTCCAAGTAGCGACCCATGCCCGGCGTCAGCGTTGTGGCGCCGAGGATAGCGCGGAAATTGCCGAAGGCGTTGGTCAGCAGCGTGTCGTAAAAGTGAGAGATGGCGAGGGAGTTGTCCTCCAGCGGTCCCTGGCCGGACACGACGTGGATTTCGCTCAACGCAAAGGCGATGCGCTGACGCAACTGGTCCTCACTCGTGATGGAGGTCTTCCACCAGGTGTTGGAGCTCAGCTTGGTATCGAACGAGCCAAACACATCGGCGAGTTCATGGGAGAGCACCTCTGGCAGGTGGGGGGTGGCCGGCTTGGTGAACTGATTGTCAATCCATGCCTCGTAGCTGGCCGCTGCCTTCACCGCCTGGATGTCGGCCAGGCTGGGGCCAAAGGTGGCCTGCGTGAGGAAGCGCACGGCACCATTGTCGGTGGTGTGGTCGTCAGCAACGGCTGGCGGCGCAGGCGGCGGCGAGAAAGTGCGCGTGCCGTTGGCCAGCGTGTAGTTGCCGCGGATTTCACCATTGGGGTAGGCAGCGGTGTGCAAGTTGATGTAGGCCTTGCCCGCCTTGATGATTTCAATGATGTCCGCCTTACTCAGCGTGCCCACCGGGAGGATCGTCCACTTGTAGCGGCCGTCGGGTTGCAGGCCGTCACCTGCCGTGGCCGGTGCGTCGATGTCGAAAACGATGGTCGATGGATGGGTGAGATACGGGTCCACATGGATGTGCTCGGATGTGATCGGCCCTGTGAGCCCGCTGTGCGTTCGCGTCATGTAGGCTGTGTTTTCATCCTCGCTCAGGCGCAGCGTGGAATTGCCCACACCTTTGGTGATGGCACCATTCTGCGACAGCATCGTGGACACGTACAGCGTGCCTGGCGTGGAGCCTGCGGCGGGTGCGACATAGGGAGAAAGTACAAAGCCGGGGACGACTTGGCTAGGCGCAGTGGTCGCCTCTCCCGGTTTGCTCCAACCCACGGCGAGATTGTCCGTCGTTCCGCTGCCAGCTTTGTGCAGGACTTCAAAGTAATACTTCCGCCCCTGCTCCAGCGCCAGCCACGGCGATTTCTGGTTGGCTTCGTTGTTCCAGTTTCTGGCTGTTGAGCTGCCAGTGGTCACTACCGCACGGCGGAATTTGTTCACGGGTTCATCGTCATTGGAGATCCACAGTTCCGCGCTGTTGTTCGCGGCGATCCAGAAGTAATAATTGCCGGTGACGGGGGCGGTGATGTAGCCGCGAATGCGGGCACCGAAGTCCGAGCCGGAGTTCGTGGGTCCTTCAAGCGCGGTCAGATAGGACGTGCTGGTGGCAGCGGTGGCAGTGGGAATGCTGCTGACGCTGTTGCCTGGCAGGCCGCTCCAGTATTCACGTGGCACCGTGCCGGGATTTTCATCCACATGCAGATTCAGCACGGAGGTGCTCGTGCCGGCACTGTTGGTCGTGGTGATGAGAATCTGGTAATCTCCGGCGGCACCCGATGGCGGAGTGCCGCTGAGCACGCCATTGCTGTAGCTGAGCCAGGGAGGATTGCCGCTCACACTCACGTTTGCGCCATTGCTACCGCCGACTTGATACGAGAAGCTTCCGCCGGAGAGGGCGGTGGCCGCCGTCGCGCTGATATGGGCCGGAGGCGCCTGCGGCAAGCTGGATGGGTAGAGGCGCTCGGCGGGAATGATCTGCTTCGTCTGGCTGGGGCTGAACCAGGAAAGGAAGCACCGCGCCGCCGCGCCGCTCTCCATGTAGTCCAACTGGATGTCATAGCGCACTCCACCGATCATCGGAATGCGGACGAAGCGCTCGTTGCCCATCGAGGACCAGTCCTTCAGCGGCTTATTCATGATCTCAACGCTCATGTTGCCGGTGCTGCCGTTGGTGTATTTGCCGGTGCCCATGTTGAAGGCAAAGCCGGAGGTTTGGGACAGAGGGATGGGGCCGTTTGCCTGCGCACGAATATTCATCGTGCCCGTGCCGGTGGCGAAAGCACCTGCGCCGAAACTGACCGTGAATGTGGTGCCGCTGGTGGCTGTGACGGTGTAGGAGGTGGAGAAGAGGCCGTTGAGATTGCCGGAGGCCGGAATGAGTTCAACGGTGGAGTTCACCGGGAAGCTGCCGGCAGGCACGCCGGTCAGATTGGTGTAATCAATCACCGCCAGTCCAGTGCCGCTGTTGTAACTGTAAGAACTCCCGGTGGCGTAAAGCTTGGTGATGACCGCGTTTCGTACATCCGCGACGGTGATGTTGCCAGTTCCCGAGGCATAGATTCCGGTGCCAAAATTGACCGTGAACGTGTTGCCTGAAACGGCGGTGATCGGATAGTGAAAGGTGCTCAGCGCGTTCAGGCTGCCGCTGGTGGGATCCAGTTCAATGATCTCGCCCACCGCAAAGCTGCCAGCAACGACAGTACCGCCCGGCGCGGTGGTGATGAGGTTGGAGTAATCAATGACCGCTAAGCCCGTACTGCCGTCATAAGTATAGGTGGGAGACGTGGTGGGTGCATGGGATAAGTTCCCTGAGGAGGGGTCCAGACGCACAGTCTCTCCAAGCAGAAAGCTTCCAAACGTGGCGGCCAGGGAGGAGTAGTTGAAGACAACCTCTCCCGTGCTGGCCCGGTAGATGTAGTTGTTTGTGCCGCCCACGCTCGTTGAGGGCGCTGGCATGAGCGTCTGCTGCTGCCCGTTGATCTTTAATGTGCAGCCATCATCCGACTGCACCACGAAGGTGTAATCCTCGGTAAACTGCGGCTGCACCTGGCCAGACCAACGCACCGAGAATGTGTCCGGCTGAATTTGTGCGGCATTCGGCGAGCCCGACGACCAGATGCCGTTGTTCGAGCCGGTGATGGTGGAGTCCACGCCCACGCGTCCGGGAGAACCGGTGGCGGCCGTGTTGGCGTAGCAGAGATTGTAAAGCCCCGTCGTGGTGCTGCTGCTGTTGCCCAGCACGAAGCCATTGCCAGTGAGTGCTGAGCCCGTGGTTGGAAGCGCAGCGGTAATGGTCAAGCCTGCCTGTGCGGTGACGCCGACGCCGGTGGTCACCGAGATCAGCCCAGGTGCAATCGCCGTGATGAATTCGTTGGCGGGCAGGCTGCTGCCCGTCACGGCCATGCCCACCGCCAGCCCTGCAATGGAATTAACGGCAAGCGTGGGACTGCCGGCGGTGGTCGTTGCCGTTGTGGTGGTGGTGAATCCGGTGACTGGCACGGTGAAGGTAGTCGTCCCATTCACTGCGGAGATGGTGTAAGTGCCGTTGTACGTGTTCGTGGCTCCTGGGGTGAACAGCGCGCCGGTAGAAAACGCCAGCTGCACCGTGCTGCCCACACTGTAGTTGTGGCCGCCCGTGGGGGTGACGACGAGGTTTCCCGCCGAGAAACTGTAACTCAATGCCTGCGTGTGGGTGAACACATTGGCCTGGGGAATATTGGCATAGGCCGTGGTTCCGGGAACCAGCCACTGCAGACGGCAGCGGGCATCGCCCGTGGTTTCCACATGACGCACCACCAGACGATAGCGCTGGCCAGGGCCGGAGGGCACCACCAGCGCGATGGGTGCGCTTTGCTTGAACGTGCCGACGGCGTCTGAACCCGGAGTGGTCCAGTTATGCTGCACGATTTGTGTCAGCCCAGAGCCGGTATCCAGCAGGACCTCTGCCTTGTCATCGGCATCAAGCTGAAATCTGTAGTTGCCGGCGACGGTCGGGTGCAGATAGCACTCCCAGATTGAGGAAAAGTTGTCCGGTGAATTCAGCGGGGCGATCGTCACGCCGCTTGGAGTGCCATGCTGCCAGTCAAAATTCACAGTCGAGTCCACCCGCTCAAACGTTCCGGGGTGCGTGAAGGACTGAATGCTGAAAACGCAGTTACCGTTCGCCGTTGCGAATGAAAAAGCCGCTGCAACGGAGATGGAAACCGTGAATGTCTTGCCCGACACCGCCGTCACGGGACAGATGAGATTATTGTACAACGAATTGTTCAGGCTGCCCGAGCTGAAGCTGAGCTTCACCTGGCTTCCAACCGCAAGTCCTGAAATCGCGGGGTCGATGTATGTGACGACAATGCTGCCTGTCGTCGTCGGTGTGCCGCGCACGAAAGAATAAGCTCCCGCCTGCCCGAAGTTTGCCGCATCAGCGTAGGTCGAACTCGCCGTGTCATAGTAGCGTGCCAGCAGGCCGGTGCCAGTCGCTGCGGTGGAGGTGTTGATGATGACCGTGGCCGCGCTTGGTGATCCCAGCTCATAGTTGCTTTGTGACCCGGGAGCGGCAAGCGCTGTCGTGACGGAGCGCCCGCCTTTCAACGTGCTTTGAATTTTGGGATTCACAAAAATGTCGGCCGAAGCTGATCTGCCTGCTGGAAAAGTCACGGTGCCAGCCAGTGGAGTGTAGTCTGTGTTTGGCAGAGCGGTGCCGCCGACGTTGTAACTGAGGGTCAGCGGAAACAGCGTCTGAGTGCGTGTCACCGTCAGCCTCCCGGCAGTGGGGCCGTCCTCCGAGGCAAACGGCTCGGCGGCGCTGATGGAGACCACATTCGGGAGCGCCACCTGCTCGCTGACATAAGTGTAGTCGTCTGTGCCTGGAACCGTCTGCGCCTGACTCGGATTGAGCGATACAGCTCGCTCGACCCAGTCGCTCAGTCCGTCGGAATCGGTGTCGAAATCGGTCACTGAAATGCGGTAGAACGAATTCGCCAGATAGGGCGCGCTGAGCGTCATGACGGTGCCATCGCCGATGACCTGAACCGGGGGGGCATGCAAGGCCCAGCTGTTCACGTTGGCCAGCGTCGTGGTAAACTGAACCTGATAGAGCTTGCCGAGTTCCGAGGGAAACTGGATGTCCACTTTATCGCCGCTTTTGGTAAAGTTCGTCACTGCGATCCTTTTTTTGGCATCAAACGGGTTGGTTCCCGTTGTGATCTCGTCCAAATTCTTCCATCCATCGCCATCGCTGTCTTGCGCCAGCCAGGCGGAATCAGTGATCTGCGGATCTGTCACGCCATATTTCAGCTTCCAGGCGGAGCGGCAGAGAGCGGAATCGATCGCATGGCTTGCAACGATGCCTGACAACCAGCAGACGCTTAGCAGCAGTGACCGGGCAAGGCATGAAGGCAGATCGAAGCTGTGATACAGCGAAAGACGTCTGCGGTTATTCATAGTGGGTTGGGATTGAGCGCTGCTTTTTTTGTGCGCTTGATCAAGATACCCAAAAGTTGGCCCCGATGTCCAGCCTGGAATTCTTTCATTTGAGTGACTTTTTCACTCTTTAGCAGCGGGATGACTTCCTGCGGGTAAGCTGTGGCGGGTGAAGGCGGGGAAATCGTAACTACTGCATTACGTGGAATGTCGTCTTGGCGTTGCCCTCTTCGCGAAAACTGCTCCAAGTGTAGTCGAAAAAGTATTCCGCTTTGCGGCCATCAGCCCAGGTGATGCGCATCTTGTTTTGGGCCAGTGCTTCCCACTGCGGCAGACCTTCAAAGCCGTAACCTGTAGCGGTGTGGTCGGCGTGAAATTGCAGCTCGCCCTTCTCGGCACGCCAGCGGGTTTCAGGCAACCATTGGGCCAGCTCCGGCGCATCCTGCGGGCCGTAGAAGGTCTCCGCCAGCACATGCTCGTTTTCATAACGCCGCACCTCACGCCGCACGCCATCCTTCACATAGGCAATCCACAGGCTTTTGTTCCAGTAGGGAATGGGATCAATGCCGAGCGCGGATGGGGTGACGGCAAACCAGGTCTTCTTTTGTTCAATGTACTCCTTCAGTTTCAGGGTGACATCCGCATTCTTGTCGCCGCTGCCATACATGCCGTACAAGATTTGCACAGGCCAGCGTTTGGGGGTGAGCATGGCTTGGGGCGCGGGCTTGGCGGGCTCCATTGCAGGAAGTGCCACAGGCTTAGGATAGTTTTTCGGCGCGACGAATTTGATCCAAGTCGAAGAACCCCCACCCCAGAGTGACTTGCCGGGAAATCCAGCCCCGGCGCTTTTGCGCATATGCTCGTCACCTTCCTTCCAGGGCTTGGCGATGGGACTGGCGCGGATGTCGGTGCCCTCATCTCGGAGGCGGATGAAATCACGGACGCGGTCAGGGTCATCACATGCCGACCATGCCTCACTTGCGGGATCCGACACAAAGCCGAAGTCATTTGTCCCCATCATTCCGGCGACGGCGAAATACTTCGAGCCCCCCCAGCGCAGGTGATTGTTGACCACATGAAACACCAGCCAGTCGCCTGGACGCACATCCTCCGCCATGCGCTCGACCGTGGCGCCAAAAATTTCATCCAGCAGCGTGCGCTTGCCATCCTGAATGCGCACGCCGTTCTTGTAGGCCTCGACCACAAAATCATCCGTCACGGTGATGAGATGCGTAGCGAGCAGGGCCTTCGATGGCTGAACCTTTTTCTCCACTGGCTTCGGTTTCATACTTCCGTCATCCACGTGCGATAGGAGGTGTGCGGGGATCGGGCTGAGTTCGGTTTGGCCCGGTGGTTTCCAGCGGATGTGGATGCCACTGGCTCCACGCCCGCCGACAAAGCCTGCAGAGACGATGTTCACGCGACCTCCCTTTTTGAGTGGGATCGTCGCCACGGTTTCCTCGCCGTCGCGGAAGCTACAGACGATCTCGCCCTGGACCATGAGCAGGTTGCGATCATAAAAGCTGCGCGAGGTGAAGCTGTAGTCGCCATCGGCTTCGATCTCCAGAAAGCCGCAGGCCACGGCATTTCGTTCGGTTTCCCATTTCCAAGGTGCCAGGGACTCCACGATGTATTTCTCGCCCACCGGCTCGCCCATTTGTTCCAGCGGCAGGTAGAAGCCCTCCTTGTCATTCGCCTGCGATGCATGGCGCGGATATTCCGTCACCACGAGGCCGGGTGCGAAGGGCCGAATAGCGGAAGATTTGTCAGGCGCGGGGGCTGTGCCAGCGCTGAGTGGAGCTGCGGCACTCAGGCCGAGCATGAGTGACAGGAGAATCGTGGTTTTCATCGTGGCGATGGGTTGGATCGGCAATTCAGCGGGTAAATTACCATCGGGGGCGCTTCAATACACGAACTCATTTCGCCCGGTCTTGGGGTGAGCTGGCGGTTTCAGGTGGGGAAAACCAGTTGCCAGCACCCTCGCCACTGCTAACGCTCAATTTACCCACCTATGATCGTCGCCCCTAAAATTCGCGGATTCATCTGCACCACCGCACACCCCACTGGCTGTGCCAAACATATCTCTGACCAGATCGCCGTCGTTAAATCGCGCGGCCCTATCGCCAATGGCCCCAAGAAGGTGCTGGTCGTTGGCTCCTCGACCGGCTATGGCCTGTCCTCCCGCATCGCGGCGGCTTTTGGCTCGGGCGCTGCCACCATGGGCGTGTTTTTTGAAAAGCCCGGTGAGGCTGAGCGTTGCGGCACCGCAGGCTGGTATAACTCCGCCGCCTTTGAAAATGAAGCCAAGGCTGCCGGCCTCTATGCCCGCTCTTTCAATGGAGACGCCTTCTCGGATGCGATGAAGGCCACTGTCATCGAAGCAATCAAAGCGGATATGGGCCAGGTCGATTGCGTTATTTATAGCCTTGCTTCGCCACGGCGCACGCATCCGAAAACCGCCGAGGTTTTCAAGTCCGTGCTCAAACCCATCGGCTCAGCTTCCTACACCAACAAAAATCTCAACACCGGCAACGGCGTGGTCAATGAAGTGACCATCGACCCGGCGAATGAAGACGAGATCGCGCAGACCGTGGCTGTCATGGGCGGTGAAGACTGGGAAATGTGGATTGATGCGTTGCAGAGCGCCGGGGTGCTTGCTGAAGGCGTGCAGACCGTGGCCTACAGCTACATCGGGCCAGAAGTGACCTGGCCCATCTACAAGAACGGCACCATCGGCCGTGCCAAGGAAGACCTTGAGCGCGTGCAGCGTGTGCTGGACGGCAAGCTCGCCGCGCTGAAAGGCAAGGCCTGGGTCTCTGTGAACAAGGCGCTGGTCACTCAGGCCAGTTCCGCCATTCCTGTGGTGCCGCTTTACATCTCACTGCTCTACAAGGCGATGAAGGCCGAAGGCACGCATGAAGATTGCATCGAGCAGATGGACCGCCTGTTCCGCGAGCGCCTCTACAATGGCAACCCGCAGCCAGATGAAGCCGGACGCATCCGCGTGGACGACTGGGAAATGAAGCCTGCCCTGCAGGAGCTTGTGGGCAAACGCTGGGCCGAAGTGAACACTGAGAATTTCGCTGAGTTGGGTGATTTCGAAGGCTACCAGACCAGCTTCCTGCGCCTCTTTGGCTTTGGTCTCGAAGGCGTGGACTACAATGCCGAGGTGGATGTCAGCATTGGCGTGCCATCACTGGCGTAAGGATTATGGGTTTCCAAGCCCGCAGCGCTTTGCTGCGGGCTTTACTTCGCTCACTTTGCTTTTGCCAGATCGAGAAACACGATGCTCGAAGGATTGCCTACGGCTGCGTAATGGCCGGTGAAGTTGAGGACGCCGGTTTTGCGATCGACGCGGAACACTGCGACGTTGTCGCCGCGCTGGTTAAGGCTGTAGAAGAACTCACCAGTGGGGTCGAAGTTGAAGCTGCGCGGGTAGTCGCCGCGAGTCCACTCTTCTGTTACGAAGGTGAGGGTGCCGTCTTTGCCGACGGCAAAAATGCCGATGCTATCGTGCAAACGATTGCCGGCATACACGAAGCGGCCATCGGCGGAAACCAGGATCTCGGAGCAGAAATTGCTGCCAGCGAATCCGGGTGGCAGGCTGGAGATGGTCTGCCGTGAGGTGAGGCGGCCTTTTTCAGTATCGTAATCAAGCAGCACGATGTTGGAGCCTTCTTCCTGCAGGGAGTAGAGCCAGTGGTTGTTGGGATGAAAGGCAAAGTGACGTGGGCCATCTCCTGCTGGAAAGGTGAAATGGGGAGGATCGTTCGGCGTCAGCGTGCCTTTTTGATCATCAAACTTCCACATCAGAATCTGATCCAAGCCGAGGTCGACAGACAGCACAAAGCGCCCCGAGGCATCGGCCGCGATCATGTGTGAATGCGTTCCATCATGCCCGCTGAAAGCGAAGCTGCCGGGAGGAGCATTCGTGGCCTTTTTAGGCCCGATGGTTCCAGCATCCTGCTTGAAGTCTGTGGCTTCACCGAGGCTGCCATCGGCCTTGATTGGAAGTACCGACATGGAGCCACCAAAGTAGTTTGCCACCAGGAGGAAGCGTCCTGAGGGATGCAGGCTCACATAGGTTGGTCCCTTGCCGCCGGAACTGACGGTGTTCAGGAGTTTTAACTGGCCATCGGCGGGATTGATGGCAAAGGCGCTGACCGAGCCCGCTTCGTTGTCGCCCTGATGGTCGGTTTCATTCGTTGAGTACAGGACGGTCTTTGCTGCGTTGAAGGTGAGGCAGTTCGGGCTCGTGCCCGATTTGAAAAGACCGCAGGGGGTCATGGCACCGGTGGTGCGGTTCACTTCAAACAGGTGGATGCCCTGGCCGTTGCCGGGCGGCAGATCCACCTGCGTCGCTTTCATGTTCTGCAGCGGTGAGGTGAAGGTGCCTACGTAGGCGATCAGTGGAGCCTCGGCTTTGGCTTGCAGCAATGCGCCAAAGGCGGTGAAGGCACACAAGAGTGAGCGTCGGGAGAAATAGGCTGGCATGATGGGGGTGGGATTATTTGATGACGGGCAGAATCACACGCGAGGCATGTGTGGCATCGTGCCAGATGGTGTTGATGGCAGACACACCGGGTTCGGTGATGAAGTGGCTGATGGGGGCACCGGTCTGCGGGTTCGGCTCATAATACGGCGCGCCGGTGCTGGCGATGGTGATGCGGATGCGGTGGCC
This sequence comes from Verrucomicrobiaceae bacterium, assembly GCA_027490195.1. GTDB lineage: Bacteria > Verrucomicrobiota > Verrucomicrobiia > Verrucomicrobiales > Verrucomicrobiaceae > Prosthecobacter. The sequence continues at coordinate 112,978 of JAIXYN010000053.1, read as the reverse complement.
TTTGTTGAAGATGATGCTGGTCCATCCGATGTCCCAGGCGAGCTTCGTCACTGCGCCAGGAACGAGCAATTTTTGATGATCGAAACCTTCGTGATACCGCGCCCGCAGCGGGTAGTCCACGATCAGGATGGAGCGGCCATCGGGATACACATCGGTCACGCGCAGAAAGAAGTCCGTGTCCTTCGCGGTCGATGACACGAAGACTTCTGCTTTGATGCGACCGGTGACTTCGAGTGGCTTGCTCAGCACCTCGCTGGTCCAGGTGCGAACCTCGGCCTGCTCTTCAAAGGCGCGAGCATCTTTGGCACCGGGGAAACCCGTGTATGGCAGGCTCATGGGATGCGCAGGATCGCTGAGATACGCGGTGCTCGCTTTATCGATAGAGGGTTTCGCGGCGGCGAGTTTGCCGTCGGGTTGCAAGAACCAGTCGGAGGCCTTGCTGGCAGGCGGAAAGTCTTTTTCCTCACGCCACACATTGCCGGGAGCGCCTTCCTCACCGGTTGCGCCCATCACATAGTATTTCACGGTGGTATCTTTTTCGACGCCGTTGTTTTCGCCTTTGAGGTAATGGTTGAACCACTTCGTCATGTGCGAGTAAACATCGAACATGGCGTTCTCTGGGAAAAGAAGATCGCCGATCTTGTTGGACTTCGGATAGCCGCCATGCAGCCAGGGGCCGATGATGAGCTGCTGCTGGCCTCTTGAGTTCGGGCCACCATGCTGATTGCGCCCGATGAAGCTGGCCACGCTACCCTGGCACATGAAGTCAAACCAACTGCCGATGGTGAAGCAGGGGTAGTTCATCTTGTCGAAATGCAGCGAGGCGTCTTCGTCCTTCCAGAAATCGTCATAGTCCGGGTGCTGGTCCCATTCACGCAGCATGGCTTCATTGTCCTTGATGTCGCGTGCCACAGAGCCGCCTTTGATGAAGCGCTGCGGCTTGGTGGCACCGCCGATGCGGTAGCCTTCCTGATACAAGCTCAGTCCCGTATCGGTCATGTACTGCGCCACGAGATGCGGTGGCTGAGTCACTGCGAGGTAGTTCTGCGCGTAGCCCGCCTGCGAGCCGCCATAGGTGCCGATTTTGCCTGTGCACCAAGGCTGCGCCGCCAGCCACTCACACACGTCATAGCCATCGCGCAGCGGTCCCCATTGCAGGCCACGGTAGCCACGGTAAACGCCCTCGCTCTCATGCGTGCCACGGTAGTTTACCAGAGCGATGACAAAGCCGCCTTCTGCAAATTTGGCGGCCGCCTTGCGTGACCCGGCGCTGCTGATGTCGCCGTAGCGCTGCTCAAAGATGGCGGGAAATTTGCCCTGGCCCGGCGGGAAGAACACATAGGCGGAGAGGCGCTTGCCGTCGCGCATTGGGATCATGAGATGCTCTTCACGGACGGAGCCGAAATCGAGCTTGGCGGGTGTGGCGGCCTGCAGGGAGGCAAAGGCGGCGAAGAGTAAGAGAACGTGGCGCATCAGACCATTACGGGGGCCATGGACGGCACGTTTCAATCACATGCGGTGCGAAAGGCACGTATCCTGATACTTAGCTCGCGCCGATGCCGCGAATCACGGCGGGCAGGGTCTGCGCGAGGATTTTCAGATCGAGCCAGAAAGACCAGTTGTCGATGTACTTGAGATCGAGCTCGACCCACTCTTCGAAGTTCTTGATGCCGTTGCGGCCTGTGACTTGCCACAGGCACGTCAGGCCGGGTCTGACGCTGAGCCGGCGGCGCTGCGCGTGTTTCTCGATGCGCTGAATCTCATAGACGGGCAGGGGGCGCGGACCGACCAGGCTCATATCGCCACGCAGCACGTTGATGAGCTGGGGAAGTTCATCGATGCTGGTGCGGCGCAGCCAGCGGCCGAAGGCAAAGATGCGCGGATCGTTGGTGATTTTGAAGACCGGGCCGTCCATCTCGTTGTGAGCTTCCAGTCCATCGCGTTGGGATTCTGCGTCAGTCTGCATGGTGCGGAACTTCCACATGATGAAGGGCTTGCCGTAGAGCCCGGCGCGTTCCTGCTTGAAGAAGACCGGACCGCGTGAGCCGATACGAATGCCTATGATGGCCACGAGCCACAGCGGCAGTGAGAACAGGAGCAATATCAATGCGCCGACACGATCGACGATGCCTTTAAACAGCAGCTCCCAGGAGGCTTGTGGGGTGGAATGAAATACCAGCATCAGGCGGCCGCCGAGAACGTCGAAGGTCGGACGAGCGATGGCGGTTTGGAAAAAATCTGCGGCGATCCAGGCTTCGACGCCTTCAGTTTCGCAGGCCTGCACCGCCTCCTCGATCTTGCTGAAATGCACATGCTGTGCGGCGAAGAGCACGCGGCTGATGGAGTGCTCATGCAGCTCTGCAACGAGATCGGCCACCGGTTGCTGCATGATGTCGATCTGCCCAACGACTTCAATCTCGGCACGCTGCTCGGAAGTCATGTTTGTCAGGAAGGCGGCCAGATCGGCCTGCGCACCGGCGATGATGACGCGTTCGCGGCCTTTGCCAGAAGCCATCTGCTTGCGCAGGATTTCACGCTGCCAGGCTTCGCGCAGCAGCAGCGACAGCGCCCCGAGAGCCACGGAGAAAACGACCACGGCACGGCTTTCGACCGACCATTTGAAGAACACGATGCAAAAGGCGATGCACATGCCTATGACAGCCAGTGCCTCCGACAACTGGCGTATCGAGCGTCCGGGTGTCTTGTTGTAAATGTTGGAGTAAAACCCGCGTGCCTCCAAGACGATGGGTGTGAACGGTGCCACGACTGCAATCACCCAGTAAAATTTCTCCATGGGCGGAATCTCAACCGCATCAGGAAAAAAGACCGGCACGAGATCCGCACGCAGGAAATGGCCAAACCACAGGCAGAACGCCAGGAGCGCGCTGTCGAGCAGTTCAGTGAGCTGCAAATTGATTTCTTGCTTCCTGCCAAGCATAGTGACGAGTAAGATACTTAAATCTATTTAGATTTATTAAAATTATACTCCGCCTAGCCAATGGCTCAACTTGTTTCATCTAAAAACCTGCTTTTCTCCTCCCGGCCCTTGGCGGTCGGTGTGGTGGCCGATTCGACTGCCTTTGAGCACTTTACCTCGCTCGACAATGCCTCACGCGCGAACTTGTGCGACGTTGCGGAGCTGCGGCTGGACCAATTGAAGCTGCCTGCAGCAGATTTGCGTGCTGCGTTGGCTGGCAATACCCTGCCGCTGCTGCTCACAGCACGCCACCCGGCGGAGGGCGGGCAGGCCCCGGAAGATCCGGCGGCCCGTGCGGCGATGATCGAGCCTTTGCTGGATCTCGCCACGCTGATCGACCTCGAACTTCGCAGTGCGGCGCAGATGCAGGGCACGATCCAGAAAGCGCGTGCCGCAGGCGTGCCGGTGGTCGGTTCGTTCCATGACTTTCAGGCAACCCCTGCGGAGGAGGTGCTGCGCGGGGCGGTGAATTTCGCCCAGCAGGCGGGACTGGATGCCGTGAAGATCGCCACCTACCTGAACACGCAGGATGATCTGGCGAGCCTCATGAAGCTGGCCGGGGAGACGCATCGGCTGCGGCTTTCAGTCATGGGCATGGGGCCATGGGGACGAGTTTCACGTCTGGTGCTGGCTAAATGTGGCAGCCTGTTGAATTACGGCTTTATTGGTGCTTCGAATGCTCCTGGCCAGTGGCCTGTCGCCCGCCTGAAAGAACTCCTCGCTGAACTCTGAAATGATCCCCCATCGTCAGTCTCCCTCCTTCCGCCGCGCCTTGCTGGCCAGCCTTCTTTGCGTCTCCATCTCCGGCTGCGGTGACCCCAAGCGTGAGCAGCAGTTGCAATGGAGGGAGGAGGAGATCGAAGCGAAGGCCGCAGCCATCGCCAAACGTGAGCAGGATTTTGCTGGAGAGAAGCAGATGATCGTGCAGGCGAAGGCGGACATCGCCGCGCGTGAGGTCGCAGTGGCACAGTTGAAGAAAAAGCTGGAGACGCAGCTTGCCGAGGAGATCGAGAAAACGAAGAAGGTGCGCCGTGAGATTGAGATCAAAAATCTGCGGGGTTCCATTCCACAGATCACTGCCGGGCGCTGCATCGTCATTGATCCAGAGAACGATGATGTGCTCTTCGAAAAGAGTCCCGACCTGCGTGGTGCTATCGCCAGCACGACGAAAATCATGACCGGCCTGCTTGTGGTTGAGGCTGGAGACCTGGACAAAGTGGTCACCATTGAACTGGCGGACACACAGTGCGCGCCGGTGCGCATCGGCCTCAAGGTGGGTGAGCAGTACACCCGCCGCATGCTCCTCACCGCCATGATGGTGAAAAGCTCCAACGACATCGCGCAGGCGCTGGCGCGTGACAATGCTGGCAGCGTGGCCGCCTTTGCTGAAAAGATGGACGCACGTGCGCAGGCACTCGGCCTGAAGAACACGCATTTCGTCAATCCGCACGGCCTGCCATCACTTACCGATGAGAATCCCTACTCCACGGCGCGGGACCTGGCGATGATCGCTAAGGCGGCGGACAAGCTGCCGGACATCCGCGCGATCGTGAAGCTGCAGAGTTTCAAATTCGCCAAGCCCGACGGTAAGTTCATCGAACTGGCCAACACCAACCGCGTGCTGCGCACCGCCAGCTACTGCGATGGTATGAAAACTGGTTACACTGAAGCTGCGGGCTATTGCCTCGTGGCCACCGGCGAGCGCAATGGCCGCCGCCGCATAGTGGTCATCCTCAACGACAGCCACGAAGGCGTCTGGCGTGACGCGCAGGCCCTGCTCGACTGGGCGCTGAAGGCGTGAAATAACAATCGCGACTTGCCAGTTTCATGGCTTCCCGGCATCATCGCCGGCTCTGACCATGAAACTCCTCGCCATCCTGCTTGCCTCCCTTTGTGTCGCCGCCATCAGCTCTGCTGAAACGGCCAAGAACCTCGCCATCGCCCCCAAACCGCGCGATGCCGGGTGGATGAAAAGGCACGAGAGCTTCAATGCCATTTCCAAGAAGGGCGAGGCGCAGCTGGTGTTTCTTGGCGACTCGATCACCCAAGGCTGGGGAGGCAACGGCAAGGAAGTCTGGGCCAAAACCTGGGCACCGCACAAGGCGGCGAACTTTGGCATCGGCGGTGACCGCACCGAGCACGTGATCTGGCGTCTGCAGAACGGCAACTTTGACGGCATCAAGCCGAAGCTTGTGGTGCTCATGATCGGCACCAACAACACCGGCCATCAGGGCCGCCCTGCCGCCGAGCATGGCGGTGTGGCGTATGCCAGCAGCGCTGAACAAACCGCCGAGGGCGTGAAGATGATCCTCGACATCCTGGGTAAGAAACTGCCGGAGGCCAAGGTGCTGCTGCTGGGCATTTTTCCACGAGGTGCCACCAAGGAGGATGCGATGCGCAAGCAGAACATCGCCACCAACAACCTCATCTCCGGTTTTGCAGACAATAAACGCGTCTTCTACATGGACATCGGCAACACCTTCCTGAAGCCCGATGGCACGCTGCCGAAGGAAATCATGCCCGACCTGCTGCACCTCAGCGCTCAAGGGTATCAGATGTGGGCCGACGCCATCGAAGGCAAGGTCAAGGAGCTCATGAAATAGTGTGGAGCGAGCCAGTCAGTATCATTATCCAACCATGAAAACCCTTCTCATTCCTCTTCTGCTCATCGCAACGTCGTCGTTCGCGCAACTGGCCGGTCAAGCAACGCCGGTGGACAAGATCAAGGTCGCCAAAGGCTTCAAAGTGGAGCTGCTGTACTCTGTGCCCAAGGAGCAGGAAGGCTCCTGGGTGTCCATGACGCAGGACGACAAAGGCCGCATGATTTGCAGCGACCAGTATGGCGCGCTGTACCGCATCACCCCTCCTGCGCTGGGTGGCAGCCCCGGTGCAACGAAGGTGGAAAAGCTCAGCACCGACTTCGGCCACTGCCAGGGCCTGCTGTATCATGCGGGCGCGCTTTACGGCGTGGTGAACGACGAAGCCTATCAGGGCCGCGGTCTTTACCGCTGCAAGGACACGAATGGCGATGACCAATTCGACACCGTGGAGCTGCTGCGCTCCTTCCCCGGCAAGGCCGGTGAGCATGGCCCGCACGGCGTCATCGCCGCCCCGGATGGCAAAAGCCTGTATGTGATGTGTGGCAACCAGACGCCTGAGCCGAGCTGCGAGACCAGCCGTGTGCCCCGCCATTGGGCAGAGGACCAGCTTTATCCCATGCTGCTGGGACGCGGCTTCATGCGCGATGTGCTGGCCCCTGGCGGCTGGCTGGCGAAGACCGATCTCGATGGCAAAAAGTGGGAACTGGTGAACACCGGCACCCGCAACACCTACGACATCGCCATGCATCGCAACGGCGACATCTTTGGCTTTGACGCGGACATGGAATGGGATACCGGCATGCCGTGGTATAGGCCCACCCGCGTGTGCTTCATGCAGAGGGGCGGTGAATTTGGCTGGCGCACCTGCAGCAAGAAGTGGCCTGTGCGCTGGGAGGACAGTCTGCCGCCCGTGGTGGACATCGGCCCTGGCTCACCCACTGGCGTGGCCTTTGGCTATGGTGCGAAGTTCCCGGCGAAGTATCAGGACGCGCTCTTCATTTGCGACTGGAGTTATGGCAAAATGTATGCGGTGCATCTCTCGCCCAATGGTGGTGGTTACACCGGCGTGACCGAGGAATTCATGAGCGCCTCGCCGCTGCCGCTGACGGACATTGAAGTCTCGAAGAAGGACGGTGCGATGTATGTGAGCGTCGGCGGCCGCAAAGTGCAGTCAGGACTTTATCGGGTGACTTACACGGGGACAGACTCACTGGCACCTGTTCCGCAGGTTGAGGAAAAACCATCCATGCGCCGCATGCTGGAAGACTTCCATGGCAAACAAAATCCCAAAGCTATCGAGATGGCATGGCCTTATCTCGAATATTCTGACCGCCAGACACGCTTCGCCGCCCGCATCGCGCTGGAGCATCAACCCATCGCTTTATGGAAGGACAAGGCGCTCAATGAGTCCAATCCTCGTGCTGCCTTGACAGCGTTGATGGGCCTCATCCGTAGCAGTGGTGGGGACAAAGCATTGCAGCAGCCGGTGCTGGCTGCACTGAACAAGATCGACTTCAAGGCGCTGAAAGGTCTGGATCGTGTCACGCTGATCCGTGATTACATGCTTGCTTTCACACGCATGGGAGAGCCGGATGCCGCGACGAAGGAGGCGTTGATCAAGCATCTTGCGCCGCTGTTCCCCACGAATGATCCGGCCTTGAACCGTGACCTTTGCGAGGTGCTGGTCTATCTGGGAGACGCAGGCATCGTCGCCAAAGCTGAGCCGCTGGTCAATGGCTCGCCCACTCAGGAGGAGCAGATCGACTACGCCCGCATCCTGCGCTTTGCGAAGAGTGGCTGGACGAAGGAGCTGCGCGCGGACTATTTCAGTTGGTTCCTTCGCGCCGCGAATTACAAAGGTGGTGCGTCGTTTGACCTGTTCATCGGCGAGATCAAGCAGAATGCGCTCTCCACCATGACGGAGGAGGAAAAGCTGGCCATCAAGGATGTGCTGGATGCGAAGCCGGAGGCCAAAGCACCATCGTTTACCGCAAAGCCGATGCAGTTTGTCAAAGCCTGGACACTTGATGAACTCAGCAAGTCGCTCGGTGTTGGTTTGGAGGGCAATCGCAACTTCGCCAATGGTCGCAACATGTTTGGTGCCGCCACCTGCTTTGCCTGTCACCGCTTCAACAACGAAGGTGGTGCTGTGGGCCCTGACCTAACCAGTGTGGCCGGCAAATACAGCCCGCGCGATTTGCTGGAGCATATCCTGGAGCCCAGCAAGGAAATCAGCGACCAGTATGGCAGCACCGTCTTCACGCTGCAGGACGGCAGCACGGTTATTGGACGTATCGCCAACATGAAGGAAAACAACATGATGGTCTGCACCAACATGATGGACCCCAACAACTTCACCAATGTGGATGCCCGCAAGGTCGTGAAAACAGAGGAGAGCAAGATCAGCATGATGCCGCCTGGTCTGCTCTTCATGCTCAAGGAAGATGATATTCTTGATCTCATGGCCTATCTGCTGAGCAAGGGAAATCCGGACGATCCGATGTTTGTGAAGTAATCCGGCACTTCGGTCTGGTTCAAAAACAAAGGCCCCAGTTCTCGCGAACTGGGGCCTTTGTGTAATGAAGGTGGTAACCGTAAGTTAAAACTTACTTGCCTTTCTTTTCAGCGGGAGGGGCTTCACCCTTCTGCTTGGCCCAGCGCTTGCGCTGTGCGTCGGCGATTTTCTTGCGTGCGGCGGCGGACATGACGCGCTTCTTTTTGGCAGGCTTTTCACCGTCCGAAGATTCGGATGCAGCGGAAGACTTGGACGACTTGGAGGCTTTAGTGGAGGAAGCTCCAAGGAGCTGGGCCAGTTCCTGCTGCAGGCCTTCGATTTTTTCTTGAAGAGCAGCGGCGCGGCGAAGTTGGGATGAGGATAGGGTCATTTATTTTGTTTATTGGGGTACAATACCTTGTTTATTAAAGTACTAGGACAAAGTCAAGCCCCGAACTTTAAGACTATTCCCCGTAATGTCGGTTAAAGCGCCCTGTCATAGATGCTCTGGAATACCTCGACGGCATTTGGGTCTATGATTGTGATGCCGTTTTGGTCGAAACGTGCGGTCACAGTCGCACCTTTGCCTTCCTGCATGTATTTCCAGTTGAGATCCCGTACACGGGCGGCAGCATCTACTATGGCGCAGGTTATACGGGCGTCTTCGGCGGTCGGGTAGAGTCCGGCTACGGCATCCCGTGTCTCTTGGGCAAACTTGACGCGGCAGATGGCCACCAAGCCCACGGTCAGACTATCGACTCCATAGCCTATGTAACCTTTGCTGCCATCAGGCCGAGATACTTCACGGGTGAAGTGATTGTTGCTTGTGCGCGTGCCGCCGCCCTGATTCCACCAACGGAAACCACGGTACTGCTGGTCGCTTTCGACTTTGCCGTCAGCACCGACGATTTCGTGGCCTTGGTTCACCGGACCTTCAAAATCGGCAGGAGTTACCCAGTTGTTATTAAAGTTGATCGACATGCCGTTGTCGAAATCAACGCGTACCTGCACGGCGTCGAAGGCATTGATGCCGTCGCGGATCAGGCGCTTCTTCTGGCCTACTGCGGTCAGAGACACCGGCTTGCTGTGATAGTAGTTCCAGATCAGATCCGTCCAATGCGGGCCGACGTAGCTGAAGGGGTCGCTGCTTTCCACCCACTTGAAGGTGCTGGTGCTGACTTCGAGCGGTTCTTCGAGATAGGCCGTGCCATACAGCGGCGCACCGATGCGGTTTTGGATGTCATCGCGAATGCGCAGATGGTCGGGGTCGTAGCGTTTGTGCATGTCCACTGCGACGATGAGGTTCTGCGCCTTGGCTGCTGCGATGATTTCATCCGACTCCTGAATGGAGAGGCACATGGGCTTTTCGGTCAAGACGTGCACTCCTTTGGCCAGCGCGGCTAGAATGGGCTGCGTGTGGAGATGATCGGGGGTCGCTACGGCCATCACGTCCAGATCAGGGAAGGCGGCTAGGATGTCGTCCCAGGGGGACTCGCCGTGGAAGGCACGCGGTTCGTGGCCGGTGAGGTCCTTGAAGGCTGCTGCGGCTTTCAGCGCTGACTTTTCGCTGCGTGTGGCGACGGCGACGAGATCAAATTTCACCCCGGCGAGTTCGCGGGAGTATTTGTCGAGGCCGACACGAGCCAGCTGCCCGGCGATGCCGAAGCGCTGCAAGTCCGCGTAAGCACGCGCGTGAACATCTCCGCCGAACATGCCGGCGCCAACGAGGGCGATCTTGATGGTGGATTCCATGGTGGCTCATGGAACGCGAAGTCAGACGGCATGCAAGAGGTCAAGCTGATACCCGAATGCCGGGTTCTCATGCTTTGGTGAGCGGAGCAAGCACGGCTGGCTGCCACCGTTTTTCAATGAAGGCACAAAAAAACGCGGGAGTCTTGCGACTCCCGCGTTGGATGGTTTCTCGATGAGAGACGCCTGCTTATTCAGCGGCGGCTGCTTCAGCAGCTTTCTTCTTCGGGGCGGCCTTCTTCTTGGCAGGTGCCTTGGTGGCTGGCGCTGCTTCTTCGGCCACAGGCTCGGCTGCGACTTCAGGTTCAGGGGCTGGGGCGGCTTTTGGCACGTAGGCGTCCACCCACTCGATGTAGGCCATCGGAGCGGAGTCGCTGCGGCGCTGGCCGAGCTTGGTGATGCGGGTGTAGCCACCGACGCGGTCCTTGGAGGCCACGGCGATCTCTTCGAAGAGCTTCTTCACCATGTCTTTGTGACGCAGGGAGGAGAGAGCGGTGCGGCGAGCATGCAGAGTGCCGCGCTTGCCAAGGGTGACGAGCTTCTCCGCGTAAGGGCGGAGGGCTTTGGCCTTGGCCAGAGTGGTGCGAATCCGGCGGTGCTCAATGAGTGAGCAGGTGAGATTCATGAGCAGCGCGTCGCGGTGATCTTGCTTGCGCTGAAGTTTGACGATTTTTCTTCCGTGTTTCATGTCCTAAAATGATTCTAAAATTCTGTCTGTGATTGATTACTCGTCTTCGTCGTCTGCGTCAGGCAGATGGCTGTCCACGAGCTTGGTGAAGTCGAGGGAATCGGCTTCTTCATCGTCGTCGCCGATCATGCTGCTGCGGGCAAGGAGGGAGACACCGCCAGGGGTGGCCTCAAGCAGCGCTGGATCGAACTTCATGCCGAGAGACAGACCAAGCTCTGCGAGCTTTTCCTTGATCTCGGTGAGGGACTTCTTGCCGAAGTTGCGGTAACGAAGCATTTCGCCTTCGGTCTTCATGGCCAGCTGACCGACGCTCGTGATGTTGGCGTTGTTCAGGCAGTTGGCAGCGCGGACGGAGAGTTCGATCTCGTTGACGCTCATGTTCAGGAGCTTGCGCAGTTCGCTGTTTTCTTCGCTCTGAGCTTCCGGTGCGGCTTCGAATTCGATGGCCTTGTCGTCATAGTTGACGAAGACGTCGAGGTGGTGGCGCAGGATGGCGGCGGACTGCAGAAGGGAATCCTGCGGGGTGATGCGGCCGTCGGTCCAGATGTCGAGCACCAGCTTGTCATAGTCAGTGTTCTGACCGACGCGGGTGGTTTCAACGCCGTACTTCACGCGGGTGACAGGGCTGTAGATGGAGTCGATCGGGATGACGCCGATCGGGGTGTCCACGCGCTTGTTTTCTTCCCAGGTGGAGAAACCACGGCCCACGCGGACTTCGAATTCGCATTCGAACTTCGTCTTGCGGTCCAGCGTGCAGATCACGAGGTCCTTGTTGATGACTTCGTAGTGATTGTCGTCCTTGATGTCGCCGGCGGTGACGGGGCCTTCCTTGTCAGCCAGGATGGAAAGGAGGCGGGGCTCCTTGGCATCGCTGTGATGCTTGAAACGGACCTTCTTGAGGTTCAGGATGATCTGAACGACGTCTTCGAGCACGCCCGGAAGGGTGGTGAATTCGTGTTCCGCACCGCGGATTTTCACGGAGGTGATGGAGGCACCTTCCAAGGAGGAGAGGAGCACGCGGCGGAGGGAGTTCCCAATCGTATGACCATAACCTTTGTCAAAAGGTTCGGCAATGAACTGGGCGTAGGTTTCGGTTGCCGTAGCCTCGTTTTTCACAAGGCGGCTTGGCATCTCAAATCGAGCAAGGCGGACTGACATAGGATTTGTACTAGCACTAACGGCCGGGTTACCTCCGGGCGAGAACCCTGCACATCTCGAAGAGAGGCAGGCGCGGAGACCAACGGCGAATGGATGACGACTCGCGGGGGGCGTGGAGTATGGAAGCCGGACCCCGGAATGCAACCGGGAATTTTTCAGGGGGAATAGGGGGCAGAAACCGCCCGGGAATGGCTGCTTCTGGCTACTGCTGCGGCAGCTTCAGCTCCACCCGCTCCTTGCCACGCAGCACCACGGCGGGGATTTTCTCCCCCGGCAGGTGGTGCAGCAGCAGATCGCCGATGATGGTGCTTTCCGTGAGGCGCTGTTTCAGGTCGCCGATCTGAATGAGAATATCGTCCTTTTTAAAGCCCTCCCTCTTGGCGGCGGCGTGCTGGCCGAACTCGCCCACGTGGAAGACGCGGAGGGCCATCTGGGTCTTGTCCAGGCCCAGAGTGGCGCGCTCCTCATCGGGAATGTCGTCCATTTTCATGCCGCCAAAGGCCATCGCCCGCATGGGCCAGGTGCCGACGCGCTTGCCGATGTCTGAACTCAAACGCCAGCCGGCGGGAAGTTCGAGGGTGACGGGGGTTTCCTTGCCGCCCCGCAGTAAGGTAGCGGGCAGTGAGCCGGAGTCGGGTGAACGATGCAGCACCCAGCTCACATCAGCGATGGAAACGAGCGGCTGGTTGTTGAGCGACAGAAAGCTGTCTCCGGTCTGGAAACCGGCCTTGGCGGCCGGCGAACCGGCAGAGACGGCCTCGACTTTGGCGACCTCATCGGTGGCGAGGATGATGCCGAGGGTTTCGATGGAAGGCTGCGGGTATATCCACTCCACCGGCACGGGCTTGTTCTGGCCACGGTAGTAGGCCCGAAAGGCGTCGCCGACCATGTGGCAGTGAACGCAGCTGGCCACCACTTTGCCGTTCCAGTCGAGCTTGCTCTGGTACTTGCCCGCGAGTGTCGGAAACTCGATGGGCGTCTGATACGGTGTGGGACCGCCCTGCTTGCCGCTCAGCGCGGCTTTGTTCGCTGGGTAGCCTTGGTGCAGGGCCAAGCCTGCTTCGAGGGCTTTTTTGAAGCTGGCGGTGGTTTTGTTCAGCGGGTCCTTTTGATGAACCCAGGAGCCAAAGCGGCCGTAGATGGTGCCGTCGCCATTGAAGAGGATCGCCGAGAACGAGAGATCGTAGTCAAACTGGAAGCGCGAGAGATCGAGTGCGTTGGCATTGATGATGCGCACGCAGACAAACTGATCGAGCAGCGGGACGAGATCGGGTTCTTCCAGCACGCTGGCGTCAATGCCGGCGCAGGACATGCAGGGCAGGCAGCGCAGCACCACGAGCAGCGGCTTGCCGGTGGTCTTTGCGAGGCGGAAGCCGCCGTCGATGTCATTCCAGTTCCACCGTGGGTCGTTTTCCAGCCGGGCCTTGTCACCGCGTACCGCGCCTTCGCGGTCTTTGACCGTGGCGGCCGTTGCGTAAGGGGCCAGGGAGAGGAGCATGAGCAGGGAAAGCAACTTCATGATGGCATTCTGATGAGATTGCGGTGTTCACGGCAAGCCAAGAATTATTTTCAGCCGGTTTTTGGAATGGACAGGCTTCTGTTTTCTCCGGTAAATCGTGCCAGCTTCCACCCACGCACTTTTTATGTCAGAAGTCACCGCCATTTCCAAATTTGCCTGTCCGGCCTGCGGCGCTGAAGCCGTCTGGACGCCTGCAAAGCATGCACTGGTGTGCCCTTACTGCGGCACGGTGTCTCCGGCGGAGTTGAAGAGCGATGGCTCACTGGTGGAGGAGAATGATCTGGTGGCCATGCTGCGGGCCATTCCCGATGATCAGCGTGGTTGGGCGGCGGTGCGCAAGACGGTGAAGTGCCAGAGCTGCCAGGCCATTTCCGTCTTTGATGAAAAGCGGGTGGCGCAGAATTGTGACTTCTGCGGCTCGCCGGCCATGATCGCCATGGACGATGTGGGCTCGCCGATCCGGCCCGGCAGTCAGTTGCCATTCAAAATCTCCCAGAGCCAGGTGCGGGAGGACATCCGCCGCTGGTATGCCAGCCACTTCTGGGCACCCAATGCCCTCGGCCAGAAGGCCATGACGGACACGCTGCATGGCATGTACCTGCCGTTTTGGACCTTTGATGCGCATGCGGAATGCCCGTGGGAGGCTGAGGCGGGCTATTATTATTACGAGACCGACAGCAAAGGGAACCGCACCCGTTACACCCGCTGGGAGTATGCCTCCGGCCACGTGAGCAGCGACTTCGATGATGTACTGGTTCCAGCTTCGAAGGGTGTGCACACGGCGCTGCTGGAAAAGCTGCAACCGTTTCCCACCACCACGGATCTGCTGCCCTATGATCCGGGTTATCTCTCCGGCTGGGTGGTGGAGCAGTATCAAATTGATCTTGTCCAAGCCGCGCAGGATTCACGCAGGCGCATGGATAACATCCTGCGCAGCCAGTGCACCGCGCAGATCCCCGGTGACACCAGTCGCAATCTGCAAATCTCCCCCGACTACAGCGCGCAAACCTTCAAGCATGTGCTGCTGCCCGTCTGGCTGCTGACTTACACTTATGGCACGAAGACCTATCAGGTCACCGTGAATGGAGCTACGGGCAAGATCGGTGGCGAATACCCACTGAGCTGGGTGAAGATCACCATCGCGGTCATCATCGCCCTGATCATCCTTGGCATCTTTATGGCCTCGCAGAACTGAGCCCGCGTGAACTTCCGCTTTCGAGAACTGCCCATCGCCATCGCCTTGCTCGCGATCTGCGCATTCTTTGCCATCAAGGATCCGGCATTTTTGGGCGCGCGTAATCTGTCCATGCTCGTCACTGAGCTTTCGATCACCGCCACGCTGGCCATGGGCATGCTGCTCATCCTGCTGCCGGGTCATATCGATCTGTCCGCAGGCAGCGGCGTGGGTTTGCTCGGCGGCATCGCGAGTGTGCTGGTGTTTCATTTCCACCTGCCCGCACCTGCAGCGCTGGGGCTGGGATTTCTCTGCGGTGTTTTGATCTGGATGGCCATGGGGGCCTTCATCGTTTGCGAACGCATGCCATCCTTCATTGTCACGCTAGGTGCGCTGCTGATTTTTAAAGGGCTGTTCTGGCGCGTCATTGACAATGCCACCGTGCCCGTGGCACCCGGCGGGCAAAGCAATTTATACTCGCTGCTTACCACCTACTACCTGCCGGCTCCATGGGGGTGGCTGCTCGCGGCGGGGCTCGTGCTCGCGTTGGTCTTTACCACGCTCAGCGCACGCAAGCGCCGCATGGAGCATGGCTTTGCGGTGGACAGCAAGGAGATGGCCTTCATGCGAATGTTCATTGCCGCGCAGGCCATCGCGCTGTTTGTGCTCGTGACTGGTCAGTTTCGCGGCATTCCACTGCCCTCGCTCATTCTCGGTTGTGTCACGCTGGTCGTCTATGCCGTCACGCAGCACACGGCGCTGGGCAGGCATCTGTATGCCATCGGTGGCAGCACTGAGGCGGCTTTGGTTTCTGGCGTGCCGATGAAGCGCACCGTGATCGCCGCCTACAGCGGCATGGGGGCCATCGTGGCCATCGTGGGCTTCATGCAGACTTCGTATGTCGGTTCTTCCACCTCGTCCACGGGGGACTTGATGGAGCTTGATGCCGTCGCCGCTTGCGTGATCGGCGGCGTCAGCCTGCGCGGCGGTCGTGGCAATGTGCTGGGGGTCCTGCTCGGCGCCCTCATCATTGCCTGCCTGCTGAACGGCATGGTCCTGATCTCCGTGGATAACTCTGACAAATACATCGCGCGCGGAGTCGTGCTGATTCTCGCCGTTTGGATGGACATGCGGCTTAGCCGCCGTGCGTGAGGTGAAAGGAGGGCAGATGGGCAGCCGTGGCGACAATAAACCCTCTTTGACTTGTCCAACAGGCGTGAGACTTTAATGCATGAATGCGCCTGTAACCATCCCCGCCAGCCTGCTGAAATGGCTCAAGCCGGAGGCGGTCAACCATTTGCGATGCTCCCAGGTTTCCGATCATGAATTTCGCGTGGAAATCATGGATGAGCCGACAGCAGTCGTGCCGGGCCCTGTGGCGATGATCGGATACGCGCGCCAGTTTCATGAGGGGGCCGTGCCCAGCTCAGATGAAGCGATGTGTGAGCTGCGCGCGGGGGATGACAACTGATTTCCAGGGTTGGCTATCATCGAGCCATGATGAGGATTGACGAAGGACTGAATCTCCGCATTCGACATTCCTTCGTCATTCGCCATTCTGCATTCGTCATTTCCTCCCATGTCCGCCGCCTCGCAACTCCTCAAACAGCACCTGCAGCAACGTCAGATGCTGGGGAAGACGCACGTCTCGTTGCGTCCGGGGACGATGGACAGGCTGACGGGTGTCGTGCGAGAGCCTGCGGCGCGTGCTGCTCCCGCGCCTGAGCCGTCTCGATCTTTTGCTGCGGCACCTGCGCCTGCACCTGCCGCGCGCATTTTGATCGAGACTCCGCCGCCGGAAACGAAGAAGACACAGTTGCTCGAAGTGGCTGGTGAGACGCTCGAAGAAAAGCTCGCGGCATTGCGCGCGATGGCTGAAACGTGGGAGCCCGCGCTTTCCATGAGCAGCCTGCGCAAAACGATGGTCTTTGCCGTGGGGAGTCCGCTGGCATCGCTGATGTTTGTCGGTGAAGCACCAGGAGCTGAGGAAGAAAAGCTGGGCGAGCCCTTCGTGGGTCCGGCGGGGCAGAAACTTACCGCCATCATCAAGGCGATGGGGCTCGAACGCCGGAGGGTGTACATCAGCAACATCTGCAAATTTCGTCCTGCCATGGACAACCAGGGCAGCGGCAACCGCAAGCCCACCGCCGAAGAGATGCGCGCCTGCGTGCCCTTCGTACTCACGGAGATTGATCTCATCAAGCCGCTGGTCATCGTGGCCCTCGGTGCCACCGCAGCCGAAGGGCTCGGCATTCCTGGCACGGTCGGCGGTCTGCGCGGAAAGTTTCACAGCACCGGCGGCATTCCGACCATGGTCACCTACCATCCGTCCTACCTGCTGCGGGAAGAGCAAACGGGTGACGGCATTCGTGCCAAGCGCGCCGTGTGGGAGGACATGCTCAAGGTCATGGAAAAGCTCGGCCTGCCCATCAGCGAGAAGCAGCGCGGCTACTTTCAGGCGAAATAATCTGCTTCACCCCGCATGAACAAGAACCTTGTCTTGCTGCTGGCCTCGGGGTTCTTCTTTGCGCTGGTGTGGCTGAAATGGCAGCCAACGAAACCCAAGCCTTCCGTGGTGGCTGACAAGCCGGTCCCTGTAAAAGCAGCAGCTCCTTCACTGGCCAGTGAGGAAACAGTTCCCAAACAAGAGGCGCAGGCCAAGCACTACAGGCCAAGGCAGGTGTCTGAAGCCGTGCGCCGCAAGGTGGATGACTTCATCCGCCGCTACAAAGACGTTCCTCCCGAGGAACTGAACAAGGGCGGAGAGCTGGCCCCGTTCATGAAGCGCCTTGAGCAGCTGATGGACACGCCTGAGTTTCAGAGCGAGATGGAAAAGCGCATGGAGGCTATCATAGCCGCCAGAGGGCTGGAGCACGGCATGCTGAATATCGGATTTGGCAAACTCGGCGATGCTGAAAGCCGGGCCTGGCTGGAGGCTATGTTTTCTGACGATGCCGAGCTGCTGCAGGAGTACTTCCTCAACAAGCTGGACGGGGCCATCTTTGAGTTTGCCTTTGATCCCACCCTGGAAAACGCAGGCAATGGCGTCACGGTGAAAGGCGCTGCGCCTCCTGCTCCAGCTGCCAACAAGCTGCCAGATTGAGAACTTGTCTTTTGCTGGAAGTCTGGGTTTAAATCATCGGTATGAAGGCAAGAGCACTCTCCCGACGTGATTTATTCAAGCTTGGTACTGCGGGCGCTGCGGTGCTGACGACTCATGCGGAACTGCAAGCGGCTGGGAAAAAGACGGGACCGGTGTGCGAGGAAGGCGGCTGCTGCATCACGCCTTCGGGAGATTTTTACAACGTGGAGCGCGGCAATCCGCTGCCGTACAAACAGCCCATCGAAAAGCTGCGTGAGATCGGCATGGTGCGCGAGACGTGGCAGCTGGAAATCATCGCCGATCCGGCCAGCAACTCCAAGATCGAGCATCCCATGCTGCGCAGTGACGGCACAGCGCTGACGTTTGAAAAGCTGATGGAGATCGCGAAGACGAAGGCGGTCAGTTATTTGAAAGTCATCACCTGCAACAACCTCGCCGATCCGCTGGGGCATGGCCTGTGGGAAGGGGTGCCGCTGCGCGATGTACTGTGGCACTGCGGACCGGTGGAAAATCTGCGCCATGTTTGGTATCACGGCCACCACAACGAGGACCCAAAGCAGATCTTCAAATGCTACCTGCCGATGAACCGCGTCTTTGAAGATCCGCCCGGAGAGCTGCCCGTGATGCTCTGCTACAAGCTCAATGGCGAATTTCTCACCGGCGAGCGTGGCGGTCCCGTGCGCATGATTGTGCCGGAGGCTTATGGTTTCAAATCGGTCAAGTGGCTGCAGCGCGTCGGCTTCACCAATGCGCATCAGTCGGATGACACCTACGCGAACGGCAACAACGACATCAACTCCTGGCTCAAGACCTTCGCTCGCTTTGGCGATCTGCCGGCCAAGATCAGCGCGAAGGATGAACTGACCTTGCATGGCAACGCGCAGGTGGGCATCTCAGGCCTCAAGCAAGTGCAGTACTGGCTGCGCGACGTGAATGCGCCGCTGCCTGCGAACGATCCGCACTTCACCCAGGCACCTTGGCAGGAGGCGGAGATCGTGCCGTTTGATGGCAGCGGCATCGCAGGCTTCAAAGGCGCGCCCTTGCACCCCGTGCAGTTTGATCCCGTGACGCGCAACCCGCGCCAGTGGCCGCTGCGGCACACGCTGTGCCGCTGGACGGCCAAACCGTTCAAACTAGCGCCTGGAAAGTACGAGCTGCGCTGCCGGACGATTGATGAAAACGGCCATGCCCAGCCAATGCCGCGCCCGTTTCCGAAGTCCGGAAAGAACAACATTCAGAAGGCGCTGCTGGAAGTGGTGGCGTAGGTTCCATTTTGAGTTGTGACAACAAAGAGGGTGGTGATCGGCCCGGATGCTGCTGTATGGAGTTCGCATGTATTCATCCGCTGTCCCCTGGCAAGTCCTGTCGTCCAACGTGGGTGTCGGAATCCTGACCCCAGGATGGACGCTTGATGTGGTTTATCCGGACTTTGCGGAGCCAAGGAATTTCGTCTTTGATGTCGTGTTTGACTCCCCCTTCGCGTTCGTCCCTGTCGTGCACCTCGGCCTCACGGGTTTTGACATGGACCGGCGGGAAAGCTCGCGCATCACGGTGAAAGCGGAAAACGTCACGGAGTTCGGCTTTCAGGCGGTCATCTCCACGTGGGATGCGTCGCGGGTTTTCTCCGTGGAGTTCAACTGGCTGGCCATCGGGGCCTGATCAGGGCTTGCGAAAGCACCAGGAGCGGTAGGAAAGCTCACCTGACTTCAGCGCCTCATACACGCGTGCGCCTGGCAGTCCGGCGAAGTCGCGGCCCAGGGAGTGCAGAAACTTGGGCAGGCGCTGGCAGATGAGAGCCTCGCTGCGCACGGCATTGGTCTCCATGCCGCGCAGCACTTCGGGGCGGATGTCGCGTGTCTGCACGATCTCGAGCGGTGCTTGGGCGATGGCCTGCTCCCACTCGGCCCACTGATCGCGGAAGCGAAAGTCGGCATAGAGAAAATGACCGCCCGTTTTCAGCACGCGTGCGACTTTGGCCAGGAAGCCGGGGAAGTCGGGGTAGCAGTGCGAGGCCTCGACATTGATCACGGCATCAAACGTTTGCGGAGGGAATGATAGCGACTGTGCATCTCCCTGCACAAAGCGAAGGCCGCTGACCTGATGGCGCTTCTTGCAGAAGGCGATGCCGGTGGGGTTGAGATCGAGACCTGTGTAGCTCGCGGGATGCAGCGTGCGGGTGAGCCAGGAGGCACCGCCGCCATGGCCGCAGCTCACTTCCAGCACGTTCGTGCCCTGCAGATCCACCTGAGTGGCCACGTGATGGTAGAGCTGGATGCAGGCGCGATTCGCTTCGTCAGCGGGGTCGAGCTGCAGGCCCACGGGCGGGTCGGTTTCAAAGGCGTAATTCAAAAACAGCACTTCTTCGCTGCGCAGCCGCCGCGTGAGGTAGGGATACCACAACTGCCAGATAGCTTTGCGGACGGGGCCGATGGAAAAGAGGCGTTCGAGGAGGGACATGGAGGGGCAAAGCCTGTGATCTGATGGCGGCGGATGCAACTTGCCAATTGGCATTCATTGTGTGGGAATAAACCAACCGCTTGCTCCTCACACTTGGAACAGCATGCTTCGTCCGTCATGAAAGACCGTTCCCACATTCCCTCCAGTGAGGTCACACCTGAGGAGACTTTTCTCAATCGGCGCTTCTTCATGAAGTCCGCCATCTGGGCGGGCTCCACGCTGGCCACGGCGGGGCTGTACCGCACCTTCAGCCCTCGGCCTGAAGTGGCGAACACGGGGGCCGCCATCGCCACGGTGGCTGAGCCTGCGTTGCAAACGACGCTGGCAGCGGATGAGAAGGTGAACTCGTTCACCGACATCGCGGGCTACAACAACTACTACGAGTTCTCGACCGACAAATCAGCCGTCGCGGCGAAGGCGAAGAATTTTGTCACTGATCCGTGGAGCGTGCAGGTGGGCGGTCTGGTGCAGAAGCCGCGCACCTTTGATCTCGCGGACCTGCTCAAGTTTGAATCCGTGGAGCGCACCTACCGCTTCCGCTGTGTGGAGGGGTGGTCGATGGTCATCCCTTGGGTGGGGTTTCCGTTGTCCAAATTATTGAGCCAGGTGGAGCCGCTGAGCTCCGCGACGCATGTCGCGTTTGAGACATACTACGACATCAAGCAGATGCCTGACTCACGCTACGCCGGCATCGATCTGCCCTATGTGGAAGGCCTGCGGCTGGATGAGGCGATGCACCCGCTGACGCTGCTGGCCACCGGACTGTATGGTAAGACGCTGCCGAATCAAAACGGTGCGCCGGTGCGGCTGGTGGTGCCCTGGAAGTATGGCTTCAAGAGCATCAAGTCGGTGGTGAAGATCACGCTGATGGACCGCGAACCGCCCACCACCTGGAGCCTCGCGAATCCGGGGGAGTACGGCTTCTACTCGAACGTGAACCCCAAGGTGGACCACCCGCGCTGGTCGCAGGCGCATGAGCGGCGCATCGGCGAGATGGGCTCGCGGCCCACACTCATGTTCAACGGCTATGCGGAACAGGTGACGCACCTTTACAAGGGCATGGACCTCAGCGTGGATTTTTGACCCATATGACCTTCAGCGCAGACACACGATTTCACCGGCAGCTTTTTGTTTTTAATGGCCTGCTGCCCGCCGTGCTCATCTTGATCGACGGCTGGCGCGGCAAGCTGGGGGCAAATCCGGTGGAGTTCGTCACGCGTGCAACGGGCGTGCTGACGCTGGTCTTCCTCATCCTCACGCTGCTGGTGACACCGCTGCGCAAAATGTATGGCTGGAATTGGCTGCTCAAGCAGCGCCGCCTGCTCGGCCTGTATGCGTTCTTTTACGGCTTCGCGCATCTGCTCACTTACCTGGCCTATGATCGTGACTGGCAGCTGGGAACCGTGATCGGCGATGTGTACAAGCGGCCCTTCATCGCCATCGGCATGTTCAGCTTTCTGCTCATGGTGCCGCTGGCGGTCACCTCCACCAATGCGATGATCAAGAAGCTCGGCGGTCCGCGCTGGGCGCAGCTTCATCGCCTCACCTATTACATCACCATCGGCGGTGTGCTGCACTACTGGATCATCGTGAAGTCGGATGTCACGTATCCGTTCTTCTTCGCGGTGGTGCTGGCTGTGCTGCTGGGCTGGCGCGTGGTGGCGAGCATTAAAAAAGCGCGAGGTGCTGCACCTCGCGCTTCGTGAGAGTTTCCAGGAAAGTTTACTTCTTGGCAGGGGCGGCGTTCCAGACCTTGATGTCGTCAAACCAGCCGCTCTGGCCAGCGACGCCGAGTTCGATCTTGGACTTGGTTTCGTGACCGATGCCGGCGGACTTCAGGAAGGCCACGGCTTTGCCATCAATGCTCACGCGCATTTCATCGCCCACGGTTTCCACCACGACGGTGTATTCCTTGTTCTGCTCCAACTTCACGGGGAAGGTGGCGCTTTTGCCGGCCATGAGCTTGTTCACTTCGTCCTTCTTGGTGGGGTCGTTGCGCAGCTCTTTGATGATCAAGTTCTGGCTGCCTTCGCGCTCATCCATGAGGGTCACCTTGTCCAGACGGATCTGGGCACGGCAGAGGTGGCCGTAGTGGGCGGCGGTGTATTTGCGGTCGTCGAATTCCACATCCATCATCGTGCAACCATCGAATCGCATCTTCACCTCGATCACGGTGTCCTTGGTGGGGACTTCCAGGCCATAGACGGCGGCATGGGCCTTGATGATTGATTTGCCATCCTTGGAGGGCTCGTCCTTCACGCGGGTCTGCGTGCCTTTGAGCGCGTTGTTTTCAAAGACAAAGGTGTCCACCACGCGGTGCCAGCGCTTGTCGTGGTCGCTGCTGTTCATCTCATCGGAGAAGAGCAGTTCCTTCTTCTCGGCGATGGGCTTGGAAGGGATCTTGGGCAGGTCAGCTGCAAAAGTTGCAGCACTGATGAGGAGGAAAGGGACAAGGAGAGGGCGGATGTTCATGGGCGCAAGGTAACGAGTAAATCTGGCGAGTTCATGCGCTGAAATTGGCGAAGTTCAGTCAGCGCTTGAGTTTCATGCCCGTGAAGTGTCTGGTCATTGCCTATGAGCCAACCTGCCTGCCCGATGTGCGAGATGAATGATGTCCTGGACCACGCCGACCGCTTTGAATGCATGACCTGCGGTCACGAGTGGCCGAAGGAGGCTGCGGCAGACGAGCCGGATGCAGAGCGCGTGGTGAAGGATGCCTACGGTGCGGTGCTCGCGGATGGCGACATCGTGGCGATGATCAAGGATCTGAAGCTCAAGGGCTCCAATGATGTGCTCAAGGTGGGCACCAAATCCAAGCCCATCCGTCTGGTGGATGGCGACCACGAGATCTCCTGCAAGATGGACGGGATCGCGATCGGCCTGAAGGCCTGCTTTGTGAAGAAGGTCGTCAGCTAGACGGCCGGCGCTGCGGCCACATTCAGCTTGGGATTGATCACACTGCGCCACCATGGGGGCAGCAGCACCATGGCGATGGCCCAGAAGTAACCGACCGGAAGCTTGGGGGCCTGGGGCTCGGGGTCCAGGAGGTAGTAGGGCTTCACCGCGATGTGGTGGTAGGAGTGGTGGCCGACGCGGAAGGTGATGTAGCTGGAGAAAAAGTGGTAGGTGTCCCAGGAGTGCTCCGCGCCGGTCTTTTCATATTCACCGTCTGTCTTTTGGCGCATGAGGCCGTAGTGCTGGATGTAATTGACCGACTCCAGGACGATGTGGGCGCCCAGAATGTGAGCCAGATAAAACAGCGTGCCGTTCGGGCCTGAAACCAGAAACAGGCCAATCAGGAGCGCCACCTGACCCAGGGCGTAGATGAACATTTTGTTCTTCAGCAGGCCGTCGCCACTGCACCGCCGTGCCTCCATTTTCCAGCAGCGGACCATGCTGCCGGGAATCGTGCGAAAGATGTAGGCGTAGATGTTTTCATTCAGCCATGCGGTGTTTTCATCCTGATCTGTCCCAGCGTGGACGTGATGACTGCGGATGTGGATGAGCTTGTAGTGAGGGTAGAACAAGAAGGTGGTGAGCAGTCTCTGCGTGATTTGATCCAGCTTGTCCTTCCCATGAAGCAGTTCATGCGCTGCGCCAAAACCGATGCCGCCCAGAAGGCTGGCGCACGCGATCAGGATGCCCATTTCCATGGCATTGAAAAGATCCAGAGACATCGCCAGCCACACGATGGAGCCCATGTAAAACACAGCGTAAAGTCGCGTGTTCCAGTGGAGCAGAGACACTTGCAGCGCGGAGAAGTCGGACTTCTCAAAGTGGCCGTCATCCTGCCAGCCGGTGAGCCAATCTAACATCGGCAGTGCGACCTGCAAAAAGACAATCGGCAGCAGCAGCCACCAACCGCTTCCCCAAACACCCAGGGCCAGGAGGGCAAACAGCGAATGAGGCAAAAAGCAGAAGAGAATGTGGCGATTCAGAGCCGGCTTGGCCTGGCGGTCAGGAGAGAGGGATTCCATGAGAGCAGTTTACGAGTCCGTTCAAAGAGGATGATGCGGGCATGTATCCCTCACAGCTACTAAAACTTTATTTAGCTGGGTGATTTTCATGTGAAGGAGGCGTTAAAGTGGTGATCACAATCCCGCTCGTTTACTGTTCTTCTATGATGCCTGGTTCAACCTCTGCCCCCTCTCCCCAGCTTTTCTTCGAAACGATCAATGCCTTTCAGAAATCGGCGGCCTTGAAAGCAGCGATTGATCTGGGGTTGTTCACCGCCATCGGCAGCACGCCAGCGACTGCGGAGGAGATCGCGACGCTCTGCCAGTGCCCGGAGCGCGGCATTCGCATCCTGGCAGACAATCTCACGATCCTGGGCTTCCTCACGAAGGAGGACAGCTGCTATGCACTCACACCTTCGTCTGCGGTCTTTCTGGTGCAAAGCTCTCCGGCCTACATGGGAGATGCTGTGAAGTTTCTGCACGCTCCCGGTTTGACGGAAGCTTTTGATGATCTCGCCTCCACCATTCGTCGCGGGCGTCTGCATACCACGGAGGAAGGCACCACGGCGGCGGATCATCCGGCCTGGGTGGCGTTTGCCCGCGCCATGGGGCCCATGATGGTGCCCACTTCGCAGGGGGCGGCGGAGCTTGTGCCGCTGGACTCGTCCCGTGATACCCGCGTGCTGGACATCTCCGCGAGTCATGGGGCCTATGGCATTGCCTTTGCACTGAAGAATCCGCGTGCGCATCTCGTAGCGCTCGACTGGGAAGCCGTGCTCGCTGTCACCGAAGAAAACGCGCAAGCAGCGTGCATTGCGGATCGCTTCAGCAAGATCGTAGGCGATGCCTTCACCGTGGACCTCGGGAGTGACTACGATGTCGTGCTGGTGCCGAATTTCCTGCATCACTTCAAAATCGAGGACTGCACGCGCTTCCTGAAGCGGGCGCATGCCGCGCTGCGCCCGGGTGGGAAAGTGGTGATCGTGGAATTCGTGCCGAATGCAGATCGCATCACCCCGCCACCCGCTGCGAGCTTCAGTCTCGTCATGCTCGGCACCACGCCGGAGGGCGATGCATACACCTTCGCCGAGTATCAGCAGATGCTCACGGCGGCCGGCTTCCGCGATGCTGAGTTTCATCCGCTGCCGCCTACCGCGCAGAGCGCGGTGATCGCGGTGGCCTGAGTGGAATCACTTCAAGCCAGGGGCCAGTCGGCCTTCAAGATGCGCCTGATGGCCCAATGGGCTGAAGCCCCCATTGCAATTTAGGCTTTTTAAAAGTATCGGAAGGCATGCGCAGCCAAAAAGTCAGCAACAGAGCCCCAAGACCCTTCAAGACCAAGAATGACCGGTGGACGGGCGTCCGTGTACCCAAGGTGATTTTCACCGCTCCTAAGCCCGTAGTTCCTGCTGTCAAAGCTAAGGCTGCTGCTGAGAAGCCTGCCGATGGAAAGTAAAGCGTGGGGGATGTGAGCGAGGCGACCAGCAACCACCATGAGCGCCTCCTCCAATTCCGCCAACCTGTTGGGCCACACGCTGACCAGCAGTGGAGAATCGCTCGCAGCGCTGTCTGAAAAGTCGCCAGTGCTGCTGGTGCTGCTGCGGCATGAAGGCTGCACGTTCTGCCGCAATGCCATGTCTGACATCGCACGCCTGCGGCGGCAGATTGAAGACGTCGGCACGCGCATCGTGCTGGGTCACATGGGTACGGCTGAAGATTTCGCAGCATTCGCCGGACGCTACGGTTTGGGAGACATCGCCGCTGTGGCGGATCCTGAACGCACGCTTTACAAAGGCCTGGGATTGCAGCGTGGCCGCATGGCGCAGTTGATAGGGCTGCGCGTGCTCTGTGCCTGGGTCAGGTCCACCGTGCAGGGACATCTTCCGGGCCGGATCAAAGGCGATACGCTCCAGCTTCCCGGGGCGTTTCTGCTGCATCACGGACAGGTGGTCAAAAGCCACACCTATCGCGATGCTGCTGACCGGCCTGACTACGTGACGCTCGCTACGGCGTTACAGGCGGCGTGAGGTTTTGTATTCACGACCTTTTTGGTTGCCAGTTTGCGGTGGCTGCGGTGATCGTACTTCATGGCAACTCCTGAAAACGTACAACTGGCCGCTAATTTCGGTGTCTTCATGCTCGCCGTTGGCGCGCTGGGACTGTTCAGCGGGACGACGCTGGGACGCAGTGGCATGGTGCGGCGTGCGGATACGCCGGGCACTTTTTACGCCACCTGCGGCTCTCATCTGGCCGTGGGGGCGTTTTGCTATTTCGGGCAGTTTTTCGCGCGGACTGTTTAATGTGAGGGCCTCATTATCCCGATGGTGCCGGGAATGACGCCATCGCCAAGGCGATGGCGGAGAAGTTGAAGGCGTTGGGCTGGTAGTGGCAAGCAGACGCGTGCGCTATGCGTTCTGGAGTGCTCCAGTCCTCTGGAGCTTTCGAGAGGCAATGGACGTGCGAAAAGCGCCGGAGGACCGGCGCACTCCAAGACGCTCTCGCGCCGTTAGGAAATGGCACATCCTCCCATCACTTCATCATCATCCACAGCGTGCTGGAGCCGTGGCCGGGTGGGAAGTCCACGGGGGTGCCGAGCTTGAGATAGTCGGCACTGCGGCGTTTGCCTTTGGCGCACCAGCGGGCGCTGCGCTCCAGGGTGGCGAGATCAAGCTTGGTGCAATTCGTGGAAAGCAGGATGGCGCATTTTTGTGAGGCCACTTCCAGCGCGGCATTGAGGAGGTCTTCAAAGTGATCCTCCACCTGCCAGCGGCGGCCGTTCTTGCTGCGGGAGAAGGTGGGCGGATCAAGGATTATGGCGTCAAATCGCTCGCCGCGAACACAGAGCTGCGGCAGAAGCTCTGCGGCGTCGTCCACCACAAAGCGGTGCTTCGTTTCCGCGACGCCATTGAGCGTGAGGTTGTGCCTGCCGCGATCCAGTGACTTGCGGGACAGATCCACGCTCAGCGTCTCTGCGCCCGCCAGCGCGGCCACCAGCGAGAAGCTGCAGGTGTAGGCAAAGGTGTTGAGCACGCGCTTGGGCTTCAGCGCGTGCAGCTTGGCGCGGTTGAGGCGCTGGTCCAGAAACAGGCCGTGGCTGTAGCTGGCGCCGATGTCGAGGCCGTAGCGGATTCCGGCTTCCGTGACCACCGTGGTGAGTGGCAGCGAGGCATCGCCGCTGTGCAGCACAGGCGAGACGCGGTCGGCGTTCTTCATCGGCAGGAAGCGGTAAAACACGCGCACGGGCTGCCAGCCGGAATTCGTGCACCAGGTGGCCAGCCCGGCGGCCAGTAAATCACGGGCATCGTCGCTCTTATAGGAAAGGATCACGTCATCTCCCAGACGCTCCACCCAGCCGCCGGGGCCTGAGGCGAGGCGATGCGCGTTGGTGCCTGCGGCTTCGATCGTTTTGCACTGGGCGGGAGTCATCCATGTCACGGATGGAGAGGCAGGACGTGGGTCGGGGGGAAGGTTCACTGCCTCACTCCTGCCGCAGGAAGGGCGGCGAGGCAATCAGAGTCGGCAGGCTTGCCTCACTCCTTCGGCGGCCACTGCGCGCCTGCGAGTTCCTTGGGCAACTGCTTGGGATCGGTGGGATAAACGAGCGACAGGTCGGGCTTGGTCGCGGCCCCGGGGAGAAATTCGGTTTCTTCAGGTGCGCCGATGATGAGCCAAAGCACTTCTTCGGCGGTGTCGTTAAACACTTGGCGCAGTTGATCCGGCCCGACGTGGACGCCGCCATGCTTGGGCACGGTGAGCGTTTCATCGCCCACGCGCATGCGGCCTGTGCCTTCGAGCACAAAATAAAACTCCTCGGCGCGGATGTGTTTGTGAAGCGTGTTCGCGCTCATGGGCGGCATGCGCCACAAACGTGCGCCCATGTTTTCGCTGCCGGTGCGCTCCAGAAAGTCTGCGTTCGGGATGCGCATGAGATTCGACAGACGCCAGGTGAGATCATCTGGCGTGATGAGATGGAAGCCTTGAACAGGGTTCATGGAGTTGAAGAAGTATGCGCCGCCTCGCGCTTCCGCAACTGGCCGCATGCTGCATCGATGTCCGGCCCGCGTGCACGGCGCAGATGGGCCACGGTGCCATGGGCGCGGAGTTCGGCGAGGAAGGCTTCCGTTTGCTCCATGCTGCTGGGTGCATAGGTGCGGCCACGCAGGCTGAGGCCGGTGGCATTGTAGCGCAGCAGATTCACATGCATGCGCCGTCCTTCCAGCAGACGCGACAGATCACGCGCCTGCGCGAGTGAATCGTTCACGCCATCGAGCAGGCAGTACTGGATGGTGGTGATGCGGCCGCTGCTGGCCTGATAACGATCCACGGCAGCGAGCACGTCCTGCACATCAAAGCGTTTGCCCATCGGCAGCAGATCAGCACGCGTGGCATCATCGGGCGCATGCAGAGACAGCGCGAGATGCACGCCGAGATCTGCCTCACGCAGTTCATCAATGCCGGGCACGATGCCCACGGTGGAGATGGTGATCTGCCGCCAGCCGAACGCACCAAGCGTGGGCGCGGCGATGCGCTGCACTGCGGCGAGCACGTTTTTCAGGTTCAGCATCGGCTCGCCCATGCCCATGAAGACGATGGTGCGCAGCGTGCGGTCAGCGGCGCGTGCCTCGCGGCGCAGGTGGATGAACTGCTCCACGATCTCGCCGGAGGTGAGATTTCGCTCAAAGCCGGTCTGCGTGGTGGCGCAGAAGTCACAGCCCATGGCGCAGCCCACCTGGCTGGAAATGCAGCCTGCTGCACGCTCCGGGTGGAAGTCCGGCATCAGCACCGACTCCACCGTGCGGCCGTCATGCAGGCGCAGCAGCAGCTTCGCAGTGCCATCTTCAGACACCTGCCGCATCGCGAGGCTCGCTGCTGCAGTGGGAAATTCGGACTGCAGACGCTGGGAGAGATCTGCGGGCAGAAGCATGCCCGGGTGCTCCTTGTTTTGATCTCCGTGGACTTCGAGGAGGTTGCGCAGCACGCGCGGTGCATGGGAGGCTTTGAATCCCTGCGCGTCCAGCCACGTGCCCAGCTCCTCGGCAGAGAGATCGGGCAGTGGGCGCGATGGGCGGTTGGTCAAGGACATGGGGCAGTGCAGACATAAAGTTGTCCAGTTGCGCCGCAACTGGAGTTCTCTGTGATCCGCCCTCCCCGACCCAGCTGCGGCGCAACTGGTCAACTTCGGCGAAATCTCCGCGCGTCTTTCACGTTACAGCCCATCATGACCACACCTCTTCGTCTAATCGGCCTGTGTTTTGCTTTCACCTTCACCGTCCTACCCTCCCATGCGCAGACGGGGGATGCGGAATACAAGCCGGAGCTGTTTCAGAGCCTCAAGCTGGTCTATTCGGACAACTTCGACGGCCCACTGAACACGGAGTTCTGGGAGGTGCGGCAGAGCACCACGTGGGCGGTGAAAGACGGTGTGCTCACGGGTAGCCCTTCCTCCAAGGAGTTTCAGGAGAAGAAGAAAGCCAGCGATGACCCCTCTCACGCGGGGCTGAAGCCCGTGATCTGGCTGCGCAAGGTGCCTGAGAATTTCGTCTGCTCCATGCGTGTGCGCTACGATGCCACGACCTACCAGAAAGGTTTTCCGCTCTTCGATCTCGGCCACCACATCCACACGCTCAGCTTCAGCGAAAAAGCCACGACGCTGACCCTCAAAAAGAATGTCGAGACCCTCCCCGTTAAAGAGCCGCTCTTTGCGCTGAACCAATGGCATGAGGTGGTCATCGAGCTGAAAAAAGGCACCATCCTGCTCAAGATCGACGGCAAGAAGCATGTCTTTGAAAGCCAGAACATCGACATGACCGGTCAGGCCCAGATCGACTTCAAAGCCGTCGATTTCGGCACCTGCCAGATTGACTCAATTCGGCTGTGGGAAGGGAAGTGAGGGGCTCTATTTCGCCGCGGGCCTAACTCAGAGCAAAGCCCGCCAGATGCCGCAGCTTTTCCGGATTCCAGATGCCATACATATTCCGCACGCGGCCACTCACGAGGTCGAATGAATACGCGCTGTAGATTTGGCCGCCAGAGATCATGAGCATCCCCGGCATGCCATTGATGGTGGCAAACTTGCAGGCAATGTCAGCGGGGAGCAGCCGCTGGATGCCGATAAAGAAGCGGCTCACGCGGTCAGCGCTGCGGATTGGCAGCCCGGCTGCCTTCACCTTGCCGCCGCCGTCGCTGTAGACTGTGACGTCCTCCATCAGTAGATCCAGCAGTTGATCAATCTGCCCCGTTGAGGTGGCATGGGCAAACTGCTCTACCACGCGCCGCGCCTGGTCGTTGGGGGGCTGGGTAGTTGCGGGAGTGGTCTGCAGGCTGGCCTTGGACCGTCGGATGATCTGCCGGCAGTTGGCTTCGCTTTTGCCGACGATGGCCGCTGTGTCTGCATAGCTGTAGTCAAAGACCTCGTGCAGGAGAAACACCGCGCGCTCTACCGGGCCGAGGGTTTCCAGCATCATCATGAAGGCCATGTTCAGCGAGTCGGTCAGATCTGCCAGGTGGTCTGGCGCGGCGTCCGCCGCCGCCACCAGAGGCTCTGGCAACCACACGCCGTAGTATTGCTCACGCACATGCCGTGCCGAGCGCAGTTGATCAATGCACAGCCGCGTAGTGGCGGCGACCAGCCATGCCTTCGGGGACTCGATCTCTGCTGCCTCCTGCTTCTGCCAGCGCAGCCACACCTCCTGCATCAGGTCTTCCGCCTCAGACACGCGCCCGAGCATCCGGTAGGCGATGCCGAAGAGCGCTGGCCGGTGGGTGTTGAAGATTTCGATCAAGGTCGTCGCGGCTGGGAGGTTATCTGGCCAGTGCTTTTCTGTCTGTCGAATGGATTGGCCCCGGACGGTCATCCGTCCAAGGCCGTCCGTCGAAGAAATCCAGGGCTCTCTATTTGCCGTGTTCTTCCACCGGTGTCGAAAGCGGCGCGCCCTTCGGATTTTCCACGAAGGCGATGAGAATCGTCTTTTCCGTGCCGGGATTTTTGCCGACCACGTGAACACTGCCTGCAGGCTCAAAGAAGACATCGCCCGCCTTCAGTTTTAGCAGCGGTCCGCCTTTGATCTGAAACTCAAAAAGGCCCTGCTGCACGTAGCCCGTCACCATGCCGGGATGCACGTGCGGGGGCGCTGCCACACCGGGTTGCAGCTCGATGCGTTTGACGACGATCTCCTTGTCCTTCAGTTCGGGATGAGCCTGCTTGAAGATCTCCGTGATCGTCACTGGCGGTTCTTCGGCATGAAGGGCGGAAATCGCAAGGACGAGCAGGGCAAGAGTGGCGGTGATGAGAGACGATGGTTTCATGGGTGGGGTGTGGGTTGGTCAGGGAGTTTTCCCTTCACCAGTCCTGACGAGTGAGGCCTCGGTTTTGTGACACGGGCTGAAACAATCTGTAAATTTCTTGTGCTGAAGATCGGCATCAAGTCGTCCAGTTGCGCCTCAACTGGACCTGAGACCAATCCGCTCGACCTCAGCCCCGTTGCGGCGCAACGGGGGCCACTAGGCCTGCCTGACTACGCGCCAGCACCGTGCACCTGAATCAGATGCACCTGGAAAATGAGGTCGCTGTTAGGTGGGATGTCGCCCATGGACTGGGGGCCGTAGCCGAGATTGGAAGGGATGTAGATCAGCCACTGATCGCCGGGCTTCATGAGTTGCAGTGCCTCTGTCCAGCCAGGGATCACCTGGTTCACGCCAAAGGTGGCGGGGGCGCCGCGCTCATAGGAGCTGTCAAACACCGTGCCATTGGTCAGCGTGCCTTTGTAGTGCACCGTGGCGGAGTCATAGAGCGTGGGAGAGCGCCCGCCTGCAGGTCCGGGCGTCAGCACCTTGTAGCGCAGCCCGCTCGCGGTGGAGATCATGCCGTCCATCGCGGGTGCGGCATTCATGGCAGGATTGGCAGCGGCTTGCGCAGCGGGCTCGGACTTCTTGCCGCTCTCGCAGCTGGTCATGAGAAGCAGTAGCGCGGCGGACAGGGAGACGGACAAAGAAGAGCGTTTCATGGTGACTGCGGTGGGTTGGGTGGTGCAGGGGCCTCGGTTGGGATGGAGCCCGTGGTGCTGGAAAATGTGGGCGGGAAATGGGAAGTGCGCAACTGAGATGCGCAGTGCTGCAAGGCGCTGCAAGCCGTGGAAGGGCTAGGATTCGTGGCTCACGCTGTGTGGCCTCGCCAGGGCTCTTTGGGGGAGGTTCTGTCAGTTGTGTCAGTTCGTTTTGGAGGGGTAGAATATTTTTTCACCCTCGCGGAAGGCTGGCTGGGGGTTTTGGTGGTTTCGGTGGTTCGTTTTGAGGGAGTGAATATTTTTTTCAATTCGGGGTTCACGTGGTGGGCAAATCCAAGGACATGCTCGTAAATACCACTGCATACTATTCAGGATGAGTTAACTAAGATCGACACTCCTGTCCGTCAGTCTGGGGAGAGGGCGCTGAGAACCTACCGACAAGAAAGCCAAGGATTGGCGAGAGAGGTGAAGCCCTCTTATCGTGCTTCCATCTACTCCCGTGGATCCAGGTGATAGTACATGGTCAGCTCTGTGTACATCTCAGGTCTCTCATCGTATAGCTTCTGTGGTTTCTCGAAGAAAGTCTCGGTGGCCGATCCTCTCGTGAAGACACAGCTACAGTTCCTCAGGCAGCCTGGCATACAACGGTACATTCTGCTGCAGCAGCGCGATCCATTCCTCATGGAACACCGCTGGCTCCTTGGACTCTGCGCCAAACAGCGCCTTCAGTCTCTCCCAGATCATGGGGCTTAGGGTACTCCATTGGGGGCTGGCTGCCAGAGTATTCCCAAGCAGTCCTGCCCCTGTGGAACAGAGAGGTTTTTGTTCCACGGGAACAAGACCACTGGGGACAACCTTCAAGACCCAGAGTGAAAAAAAATTCACTCCCCCAAAACGAACTGACACAACTGACACAACCTCCTTCCAAGCCCACATGGAAGGCACGAAAAAATTCACACCCCACAAAATGAACCACCGAAACCACCGAAACCACCGAAACCGGGTTTTGGTGGTTTCGGTGGTTCCATTTCACCCTCGCCACCACGACTCAATGACCCTATCCTCTCACCCACCATGCCCATTCACCTCTCCACCCCATCCCGGCGTACCTTCCTGACCCAGCTCGGTGGCGCGGTTGTTTGTGCTCCGGCGCTCCATGCGGCAGAGGCAGCGCGGGTGGATGCGGACCGCATCGCCATTCTCAATGACACGCACATCGGCGCGCAGCATCCGGCCAGTGCGTCCATCCCCACGCACCTGCGGGAGACGGTGGCCTGGCTCGTCGCGCAGGAGCGGCGGCCTGCGGCTGTGGTCATCAATGGCGACCTCGCCTTGAGCAATGGCCGCCCCGGCGACTACGCGCACTTCGCGCGGCTCATCGCCCCGCTAAGGGAGGCCGGCATGCCCGTGCACCTGACGCTGGGGAATCACGATGACCGCGATGTCTTTTATCAAGTGCTGCAGGCCGAGAAAGCAGCGGAGCCGCCCGTGGTCTCGCGCCATGTCGGCGTGGTCACTCTGCCCAAGGCGAATCTCTTCCTGCTCGACTCGCTCAAAACCGTGGGGCAGGGCGCGGAGGCCCGCGTCGTCGCGCAGGGGCTTCTGGGTGCCGAGCAGCTCGCTTGGCTGGGCCGCCTGCTCGATGCCCATCCCGGCAAGCCCGCGCTCGTCTTCGCGCATCACAATCCCCGGCTCGGCGGTGGGGAGCTGCACTACCCCGGCGGATTGGAAGACTCTGAGCCCCTGTGGGACCTCCTCGCCTCACGCCCGCAGGTGAAGGCCTACATCCACGGCCACATCCATGATCGCAGCCACTACCAGCATCGCGGCATCCACATCCTCAACACCCCCGCCACCTCCTACGTGTCCAAACAAAGCACCAGCACCACCGGCTGGACGATGGCGCAACTCAGTGATCAAGGCGCGGACTTCACCACCCTGACGCATGAGAAGGCGCATGCGTGGAATGGCAAGGTGGAGAAGGTGGCGTGGAGGGTGGGGTGAGGTATCGCAAATCAACGCCGTTCAATACGCGACCACCGTCAAGCCGGGCACGCGATTGAACTCTTCGACATTGTTTGTCACCACACCCATGCCGTGTACCAGCGCCGTGGCGGCGATCCACATTTCGTTGGTGCCGATCAGTTGTCCTTTCGCAGTCAGTGCCCGGTAGATTTCACCGCACTGCCAGGAGACTTCGTTGGTCCAGGGCAGGATCGGGTAGGGGCGGCACACGCGCTCCCAGTCCTTCTTGGGGCTTGCCGACTGACCGCAGGCCAGTTCGCCCGCCACGGTGAAGGTGATGTAAAAAGTCTCCTTCGTTCGGCTGGCGAAGAATCGGTCGATGGTGGTCGTCACCCCGCGCTTCGCCTCGCGCTCGGCCACGATGATGAAGTTCGTGTCGAGGATCAGGCCCATGGATCGTCGGGAATGGGGTCGTGCTGGGCTGCTTTTTCCACCGCGTCCAGATACTTGTCAGAGATGCCGCTCCCGCCGTTGTGAAAGTGCTGGAGCAGACCTTCGCCCGTGGCGGGGGCATCCAGCCAGACCGCCCGGCGCACGACCTCCGTGAAGGATTCCCCCCCACGTTTGACCTGCCGCAGCTTCTCGTAGGCATCGAGCTCCAAGGTGATCGTCTTTGTGGCCATGCACGAAAAATGCACGAAATGTGAGAATTCTCAATCGAAACCATCGCGCGAGTTCCTTGGGTTTCGTCGGGTGGGCAATGGGCGAGGCCGGGGGACTTGAGGAAGATTTCTTGAACACGAATGTGAGCAAATGACCGCGAATTTTCGCGAATATCCCCGGTTCATGATTCCTGCAAATTCGTGGATATTCGCGGCCATTCGCGTTGTGAATCTTGCCCCCCCTACCGCACCGCTTACCGCGCTCCAAATATTGCGGTCGTCGAAGAAGCCGCCTTTGCTCATGCAAGTTCTCCATCTTTTACCCCCGATCTTTTACCAGCCGGATTTGCTGGTAAAAAATGACGGGTAAAAGATGGGGACCCAAAGCCTTGACGCATCCCATGCCCATTCAGTCATGAGTCGAGGCAGGTTTCCGACCATGAGCCGTTACTTCGCTCCGCTCGGCTCCTCGCTCCTAATATTGCGGTCGTCGAAGAAGCCGTCTTTGCTCATGCAGTCAGCCGCTCGTGCAAGTTCTCCATCTTTTACCCCCGATCTTTTACCAGCCGGATTTGCTGGTAAAAAATGACGGGTAAAAAATGGGGACTCAAAGTCTTGACGCATAGGTGTCCTTCAGCCCGAGGAAGTCGAGGATGTAGGGATCGCGAAAGACGAGGTCGGGCGTGAGCTTGTCCTCGCTACGCAGGGCGGCGAGTTCCTGCTTGATGAGCTTGTCCGGCTTCTTCGAGATCGCCGTGCGCTCGTAGAGCATGCTCTTGATCTTCTGCTCCAGCGTCCGCGTGCTCCAGTTTTCCATGCGGCACATCTCGGCGTAGAAGTCGCGTTGGAGCGGGTTGTCGAGGTAGATGATCTGACGGAAATGCGTCCAGCCCAATTTTGTCCGCAGTGCGGTCAAAATGTTCGGATCGGGGAAAGCCTCTGCAAACTTCACCATCCGCGCTAGGTTCCGCTCACCAAACCCACGGCCAAACTCCGCTTCCGATTTTGCAGACAGTGACTGCAAAATTTCGTCCCCATAGCCTGCGCGCTTCTCTTGGAGAATGTCCCGGCGAATGCGAGTGCCGATCTCCCAATAGAGGAGCGTCAGACCTGCGTTGACGGTCCGGGCAACGGCTTCGCGGGCCGTGAGGATGAGATCGCGCACATCCGCAAGCAGCGGCGCGGCAGGGGCGGCGGGTTTGGGAGCGAGCGTGCGAGGCTTGGGCTTGGCGGGCATGGCTCCGTCAGAGTAGCGCGATCAGACGGCTTCGGGAAAGCTGAATTGTCTCCGCAGTGCGGCGAGAGTCCGCGCGCCATTCTCCACCGAAAACGTCGGCCCCCCAATGGCCCAGCCCTTGTCCTTGCCCAGCTCCGCCCGCTCAAAGTCATCGGAAAAGAGCAGCTCCTTCTTCTTAGCCGTCGGCTCTGCGGGAATCGGGGGAAGCTTCGGCGCATCAGCGGCCAAGGTGGCAGCGGTGAGAAGGCTGGCCAGGGTGAGGAAGCGGAGGTTCATGGGGAAGAGGGAACGCGCGGGACTTGACCGTTTGTCAGATATTCTGTCCTCATCCACGCCCTCCTTGGTTTGTGGCCATTGGAAAGGCTTTGGCTAATCATTATCGAACCCTTGCTCATAACCATCAGTTTCGGGTTTGCCTTCAGCTCGTCTTTTCGTGGCCCTCCCAAATTCTTTTACCGCAATGCGCTCCCTGTCACTAGCTGTATTCAAATTAATGTCGGAAAGAGCATTTTGAAGTGACCCAATGTCTGTGAACTGTTCGATGCTGCTGAGCTTTATATAATACTGGATAGTTAGCTCGTCACCATGTGAATGTACTTCACCCAGTAAGACTGCCAAAAACCAAAGTGCGCCCTTGTGATTTTGAATCTGCTTAGAAATCCAAAGCCTCGCGGCGGTAGGATCCCAGTCGTGCCAACGCCAAAGTAGGACACTTGCTTCCGGATGGCGCATCATCGATCCTGACTCAGCTGCTTCGCTGATCTTATTTAGGCTTAAGCAACGCAAAACACTCCAATCACTCTCGCTTACCAAATAGTCTCGTTCTCGGTTGGATTCTGATTTTCGACGCTCCTGAAGCGAGGTCACGTAGACAGGTAAAAGAGTCCCCGATGATTTGGTGAATCCATCAACTAGCACATTGAGTCGTTGCGACTGGTCCTTTTCGCGAATTAGCCCGAAATAGATTAGTCTAGCAGCCATCCCTCTTGTTGCAGTGTCAAACATGCCCGTTCCAGTTGGAGGGAATGAATCACTCAAGTCCGACAGCCCTTGGATTAGAGCTGTCATATTTTGCAACGGAAGTGTGTCCTTGCAGGCATCCAAATGCTCGAATGCAAGATTCATCAATCCGCGATCTTGCAATGCACGCATGCGTTTGAAGAAGCCCGAAGGATCACCTGATTCATCAATCAATTGATCTAGTTCGGTTTGAGCCACTTCACCTTCGTCAACCGCGAGGGCGAAGTATCGGTCAAACATATTCGGGTGACACACTCTTGCGTCCTTCAGCCATCCTTGTAAATACTGGCCTTCAATCCCGCTTTCACCGGCGTGTGAACTATTGATTGAAGGGAAAATGCCTTCAATAAGGTGTCGAACCGAACTGCGGTTGGGTTCAGCGGATTGCAGCACCAAGTCATTTACTGCTGCATCTATCTCGTTTTGTTTGATTCCTCCAAAAAGCGACTTGCCAACATCTCTGGTCAGAAGCGTTTTCAAGCTCGGTATGCGCTCAAAAACCTTTGGCTCGAAGACCCTCAGCGTTTCGATGGCTATGAGGTCTATTGGATTGACTTCGAAATGATCTCGTTTCTGAAATTGACGCACGTGAAAGTCGAAAGATGACAGAAACCGATAAACATGCCTGAGATTGCGGAAAAACCCTTGCAACCCATCTAGATAAACATGAGACCACCTATTTTTGTCCCAACGTCGCGATACACCAGGTTCAGCCAATATCTCGTCAAGGCCACCAAATAGGACTTTTTGAATCGACGCTCTTGATGCTCGTGGAATGTGGTAGCCAACCTGAACTATCTTTTCGAGAAAGTCGTTGCCGCGGCCATTCGAAATCGAGTCCAATGCCGCTGAAACGATATTTCTTTCGAAAAGTAGCAAGTAGATTACTCTCGGAAAATCGGCGTTAACTTTAACAAGTTGAAACACGTCGAGTATTTCGCGGTGAGTAAGGCGGTCAATGTCATCAACCACAACAAGCAGAGGCTGCTTTAGCCTCCTCAGGGATTCGTCCAATGACTTCTTCAGTTCAGACAGGGACAAGTTTCCCGGTTCTGATTTTGAATCTACGGCTTCACTGCCTGATTTTGTGATTTCGGCTGCATCGCTGAACGCGTTCGCGACTGCCGCAGTGGCAGCAGCATCTTCCGACTGTCCAAGAACCGCCAAAAGCCCGCTAAACATGCGCCCGGCAATGCCCCCAAAGGCGAGCCGCTTTGAGTATTTTAATAAGCGTTCCTTTGCTTCTGCTTTATCATGCTTGTGAGAAACGGTATCGGACTCTAGCATGATCTTTAGCTCATTGAAGTAGGTCTGTGAGATCCCACCCGAACCTGACAGTTGCCATGGATTGAATTCGAGGAGTGGAATTTTCTTTCTGCGCTGTTTGAATGCTGCCAAAACAAGATTCTTTAAGGACGTTTTGCCGGTTCCCCAGTCACCGTAAAGTCCAATCACCAAAGAACTGTCACCATCCCAAGCGGCAATATCGTCGGCCAAACGGTTAGCAAACGAACTCCGACCCAGTTTGTCATCTGGCAGTTTGGTAATTGGTTGGTCGGACGAGTATCTGTGCTGCTTTTTACGGCTCATAGCGGTCTTGTCGATGTCGCTTCACTAAGCGAGATTCAAAAACAGGGACTACGACGTCAAGGGTGAAGGGGGCAGATAGTTGCGCCGAGGTCTGCGAAGAAGAATAGAGTGCTCCAGTAGAAGCTGCCATGCCACCAAAAAATCGCTCATGCAGAAGGCGGTGCCTCTCTGAATCACTGGTGCCTGAGGGGAAAGGGGCCATGGCCATGCGTCGGGCGGCTTCGTGCATGCGCAGGCCCATGAGGAAGCGTTCGGCTCCGCTCTTGGCCATGAGCCGGGTGTGAACGAGAGCGGCGATGTCTGCGGAGGTGTCACTGGAGAGTGAGACCGCTGAGGACGGTCGCCAGAATAGGTCATATAGGTCTTATAAGGCCTATGGGTTGAAGGGGAGGTTGCCGAGGGCCTTCGCGATGTGGCAGATGGCCTGCGTGGGGCGTCAGTCTTGCTTGCGGCCGGGTGGCTTGGGTTTGCTTGGCTGGTTCCCTTTCGTGGGACTAGGCGGCTTGGGTTGAGGAGGCTGGGACCGTTGCCGTTTCCGGTACTCCACGCGGGCCTGCGTCATGCGCTCGCGGATGCCGCCTTGTTTGACGAAGTCCCGCTCCAGGCGGCGGCGCTGTTGGTCGAGGAGGTAGTTGGCCTGGTGGATGAGGCAGAGGGCGATGTTGGCGAGGACTTCGGGCGGGCGGGTCTCGAAGAATGAGCGATAGGTCTCGAAGGATTCACCGGGTTTCCTGCCGAGCCTACGGACGTAGAGCGCTTCTTTGGAATCTTTCTCCCAGATGGCGTGGTCGCGGACGCGGAGGAAGTCCTGGTAGTCGAGCATGAGTTCCTCCAAGCTGCCGCGCGCGACGTTGATGAGCTTGATCTCCGTCTCCGCTGAGACAATGGAAGCTTTGCAGCCTTCTCCGATGTTTTGTTTCCCTGAACGCGCCGACTGCACCATTTGGTCGATGGTGCGGTCTCCGCGCTGGAGGAACTTGTGGCAGAAGCGGAAGGTGAAGTCGTAGATGACTTCCGTCTTCTGAAAGGAGATAAGCTCCTGGTAGTTGCCGGTCTTCGGAAGAAAGGGCGGTGGGTCTTCTTCGTCAGAGGGCATGGGGTGCGCGGGGTGGTTGAGGACTCCGGAATAGGTCCTATGCGGTGTATAGGACCTATTTCTGGCTCTGAGGCTTATGAGGCGGTGGTGTACACTTCGGCGCCGGTTTCCACGAACTCCTTGGATTTTTCGGCCATGCCTTTTTGCAGAGCTTCCTCTTCGGAAATCGCCTGCTCCGCGGCGTATTTGCGCACGTCTTCGGTGATCTTCATGCTGCAGAAGTGCGGGCCGCACATGCTGCAGAAGTGGGCGGACTTGGCACCGTCCTGGGGGAGGGTTTCGTCGTGGAAGGAGCGGGCGGTGACGGGGTCGAGGGATAGATTGAACTGGTCTTCCCAGCGGAACTCGAAGCGGGCTTTGCTGAGGGCGTTGTCGCGATACTGCGCGCCGGGGTGGCCTTTGGCGAGGTCGGCGGCGTGGGCGGCGAGTTTATAAGTGATGACGCCGACTTTGACGTCTTCCTTGTTGGGAAGGCCGAGGTGTTCCTTGGGGGTGACGTAGCAGAGCATGGCGCAGCCGTACCAGCCGATCATGGCGGCGCCGATGCCGCTGGTGATGTGGTCGTAGCCAGGGGCGATGTCGGTTGTGAGGGGCCCGAGGGTGTAGAAGGGGGCCTCGTGGCACCACTCGAGCTGCTTGGCCATGTTTTCCTCGATCATGTGCATGGGCACGTGGCCGGGGCCTTCGTTCATGACCTGCACGCCCTTGGCCCAGGCGCGCTTTGTCAGCTCGCCCTGCACTTCGAGTTCGCCAAACTGGGCCTTGTCATTGGCATCGGCAATGGAGCCGGGGCGGAGGCCGTCGCCGATGGAGAAGGAGACGTCGTAGGCGGCCATGATGTCGCAGATGTCGTCCCAGTGGGTGTAGAGGAAGTTTTCCTTGTGGTGGGCCAGGCACCACTTGGCCATGATGCTGCCGCCACGGGAGACGATGCCGGTCATGCGGGAGGCCGTCATGGGCACAAAGCGCAGCAGCACGCCGGCGTGAATGGTGAAGTAATCGACGCCCTGCTCCGCCTGCTCGATGAGCGTGTCGCGGAAGAGCTCCCAGGTGAGGTCCTCGGCCTTGCCGTTCACTTTTTCCAGGGCCTGATAGATGGGCACGGTGCCGATGGGCACGGGGCTGTTGCGCAGGATCCACTCGCGCGTGGCGTGGATGTTCTTGCCGGTGGAAAGGTCCATCACGGTGTCGCCGCCCCACTTGGTGGCCCAGCGCATTTTCTCCACCTCTTCCTCGATGCTGGAGGCGACGGCGCTGTTGCCGATGTTGGCATTGATCTTCACCAGGAAATTGCGGCCGATGATCATCGGCTCCAGCTCGGGGTGGTTGATGTTGGCGGGAATGATGGCGCGTCCGGCGGCCACTTCGCTGCGCACAAACTCGGGCGTGATCTCATTCGGGATGCGCTGCGGGAAGCGCTTGAAGATGCCGGGCGTGTACTCGCTCTGCACCTGGGAGGAGCCCACATGCTGCTTGTCGAGGTCGTTGCGGACGATGTCGGTGGTGAAGTCGGCGATCTTCGCGCGCTTCATGTTCTCGCGGATGGCGATGAACTCCATCTCCGGGGTGATGATGCCGGCGCGGGCGTAGGCGAGCTGCGTGACCACCTTGCCGGGCTTGGCCTTCAAAGGCTGCCGCTGCGCATTGATGGGGGCCTTCAGCGGGCTGAGGATGCCTTCGCGCTTGGCGGCGGCGTATTCGGCGTGATTGGCCGTGAGGTAGCCGTTGTCGCGCGGCTCGATGGCGCGGCCGTCGTAGGCTTCCACGTCGTTGCGGGCGAGGATCCAGGCCTTGCGCAGGCCGGGCAGGCCTTCTTCCACGGTGCCTTTGTAATCGGGGTCACCCCAGGGGCCGGAGGTGTCATAGACGCGCACGGGTTCATTCTGGATGATACGGCCATTGAAGTCCTTGGTGGGGGAGAGGGTGATCTCGCGCATGGGCACCTGCACGTCCGGGTGGATCTGGCCCTGCACATACACGCGGGTGGAGGCGGGGAGTTGCTCGGAGGAGTGGGGCTCGAAGGAGTCTTGAGTGGCGATCATATCGAAGGTGATGAGTTTCAGGTTTAAAGTTTCAAGTTGGGAGACCTGAAGAAACTGAGTGAACCTCCGAGCGAACTCCCTTCGGCGGCATGACCCGCATCAGGTTCGGAGGGTTCGGATCCAGGAAGATCCATCTCAGTCCCTGCAATGGGACGCCCCTGTCGTGACGCGGTCATGGTGCGGCCAGTAGGGCGAAGGTCAAGGGGAAGTGGGCGGGGGAGGGAGTTTGCGGTTGTTTGCCGTGGTTGGCGATGGTTTGCGGTTGTGGGAGGAGATTGTTGGCCGCAAAGAGGCGCAAAAAGACGCGAAAAGGAGGGTGGATGGAAGGCGGGGAGGCGGGGGCGATTGAAAAGGGGGAGAGGGGTGTGTGGGCAGGTGGCGCTGGGGCGAAGGATTCTAGGGACGCGCACGACGCGTCCCTACCACCCGGTGTGTTGCATCTGGCTGGTAGGGAAGCGCTGTGCGGGTCCGTGATCTCGGGTTTGTGGCGTCGCTAGGAAAAGGACCGAAACTCGTTGTTTACTATGGTAATTATTGTAAACTTAGATGCTTTATCAGCCGATGCTGCGCTTTCACCCCCATTTTTCCGGCTTTTTCGCGAGTGCCGCCCTGCTGCTGACCGCAGTCACGGCGGTGCGGGCGGACATTGTCGCGGACTGGAATGCGCTGGCGCTGACGTCGATGACGGCCAATGCCGACCCGCTGGTGGCGCATGATTTGGCCATCTTGGCGGCATCCATGTACAATGCGGACCAGAGCATTGCAGGCACCTACAACCCCTACGGCTATGGCTCTTACCCCGCTCCCACCATTGGCAGCGCACCGGTAGGGGCAGACTCCCAGGCGGCGATGATCGCGGCGGCCAACACCGTGATGCAGTATCTCTATGCGGGATCGAGCAGCAATTTCACCGCGCTCTACAATTCCCAGCTCAGCGGCATTGCGAACAGTCAGGCCAAGACCGACGGCATCGCGTGGGGAGTCACCATCGCCAACAATCTGCTGAGCGCTCGTTCGTCAGATGGCTCTGCCGATGCCGCCACCACTTCCTACACACCTGTGGGCACCATCGGCTACTGGCAGCAGACCTCACCCGCAGGCGCGCTCCTTCCTGGCTGGGGGAGCGTGGGCACCTTTGCCATCCCGGGCACCGGCTCCTACATGACCACGCTGCCGGGCGGCTCGGTCACCACGTATTTGCAGTCCAGCCATTATGCAGCGGATTACGCGCAGGTGAAGGCTCTGGGGTCTAACTTCAGCACCACGCGCACCTCGGATCAAACGAATCAGGCCTATTTCTGGGCTGCTGGCGATGGCACGGTGAAGATGACGGGCATGTGGAATCAGATCGCCCAAACCGCTGCTGCCGCGGCAGGGCTGACCACCGCCGAAACCGCACGCCTGCTGGCCACCCTGAATGTGGCCATCGCCGATGCAAGCACCGCCGCCATGGCCATCAGCTACGACACGCAGTTCTGGCGTCCCGAAACGGCCATCGCGAACGGCGATATCGATGGCAACGCCAGCACAGATGTGGATTCATTTTGGGCTCCGCTCATCACCTCCCCGTCGCTGCCGGAATACGTCTCGCTGGGAGCCACGATCAGCGAAGCCGCCGCCGTCGTGCTGGCCTCCTACCTCGGCAACACGGTTTCCTTCAGCCTGGGCAGTGACATCAATGGAGACGGGAACAATGACCTGACGCGCAACTTCACCAGCTTCAGCCAGGCCGCGAACGAAGCGGCGATGGCGGGCGTCTATGGCGGCACGCAGTTTGGGACCTCCGTCACCAACGGTCAGGCCCTCGGCGCGAACGTGGCGAACTACGTGCTGGCCAACAACTTTGCCGTCGTGCCTGAGCCTGCTGGAGTCGTACTGATGCTGTGCAGCGGTTTGTTTCTGCTGGGTGCGCGCAGACGCCGCTAGATCCAGCACTGCCAGTGCGTTGTTTTGCGATGAACCGCCTCGCATGTACTGTTTACTCCGCACTCCTTCTGTTTCCCGCGCTGCTGCCAGCGCTCGATAAGGCCAAACTGGCCGCCATTCACCCCGCCATGGAAGCTGCGGTGAAGGCCAAGCAGGCTGCGGGTATCGTCACGCTCGTGATGGAAAAGGGTAAGGTCGTTCACTTTGAGGCCGCAGGCATGGCCGACATCGGCAAAGGCCGCGCGATGGAAAAAGACGCGTTGTTTTGGATCGCCTCAATGACGAAATCCATCAACGCCACCGCCGTGATGGTGCTGGTGGATGAAGGCAAGCTCTCGCTGGATGAGCCTGCTTCCATGTGGCTGCCGGACCTCGCCAAAGTGAAGCTGGCCGATGGCAGCGCGCCGGAAAAACCCATCACCCTGCGCATGCTGCTCAGCCACACCGCAGGCATCGCCTTTCCACGCCGTTCGCCTTCGGACGGTGCGGTCTCGCTGAAGGCCTACGTGGCCTCGTTGCTCAAGACCCCGCTCGCGTTTCAGCCGGGCAGTGCCTACGAGTACGGCTTCGGACCCACGGTGTCCGGACGCATCATCGAGCTCGCCTCAGGCATGAAGTATGACGCGTTTTTGCAGGCCAAGATTTTCGCGCCGCTGGGCATGAAGGATACGATGTTCAATCCTGATGACGCCCACCGCGCACGCATCGCCCGCACTTACAAGATGGATGAGGACACCCATGAACTCGTGCCCGGCTACAATCCCTTCGTCACCAGCGATGCCAGCGTCACGCACATGACGGAGCCTGCTGGCGGCCTCTTTTCCACCGCTGCGGACATGGGGCGCTTTTACGCGATGATCGCCAACGGCGGTGAACTCGACGGCG
Source organism: Verrucomicrobiaceae bacterium (assembly GCA_027490195.1). Classification (GTDB taxonomy): domain Bacteria; phylum Verrucomicrobiota; class Verrucomicrobiia; order Verrucomicrobiales; family Verrucomicrobiaceae; genus Prosthecobacter. The sequence continues at coordinate 68,677 of JAIXYN010000053.1, read as the reverse complement.
TGCGCATCGTCAGTGAAAAATCGGTCAAGGACATGACCACTCCGGTGACCGCCGGCGGCAAGCCTCTCAACTACGCCTGCGGATGGCAGGTGAACATCGACAAGCAGCGAGTGAATTCGCAGATGCCCGTGGGCAGCTACGGCCACGGCGGCGCCTTTGCTACGAATGGCTGCCTCGATCCACAGAGCGGGATCGTCACGGTGTATTTGGTGCAGAATGTGTTGGTGCCAGACAGCGGCAAGCCCAAGGACGCCTTCCAGAAACTGGTGATGGAAGCCGCTGGGATTAAGGTGGTGCCACCGCCTGCGGTGAGGAAGAGCAAACCCTGAGGCGTGGTGGATTGGGCAGTCTAGGCGACCCAACGTGCCGCAGGAGTCAGCCCAGGTCGCAGCGAAGAACGAGCAAGCCCTGGGTTTGGGTGACACCGCCCCGCCTTTCCCAAGACCGCGCTCTGTAGGAGCGCAGCAGAGGATGCGAAGGGGCTTGCGCCGTGCATTTGCCCTCTCTTAGAGATTGTTCACGCGCCGGAGATGCTGGACTGATGGTAGGTTCAACCCATTGGAAATCAGTGATTAAAACTGGTGTCATCTACCAAATGACTGGCCTCTTTTTTTCGACAAACTTGCGCATTCACCTGAAACTCCGTATTCTGCCGAGCATGAACACCGTGCTTGAAATCGAAGACGCCGTGGTACAACTGCCCGACCCTGACTTCCAGACCTTCGCAGCTTGGTTTGACGAGGTCCGCACCCGCCGCGTGGATGGTGCCTTTGAGAACGCCATTAAAGACGGTCAGTTCGATGAAATGGCTGCCCGTGCCCTTCGGGATCATCAGGCAGGCCGCACCATCGCTCTCGATGAATTCCTCCGTCGCGCCTGATTTCTAGCAGTGTTTCAACCGCCTTCCCGCGCAGGTCCAAGCTCGTGCGCGGAAGCAGTATGATCTTTGGCGTGAGAATCATTGGCATCCCTCCCTCCACTTCAAACGCGTCGGTCCATTCTGGTCCGTCCGCATTGATGACAATCACCGTGCCCTTGGTATCGAAGCGGATGGAACCATCGTCTGGTTCTTCATCGGCCGCCATGATGCCTACGAGGCACGACTTTAATCGCCCTCGAACACGTCAGCGCAGCAGCTGGAACTTCGTTTCTAGATCCTCGAAACTCCAACGGGTGCCGGAGCTGTATTCAGGCGGTGAAGAGCGAATCTGCACTTCAGGGCGTTGCCCACGCGCCGGAGATGCTGGATGGACGATAGGATCAGCCCATTGGAAGTCAGGGATTTAAACCGGAATTATCTACAAAATGCCTGGCGTGAATGGAACTCAGTTAAGGGTATGCATCGCTGAATGAGCCACCGCAGGCAAAAGAGTCCCCGGCGCGCGGGCCTCCGAGCCCGCAGCGTTGATTTGCTAAGCTCACCCTTCGGGCTCCTTTCAGTCGTCTATCTCGCTCTGCTCGGTTCCGCAAACACGCGCAGCTCCGAATCGTCCCTGCCGCTCTCGCTTTTTCGTCCCTGATGTTCTCGTGCTTCCGATGTTCTTCCTGCAGCCACACCTGCTGCGTGGAAGCGACCTGCTGCGGACTCAGGAGGTCCGCGCGCCAGGAGCGTTTGCTTCTGCGGAGACACATTGGCTTTGCGAGGGGATGCAAAAAGGAGCGACACCCCGCCTTTACTGAGTGCCATTCATGCTTGGCGCCTTACCCGTAAAATGTTGATGCCTTACCGCGCCGGATAAAGATCCGGCATCAGCAATGGGCGCAGCACCATGGGGGTGAGCTTCCAGGGCAGCGGCACCCAGGGGTGTCCTTTGTCATTTTTGAGCAGGCCCCACCAGAGGCGGCCGCCCTTGCGCCAAGGATCGATCACGAGGCCGTCTTCAAAGCGCTGGCCTTTTGCGGTGACGATGATGCCGTGGTGCTCTTGCCAGGTGTCGCGCTTCGAAGAGGCGAGGTGCAGCTCCAGCGTCTTGAGATTGAGGCGGAACAGGAAGGGGAACAAATCATCCCGCCACTGGTAGCAGAGGCCGCGCTTGCGCAGGCCTGTGTTGACGAGGCCGTTGTTGATCCATGGGTGCGCGAAGGGTTTGAAGTCCTCGGAGAGTTTGGCGGTTTCTTCGATGGCCGTGGTCGCCAGACGGTCAGCCTCGCGTGCACTCACTGTCGGGGAAAGCTGCTGGAGATCGTGGCTGAGGTGTCGGGCTCTTTCCAAACGTGTGGCGGGTGTGCCTGGAGTGACGCAGGAGTCGAGAGCCAATGCGAGGGCCAATAGCAGGAGCAATGAGCAGATGCGTGAGCGGGTGAACATGCGGTGGAAAGAATCAGGGCAGGGGGCCATGGGCGGATTCATGCAGCGCGCGGGCCTGCTGCTGCCATTGCTCGCGGGTGGCGCGGTTTTTGAAGGCCAGGAGTTCGCTGAAGGCGCGCTGCTCGTCCTCATTCCACTGCGCGATCTGCCGCCAGGTGCGGATGCCGTGGGCACGAAGTTGCTCGCTGATGATCTTCTTGATGCCCTTGATCTGCGTGAGATCGTCATCCGGCACGGTCAAGAGTGCGGATTCTCCCTGCTCCACACGGCGTAGCACCTCCGTTTGAAGTCGCAGCCTTTCGATTTCTGTCGTCGCGATGGCCAGACGCTTCTCGCTGTCGGCCAAACTGCGGCGGGCGAGCCCCATGCCGGCGGGATCGGTCGGTGTCTGGCCTTCGAGTTTGGTGATGCGGCGCTGCCAGTCGTCGCGCTCCTGCGTCAGCGTGGCGAGACCCGTCTGATGCGTGCTGAGCTGGCTTTCGAGCACGGTGACTTTTTCGCGCAACGTGGAGGAGGCTGCCTTGGGCTTCGCCGTAGTGGTGCGTTTGCGCTTGGGCTTGGCCGGGGCCTCTACCGTCTCGACAGGGGCAGGAGCAGGAGCAGGAGCAGGAGCAGGAGCAGGAGCAGGAGCAGGAGCAGCGTTGCGCAGGTTTTTGAGTTCCGTTTGCGCGGAGGTATGCGCCGCACGCAGTTGCTCAAGATCTGCCACAAGCCGAGCCATTTCCGTTTCGAGCGCCAGTGCGGCTTCGCTCGCTTTGGCGGCCTCTTCTCGGCGCAATTGCGCTTCGACATGGGCGGATTTCAAATCGTCCCGCAGGGCCTGGAGTTCCTGTGCCTCAGTGGGCTGCGGGGCAGGGACTTCACTGGCGGTGGTGGAAGCTTTGGCGATGGCTGCCGCGTGCTCGGTTTCAGACTGACGGAGGGCGGTTTGTGCGGTTTCGATTTGTGCTGCCAGTTCATCGATGCGCTTCTGCATGTCACTGCCGCGCCACTGCCAGCCGAACCACGCAAACAAAACGGCGGTGAGGCCGAGCAGCGGAGCGAGGTAGAGCAACAGCCAGAGGAAGGAGGACATCAGTGGAGGACAGGGGGCGTCAGGTGCATGCGAAGCTGCTCGATCGCCTCGGCAGCAAGAACTTCAACAACAGCGGCGGGAATACCGGCGGGAATGCGGCCTGAGTGGGCCAGCCCCCCTGCTTCGACGAGTTCCCGTGTCACCGGAATGAGCGTCCAAGTGCTGCCCGGTTTGGCGATGGCAAACATCCCGGCGCTGCTGGCTGTAGGTGGGGGCGGCAGGCTTTTGAGGGTGTGCAGAATGCTGCCGGAGGGTTCGCAGTCGCCGCTCACACGAACCTCGTCGTTGATAACGAGGAACGGTGGGCTGTAGGCCTGACGAACAGCGGCGATGAGCTGGGCACGCACCGCCTCTTCGGCGACCTGCCCCGAGACGATGGCCTTCGTGCCGAACAGGGCGAGGGCGATGAAGGCTGTGTCTCTGGGTTGGGAGGGACCGCGTGAGTTGGAGTCATCTCCCTGCAGCCAACTGCTGAGCACCGTGCTGTCATTTTCCAGCAGCCTAGCATCCAGCCCTGTTGGCAGGTCGCTCTTCCATGACTGCTCGCGGGGGGAGATCTGCCAGTCCACCGGCTTCCAAGCTTCGCCGCTGAAACTGAGAAAACAGGATTTGCCACCCACCTTGTCCTCCTGCGGCAAGAGGGCGCTGGTGATGGGGCCAAAATCACCGCTGGGGCGGCGCTGCGCGCTGACTCGGATTTCATCATGCAGGCGTCGCGGTGCGAAGGCACCGAGTGCGTCTTCGAGAATCGCCTGCTTCATGGCCGTGCTGCCGACTTCGCCACGGAGAATGATCTGCTGATCACGAACCGCGATGAAAAGGTAACCCGGCGGCAGTTTGGCGAGAAGGTTGTTTTGCGCCTGAAGAAGCTGCTGCTGCTGTTGGGTGGCGCGCAGTTCGTCCAGAGCGGGGCGCACCTGATGCTGCCACTCATCTTCACTGACACCCAGTGCGCGCGCTTCAGCGAGCAGTTCGGCATCAGATTTGCCCAGAGTCAGCTCTTTCCATGGCTGCCCGATGCGGGCCAGGAAAGCCTGCACCGTGGACTGCGGGGCCGGAACTGTGCGCAGTGTGGTTGCGACGCTGGCGGCTTCGTCGTGGTTCTCCGCGTCGGTGCCGGGCATGCCTTCGCTCATGCCGCCCCGGATGCTCCAGGCTTCCTGCACGCTGCGCGCGAGGTCGCGTGCTTCATAAGCGTTCGCGGCGGTGCCCAGCAGACGTGCGCGCGTGCCATCGGCGGCTAGCAGCATCCAGCCGGGCGGGCTGGGGATGACTTCGACCTCGCTCTGCACAGCACTGACAGGATTGAGGTGAGGCCCAAGTCCGAAGGAAAGCGGTGCTGGCAGTCGCACCAGGTTGCGCACGGTGTTTTCGACCCTGCTGCGGTCTTCCTGCGTGCGCACGCTGCCGGTGATTCGTGCCTGCTGGCCGTCAAACTCAAGGTGCAGTCCGACCATCCGATTTTGCAGTGCGGGCTGCTGCGAGAGCACATCCCGGGCGGCCGTTTCAAGATCTCGCTGCAGGTGTGGCAGGCAAACCAGTGCACCGATCAGCCAAAGCGCGCAGAGAGTGGCAGCAGAGAGGATCCAGCGCGCGCGTGTCATGGCGGGGGAGGTCACGCTTTATCGGTGAGCATGCGCACCTCGTCAAAACTGTAGCGCCGTACCTCGCCACGTTGATTGGTCTGCAGCAGAGTTTGCGTGCTGGTATCGAGCGCGGTGAGCCAGCCCTCCCCATAAGCCCAGGTGTCGAGGCAGATCCGGCCGGGAAGAATGTGGGGCAGTCCGTTCTTCTGGGCAGTGTGACCGCACACCAGCGTCTTGCCCGAGAAATGCGGGTGGGAATCATCAAAGCGCCGCCAGAACAGCCAGTCGTCGCTCTGATCCTCCAAGGGCAGCATGGCGTTCACATTCGCGTGGGCAAAGATATGCGTTTCGTCCGCATGCCAGCGGCGCAGGCGCTGGCTCAGGAAGTCCCAGTGCTCCTGCGGGATGGCGTTCCAGTCCGGGATGTCCTTGCAGCCATAGGACTGCATGGTCTGCCTGCCGCCGACGCCGTACCAGGAGCCGGAGTCAAGCAGCTGGCTGCGGGCATCGAGCATGAGAATTTCATGGTTGCCGATCAGCGGAATAAGTTGGACCTGCTTTTCCAGATCCAGCAGACGCTGCACCACGCCGCGACTGTCCGGTCCGCGATCCACGTAATCGCCCAGGGTGACGACCCTGTCCATGCTCTGGGGGGACAACTCCTGCAGCAAGAGATCCAGCGCCGTCGAACAGCCATGGATGTCGCCAATGACGAAAGTGCGTCCGCTGGTGCGTTCACGCGTAGGGAGTTTGACCCTCGTCGTGTGAATCTCGGGGGTGTCGTCGCTGGCCAAAGTGGGCATTGTATAATCTTGCGCGATGAACGCCGGACGCAACCACCGATCATCGTGTTGGCAGAATCCCTTTCGCCATGCAAGGTAGGGGCATGCCAAGCCCTCAGCCGACCAGCACCATGAGCACCCGCCAGCCGCCTGCGGTGGGCGAGAAGCCGATTTTTGCGGCCCGGGGGCTGCGAAAAGTTTACCAAACCGGAGATCTCAATGTGGTGGCCCTTCAGGGGGTCGACCTCGATTTCCACCCCGGCGAGCTGGTGGTGCTGCTGGGCGCGTCCGGCAGCGGTAAGTCCACGCTGCTCAACATTTTAGGTGGCCTGGACATCCCCACCTCCGGCACCCTCCGCTACAAAGGCTGGGACCTCTCCGGCGGCGGCGAGCGCACGCTGACACAGTTCCGCCGTAACTGTGTGGGCTTCGTCTTTCAATTCTACAATCTCATCCCCAGCCTCACCGCCCGCGAAAACGTGGCCCTCATCACCGACATCGCCCCGGACCCGATGAAGCCGGAGGATGCGCTGGACCGCGTGGGCCTGAGCCACCGACTGGATCATTTCCCATCCCAGCTCAGCGGCGGCGAGCAGCAGCGCGTGGCCATCGCCCGTGCCATTGCCAAGAAACCCGAGGTGCTGCTGTGTGACGAACCCACCGGCGCTCTCGATGTGACCACCGGCATCACCGTGCTGGAAGCCATCGAGCGCATCAACCGAGAACTCGGCACGCTGACTGTCGTCATCACGCACAACGCCGCCATGGCCGCCATGGCCGACCGCGTCCTGCACCTCTCCGATGGGCACATCGTCAAGGAAAGCCGCAACGAGACTCGGGTGGACGTGTCCACCCTGCAGTGGTGATTAGGTGAAAAGGATGTGCGTCCCCACACCGGCGGATTCCTCGTAGAACTGACCCACGGTCAGCACGTCATCCACGCGGTCCATCAGGTCTTCCTTCTTCAGCTTGAACATGTCCATCGCCAGCTTGCAGGCAAAGATCTTGCCGCCGGAGTCGGAGATAAGTTCGAGGAATTCGCGCACGGGCGGGATGGCGAGCTTCTCCATCTCCTTGTTCATCAGATGCGTGGCAAAGGCTGACACGCCCGGGATGGCACCCATCACCGTGGGGAAGGGCATCGTGATGGGCAGGCCGAGCATAGGCATGGCCATGTTCAGCGCGGCATTACCCACGGTGGAGACCTTCAAGTGATCCAGTGTTTTGTTGGCCAGAGCATTCAGGCCGAAGAAGGTGAAGAACAGCGAGGCCTCGATGCCCTCCATGCGCGCGCCGTTGGCCATGATCAGCGCGGGGTAAATGCCATCCAGCGAGCCACGGCTCACGATGATGGACATTTTTTTCACGGGTTGTTTGTCGTCTGGGGTGCTCATGATGGGAAGAGATAGGGGTTAAATGCAGCCAACGGGTTTGGGAATGCCGGCAATCTTGGAGGACTTCTTCAGCGGTCCGCCGGGGAAGAGATCGTAGAGTTCCTTCGTCGTCACCACGCCGCTTTTGCCCATGCTGCGAATGGTCAGGGAAGCACCCTTCGCCTGCTGCTCGCGCAGGTAGATCACCACCTTCATGTGGGCGTCCGTCAGCGCGCCAATTCCTTCCTCCGTGGCGATGGCGGCGGCGATGGCTTCATTCCACTGGGTTGCGTCGGCGAGGTAGCCCTCCTCGTTCACGTCGATTTCAGTTCCTGCGATGGTCTTTTTCATGATGGTTGGTTGGGTGATGATTACGCGTCAGCTGGCTTCTTTTTCTGCCGGCTGATGCCCGGCAGCGGCCAGCCGCGAAGGAGGACGTTCCAGTATATGTGGCGAAAGGCCAGCTTGCCCCAGTGGTTCACGCGGCTCTCTTCCAGCAGGCGCATGGGGCCGAAGGGGAAGGGAAACGGCCCTTCGTGCGGCTCGTATTCGTAATTGAAATCAATCAGCAGCGCCTTGCCGTTGCCGGATTCGATAAAGCAGTTGGAGTGTCCGTCGAACTCCTCCTTGAGCGGCTTGCCTGCGATGTGCAGCAGAATGTTGTCCGCCAGAGTCTCGCTTTCAAAATGGGCCACGGAGCCCGCCTTGGACGCGGGCAGGTTCGTCGCATCGCCGATGATGAAAACGTCCTTGTATTCGACGGACTGCAACGTGTGTTTCTGCGTGGCGATAAAATCCAGATCATCCCCCAGGGCGGAACGGCGCACGGCTTCGTCCCCCATGTTTGTCGGTGTGGTGATGAGCAGGTCATAGGGCACCTCGCGGCCGTCAAAGCACACCAGCTTGTTGTTTTCCTGATCCACTTTCTCCACCACGAAATCCGTCACGAGTTCGATGCCTTTGTCCCCGAGCAGATGCCCCAGCTTTTTCGACGCTTTCGGCTTGGTGAATGCACCGGAAAGCGGCGTGACGTAGGTCAGCGTGACCTTGTCACGGACACCCTGCTCGCGGAAAAACGTGTCTGCCAGGAAGGTGAACTCCAGCGGGGCCACGGGGCACTTGATTGGCATTTCGTTGATGTGCACCACCACGCGCCCGCCCGTGAAGGACTTGAGCTTTTCACGCAGCGCTCGTGAACCGTCCAGCGTGTAGAAATCATGCACATTCACCCGCCACTTCGGCCCCAGCATGCCCGCAGTCTCCTCCGGTGCCGTGCGGCAGCCTGTGGCGATGATCAGCAGATCGTATTTGAGCGTGCTCCCACCCTTGATCGTTACTTCATGATTTTCGGGAATGATTTGATCCACCTCCGCCTGCGTGAAGGTGACGCCTTCGGGAATGAAATCACAGGTCTTCCGGATGATGTCGCTCTCTTCATACTTGCCGAAGGGCAGGAAGAGCAGCCCGGGCTGGTAGAGATGCTTGTCCGAACGGTCCACCACGGTCATGTGCCAATCGGAAGCGGGCAACCGTCTGCGCAGGTTGTTGGCCATGATGGTACCGGCCGTGCCGCCGCCGAGAATGAGAAGATGCTTGATCATGAGGTGTGGGTGCGTTGTGTTGCTGTACCGTTTATATGCGCGTATGCGTATATACAATTTTTAATGTCCCCCCAATCTTGTCATTTATGAGTTCCCACCTGACCGCCGATGAGCGCGGCATCATTCTGCCCTGTCCCGCCTGCGGCACAGCCAACCGCATCGTTTACGCCAAAGCCGCCCTGCAGGGCCGCTGCGGCAACTGCAAAGCTGAGCTGCCCCATGTGGCCGAACCTGTCGAGATCACGAGTGCGTCCGATTTCGCCGCGCTCATCTCGCAGAGTACGCTGCCTGTCGTGGTGGATTTCTGGGCCCCATGGTGCGGCCCTTGCCAGATGATGGCTCCTGAGTTTGCCAAAGCTGCCGCCAAGGCCGCAGGCGCGGCCATCCTGGTCAAAGTAAACACCGATGAACGGCAGGACATCGCCAGCCAGTTCCGTGTTCAGGGTATCCCCGCCTTCGCGCTGCTACGAAACGGCAAACTCGTCGCACAAACCACCGGCTTCCAGCCCGCAGACCGTCTGCTTGCGTGGATGCGAAGCCAGTGAGGACTCACTTCCGCCGGAACTTCACGAAGTAGTTCTCGATCAGTGCGTCGATCTTTTTACTCAAACTTGATGTAGGCGAAGCCTTGCAGCTGCAGATCGATCAGACGCGGGAATGCGCCGATGACGAGTTTGACGCCGGGCATCAGCTCCGTGGGCTTCACGCCTTTCTGCTGCATCGTGTTTTCACACAGCTCCACCTGCACGCCGCGCTTGATGAGTTCTGCGAGAATCTCGCCGTTCGGATTGGCCGCATCCGTGCCGAGTCGTTTGCGGGCCGCATCGTTCACCACAGCGGCAATGCCGGTGCCGTGATAGACTAGATGCAGATGCACCTGGTCTGCGGCGATGCCCTGCTTCTCATAAGTGTTGATGAGTTTGCGGGCGTAAAACAGTCCCTTGTTCACGCCCTCATGGGCTAAGTTATCGGTCACTTGATAGACGATGCGCAGGTTCTCGCGCACCTGGATCGGAATGACCTCCGGCTCGGTGGCAGAGGTGGAAATGGTGAGAGCTAGAAGAGAGAAGAGCAGGTGTTTCATGGTTGGGCGTCGGGCTGCCACGACATGTAGCCGCGGTGGATGTGCTGGATGTTGCGGAAGCCGAGTTGTTTCAAAACGATCACGGCCTTGCGGCTGCGAAAGCCGCCTGCGCAATACACCAGCACGGGTTTGTCCTTGTTGAGCGCTGCCACCTTTGGCTCGAAGGTTGCGTCGCCGATTGAAATGTTCACCGCATGAGGCAGGGCGCCGTCTTCAAATTCGCCCGAGGACCGCACATCCAGCACCTGCGTCTCAGGGTGTTCACGCAGCCACGCATTGGCCTGGCCGGCATTGAGGTTCGCACACACGGAGCCGGGCTGCGCTGTGAAGAGACGGCGGTCCCAGTCTCCTTCATACCAGTACCAGCCGCCGATGACGGCTATGAGAATAACAAGGGTCCAGATCATGTTGCGAAGGAGAATTGAGTGTATGGGGAAACGGGCGGCTCAGGCACCACTGAGATTTTTCACCTGATTAGAGAGACGTTTGAGGAGGTTGTTGCAGACGCTGTCGCACAGTTCGGTGATGCTCGGATCGGCGATGAAGCAGATCGCGGTCAGGCCTTCACGGCGGCGACCGACCATTCCCGCGTCCACCAGCGAATGCACATGGCGCGAGACATTCGCTTGAGTGAGGCCTGTGGAGGCGACGAGTTCGGTGATGTTCTTTTCGCCCTCCTCCAGCGCGCGCAGAATTTTCAGGCGGCTGGGTTCAGAGAGCGTGCGGAACCAGGAGGCGATCAAGGCGAGGGCCTCTTCGGAGACCGGCGGCAGGGATTTTTTACGTGCGGCGGGCATGATGTGAAAAAGAGTTTGCAGATATTTGCTATATGTGTATAGACTCATACAGTTGTGTATGATTATCCTTTGAAAATTCAGATCGTCAATCTCAAATCCCGTCCTACCACCATGAAACTCGAAAACGCCATCCGCGCCCTCGCCGGCACCATGATCCTCGTCAGCCTGGCCCTCAGCCACTACGTGCATCCGAACTGGCTCTGGCTCACCGCCTTTGTGGGTGCGAACCTGCTGCAGTCCGCCTTCACGGGCTTCTGCCCTGCTGAAACGATTCTCAAGAAACTCGGCGTCGGTGGTTCCTGCTGCGCAAAACACTAAATAGGAGGAGCACCGGACTGCCTGCTTCTGTTAGCCTTGGTTCAAGGACTCCAGACCCGCCCCTTATAAAACCACCATGAAACGACTTCTCTCCTTCGGTGCACTGCTCGCCCTCGCCGCCTGTGGCAGGCATGAGGCTGGCCATCCAACCACGACTCCTCTGCCCGGCAGCGCAGTGAAAGTGCAGATGGCCAAATTACAGCCGCATATGGCGGTCGAAGAGGTCGTGGGTACGGTGCGCTCCAAACTGCGTGCCCAGGTGGAGGCGAAAATCAGTGGCCGTGTCCTGGAATACACCGCCACGCCCGGCGCTGCTGTGAAGGCGGGGGACATGCTCGCCCGGCTGGAAAATCAGGAGATTCAGGCCAAGGTAGATCAGGCCAAGGCGCTGCTGGATCAGGCTCAGCGCGACTTTGCGCGGCAAAAGGAGCTCGTCGCCAGCAATGCGACGACACGGCAGGACTTCGATGCCGCCGATGCCCGGGTCAAAGTGGCCACTGCGGGTGTCAATGAAGCCGAAACGATAATGGGCTACGCCCGAGTGACTGCGCCATTTGATGGCGTGGTGACCCGCAAGCTCGCCGACGTAGGTGATCTGGCAATGCCGGGCAGGCACTTGCTCGAAATGGAAGCGCCGACTACTCTGCGCTTTGAAGCCGACCTCCCCGAAGCTATTCTGGACCGCATCACCATGGGGGCAACGATGCAGGTGAAAATCGCATCCGTGGCAAAGCCGCTTGATGCCACGGTGAGTGAGATCGCTCCTGTGGCCGATCCCGTAAGCCGCACGTTTCAAGTGAAGCTGGATCTGCCGGCGGCGGAGGGACTGCGCACCGGCCAGTTTGGCCGTGTGGCTGTGCCGATGGCGGAAATGCAGCTGCTGATGGTTCCCCAGGGCAGTGTGATCAAGCGCGGACAGATGGAACTGATTTTCGTTGTCAAAGAAGGGCATGCAAACCTGCGCCTGGTGAAAACGGGCAAGGCGATCAATGGCAGCATCGAAGTGCTTTCCGGCCTCGAAGAAGGGGAGCAGGTCGTGATCACTGATGTCAGCAAACTTGCCGACGGCCAACCCGTGACAATCCAGCCATGAGCGAGCCTTCCAATCATTCTGAGAACCTGGGTGTCGCCGGCCGCATTGCCGCGATGTTCATTGATTCCAAACTGACCCCGCTGGTCATCATCGCCTCCGTCATTCTCGGCGCGGCGGCTGTTGTGCTGCTGCCGCGTGAGGAGGAGCCGCAGATCAAGGTGCCGATGGTCGATGTCATGGTGTCCATGCCCGGATCTTCTGCGAAGGAGATCGAAGAACGTGCCACGCGGCCCATGGAAAAGCTGCTGTGGGAAGTGGCCGGGGTGGAATACATCTACAGCACCTCCCGCGACAGCGAGAGCTTGGTCATCGTGCGCTTCAAAGTGGGAGAGGATCCCGAACGCAGTCTGGTGAAGATCACCGAGAAACTACGCGCCAATTTCGACCGCATCCCGATGGGTGTGACACCACCGTTGGTCAAACCGAAGAGTATTGATGATGTGCCGATCCTGGCGCTAACCTTCCACAGCGCACGCTATGACCACCTCACACTGCGCCGTCTGGCGGCCCAGGTGGATGAGTCAGTCAAACAGGTGCCGCTGGTGGCGGAAACGAATCTGCTGGGTGGTGCGCGTCGTGCGGTGCGGGTGATGCTTGATCCCGTGAAGCTGGCCTCGCGCAATCTCAGCCCAGCGGGGCTCGTGCCGATGCTGCAGCAGGCCAACCGCCAGTTTCGCGCAGGCGGCCTGACCACCGGTAATAACGAGGTGCTCGTGGAAACCGGCGCCTTCCTGAAAACCGCGCACGATGTGGGAGATGTGGTCGTCGGTGTGTTTGGCGGCCGGCCGGTGTATCTGCGCGAAGTGGCCGAGATCCATGATGGCGGCGAGGATGCGGTGCAGTACGTCCTCTACGGCTCCAAGACTTCCGAAGAACCAGCCGTAACCCTCAGCATCGCCAAACGTCCCGGTGCGAACGCGATCTCCGTGGCGGACGAAGTGATTCGCAAAGTGGACCTTCTCAAAGGCTCGATCATTCCCGCCGATGTCACCGTGAGCGTCACGCGAAATTATGGCGAGACCGCAGCGGAGAAATCCAACGAACTGCTGCTGCACATGGGCATCGCCGTGTTCAGCGTGGCCATCCTGATCTGGCTGACGCTTGGCTGGCGTGAGAGCGGCATCGTCGCCGTGGCTATTCCTGCCACACTGGCTCTCACGCTCCTCATTTTTTATCTCTACGGCTTCACGCTGAACCGCATCACCCTCTTCGCGCTGATTTTCAGCATCGGCATCCTGGTGGATGACGCGATCGTGGTGGTGGAAAACATCGTGCGTCATTTTCACCTGCCGCAGAACAAGGGGCGGGACTGGTCAAAGATCGCCGTCGAAGCCGTGGGTGAAGTGGGCAATCCCACTATCCTCGCCACCTTTGCCGTGATCGCCGCCGTGCTGCCGATGGCCTTTGTCGGCGGTCTCATGGGACCTTACATGCGGCCCATTCCGATTGGTGCCAGTGCTGCCATGTTCTGGTCGCTGCTCATCGCTTTCATCGTCACGCCGTGGGCCTCCATTCGCATTCTGCGTTGGGGCGGCAAGTATTCGAAGCTGACGGAAGGTGTCGCAGTGGACGACGGCCACAAGCACCTCTCGTCTGAGCACGCGGAAGATTTCTTCACGAAACTGTACCGCCGCATGATGGGCCCGCTGATTCATCACACCGGCTGGCGGTGGATGTTTCTCATCGGCATCACGGTGATGTTGCTCCTCGCCATGGCGACGGTCGGACTTGGCTGGGTGAAGGTGAAGATGCTGCCTTTTGACAACAAGAGCGAGTTTCAGGTCATCCTGAACATGCCCGAGGGCACTTCGCTTGAGCAGACGACCGCCGTGGCGCGGGAAATGGCTGCGGCGATCCGCACGGAGCCTGAAGTCACCGACTACCAGATTTATGCCGGCGTTGCCTCGCCTTACAATTTCAACGGCTTGGTGCGCCACTACTTCATGCGCCGGGGTGCCAACGTGGCGGATATTCAGGTGAACCTCGTCGGCAAACACGAACGCAAGGCGCAGAGCCATGACATCGCCAAACGTGTGCGCCCGGCCGTTGCCGCCATTGCGGCACGCTACGGCGCGCGTGTGGCCCTGGCTGAAGTGCCTCCAGGTCCGCCGGTGCTGCAAACGCTCGTTGCTGAAATTTATGGGCCGAATGAAGAGGACCGCCTGAAACTCGCCGAAGCGGTGAAGAACATTTTCAAGTCCACGCCTGGCGTGGTCGATGTCGATTGGTACATCGAGGCCGACCAGCAGAAGGCTCGCTTCGTTATCGACAAGGAGAAGGCCGCTCTCCATGGCATCAGTGCTGCCACGATTTCACAGACGCTCAAAATCGCTGTGGATGGCGAGACGGTCGATCTGCTGCACCAGCCTGAGGAGAAGGAGGATGTGAACATCCGCTTGGAACTGCCGCGCTCCGCTAAGACTACACCCGAGGAACTGCTCGCGTTGCGCGTGCGCTCTGGCGATGCGAATGCTCTGCCCGAGCCCGGGGCCTCGGGTTCGCCCCTCGTGCCTCTGCGTGAACTGGTGAATGTGGAGCATGTCACCGTGGAGAAGAGCCGCTACCACAAGAACCTGATGCCGGTGACCTACGTCATTGGAGATGTGGCCGGAGTGGTAGAAAGCCCTGTGTACGCCATTTTCAACATGAACGAGGCTCTCAAGAAACTCGACACGCGCGAGTTCGGCGGCAGCGGCGCGGAACTGCAGATCCTCAATGCCTCCATGCCCTTCAGCGATGCCGAACCTGCGCTGAAATGGGATGGCGAGTGGCACATCACCATTGAAGTCTTCCGTGATCTCGGTGCCGCCTTCGGCGCGTGTTTGATCCTCATCTATGTCCTCATGGTCGGCTGGTTCCGCAGTTTCATCACACCTGCCATTGTGATGATCGCCATCCCGTTCTCGCTGGTTGGCATATTGCCCGCACACGGTCTCATGGATGCATTCTTCACCGCCACCAGCATGATCGGCTTCATGGCAGGAGGTGGTATCGTGGTGCGAAACTCCATCATCCTCGTCGATTTCATCGAGCTGCGCATTCGTGAGGGTATGCCGCTGAGCGAGGCCGTGATCGACGCCGGAGCCGTGCGATTTCGCCCCATGCTGCTGACCGCCATGGCCGTGGTCGTCGGTGCGGCGGTGATCCTCGCTGATCCAATATTCCAGGGCCTCGCCATCGCGCTTATGGCCGGGGAGATCGCCAGCCTCTTTATCAGCCGTATGGCCGTGCCGGTGCTCTACTTCATGGCCAACAAACATTCTCATCCTGAACCCAAACCCTAAAACACTATGAAACCCAACATCGGAACCGTGGACCGCGCGCTGCGCATCATCTTGGGCCTCGGCCTCATCGCTTACGGCATCGCCAATCACAGCTGGCTGGGGGCCGTCGGCCTCGTGCCGTTGCTCACTGCCTTCGTGCGCTTCTGCCCGCTCTATGCTCCTCTCGGCATCAGCACCTGCGGCAAAGGTGGCAATGACAAAGGCGGTGGCTGTTGCGGAGGCGGCAAGTGCGGCTGAACCAAAACTCAATTCATATTTCCATCTCACGCTTCCTCATTCCCATCGCCTTTGGTGCCGCCATCGGCTCGGCGTTGGGCTACTTCGGCCAATGCAGCTCTGGAACCTGCCCCCTAACCTCGACATGGTGGCGGGGAGCCATCTACGGCGGCGTGGTGGGGCTGCTGATGGCGCTTGGCTCAGGTCGCTAAAGGGGTTGAATTGATCCGCCGCGTCTTAACGGCACAAAAAAGCGGCATCCTGTTGCCAGGATGCCGCCGATAATTTTTATGGGGCCTTGGGTTGGAAGGTCAGAGGGGAAGCTTAGTAGCGACCGCCACCGCCGCCGCCACCACCGTAGCCGCCACGGCCACCGCCGCCACCACCACCGCTCTTGCCGCCGCCACCACCGTAGCCGCCACGGCCACCGCCGCCGCCACCACCGTAGCCGCCGCCGCCTGCTGGACGATCTTCTTTCGGACGGGCTTCATTGATGGTCAGGTTGCGACCACCGTAATCTTTTTCGTTGAGGCCACGGATGGCTTCATTCATGGCGGTTTGGGAGTCCATGGTCACGAAAGCAAAGCCACGAGGACGACCGGAGTCGCGGTCCATCGGAAGGTGGATGTCGGTAACGGTGCCGTAGTCGGTGAAGAGAGCGCGGACGTCGTCTTCTGTGGCGGTGAAGGGCAGGTTGCCCACGTACATTTTAGTATTCATATCGATTTTCTTGAGTTCAGTCAGCCTGAATGAGGGCTGAGTAAGCTCCGTAATCGGATTTAAGAACACCAAAGGAAACAACCTGATGAACGACTTAGCTTAGCCTTTATCAGGTTAACTTGCGATATGACCCTCGTCCCCATTGGGGGAATAGCAAACGTTAGTTTGGATTTCGGCGAAAGGGGGCAGATGTCCTACTTTACCGAGGTCAATGAGGCCGCACCGCGAATGACGAATGCACTTCCATTCGTCATTCCGCAGTGGGTGATCAGTGCATTTCCACATCGCATTGGCCCAGGCCGCCGCGGTAGTAGTTGAACTGCACATTGGGATGTTCAGCGAGCAGAGACATGGGCACGGAGGCATCTGCAAGACGCTTGGAGATCAGCAGTGCGGTGAGCCGCTGGCCCAGAGGGGTGTCGTGCTGGCCGGCGTGCCAGACGCTGACTTTCTCAGCCATCCAGGTTTCCTTGGGGCCCACCGTGATGGCCTTCTGCGGCACCAGGGTGAGATTACCACCACCCGAGGTGCGGGCATTCTGCATAAGAGTCACCGGATGTAGATCCACGAGGCGCGTGGTCAGTTTGCGAAACTCCGCAGGTGGCGGTGGCTCGTTCTTGAATTTGCCCGTGCGCTTGGGCGGATCGTTGAAAGCCCAGTTTTTGATGTCGCCCTGACCGCACTGCATCACCGCGCAGCGCACACCGCTCTGCCAGCTTTTGATGTAGGCTGCCGTGTCCGCTTTCGGGAAATGCAACTGTGTATCCGGCATGCAAAGCTTCTTTTGCATGCGGTCAAAGCAGAGGTCACGGTTCGCTTTTTCAAACGACAGCGGATGCTCCAAAGTCACTTCCTTCTTCGTGTGCTCATCATACCATTCGTCCATGCCCCAGAAGTGGCCGTCCTTGATCGAGATGCCGAGATCATTGATCAGACGTGCCACGAGTGGGAGCTGCTCCGTGGGGCCCACCGGGCCGCAGATGCCAGCCGGATTGTCCGGGGTGGCCTGCTTCCAGGCGTGGATGTACTCCAGCGCCTCAGCTAGATAAAAGTCCTCCAGCGTGTCAAACATCACCACTTTGAATCCAGGACGGGAGAGCTGGCGCAGATCTCGTTCCGTGAGCCGGGCGGCATCATTGATCAGATCATCTTCTAACGTGGTGTAGTCCCACCACTCCGGTGCGATATGGCTGATTTTACGCGGCATGGTATGGTTTGGTTGTTACGGGATATTCAGGGAGAACGCCCGTTTTGCCAAGCTCTCATCATGGGAGGTGGAAAAAATCTCGCGGGAACAGGGCTCAAGGCGGTCGTCTGACCACTTCTTGACCGGCGAAGCCTTGACCATGCCGACGCACCGCACTACCTGCCTGCATGGACGAAATGCTCAACCATCCCGATGCCCTGACCCGTCTGCGCTACGTCGTGCACCGCCTGCGCGCGCCCGGCGGCTGCCCCTGGGATATGGAGCAGACCCACACCTCCCTCATCCCCCATGTCATCGAAGAAGCCTACGAGGTGGCAGATGCCATCCGCAGCGGCGATCCGGCCCAGATTTGCGATGAACTCGGCGACATCCTGCTCCAGCCCGTGCTTCATGCAGAAATCGCCAGTGAGACCGGAGCCTTCGATCTCGACTCTATGGCGCACGGTCTGACCGAGAAGCTCATTCGCCGTCATCCGCACGTTTTTGGCGATACCAGCGCCGCCACCTCCGATGCCGTGCTGAAGCAGTGGGATGCCATAAAGCGCACCGAAAAAGGCACGGAGCATGAAGGCCTGCTGCATGGCACCGGCAATGGACTGCCCGCGCTCATGCGCGCACAAAAGCTGCAAAAGAAAGCCGCCCGCGTCGGTTTCGATTGGCCGGACGCTACGCCGGTCTTTGCCAAGATCCGCGAAGAAGCCGCTGAACTCGAAGAAGCCATCGCTTCAGGTGACAAAGCGCACATGGAAGAAGAGCTCGGCGATCTGCTCTTCAGCGTCGTCAATCTCGCCCGCAAACTCGGCATCGAATCCGAGCCCGCCCTGGCCGCTGCCAATGAAAAATTCACCCGCCGCTTTCACGCCATGGAAATACATCTGCGAGAGCAGGGGCATGAACTCGGCAAGCTCTCGCTGGAGCAGATGGACGCCGCGTGGGATGAGGTGAAGCGCGGTTGACATGATCATTTAAAAAAGCCATTTTCACCTGTGCAACTCACCATCGACATCGACGACGAACTCTACGCCGGCATCGAAGCTGTGGCGAAGCATGAGCATTCCAGTGTCAGCAGCGTAGTGAGGCATGCACTGAGCCGGTT
Organism: Verrucomicrobiaceae bacterium; assembly: GCA_027490195.1. Classification (GTDB taxonomy): domain Bacteria; phylum Verrucomicrobiota; class Verrucomicrobiia; order Verrucomicrobiales; family Verrucomicrobiaceae; genus Prosthecobacter. The sequence goes on along the minus strand of JAIXYN010000053.1, from coordinate 50,137 downwards.
GCCGACTTTGAAAAAATCTACCGAGCCACCATTGAAGGCACCGCATGGATACAAGCTTGCGGCATCGGAGGGGCGGCTTCCCTTCACGACCGAAGATGTTCTTCGGATTGAGGAAGAACTCTATCTGGATGGCAAAGCATGATCTGGCTGCCTGACGGAAACGTTCTTATTGCCTTGATGATCAAGAGTCACGCCGCACATGGGCGGGCAACTCAATGGCTGGACGCATTGAGCGAGCCCTTTGCTACCTGCTCTGTTTCTCAAGGTACCTTAGTGCGCCTGCATATGCACCTGGCACAAGATCAAAGCGCAGATGCCGCGTGGAGAGCCTTGGTAGAAATCGAAGCTCATCCACAGCATGTTTATTGGGATGGTGACCTTCCGTATCGCGATGTGCCACATCGCCAGATTCAAGGCCACCGACAGGTCACGGATGCGTGGCTGGTCGAACTGGCACGCCGCAACGGCGGCAAAGTGGCGACGCTTGACCAAGGCATGGCGGCTACCTATCCAAACGAAGCTGTGCTGATCTAAATGGTCCTCGAAGATTTCTCATTCCCCAAACTCTGGGTGCAGGTGCGCACGAAATCTTGGCTGTGGCTGTTTCGGCGGCAGCAGATCGAGGAGGGCGGGCGGCTGCTCAAGCATGGGGACATTGGCCTCGCGGGGGTGCATGTGTGCGCAGAGAATGAAGTGGAGCTGATCGCGGGCATCGGCACGGCCTTGTTCAACTCCGCCTCCGTCACGGCGCATCTGCGACTTCGTGAAGACGGCAGCATGGCAATGACCTCGCACTGCACCTGCGCGATGGGTACGCTTTGCCAGCATGCGGCGGCTCTGATGCTCATGCTCGATCATGAGGAAGGACGCAAACGCATCGAAGCCATGGCGCGTGTGCGGGAGAAAACGTCTGTTGCCACGGAGGATGAGGCGGACACCCAGGAGGAACCGAAAGAGATCGAACTCCCGCCGTCTGAGCCTAAGCCCATCCTGCTGGTGCGGCGCATGGTCGTGAACATGCCGCAGATCAATGCGAAGAAAAACATCGGCGGCTGGGTGCCACGCAGCATCGCCTTCATTCAACCCTGTGCGGAATACGACGACTGCCCGCTGCGCTTGGAGATGCTGGTGCGCAGCCCGGCGCATCAGTGGACAGATGAATACGAAACGCGCCATACCCTCGTGCGCAATCTGCGTTCAGAGCGCCTGCTGCTGGCGGATTTGACGGGCCTAGGTTTCAAATCATTTTCTGAAGCGCTGCCTGGAGCCAAAGCACCTGAGTCCACACTAGGCTTCATGGCCGTGGCAGGAGATCAAGCTCTGTTCTGGTCGCAATTTCTCAAAGACGAGGTGCCCAAGCTGCGTGAGTCCGGCTGGCAGGTGGAGGTGCCGGAGGACATCGGCTTTCAAATCCATGATGCTGGTGAGGATGCGTGGTTCACCGATCTCGCGGGGGATCAAGACGGGCGCGAATGGTTCTCGCTTGATCTCGGTGTCGAAATCGAAGGGCGTCGCATCTCGATGGTGCCGCTGCTGGTGGACTGCATTGATCAGGGCCTCACTGCCGCCGTGCTGGAAAAAAATCTCGATCAACGCTTCCTGCTCTCACTCGGGGGTGACCAAGGCGATGTGCTCTCTGTGCCTGCGCATCGGCTGGTGGTGCTGCTGCGTTTCTTTGATGAACTGCTCGCCACGCGGCCCGTGCGCAAGGATGGCAAGCTCCAGCTCGATAAGCTGCGCGCGGCACAGCTCGCCACGCTGGATGGCCTGCCGATCCGTGCGCCTGCTGAACTGACCGCACTCAGCCAGCAGCTTGGCAGTTTCCGTGAGATCGGTCTCATCGATCCTCCTGTTTCATTGAAGGCCAGCTTGCGTGATTACCAACGCGAGGGCGCCTCATGGATGCAGTTCCTGCGCGAGTTCGGTCTTCACGGCATCCTGGCCGATGACATGGGCTTGGGCAAAACGCTGCAGACGCTCACGCATATCCTCATCGAGAAGGAAAGCGGACGCATGAAGCATCCCTGCCTCATCGTGGCACCCACGAGCGTGCTGCGGAACTGGATCAATGAGTCGATCAAATTCACGCCTTCACTGAGTCTGCTGCTCATGCAGGGGCAGTCGCGCAAGAGCGACTTCAAGCACCTCAAGCAATACGATCTCGTTGTCACCAGTTTCCCGCTTCTCGTGCGCGATGCCGATGTCATGCAGGCGCAGGAATGGCATATCGTCGCGCTGGATGAAGCGCAGAACATCAAGAATCCGAAGAGCCTGGCTGCACAGACTTGCAGTGGATTGAAGGCCAAGCACCGCCTTTGCCTCACAGGTACGCCGATGGAAAACCATCTCGGAGAACTGTGGAGCCTTTTCAATTTCCTGATGCCGGGGCTGCTGAGTGATGCGGACACGTTTCGTCAGCACTATCGCAATCCCATTGAACGAGAAGCCGATGCGGAGCGCCAGAAGCAGCTCAGCACGCGGATTCAACCGCTGCTGCTGCGCCGCACGAAAGATGCGGTGGCCAAGGAGCTGCCGCCGAAGACGGAGATTCTGCACACGATTGAGCTGGGGCAGGCGCAGATGGATTTGTATGAAACGATCCGGGCGGCGATGGACAAGCGGGTGCGGGAGGCGATTGAGGTGAATGGGTTGGATCGATCCCAGATCGTCGTACTCGATGCGCTTTTGAAGCTGCGGCAGGTGTGCTGCCATCCGCAGTTATTGAAGCAGGAGACGGCGCAAGGTGTGTCGGATTCCGCAAAAACGGCCTTCCTCATGGATGAATTGCTGCCCGAACTCATCGAGGAGGGAAGGCGGATTCTCATCTTTTCGCAATTCACGGAAATGCTCGCCATCATTGAGGCGCGCTTGAAGAAGGATGGGACGCGCTATGTGAAACTGACGGGGAGCACGAAGGATCGTGAGACGCCGATTCAGGAGTTTCAGGCGGGCAAGGTGCCGGTTTTCTTGATCAGCCTGAAGGCGGGTGGCGCAGGGATCAATCTGACGACGGCAGATACGGTCATTCATTATGACCCGTGGTGGAATCCTGCCGCGGAGGCGCAGGCGAGTGATCGGGCGCATCGCATCGGGCAGAAGAATCCGGTGTTTGTGCACAAGCTGATCTGCGAAAACACGATTGAGGAACGCATCGTGAAGATGCAGCAACGGAAAGCCGCGCTGGTCGAGGGGCTGCTGGCGGGGCGTGCGGACAAGCTGCAACTGACGCAGTCGGATATTCAGGCGCTGTTTATGGCGGAGTAGGTTTGATGGTCGTTTTGGATTCAACCCTTAAGCCATGCGAGCGAGTCACTGTTGTGCAGTCTGATTTCATTTTTCACACTTCCAGTAAAATGCATGCGTCGAGGGGGCCAAGGATGGACTCCAATTGTTGCTTCAAAAGGATGGCTGCGGGCAGCTTGAAATAATGATCCCGATACCCGGCGATGTTGGATGGTATGGAGTAGCCCCAGAATCTGACGGAAAAGGAAGCGCGTGCGATGAAATGCCCTTCTTCGTTTTCAACGGTGTCATAGATGTCATGCCAACCGACGATGATGCTCATATTGCCAGGGCAATGCTCTCCAAAGATCGAGGGCGGGATTTCATTTAGCACAGCCTGATGTATTTGCGCTGCCATGGGAGGCGAACCCAAATCGAACGATATCTCGAATTCATCGCTGACTAACGAAGCCGCTTCTGTTGGTGAAAGCGAACCACCGAGCGATTCCCATTTTTGATGGAATTCAATGTCGTTTTTAAATGCCTCCCACGGGCTTTCTTGGCAAGATGCGCGCATGCAACCCAGAGTTTTGGTTGTGCCACTTGCGTCAAAGCACCTGACCAGATTTTCTTTGCTTATGAGGCTGGGGTTGGCCGAGAAATATTGGATCGTTGTTGTTTGTGACATAATTGGGAACCGAACGATGTGAAGGGAATACAGATTTAACACCGCAGAGGTTGGAACGCCGCAGAGATTGAGTCTGAGTGGAGGCTGATGGGTTGTGGCTGGGATATGTGCACTGGGGGCTTCGAAATCGGAACTTCACCCCAGAGTAAACGAAGTCCGCTGCGCTGAAGTGTGGAAGTGGGAGTTGCTTTCGTTGGTTTGTGGCGTGGAAGTGCGCAGCGCTTTTGGAGTGCGGCTGAGCAGCCCTGAAAGGGTGAAGCTGCCGCTTTCGAACGTCTCGTGGCGCGCGCCCGCTGACCGGCTGTAGGATGTCCCCCGGTTCCCGCCTTCGAATCCTCCCTGGTGCGCGTGAGCAGATTCGCACGTCGAAAGCGGTAGCTCCGTTCGTGCCTCACTGCGCAACCGCAGTCCATATGAGAGGCTCGGGCAGCACTTCGGGAACAAGGCAAGCTCGTGAAGCGAAGCGTCGGCTGTCGATGCAGGAGTGGAAGTTACCCCACAGGCACGATGGACACAGCGTTTTTGAATCGGATCTTGAGCGGAGATCTTTGGGTTAGGCTGCTTCGAGTTCCCAGGCGACGAGGACGGTGTCTTCGGAGTCGATGTCGGCGGGGTTGAGGTCGAGGTCCATGCCCATGGGGGCTGCTGCGCACATTGTATTCAGTGAGTGTGGCTCTGAGCGGATGTGGATTTCGGTGTGGCCGTAGTCGATGCTGTGGATGGGGCCGAGTTTCTGGCCTGCGGCGGTGGCGATGAGTTCGGCGCGGCTGCGGGCGTTGTGGACGGCGGCTTCCAGGACGCGGCGCTTGACGGCTTCGGGGTCGGCGACGGTGAAGCTGAGGGAGAGGCTGGCCTTGGCATGGGAAGAGGTGACGGCGGCGAGGACCCGGCCCAAATGGGCGGGATCAAAGGGGAGGCGCAGGCTCAGGCGGTGCTTCACGCTGTATCCACGGAAGATGTAGGTACCTGTCTCGTAGTCGCGTTCGACACCCACGTTGAAGGAGTCGGTTTTGAGCTGGTCGGCGGTGAGTTCGGCCTTGGGGAGTGAGGCACGCAGAAGCTCCAGCTTGCGGCCCGCATCGGCCGTGGCCTTGGCATAGTCGCGGTGTTCGCTGATGAGTTCGAGACCGAGGATGACGGTGTCCGGGGTGGAGGCCACCTGGCCGCTACCTTGGACGCGAATGAGGGGTGGGTTAGGCTTCATGGTTGGGACAGATTAAAAGGTTAGCTTCTTCACTGCCACTGAATCATTTAACCTCCCCCATCTCCGTCCCGGACCTAAAGGAGGCGGGCGTTCTGTCAGGAAGCGCTGGAGGAGGCGCTTTTGCCGCAGAGGGGCAGAGAGGCGGAGGTGGCAGAGATTGAATTGAGCGGCTTGACAGAGAATGTTGAGGTCATAATTGCGGCAGGGGAATGGGCTGGGTTTTGCCTTGGGAGGGGGCTAAATCGCAAGTGTTTGCACGCTGATCCCTTATTCATCACCGGCGAAAGGTCAGATGTCATGGCTCTCAACTCCTGCTTCACGTAATAATCTATACAAAGGATCTATTGCCGTTTTTCTTTGTAGGGTTAACCTTCCAGAGGTTGCATCGGGACGTCTGTGGCAAAACGTAAAAATTGCCCGCATCTTAGCCCTTGATAGAGCCACGAAAAATCCGCACGTTTCTTCATTCTCCGCTTTTGAAAAGCTAAAAAGAGCTGAATCCTCAAGACCAATAAAAATGACAGTGTGATACTCCAATCCTTTGCTTTTATGCACAGTCATTATCGGAACAGAATTCACTCCTTCGAAGTCCTCAATTGCTTTTTTCCATGAGCTTGCTCTTTTGCGTGAAGCATGCAGCTCTTCTACGCACTCGGTTATTTTATCGTTCAGAAAAGTACCTTGTCTATACTGAGGGAACAGGCGCTGAAATGTATTAGAACCATACAAGCTAATAACACGTTTCACAATTGACAGGATTTGTTCTTTCGTGGTTACTTGGCGTAATTCGGTTCTCAGAATTTTGCGCAATTCTAAAATCCTCAACTCCGCTTCTCGCAAGTATTCATGATCATCAAAAGTCGCGCCGACCGCTTTGATATACAATCCGACTATGTATGCCCAGGAATCGGGGCATTTCTTATTTAGAGTAAACTTGAAAAAGTGCAGCACGGATTCTATAACTGGTTCCGTCAAAAGATCTTGAAAGTCATTTTCCACTCTTGAAGCAATGCCCATATCAGTTAGCCTTGCATGAAACTCCTCACTGTAAATCTTGGGTCTAGACCTCGTCAGAATACACAGATCCCGTGGCTGCAATCCTTCCTCATCGACAGCCTTCTGCACGATAGAGGCCAAGTGTTCAGCCTCCTCCTCGTGATTGGCAAAATTTAACACCAAACACTCTCCTTCACCATTGCTTCCGTCGTCAGCAGCCTCCGGCGGTTCCCCATTCGGCTCGAGAGAGTTGATGAGATAACTTTGCACTCTAACCAGCTCCCTTGCTGACCTGTAGTTCATTTTTAAGGGATGAGCCTCCGCGCCAAAATCCTCGGTATATTTTTGGAAGACGCCATGCAAAGCCCCAGCCCAGACCATGATCTTTTGCTTTTCATCTCCGACTGCTGTCAGTACGGAACCTGAACCCTGAAAGGCTGTCTTTGTGAGTGCATAGTGGATACCACTAGTATCCTGGAATTCATCGAGGAAAACGTAAGCATATGTTTGCCTGAGAAAGCTCAAAACCGCAGGATTGCTTCTCAACAGCAGATCAGCCAATCGACCGATCATGTGAAAGTTAAGTGCTGAGCGTTTGCCAGTTCGCAATAGATTTTTCCAGATGTGATAAGCCACAACTGTCTCAAGATTTCCCTTCAAGGGGGGCGTTTCCGGAAGAACTTTTCCGACAAAATAATTTTTGTACAACTCACTGAAGTGTAACGCCTGTATGCTGCCGAGGCTTCGCCCTTTGGCCTCATCGGTGGCGGCTTCCATCAATGCCTTAAACGGTCCCTTGTTCTCAATTTTAAAATCAATTACGTAATCACTGCTAGGTCGAAAAAATTCGGGGATTCCATTCAGGAACCGGTCAACAAGGCCTTTTGCAAAGGCATCAAAAGTCAAAGAATCAAACCGCCCTGCCAACTCGGGGCCAACGCGTTTGGCCACCCGATCAGCCAGGTTTTTGGCCGCATCCCGCTTAAAGCTGATTGCGAGAATGCGCTTGGGCATTGCACACACTCCTGTCTCAAGCAGGTAACACGCCCTCTGAGCCAGAAGTTCAGTTTTGCCAGCACCTGGCCCTGCAATAACTAATGCATTGTTGGCTGATCGAACTACTTTCAATGCGTTGCGTTCCAAAGATTTTACTCCTTTGGGCCTCCAGTTTTCTTTTGGAACTCTTCGGGGCATCTTAGGCAGCTCCAATATTTAGGCCAAGTTTACTGCCTATGCGGTTGACCAGTCTTTTGAGAACGGGCGGCGCGTTTTCAAAGAGATCGTCATCATCTATTTTATTCAATGCCCGAAGGTGTGTGCCGGGCTTTCCACGACCAAGGAAAAGATAGCTATACCAAATAAATGATTCCTTCTGCTCTGTGGAATAGGTAGCTGCCTCTGCATTTTCAGATTTTAGAACGGCAACGCAAGCACTGCGTAGCCTCTTTTCAAATTTTCCAGCTTCATCTGGCACATCAGGACCCTCATCAGCTGTGGCCTGATATTCATCGGTGTATGCATTGTACATCAAAAGATCCAAATCCAAAGGGCCAGACATAAATACATTGAAATCCTCGAAGGCCCGGCACCAGCTTTTCATGCTCGCAAGGTCGTCTTTTTCTAAAGGCCATGAAGGCATCTTTTTCAGTTCAGCGTCTGACAAGACCCCGTTATCAATTTTTAGCACTTCAGCTTTTGGTTTTCCCGCTGCAATTAATTGGTCACATACGTACTTGACCCTAGTCCAGCCCCCGTTGTGCCTTTCCCTGTCCAGGTCTAGAAGTGTGATATGAGGAATTTTGAGATCACTAAGTAAACGCCAAAAATGGTTCACGAAGCAACCTCCCAGAGGTACAACTGAAACGAACGCTTGATCAAGATTAATACCAGAGGACCTTGCAATTCGAGGTATGATCAACTCTTCGCTATCGCCTTCTCCAAATACAACGAGGCTTGAAAAATACAGCTCGGGATAAGCCCGAACAGCTTCTTTCACAAATTTGTAGGCCTCAGCCTCTTCCTCCTCATCCGGCAATTTAATGGCATGGACCACACTTGTCTGTGTTTCGTTCAACAACCGCACATGCCGGACTGTTGTTGGATCAACCCGTTTTAATATTCCCGAAGCCTGGCTTGTCAGAACTACCTGGGCCTCCTCGGACTCACACATTTCATTAAGAAGTGAGACGATTCTTCCAAGATAATGAGGTGCAAGATGATTTTCCGGCTCTTCAATCGCAAACAGAGTGAGACATGGAAGGTTAAGCTTTTCGATATCAATTCCAGTAGTGGTTTCATCACTTGTTCTGACAGCCGTTTCAATGGCAAAGCTCGCCTTCACAAGTGTGAAGTAAAACAGGGACTTCACCCCATCACTGAGGCTTTCAATTCCAGCTTCGTTTGCCTCTTCTGCTGAGCTGAATACTGCTTCTATGCCCTTGAGGAGGCTTTCGAAATCATTGCTGACGGACTGGATCTTAACTTCCTTGTGAACTGGTAAGGTGTAAAGATGGCTCCAAGCCTCTGAAATTGCCTCCTGGATGCTTTGAACGCCAATCTCTTCGTTAATGGCCCCTCTCAGGCTTTCACATGCATCAGCTACGGCCTCACGCGTGTGTTCCTGCCATTCTACCGCCCTGAACAGGCGGTGAAGAATCGTGCCGGAAACCTGGCGAAGTTGTTTCAGCGGATCACGTGTTGCCGGTACATAGTGGACATTGATCAAAGAGCGGTCTGCATTTGGGATAGGGCGTTTTGCGTCGTCATCAGGGTCGTCATCTGCTGTGGTGATCCAATACGCACGTTCTTCAATATCCCCTTCTGGCGCACTTGAACGGGTCCACTCGCCATCAAGGCGGATTCTGCAATAGGGCTCAGAACCAACCTCCTCTATGCTCATCTGGTTGAAGCATTGCGCTACGCCATCTCCACCCTCCGGGAATTCAATGCGCACCTCGACGGACAAAGAGGCGTTCTCAACCTCAGATTCTGCCGTTCCCGTTGGCAGATGAAAATCTTTCCGCCTCAAACGCCGTTCACTTGAGCTTCCAAACAGTCTTACCAAGGCTTGAAGAATCGCTGTTTTGCCCGTGCCATTTGTTCCAACTAATGCGGTCAGATTCTCCAGATCAATGATCACTGCGGAGGGGCCGAAACATTGGAAATTTTTGATCTTGATACTGGTTATTTTCATCTTCAGCCTTCCGGCCAAGATATAATGCACATTTGGATCAAACAACAAAATATATTTCTAAGCCATACATACAAGTCGCCTCTCTCCTTAGGCACTTTTGAGGAAAAAGGTTGCTACATCACAATGAAAAAATACCGCTAGCCACCTCAAATAGCATTGCTGCTATCAGTGGATGTGTGAGCAGATTGCACCAGTTTGCAGCGCATCGACGGCTATATTACCACTCTCATTCCCTGCGAAATTCTATTTCAACGCGGATGTCAGCTAAGGGTTTAGGAGCAGCCGACTGGGCGTAAGTGGTGTTGTGAGGGGCCGGTTCAATTAGCGATGTTGATCACCAAAAACCCCTGCTCGTCCATCTTGGCGCCAGGGATGGTGGCGGTGAGGGGGGAGTCGGGGAGGAGGCTGCTGATGGTGAGGCCTTCGGGGGTGGAAGCGATGGCGAGGCCGGGGAGGAGGCGGCCGAGGGTGTGGGGTTTTTGGCCGAGTTGCTGGTCTTTGTCGGCGTCTGGCAGGGGAGGATTGGGGACTTCGGAGGTGAGGAGGATGCCGGTGGGGGCGTCGATGTAGCCGCGGAGGACGGTGGGGGCGGACTGAGTGAGAGACTGAGCCGGATCCTGAAGGGGATGAGGAGTAAGAGGAGGAGGAAGAGGAAGATTAGCGGGGAGGGGAGAGAGGTCGCTGTCGAGGCAGAAGAAGAGGCGTTCGTGGCCGGTGAGTTTTCCCAAGGTGGCGCGGGTGCCGAAGGCGACGATGTGGGCGGGGTGGGCTTCGGGGCCGTGATCGATGAACTTGGTGCCGGGGAGGACCTGGGTGAGGGCTTTGACGGTGCGGTGGATGACGCTGCCTGCGGGTTCGAGGCTGAGGAAGACATCGCCGGGGTGATGCCACTCGGTTTCGGCGAGGCGGAGGGCGTTGGCGAAGGCGACGAGGTCGGCTTCGGCGTGCTGCCAGTTTTTGCGTTTGAGGAAGGCCTCGGCACTGAGGGCGAGCATGGCGTGGCGGACGACCTCTGCGGTGGCGGCGCGCGGGGCGAGGGGTTCACCGAAGTGTACTTCGACGGGGTAGCGGAGGTGCTTGGGGCGTTTGGTGAAGAATTTGCCGCCCTGGAAGGAAAAGATGCTGCCGTAGAGGCCATCCAGATAAACGGGGACGACCTGGGCGTCTCCCTGGCGGGCCATGAGTTCGAAGCCTTTGCGGAGTTCATTGACCATGCCGTGGCGGGTGATCTGGCCTTCGGGGAAGAGGCAGACGATCTCGCCTTCCTTGAGTGCAGCGGCAACGGCGCGGATGGCGTCTTTGGCACGGGTGGCGGAGATGGGGACGGTGCCGATGAGGCGCATGAGCCACTTGAGCCACCAGAGATTGTAGAGGGCGTCCCACATGACGAAGCGGACGGGGCGGCGGCTGGCTGAGCCGACGATGAGGGCATCGACATAGCTGACGTGGTTTGGCAGGAGGAGGACGCCGCCAGTGGCTGGGATGCGGTCCATGTGCACGGGCTTCACTTTGTAAAGGAAGCGGACGGCGGCGAGCATAAGGAACCGCACCAGATCCTGCGGCAGCAGGCGCATGATGTAGATGGCCGCGAAGAAGGTGGGGATGGCGAGGATGAGGAACTGGGTGGAGGCGGTGAGCTCCATCCATTTCATGAGGGCGACGATGGCGACGGCGACGAGGGTGCCGAGGCAGTCCATGAGGTTCATGCCGGCATGGATGCGGGCTTTTTCCTGCTTTTCGGCCTTGTCCTGCGCAAAGGCATAGAGTGGGACCATGAAGCAGCCGCCAGCGGCTCCGGTGAAGATGATGCCGGCGTACATCCAACTGCTGCCGAGGGTGGCGAGGCCGGACCAGAGCAGGCCGGCGACGAGGCCGAAGCCGCCGAGGGGAATCAGGCCTAGCTCGATGCGATTCCGGCAGACGTGGGAGGCAAAGATGCTGCCGCTGATGACGCCGATGCCGAGGATGCCGGCGACTTTGGCGAGCTCCATGGGGCCATCGCCATGGCCGGTGTCTGGGTGCAGCTCCTTGGTGAGGGTGACGAGGATGAAGCTGAGGGCATTCGAGATGAACCAGAAGTACGTCACTCCCATCGCGGCGAGGCGGATGGACCGGCGGCGGAAGACGATTTTGAGGCTTTCGAAGTGCTCCAGGGCCATGCCTTTGCGCCAGCGGACTTCGGTGTGCGAGGGCGTGGTCTGAATGCAGATGGCGGCGATGAGCTCAACAATGCCGAAGATGCTGATGACGATGAGAGGCCAGAGCGCGGACATCCAGGCGTCTCCCGTTTTTTCATACTCGGTGCCATACCAGATGCCACCGGCCCACATGCCACCGAGGATGCCGGCGAGCATGGTGACCTGCAGCCAGCCGGAGACTTGGCCGAGGCGGCGGGAACCGGCGAGCTCCTTCATGATGCCCATCTTGGCCGGGCTGAGCACCGCTGCCTGGACGGCGAGCACAAAGAAACCGACCAGACAGATTTCGAGCGAGCCGGGTACGCGCTTCACCCACAGAGCCAGTGCCAGCCAAACGAAGCAGATGATCTGCATGACCTGCATCCAGACCATGACTTTGCGCTTGGAGAAACGGTCTGACCAGTAACCGGCCAGCGGGGCAAAGATCATGTAGGGCAGGGAGAAGATGGCCCCGAGCCAGAGCTCCATGTGGCGGCCCACCCAGGAGTCTTTGGCGATGATGATGGACAGGGCGATCAGCAACATCTTCACGAAGTTGTCGCTGAAGGAGTTCATCGCCTGTACGAAAAGTACGAGGACGATGGAAGCCCAGTTTCGGCGTGGCAGATGCGGTGCGTTGTCGAGTTCGGCGGTATCGAGCATGGGGTCGTTCAATCGACAAAACGCTGAGCCAGCAGAATGTCTGCCGGGAACGTGATCTTGGGGTTCAGTTCAAAATTTTCGACGACAAAGACAGGTGCGCCGAGGTGCTGCACGGCGGAAACTTCATCGGTGACGAGCAGTCCGTCGCGGATCACCGCGTCATAGGCGCGCACGAGAAGATCGCGCTGAAACACCTGTGGCGTTTCCATGATCCAGGCATTGGCACGGTCAATGGAGTCGATGATGCGGCCTGAGCTGTCGCAGCGCTTGAGGGTTTCGGCCATCGGACGGGCGCAGGCGACAGCGGCCTGGGTGCGGGCGGCCTCAATGCAGCGGGTGATTTGAGCTGCAGAGATGAGGGGGCGTGCACCATCATGCACTGCAACGATCTGGCATGCTGGATTCAAGGCCTGAAGGCCGGCATGGACGGAGAGGTGGCGTTCGGCACCGCCGATGATGATCTGGGTGACTTTACCGAGAGCGGTGGCGTGCCAGGCTTCGATTTCCGGGCGCAGGGCATCGCTGGTGACGACGATGATTTCATCAATGGCGGCGCAGGCCTGGAAAACGCCCAGGGTCCGCCTGAGCACGGGTTCACCGGCCAGCGGTGCGAGGAGCTTGTTGAAGCCCATGCGTCTGCTGCTGCCTGCGGCAACGATGATGGCGGAGGTCATGGAAGCCGGTGGATCATGGAAACGGTGCGCGGCGGGGCAGTCACCGGTTTAAGAAAGGCGTTTGGCGACTTCGGTGGAAATGGACTTGCTGTCGGCACGGCCTGCGACGCGTTCCTGCAGCGCCTTCATGACGCCGCCCATGTCCTTCTTGGAGGTGGCACCGAGTTCAGCGATGACGGTTTCGGCGAGCTTGCCGAGTTCTTCCGTGCTCATGGCGGCAGGGAGGTATTTATCCAGCACGGCGATCTCGGCCTTGGCGGCTTCCACGGCTTCCGGGCGACCGGCTTTTTCGGCGCCGTCCACGGAATCCTGCAGTTTTTTGATTTCCTTGCGCACCACGGCCAGGGCATCGGTGTCGCCGAGTTCACCATCCGCGCCGAGTTTTTCGATGGCGGCGTATTTGAGGGCGGACTTGAGGTTGCGGATGACGTTGAGGGCCACGGTGTCCTTGGCACGCATGGCGTTTTTGAGGTCTTCGGAAATTTGGGAAATGAAGCTCATGGCAAGGGGCGGCGGGGTTGGTTGAATTGAGCGGCGATCATGGCGTGGCAGGGGCCTTTGTCCAGACGTTAGGAGAGTGAGCGGTGGGGGCTTTTGTCAGGGCTGGGCGCGTGAAGCGGCGTAGGAGAGTGCGGAGTGCCGCATAAAGGACGGAATGGGGCGCTGAGTCGTGAGGGGCAAATATTTTGACAGTGTGTGGGCGTCCATGGTGGGGCTTTTCCCCCTCTGAGGGGCGTTCATCCTGCGCGGCATTGTGCGTGTGCTAATGGTGGCGGCAGCAGTGTGGGAATGCTCTTTGCACTCCCCGTCTTGCCGTGCATGGTCGCATTCCTGTGCAATTTCGACATCCTAAACACGACCTTTACATTCCTGATGAAACTGAACCGGGGATCGCGCTGCGCCGAGTGACGCATCTGGGCATTGTTTCGCATCAGGACGACCTGGAAATCGCCGCGTATCATGGCATCACGGAGTGTTTTCATCACAAATCGCAGTGGTTTGGCGGCGTGGTGGTCACCGATGGCGCGGGCAGTCCGCGCAAGGGTCCGTATGAATCCTACACGGATGAGGAGATGCAGAAAGTGCGCCTCATTGAGCAGCGCAAGGCGGCCTACGTGGGTGAGTACAGCTTCATGGTGCAGCTTGGCTACCCGAGCGAGGACATCAAAAAGCCGAGGCACGAGCCGGCGATCGCGGATTTGAAGTTCGTTCTGGAGCAGTCGCAGCCCAAGTTTCTCTATCTTCACAATCCCTGTGACCGGCATGACACGCATGTGGCGACTTTTCTGCGTTGCCTAGAGGCCATTCGTGAGCTGCCGCCAGAGCAGCGGCCTGAGAAAGTGTATGGCTGTGAAGTCTGGCGCAAGCTGGACTGGCTGCTCGCTGAGGACAAGGAGATGCTGTGGGTGGACAAGCACCCGCACATGCTGCGCCCGCTGCTTGGGGTGTTTGATTCGCAGATCAGCGGCGGCAAGCGCTATGACTTGGCGGAAGAAGGCCTGCGCCATGCGAACGCGACCTACTTTGACTCGCACACGACGGACAAGACCAGCCTGCTGACCTTTGCGATGGATCTGACGCCGCTGACGAAGGACGACGGCCTGTGTCCGGTGGAGTACGCGGTGAATTACGTGAAGCGACTGGAGACAGATGTGAGGGAGCGCGTGAAGAAGTTCATGTGAAGAAGTACCATGGGCACTCTTGCCCGTCGATCAGCGCTCCATCATGGGCCAAAGTTCACGAGTTGTTCGAGTGCGTCTCCGGGCTGTTCAGTCGGTTTGGGGTGGGACGTAGGCGCGGGGAGCGTGCGAAGGCGCTGGCCGACAGACAGGAGTGTCTGTCGTACTTCAGAGAATCTGCCTGCCTGTTTGCATCAGGAGTGCCCATCGCGCTCAAGAAAAATGCCAGCCGGTTTCCCGGCTGGCATTGGAATTTGGCAGGCGAAGCTGTGGCGGTGATTATTCCGCGAGCTTGGCGCTCTTGATGACGATCGGCTCCACTGGGACGTCACCGTGCGGGCCTTTGCGACCGGTTTCGACGGTGGCCATGGCATCGACGACGTCCATGCCTTTGGTCACCTTGCCGAAGACGCAGTAGCCCCAGCCATCCTGTCCTGGATAGTCGAGGAAGCTGTTGTCCTTGAGGTTGATGAAGAACTGGGAGCTGGCGCTGTGGGGGTCCGGTGTGCGGGCCATGGCGAGGGTGCCTTTGACGTTCTTGAGGCCGTTCTTGGCTTCGTTTTGGATTTTGTCGGCAGGCTCCTTCTGCTGCATGTCCGGGGTGAAGCCGCCGCCCTGCACCATGAAGCCGGGGATGACGCGGTGGAAGATCAGGCCGTCGTAGAAGCCTTGCTTCACATACTTCACAAAATTAGCGGCAGAAATGGGGGCCTTGGCGGCGTCGAGTTCGATTTCGATGGTGCCTTTGGAGGTCTCCATCACGATTTTCACTGGTTTGGCTTCACTCACGGTTTGGGCTGGGGTTGTGCCGGTCAGACCAGCAAACGTGATGACGAGAGCGGCAAGAGTCGGTGCGATTGATTTCATATTTGGGTTGGTAGGGAGGGGAATGAGCCACGAAGCCATTGTTTTGCAATGATCAAAATGAACGCCTCCGGCTACGGCTTGGCCGCGTCTGTTCTTGCCGTCTTAAAACAACTCGGCCCGGGAGAACCCAACCAAAATTCTCCCGGGCCTTTAGGTGACCAAAGAGTCCCAACCATGAAGTGACTCTCCAGCTCGTTGTGTGTTTCCCCGGGCGAACCCAAGAAATGTTTGTGAAGCTTGCGCCCCAACCGAGTTCCTGATAGAGCAGCCGCCGGGCCAGTCTCGCGCATTTTATGCGGACCAGAATCATTTTTCTCTTCTGCTGGGCAGATGGACATTAAAGGCAGACGTCTGTGTGTGGTGGGGTAGGTATGTCTCCCCAAGAACGATTTTAGATCATCCCAAGATTTGTCGGTCACTTCAGGCTTCGCACCATGCCTTTGAGGTCTGCATTTGGAAGCTGCCGAGATGTGTGAAAACAACTCGGCCCGGAAGGACCCAACCAAAATCCTTCCGGGCCTTTAGGTGACCAGAGAGTCCCAACCATGAAGCGACTCTCCAGCTCGTTGTGTGTTTCCTCGAGCGAACCCGAGAAATTTTTGTGAAGCTCTCGCCCCAACTGAGTGAGTGATAGAGCAGCCGCCGGGCCAAGTTTGGCGGGGAAGTTCGGTTTTTTTTCAATCAGGGCAAATTTCCACTGCCCGAGAGATTTTGGATCACCGTGATCAGTGGTTCAACGAGCACCGTGGCAGTGAGATGGCCGGTTGCGATCACCAGGAACATCGATATGGCAGCCATGATCCAGACATGGCGGGCTCGTTCGAGGGTGAAGATGAGGACAATCGTCAAAGTCGTCAGCAGCCACACGCCGCCCAGCAAAGGCATGGACCATTCGAATATCAATTGTGTCAGGCCCGGCAGCTTGTCTTTGGATACCAGCATGTCCTCGAAGATGCTTTGAAACCTGGGAGCTGCCAGCAACATGCGTGTGCAGTAATAGAGCGGCAACACATTGAGCACTGCAAAGAGATAGCGGATGCCGAGGGCCCAGTCTTTGATCTCAGCCTTCAAGTCTCGAATTTCAGTAGAGGATGCGGCAGGGGCTTCAAATGGATTCATGTGACAGGCTTAACAAATGCCCCGATAGCTTGTCACGAAAAAATTCTCTGATGGGTGTGTGCGTTGCCTATGCAGGTGGAACCGCGTAGTGTGGTTGCACAGTTCTCTGTCAGACAATCGGTTCGCGCTCGCCTTCCGGAAAGTACCATGTTTCAGTACCTGAAGGGCTGAGGGCGTGAGCGCTGGCAGACGGGCGGGCTGTCGCCATACCCGCGCTAGGAGTAGTGAAACTGGCTCTTCTTACTTCGGCAGCACGCGTACGATGAAGGCTTTCTTCTCTCCGAAGTACTTCGCGGCGACGCGTTGAATTTCTTTGGAGCTGATGTCGGCCATGATGCCGGGGAGTTTTTGGTAGTGATCCCAGCCGAGGCCGTTGATTTCATTCCAAGCGCAGACGTCCGCCATGGCGGTGTTGCCTTGCTGGGCACGCAACCAGGAGGAGCGCCATGTGACGCGGGCGCGGTCAATCTCGTCGGCATGAAGGCCGTTGCTAGCGAGATCATTGATCTGGGCCATGAGTTCTTTCTCGGCGAGCTTCACTTTTTTGGGATCTGTGCCGACGTAGAAGTAGAAGGCACCGGCACCCATGGCGGCGAAGTTTTGCGCGCCAACATAATAGGCGAGGCCGAGCTCTTCGCGGATGCGGTTGAACAAACGGCTGCCCATGTCGCTGCAGGCTTCATCAATGAGATTGAGTGCATGCACGTCACGATCTTCGAGGCCGACGGTGCGGAAGCCGACGACGATGACGGCTTGTTCTTTGTCGAGATGCTCGGTCCAAGCGGCGGGCTTGGCGCTGGCGTGGTACTCGCGTCCCATGGCGATCTGACGATTGCCGTGTGGCAGTTTGGCGAAGGCTTTTTCCACCTGCGCTTTCACCACGGAGGCCTGCACATCGCCAAAGACGGAGATGACGCCGTTGCCGGTGGCGAAGCTGGCATGCAGCATGGCGCGGCAGTCGGTGAGCTTCAGCGCGGCCACGGATTTCTCGGTGCCGAGAGCAGTGCGGTGGAAGGGCTGGCCGGCAAAGATCTCGCGCCTTGCTTTGCGCATGGCGACGGTGAGCGGGTCTTCCTGCTCTTCGAGGATGCTGGCGATCTGGCGCTTTTTCACTTCAGCCAGCTGGGCCTGGGGCAGCGATGGATTGAGAATGAGATCTGCCACGAGGTCGAGCGCGTTGGCTTCATCTCCAGACATGACGTCGGCACCGATCATGTAGCGGTGCGCGTCAGCGGAGCAGATGAGGCTGCCGCCGCGATTTTCGAGTTCGGAGGCGATCTCGACAGCCGCACGTTTCTTGGTGCCTTTGAGCAGCATCTGCGCGGAGATCTGTGTCACACCGGCGGAGAGATCGGTTTCGGCGAGAACACCGGCGAGGAAGTTGGTGCGGACGCTGATGAGCGGCAGGCGTGGATTCTCTCCCACGATCAGGATGAGGCCATTCTTGAGTTTGAAGCGCTGAATATCGGGACGTGCGGAGTCGGCGGTGGATTTGGCCTTGTTGTCTGTCTCAACTTTATCGCCCACGACCACGGTGCTCATGGCTTCCGGGTTCAAGTAGCGGCGTGCGGCATCACGGATGACCTCCGGCGTAAGGGAGGTGATGGATTTCAGGAACTGGCGCTGGTAGTCGAGTGAGCCGGAGAGCAGCCAGCCATTGCCGAGGCTGCCAGCTTGGCCTTTGACGGTGCTCAGCGTGCGAAGCTGGCCGTTGAGCGTGGCGCACACGGCCTTTTCAAGTTCGGCACGGCCCGGTCCGACTTTTTGCATGGTGGCAATGACTTCGAGCATGCCCTTCTTGAGCTTTTCAGCATCGGCGGGATTGCATTCCGCCTCGACATTGAAGAGGCCGACCTCCGGTGCGCACCAGGCACCGGCCCAGATGTAATGGGCAAGGCTGCGTTTCTCGCGCAGCTCTTGGTAGAGGCGTGAACTGCGGCCGGAGCCTAGCAGGAAGGCGAGCACGTCGAGTGCTGGTTTGTCCGCATGGTTTTCTCCGGGGATCTGCCAGCCGAGAGCGATGCGAGTGAGTTCGGTGGTGAAGTTTTTGGCGGCGGAGCGGCTGCCATGCTGGAGCGGCTCTGCGGTCAACAAAACGGGATCAAAGGCACGGCGCTGCCAGTCGCCAAAGAAGCTGCGCACGGTGTCCAAGACCTCGGAGGTCTCGACATCACCGGCAATGACGATGAAGGCATTGTTGGGCACGTAGTGGCGCTGTACAAAGCCGTAAACATCGGCACGGGTGATCTGATCGAAGACTTCACGATGGCCGATGATGGGATGGCGCAGCGGATGCTGGCGGAAGGCGGTGGCCTGCATCAGATGCTGGACCGCGCTGCCGGGGTCGTCGTTGTCCATGGCCATCTCACGGCGGATGACTTCCTTTTCGCGATCGAGTTCAGCGGCATCGAATTTCGAATGGCGGACCATGTCGGCGAGGATGTCAAGATAGCCGCCGGCGTGTTCAGCGAGGCCGTCGATCCAATAGACGGTTCGGTTGAAAGAGGTGTAGGCATTCACGTAGCCGCCGAGTGCTTGGATACCCTGGGAGATCTGCGCGGGGTCGCGTTTCTCGGTGCCTTTGAAAAGCATGTGCTCCACGCAATGCGCGATGCCAGCACCGGTGTGCTGCTCCTCATGCATGCTGCCGGCCTTGATCCACACCTGCACGCTGACGAGCGGGTGGGCA
The DNA here is from genome assembly GCA_027490195.1 of Verrucomicrobiaceae bacterium. Taxonomy (GTDB): domain Bacteria; phylum Verrucomicrobiota; class Verrucomicrobiia; order Verrucomicrobiales; family Verrucomicrobiaceae; genus Prosthecobacter. The sequence continues at coordinate 30,966 of JAIXYN010000053.1, read as the reverse complement.
TGATCTTCGCGTACGATGACCTCCAGGCCATTGGGCAGAGTGGTGACGCTGGCGTCCAATGAGGGAACGGTGCGGGCGCTTGATGGGGTGGACAAGGAACGGGACAAAACTTTTTTCATGAGGATTTTTTCTCGTGCGCTTCACGCAGCGAGGCAGGGAGGAAAGGAGTGGAGAAAGCGAGGGCGAAGTCGTAGCCGCCGGCGAAGTCTTCGATGCTGTCGCCATCGTTTTTACCGAAGTAGCCGCAGTCGATCAGATTATAGACGATGTTGCCCACATCTTCGCCACGCTGGAGGCCCCATTGGTCGAGAATGATGGTGGACATGGGGCCGTATTCCTGGAGCACATAGTCGCGGAAACCTGCGAGCAACTCCTGACCGGTGACGTGCTGGTCGTCGGCGTTTTCATCGCGGAATTTTTTGGCGGCCATGTGCAGCGCATCGCGCACCAGTTCGTAGGCGGCCGGGTGGTAGCGAGGGTCTTTTTGAATCGAGCGCCGTACGGCCTCGCCAAAGCTGATGGAAGTCATGGGCAGGCAAACATTGGAGCGGAGAAGGGCAGGGTCAATGCACGGGTTACGTGGAGGCCACGGCTTCCTGGAGAACGGCTTCGAAACGCTCGGCCATGCGGGTGGCGCTGAATTCCTGACGAACGCGGGAAATTCCGTTTTTGGAGAGCTTCTCGCGCTGCTCATCGTCGTTGAGCAGGGATTCGAGGGCGTCTGCGAGGGCTTTGGCATCGTCGGGCTTGCAGAGCACACCGCCTTCGGTGGCGGCGATGAGTTCCGGGAAGGCACCATGGTCAGGCTGCACCACGGGGACGCCGCTGGAGACTGCCTCAATGACGTAGAGGCCGAAGGCCTCGCCATAGGTGGCGGGCACGCTGAAGACGGTGAGGTCGTGGAAGAAATGCACCTTGTCTTTGAAGCTGACGTTCGGGTGCCACTCCACGCGGTTGGTGAGTCCGGCCGCCTTGAGCTTGCTCTGGAGACCCGCCACGTATTTTTCGTCGATGGGGGTCTTTGCGCCTCCGATGCGCAGCTTGACGCGCGGTACGGTGCCGCGTTTAGCGAGGTCGATGAAGGCATCCACCAGGGTGGTGAGGCCCTTGCCGTGGATCATACGGGCGAAGTAACCGATGGTGGGCCAGTTCGGGTCTGGGGATGCCGTGGTGAAGGCGGTGGTGTCGATGCCATTGGGCAGCACCTTGATCTGCGCTTTGCCAGCATCGAGCCTCTGGGTCATGTGATCGGCATAGAACTGGCTGGGGGCAATGAACCGGCGAATGCTGCGAGCGTTGCGCTCCATGGCCTCCCAGCACTGGGTGCGGTAGGGCTCCGGCAGGGTGTCGAGGAAGCTGTCCTCCCCCTGCAACGAGCAAACTACTGGAATGCCCAGTTCTTTTTCAATGGCAGGGGCGAGGCCGGTGAGCAGGCTGTTGGAGAGGGAAATGACGTCAAACTTGCCATGACCGCGAATCCATTCGAGGAGCTTATGCCACTCACCCCACTGGCGGCCCTCGGTGCCGAGCAGCGCACCGAGCGTCATTTCTCCGAGCACCTTGGGGCTGGTCATGCCCATGCGCTTGGAGGCCAGGCGCAGTCGGTCTGGCTTGTTGATCCAGTTATGGACGAACCGCGGCAGCTTGTGAAACCAGGTGAACTTTTGCTGCAAAAACAATGAAATGCCACCGATCTGCACGGGCAGCTCCTGAGTGCCAAACTCGCGGTCCGTGACCAGCGGAAGGTACAGAGGCGCCATGAGTGCATCATGCCCGCGCACGCGCAGGGCCTTGATCAGCGCATGGTCACGCAGGCAGCTTCCGCAGTGGAAATTGCCGGTGCCGGGGGTGAGGTGTAGGATGCGCATGAAAAAATGACGAAACCAGAATGAGGAAGGACGAATGACTAAAAATGCTGTGAATGATACGCATGCATTGATTCATTTAGCATGCGAAAATCTTGAAGCCAGAATCCCTAGCTGGGCATTCTGGCTTCATTCATTCGACATTCGTCATCAAGGCGCAGCGCTCAGGTCTCAGTCAGGCCACGGGCCATGACGACTTTGCCGGTGCGGACGGTTTCGACGATTTCAAACTTGGTCAGCAGGCGGACGGCGGCGTCGAGTTTGTCGCTGTTGCCGCTGATCAGGGCGATGAGGCTGTCTTCCTGAAGATCGACGGTCTTGCCGTTGTAGTGCTCGATGATCTGGAGGATCTCGGTGCGCTCAGCGGCAGTGGCGGCGACCTTGACGAGCACCATTTCCTTGGAGACGGCGTCGCGGTCGGTGTGCTCGATGCAGTGAATGACGTCGATGAGCTTGTTCACCTGCATGATGATCTGGTGCAGGCCTTCGGGATGGCCACTGATGCCAATGGTCATGCGGCTGAAGCGGGGATCGCGCGTCTGGGAGACGACGAGGGATTCGATGTTGAAACCACGGCGGCTGAACACGGCGCAGATGCGGCCGAGGACGCCGGGCTGGTTGTTCACCATGACGCTGAGCGTGTGGATGTTGACGATGTCAGCCTGCGGTGCTGGTTTTTTGTCGGTGGTGGCGGGGATGCGTTCGCTCATGGGATTTCGATGGTTGATTTAAAGGGGGAGTTCGTCGGACTGGAGTCGGCGCTGTGCGATCTCGACGTAGCTGGCGTCTTTCTCGATTCCGAGCCACTGGCGCTGGAGGCGCTGAGCCGCTGCTGCGGTGGTGCCAGAACCGAGGAAGGGATCGATGACGAGGTCGCCGGCGTCGGTTGAGCAGGCGATGAGTTTGTCGATGAGGTTGATCGGCTTCTGCGAGGGATGGCCACACTTTTCTTTGGAGATGCCTTTGAGGCTGGGCACGCGCAGGATGTTGGTGGCATACTTGCCTTTTTCGAGATGGGCGCGGCGGGCGTCCATGTCCTTGTAGCGCTTGTCGCGGAGATAGAGCTCGATGGTGGCGGCATCATACGGGATGCGCACGGCGTCCTTGTTGAACTTCACGTCATCGCCTTTGCGCAGGACAAGGACCATTTCGTACTGCGGGGTGAAGCTGTCGCGGCGCTCGTCATAGCCCACCGCACGATCCCAGATGATGAGATCGTGAAACTGGTGCGTTAGACTGAGTCGTGACATGAGGTGCAGAAAAGTGTGCTCGCGTTTGCCTAGCTGGCCGAAGATGAAGGCCAGGCCGTCATCGCGCAGGACGCGCATGGATTCCGCCACCCACTCATCGCACCAGGCGAGGTAGTCGGCGGCTGTTTTCCATTGGGTGTCCCAGGCTTCATCTTCGAGAACGTTGAAGTAAGGCGGATCGGCGATGATGGCTTGGGCGACGGCTGCGGGAATCTTTTGGAGTTCCAGCAGGGCGTCGCCGTGGATGATGCGGTTGGATTTCATCGAGCCATCGCCGCACTCGAACGAGTGCGCTTACGTGATTACGTGGACCCAGTGGGCTTCTCCATCCGCTGCTTAGGCGCTTCGGTGATCATGTCTTCGAGAGCGGCACCGGCAGGGATCATCGGGAAGACGTTTTCCGTTTTGATGCACTCGGCTTCGATGATGCAGGGGCCGTCATTGTAGTCGAGGGCCTGCTGCAGGACGCGCTCCACATCGGCAGGGCGGCGGATGTGCCAGCCTTTGATGCCGTAGGCTTCGCCGAGTTTGACGAAGTCGGGGTTGCCGATGAGATCAACGCCGCTCTCGCGGTTCTCAAAGAAGAGCTCCTGCCACTGGCGGACCATGCCGAGGTAGCTGTTGTTCAAGATGAGGATCTTGATGGGCAGCTTGTGGATGGCGGCGGTTGCCAGTTCAAACAGGGTCATCTGGAAGCCGCCATCACCGGAGATGGAGACGACTAGCTTGTCTGGACAGGCGAGCTGCGCACCGATGGCCGCAGGGAAGCCGAAGCCCATGGTGCCGGCACCGCCAGAGCTGAGCCAGTGGTAGCTGCTGTCGTTCTTGTAGAACTGCGCGGCCCACATCTGGTGCTGACCAACGTCCGTGGAGATGATGGCCTTGCCCTTGGTGAGGGTGTAAAGTTCATCAATGACCTGCTGCATGCGCAGACCGCCCTGCTTCTTGTAAGAGAGGGGGAATTTTTTCTTGTAGCCGTCGAGATGGGTGAGCCAGTCTTCGGTGGGCAGTTTTTCGACCAGCGGAAGGAGATCGCTGAGCGCGGCCTTGGCGTCGCCTTTGATGGTGACATCGACCTTGATCATCTTGTGGAACTCCGCCGCATCGATGTCGATGTGGATGAGCTTGGCGTTGCGGCCAAACATGTGCGGCTTGCCGATGATGCGGTCATCGAAGCGGGAGCCGACATTGAAGATGAGGTCGGCTTCGACGATGGCCTTGTTTGCATAGGCGGTGCCGTGCATGCCGAGCATGCCAAGGGAGAGGGGGTGCGTTTCCGGAAAGACACCCTTGCCGAGCAGGGTCGTGGTGACCGGGCAGTTGAGGGTCTCGGCCAGCATGAGCAGTTCTTTGTCGGCACGGGCGATCATGGCGCCCTGACCCGCGAGGATCACGGGGCGCTGGGCACCCGCGAGCAGACGTGCGGCTTCTTTGATGCCTGCCTGATCAATCTTGAAGTTGTCTTCGGGATGGTAGCCAGGCAGGTCCATCGGCTCATCAAAGGTGCCGGTGAAGGCGCCCTGGCTGAAGTCCTTCGGAATGTCGATCAGAACCGGACCTGGACGGCCCGTGGTGGCGATGTGGTAGGCCTCCTTGGCGATGCGTGGCAAGGAATTGGAGCTCTTGATCAGGTAGTTGTGCTTCACGACTGGGGCCGTGATGTTGAAGATGTCGGCCTCCTGGAAGGCGTCCTTGCCAAGCATCCAGCTGACGGTCTGACCGCAGAGGACGATCATCGGAACGCTGTCCATCTGCGCGGTCATGAGGCCGGTGATGGTGTTGCCAGCGCCGGGGCCGGAGGTGACGAGAACGACGGCGGGCTTGCCAGTGGCGCGGGCGTAACCGTCAGCCATGTGAACGGCACCCTGCTCGTGACGGACGAGGATGAACTTCATGTCCGTCTTCACGGTTTGCAGCGCGTCGAAGATCGGGATGGCTGCGCCACCGGAGTACCCGAAGACGTACTCGATGCCGAGGTCTGCGAGGGTTTTGATGAGCGCCTGCGCGCCGTCCATTTTTTGCTGGCTCATGATGGTTGGGGTGAAAATTGCGATTTAGAGGGTTAGAGTGGGGTCGAATTGGAAAATCACAATCGGAAAATGGACTTTTTAGGGGTGAATTGGCCTTGGATGGTGGATTGTGGGTTTAAAAATGCCGATTTTTGGGTGGTATTTTGGGTTTCGCCCGGTTGGATGCGTCAAAGTTTGCTGTTTAATGCTCTGCTGGGCACTGAATGCCAGAAAGGGTACCCAAAAAGAGTCAACCCGCCGACACACCCTGCTACCACTCCCGACTCACCCCGAGCGCCGCCGCGATCCCCAGCAGGAGCAGGCTGAGGCAGAACCAGCGGTTGTCGAGTCGGTCCCACCACCGCCGCGAGTCGGCTTCCATGGGCGACTCTCCCACGCGTGAGTTTTCCGCCAACGTCTGCGAACCTGAACGCAATACTCCAAACACCCCCAGAATGCCATCCACCACGCGGACCGCAAAGAGGATGAGGTGGCCGATCAGTTCTTCGAGTATGACGGCAGGAAGATGTCGGTGGGCGTGCGGCTCACCAATATAACGTTCGGGCCTTTTTGCAGCCGCGTGGCGTTCTTCGATTACTTCTTGATCCGGTACAGATTCCCCTCGGTGCGGATCAAGAGATCTGAGTCGATCACCGCATAAGAAGCGAGGCTGTGTTCGCCGAGATCGTTTTGGGCGAGGATGCTGAAGGTCTTGCCGGGCTTCACGACGACGCCGAGGCCTTTTTCGTCTTGAAGGTAGAGCTTGTCGTCAGCGGCGAGGAGTGAGGCGGAGATGGGGCCGGTGCAGCGTTCGGAGTAGTGGACGGTGCCGGTCTTGGCGTCGGCGCAGGTGAGGATGCCGTTATCGGCCACGAAGTAGAGTTCATCGCCGATGACGGCCATGCTGGGATTGTGAGGGGCGGCTTTGTCGATGGTCCAGCCGAGGTGGCTTGCTGTGACATCGCCCTTGGATGAGGCGTCCACCTTGATGGCGTAGAGCACGGGTTTGTCGTAGCCGCTGGAGAGGTAGATCATGCCATGCGAGTAAATCGGGCGCGGGACGACGGAGTAGCCCTGATCGTAATTGAAGTGCCAGATTTCGGTGCCGTCCTTGGGGTTGAGCGCGTTCACCACGCCGCTGCCGGGGGTGATGAGCTGCTTCTGACCGTTCACATCGATGATGAGCGGGGTGCAGAAGGAGAATTTCTTTTTGGCTTCGGACTGGCGGGCGAAGGCCCAGCGCATTTTGCCGGTGGTCTTTTCGAGCGCGATGACCTTGGGTTCTTTTTCGGCATCGGCATTGAAGATGAGGAGGTCTTCAAACAGCACGGGGCTGCTGCCATTGCCATGCACGGGCGAGTATGCAAACTCCTGCGTGCTCCAGATCGTCTTGCCGGTTGCGGCGTCCAAGCAGGCGCTGCCGAGGTGACCGAAGTGGATGTAGAGCTTGCCGTCTTCAAAGATCGGCGTTGGGCTGGCGTGGCTGTTTTTGCGATGCGCGCGCGGCGATTTCGCCTGGAAGAGCTCCACGTCCCACACGGGCTTGCCGTTGCTGGCATCCAGCGAGATGACGCGCAGAGAGCGGTCGGCGGTGGCCTCTTCCTTGCCGCTGAGAGAGACGGCGGAGGTGAGGAAGATGCGCGTCCCTGCCACCACGGGTGAGGACCAGCCAATGCCTGCGACGGGTGTTTTCCAAGCGATGTGCGAGGTGGGACTCCAGGTGAGGGGGAGGTTCTTGGCGTCTGAGTGGCCCTGAGCGGCGGGGCCGCGGAACTCAGGCCAGTTTTGGGAAGGGGAAGCAGGGGCGGTGGGGGCGGCTGATGAGGCGGCAGCCAGAGCGAGAGCTGCGGCGGAGAGGAGGGCGTTTTTGAAAATCATGTGGCGCTTCATACGAAGGTTGAGGCGGCTGACGATCAAAAAAACACGCGGGTTGAGACTTCGGTGACGCTTGACATCGAGCACGTGGTCCTAAACAATTGCACCATGGAACTCACGCTGACTGGCCCAATTGAAGCATTTATTCAGCGCCAGGTGGCTCAGGGTAAACAAGGTGCCGACGAAGTCGTGCGTCAGGCGTTATTACGCTGGATGAGTGAAGAGTCTGAGACACCGTCCCAAATTCCGACTGATCCAGTCTTCGAAATTGCCGAGGCAATTAAAAGAGCATTCGAGATGTTGTATATTGAGGATCGCTCTCTTTTTTGTCTTCCTTTGGAGCCGGATACCTACGTAGCTAGGAAGCTGCACGAAGTTTGCATCAATCATAAACTCGCAGAAAAACTTCTTTCTCAATCGTGTTTCTCAAAACTAAAACACGGCCTTTACGTTGATATTGAATTCAACCGAAAGGGGGATATTCAGAAAGAAGCCAATGGAGTCGTGGTTCGGCCTGACATCATCATTCACAATCGAAAAGACGGCGTAGCAAAATTGAATTTTTTGGTGGTTGAATGCAAGAAAGCTCCTGTTGCCAGTTCCGTAATCGGAAAAGATCGCAAGAAGATCAAATGCCTTATTGAGTCTGACAAGTATGCTTACCAGTACGGATTATTTGTGATCTACAAAGACGATTCCGTTTGTGGTGAGTTGTATGGGTGCAATCATTCAATGGCAAGAAAGCGCGAAGCATTTCTTCTGCAAAAAATAGAACACCCCTGACCTAAATTTAATATCGATTGGGGATAATGGTGGAACGAGGATGTCACGCCCCTTCCGGCAGCGCCACATACGGCTCTTCATTGAGCACGACTTTCTTTGAGCCGCTGAGCAGCTTGATCCATTCGACGAGGCAGCCGAGGAAAATGACGGCGACGGCGAGGAGGAAGAAGGCGGTGACGGCGGTGTCGATGTTGAAATTGAACTGCTGGGCGGCCCAGGTTTTCATTTCGACGGGAGTGCCACCCTTGGCGAGTTTGTCGCCATACATTTTGGCACCGGCGATGAAGCCCATGCGCGGGTCTTGGTCGAAGAGCTTGATGTAGCCGGCGGCGAAGGTGGCGCTCATGAGGAAAACCAGAGGGATCACCGTGACGAGGAGGTAGCGCGCCTTGCCCATCTTGATGAGGATGGTGGTGCCGAGGCAGAAGGCGATGACGGCGAGGAGCTGATTGGCGATGCCGAAGAGCGGCCAGAGAGTGTTGATGCCGCCAAGGGGATCAACCACGCCTTGATAGAGGAAGTAACCCCAAGCAGCGACGAGCAGGGCGCTGGCGAAGACGTTGGCGGGGAGGCTGCGGGTGTTGCCGAGGGGTTTCCAGATGCCGCCAAGGAAGTCCTGCAGGATGAAGCGGCCCACTCGTGTACCGGCGTCGATGGTGGTCAGAATGAACAGCGCCTCAAACATGATGGCGAAGTGGTACCAGAAGGACATCCAGGCCGGGCCAAAGGCGCGGGCAAACATCTGCGCCATGCCAACGGCAAAGGTGGGGGCACCGCCGACGCGGCCAAACATGGTCTTCTCGCCGATGTCAGCGGCCAGTTTGTCCATGCCTGCGACGGTGACGGGGAATCCCGCATTGGAGATGACACCGACGACTTCGGTGGGGGCCATCGTCTTATTGATGCCAGCATTGATGGCGAAGTATTCGCCGGGCTGCAGCGCGCAGGCGGCCACGAGGGCCATGAGGGCGACGAGCATCTCGGTGATCATCGCGCCGTAAGCCACGCTGCGGATGTCGGCTTCGTTGTCGAGCAGCTTGGGGGTGGTGCCGGAGGAGATGAGGGCGTGGAAGCCGGAGATGGCACCGCAGGCGATGGTGATGAAGACGAAGGGGAACACGCTGCCAAGGAAGACGAGGCCGGTGCCATCCACGAACTTGGTAATCTTCGGCATCTGCAAATCTGGAGCGACCCAGATGACCACGATGGCCAGCACGGCGACGGTGCCGATCTTCATGAAGGTGCTCAGGTAGTCGCGCGGGGCGAGGAGCATCCACACCGGCAGCACGGAGGCGGCGAAGCCATAGATCATGATGGACCATGCGATGGTCTCGCCTTTGTAGTCAAAGAAGTGCTCGATGCCCCAGGCCTTCAGGTTGCTGCCTGCCCAGACGCTGACGAGCAGGCCGACGATGCCGAAGATGGTGATGTTGCGTACGCTGACGCCAAAGATGGTGTGACCAAAGCCCATGATGAAGGCTAGCGGGATGGTCATGACGATGGTGAAGAGGCCCCAGGGGCTCTCGGCGAGTGCTTTCACCACCACGAGGCCGAGAACGGCAAGCAGGATGGTCATGATGGCCAGGACGGAGACCATGGCCACGAAGCCGACCACGGGGTTCACTTCTTCCTTGAGCATCTGGCCCACGGATTTGCCGCCGCGTCGGATGGAGGCAAACATGACGATGGCATCGTGCACACCGCCGCCGAGGGTGGCACCGATCAAGATCCAAAGCATGCCGGGCAGGTAACCAAACTGGGCTGCAAGCACGGGGCCGACGAGTGGGCCAGGGCCCGCGATGGCGGCGAAGTGATGGCCGAAGACGACCCACTTGTTGGTCGGCACGAAGTCCTTGCCGTCCTTGTGTGTGACCGATGGCGGGGCGCGATGTTTGTCGAGCACGAGTACCTTGGTGATGAGCCACTTGCTGTAAAAGCGGTAGGCGACCGCGAACGAACACAAACCGGCCACGACAAGCCACAGGGCATTGATGGTTTCACCTTTGTGCAGTGCGGAGAATGCGACGGAGCCTGCTCCGAGAAGGGAGATGGCGATCCAGATGAGGATTTGAACGGGCTTGGGCATGGTCTGTGAAAGTTGTCCAGTTGCGCTGCAACTGGAGGCGAGGATTGTAGAGAAAGGGGAGGGGACCAGTTGCGGCGCAACTGGACTACTTTTTGGCGGCTTCGGTCTTTGCAGGCTTTGGTGGCGGTGGGGCGACGTAGGGGGGATTGGTCATCGCTCCGGGAGCGGTTTCCTTGAGGTTCGGTGGCACATCGGCCTGGACATCGCCCAGCGCCCACTTCACACCACCGATGAGGATTTCCTGGAAGGTGGGATTGGTCCAGACGTCTTCGCGATGGCCCATGGCGGTGTACCAGACGCGGCCGGCACCTTCCTTGCGTGCCCAGGTGCTGGGGTAGGCGGGGCGCTCGTATTCTTTGCCTTCCATGGCGGGGGCGTCGATGACACTGAGCACGTGGATGTCGGAATTGAAATCCTTGAGCGAGTACCACTCTTCCATGAAGCCGTAGGTCGCGCCGACTTTTTCGAAGCCCGGGAATTTGGCGTCGGTGACGGTGTTTTTGGCGTCCTGCTGCTTGCCATGCTTGATGAACTCGGCACCGAGGAAGCGGACGTAGGCGTCCGCTTTGTCGCCGTGGTTCAGGTAACGCTCAGGGCCTTTCTGGGATTCGTTGTCGGTGTGGAAGGTGTCGCTGGCGGAATGCGTGCCGATGAAGCCCTTGCCGCTTTTGACGTAGTCGAAGAGGGCCTGCTTGCCTTCCTTGGTCATGGGCGGCTGCTTGTCGGTGCCTTCGCTACAGAGATCCCCTGTGGTGTAGAAGAAGACCGCGTCAAACTGCGCCAGGTAGTCCTTGCTGAATTTGGAGCCGTCTTTGGAAAATTCGAACTCCCAGCCGTTCTTGGCACCGAGTTCCTGCAGCACCTTTTCGGCATAGCTGGGCTGGCCGTTCTTCCAGGAGATGACGCTGTGCTCGAAGCCGCTGGACTTGGAGAAGAAGAGAATCTTGTGCTTTGGGGCGGGCGCGGAAAAGGCCACGACGCAGGCAGCGGCGGCCAGCATCAAGGGGGCGGCGAGTTTTTTGATCATGTGGGGCGGATTCTGGCGGGTTTTTGAAAACAAGGCAAGGCAGTGTTGCATGCCTTGTCATTTCGACTGGCCTGATTACGATGGCATGGATGATGCGCTTTCTTTTACATTTAATACCTTTGCCCCTATGCGTCCTGCTGTGCCAGTGCGGCTCCAGCGCTGGAGCGCGCTGGGAGTATAAGTATGCCCCGGGCAAAACGGCGGTCATCATCGGCGGCAGGGCCGTGCCGCCTGCCAATGCACCGGCGGCGGTGCTGCGGGCGATCTCTGCGGGGAATCGCATCTGCACCATGCCCTATCGCCGTGGCGGTGGGCATGCTCACTTTGAAGACAGCGGCTATGACTGCTCAGGCACGACTTCGTATGTGCTGCACGCCGCAGGCAAGCTCAATGCGCCGACGACATCCGGAGCCTTCCGGGGTTACGGGAGCAGCGGTCGCGGCAAGTGGATCACGGTCTATGCTCGCAAGGGGCACGTCTTTATGGAGGTGGCCGGACTGCGGCTTGATACAGGCTACAGTGATGCGGACAGCTCTGGGCCACGCTGGAGCAGCCGCTCGCGGCCCTCGAAAGGCTACACCATGCGCCATCCATCTGGTTTATGATCCCCGCTGAAGCCATCGTTTATCGGCCGAATGTTGCTGCAATCTTGCAGCGGGAGAACGGCGACATCTTTGTGGCGGAGCGTATCAACATCAAAGGCGCCTGGCAGTTTCCCCAAGGTGGCATTGATGAAGGCGAGGATGCGGAAACGGCGCTGTTTCGCGAACTGGAGGAGGAGATTGGTGTGAGGCGTGAGATGCTGCTGATCCTCCAGCGGCGGGACGGCTACAGGTATTCGTTTTCAAAGGGCCGGCTGAAGTACGGCATCTACGGCGGCCAGGAACAGTCCTACTTTTTGTGCCGTTTTACCGGTGCGGACACCGACTTCAATCTGGATGCGACGCATCGCGAGTTCGCGGGGTTCAAATGGATCAAGCCGTCGGAGTTTCAGATGGACTGGGTGCCGAAATTCAAGCGCCAAGTTTATCGCAGAGTCATGCTGGACTTTTTTGGAATTGAGTTTGCCTAGAAGGTATGATGAAAACTCTCACGGTGCGGCGATTGGTTGGTGCGAGCGAAGGGGTGGTTTCTCTCGGCAAAGCTAGGCATGAAAGGCGGGGCGTAAATGCGATGGGCTGACCCTTTACGGTTGAACTTCTCATTTCTTTATGCTGTTTTTCTTGTCGTTCCCAGTCTTACATTCACGGCTCTTTTTTGGACTCACCAGGTTGTATCCAACTGTGCTAACTAGTCGTAACCGACGCAACTAATCCCCCAATTTTGACACCGATATCCGCCCCCCCAGCCTCTCTTTCTTCCATGACTCTGATGCAGCTGGCTGCCATCCTCGGCAGTGATCTGGATCACGAGCGTGCACGTCAGGCCGTTCACCATGCCATGCAGGTGCCCAATGATCCCCTGGCACAGCTCAGCGCAGCCGCAGCGGGCGTACGCATGCAGGTGTCTCCTGTCCGCCTGCCCCTGAGCGAGGTCGTTTGGCATGCACATGCGGATTCTCCCGTGGTCATCTGGAGCAGCGTGGAGAGCCGCTGGCTGGTCATCACTTTCGCCGGATGGTTTCGACTCCGCATGGCGGATGGGGAGCACCCGGACCTCAGGGTCACAGTGACGCGACAGGAACTGGCAGCCCTCGTGGGAGTGGAGAGTGTGCATGCCGTGGTGGAGGCGGGCATCGTGCACCTTGACCAGGGGGCGGAGGGGCTGAGCGATGCGCCAAAGCCTGGTCACGACGCTCATCATGACCATGACGGCGTCAGTCCGGCGCGTCGTTTCATCGGCCTTCTGCTGGCCGAGAAGCGGGAGGTGCGCACGCTGCTGATGTTTTCAGTGATTTCGGCGCTGCTCTACCTCGCGGTGCCGCTGGCGGTGGATGCCATCGTGAGCAATCTGGCCTTCGGTGGGCAGTCACGCCCCTATGTGCAGGCATTGGTGATCATATCACTGGCGCTGTTTGGCTGCCTGGGGCTGCAGGCAGTCGTCACGGGTTTTCAACTCTATGTGTCAGACATGATTCAGCGCCGCATCTTTGTGCGTGCCGCCTCAGACCTGGCCTACCGCCTACCGCGGGTGAAGGCGCAGGTGCATGATGAGGTGCACGCGCCGGAGATGGTGAACCGCTTTCTGGATGTGGTCACCGCGCAGAAGGCCACCGCTCTGCTGCTGCTGGATGGTGTGAACCTCGTCTTTGGCGGACTCATCGGCATGATACTGCTCTCCTTGTACCATCCTCTGCTCCTGCTTTTTGCCGCCGTGCTGCTTATCCTCATTGTTCTCAGCCTCTGGCTTCTCGGTCGAGGAGCGGTGGACACCAGCATCCAGGAGTCGCGGATGAAATACGACATGGTGAGCTGGTTTGAGGAAATCGCGCATTTCCCCTTTCTCTTCAAAGGGCCCGGAGGCAGCCGCATGGCCTATGAGCGTGCCAATGAACTGAGTGCCAGCTACGTCATGGCGCGCAGCAAGCACTTTCGCGTGCTGATGCGGCAGATCACCGCCCTCCTCTCGCTTCAGGTGGTGGCCTCGGCGGCGCTGCTGGTGGTGGGCGGCTATCTCGTCATCAGCCAGCAGATCACCCTGGGCCAGCTCGTTGCCAGCGAGATTGTCATGAGCGGCATCGTCTCCTCGCTTTCCAAGCTCGGCAAAAAACTCGAAGCCTGGTATGACGCCATGGCCGCCATGGACAAGCTCGGCCACATCTTCGATCTCGAAACTGAGCGCGAGGGCGGAGAAAAGCCCAAGCTCAGCGGCAGCGGTTCAGAGGTGGTGGCCAGCCAGATGTCCTTTGCACATCACCCCAACATGCCTCTTTTCAGTGGGCGCAGCTTCAGCATCCCCGCAGGTTCCAGCGTTGCCATCGTAGGGCCGCATGGCGCGGGTGCCAGCTCCCTGCTGGACATCCTCTTTGGCCTGCGCCAGCCCACCAGCGGCTTTATCACGGTTGACGGCTTGGACCTGCGCAGCTGGGACCTCGAAGCCCTGCGCGAGAGCACCCAGTTCCTGCGCCGGGACGAGATCATGGATGCCACGGTGGTGGAAAATCTCCGCCTCGGCCGCAGCGACATCGGCATGGATGAAATCCGTCTGGCGCTCAAGCAAGTGGGCCTGCTGGACGAAGTCCTCGCACGTCCCGAGGGCCTGAATCTGCGGCTGAAGATCGGCGGTGCTCCCCTCTCCGGCAATCAGCGCATGCGGCTCCTTTTTGCCCGTGCGCTCGTGCAGCGCCCCCGTCTGCTTCTCATTGACGAATTGCTCGACAACATGGACGACGCCTCCTTTGCCCAGCTCTCCGACGCCATCCTGGACAAGTCACAGCCCTGGACCGTGGTCGTCACCACACGTGACTCCCAGGTCATCGCCCGGTGCGATCAGATCATCGAGCTCGCCCCCTGCCGCCTGAGCGATGGCACCACCTCGCAAACCTCCGCCGCCTGATGCCATGACGACGACTCAATTGCCTGCCTCCATGCATTCTCCCTCTCTTTCCGATTCCTTCTCCACGGCACCTCCGCTGCCCGCGCTGAGCATCGCCAGCCCAGCACGCTTCACACGCATCTTTAGCCGCCTCCTGTTCATGGGCTTTGCTGTGTTGCTGTTCGCCCTCCTGTTTTTACCCTGGCGCCAGTTCGTCGCCGGCACAGGCCGCGTCATCGCCTTCAATCCGCTGGACCGCCGCGTGAATGTGGAGGCTCAGGTCTCCGGCCGCGTGCGCAATCTCCACGTCACGGAAGGACAGCGCGTGAAGAAAGGAGAGCTCATCATCGAGATCCAGGACAACGACCCCAACTTGATCAACAACCTCAGGGCGCAGCGCGAGGCCATCGAGAGCCGGCGTGACTTTGCCCAGGGGCGCGTGGAGTCGCTCACCGCGCAGATCACGCAGCAGGAGCTGGCCAAGGCGCAGGCCATTGATGGCGCGCATCAGCGCGTCGCCGGCGCGAAGATCGCCGCAGAAACCGCGCAGCTCAATCACACCCGCACGCAGGAGCTCTTCAGCAAGCAGCTCGAATCCCAGCGCAGCATGGAACTGGCCACGCTGCAGCGTGACGCGACAAGTGCCGACCTCAAGTCTGCCGAGGCTGCTCTCAAGCGCACCGGCAATGATATGGATGCCCTCATCGCCTCCATTCACGCCTCCAAAGGCAGCGCCCTCGGAGAAGTCGCCACGGCTGAGCGCGATCTCTCCGTCATCGATGTGCAGATCAATCAAAACCTCCGCCAGGTCGTCGAGGCTCCGCGCGATGGTGTCGTGCTCCAGGTCGCCGTCACAGACGGCACCTACCTGCGACCCGGATCGCTCATCTGTGTCATCATTCCCGAGAGCGACAGCCGTAACGTCGAGGTGTGGGTGGATGGCAATGACATGCCGCTGGTGCATGTGCGAAAAGAGGAGAACGGCGTCATCACTCCCGGCAGCCCCGTGCGCCTGGCGTTTGAGGGCTGGCCTGCCATTCAGGCCATCGGTTGGCCACAGCTCGCCATCGGCACCTTTGGCGGCGAGGTCGTGTTTATCGATGCAAGCGACAACGGTCAGGGGCAATTCCGTGTGCTCATCGGCCCGGCAGATGATGTCCTGGACCGTGGCGACGGCCACGGAAAGGTGACCGTCGGCTGGCCGGACCGCGACCGCTGGCTGCGCCAGGGCACCCGTGCCAATGCGTGGTTCCTCCTTGATGAGGTGCCGCTCTGGTTTGAACTGTGGCGGCAGATCAATGGTTTCCCCGCTGTGAACTCCAATGCCGACGGCAAACTCGACCCCACCAAGAAATGATTTTTCAATCGACACAGAAGCTGAAAGCCACGAGGCACACAGCGCAGCGCGGGAAGCGCTCCCGCGCCGCCATGATGGCGCTGATGCTGCCCTTCGCTGGCCTAGAGGCCGCGCCGGAGGAAAAAATCGGCCCGCTGATGCTCACCGAGGTGCTGCAAAGCGTGCAGACCCAGTACCCGCCCTACCTAGCGGCGATGATTGAGCAGGACATCGCCAATGGCCGCGCCCGCCAGGCGCTGGGTGCCTTTGACCTGAACCTCAATGCTGGCAGCGCGTTTGCCCCCGCCGGGTACTACGACGGCAAGACTGCCTACACCACCCTGGAGCAGCCGCTCTCCAACTGGGGCGGCAGCGTTTACGGAGGCTATCGTCTCAGCAGCGGCTTCCTGCCAAATTACAACAAGGAGCGCACCAGCTCGGATGGAGAAGGCGTCCTTGGCTTCCGCATTCCTCTGCTGCGGGACGGCACCATTGACCGCCGCCGCGCCACCCTCTGGCAGGCGGAGATCGACCAAGAGTTGGCGGACCCCATCATCTTTCGGCAGTTCCTGGACTTCATTCGTGCGGCTACCATTTCATATTATGGTTGGCTGGCCTCAGGGCAGCGCCTCTCCCTCACCGAAGAACTCCTTCGAGTGGCCAAGGAACGCGACTCCGCCATTGCCCAGCAGGTGAAAAACGGTGCCTCAGCACCCATCGTGCAGGTGGACAATCAGCGCCTCGTCGTCAGCCGTGAGATTGCCGTCGTCCAGGCCACCCGCCGCTTTCAGGCCACCACCATTGAGCTTTCCCTCTTTTTCCGCGACAACCGCACCGCCGAGCCCATCCTCGCCCCGCGAACGCGCCTTCCCTCCGCTTTCCCCAATCACGCCAACCCGAGTGAATCCCAGCTCACGGTGGACATCGCCAAGGCCCTCATCTTCCGCCCCGAGATGCGCCGCATCGAACTCACGCTGGAGAAAACCGACATCGACCGCCGCCTCGCCAAGAACAATCTCCTGCCCAGCCTGGAGCTCGGCGTGCAGGCCGCGCAGGGCATGAACGGCAGAGCCCCGCGCGACGTCGAACGCACGGAAGTCGAGGGCAAGATCGAGTTCAAGCTCCCCATTCAGCGCCGCGAGGCCAAAGGCCGCTTGGAAGTGGCTGACGCGCAGATCGAGCGCCTGAACCAGGAGATGCTCTTTGCCCGCCAGCGCATCACCGCCGACGTGCGCGACGCCCATAGCGCGCTCCTCGCCGCGCATGAAGTGCTGCGGCAAACACGCCGGAATGTGGACCTCGCCCAGCAGCTCGCCAACGCCGAAGCCGAGCGCCTTAAGCAAGGTGCCACTGACCTCCTCGCCCTCCAGATCCGCGAGCAGGCCAGCTTTGACGCCCAAGTCCTTGAGGTCGAAGCCCAGTCCGAATACTTCCGCGCCCATGCCAACTACCGCGCCGCCATCGCCGCGAAGAATTAAAGGGACGGGGATGCGGGCAGTCGCGGGGCTCTCTTCTACCGCCTCGCAGGATGTGCGTTGGAGTCCGCGTCAATTCAATCCAAAGCGCTGGAGACCAGGAAGCCGCGGTGCAAACCAGCGCATCTTGGAGCGGAGCTTGGGGGCGGCAGTGCGTTCGTCCGCTGCCTGCACCACGAGAAGGGAGACTTTGAAGCCGAAGGAACCGTCCTCACGCCGCTGCGGCGGGCAGGTGGCCACGAGGCATTTCAGCATGACCCACCTGGAATTTGAGGTGGTCATGGCGAGCATGGCGGGCGTCAGCGTGGTGCGTTTGATGCGCACCTGAAGTTCGGCTCCCAGATCGAAACGCTGGCGTGACCAAAACACGAGTCCGCAGGTGGTGATTTCGCAGAGATCGACAACAGCTTGCCTGCCACCGCAGACCGATTGTTTCTCGAATGCGGAGGGTTCCTGATTTTTCTGGCCGTGTTTAGCCATACGATTCGCGGAGTGACCACGAAAAGAGGCGCAAGGGGCAAGAAAAGTCAAACAACGAAGGCCGCTAGCGTAGGGCGGTGCTGCCCGCCCCACGCCTGGTCCTGGTTATTCTTCTTCACTGGCTGGAGCGGAACTTTTGGAAGAGCCTTTCTCTGAGCCGGCGGATTTTTCGGCTTGCTTGGCCTTCACAGCGGCTTCGATCTCAGCATACACGGTGGCGTCGTTGCGGAGGACTTCCTTGGCGGCATCGCGGCCCTGGGCAAGCTGGGTACCTTTGTAGCTGATCCATGAGCCACGCTTTTGCAGGATTTCGTAGTCCATGGCGAGATCGAGCAGCGAGCCGACATTGGAGATGCCCTCGTTGTACATGATGTCGAACTCAGCCTCGGTGTAAGGAGGAGCGAGCTTGTTCTTCACCACTTTGACCTTGGTACGGTTGCCGGTGACGGTGCCGTCGGTGGTCTTGATGGCACCGATGCGGCGGATGTCCACGCGTACGCTGGCGTAGAATTTGAGGGCCTTGCCACCGGGGGTTGTTTCGGGATTGCCGAACATGACGCCGATCTTTTCACGAATCTGGTTGGTGAAGATGCAGCAAGTGCGGGCCTTGGCGATGATGGCGGTCAGCTTGCGGAGAGCAGCGCTCATGAGGCGGGCCTGAGCACCCACGGTGGAGTCGCCGATTTCGCCTTCGAGTTCCTGGCGGGTGACGAGCGCGGCGACGGAGTCGATGACGATGACGTCGAGAGCGTTGGAGCGGACGAGTGTTTCGCAGATGCGCAGGGCTTCTTCACCAGAGCTAGGCTGCGAGACGAGCAACTCGTCCATCTTGACGCCAAGGCGGCGGGCATAGGCGGGATCGAGTGCATGCTCCACGTCAATGAATGCTGCCAAACCGCCGGTTTTCTGCGCCTGGGCGATGACGGTGAGGGTGAGGGTGGTTTTACCGGAGGATTCCGGGCCGTAGATTTCCACCACGCGACCACGCGGGAAGCCGCCGGTGCCGAGCGCTTGGTCGATGAGCAGGTTGCCGGTGGGGATGACGGTGATGTCAGACTTCACGCCTTCGCCGCCCATGCGGAGGATGGCGCCTTCACCGTAGTCTTTTTGAATCTGCTGGATGGCCAGATCGAGATTGCGGCCGCGTGCTTCAGCGAGCTTGTCGGGTTTGGCTGCGGAAGTTTCGGAAGTTTCTTTGGGTGCTCTGGCCATAATCGTGGGTGTTCAGTGTGGAATAAAAGCTGTTCGGGCGAACAGAAAGCGCATTTAATGAAGGCCGTAAAGCACTTTTCGTCCTTAAGGAGTGAATATTGCCGCCAGAAGCCTTGTTTTGCCTCACATGCTGTCGAGCTGCTGCTGCATGCCGCTGTAAAACCCGCTCATCATGGCGATGATGCGGTAGGCCACATACATGACGACGACTGCATAGGCTATTTTTGGCAGCCACTGCGCGGCACGTTGCACGGCATCTCCTGCCTCGATGGTCTCCGTAGCGGCCCAGCGGTTCATTTCGTGATCCAGGGTTCCTGCTTCTTCAGCCGTGGCGATGCCATGCACGAAGGCCATGGGGAAGCCATGCACGTCCGCCATGGCTCCGGCGATCGTTTCACCTGCTGCGATGCGTTGGGCGGCATCCTTCGCGGCATGGCGCAGCAGGCCGCTGTGGGAGGCGCTGCCCGCGAGCTGCATGGACTCCGTGATCCGCATGGAGGCCAGCAGGCAGGCGTGAAATACCTGGGAAAAGCGTGCCAGCGCCCAGTGTCGGCGCACACTGCCGATCAGCGGGAGGTAGCCTAGCCCGCGATCCACGGCTGCGGATTCCGCCCCCAGCCGCGAAAGCCAGCGCCAGATCAGGAAGAGGGACAGCAGGATCAGCCAGAGAATGGCCAGCGGCATGAAGATGCCCCCCAGCGAGTAGGGTTTCTCTTCCATGCTTGACGTGACCAGGGTCGGCAGCTCTGGCAGCACGATGCCCAGATGTGCGAGCACCAGCGGATAAATCATCGCCCCGATGGCCTGCTTCACCGCCATGTTCCAGGCTTCAAAGTAGCGCGACAGATGGCTGAAGGCATCTCCCAGGCGTCCGCTGCGCTCTCCGGCATCGATCAGCGCACACTCAAGGGCATCTGAAAAGGCACCGCAATGTTCGGTGATGGAGGCGGCGACACTCTTGCCTTCCTTGAGGCCGTGCTGCAGGCCCTGCAGCCAGGCGCGGCGTGCATGGGACGGCTGCTGCTTGAGCAGGAGTTCCAGCGAGCGGTCCAGATGAAAGTTTGCCCCCACCAGCTTGGCCAGTTCGCGATACAGCAGTGCTTTTTCGGAGAGTTTCATCGGCGGTAGGAAACTAACGCCAGCGCGTTCGTGACAGCGAGTACAAAAAACTTCAGACACTGGGGCGATCCCCTTTGTGTGACACTCTTATTGCTTCTCAGGTGCGTTTCATCGCCTATCATGCGGACCCTGCATGCCGCCGCCCATCGCTCATAAAGAAACGCCCGACCAGCATTGGATGCACCTCGCCCTGGACCAGGCCCAGCTTGGCATCGGTCTCACCAGTCCCAATCCACCTGTGGGTGCTGTCATTGTCGCCCAGGAAAAAGTCATCGGGCGCGGCTACCACCACAAGGCGGGCGAGCCGCATGCCGAGGTGGAGGCCATCCGCGATGCGCAAAAGTTAAACCCCAAGCTGCTGCGCGGTTCCACGATCTACGTCACACTCGAACCCTGCTGCACGCAGGGCAAAACACCGCCCTGCACCGAGGCGATCAAAGCCGCTGGCATCAAGCGCGTGGTCTTCGGTGCGCATGATCCCAATCCCAGCCACTGCGAGCAAGCTCGCAACATTCTCCTGCTCGCTGGCATCGAGGTTACCGCCGGGGTGCTGGAGAAAGAATGCCGGGCGATCATCCGCCCTTTTGCCAAATGGATTACGACAGGCATCCCCTACGTCATTGCCAAGGCTGGCCAGAGTCTGGATGGCCGCATCACGCGCCCAGCGGGGGAGAGCTCACTGATCACCAACGACGCCGCTCGCGCCCATGGCCGGAGGCTGCGCATGCGGGTGGACGCCATTCTTGTCGGTGCCGAGACGATCCGCAAAGACAACCCCCAGCTCACTCTGCGCGATGGCAGCGCGGGCAGCGGCAAGCTGCAGCCTTTGCGTGTCGTCCTCACGCGCAGCGGCGATCTTCCACCGCATTCCCAAATCTTCACGGACGCGTTCAAGGACCGCACCGTCATCATGCATGGCAAGGATCTGCCTGAGGCCCTGGCCCTCCTCGGTAAACAAGGGGTGCTTTCCGTGCTCATCGAGGGCGGTGGCATCATCCTCGGCCAGGCCTTCCGCGACCAGTTGGTGGATGAGGTCTATTGGTACATCGCTCCGCGCTTCTGTGGCGGTGGGCGTCCATCCCTGGCCGGCCCTGCTTTGCCCGCCTCGATCGAGCTGCACAACATCACCGTTCGTCCCATGGGTGACAACGTCTGCTTCCACGGGTTCCCTGTTTGGCCGGATGCGGTGCAGGAGTAAAATGCGGGCTGCTGCTCTTTGCTGCTGCAGCAAAGAGCAGTTTCCTTGTTCGTACAGCGCGGCTATGCGTGCGAACGCATGCCCACTGATTCGCTTCTTCGTCCTGCCGTATTTTTTGACCGTGATGGTGTCGTCAATGTCTCTCCGGGGGACGGCTATGTGCTGCGCTGGGAGGATTTTCAGTTTGCGCCGGGCACCGTCGAGGCTTTGGCGCTGTGTCATGAACGTGGGTATGCGACGATCCTGGTGACGAGCCAGCAGGGCGTGGGCAAAGGGCTGATGACGCAGGAGGTACTCGACGATCTTCATAGTCGCATGCAAGGCGAACTGGCGCAGCATGGGGCGGCGCTGGATGGCATCTATGCCTGCACTCATCTCTCGGGCACCTGCACCTGCCGCAAGCCGAGTGCGGAGATGATCTTTCGCGCACGTGATGATCATGGTCTCGATTTGACGCGAAGCTGGCTGGTGGGAGATCATGATCGAGACATCCAGATGGCCATCAATGCAGGCGTGCCGCGCACGGTGCGCATTTTGAGCCATCATGAGCCGAAGGTGGCTGCTGAGTTCACACTGGCAGAGACCACGGAATTGACCTCGCTATTGCGGGAGAAACTACCGAAAGTTTGAAGGATTAACCTTCTGCCTCAACGCTTGGCCATCGCCGATTCGAGCGCCTTGCGATAGTTCAGCACGGCGTCGCCGATGGCGGCTGACACCTGCTGGCGATACGTTTCAGAGGCGACGAGCTGGCATTCCGCACCGTTGGTGACGAAGCCACCTTCAAACAGGATGCCGGGACGCTTGCAGCCGGTGAGCACGCTCCACTGGGCACGCTTGATGCCACGATCGACGAACTTGAAGCGGCTGATGACGCTGGCATGCACGGCGGTGGCGAGGGCGATGTTGGCGGAGTCCTGCTTGTTGCCGGTGACGCCGTTGACGTTGTAACCACCCCCACGGCTGATGGTGGCTGCAGCGCTCTGAGGCGTGAGCGCCCAGGTTTCAATGCCGGTGGCAGCAGCGCCGCCGGAATTGAAGTGAAAGCTGAGGAAGATGCTCTTCGGGGTCTGATTGGCGATGGCCACGCGTCCGCCGAGGGTGATGAAGGTGTCCGTCGCACGTGTGAGGATGACCTTGAAGCCGCGCTGCATCAGGGCTGCGCGCACGGACATGGCCATCTTCAGGGCGAAGTCTTTCTCGTAGCCATAAATGCCACGGGCACCGGCGTCATGGCCGCCATGGCCGGCATCGACCACGACGGTGTCGAAGAACTCAGCGTTCTGAATGTGGCTGGGATAGAGGACGGGGTCGATGAGCTTGCACAGATCAAGGCGCGAGAAGAGCACCTTGCCGTTGTACTCCACCACCGGGAAGCTGAGGATGAACTTGATGTTGTTGATCAGCATCTCCTGGGAGCCGATCTGAGCCTTCAGGATGAGCTTGGAGGAGCCGAGCCAGAAGTGCGTGCCCTGAATGCGAAAGGTGGTGAAGCCATAGACGGGGTTGTAGAAATTACGGATGCTCTCCGCTGTCACGTAGTCGCGTCCGCCGATCTTCACGATCTCCCAGCCGCCATTGGCAGGAAGGACTTCCACAGCTTTGGATTTCTCCGTGCTGACGGTTTTGTCGTCATCGTCTTCTTTGAACTCGCCCTTCATGGGGGCTTCGTTGTCCTTCGAGGCGGAAGATTTCGTTACATCCTTGATGGGCTCCTCTTTTGGCGCAGGCTTGGGAGTCTCTGTTTTCGCAACGGTCTTGGCAGGAGCGGATTTTTTGCCGATCTCCACTTTCTTGCCGCCGGTCGTGGTGATGATGACCCGTGGCGGTTTGCTGCTCGCAGGCTTCTTGGTGGCGGTCTTTTCCGGCTCTGGTTTCGGCTTGGTGGCCGGCTTTTTCTCAGGCTCTGGCGCAGGAGGCGGGGTCTCGGTCTTGCTTCCACCGCCGAAGAGCTTTTTGAAAAAGCCCGGCTTTGCATCTTCTGCATGCGCCACGCCGCACGAGGCTGATGCCAGGGCAAGAGCAAAGGTGGCGACGAGGGCCTTGGGGAGGTGGGAAGACAATCCGGAAGTCATGGCAGGAATGACGGCAGTAACGGAGAAAGGCGAGCTTTTATAGCCTGAGTCGGCCCGGAGCGCAAACGATCTGACGAGTCGGCCCCGGGGGTGGTTAGGATTTGCCAAGAAATGCTTAAGCTGGTCAAAAGGGTGATTCCAGCCTTTCCTGGCCTCGCCGCCTTGACCCCGCGCTTGACGGAGCCGCCGCTTTGACCCATTGACCCAGTAGCTATGACCAAAAAACCTGTTGTTCTGATTATCCGTGACGGCTGGGGCATCAACCCCGGCGGCAAAGCTCAAGCCGTAGCCAATGGCGATGCCACCCTGCTGGCCCGCACCCCCTTTCATGACCACCTGTATGAGACCTATCCGCGCGGCACCGTCAGCGCCAGCGGCGAGGACGTGGGCCTGCCGGATGGCCAGATGGGCAACAGCGAAGTGGGGCACCTCAATCTCGGCGCGGGCCGCGTGGTGTATCAGGACCTCACCCGCATCAACAAATGCATCCGCGATGGCGAACTGGCTTCCATGCCGGTGCTCGTCGAGGCCTTTGAGAAAGCCAAGGGCAAGCGTCTCCACTTCCTGGGCCTCATCAGCGATGGCGGTGTGCACTCGCATCAGGATCACCTGGCCGCACTTTGCAATGCCGCGAAGGCTGCAGGCGTGAGCGATTTGATGGTGCATGCGATCACCGATGGTCGCGACACCTCCCCGACGGGTGGTGCCGCCTACATGGCCAAGCTGGAAAAAGACCTCGCGCCGAGCGGAGCCAAAATCGCCACCGTCATTGGCCGCTACTACGCCATGGACCGCGACAAGCGCTGGGAGCGCAACAAGCTCGCCTGGGACGCCATCGTCCTTGGCCGTGGCGAAGTCCGCACCGATCTGCCTAGCGCCGCCGTGCAGGGCGCGTACCCGCAAGATCCGCGTGGGGATGAGTTCATGCAGCCCATGATTTTCTCCAATGCCAACGAGCAGCGCATTCGCGATGGCGATGTGATTCTGTGGTTCAACTTCCGCGCCGACCGCGCACGCCAGCTCAGTGAGGCTTTCCTGAAAGCGGACTTCAATGGCTTCGACCGCGAAGTCACTCCGAAGACCGGCTACTACACCCTCACCGAATACGACGCCACTTACACCGCCCTCGGTGCCCGTGTGATCTTTGGCCCTGAAAGCCTGAGCAACAACCTCGGCCAGGTGGTGGCCGCTGCTGGATTGACCCAGCTGCGTGCTGCGGAGACGGAAAAATATCCGCATGTGACCTTCTTCTTCAACAGCGGCGTGGAAGAGCCGAATCCCGGCGAAGACCGCTACCTCGCCATCAGCCCGAAGGAGGTGCCCACCTACGACAAGAAGCCGCAGATGAGCGCGCCGGATCTTACGTTTGAAGTGATGCACCGTCTGGAAAGCTACGACCTCGTCATCATGAACTACGCCAACCCCGACATGGTCGGCCACACTGGCGTTGTCGAAGCGGGCATCCACGCCTGTGAGACCATCGATCTCGGCGTGCGCCTCATCGTTCAAAAAGTCCTCGAACTCGGCGGCAAGCTCTTCATCACCGCCGACCACGGCAACTGCGAGACGATGCGCAATCCGGATGGCAGCCCCAACACCGCGCACACGACGAATCTCGTCCATGGCATCTACGTCGCCGCCGATGCCAACAGCTACACCGTCGCCGACGGCAAGCTCGCGGACATCGCACCGACGCTGCTGGATATGCTCGGTGTGAAGCCTTCGGCAGAGATGACGGGGAATAGCTTGCTGGTGAAGAAGTAACATCTTCACATGATCGAGTCCTTCGAGTCTCTGACGAAAGCTGATCTGCATCGGATGGCAGACCAGCTTTTGAAAGGTGATGCGGCAGGCATTGAGTCATGTGTGAGCTTTTTCGAGGCAACGACCCAAGGTCTCTGGCACAATCGGGCGAGGGCAATGATGGCGCGGCGCTTCAAACACTGCGGTCTAACCGATGCGCAGCGGCAGCGATTGACGTCATGCATTTTGGCTCGATTGGCGCAAGGAGAGGTTGCCGAGCAGTTCCGTGATCAGTTAAACTTGGGTCTTTGTCTTGATGCACCGCGTTTCTTCGGTGCGGCCACATTGTTGTTGAATGACCGGCGAAAATACGTCCGTGAGCTCGCTGAATGGATCCTAAATCACAAGATGGACTCATGATGCGCCTTCTTTTCCTCTGCTCCCGCAACCAATGGCGCAGTCCGACGGCGGAGAAGGTGTATCAAAACGATCCGCGTGTGGAAGTGCGCAGTGCTGGCACCAGCGCTTCCGCACGCTGCCGGGTTTCGGAGAAGCTGCTGCTGTGGGCGGATCGTGTGATGGTGATGGAACATGAGCACAAGCAGCGTCTGCGGGAGCAGTTTCCTGAGATCGTGCGCGAGTTGCACATCGACGTGCTCGACATCCCGGACGATTTTGAGTTTATGAATCCGGAGCTCGTGGCGTTGATTCGGGAGCGGGTGGAGCCGCTTCTGGAGGAAAGTACTCGTGAGCTTTAGCTCACTCTGGGAAACTCCGCGCCTTCCAGAGTGAGCTAAAGCTCACGAGTACTTTGCAGGCGCTTGGACTCATCTCGCGGAGCGAGATGGCTGCTGTATCACGCCGCCTTGCGCTGCGGCACGAGTTGCCACAAACCCACGACGTGCTCCCAGCGGCGGATGGCGGTGTCGATGAGGAAGATCATGAGAAGTGCGAGCAGCAATGAAGGCCAGAGTTCCTCGTATTGGATCGCCTTGGTGGTATCGAGATTGGGCAGGCGTTTGGCATCGGTGAGGTAATCGCCGCCGGTGATGCGCGCGGCTTCTCTCAGCAGCTCTTCGTTCACGGTGCCGAGACTGGCTTCGGTGGAGGGATTGTGAATGAGGCCGGTGGTGACCATCTCCGCACCGAACTGGGCGCGGATGAGATACACGCCGGCCTGGGTGGGTTTGAAGTCCGCCGCATAGCTGCCGGGTGCATCCTGCCGCAGGTTGAGTTTTTGCACGGCTTGCATCGGCGCGCCAAGGTCATCTGCGGCTACATGGAATACTTCTGCGGAGATGGTGGCGTTGTTGGCGCGCGTGCCCGCATCTGCGAGGAGATCGACGCTGATGCGGGCGTCGTCTCCCTGCATGCGTGCGGAGAGATCCATGAGGCGGCCCTGCGGAGCGCGTGCGGTTTCACGCAGCACCTGGGACCAGAAACGACCGTAGTCGGGCCAGCGTGCGATCCAGAGCGAGGCCCAGCGGCTTTTCGCATCCGAAGTGAAGGCGGTGGCTTTGCCAAGACCGAAGCGCCAGTGCGCGAGCAGGGGATCTCCCGTTTCAGTGACGAGCGGCACCTGCGCCGAAGTGCGGCGGGTGGTTTTCACGTAGCCGAGTAGCTCGGGCGAGTCCCACTTTTCAAAGCCGGCGAGGATGGGGGCTTTTTCCTTCAGCTCAGGCGTGAAGGGCTCTTCACGAATCATGCGGCCGGTGTGCATGAGGGTGTCCTGCGTGAAGATGCGCGTGATGCTGCTGGCATCCATCGTCGAATAGGACTGACCGCCGCCGCTGGAGGCGATGGCCTGAAGCAGCGCCACGTGCGAGCCTTCGCCGATGGCGACGGTGGAAATCGTCAGGCCTTCGCCACGGCACTGCGTGGCGAGCTGTTCGTAGCCGGAGCCTGCGGTCTGGCCATCGGTGAGGATGATCATGTGCTTCACGCGGGCCTTCGTGCGCAGCAGGGCCTCGCGCCCGAGCTGAAAGGCCGGTAGCAGATTGGTGCCACCGCCTGAGGCGATGGCGGCGATCTGACCGGACACTGCGTTTGTAGAAGTCAGCCGCGTCATCGGCGCGACGACATGCGCCTCCGAGTCGAAGGCCCACACGCCGAGGGAGTCGTTGTGCCCGAGCACTTCCGCTGTGGCGATGGCGGCGCTTTTGGCCATTTCCAATTTTTCACCAGCCATGGAGCCGGAGCGATCCAGCACGATGGCGACGGCGGCGCTTTGCTTTTCTTCTTCGTCCGGTGCCTTCAGCCGCACGGGCAGCACTTCTTCAATGGGCGTACGATAGTAACCACCGACACCGAAGGAGCCTGGGCCACCGAGCATGACCAGGCCGCCGCCGAGTTTGTCCACGTAGTCGCGCAGCGCATTCATGAGCGGCTCGCCAAGCTGGTGTGCGGGAACGTCTGAGAGAATGACGCCATCGTAGCCGCCGAGCATTTCGAACGTGATCGCGAGATTGCCCGGCTGGCGCATGTCGAGCTCGATGCCCTCCTTCTCCATCGCCTGTGTGAGGTAGCGGCCTTCAGCGGCGTCGGATTCGATGTAGAGTAGCCGCAGGCGACCGCGCACATCGACGATGGCGAGCGCGCTGTCATTGCCGGGAAGCGTGTCGCCAGCGATCCCTTCCAGCACTGCGCGGTATTGGAAGGTGTTGCGTGTGGATGGAGTGCGGCTGAAGACGATCTCCTGCGTAGCGCCGGGCTTGAGCGTGACGGGGCGCTTTTCCACCTCGATGCCGTTTTCGTAGAGCTTCAGGGTGCCGGTGCCTGCGATGGTGCTCTCAAAGGCCGCCTTTAAACTCAGGCTGGCACCTTCAAACAAACGGGTGCGATTGGGCGTGAGCGACAGGATGCGTGCGTCTGGAAGACGTGGACCCGAAATGGGCAGCGCGTGCAGTTTGATGCCCGAGATGGCGGCTTCGCGTGCGGCATCGAGCAGACTGCCGCGCGTTTCGTGGCCGTCGCCAATGAGGAGGATGTTGCGGCTGGCACCGGGTGGAAACAAGGCCTCGGCGTATTCGACGGCGGCAGCGTAGTGGCTGTCTCCGCCGTTTTGTTTTTGCCATGCGGCCTGCATGGCGGGCGTGCTGCCTGCGGGCAGGAGCTCGGGCTGCGAACCAAGCTGCACGACAAAGGAATCAATCTCGCTGCCGAGCCCTGCACGCACGCGGGCCGCTTCAGTGAGCGATTTCGTGAGTCCTTCCTCGCCCATGCTCTGGCTGGCGTCGACAATGATTCCGAGCGCCTTGCGGCCTGTTTGCGTGACACGGGCTGGACCGGCGAGCGCGGCAATGGCAAGCATCACGCCGATGGCGCGTGTGACCAGCAGCAGGCGTTTCCGCAGTCCGGTCATGGGATGCGATGAGCGCGATTCGATCCACAGCAGCAGAGCGACTGCGGGCAGGATGAGCAGAAGGAGTTTTGGCGATTCCCAGTCCAAGATCGTGGAGGATAGGCTTCCAGCTTGTCAGGGCAAGGGGCGTCCCACCCAAGGATGAAAAAAGGCGGGGCGCTGTTTTAGAGCGCGCTGCGCAGCGTGCTCAGCAACTTTTCAATGTCCTCGGCGGTGGTGTAGCCATGCACAGCGATGCGGATGCGGCCCACCTGATGCATGACGTGGATGTTTTGCGCGAGCAGGGCCTCATTGATGGCGGCGGTGTTTTCGTGTTTGAAAGCCACGATGCCACTGGAGCAATCTGGCTGCGCAGCGCTGAGCGCGGTGAGGCCGAGTTCCTGCAATCCGGCATGCACTCGGGCGATGAGCGGATCTGCATGGGCGATGATCTTGTCCATGCCCACGGCTTCGAGGTAACGCAGCGAAGCATTCAGGGCATACAGCGCGGCGAAGCTGGGCATGCCGACGGAGAAGCTGAGCGCGCCGGGCTTGATGCGGGCGCTTTCAAAGCGGTCGGGACCGAAGGCATTCTCGATGTGATACCAGCCACCGGCAGTCGTGGTGAGGCGGGAGGCAGATTTTTTGGGAATGCCAATGACGCCGCCGCCATGGATGCCGAGGGTCCATTTGTGCGTGCTGGAAATCATGATGTCGGCGTCCTGGCAATCAAGCGCGACACGGCCCAGCGCCTGCGTGACATCCACGGCGATGACCGCCTGTGGTGCGAGCTTGCGGATTACATCGCGCAGCGGTGCAAAGGGGATGCGGTGGCCGTTGTAGAAACTCACGAGGCTGACCTGCACGAGGGCCGTGCGCTCATTGAGCAACGCGGCAAGATCGATGAGGTCCAAGGCACCTTCACGATTCTTCCAAAGGCGTGTGATGGGGCGAGAAGACTCTGGCGCGGTGAGCCAGGGCGTGGCTCCGGCAGGGAAATCGAGATCGGTAACGATGACTTCGTCCTTCGGCGTCAGTTGCAGCGCGTTGGCGAGGAGGTTGTAGGCTTCGGAGCTGCAGGAGCAGAAGGAGACTTCATCCGTGCTGAGGCCGAGGTGCCGGGCGGTGATCTCGCGGCAGTCCTCCACACGCGGGAAATGGAAGTCGCGGCCATGCATGCCGAGCGACTTGTGGTGCATGTATTCCGCCACGGCCTCATTCACACAGAGAGGCGGGATGCTCTCGGCGGCGGTGTTGAGGTAATGAATGCCGTGGAGGCTGGGGAAATCGGCTGCGCGGGAGGAGTCGGTGAGCATGCGTGTGAAGAAACGCAGTTCGCGTGACTTTTTTCAAGCTCAGTTCTCGTGCTTCAATGAGGGCGCGTTTTCTGGCAGCTTGAGGGTGGGCCCGCCGCCGAGGTAGCCGAGCGAGGTGAGGAACTCGTCCATCTTTTTCGCGGTGACTTGAATCCATGGCTCCTTGTTGAAGAATCCATGCGGCATGTCTGCTGCGGACCACATCTCGGCACGGAGGCCGAGTGCTTTGGCTAGGGTGATGTATTCATCGCCACCAGCTTTGAGTTTGTCGGCGGTGCCAAAGAAGAGGATGGCGGGCGGGGTGTCTTTGGTGAGAAAGTTGTTGGGAGTGATGGCTTCCGCCATCTCCAACTTCATCGGGCCTTCGCCAGTGGCGCGCTGCTTGAAGAGCGTGGCGATGTTCATGGCGGGATTGAACAGCACCATGGCGTTGGGTTTGGCAGAGATGGACTTGTCATCCGACTCAGCGTCGTAAGCAGAAACGAGCGCCGTACAGGCGGCGAGGTGGCCGCCAGCGGAGCCGCCGCCAGCAATGATCTTGGTGGGATCAATGCCGAGCTCTGTGGCATGACCGCGCACCCAGCGGATGGCGCTCTTCGCATCCTCCACCGCTTTGTCCGGCGTGGTCTTGTGAACGTTGAGAATGCGGTAATCCGCGCTGATGGCGATGATGCCACGACTGGCTAGGTATTCTGCCTGCGGGACGAACTGGAGATACGAGCCGCTCTTCCAGCCACCGCCAAAGAAAAACACCGCGCAGGGGCGGAGCACTGCGGCCTGCACATCGCCTTTTGGCGAAAACACATGCAGCTTTAGCTCGCCCTGCGGCGTGGTTTTATAGACGACCTCTTTGGTCGCGACTTCGACCTCAGTCAGCTTGATCAAGGGCTTGGTCTTGCCGCCCTTTTGGGCATGCAGCGGCAGAGCGATGGCGAGGAGGAGTGGAAGAAGGAGGCGCATGATGTGGCTGAAACGATAGGGAGGGTGAGAAGTTTCAAGGCTTTGAAGTACGACAGACACTCCTGTCTGTCGGCCAGCGTCACCGAAAACCCCTTCGACCTCGCATACCTCAAACGGATGTTTGCTGATGAAGGCCTGGAAGGCCAGTCCATGGGCTATTGGCTTGTCCATCCGGCCCTTGCCTTTGGGTGGCCGAAAACGATGAGAGTTTGCGTGAACGCTGATCGACAGACAGGAGTGTCTGTCGTAGTGCGCTGTGAAGCGTCACTATCCTCCGGGGTGAAAGACCCTGGCCATCTGGAACCGTGTTCCGGGTGAGAACTTGAAGTAACTGCGTCGCCGT
>JAIXYN010000074.1 GCA_027490195.1 Verrucomicrobiaceae bacterium | reverse complement strand
TCTGTGCGCGCACGGCAAATGCTGGGGAGTGCGAAGGTTCTCGCAGTCGGGCGGTTTGGCGGAGATGGCGCTGGGCGATGAAATGCCTTGGACGCCAAACACGACCAACCTACAGCCCCGAGCGCCGGGCCTTGCATCTGTTCGGGAACAGGCTTCCGCTGCGTCCGGAATACAGACCTGTTTTAAGTTGTACGTGGTATTACGTGCCAGGGGTGCCAGCATATGCCGCCGTCGCGGCTTCCAGCAAATTCAGCACGGTGCTGAACTTCTGATCGCCACGGATGGCGTTGGAGAGGGAGCTAAGGTCGGTCAGAATGGATTTAGCTCCTGGATCTCCGGGGGCTAGGCTTTCCACCTTTCTGGCGGCGGCCTTGGCGTGAATGGCGGCCAGCGCGTGGCCTGCATCTGCCAGCGCCTTGAATGCGGCATTATGGAGATCCAATTGATCGAAGCGTTCTTCCTGACTGATCACATACAGCTCAAGTTCCGCAGGCTTGCTGAGTGCCAGGCCTTGGCTGGCAGGGCTGTTTAAGGCGAGTTTCTTCTCCATGCTTTGCAGGCAGAGCCGCAACAGACGCTGCCAGAGTTTCGGATCTGCATGAAGAGACGGCATGCCTCCGGTGAGGTCATCAGCCATCTTCTCCGCCGCTGCAGGGACCGCCGGCTGCGCCGCCAAGGGCATGCCGAATGCCAGCGATGGGGAAGGCAACTTGGGCGAGCCGCCGGTCGTAGCCGGGCTGGTTTTGAACTTCAAATGCAGGACCTCCAGGTCGAGAGCCTGGATGAGCTTGAGCATTTTTTCAGTGCTGGCCGCCGAGGAACCGGGCTTTTTTTCAGCCCCTCTTTTTGCCGTTGTTTTAGCACCTTTTTTTGCCGTTTTTTTGCTGGTGGAGGCTTTGGCCATAATCAGGTCTTTCTAGAGGATGGATGGGGTGGAACGATTGAGGTCAGGCTTTCGGTTTGGCTTTCGTCTGTTTGGTCTGTTTCGCCTCGTAGAGATCCCGGGCATCCTTGCCGAAGGACAGCGCATCCTTGAGCCTGGCAAAGAAGGACTTCTTTTGGATGGTCTGAGTCAGCGCCTCGCGTGCGGTGGCCAGATTGCTCTTGCCGGAGTCCAGATTGGCCAGATTGGCCGTCACGGAGGCGTCCAGGAGCTGGCGGCTCTGCACTGCCTGCTCCACCTGCGCGCCGTCACTGACCACACCATCGCTGATATAGCTCATGAAAGCGCTGCGGGCGGTGGGCGTGCCCTGGCCGAGAATTTTGTCGATGGCGACCACCGCGTCGCGCTCACTGGCGGTGGTGATGCGGAGGTACGGGAGAGAACTGCGTATGCGGTCTGCTGCAGGGTCTGATTTTGCTGTCTCCCCAGAGGGCTGCTGAGGGACCGACTGGGCAGCGGGCACCTTGGGGAGCACGGAGTAGCCCTGGAGCTCGATCAACTTTGCCGACTGCTCTCGGTAAAAACCCTTTTCTGCATTGATCTTGTCCTCCACCGATTTTTCGTAGGCGGCGAGTTCACTGATGGTGGTGGCTGCGAGATGGTTCGCGGTCTTGGATGAGGTGCAGGAGGCCAGCCATACAACCGCAAGACAAAGCGCCGCCAAGGAGAAACCCCGACGCTGGAGAAGGGTCAAAACAGAAGAGTGCATGAGGAAAAAGCGGGAGGAATGTGGTGGCGTGTATTGTCATTTCAACGCGATGGCTCCGAGAGCCACCACCTGAGCGATCTGGGCCAGGTGCTCCGGACGGAAGCCGCTGGAGTGGTACACCTGAAGTCCCTCGATGGCGCGGCTGACCACCGCGCGGCGACCTGCATCGTTCACGTTGGAGAGTGCGATGGAACGCTGGTGGTCCACGCGTTGCAGCCCCACCTCAAGGAGGGCCTGGGAGCGTGCAAAGGTGCTCTTCGCCACCGCGAGCTTGCGGACGCTCAGCAGGGAAATGCGGATCACGCCCAATTGGGGGTCGATGGGCTTGTCCAAATCCCCTTCCTGAGTTTCCTTGTTTTTATCCAAGATCTTCCGGGCGATTCGGGTCTGCATTTCCATCTGCGTGGGGAAGGTGTTTGGCATTTTGGACGGTTCTCTTTCCAAGAGCATGAGGCTGTCGCGTGCGAGCTCGCGTGCCAGCAGTGCGCGTGTGTAGGCCTCCGCCAGCACGACGCGAGCCTTGTCGAGGTAATCGAGCTCTGCGGAGGCGGCATCCCGCTGAACTTCCAGAAGCTTTAGGGAAGCATTGAGCACGATGAGATCGATCCCTGGTGCCTGCGGCAGCAACTGTGCGCGCGGGGCCTTTGCGCCGACCTGAAACCACTTGTAAGCGCGCTCCCCCACCGCGTAAGCCTCTTCATCCTGCGTCTTCCCATCCGCATCCACATAGGTGATTTTTTTGCTGAGCTTCGACTGCACCGTGCTCACTGCGGCCCTGGCGGTGTCCAGATTTACCGAACCCGCAAAGGAGGTGCTCAGACCAGGGGCGTCGATGATCGCGGTGCGGAGAAGCGCGATGGAACTGTTGTACATATTGATCTCGCCCTTCTTTTTGCCGATCTCATCTCCCAGGGCATTGAGCGGGTCCTTGGCACTGGCCACCACGTCTTTCTGCTGCTGCGTAAGGCCGTCCATTTTGCGGATCTGTGCTGGCAGCGTATCGTTGATGAAGACATTGATTTCTCCCTTGGTGGAACTCTTGCCGTCATCAATGAGCTCAGTGAGCACTTTTTTCGTGATCTCCACGTCCTTGTAGGCCACGGAGCTTTGACCCGCCACTTCTGCGAGTGCCGTCAGCACGCGGTTCTCTTCCTTGGCAAAAAGGTCGAGGTTGCTGAGCATGGCTTTGTAAATGCCCGGTGCGGCGGTGTTCTGCGCATCCATGGCAGCCTTTGCTTTTTTCATGGCCTCATCGTTGGCCTTGCTGTGAAAGTGGGAAGGCACCATCCGGCAGGCGGAAAGCCCCATCACCCCGAGGGCGGAGATCATCAGCAGCGGACGGCGAAGTCCAGAAAGGGAACGCAAAGGAGGAAGTGGCTCGGACATGTTCTGACAAATATCTGGAATGACTTTCCCGAGATACATCGCAAATCTCGATTCAAAAGCCAATCCCCGAAAAAATCAGATTTTAATTCGGATGCAAACTAGGCTTGTGCTTCAGGTAGAGAGTCAGGGCTGCGGCGACTAGGACCGCATCCCGCCCCAATGCCCACCAAGCCGCGTGGAGGGATGGCTTCTCAATGAGACTAAAACACCCGCAGGAGACTGGGATTCCACGTATGATCGCTGATGTCAGGACCATGCCAAACATGGCACAACAAAGTAGCACACCGAGCAATGCGGGTCTTTGCAGCGCTGGAACCAGCAAGACCGCAGCGAGCAGGACCTCGAATGTGGGTAAAATGAGCGCCACCGGATTGATGAGCGCACGGGGCAGCACATCGAAGCGGGCAATCACATGGGAAAAATCGGCAACGCCAAGGAGCTTGACGATGCCTGCGTAGCCGAACACGGCAGCGATGATCAGGATGAGGAGGAACTCCCACCAAGGGGCTTTTTTTCCAAGTGAAGTCGATGAGAGCATAGGGCGAATCGTGTGTTTACTTGGTTTCGACAGCCTGGCCGGCCTCTTCCCATGCGGCCCAGCCAGCTTCAAAGAGGAGAAGGCCGTTAAAGCCACGCTGATTGAGCTCTTTGGCGAGGGCTCCGGCATCGGGGCAATGCAAATCGGCACAATACAGCAGCAAGGGACGACCAGCAGCCACGGCTTCACGCAGGAGGGATTCGGTCTTGGGATAATACTCCGCCAATTGTTTCCGAGGCAGGCTGATCGCACCGGGTATGTGGCCAATCTCCCAGAACAGATCGGGACGAGCATCGATGATGAGATGCGTACGACTCGTGGCAGCCTGAATCACCTGATCAATGCCAACAACGGTGATGGGCGGCGCATTGGCATCAATGCCCGGCCCTTTCGGCGAGGCCTTCATTTGCTGCGCCGGCGTGGTATAGACCATGCCGAGAGGTTCGGACCGTAGTTGATTGATGAGGAATGCGAGTCCTACCGCGATGACCAGAAGGACAAGGACTCGTTTGAAATCAGATAGCATGGCGAAGCGGAGACGGAAGCAGTGAATAATGTGCGGTGTGCAGCGAGAAAGATGGGGGGCCGTGATTAAAAAGTGGTGCGGCTCCAGTCACGGAGGAAGCGCCCGCTACCGGTGATCTCCTCGATCTTGATTTGAGTCGGATGCTTGGCGGCAAGGGCTTGCCAAAAATAACGGCCTGGGCCTCCAGCAAACGAGCCAAACTGAATGGTCACGGGCGGTGGTGTGTCCACATCCATGAGTTTCAGAAGGGATGAACTGGGCTGGTCGGGATTGAGGAGCACCCAGCGTATGGTCTTGCTAAGGCTGGGATTGTCCTGAACGGTAACTTGCTCGGTCACGTTTCCAGCCACTACACAGACATCGGAAGCAGGCAAAGCGGCGGCGGTCGGAGTCCATCGCATGCACAGTTGGAGCGGTTCTTTTGCGCAGCGTTCGCGGATGCGGTGTCCGTAAAACTTGCCCATGACGGTTTCATCGAGCCCGAGGACAAGCACGGTGGTTTGCGGCGCCTGCCCATGAACAGCCACCACCCCGTTGGTCAATTGAATCTGGGAGGGGGTGCACAACGCCCAGCTCCACCACACAAGAACTGCAAGTGCCCAAGCAGCCCCTGCGTACTTCCAATGTCCCCTTCCCGGCCAGGCTTTCAGGCCAAAACGGACGAGCAGCAGCAGCAGGAATAACACGCCGGGCACGAGCCAGAGCTGCCAATGGTGGGCGATGGTGGTGAAGCAAGCCCCCAGGCCAAAAGACACCCAAACGGCCAGCGCTGGTGAAAAACGCATGCGCGCCAACGGCATGCACAGGAGGAGCACCGCCGCCCATGCAAGGCCGTAACCCAACCGCAGATACCACGGCCATTCCACGAGCCAGGTGGCATGACTGTTGACGAGCCGACCATAGGTTTCGGTGCGTCCGACCGGCTGATACCATTGACGAAAAGCTTCCGCTCCCCGTTCATGACCCCAGCCCTCCGGAGCATCCCAGGCCATGCGTGGTATGGCCTGGTAGATCAGCCAGCGATTGGTGACGGACTTGTCTTCTCCTGACATGCCATGCAGGGTCCGGTCAGACAAGCCGAGATTCGTGGCGTAGAGCATCAACCCAACGGAGAAGATGACCACTGCGACTAATCTCCCACGCGGCCAAGGGCGTGGTGCATAAGCCATAAGGATGATGGCACCGGCCAGCCAGGCGACGGCCGCTCCACGGGAAAAGGTTTGGACCAGGAAGACTCCCAGCACGGCATTCGCGGCCAGAGCGATCCAAAAACCTGCCTTTCCCCACCCTCTTGGCAGATAGGCCAGCATCCATGCCGCCAGCATGATGAGGGCGATGAGCGAGCCCGTGACATTCGGATTGCCGAAGCCCCAATCAAGACGGACTTGGCCGTTGTAAAAGTAGTCGCGCATGATGGGCGAGGAACGGTGGCTTAAGTCGGAGGATGGTTGCGTTTGCGATAGATGACCACGAGAGCAGCAGACAGGGTCACGATGACGTGCAGGGAGAGGACGATGATGCTAAGCCGGTAACTGGCGATGTCAGTCTTGGAGACTTGCTTGACGATGTCGAAGTGGCGGAAGTTCTCGAAGGTGCGCAGATAACCACTCCAGCCCCAGTAACCGGTGATGAAGGGCCGGGTGATCCACTTGAGCCATTCGGGCAGGGCCAGCACGGCGCCCGAGAGCGGTAGCTGCAGGCCGACGAGGTAGATGGAGAGCAGCGAGGCGCGTTCCGGAGTGTTGGAAATGGCGGAGAAGAAAAGGCAGGTGCAGGACATGGCAAAAGTGGCCATGAAGAGAATGAAGAACTGCTCGGCCATCTCTCCAGGAAAGCCGCACATGATTTTGACAAAGCCAGCCATCAAGGCGGCCTGGAGCAGGCTAAAGCCGAAGACCTGCCCTACTTTGGTGAGCAGGTAGGCGGGAGGTGAAAGACCGGCACGCAGCTCCTTGGTGAGCACCTGGCGCTCCTTGGCGATTTCACGCGCGGCATTGTTGGCCCCCATCAAGGTCAAGAGAATGACCTGAAACATGCTGAGTCCGCCAACCAAAGAGGACACTTGAAAGGATTCGGTGAGGTACTGCAGACGCTCCGCCAAGTTTTCAACGACGTTGGTTTGAACTTGCAGCGACAGACGCTTGACCTCTGGCAAGCCCTTCAGAGCAAAGACCGCCACCAACAGCGGAAAAGAAATCATGAGGATCAACTGCAACCAGAGCTGCCCCTTGTCCCGCCACAGCAGGCTCATCTGCCGCATGCTGAGCGTCCAAAACTGTTTGAGACTGGACGCTGGTCTGGCTGACTTGACCGGCACAGCAGGTGAAAGCGGCTGCTGCTCAAGCGCGCTCACATCCATGGGCCCGTAACTACCCGCAAATTGGTAGATGTCCTCCAACGCTGACTGGCCAAAGTAACCGAGCATTCGATCTGGAGGGCCCGCATACAGAACCTGCCCTTGATTCAGCAGCACAACCTGATCACAGACATGCAGATTCGCAATGGCGTGGGTCACGATAACGATGTTCTTGCCACTCTGCTTCGCGAGATCTGCAAGCCAGTGCATCAATTCACGCTCGGAGTGTGGATCAAGGCCGCTGGTCAGTTCATCCAAAAATAGAAAGGCGGGATCTCCCAACAGTTCCTCAGCCAGCGCCAGCCGTCGCAATTGCCCGCCGGAGAGCGTGGAGATCTTCTGATTCATCACCCCATCAAGCCCTGTCAGATTCACCACCCGGGCCAGCCAGTCACTACTCTGCTTCGAGGATATTTTTCCCAAGCGCAGAGCCAACGCCGTTTCCAAGGCCTCCAACACGGTCGTTTCAATGTGAAACGCTGAAAACTGCGGCAGGTAGCCAATGGCAAGAGGGTACTGCGCTTTGAGTATGGCAGGCGCATGACCACCCAGCACGACGCACCCCGAAGAGGCCGGGATGATTCCCGAGAGTATTTTGAGAAAGGTGCTTTTCCCACAGCCTGAAGGGCCAACCACCGCCGTGAAAGTTCCCGCAGGAAAAGAGGCCGAAGCATTCTCTATGAGAAAGCGCGGAGCAGAGGCCAGTCCAGGTACGACGAAGGATAGGCGTCGTGTTTCAATCATATGATGTAATCAGATCAGCGACCCAGTTAATGCTGCAGCCATCAGCTTTTTCGGCACGAATTGGCATAGATCACTCCTCCCGTACGAACTTCGAGTTCCAGTTGATAACGCTGGCCTTTGTCGAAGACGGACTGGCCGATGTTGTCTGGAATCAGGATCGGCAGAAGGCGTCCTGTGGACTGGCTGCGGAAGGAGAACATGCGGCCTTTGCCCAATTCTCCGCCTAGGTCGGCATCTAGGATGAGCTCGGCGCGGAAGCGGGAGCCCAGAACGGCTTCGTGATTGCGCAGGTAGGATTCAATGGGGAATTCCTCCAAGGTGCGGAGCGGGTCTGCACCTGTTTTGAACAGCATGAAGCCTCCGATGGCGAGGGCTACTGCTCCAAAGGCACCCAGCAAGGCCCACAGCCAAGCCTTGCTTTTTTGCTGGCCTTGATGGGGAGGATACCATGCGGGGGACTGCTGCCCGACAGGGCTGTTCCATGCCTGCTGGGCATGGGGTTGATAGCCTGGGTGAGACGCCGGAGGTGGCTGCTGCCATTCCGGCGGCGCTTCGGGTGCGTAGGCTGTCTGGGACTCGTCAGTCTGGTAAGGTTGTTCGGGGGGGGGCATGGGAGATTGGAAGGGAGGTATGTTACTTGCCTACAGCGAAGTTTTTCGGGGGTTCTTTTTTGGCGGTGGCGGCGTCCAACGACATGCCCCAGGCTTTGGCTATGTCTTCGGTGGGAAGAGGCAT
Organism: Verrucomicrobiaceae bacterium; assembly: GCA_027490195.1. Lineage (GTDB taxonomy): Bacteria > Verrucomicrobiota > Verrucomicrobiia > Verrucomicrobiales > Verrucomicrobiaceae > Prosthecobacter. The sequence goes on along the minus strand of JAIXYN010000074.1, from coordinate 51,556 downwards.
GCGTTGCTCAACAGGGATGGAGTCGAGTTCGGGATTGCCAGCCTGAAAAGCCTGATGGTTGATGTAGTCTCCGAACCATGGCGATGCTGCCATGGCTTTTTCAAACAGTGAAACCGGTGTGTCTTTGAAGGTCCGATTCTTAGCCTTCTCCTTTTCGCAGCGATTGCGCAGGTTGAGCGCATAGGTGAAAAAGGCCGCGCCGAGTTCTTCGATGTCCCGCCGTGAGGCATGGCCGAGACTTTCCCCTGCTTTGAACAGGGTGGGTGCGCCGAGTTCCTTGAGCTTGGTGTACAACTCAAAGGAATCGCGGTAGCCACCGTCTGCTTCACCAGTCGTCACCAGCCAGAAGGTGTCTTTGGCCTCCTTGGGCACGGTTTCATTGTAGTGGCTACCGATGTGTGTGTGCACCGCCAGGAACTGCTGCGGATAGCGCATGGAGATCTGGTGCGCAAAGGCCGCGCCTCTGGAGACACCATGCAGCAGCATGTCCTTGTCCTGCAGTTTGAACTCATGGCAGACTTTATTGAGGGCTGAGCGCCACTCCTCGCCAAAGGCGTTGTATCTTGCCTGTAGATCGGCTTCGAGTTCCGGCGTGAGGTTGAACACCTTGGTGCCGGCAGGCAGCATGCTGGCCGTATTCCAGGTGATCATGGCCATGCCATGTTGATCGGCAAAAGCAACGAGGCTGTCATCGGTGCTCTTGAGGCGGTTGATCAGCGTGGTATCCTCCTGCTGCCAGGTGCAAAAGCAGATCACTCCTTTGGGGGACTGCCCTTTCAAAAGAGTGCCGGGAATGCGGACAAAGAGCTTGAGTTCGGGCACTTCGGCAATCTTGGTCTTGAAGCTGCGCTTGGCGATGATCGGGAGCGGGACAGGAATCGTATCCTGCCGCAGCGCCTTCCAGATGCCGAGGATGTCTGAACTTGGAAACCAGACATAGTGCTTGGGGTCTGGCCGGGAGGTGATCGAATTGGGCGGCAGGGTGAGGCTATGCAGATGCAGCCAATGCACGGTCTCCTTTTTGGCAGATATGACGGCGTCAAGAAAAGCGCGATAAGACGCTTCCAAACTGGCACCGGGAGGCTTGATGTCTGCAAGCGGGAGAAAGCAGACAGGATTGTAGGGATCCGCGCTGCGCAGATCTTCAAAGTGAAGGAGGCTTTGACCATACTGCCCGGCATTTTGGGATATGAGCAGTCCAGGTGGAACTTTGATGGCTACTGTGACCGAAGGAAACCTCGACGCGCCGAGCGAAATCCAAGCCTGATAACGGGAAGGCTGCCGCAGCATCAGTGTTTGCAGCCACATGGCCGGAGTTCCCTGCGCATAGGTGATCAACGGCAGATTTTTCAATTCAGGGCCGGCCAAAGAATCGATTTCCCGGTATAGCCGTGTTTCGAGATTTTTGGCGGCATCCTCCACGGAACGAATGCGGTCTTCCTTGAGCCCCATCAGCAACACGGCCCATTCGTGTTTTTTCGCGTAGTCGATCCATTCAGGTGCATTGCGAAGGTACGCAGGCAATGCATTCGCGGCAATGACGAGCACGGCCTTGGGCTTTGGCACGGTTTTGATCCAGCGTAAATCGCACGAGGCGAACTCCCGCGTCTTGAAAAACCTTCGGCTTACAGAAGGAGGCGGCTTGGGAAGCACTGCAGGACGCAGTGCCTTGACCGCACCCAGCAAGGCCTGACCTGGCAGCCAGCCAAAACGCGTGGGATCCGGTTTGTTTGGGGCACTCAGCGGATGTTCCAGCAAAGTTTGTACATTCAACCACAGGTGTTCGTCGTCCTCACCATAAGAAGCGGCCTCCAAATACATTCTGGCAAAGCTGTCGCGCAGTTCGATCGAAGAGCCGGCACTCCACGGAATGAACGAAACACGACTCGCCCCATTTCTGGAGCGCATTTCCTCAAAGTGGTCCAGTTGCTCGTAGTATTTCTTCACTGCCGGCAGTGAGGCTGTGGTCAGAGGTGCTGGCATAGGCGCAACAAGGGGCAAAAATCCTCCCGGCGCAGATTTGAAGTCTTTGACGCTCGGAATTTCAGGAAACTTGATGGGATCAACCGCCAGCCAAGCGGCAAAGCGCGAAGGCTTGCGCAGCATGATGGATTCCATCCAGAACGCGGCACTGCCCGAGGCATGAAACAGCAGCGGAATCGGCCCCTTTTTCTTTTCCAACTCATCCTCATCATCGTCATCGCCAACATTCACGGGCGGACGAGTTTTTGATTCAATCCAAGTGAATAGGTTTTGCTCCAAAGCAGCAACTGCTGGTTCCAATGACGGTGGAGTTCCAGCTCCTTTGACACCTAGGACGAGCAAGCTCCATTGGTGTTTCTTGAGAAAACTGACCCAGGCTTCGTTCATAAAAACCTCGGTGCGTGCTTTTTCATCAGCCAGCACCAACACGGCCTGAGGTTGTTTGACTGCCTTCCACCAATAGATATCCAGGGACTCGAATTGTTTGTCACGAGTCGTCGGCGCTTTGCCAACAATAATTCCTGCCAGCGCAGGGACCGCAGAAACCTGTTTCTTGGCTTCCTCCTTGGCCGGGGTCGCGAACGCAGGCTGCCCGGTCTGATTTGCAGGCTGCTGGGCCATCCCCCATGAAACGAAGAGAAACCAAGCAACCAGCAATCTGGGTTGCATCCAGTCTGAGATTTGGTGCGCGCGCTTCATGGTTTCGCCGGAACAAGAGGCTTCGGTGCTGGAGGCTGTGATCCGCTGGTATTGGCCGGTGGTGCAGGTGAAGGAGGTGGTGCAGCCACGCCAGACTTAGCCGGGGCAGTCGCTGGTGGCGTAGCAGCAGCGGATTGAGCACCGGGGGCCGTTGGCTGCGGCACCGCCGGCTTTGGCGCGCCTTCGATGCGCCAAGCCTCTTCAATCTCAACTGTCGGCAGTGAAATACGTTTCTCATCGGGTATGAGCGAGGCATCCGCCAGATGAACCACTTTGCGGGTGTCCAGTTCCATTAGGAAGGCTGACTCACGCAGGCGCTGGACGATCAGCGCGGCGGCAGTGGGGGCACTTGGCGGCTTGCCTTCCGTTTGTTCCTTCTTCAGCAGATCGGCCATGTCACGGGTGTGGTTGAAGAACTGAGAGCCCGATGTCCACACCCAATCCTCCATACCACCTGAAGCCCCCTGGCGGCTGTTAAACATGACCGGCCATCCTGCTTTTTTAGCCGCCGCGTAGTGCTTGACTGTCAAGTCATACCCGGCGCTTTTGCCACCGGTTGTCAACAGCCAGCACGTAGTGGCCATGGCGGGGTCCACATCCAGATAGGGACCTCCGCCGTTCAGATGCACTGAAAGAAATCGAGCAGGCTCGGCATAGGCCCATGCCTGAGCAATGCTTGCACCGATACCAGATCCAAGCAGGTGATACTGCGCTGTGGGCCACCCCAGTTCACCATTGGCTTTCCCGATGACCTGCCAAAACGCGGGGGCGTAAATGGACATGGACTGTTTGAGTTCTTTCAACTCCGCCAGCGTGCGGGCCGATGGCAGATCCGCCACGAAACCTAGTGACTTGGCATTGATGGCAATGACACCTACCCGATCGCGATTCCAAAGAGCCGCTTTGTAATCAGTGCTGCTTTGAACTTTCTTCTGCAGTTCCACGTCATTTTCAGCCCACAACAAGCAGATCACCACATGCCTGACAGGCACTCCCTGCTTCACTTTTCCCGGCACCCGGTAGACAAGCTTCACCTGTTTGCCATCCAGCAGCCGGACATCGGCAAATGCCACCTGACTGTCGGGCAATTTCTTTTGCTCTTCATGCAGCAATTTCCAGGCTCCAGGCACCTCATCTCCCGGCACCCAGCTTTGAAACTGCGGTGGCGGCGGCTTTTCCAAGAGGGCGCAGTTGGCTTCGCTGTGAATGTCAAACCACAAACTGGCCGCGTTGCCACCAGCCAATACCGCCAGCAGATACTGCTGGGCGAAGCGATCCACATAAGCGGCATCCAGCGCCTTGCCGTTCAAGGAAGCAAAACCGACGCGGTTGGTGATCTTCGTACGACGCAGATCCTGAAAGAAAAACAAATTGCTTTCATACTGCGAAGGCGAGGTGTTTAACACCAGACCTGAGGGATATTCAATGCCACGCGGGACGGGTGGATAATGCGCCACATCCCTGCTGCACCAGAAGCCCCACAACCAAGGCTTGCGCATCACCACCCGGTGCATCCAGTAAGCGCCTCTATCAGACGCGAAAAACGTGCCCTTGAGACCCGGGCCAAAGACCTCGTCTGCAAGGCGGAGCACACGCCCTTCCAGATCGCCGCCTTTCTCAATCACACGCCCCGTATCGTTCAGTTCATCCAAACCCACCGAGATGAGTCCGAGCTGATTTTTTTCAGCAAACTCAGCCCACTGCCTGTCCTCAAGAGGGAGACGCGGTTTCGCCATGTTTGTAGCCAGCACCACATAGGCTTTCGGTTTGGTTTTGGGTACGACCCAGAAAAACTCGACGCGTTTAAAGCTTTTATTAGGACCAAAGTTTTTGCGCTCGATCCGATACGGCAGTGCGTTGGGCCGGAGCTGCTGCAAATTGGCTGGCAGCTTGGGTTCCAGAGCCACAGGATTGGCCGTGGCCACGGCAACGACAGGCGCTGCCCCTGCGGCAGGCGCCGTCGTGCTAGGAGTGTCCGGTTTCGAAGTGGTTGCCGGCGGCTGTTCCGGTAAGGCCTGGGCTGGCACCGTCGGCGTCTGTGCAGCGCAAACCCCTATCAACAGCAAGAAGCAGGCTCCATGGATCAAAGCTTGTGGCCGTCTCATGAGTATTCAGCTGTTCAGGGATTTGTCGACGATGCGGCGGCGGTGTCGCGCGAGGTGGCAGGCGGCTGATCTTTCGATTGGCTGTCGTCATCATCAGCCTCCTCATCACGGGGCTTTTTCGTGTACTTGGGACGCTTGCCCAGAATTTTGTCGCTCAACCGTTCAATGGCTTCATTCGCAATCTGGCTGGGAGGGTAGGTCTGCTGTGCATTCAGGAACCACGCCAGACTAGAACCCATGTTGCCGGCCGCTTCCGCATCCTTGGCATTGCTGATGGACTTAACATAATCAGAGGCACGCACCGAGAGATCCGCACGGCGCTTATTGAGCTCACTGTCCTCAGGCCACTCTTCTGAAGCCAGTTCCAGTGTTTCCCAAGCACCCGACACATCTCGGTTACGCTCCAGCAGCTTGGCTTTCTCCAGAGCCATTTCCGCCTCTTTGACAGTCTCTAGGGCCTGCTTGAGCTGCCCTTCCTTTTTCTTGTCGCCATGTACGGCAGTGGCGTATTGCAACTGCTTGTCGAAAATCTCGCGGTAGTCACCCTTGGCGAATGCCTTGTCAAAATCCTCTCCGGACTGGCTCATTGCATCCTGCTTATTAAAAAACTCTTTGGATGCCTGGGCAATGGCAGGATTTTCGGGCCATGCCATCGTCGCGGCCTTGAATTCCTCCATCGACTTGTCAAGATCCCCCTTCTGCGCGGCAATTTTTGCCATGCCGAGGCGCATGTTACTTTCATTCCTCATGGCGTTCACATAGGCACGCGGTTTGGTGGCATCAAAATCCACCACTGACTCCTCCATCCGCGCGATCTGCTTTTCCATCGCCGCAAAGTCCCGTGACTCCGCCATATTCTGCAGCTTTTGAAGATCGGCGAAATAGTCTTGAATGATCATCCGCGACTCCAACGGAATGGCTTGCAGAGCAGGATGCAAACGGGAGATAGTGAAATCCTCGCGCAGCATCTGCGAAGCCGAGGCAAGCCGTTTGGATTGCACTTTGGCGGCGATCACTGGCGCATCACTGCGAATGCGCTGCACGATTTCGGCAGCCTGTGCCGCCTGAGTTGCCAAGGCCGCTGGAAAATCACCATCCCCCATGACGACACGATAAAAATCGACCGCAAGCTTGGAATGATAATGCCGACCATTCTCAAACAATGTTTTGATGTTTCCTTGGAAATCAGAGCGAGCTTTTTTCTCATTGGCTTTGGCTTCCATTTCATTGAGCCGGGTACGCGCCCGTGAGTCCAGCGTTTGGAAATAATCCTCCGCCAGACGCAGGCGTCCCATCACGCTGCCCACGGCTGTGGCAGCCTGAGCAGGATTGGGCAGAAAGGCACCGTTTTTGCCGTTCGAATTATTCGCGTCGGCGTTTTGCTGCTTCGCGGCTTGTTTTCCGGAGTTCGCTTGGTTCAGACGTCGCTGATAATCCAGCTCGCTCTTCTGCACAGAGGAAGACTGAATGTCCGCATTCCACGCGGACTGTTTGATTTTCTTTTCAAGTTCGGCATTGGCCGCGAGCAGTTTGCCCTGATCGCGCTGCATGTCCCAGTAGGCCAGAATGCGATTTCCCAACTGTTCTGAGATTCCAGAATCCCAAGGATAGGCGCTCAGTTCATAAAGGCTCACCACCGCCTTGGTCACATCCCTCTGACGAAGCAATTGCACAATGGCATCAAATGTCTTCTCGTACGCGGCCAGTTGATCTGGATGTGGTGGCGGAGTGCTCAAAAAGCTCTCCAATTCTGGTGGAAGGGTCGTCTCAATTCCAATCAGTGACTCATTTGCCTGCGACCGCTTCTGCATCATGGTCTGCATGTCGTTGGCCTGCTGCCCCGCGCTCCCCTGCCCCGGTTTCTCCGTGTAGAGTGTTTTTAAGTCGGAAGAATTGGTGTTGGGCGGAGGCGACCCCTGTCCTGGCGAAACGCTCCCCCCGCTTGCCTGCGGACCGTCTGGTGCGGAGCCACCTGGCTGATTACCCCCAGTGGATTGTGTCGGCTGAGTTTGCTGAGCTGAGGCAACAGCGCCAAACAGGCTTACTCCTAAGTAAATCAAAATGGTTCGTTTCATGACTTAAACAAGGGATGGACGTCATGTTGCTCATCGATGCAACAGAATCTTTATGGATGGTGCAAGTTTTCCCACGACAATGCAAGCCTTTCTGTCGGCAACCAGCAGGAAAAGATTAGATCATCACGGGATTGCTGCTCAGTGAGTCTCTTTTTCGAGTCAATATCGTACCATCTTTCATCTAAAGGTTGTCTGGCAAGTATCCAGGCAAACAATTGCCGCGTGAAATCATCCAGTGCGGGCGAACGCTGATGTCCCAGCTTTTCAATGCTGAGCCAGATCACCTTCTTGTCCAGTTTCCGTGCCGCCTGAAAATACTGGAGGGCGGCAAACCAGGAGCCGGCATCATACTCCCCCGACGCAACGATCCCCGGAGGGCTGACCTTGCTCACCACCGGCGCAGGCCAGTTTCCTACAGCCTGAGCCGACCAGCCGATGACGCGCTCAGGCTTCCATGCGATCCAATTGGTGGTGAATCTGGCTCCGGCGGAAAAACCCACCACCAGCATCGGCAGTTCCTTTCCGGCATATTGATCCATCGTTTTCAAGATGACCTCTCCCGATCCTTTTTGAACTTCGGTGTAACGTCCCAGCAAATCGTCTTTTCTTGATGAAGCGAATGAAACCCCGCACATCAGCAGGTGGTGATCTTTCGCAAATGCCAGCCACCCTTTGTCTTTCAATAGCCCCTCACCACTCCCGTTTCTTCCGGGGCACAGCAGCAGCCAGCCTTGGGGTTCTGGGGAGGTTTTTCTAAAATATAAATCCGCCCGTTGGATCCACTCGTCGGTTGGATGGGAAACCTTGGAGATGGCGGCGTCTTGTGCGGCTAGGCTTTTCACCAAAATTGCCGACAGCATTGCAACTTTGACACACAGGTATAAATTCATGACTCCATAGTAATCGCACTCAAGCTATAAATGCAAATCTGATTCGTCTTGCACCCAAACTGGGAAGCCAGCACCATCGCGTCTAATTAAAAACCATCCTGCCTGCGAAAAGCAGTGGAGATTTACTTATTGCCGAGTGCGAACTGGCGGGCAGTGGCAGCCAGGGTGAGGAGGAGCAGGGCGCCGAGGCTGGCGGTTTTCACGGTGATGCGGCGTGGTGGTGGAGCGAGCAATGACGGCCGTGAGGAAGCTAGGCAGGGCGTGAGGGATGCAAGAGGAACGGCTTAGTAGGAACATTGAGCAGAAAAAATCAGGCTCTTGATCGCGAGCGGGACTGGCGTTAATCCCCTTCCATGCAGCCTGAGGACCTTGGCCGGAGTTATGATGAGATCGCGGAGCGATGGCTGGAGCCGCACCTGGAGATGAATGGTATTTCACAGCATGAGCTGGCGCTGAGGTTTGCGGCGCATCCGGGCGGCAAAGCGCTGGATGTGGGGTGCGGGTGCCATGGGCGCTTTCTCCGGCTGCTGGAGCTGCGGGGCTATGCGGTCGAGGGGCTGGATGTGTCGGCACGGATGATCGAGCTGGCGCGTGAGCAGCTGCCGCACATCAACTTTCACCATGCGGATGTGTGCGTGTGGGAGCCTGAGGGGCTCTATGATTTTATTTCAGCGTGGGACTGCCTGTGGCATCTCCCGCTGGCGCGCCACGAGGAGGTGCTGACAAAGCTGTGCGGGGCGCTGGCACCGGGCGGAGTTTTTATCTTTACCTTTGGTGGGTTGGATGCGCCGGAGGAGCGACTGGATGCGAGCATGGGGGTGCCGGTGAATTACAGCACGCTGGGGGTTTCACTGACGCTGCAGACTTTGGCAGAGGCGGGCTGCGAGTGCCGGCACCTAGAGTATGATCAGTATCCGGAGAAGCATGTGTTTGTGGTGGTGCAGAGGGTGTGATGTGGACGTTCGATCCTGGCTCTTGGTTGGGGAAGAATGGATTTGGGTGTGCGTTGACGGCTCATGCGGTGAGGCCTAGCTTTCTGGACATGACTTCACCTTTGCTCAAACTGCATCTCGGGGCTTTCAACTGTCCGCAAGAGGGGTGGTACAACACGGACATCACGCCACACATCTGGGTGACGATGATTCCGGGGCTGCCGCAGCTGCTGCGGAAGGTGGGACGGATCACTCAGGCGCGGCTGGTGGAGCATCAGCAAGGTGTGTTTAAAAAGCTGCACTACCTGAATGTGACGAAGCGCTTTCCGCTGGCGGACAACAGCTGCGCGTGTGTTTTCAGCTCGCACATGTTTGAACATATTTTTGTCTGGGATGTGCCGCTGCTGCTGAGTGAGATCCTACGGGTGCTGGCTCCGGGGGGCGTGGTGCGCTTTGTGATCCCGAGCCTGGACCACTACGTGAAGCTGTATGATCCAGAGGACCCGACGGCGATGCTCATGGGCATCCTGGAATACGATGGCACAGGGGTGAAGAACCGGCACCAGTGGATGTACACGGAGCAGTCGCTGTGCAAGCTGCTGGAGAAGCATGGCTTTGTGAATGCGAAGGCTTGCAAGTATCGCGAAGGGAAATGCGCGGACTTGGAGCGGATTGATAACCGGCCAGAGAACAGCATTTATGTGGAGGCGGAGAAGGCGATGGCGATGGGGTGAGTACCGTGGATAGAGAGAAAGGTCGGCTGGCCCTGACGGTATGGTCCCCTTCAGGACTCCCCACACCACCGGACGAGCGGTTATCTGTATCAGGCGGTTGGAGACGAGGCGGGGGGTAGGCCTAATGCCGCTAAGAAATCGTACTGACGGCAAAATTTCTGGGAGGGGAGATGAAGGGGGGGGCATCATGCGGGGCCATTTGTCCACGGGGCTGCGGAACTTGCGCTGGCAGGATCTTAATCGAGGTGGTGGCAAGGCCGCCTCTGCTATTTGTAAACGCACTCGACTGAAGAGTTCGGCTTGTGCAGTTCCATCCATAAGTCCCTGCGCAGCCTGCAGCACCATAAACAGCGCCGCATTTTATTCCTGGCACAGGGCAAAGCTGATGCGCACTACCGCACGGCTTTTTCCGGCGAGGCTTCTGCCAGGACCAGACGCTCCTCGGCCAGCAGCGAGCAGGCGATCATCTTGGCGGCCACCCGCTGCGCCGCTGTCTCGGTGCGCTGCCCTGCCAGCAAGGCTCCTTAGAGTGAGCTCCTTGCAAAAAAGCTCCTGCTCCCAGCGCCGTGCCTAGAGCTCGAGCAATTGCTCCGCACTGGCCTGTTGCTCACCGAGGCTGGTCCACAGCCCGATGGCTCCGCGGGTGGTTCAAGCTCAGCATCCCAGGCCGAGACCGGCTCACGCTCACGCAAGGTCACCGTGACTTGAGCGCTGCCATCACCGCAAGGCCGCCGGACTTTGACATTGAGCTTGTCTCGCACGCGCACCAAAAGTGGCTGCTGCGCGCCTCACAATGTCTTTGCAGCTCTCGCAGCACGGGGGCGTGTCCGTATAGTAGTGGTCCAAAATCAAAAGGCTCTTCTCTGACAGCGACTCTCACAGCGGCTGGAAGAGGGCTTTTTCGCTGAGCGCTCCAAATTCCATCGCTTCGCCCAGCAACGCGTGCGTAGCCAGTTCCACCAGCACGCTGGCGGGGAGCTTGGCAAAAGCAGCCTCTCCGCGCCATTTGCCGGGTGCGCCATAGACGCTGCTTTGCAGGTAGGAATAGCATTTGGGGTATTCGGTGGGGAAATCGATGGATCCATGCGAATGGTCGCGCGCCTAGGACATGAGGAAGTCGAGCACGAGGTTCGCCATTGGCAGAACGTGATTTTAGTGGAAGGAGGACGTGGGCTTCAACTCTTCGAAGGGATGCAAAGGGAAATCGGCCTTCACGGATGAATTGAAGACGTTGTCTGCTTGCGGTAGCTCTCAGCTCATCACGCGGAGCGTGATGGCTACTATGGACTCACCGTGACCTTCACCACATCGGCCCAGTCGCCGCTCGAGGTGCCTTTTGCCTAGAAGCGTGTGCGTTATTCCGCTGCCCCGGCAGCCGTAGCTCTGCACCCGCCACGTCCAGTGCAGCCCTCCTCTGGATTTACCACCTTTGATACGGCTAATCATGTCGCGCGAGACGCGGCACTTCATCCACAGCACATGCATGCTCAGGCCTCAGGCTTCACGAAGCTCCTGCAAGCGCCACGGCAGCCGCTCGCGGATGCGCTCGGCGTAGTCGTGGGCGTCGTGGTTGTCCGGCGCGGCGAGCATAACGAGAAGATGCCGTCCTGAATCTTAACGATACTCAAGTTCCGCCGTCGCGGTGCAATCCGCGCTCGGCTTTACGCGCAGCCAATGAGCGGCGTAGCCTTCGGGGAATTCATGCCCGAGAGACTTGCCGGGTTCGACGGTGAAGCGCTGGTAATCGTGCCAGACGCCATCGGCGTAGAAGTCCATCTGGAGAGTGAACTCCACAGGCTGTTTGGCGTCGTGGGACAAGGTCAGGGTCTTCTTGTCGTAACCGGTGATGAGATAGGGCTCGCTGGGTTCATTGGCTTTCACAGCGGTATCGCGCCAGGGACCTCCGCTGCCGCGTGGCTTGCCGAGTTTCCACAGATCGTCGATGGCTCCGAACCAGAGTTTGGCCTCGGCAGCGCCGAAGATGTGGCCGTCGTTGACGGCATCCGGTTTCACGCCGCTGAGCACGAGCATACCCCGCCAGGAGCAGAAGTCGGCGATAGGCTTGTGATGCGTGGCGACAGGCTTCATGCGTTGAAAGTCGGGCATGTTGCGTTGGCCTGAGGGCGAGTTGCCGCCGCGCGGGACTTCGTAAAACGTGCCGTGGTAGTTGGCAAGGTAGCGCTCTTGGATGCACTCGCGAATGCTGCGTGAAGCGGGAGCTTTGCTCAAAGCGGCATCCCCTTTTGGCAAACGGAAGCGCTGGCCGTCATAGCGGGTGACGATGATGGAGGCGGCGTCTTCGGTGAACTCGTTGTTCAAAGCGTGCGTGTCTTGCAACTTGGCGACTTCGCTGGGTGCGTCGGTGGCGTGGAAGGCGAGCTTGTCGTCCACCTCGAAGTAGCGGCCATCGCGGGTGAGAAACTGGAGGTTCGTCGTCGGAAAGCCAGCGCGGATGATGCCGCTGAGGCTGGTGGCGGCGGCGGAAGCTCTGGCGAGGCCATTAAAGATTCGCGCCTCGTCAGAAGATGCGTGGCGAGGTGTGGAGACGTGCAGGAAGGCGGTGGTCAGGCAGTCTGTGTCAGCCTTCAACCGCAACCATTGCGCTTTGAGATCCGTCGGCAGTATGACCGGCGAATAGAATTGGCGTGGCAGATGGCGGGTGAGGAGTTCTTTCCACTGTCCTCTGCCTTCTGGATCGATCTCGAGCGTCAAAGTGACTTCGGCATCGCCGTGATTCACGAGGTGCAGGCAGCGCCGCTCGTAGCCACCGATAAGGATGGGATCGCTGGGCGTGTTGGCCTTCACCGTATCTTCCACCCACACACCGCCGCGCGCCTCGGCGGGTCCCCATGATGAGAGTTCGCTGCGCTGGAGAAACTGCATGTTCGAGTGCGGCTGTCCGGGGACCGTGAAGGGGATGCCATGCACGGAAGTCGCCTGCTGGCTGAAGACGAGTTTGTCATTCCATTTCGTCATGTCCGTGACGGTGACGAGTGTGGAGGCGATGTGGCGCAAACCTGCACTGTGGCCATCACAAAAGCCAGCGGGCAGTTCGTAGAGGCCATTGTGCAGGAACATCAAGCGTGAGCCATCGCCCACATTGCAGATGCGAGGCCACTCGGTGTTCGAGCCATGCACGCCATCGGCTGTGTAGCTCGATTTTGGCAGGCGATAGGTCATCCAGGTGCCGGACTTCTCGCGCACCTTAAAGAAGGCCGAACGCAAGTCCCAGCCGAGTGCCCACACCGGCTCGTCATCGCTGGTCGCGCCGGTGAGTCCGCCGGGGCCAGTGATGTCGAGATGCTGATGCCGCGAGAGGATACGCCATGTTTTGCCATCCCACTCGCCCAGATTGCCGATGTCCTCGCTGATACCGCGCCACATCGTTTGTCCACTCTTGCGCGGCTCGGCGAGCGGCTGATAAGGAGATTGCAGATACTGCCATGTCAGCTTCTCCGTTTCGAACTTCGTCGCCGCGCTGGTGTAGTCCACTTTCCAAAACGGCGACGGTGCGGGCTCTTCGCCGTTTGCAGCGACAAAGAACCGCCCCTGAGCTGTCCACGCGCCTTTGTAATGCCAGCCGGGCAGCGGCTTCTTGAAAAGCGCCGTCACCGCGAGCGAATGCACATCCACCTCATACACCGCGCCTTCTTGCGTGAGGTAGAGCACCTTGTTTTCCGGATCGGTGAGATGACGCGCTAAAGCAGTGAGCCGTCCTGGCAGCTTATCACGCGGGATGACGCGCACTTTACCCCCTTCATCAATCGCATACGATGCGATGAATAACTGCCGCGACTCGCGATGGATCATCCGGCAGGCACTCGTGCCGCCCACGCTCTCTGGCCGGATTTCCAGCGACATGTCAGGAAGAATGGCGAAGAGCTTGTCATTGCCGCGTCCGAGGTCGTGGGACGTGTAGGTCGTGCTCCATAGCTTTCCTGCCCAAGTCACGGCGGCCCCGAGTCCGCATTCCATTGAGGGCTTCTCACGCTTCGGATCGGAGTTGAAAACGGTGAGATGCGGATAGATGCCTGAGACGCTGAGCGGCTCCGCAGCGTGGGAGCAAAGTGTCAAAAAAAGAGAGGCGGCCAAGGTGGTTTTCATCAGACGATGATCTTGCCGAGTGATCGGCTTTTATCCATGTCTCCAGACGACCGAACTTTGGTCTGAATCCGACCCGCCGTCAGGCAGCAGCACGCGAGGCATACTCGCCCGGCGTGCATTGCATGAGCCGCTTGAAGACCTTGCCAAAATGAGCTGCGTCCGCATACCCCACGCGCAGAGCGATCTCACCCACCGAGTAGCGACCACTCTCAAGCATCCGGCAGGCATGATTCACTCGGACACGAGCGAGAAAATCCGCCAGCGTGCCCTCCGTGTGTTTGCGGAAAAGTCGGCCCAGATGATCCGCATTCACCTTCAAGGCGTCGGCCACGCCAGCCAGCGTCATCGGCTCGGCATACTGATGCTGCACTAGCTCCATCGCACGCCGTAGCAGCACCGGAAACTCCATGGCGGAAATCCATGGCAGCCCACCCCGCCGCGGCAGGTCATTCTCCAGAGGCACACCCCAAGCCTCAGCCAAGCGGGCAGTCATCTGCGCTACGAAGCGCAGCCTCTCACGGCGCGTCTCGATTTCAGCAGCTTCGACGCGTGCCGTCTGCCTCATCTGCTCCAAAAACGGCTCTGCGGACACTCCCCGCCGCTGACCATACCGCCGGATGCGGCGCTCCGCCTCGGCCTCGGTCCCGCGAACGATCACTGAACCATAGTAGAAAGCCCCCAGCACGCGCCCCTTCACCACCAGCGGTTCCACCACGTCCGTGAGGCCGAGATGACACTGGCCAACAAAGCCCGCACCGCGCCGGATCAGCACCCGATTGACCGCATGTTTGTTGTTCAGACACCCGCGCAGCGTCGCTCCACTCTTCGCCAACAAGCAAAACTCACAGCGATGAATCTTCCATTCCTCCGGCAAAGCCAAATCCGGCACCCGCCGCGCCAACCCTGCCAGATCCGAAAAGCTGATGCGCCACGGCCCAGCGTCTTCGATCAGGGTGAGTAGTTGTTCGAGGAGGGAGGGCAGCATTGAAAACGATTATTCCTCAATAGCCAAGTGGAGCAAGATGAGCATTTCAAATTCACAGCCATCCCATAGGCTACACCGAATGAGCGGTAAGCCATGGAGAAGCAAGGGAAAGAAGCTCGAAAGTGGCGGAGGGCGAGTTGCGATTTGGATTTGCCCAGGAACATTGATGGGATGACGTGCTGACTGGCTGGAGTGTGTGTTGATTTTGAAAATGCACTCCAAATCAAGCCGCTTCCTCCCCTCAGTCAGCGCACTTCTCTCTAAAACTTCAACCGCCTATGGGGTGGCTGTGAAGTTTAGCTCGAACGTTTACCCCGACGAATTTCCACGTGTCAGATTTCTCCTTCGCATCCGTTGCTGGTGTGTCATGCCCCTTGATCACGAAACCATCCTCAGACACCTCTTTGCCGCACGCCAGCGACTGAGCGCGGCGGCGTTTCTCATTGTGCGGGATGCGCATGCGGCAGAGGACATTTTTCAGAATGTGGCGCTGAAGTCTGTCACGAGGACGGTGTCGTTTGAGCATGAAGGTGCACTGCTGTCGTGGGCCACCGTTTCGGCGAAGCGAGAGGCGATTGACTGGCTGCGGAAGCGGAAGACGGAGGCGCTGGGTTTGGAGCCGGATGTGCTCGATTTGTTGGATCGTGAATGGCAAACGAAAACTACGGCATCGGAAGGTGCGCGCATGGAGGCGTTGCGGGAATGTCTCGATGGGGTGCCTGCAAACTCACGAAGACTGCTTGAGCTTCGATACTTTGAAGGCCGCCCATGCCAGGAGGTGGCGGAAACCGTCGGAGCTGGCGTGGAGGCCGTTTATCAGCGGCTCTCACGCCTCCATCGGCAGCTCAAGCAATGCGTCGAACAACGACTCTCTCCCACATGAACGACGATCTTCTCATTCAACGCCTTGTTGATGGCACCTTGACTCCGGCGGAGCATGCCGAGGTCAATCGACGACTCCGCGACGATTCGGATCTTCGTGAGCACCTGCGTGACATCGCCGAGCAAGCCGTGGCGATGGGCGACATGGCCCGCCAGCTAAAAACAGACACGCCTGTTCCTGCCTCTTATTCACCTAGCAAGAGTGCCCGCCACTCCTCATGGCTGGCTCTCGCCGCCTCACTCATGGTGCTCGCGGCCAGTGCGTGGCTGTTCCTTGGCCCCCGTGAGACCCCAGTGCTCACGTTGGTCGATGCGTCGGGTTCCGTTGCCTGGAGTCACGGTGGCGAGTGGCATACGGAGATCAGCATCGGCGAAAGCATGGCCGCAGGCACGCTCGAAACCGTCGGTGAGTCCGCGACTGCACAGCTACAGTTTCGCGATGGCACGCTTATCAGCCTCAGCGGTGAATCCGAGCTCTCCTTTTCGGAAGATGGCCAGAAACTGCTCGTGCTGCGCAAAGGATCACTCTCTGCGCAAGTGAAACCGCAGCCGAAAAGCAAACCCATGCTCGTTCGAACACCAAGCGCCGAGGCGGAGGTCGTTGGCACGGTGTTCAATCTCTCGACACGTTCTGAAGACACCCTTCTCAAGGTCGATGAGGGTCTGGTAAAGTTGAAGCGCCTCGCTGATGGCAGCGCGATTGATGTTCCGGCAAAAAGCAGCGCGCTCGCCTCGCTCGACAGCACGTTGAAACTCAACTCCGCCACCACACCGGCGGATTTGGCGTCCTGGAGCTTTGATTTCAACACGACCGTGCCACCACGCGACTGGCGTGGCATCTGGCGAGACACCACGGTGGGAGGGCGCATGGTGGCGAGTCCCTACGTCGCGTCACGCAGGTCGGAGCACTCGATCATCACCCACTTCGGAGTATCAGTGCGCACTTGCATGCTCAATCCACCACTGACACTCATCGCGACTGACCGGAGCGTCGTGCGCTACCGGCTCAAACAAGATCAGCTCTCACGCTTGCAGGTCATGCTGCTCACCAATAATCCGAAGGGGTCTTACGGCGGCAATTTTGAGTGCGTCATTGAAGCTGATGAGCTCAAGCCAGATGCCGATGGTTGGTGCGACGTCGAGGTCCCTGTCTCTCGTTTCAAGCCTGCCGATCTTCGCCGCAAAATTCAAGAACGGTATCCTACTGCCATGGGCCACATCCTCACCGGGATTCTTATTTCTTCGTTTCAGAGGGATACCAAACTCACCGTCGCACGCTTCGAACTCAGCGAGGAATCATCTCGCTAGAGGCACAGCATCGCACCTCTTGAGATGAAAGCGCTACAGCTGATCCTATTCCTTTTGATTGCGGGAAGCCTTATGGCAGCTCCCCGAGCTGCTTTTGAGCAACACTGCTTCAAATGTCACGACGCCGCACAAGCAGAGGGTGATCTCGATTTGGAGGCTGTGACCTCGAAGAAGTCGGATGCCACTTCGGTGACGACGCTGGAGGACATCATCATGCGGATTCGTGAAGGCGACATGCCGCCGAAGAAGTCGAAGCAGCAACCGGATGCGGCGCAGAGAGCAGAGATGATCACCTGGGCTCGACAGCAAATCGATGCGTTAGCGGAGGAGACGATGGATGATCCAGGTGTCATCGTGATGCCGCGACTAACGCGGCACGAATATCGCAACGTCATTCGTGATCTGAGTGGCGGCGTCATCATGAACGCAGGCGAGTATTTGCCGAACGAAGGCGGTGCCGGCGAGGGCTTTTCAAATGTGGGCGCTGCACAGGGAATGGGAACGGCGCAGTTTGAGAAATACATCGAAGCTGCGAAGGGCGTGCTGAAGCATCTGCGTGCCTCGCCGCACGATGGTCTAGTGTGGAGCACGCTACCGCACGAGCCCGTGGATGATCACAAGGCGGTGATCAGGGAAGCCACTGATGACATCATCGCCTGGTATATCGGGCAGCAGCAGAAATGGGGCGCGGAGCATCGCGAAGCATTGGCGGCGAAATTTGGCAATGCTCATGTGCCTTACCTGATGGCAGCGAAGCGCGGAGGCGGGGACGGCCCCCTTTGCGCTACCGCCTTGGCGAAATGGCAACGCATCCTCGTTGAAGAAAACCCCCAATCCCCCTTCGCCGATTGGGCGAAGGCTTGGCGGGCACTGCCAGCGAATCTCAGTGATGAAAAGCTCCACGCCGAGTGCCTAGCCATCGTCACGGGCAAGCGCGGTGGCTCCACCGAAGTGAACAAAGAAGACTTCGCGCCGCCATACGAGATCAGCTTTCACGAAGCTCGCGAGGAAGTGCTCGAAGCCGCCACCAAGGACGGTCATTGGCCCTTCCGCATCGACATTGGCGATGCCAAACAACTCTTCCTCATCGTCACCGATGCGGGCGATGGCGGACGCGGTGAATACGCCGTGTGGCAACGCGGGCGCATCATTTTCAAAGACGGAAGCACCAAGCCTTGGCAGGAGGCAGTCAAGCTCGTGGGTGCCAACAGCGGAAAAGCTTTCAATTGGGGCATGGATGGTGAAAACGCGAAGACGCTTGCCACTGATGCCATCGGCGTGCGACCACCAGGGGCCTTGAAGTTTGCGGTGCCGAAAGACGCGATCGTTTTCGAGGTCGATCTCACGCTCGATAAGAAGCGAACCAAGGTGGCGAGCATCCAGTCGCTCGTCCTCAAAGAGAAGCCAAAATCGCAAAGCTACATTCCAGGCCGCTTTGTATTCGGCGGCAAAAAGCGCGGAGCCGAAACCAACCAAGCTGACAACAAAGAGCGCGATCAACTGCTGCGGAAGCGCAACATCGCCGAGGCCAATCTCACCAAGATGGGGCTCAATGCCGAGCGCAATGTCTTCGCGGAATGGAAACGCACACCGCTGGGAAGCATCGGTGGTCCATGGCCCGATCAAACTGCCGAGATCGAAGAGCCCAACGCGCCCTATCACTATACCACCGCGCAAATTCGCGGGCACGCTAAGCCAGAAGATCTGACGACGTTGGGGGTCCTCGAAGATCGCCTCTTCTCTCTCACTCAGCCGTGGCCCGACACCAGAGTCGTGTTGCCCTGGTTGCGCAACTTTGCCCGACAATCCTGGCGTCGGTCGGTGACGAATGACGAAGCCAAGATGCTCGAACGGTTGTTCACCAGCGCCGCAAAAGAAGGGGCGAGTTTTGATAATGCGATGAAGGTGCCGCTGTTGGCATTGTTGTTATCGCCCAACTTTTTATATCGTGATACAGACACTCTTGTCTGTTCAGATCAAAATGAGACCGTTCCTAAGCCGACAGACAAGAGTGTCTATCTCACCTCCAACGCTCTCGCCACTCGCCTCTCCTTCTTCCTCTGGGCCAGCATCCCTGACAATGAACTCCTCACCGCTGATCTCTCGAAGCCCGAGGTGCTCAAGCAGCAAGCGAGCCGCATGCTCAAGGATCCACGCGCCGAATCCCTCGCGACCAACTTCGCTGCACAGGTCTGGGGCTTCGATGATTTCGAAAACTTCACGGGACCCGATGAAAAACGATTCCCCGAGTTCACTAGCGAGCGTCGCCGAGAGATGCTCGATGAGGTCATAGCGGCCTTGAATCGTGTCTTCATGTATGATGAGCCAATCACGCGATTGCTCGAAGAAGATTGCCTTGCCACCAAGCCACTCTTTCTCACCAAGACATCACTGCCATTGCGCACCAGCCCAGTGCAACGCGGTGCATGGGTCGTGGAGACACTGCTGGGTCGCCGCATTCCTCCGCCACCGCCGAACGTCCCAAAGCTAAGCGAAGACAGTCAGAACTCCGACGGCCTGACCATCCATCAACAACTCGCCAAGCATCGCGAGGAGGCGAACTGCGCAGCTTGTCATGCGAAGATCGACCCACCGGGCATTGCGCTGGAGAACTACGACCCGATTGGCCGCTGGCGCACCGATGCCAATGCTCGCGCTGTGTGGCAGGATGGCAGCGTCATGGATGGAGCGAGCGGCCTGAAGCAATGGCTGCACAATCGTCAGGATGAGTTCCTCGCCAACTTGCATCGCAAGCTCCTTGGCTACGCGCTCGGTCGCGCGGTGCAGCCGGGAGACAAGCGACTGCTTGAGCGAATGAAGTCGTCAGCGTCCGACGGTCCGCCGCGTTTCTCCACACTCGTCCACCTCATCATCACCAGTCCACAATTCACCACACGTCACCGCTTATGAACAAACCACTGATCCTTCTCGCACTCCTGACCACATCACTCCACGCCGCCGATCCCGTTGCTGCAACAAAGAGTCTCGGTGGCGACTACAACGCCACGACGGGTGCTATCGTCGTGAAGAAAAACAAGACCCTCGATGTGTCAGCTCTGGGTGAACTCGCATCGAACTCGGTGATCAAATCCATCACGCTCGATGGCTGCACTTTGAAGAGCGATGGCGTTGCTGCAGTTGCCAAATCGAAGACACTCACCGCACTGAAGCTGGAACACACGATGGTGAATAAGGTTCCCGATTTGAAAACACTCGCTGGCATCACTACGCTCGAAGAATTGAGCCTCGGCGGTAGTGACTTCGGCGATGAAGGACTCGCGACGCTCAGCGCGCTTACGAATCTCCGCGTACTGCATCTAGGACACGTTGGTCGCAGCGACAAGACCGCCTTCACGACCGAAGGCCTCAAGACGCTCGCGACGATGCCGAAACTCGAGTCGCTCATCCTTCATCTCCACAAGCCCGATGACGCGATGATTCCTGTGCTCGCCGGATTGAAAACACTCAAAGAAGTGAAAGTCGGCGGCATCTCATCGGAGTATCTCAAGAAACTCCAAAGCGCGATGCCACAAGCCAAGGTCGCCTCGCGTGGACCCACCACGGATGCAGCAAAAAAGTAATCATATGAATCAACGCACCTTATCAGTCTCACGCCGCGCCTTCCTGCGCGGAGCCGGAGCCACTCTGGCGCTGCCCTGGCTGCCCTCCTTCGCATGGGCGCAGGGCGGTAAAGCTGCGGAGAATGCGAAGGCACCAGTGCGCTATGGCTGCCTGCTTTTCTCCAACGGCGTGAATCCGCACAAGTGGTGGGCGAAGGGCGAGGGCGAGGCGATGGAGCTTTCGAGCACGCTGCAACCGCTCGCCGCGTTCAAGCGCGACATCACGGTGCTGCGCAATTTGCACGTCTTCAACAACACCAGCGGACCGCATTGGCCGCTGTTCTCGAATTACCTCAGCGGCGCGCAGTTCAAGGAGACGCTCATTCCCGAAGGCGGCGAGTCCATTGACCAGGTCATCGCGCGGCACAAGGGCAAGGAAACTCCCGTACCGAGTCTTGTGCTCGCAGTGGAGCCAGCGGAGAGCGGACTGCGCGGCGGCGTGCCGAGCGTTTACTACGGCACCGTGTCGTGGTCATCAAAGAACACACCCATCGCGCCCGAGGTGTATCCGCGCGCGGTGTTCGACCGGCTCTTCGACACCAGCGGATTGCTGCGCGACAAGAGCGTTCTCGACGCCGTGCTCGCGCAATCGAAGGACACACGCCGCCACCTCGGCGCTCAGGACCAGCAGAAGCTCGATGAATTCATGACCAGCGTGCGCGACCTCGAACAGCGCATCGAACGCGCGACGAAAGAGGAGCGGCTCGAAGGCTGGCGGCCCACATTGGCGAAGCCGAACATGGAACGCCCCGCAGTTAAACTGCCTCAGGATGTGCGCGAACACATGCGCATGATGCTCGATCTCATTCTGCTCGCCTGGCAAATGGACAAGACCCGCGTCGCCACGCTCATCTTCAACCGCGATGTGTCGCACATGAAGTTCGGCTTCCTCGACGGCGTGCTGAACGACCAACTCCACGGCATTTCGCATCACAAGGAGGCCCCGGAGAAGCTCGCCTCGTATGCGCGCATCAATCAGTTCCACGTCGAGCAACTCGCCTATCTCATGGCACAGATGAAACAAGTGGACGAAGGCAACGGCACCACGCTGCTCGACAATGTGATGCTGCAATTCGGCAGCAACATGTTCAACGGTGACAGCCACGACGGTCGCAATCTCCCGATGATCCTCGCCGGCCACGGCGGCGGCACCATCGCAGGGGGACGTTGCATCGACACCGAGCCGCTGGCCACTGAGCGCCAGCGCGCTTGCAATCTCTACCTCGCCCTTGCCCAGCGCATGGGTGTGAAGCTGGATCAATTCGGCGACAGCGTTCAGGCTCTAGGAGGACTCGCATGAGAACTCTCCTCGCGCTCGCGTTCATCGCACTCGCCTCACATTGCTTCGCGGAGGAACCGCCAGTCATCCCGCTCTGGCCTGACAAGCCACCGCAATTCCTCGCCGCTGAGACTGCGGAGAACTTCGAGAACGGAACGTTTCATGGCGTGACGATTCCGAGCATCACGGTCTTTTCGCCACCGGCGGACAAGCGCAATGGCATGGCCATCATTGTCTGCGCGGGCGGTGGCTACGGCGGGCTCGCTTGGAAAATTCACGTCGAGTATGCGGTGCAGGTTTTCAATCAGATGGGCGTCACCATCATCGGGCTAAAGTATCGCCTGCGTCCGCCGCACAAACTCGACAACGCCGGCATCCAGGCGCTCACGCTGCTGGATGCAAAACGCGCCGTGCGCCTCGTCCGGAGTCGTGCCATCGAGTGGGGCATAGACCCGCGCAAGGTCGGCGTCGCTGGCTACTCCGCCGGAGCGAATCTCGCGATGAATCTCGCTGCGAACTTCGATGAAGGCGACGCCGCCTCGGACGATCCCATCGAGCGGCTCAGCAGCCGCCCGGACTTTGCCGTCGGTCTAGGCACTTGGCATTGGCGAAAGCCGGAGAATCCCTTCGTTTTCAAAACCAACTCGCCGCCCGTCTATCTCGTGCACGCCACCACCGACAAGCCTGTCGAGATTGCCACCAACATCGTCGCCGATCTGAAGAAGATCGGCGTGCCCGCGCGGCTCGACCTGTTTGAGGAAGGCGGCCACGGCGTCGGCAACCTCATCCCCACACGGGTGCAGCACGGCTTCCCCGGCGCCCAGTGGCCCAAGCTGCTTTTGGATTGGCTGAATACTCTGAAAGACCCGCGATGAGTTTGAAACACACATTTCATCTCTGCATTGCGCTGCTCATTGCGACCTCGTCTGCATTTGCGCAGGCCGGGAAGAAACCGGGGAAAATCTCCGACGCAGAGCGGCAGGAGCTTGTTGATGGCCTCGCGCAGTTGCAGCGCGAAGTCGTCGCTGCGGAGAACTCTGTCGCAGGCAAAGCGGAACTCGTCGCGCTGATGCCCGACGTGCAGGTCTGCGTGAAGACACTTGACTGGGGGCTGAACTTCGACGGTGCGATGGAAGCGAAGATGCTCGGCACGGCGCGTGAAGTCTTGAAAGTAGGGCTCGAACGGGCGCAGCAGTTGCAGCAAGGCTGCGCCCCATGGCTGACGCAGACGGGCAAGGTCATTCGCGGCTTCCGCTCGCGCCTCGACGATAGCGTGCAGCCGTATGTCATCAACGTGCCTGCCTCTTGGAAGTCCGACGAAAGGAAGCCGCGTGCGCTCTTCCTCGAATGCCCGCATGCGGGACTCGTGACGGAACTCGCGGTCATCAACGCCGGTTTGCACGAAGGCAATGGCTTCGCCGATGACGAGTCGCTGCACCTCCGCGCCTATGCACGTGGCTACAACGCGGCAAAGTTTGCAGGCGAGGTAAACCTTTTCGAGCAACTCGCTCACGCACAGTCACAGTATCCTGTGGATGACCGCCGCATCACGCTGCACGGCTTCTCGATGGGGGGCTCGTGCGCGTGGCATCTCGCCGCGCATCATCCCGACCGCTGGGTCGCCGCGTCGCCCGGCGCGGGCTTCGCCGACACGGAGCACTATGTGAAAATCTGGGAGTGGCAAAAACAACCGCCCCCGTGGCAGTTCAAGCTCTTCCATTACTACAACGCGACCGATGTGGCGGGAAACATCGCGATGGTGCCGACCTTCGCCTACGTCGGCGAAAAGGACGGCCATCGCTTTTCACACGACGCGATGGCCGCCGCGTGTACGCGCGATGGCGTGCCGCTGCGCCGACTGCTCGGCCTGAACACCGGGCACAACTACGAGAAGACCGCGCGCGCCGAAATCGAAGCGTGGATGCGCCCCATTGTTGCCGCAGGTCGTCCGCAGTCACACACCGAAGTGCGCTACTCGACCTACGGCTTGCGTTACGACCACTGCGAGTATGTGCGCCTTGACCGGCTTGATGAACACTGGAAGCGCGCCGACATCCACGCGCGCATCGAGTCGCCGGAGTTGATTCGCATCAACACCGCGAACGTGAGCGCTTTCACGCTCGGGAGCGCAGGTGCCGAACTCCCGCTCGCAAAGGACAAACCTGTGCGCCTGAGCATCGACGGCCAGTATCTCGAAGCACCCGCCCTCGCCCCGTCATGGCGTGTGAGCCTTCACAAGACCTTCAAGACATGGCCAAAGGAGAATGGCAAGACGCGCTCCCCGACGGAAACCTGGGAACTCGGCGCACCACCGAGCGAAGGCCTGCATAAAGTCCACGGTCTCACCGGCCCCGTGGACGACGCCTTCATGGAGCGTTTCCTCTTCGTGCGCCCGACCGGCAAAGCGATGAACGAGAAAGTCGGCGCATGGGTCGCAGGCGAACTCGACCACGCGCAACAGATGTGGCGCAAGATCTACCGCGGCGAAGTGCTCATCAAAGACGACCACGACGTCACCGACGCCGACATCGCGACCTGCAACCTCATCCTTTGGGGCGACCCGCAGAGCAATACGCTCATCACCCGCGTGCTGCCAAAGCTGCCTCTCACCTGGACCGCCGATAAACTCACACTCACTGGCAAGGACTGCGATGCCGCGAATCACGCGCCCACCTTCATCTATCCAAACCCACTTAATCCACAGCGCTACATCGTCCTCAACTCCGGTGTAACCAAACGTGAAGCTCATCTTGCCACGAGCGCGCTCACCACCCCCAAGCTCCCCGACTTCGCCCTGATTAACCTCGACACTCCACCCGACGGCGAAGCGCCCGGCGCTATCATTCACGCTGGTTTCTTCGATGAAACGTGGCAGCCGAAATCTGCGCAGAAACCATGAAATGGCTCGTCTGCGAGCCATAGTTCTCAACGTCTATGTCCTCCCAATCTCCTTCCCCCATCAGTTTCGATGACTTTCTAAACGTTGAACTCCGAGTCGGAAGAGTTGTAGAAGCGCGAGCCTTTCCTGAAGCGCGGAAGCCAGCTTATGTGCTGACCGTTGATTTCGGACCTGAAATAGGCATCAAGAAGTCAAGCGCCCAGATCACCGATCTGTATCAGCCGTCCGACCTTTTGGGCAAACTCGTGGTCGCCGTGATAAATTTCGCGCCGAAACAAATCGGCCCACTCATGTCGGAATGCCTGGTTACCGGCTTTCATACACAAGACAACAAAGTGGTCCTGTGCGTGCCGGACGGCGATGTTCCGCTCGGAACACGATTGCTCTAAAGTCAGAGATACCGGAGCTCGTTCGTTGCTGCACGACAATCATTTCCTCAATCAAAAGTTACAATTCCCCTCACCATGAACTCATTCATTCAACGTTCCATCATCGCGGCATGCCTCTGCGCTTCCGGCTTCCCATCACTTTCCGACGCCGCCGACACCTGGGTTGCCGTCGGCTACGGCGGTCGGCGGATGATTTCTCACGATGGCGTAAAATGGGAAATCACTGCCGAGTGGGCGGAGAAAGGCGGCGATGATTCGAACAACCTCATGGGTCTCTCCTATGGCCTTGGCAAGTTCGTCGCGGTTGGCGGTGGCGGCTTCTCGAAGGACAAACAAGGCGGACACATTCTCGTTTCAAAAGACGGACGCGAGTGGAAGGAAGTACACAGCGAGCCTTTCCGCGTGAACCCCATCGTGTTCAGCGGCAGGCGATTTGTGGCGGGCGGGCCGGAACGCACGCTCCTTTTCTCCGATGATGGCGAGAAGTGGACCAAAGGTGCGCAAGTCGCGGCGGATGGATTTCCCGGCTGGGCGATGTGGTTCCGCAACGGTGCCTATGGCAGCGACACCTTCGTCTTCATGGGGGAAGGCGGCGCGAAGAAGGAGTTCTATTGGTGCATCGCATCGAAGGACGGCACGGTGGCAAGCTTCCGCAAAGACCTGCCACATTTACGCTCACTCGCATTTGGCAATGGCGTATTCGTCGCCGTTGGTGAAGGCGTCATTGTCACTTCGATCGATGGCAAGGAATGGGCGAAAGAAGAACGCGCAGGCGACAAGCTTGACTGGATATTGTGGACAGGAAAAGAGTTCCTCTGCGGCGGTGGCAAGACCATGCTCGCATCCACCGACGGCAAGTCGTGGCAAGCGCGCGATTTCAAACCGCAAGGCAGGCCACTCTGGACCGATGGCACGCGCTTCATTACATCGAACTGGCCGGGCAAGATGGCTTTCTCGCCCGATGGCAAAACATGGCAGCAGTCGCCGCCGCTTACGCCGAACGGCATCAATAAAGTGGTGAAGGCTCAATGAGTTCGGATTATACACAATGCTCTATCGCATGATTCATTCACTACGATTCTTCGCTATCGCGCTCATAAGTTCAGCCTTCAGCCAAATCGTCGCCGCCGAGCCCATCACACTCCTCTTCGCCGGGAGCAGTAGCACCTATTGGAACGATTTCCCGCGCGAAGTGGCGAAGGTCGTGGACATGAAATTCATCGGCCATGTCGGCGCGACGGTGATTCCCGAAATTGTCGGACGTAGTGGGAGCGACATTCGTGTTTACCTCGAACCCGGCTTCAACAAGTACGAATACGGCGTGAAGCCGGGGCAGTCGTTCCTCGACAAGATTCGCGATGAGAAGCCGCCGTTCGTCGTTCTGCAAACGGTCTGCCGCTTCATCATGGGCGATGATGATCCCACCAAGACCGGCGAGGCTCACGCAAAGGCAATCACGGCCTATTGCGAGGCCATTCGCTCCGCTGGAGGCGAGCCAATCTTCTTTGAAATGGGCTGGGCGAAGACGGAGCGCGAGGCCGAAGGTCGCAAGCGTCTCTTCGACCTCGCCGTGAAGAACAAGATCAAACTCTTCGCTCCATGCAGCATGGCGTGGGCACGTGTGTATCGAGAGAAACCTGAACTCGCTTTGCAGCACCCGCAGGACAACGCCCATCCTGGCGATGCGGGCCACTTCCTGAACCTCGCTTGCTTTTACGCCGCGCTCACTGGCGAATCACCAGTCGGCAAACTGCCACGCACCTATCCTGTGTGGCCCCATGGCAAGTATGAGGCCGATGAAGCCAAGATGGCAGCCTTCAAGCCCGATACGTATCAGGCCAAGATGGCGAAGTGGATGTTCAAGCACATGTCCATGAGACAAACGGCCACACTCGATGACGCGACGGCCACTTATCTCGAAACGGTTGCACGGGAGACAACGCAGCATGTGCACGAACAGCTAACCATGAAATGAATCACCTTTCATGAAGCACATTTACTTTAGCCTTTGCTTGCTGGCCTCTGCAGTTCACGCAGCGGACTTTCGCGACTTGCTCGATGCGCATTGTCTCGAATGCCACGACAGCGATGCCAAGAAGGGTGGTCTCGATCTCTCGACCTTCACCGACGAAGCCGCCGTGATGAAGGACCGTTTGATCTGGCGCAGCGTGTATGAGAAGATCGAGTCGCATCAAATGCCGCCGCCGAAGCAAAAGTCGCAACCGACGGAGGCGGAGCGACAGGATGTCATGGCGTGGATCATGGACATCGCTGCGCGGCCTGATCCCGAGCTTGGCGTGGTCGATCCAGGGAATCCGGTGCTTCGGCGTCTGACGCGGCTCGAATACAACAACACCATTCGCGATCTCTTCGGATTGCAGATGGATGTGTTCATGTTCCCCGAGAGGCTGCCGCTTTCGAGCAAGGCCTACTTTCAGCCAACGAGCGGCAAGATGGGCGACAGCGTCGATGTGCCGGTGCGTGAATATGGGCTGAAGTATCCGGTTCTTTTACCAGATCTCGGCCTGCCGGGTGAAAATCGAGCCGAGCACGGCTTCCGCAATCGCGGGGAGGCCATGAACCTCTCTCCTATGTTGCTGGAGCAGTATCTCGCTGCGGCACGTGAGATCGTGGAGTCTCCCAAGCTGCCTCAACTCAGCAGCGTCTTCCGCGCACTCATTCATGATCCCTCGCAACCGATGAAGGCCGAATCAGTCATTGAGGACGGCGAGGCGAACACCTGGACTGCGGCGAAGGAGTTCGCGCCAAATTTGAATCTCCCCTTTCAGGCCAAAAAGGGTGATGTGGTGACGCTCGATTACCAATTCCGCTTCGCCATGCAGTCGGCAGTGGCGGATGGCACGGGCGGCGTTTGGGACGCGACGGGTCGCAGCACGGTCGTGAAGGCGGGAGAACCGATTCGCGTGCGTTTTGGCTCCAAAGCTCTCCGCATCGTCGCGAAGGAGGATGTGTGGGTGGCAGGATTTGCCACGGCAGGAGAGACTTCCGGCGAATCACTATTCACCAATCAAGAGAAGCAGAAAAAAGTGCTCACGCTCGATTTGGCCATTGAAGGTGGCGTCAGCGGCGAAGGCATCACCGAACTGGCTTTGTGTGCATTGAGTCGTGATAAAGAATCTGGCAGCATCGAAATGACTGCAACTTTTAGCAATGGTGGCACGGCACGACTTTCGCATGAACTCATCACCGGCGGAGGTAAGGGGAACACGTTCTTCGCCTTTCATGCGCCAAGGGGCGAACACATCGTCGGGCTGCAGCTGGACGGTTCGAAGTTCAGCGGCAACTACGCGCTCTATGACGACCTCGCTTTTCTGACGGATGGAGCCACGGTCGTCGCCACGACGCCGGTTGCTGAAACGGAGAAGAAGATTTCAGATCGCGAGAAGAGATCTGCCGCACATGAACGGCTTGCCGGTTTCCTCACACGAGCCTTTCGCCGCCCGGTCAATGAGAGGACGGTCTCGCGTTATGTTGAGGTCTTCGATGATGCTCTCGATCGAGATCTTCCCTTTGAGGCGGCGATGAAGGCCGCATTGGCCGCCGCGCTGACATCACCGGAGTTTTTATACGTCACCGAGGCTGGAACCGGGCGCGGCAGTGTGAAGCCGCTGGCTGCTCACGAACTCGCCACACGTCTGGCATACTTCCTGTGGTCGGCTCCGCCAGACGATGAACTGCTCAATGCTGGCCTCAGCGATCCCACTGTACTCGAAGCTCAAACTCGCCGCATGATGCGAGATCCGCGCGCCCGCGAATTGAGCGAATCCTTTGCCACGCAGTGGCTGCGCCTGGATCAGCTCATGACGGCCAAGCCAGACCCCAAACTCTTCAAAGGCTTCTACAGCGGTCCGCAAGGCAAGGTGACGCTGCATGGCTCCATGCTTGTGGAGGCGCTGCTGCTGTTTGAAACCGTGCTCGTCGAGGATCGCAGCATTCTCGATCTGCTCGCTGCCGATTACACCTGGCTCAATGCACGCCTTGCCAAACTCTACGACATCGACGTGGCCGCCCTCGCTGGCAAAAATGGCAACAGCAACGTACTCATCGACGCCAAACAGAATTCCAAGTGGCTTCGTGTGGCTTTGAAGGACAAGCGGCGCGGTGGCTACATGACCATGGCGGGGCCGCTCACCGTCACCTCGCTGCCATTGCGCACCAGTCCGGTGAAACGTGGTGCTTGGTTGTTGGAGACTCTTTTCAATCGTCCGCCGCAGGAGCCAAAGGTCGCGTTTGCGCTCAAAGACGAACCGCAATCCCGCACCGCACCACAGACCGTGCGCGAGCGCTTTGAACAGCATCGCGATAAAGCCGCATGCTATTCCTGCCATGTGCGCCTCGATCCTCCCGGCTTCGCCTTGGAACGCTTCGACGCCATCGGTTCCTGGCGCGACAAGGATGGCACCCAGCCTGTCGATGCCCGTGCTGAGTGGAACGGCACACCCTTCAATGGTCCCGCCGAATACAAAGCGATCCTCGCGGCGAATCCGCATGAGTTCACCCGCGGATTCATCGAGCATTTGCTCAGCTACGCGCTTGGCCGGCCATTGGAGGTCTATGACATGCCTGTGGTCGCAAAGATTGAGGACGCGGCCAAAGCGGATGGTTGGAAACTGAGTCGAGTTATCTTGGAAATTACCCTATCGTATCCGTTCACACACATTCGCAGCACACCATGATGAACCGCCGTCACTTCCTCCGCGCCGCAGGCGTCACCATGGGGCTTCCGTTCTTCGAGAGTCTGGCGAAGGCTGCTGCACCTGTGCCCCAACGTTTCGCCTTCATCTACACACCGAATGGCTACAACCAGGCTTCTTTTCTACCAAAGACGAAAGGACAGAACTGGGAGCTGACGCCGACGCTGGAGCCATTGGCTGGGGTGAAAGATGACATCACGCTCGTCACTGGCTTGGACCGGCAGTTTGTCGGTGGCACGGGCGTGCATGCGCAGTGCGGGTCGTGCTGGCTGACCTCTTCGGCACCTCAGGAGACGCTGGATGGCGGCTTTCCGACGAACACAACACTGGATCAAATCATCGCGCGACAGATTGGCGCGGATTCGCTACTGCCGTCCCTGGAGCTGAGCACGAACGACTTCACGGACAACAAAGAGACACGCTACTACGAGAGCATTTCGTGGTATGCGCCGGGTTATGCAGCGAATGTGGAGAAAAATCCGCGCACGGTCTTCCAGCGTCTCTTTGGCAAGCCCGATGCCGATGCCACACGCAGTGTGCTCGATGCCGTATTGGCTGATGCCAAGGCGCTCAACGCCCGTCTCGGTCGCGACGATCAGGAAAAGCTGGGAGAATATCTCGAAAGCGTGCGAGCCACTGAAAAGCGCATCCAGAAGGCCGAGAAGATCGCCAAACAGATTCGCAGACCGACGCTGACCGAGCCACCAGGCATTCCTGAATCACGCGGCGACTATCTGCGACTTCAGGCGGAGCTGTTTGTGCTGGCCTTTCAAAACGATCTCACACGCGTGGCCACGCTGGTCATTGATCCCGAGCGGTGGGATTCACCACGCATGTTTCACGGCTTGTTCGACAAGCCGCAGAATCACCACGTCCTTACGCACACGAAAGGTGATGAAGCCAAAGCCGCTGTGGCAAAGATCGACCGCTTTCACGTCGAGTTCTACGCCCACGTCGTTCAGCGGCTCAAAGCCACCGGCCTGCTCGGCAGCACCACCCTCGTCATGGGCAGCGGCATCAGCGACGGCGACCAGCACAACTATGCTGATCTCGAAGTCCTCATCGCCGGTGGCAACTGGAAGCGTGGCCACTTTCACTATGAAGGCAAACGCCCGCTCGCCGATCTGTGGCTCACCATGGCGCAGAGTGCGGGTGTTAAGCAGGAACGCTTTGCAGACAGCATCGGAACACTTCAAGAACTCGCATGAGATTCATCGCGCTATTGCTCTTCAGCCAGGCTGTCTTCGCGGAGATGCCACCAAGGGGCGTTCTTGAGCGTTACTGCGTAAGCTGTCATGACGCAGATGTGAAGAAGGGCGGCCTTGATCTCGATTCAATCCTTGGCGACGACATCACGAAGCATGCTGACACGTGGGAGTCTGTGGTGAAGCAGCTCGCCGCCCGCCACATGCCGCCCATCGGCAAGAAGCGGCCGGATGATGCAGGCTATGCGGAGATGATGGGCAGGCTCGTGACCGAATTGGATAAACTTCCGCCGAATCCGGGCCATGCACCGACCTTGCGTCGGCTCACGCGTGTGGAGTATCAGAATGCCGTACGTGATCTCTTGGGAGTCGAGTTCGATGCAAAGTCAGCTTTCCCGACTGACGAGATCAGCCATGGCTTTGACAACATCACTGTCGGCGATTTGTCACCCGCATTGTTGGATCGCTACATCACCGCAGCGCAGAAGATTGCACGTCAGGCGGTTGGCACGTCGGACAAGCCAGAGATCACCACCGTCCGTGTGAGGCCGGACATCACACAAGAGTATCATGTGCAGGGCTTACCGCTCGGCACTCGAGGTGGTGTGCTGATTCCGCAGGTGTTTTCGCGTGAAGGCGACTACGACGTGCAAATCCGCCTTCAACGTGATCGCAATGAACAGGTCGAGGGCATGAACGGCGAGCATCAGTTGCAGCTCTTGCTCAATCGCGAGGTGAAGAGCGAGTTCACGATCAAGCCGGCGAAGGACAAGAATTACGAGAAGATCGATGCACATCTCAAAGCGCGGCTGCGCATTTCCGCAGGCCAGCATGACATTGGCGTGACCTTCCTGCCCAAGGGATCGCCGGTGCTGGAGCGCCTGCGTCAGCCTTACAAGGCCAGCTTCAACTTGCATCGTCATCCACGTCTATCGCCCGCCGTTTATCAGGTGACGATCACGGGGCCCTATGATGCTAAAGGCGCAGGCGACACACCCAGTCGTCGCTTGCTCTTCGGCAATGGTTCCACCGATGCCAAAGCGGTGCTCACACCGATCTTGCGCCGTGCGTGGCGTCGTCCGGTGACGGATGAGGACCTCGCCAGAGTGCTGCCTTTCGTGAAGGAAGCGAAGGACTTTGAATCGGGCATCGAGTCTACTCTATCGGCCATCTTAGTTAGCCGTGAGTTCCTGTTTCGCACGGAGACGAAGCTCGATGATGCAGCGCTGGCATCGCGATTGTCGTTCTTCCTTTGGAGCAGCATTCCTGATGATGAACTGCTCTCACAGCACCCCTTGGATGTCGAAGCCCAGGCCCGGCGTATGTTGCGCGATCCGCGAGCAAAGGCGCTGGTAACGAACTTCGCCGATCAATGGCTGTATCTGCGCAATCTCGAAGCCATCACACCCGATGCGCGCTTGTTCCCCGACTTCGACCATAACCTGCGCGAGTCGCTGCGCACAGAAACGAGCCTGCTCTTTGAAGACATGGTGAAAAGCGACCGCAGCGTGCTCGAACTCCTGCGCACGGACCGCACGTGGCTCAATGAACGCCTCGCCGCGCATTACGGCATCCCGCACATTTTTGGCGATCGCTTCCGTGAGGTGAAACTGGAGCCTGAATGGCAGCGCGGTGGTCTTTTGCGCAATGGCAGCATCTTGACGGTGACTTCGTATGCCACGCGCACCTCGCCGGTGATTCGCGGTCACTGGATCTTGAAGAATCTGCTCGCCTCTGAGCCTCCGCCTCCACCGCCGAATGTGCCCGCGCTTGATGGCGTGATCTCTGAGTCATTGCCAATCCGCGAACGCCTCGCCAAGCATCGTGAGATGGCTGCATGCGCGAGTTGCCACAATCTCATGGACCCTGTGGGCTTCTCTTTGGAAAACTACGACGCCATTGGCCGCTGGCATGCCGAGGCTGATTCACGTGGCGGTTTCGCCGATGGCAGTGAGTTCGAAGGTGTGGCAGGCCTGGAAGAGGTACTGCTGAAGCGCCCAGAACTTTTTGTCACCGCACTTACCGAGAAACTCATGACCTATGCACTTGGACGTGGCTTGGAGCCCAGCGATGCGCCCGCCGTGCGAAAGATTGTCAAACGGGCCAAAGAGCACGATTGGAAATTCTCTGAAATCATTGTCGGCATCGTGACCAGTGTGCCGTTTACCCTGAAATCCTCCGCACCATGAGCACCTTCACCACACGCAAGTCTCTCTCACGCCGCACCCTGCTGCGCGGCGTTGGTGCCACGCTGTCGCTGCCGTTTCTGGATGCAATGGTGCCTGCCGCCACCGCTGCATCGCGCACGGTGCAGCCAGCCAAGCGGCTCAGTTACGTGTTCATACCCATGGGCTGCGATCAGTCGCGCTGGACGCCTGGGAGCAAGGACACACTGGATAACCTCTCCCCGATCCTGAAGTCGCTCGATCCGGTGAAACAGCACTGCACCGTCGTTTCGAATCTCGAACTCGAACCCGCGTATCCAGGCACGCACGCCACTTCGAACGCGAGCTTCCTCAGCGCGGCGCGTGTGAAGCACACCGAGAGCAGCGACTACTGCAACGGCACCACTGCGGATCAGATCGCCGCGAAGGCCATCGGTCAGCAAACGCAGCTTCCGTCACTCGAACTCGCGATGGATTTGATGCAAGTCGTCGGCCAGTGCGACAATGGTTTCGCCTGCGTGTATCAGAACAACCTCTCCTGGTCCTCGCCCACCACACCGCTGCCCGCTGAGGCGCACCCACGGCTCGTCTTCGAGCAGCTCTTTGGCGATGGCGGCAGCAAAGCAGATCGAGCAGCCGCATTGAAGCGCCGCGCCAGCCTGCTCGACTTCGTCAAAGACGACATGACCCGCCTCGCGAAACAACTCGGCCCACAGGATCGTGATCGTGTGAATCATTACCTCGACAGCGTCCGCGAGGTCGAGCGCCGCATCGAAAAAGCCGCAGCCGCCGTTGCTGAGAACGAGCTGCCTGACCTGTCGCGCCCCACCGGAGTGCCTGCCAGCTACGCCGAGCACGCAAGGCTCATGTTTGATCTGCAACTCCTGGCCATGCAGGGCGATGTCACCCGCGTCATCACCTTCCAGCTCGCCCGCGAGACCAGCAACCGAACCTATCCCGAAATCGGCGTTAGCGATCCGCATCACCCGCTTTCACATCACGGCAATGATCCCGCGAAGATCGAGCGCCTTTCGAAGATCAACGCCTTCCACGTCAGCCTCTTCGCCGAATACATCGCCAAGCTCGCCGCAACGAAAGAGGGCGATAGCACGCTGCTCGACAACAGCCTCCTCCTCTACGGCAGCGGCATGGGCAATCCCAATGTCCACGACCACACGAACCTCCCCATCATCGTCGCCGGTGGAGCCAATGCCGGAGTGAAAGGCAACCGCCACCTCCGCTACGAAAAGACGGTTCCTTTGGCCAATCTGCATCTCACGCTGCTGGATAAAGCGGGCGTGAAACTGGAGAAGTTTGGGGACAGCAGTGGAATCATCGAGGTGCTCTGAGCCATGAGATTTCACACCGCATTCGTCCTCGCTGCATCATCGCTCAACGTGTGGGCCGACCTGCCCACAGACGCTGAAAAGCAGAACTGGCCCACAGTTTCGGCGCAAATCAGCGCAAAAGCCGATCTCAACACAGTGCAGGCCGATGGCACCACGGCGCTGCATTGGGCCGCCTACCATGACAAAGCGGACATCGTCACTCAATTGCTCGCGGCAGGCGCAAAGGCGGATGCGGCGAATCGCTATGGTATCACTCCCTTGTTGCTTGCCTGCCAAAACGGCAACGAAGAGATCGTGCGGTCGCTTTTGCATGCGGGTGCGGATGCAAACGTGAAACAGCGCGGTGATGAAACGGCACTCATGATTGCCTCGCGCACCGGCAAACCTGGCGCGGTGAAGGCTTTGCTCGAAAAAAACGCAAAGGTTGATGCTGAGGATCGCGAAGACCAGACCGCGCTCATGTGGGCCGCCGCAGAAGGACACGCAGAGGTGATCGAGTTGCTCATTCAAAAGGGAGCGAACGTGAATCATCGACTCAAATCAGGCTTCACTCCTCTGCTCTTCGCCGCACGCGAGGGAAAAGCCGCAGCAGTGCGCATGCTGATCCAGCACGGCGCGGACGTAAAGGATGCCATTGTCACGGAAGAAAAAGCGGGCGGGCGTGACGCGCCGAATGGCACCAGCGCGGTGCTTTTGGCGATGGAAAACGGCCACTTCGAGCTAGCGATGGAGATCATCAAAGCAGGCGCTGATCCGAACGACATCCGCAGCGGCTTTACCGCACTTCATGCTGTCACCTGGGTGCGCAAGCCGCCGCATGGCGATGATGAATCCGGCCAGCCACCGCCGGACACGCATAGCAAGCTCACCAGCTTGGACTTCATCCGCGAGATCGTGAAAGCAGGTGCGGATGTGAATGCGCCGCTCGGTCCCAACGCGAGAGCCAAGGGTTTTGGCGCAATCAGTTTCAACAACGCCACGCCTTTCCTCCTCGCCTGCCGCAATGCCGATCTGCCGATGATGAAACTTCTCGTCAAACTCGGCGCTGACCCGATGCGGCCCAACGCCGACGGTTCCACACCGCTCATGGCCGCCGCCGGTTTGGGCTGTTACGCACCCGATGAGGAAGCCGGCACGGAGGATGAATGCGTTGCCGCGTGCGACTACCTCCTCAGCCTCGGAGCCGACATCAACGCCGTGGATAAGAAGCATCAAACTGCCATGCACGGAGCCGCCTACAAAAGCCTGCCAAAGGTCGCCAAACTGCTCGCCAGCAAAGGCGCAAAGATCGAATTCTGGAACCGCAAGAACGACAAAGGCTGGACACCCCTGCTAATCGCGCAGGGGTTTCGCCCTGGGAACTTCAAGCCCAGTGTTCCCACCATTGAAGCGATCAGCCAGATCATGCTAGCCTCTGGCGTCACACCGCCACCAGCGCCAGCTCGTGAGTCTTTGCCACAGAGGAAGGGCTACCAGCAATTTTAAACCCTGCTGCTTCACCTAGCTGAAAATTGAGCTCGCAGGCATCGAGTTGGGCTGTGAGGGCGACTTGATCCATTTCACGCCCAATCATTTCGATTTCGGTGCCTCGGTCTCCATGGGGCTCTTGCAGATTGGCTTCAATCTTTGCGCGTTCTGCGGGATCCGTAGGCCATTCGTCACGACCCACGGCGAACCAGAGCATGCCCATGGCGCGGGTGTCTCGCAGCACGCCAGCCTGAGAGATGTTGCCTATGCCATACTCCTCCGTCTCCGGCGTATAACCGTTCCAGGAATCCAGCCAGCCTTCAGCCTGCTCCGACTCTGCTTGTGCGTAGAGTCCAGTGCTCAGCAGGGCATTCAGCGGCACTTCGGATTGACGCGTTTCATAGACCTTTGCTTTCGGATTCTAAGCCTGTATGACACCGCGGATGTCGCCGAGTTAATCAGCGCTTACGACACCAGTTGGGCATCCACATTGACCACGCTCCTATCATTGACGATGACGGCAAATTTGCATCCCTCGCGGTTTCGCAGGATGTGATTGAGCAAGGTGGTTTTCCCAGCTCCGAGGAAGCGGGAGAGGACTGTGACTGGGAGTTTCGGTGTCGTTATCTTTATGATTAGTCTTTTAGAATAACGCAAACTGATTGCATTAGATGTTGACTTATCGCAACTCTTATGCATTATCAAATGAACGCAGCGCCCCCCTCTTCCGGCCGTTTAAAAGTTCATTTTTGCCATTTTTGTTCCGCACATGTCCCATGCTGGTTCACCCAACACATCTCGAAAACCCGCTCCCCTCTTCCTGTCGGTGGAGCGTGCGGACGGGACTGTCTGTGAGCTCCCCGAAGGTGAGTTCCGTTCCGGCGCAGGCCGTCTGCTTTTCGTCCGTCGGGGTAGCCGCATTGAGATTCGTTGCCCGCGCAGCAAGGAGCTTTTTTCCATTCATTTCGCCCTCATGCCGCCCACCGGGGCGGACTGAGGCACAGACTTTCGGGCGGTGACATTCACCGCCGGAAAAGAATCGAGGCCGGAGGTCGCAGAACCCGGAGCCCTTCACACAAACCAACACACACATAGATAAAATGAAGGTATCCCATATTCTCGCGACACGCCTGGCGCGTCGTTACAACCAGAAAGGCCTGACGCTCATCGAGCTCCTGGTCGTTCTGCTCATCCTGATTGCCCTCGCCGGCATTCTGATCCCGCAGTTGCCGAACATGCTCACGCGTGCTCACACGGCGGCGGCGTCCACCAACATCCCGGAAGCGAACAAGCGCATCCAAGAGTTTGAGCAGATCTACTTCAAGCAGCCTGCGGGACTTGACAATCTTACCAATGGCGTGGCGCTGGTGACATACCTGCCAGGCACCGAAACCACCTATCTTAACCCCGCTGCACTCAGCACGGTGCCAGATAGCGCGGAGGCATTAATCGAAGCAGGCATCACCGAAGTGGCTCCGTTGGTCGCCGCTGCGGGTCTCGGTGGAACTGTGACTCCAACCTTCAATCCCTACTCGGGGGGGAACGTAGCCGTGGCCGATGCTACCGTAGTTGCCTTCGTCCCCGAAGCGGATGCGGAACTGCTTCTCCGTCCTGATGCAGGAGCAAATGATTCGTACGTTGCCTTTGGCATCGGTCAGCGCAGCGAACTCATTGGCCGCACGACCAATGAGGCTCCGTATCACTTCGGTGATGGGGTTGGCAGTGGCCCAGACACCAACTACGCACGCTATCTGGCTGTGTACAAGGTGGCCGACAATGGCACAGCTCTGCACAAAGCGATCTTCATCGGTGTGCTCGCTGTCCACGATGACGGTCTTGCCAATGCTAGCGGTCACGTTGCCGAGTTCTTTGAAAGCAACTCCGAACTGTAATCTGACAGGCATCGTCTGATGCCAAAGTCTTCGGCACTTCGCGTCCTGCGGGGTGCCTCATGGCCCCGCCCGGTCAAGCCGGGCGGGGTTCTTTAAAAATCGCACGCCCACTCTGCCAGTCCATGCACATGCACCGCGATCACAAATATGCCGGAGCCGCAGCACGCCACCACTACGCGGCAGGCCTGACGTTGCTTGAGTTACTCGTCGTGCTGATGGTGCTCATCGCCGTGGCTGGAATCATCGTGCCAAACGTGACCGATCTGCGTTTGGGCTTTGCTGGCGACCGCAAGACAGCGCAGCAAATTGCCACGGAGCAGACCCTGCTGCAGGTGCGTGCGGCGATCCTGGGCGTGAATGGTCAGAAAGGCTTGTGGCCCGACCTAGCGCAGCTCGATGCCGACCTGCCCCAGACCATGGCCGAGCTCTTTGTGCCACGCGCTGGTTGGCCTGACTTTGATCCCAACACACGCATCGGCTGGCGTGGCCCCTATTTGCTAAGCAGCGGTGCACGCTACGGTGCTAATGACTCCTATGGCAGTGCCACCGACCCCGCCGTGCTGGATGCCTGGGGCAGCCCCATCGTGATCCAAACCCCGGATGCACAGCACATCCGCATCGTCTCCGGCGGCGAGGACGGCGTCATCAACACGCCCCCCATCGTGACCATGCCCGCCCTCGCTGATTGTGGCGATGACGTGCTTCTATTTCTCCGCGCGGCAGACACACGCTCATGAAAATCCACCGCCCATCTCTCCACCCAAGCGGCCTCACCCTGCTTGAACTGCTGGTCGTGCTGACCATCCTCGTTGCGCTCTCCACCGTCGCCATCACCAGCACCAGCGGCGTGGCAGATCAGGCCCGCTACGAAGCCACCCAGCGCACGCTGGAAAACATCCGTGATGCCGTGATCGGGCCTGCCAACCTCCGCGACACAGATGGCACGCTGCTTTACACGGGGTTTGTCGCGGACACGGGACGCTTGCCGAAGGCGGTGGCTGAAGTGGTGGACGGAGGCACCGTTTTGACCTTGGCTGAACTCGTCCAGCAGCCTGCTGGTATGGCGGCATATCAAGTGCTACCTGCGACCACTTCGAATTGCACTCCAGAGGGCGAAGCAGATGCGGCAGACCTAAATGTGAGTGCAGACACCATCAGGCTCGGCGTTGGCTGGCGTGGACCTTACCTCCGTTTGCCCCTTGGAAATTTCCTGCCACGAGATGGCTGGGGAGCGCAATTGGTGACGCCCGTTGGCGCAGGTGATCCGATTGATCAAATCATCAGCTATGGAAAGGATGGAGCGATTGGTGGCGTGGAGTATGATTATGATCAGAATATAGCGTTTGAAGCGACCTCCTATGACTCAGAATTAACCGTTCAAGTTGAGTTTAGGGATTCAAGTTTTGGTCTAGTTCTACCGGATAATGAAGCGGAACTAAAAGTGCGCCTTTTTAGTCCAGCAAGTGACGATCCAACTCGTCCAATCCAGGTCAATTATTACTCGATAAGTTTTAATGACGCCTCAATAGACACGTCATTACACCGCAGGAGTGTGGTTCAGTTCCATTCAAATCAATTCACTCCATCTATGCCTCTAACTATTGGGGCAAAAGCAGTGCGGGCATACTACAGTGTTGGGAATAATAAATCCTCCCCTGCCTACCTCATGCTCCGTCCCGGCCAAAACTACCGGACACTCGTCATCACCGTCCCATGAGCCGCACGATCCTCCTCGTCACTCCCCATTTGATCGCGCGCGGTGATTTCAATTCACGCGGGTTGCTGTGCGGCATGGGGCACTCGGTGCCGCCTGCGCATGGGGTGGATGTGGCTTCGCTCACGCTGGCGGCGCATGGGCTGGTGAAGGCGGCTCCGCGTCGTGTCTGGGTGCTGACGACTGCCGCCGCCACGGCCATCGTGGAGACTTCACCGGGGCGCCTGCAGGGCTTGACGGAAGCAGAGCTTTCCTCAGCGCTCGCGTTTGAAGCGGAGGCGCTGACCGGACTGCCTGCGATGACGAGCCAGACCGCTGCCTGTCGTATGGCGGCAGCAAGCGGCGCGGAGGCCTGGTGGGTGACCCAGATCAGCCAGCGGATGCGCGGCGAGATCGAGGCGGAAATCGTGCGGCGTGGCGCGCGGCTGGAGGGCATCTCTCATCCGGGGGGCCTTGTCATGCAGCTTGGCACGGTGGCGGATCGCTTCGAGCTCTGGCATGATTTGCTCTTCATTCACCGGGCCAGTGGCGCGTTCGACATCCTGGCGGTGGATGAAAACGCGCCGCTCACGTCGGTCATGGCGCGTTTTCCCGCCACGGGCAGCGCGCGCATGATGCTGAC
Organism: Verrucomicrobiaceae bacterium; assembly: GCA_027490195.1. GTDB lineage: Bacteria > Verrucomicrobiota > Verrucomicrobiia > Verrucomicrobiales > Verrucomicrobiaceae > Prosthecobacter. Next base: position 11,543 of record JAIXYN010000074.1, on the reverse strand, counting down.
TGCAAAGCCGCAGACACTCGTCACGGACTGCGAGGTGCACAGCCTGCATGACGATGAAACGCTGCGCTCGTGGCTCACGTCTTGGCATCAGGCTATAACCGCGCCCACGCCCTCAGTCCCGGTGCTGCTGCCGCCGGCACAACCGATGAGCGCGGTGAAGCGCGTGTGGTTGTCCGTGAGCACGGCGGCCATCGCCCTTGCGCTATGCTTGGCACACTGGTGGCTCTCAGAACGGCAGCTTCAACAGGCGCAGGAGGAGGCCAAAATACTCGGTACGGTGGCCAAACAGCGTGCCGAGCTGAAGCAGACTTCTGCAGACCTCAGCAAGCTGCGCACTGAATTCGAATCCGCCCGCCGTCTGCAAAGCCAGGCCCTGCGTGGTTTTGGCGCAATGCTTGCCGCCGTGGGCGAGCTACGGCCCTCCGGCCTGTTGGTGCGCAGCTTGAAGGAGCCCACCGGTGCCAGCAGCCCGGCAGGCTCCCGCTACACGGGCATGGAGGCGCTGATCTCCGGCCTCTGCACACATGAAGAACTTGCCGCCGAGTTCTCCCGCACACTTGGCGCACGCCTGACGCCATTAGGCTGGAGCGTGCGCCCGGCACGCACCACGGCACGGCTCGCGGGCGGCACGCCGACCTGGGATTTTGAGATTCCGCTGAGGCTCGATGGCAGCCCCCCAACCGGCCCAAACACCCCACTCTCCAGCACACCATGAAGCCGAAGAACAAACCCTCGCTCACCGCACGTGAACGCTTCCTGCTCCTGGTCCTGCCGGGGGCACTGGTGCTGGCGGTGTATTCTGTCTTCATCAATGGCACCCATCTCAGCGCACTGACCAAGGCCAGCCAGCAGCGCGACAAACTGCGTGAAGAAGTCGGCCCCATGAGGCTGAATCCGCAGGCGCTCGCCGCCGACCTGCAACGCCTGAAGACCGAGCAGGCGGACTTTAAGCGCAAACTGGCCGCGTTCAGCGAAGACGGCAGCGATGCCATGCAACGCTCCGAAGCCGTCGTGATGATCGGCTCACTGCTGCGCAAGCATGGCATGATCGTGGTAGAGGAAGGCCCCTCCTCCAAACAATCCGCACCCTCCTCTAGCACCGCACGTGGATCTGTCGTGAAACAAAGCCACACCACGCATGCTGACAGTGTGTGGCAGGTGCGCTTTCTCGGCAGTTGGAGCGGCGTGCAGGCCACGCTGATGGCCCTGCCTGACTTTGAAGAAAGCACCTGCCTGCCGCTGAGTCTGAGCATGGCAGAACCTCAAAACCAAAGCCCCGTGCGCGAGTGGACGCTGCGCCTTCGCCTGTGATGCACCTGATGAGCGACAGCCCCCACACTCTCCCGGTCACGGTGATCTCCGGCTTCCTAGGCTCAGGCAAAACCACGCTGCTGCGCCGTCTCCTGCGCGAAGCCAAGGAAACGCGCCTCGGCGTGATCGTCAATGACCTCAGCGAGCTGGAAGTGGATGGAGATCTGGTGCGCGACCCCGAAGGGTTCAACGAGCAGCGCGGCAACTTCGCCAGCATCCACACCGGCAGCATCAGCGGCACCCAGCGCGGGGCGTTTGCAAGCGTTCTGGATGCCTGGCGCGGGCGCAGTGACCTGGATCACGTCATCATCGAAACCTCCGGCAGCACGCATCCTGGGCCTCTGATCCAGGAGATCAGCGCAAGACCTGAGTTCAAGCTCGACACTTTTGTCACGCTCATCGATGCGAAAGCATTCATGGAGGACTACGGTGGCGGGCGTCTGCTCCGTGAGGCCACGCAGCCCCAGGCTCCGCTACTGTCCGCACAGATACGTCTGGCGAATGTGATCTTGCTCACCAAGACCGAGAAGCTGATCCCCCAGGCCATCGAATGGATGGCCAAACATCTCACGACACTCAATCCCTCCGCAGCGCTTTACTCAGTCAACTACGGCAGAATCAAGCCTCAGATGATTCTCGGCACCGGCAGCTTCGACATGGACCGCGCTCAACATCTCGCCGCCGCCTGGCAGCATGAAGACGTGGGTGATGCCGCCAGCTATGACCTCGGCAGCACCGTCATCACCGATCCTCGTCCGCTGCATCCACGTCGCCTTTGGACCCTGTTTCGCGAGCGACTCGGCACTGGCATCCACCGCAGCAAAGGATTCATCTGGATGCCCTCACGAGATCGCGATGTTCTGCTGTGGAATCAAGCCGCCGCCAGCATCGAGATGGAGCTCATGGCCTACTGGAAGGCGGCGCTCGTGACCAATCCCGATGGCAAGCTCGTGCCGGAGGAAATCGCCATGCTGCGTGACATGCTCCAAGGCACCCACCCCGATTTCGGCGACCGCGCCTGCGAACTCACTGTGATCGGCACCGCACATGACCGCGCCATCTTCGTGCAAGACCTTCAGGCCTGCTTCTGCACCGACGACGAAATCACCGCCTGGCAGCGCGGCGAGACCTTCGACGACCCGTGGCCAAAAACACTCCTGCGCGTGTGATGAGCCAGCCCCTTCCATCCATGTCACAAGACATCCCCATTTCCCGCCAGCGTGTGCTTCTGAGCGACTTCAAAGCCGCGCTGCTTCAGCAGATGTTCTTCTGGGGCCGTGATGTAATGACGAGTGGCAATCTGCTTGTCCAGCACGGCTTCATCAAACTGCCATCCCCCGGCTTAAAGGGCACGAGTTGTTATCGGCTCGATTACCGTGGAGGCATCATCGAGCTGCACGGTGCCTGCGCAGGCTGGTATCCCGGCGCTCATGATGCGCAGCCGGGCTTTCTCTTTGTGCGCACCTCAGGCCGCTGCACTTCGCATCAGCTGCATGAACCTGTGATCCCCGGCAGCTACCAGCCCGAGGTGCTCTGCCACGACACGGCCTCCACCATGAAAGGAGCTCAGGTCTTTGCCACCTGGCTGGCAGACTACGAAGACTGGATCCTCGCGCGCCAGGGTGCGGACTACCGCAGCCAGTGCCGCCACATGCTCAGCAGACTGCCAAAGGGCAGCCCCTGGCTGCCGGCACCGCAGGCCACCAAATGGCTGCGTGCCCTTGCACAGCAGGGGGCAGCCGCACCACGTGCCAAAATCATGTTTCATGGCACATCTGGGAACAATCCCACACGCCATGCGCCTCAGCAAATGATCAGGCCGTACCGGCTTCGGCTGGAGAAAAGCCATGCAGCTCTGAACTGATCCCTCTTCCGCATGGACACTCATCATGACAGCGCAAATGCAGACACCTCCGCCCGTACGGCTGAGGAGATTCTCGGCAGGCTTCATGAGCGCGGGGTAAGGCGAACCCCTGCCCTCCGGAGCCTGATTCAGGCCATGACCGCGCATTCGGCACCTGCCGCCATCGCCTACTGGGCAGACTTGACCAGCCTCAAGGAATTCAACCCAGTGACCCTCTATCGCCTCATGTTGAAGCTGGAGCAGGCAGGCGTGGTGCGGCGCATGCATCTCGGCGAACGCGCACAATACTTTCAGATCATCCGACCCGGCCCGCAGCCGGACTACCTCGTCTGCACGAGCTGTGGTGAACTCCAGCCCGTGCAAACACCGCCGGAACTGTACAGTCTGGAGCAGCAACTCGCCGCAAAATCAGGCTGGAAAGCCGTGCGCCATGAACTGGAGTTTTTCGGCTTGTGCCCGCACTGCACAGAGGGCCATGACGTGCCGCAGGAACACCACACTCACCCAATTCGATGAGCGTACCTGCCCAACAGCTTGAACCCCTGCTCGACCGCTGTCTCGACCTCGGTGCCTCGGACCTGCATCTCGCCAGTGATGCCCCTCCCTACTTCCGTGTCCAGGGTGTGCTCAGGTCAGACGAATCTTCGCCAAACATCCCAGAAGCTCAAATGGAGCGCTGGGCACGTGAAATCACCGGCCAGTCAAGCGGCCCGGTCGTGCGTGACACCGGCAGCTACGATGGTGCCCTCACCAGCCGTCGCGGCGTGCGCTTCCGCATCAATATTTACAAGGTACGCGGCCGCATCCATCTCGCACTGCGTCGTCTGGATGACCGCTTTCGTCCGCTCTCGGAACTGGGGCTACCGGACTCGCTGAACCAACTCAGCCTGCAGCCCTATGGGCTCGTTGTCATCGCCGGCCCCACGGGTTCCGGCAAGACGACCACGCTCGCCACGCTGCTGGATCACATCAATCAAACGCGGCGCTGCCATCTCATCACCATCGAAGACCCGGTGGAGTATGTGCATCACTCCAATCTAGCGCTGGTGAATCAGCGCCAGCTTGGGCTCGACACACCCAGCTTCAATGACGCGCTCGTCGCTGCCATGCGGCAGGACCCCGATGTCATCCTCGTCGGCGAAATCCGCGACCTCACCACCATCCGCACCGCCATCACCGCAGCGGAGACCGGGCATCTCGTTTTCACCACCGTCCACGCGGGCGATTGCGTGGGAGCCATCGAGCGCATGGTGTCTGTGTTTCCTGCGGGCGAGCAGGACGGCATCCGTCGCCAGCTCGCCCTTGTTCTTCGTGCCGTGGTGGCCCAGCACCTTGTCGTCGCGGACGGTCCAGGACGAAAACAACGCGGCAATGGCGATGAAGAACCCAAGGGGCGTCGCGTCCTTGCAGCGGAGATTTTGATGGCCAGCCAGGCCGTGGCGAACCTCATCGCCACGGGCAAGAGCAATCAGATCTACTCAGCCATGGAGTCCGGCACTCAGCAGGGCATGCAGACCATGGAGCACAGCCTCGCCACGCTCTACCTGCGCGGAGACATCTCCGAGCAGACCATCAATGCCCTCGCCCGAAAACCAGCTCAGGTGTTTGAGCGCGCCAGCCGCATGAGGACACGTTCCGCCGCATCCGCATGACCCCCACACCTCACAAACCGCAGACGCTGCTAGATCTCGATGCCGTGCGCATTGATTCGGTGCAGGCCTTGCGTCTGCCTGCGAGCATCGCCTTGAGACGAAGACTCCTGCCCTTTGCCGTGCATGAGGGGCATGTGTGGCTGGCCTGCCAGCATCAGGATGATGAAGCAGCACTCCGCACCTTGCAGCGTTACTTTGAGCACCCCCTGCGTGCGGTGGTGGCAGAGCCCGCATCACTCGGCCGCGCTCTTGACCGGCTTTACCGCGATGCCCCCCAGGCCGGAACCAGCACCCTCACGCGCTACACGGAGCGCGGACAGGCCGCCGCCAGCCTGGATGCAGGAGACGGCGATTCCGACGCCACGCAGCTCGCCAATGAAATCCTCCGTGCCGGGATGCTGCGCCAGGCTTCAGACATCCACTTCAATCCGGGGGAAAAGGAGCTGCAGGTGCGCCTGCGCGTCGATGGTGTGCTGGAGGAGGCCTACCGCCTGCCCATGAGCGTGCATGGTGCTTTGCTCAACCGCTTCAAGATCATCGCCGGGCTGAACATCGCCGAACGTCGCGCCTCGCAGGACGGTGCTTTCCGTCATAGCGAAGCCGGAGCACGCGGCTTGGTGATCGATGTGCGCGTGGCCACCATCCCCACCCGGCATGGCGAGCGCCTCACGCTGCGCCTGCTCGCCGTGGACAGCAGCCGCTTCAGTCTCGGTGCTCTGGGCATGAGCGCCACGCATCACGCCATGTTCAGCGAGGCCATCGCCAAGCCGCACGGCCTCATCCTGCTCACTGGCCCCACGGGCTCCGGCAAGACAACCACCCTTTATGCCGCGCTGCGTGAACTCATTGCCGCCGAGGTGCAAAACATCATCACCATCGAAGATCCCATCGAAAATGAGATCCCAGGCCTCGTGCAGGTGGAGGTGGACAGCGCGGACAAGGTCAACTTCGCCAGCGCCCTGCGCAGCGTGCTGCGGCATGATCCTGATGTCGTGATGATCGGTGAAATTCGTGATCGTGAGACGGCAGACATCGCCATCAAGGCCGCGCTCACCGGCCATCTGGTCTTCTCCACGCTGCACACAAACTCAGCTGCCGGAGCTGTGGTGCGTCTGGCCGAGATGGGCGTGGAGCGTTTTCTCATCGCCTCCACACTCCGCCTGGCCGTGGCACAGCGGCTGGTGCGCAAATGCTGTGGGCATTGCATTCAGCCGCGTGCGATCCGCATCGAAGAAGCAGCCCTGCTCTCACAGCCGGAGCTGGAGGGACAGGATGGTTTTGAGCCGCAGGGCTGCCTCTACTGCGCCGGGCGCGGTTTCATCGGTCGTATGGGTTTGTTTGAAATGCTGCCGGTTGATGAGCAGTGGTCGCAGATGATTGCGCGTGGCGCAGATGAGGCGGCGCTGAATGAATCCATGCGTCTGCGCAACCTGCCACTGCTCGTCCACGATGCCGCCGATAAACTGCGCGCCGGCAGCGTGACCATGAATGACGTGCGCAGCGCTGTGACCGTCTGGTAAACTCCCCATGCCCGCCTTCCTCTACAACGTTCTCGATGCCGCAGGTTCCCGTCTCTCGGGTGAACTGGAATCCGCCTCCAGCGCCGCAGCCACAGCCGAACTGCGCGGACGTGGCCTGACGGTGATTGGTCTTGAGGAAGTGCAGCATTCTGCACACTCACGTGGCTGGAAGCCCTCCGAACTGCTGTGGATTCGCTCACTCGATATTGAAATCAGCCTCTATCAGCTCGCCACACTTTTGCGCAGCGGGCTCACCTTACTGGGGGCACTTCGGCTTGTCGCAGAACAGTCGGAGCGTGGCCGTCTTCGCAGAGTGTGGGAGGAAGTGGTCATGGCCATCGAAAGCGGGCGCACCTTTGCCGATGCGCTGGCCCAGCAACCCTGCTTCAACCGCCTCGTCGTGCAGCTCGTCAGCGTCGGCGAGCAGACCGGCCATCTCGGCCCTGTGCTGGAGCGTGCCGCCATGGCTCTGGAGAAAAAACGCACGCTGCGTGCCGGGTTACTCACCACGCTCATGTATCCGGCCATCGTCTTTCTGCTCGCCATCGGGCTGGCGGTTTACATGGTCATCGGAGTGCTGCCAAAGCTGCAGGTCTTCCTGCGGGCGATGGGCAAGAAGCTGCCACCGATGACCCAGCGGCTGCTCGACTTCAGCGACTGGATTCAAATCAATGGCGTCACCACGGTCATCATTGCCGTGTCATCCGCCATCGCTCTCGTGATGCTCTTTCTCTGGCCGCCTGGACGTGCCGTCATTGATGCGCTTGCCCTGCGCATCCCCCTGCTCGGCAAAGCCTTCCGCACCGCAGGCACGGCCCTGTTTGCCACCAGCTTCTCGGCGCTGCTCAGCAGTGGCGTCACGCTCATTGAGGCGCTGCGCGTCACTGAACGGCTCATGGGCAACCGCCGCCTCGCCAGCATCGTGACCAGTGCCCGGGAGCAGGTCATGCAGGGCGAGCCGCTGGCGCGGCACCTGAGCCGCCCGCACGGATTCATGCCCATGCTCCCGCGCATGATCGCCGTGGGCGAATCCTCAGGCACTCTCGACAACGTGCTGGATGAAGTAGCACGCTTTCATGAGGCGCAGCTAGAGCGCCTCATCAAGCGCCTCACCGCGCTCATCGAACCAGCCGTCATTGTCACCGTCGGCACCGTGGTGGGCTACGTCTACATCTCCTTCTTCATGGCCCTCTTCGCCGCCACCGGCCCTGGCAACAACCTCCGCTAACCAGCTTATGAAACACCTGCTACTCACCGCGCTCCTGCTTGCCTCGCTGGCATCTGCGCAGACACCCGCTCCCCCTAGGCCAGCCACGGATCCCACGGTGCCAGATGCGGCGCTTCAACAGTTGCTCATGGCGGGTGCGGGCGGCCAGTCGAACGCTAAATCTTTACCGACGGTGATCATGCGTGGCAAGATCATCAGTCAAACCGGCCAGGGGCTCGTCATCATTGAAGTGAACAAGCAGGTGCTCGCGCTCAAACAGGGCGGCGCGCTCAGTCTTTCCGGCGAATTCAGCCACCTCAGCCTCCAGCTCAGCGAACTCACCAAAGAAAGCGCCACCATTGAAGTGCTGCCGCTCAAACAAACCCTCCGCCTGCAATGAAACGCCTCCTGTTCCTGCTCTCACTTCTCTCCGGCGACGCGCTGGCCCAAACCGCCCGCATGGAGGTCATTGACCTCCGGCAGGTGCCGCTCTCGGATGCCTCCCGCATTTTGTCCGAGGCCGGTGGCCTGAATGTCGTCAGCTCCGTCGAAGCCGGGAAAACCATCGTCAGCCTTTACCTCACTCAAGTGCAGGCCCGCGACGCCGTGGAGGCGCTGTGCCGCTCGCATAACTTGTGGTTCCGTGAGGATGACAAAAGCGGCATCATCCGCATCCACACCCCCGAGGAGTTCAAGCGCGACCTCGGCAGCTTCCAGGAAGAGCTCACAGAGGTCTTCGATCTGCGTTTCCCCAACGCGAACGATGTGGGCCGCGCCATCCAAGATCTTTATGGCTCGCGTGTGCGAATGAACCAGAGCAACTTCATGCAGGACTTCCAAGCCACCATGGAACTGCAGCAGCGCTTCCAGCGCTTCGACATCGTCGATGGCCGAAGCCAGAATTTGGGAGTGAGCGGGCAGCGGAACAACGCCGGTGGAGGCCAAGTTGGTGGCTTGGGCGGCGGCCTTGGCGGCGGGGTGGGTGTTGGTCTGGGTGGCTTTGGCGGCCGTGGAGGACTGGGTGGCGGTTTGGGTGGGTTCCAAAACTTCGGCAACAACAATTCAAACAATAACCAGCCCATACAACCGCAGCGCGTGGAAAACCTCACGGCCGAGGAGATTCAAACCCTCGAAGACCGTGCCGACAACGCCGAAAAGCTGCTCGACGACCGCGTAAACATCTTCGTCACCGTCATTCAGAGGCTGAACAAAGTCATTGTCCGCACCGGCGACAGCCGTGCGATGACGCAGATCAAGGCGCTCATCACCAGCGTCGATGTGCCGACACAGACCGTGCTGCTTGAGGTCAAAATTCTCCGTGTGCGCATGGACCAGGGCTACCGCAGCGCCGTCGATTACCTCTTCGACAACGGGCGCTTCCGTGCCGGGTTCGGAAGCAATCCAGTGCAGGCGGGAAATTTGAGTTTCAGTTTTGCCAGCAACAACTTCAGCGCCCGCATTCAAGTGCTGGAAGAGAAAGGCCAGGTACGCGTCGTCTCCACGCCCACCCTGCTCATCGCCAACAACGAAGTCAGCCGCCTCTTCATCGGCGAGGAGCGCCCGCTGAACCGCAGCTTCAACGGCGGCGCAGTGATACCTGGCGCGATCAACAACGTCGTCACCCAGGGCAGCACCGACATCGAATTCCGCCCCGTCGGCACCACGCTGCTCATCACGCCCAACATCAATGCCGACAAAACCGTCACCCTCCGTCTTCTCCAGGAAAACTCCAACATCACCACCAATGGTGCCACGGTGCTCGTCCCCAACAACAACGGCTTCCAGCGTCAGGCCGTCGATACCGTGCAGTCCCGCACCGTCAGCGGCACCGTCGTCGCCAAGCATCAGGTGCCCGTCGTCATCGGCGGCCTCATCGACACCAACTTCACCGACACCCGCGCCCAAGTCCCCCTGCTCGGCAACATCCCCATCGTCGGCACACTCTTTGGAAGACGCCAGGACACCAAGACACGGGAGGAGCTCATCCTCCTGATCTGTCCCCACCTCGTCAATCCCAAAGAGGGCGGTGCGATCGCCAGCAAGGAAGTGCTGGACTCCAATAACGTGCAGATGCTCCAGTCCTTGACCACCGAGAACGAGGTGAACGAACGCCTTCAAAAAAACCTGCCATCACCCACCCCACCAAGTGCCCAACCCTTGGTAGAAGATCCGCCAAAACCAAGGAAGCGCACACTGATGGACATCATTAGGGGCCGGAAATAAATGATAGCAGTCCCACTTTCCCGCCAAAAAAGGCCTCCGTTCCACGCAACCGCCAACCGGCAATCGAAACGCACTTATCATTCGATCCCATTGACCCAAATTCCAACCACTCAGCCAGCACAACAAACTCAGCACTGGAACAATTGGGCACTCATTTGAAAAAAGCATCACCCTATTTTGCTTTTTTACTATCCAGGTGAAGCCAGAAGCTTTTTATGCATTCAACCTCAGAAAGAAAGGTTTTATCCCCCAGCCCAAAACTCTTGGCGAACATCTTCGCAATCGAAGATTGGTCCTGGATTTGAGACATGCGGATGTGGCTGAGCAGTTCGGCACCCTGCGCGAGGTTTACGAGCGCTGGGAGCGTGACGAACGACAGCCTGTTGTGTCAGAATGGCCAGGTATTCTGTCATTCCTTGGCTACTACCCTTTCAACCTAGAAACTGCTGCCGATCTTGTCCTCAAAGCCCGCCGCTGCCAAGGGGTGGATCAGAAGCATTTCGCAATTTTGGTTGGGGTGATCCACCAGCAGCTAAGGCGATGGAAACATGGTTCCGAAATTCCAGATCAGAACGCCATGCATTGCCTTGTACGAATGGCCCGATTACCCGGCGCATGCCCTTGACCAAATCCCCTGCTCAGGATCGATGTTGGGGCGTTGCAAAAAAAGCCCCTGCCAGTGTCCGCCAAGATTGAACTGTTCCGATCTTTGTTTCGCGGTCGCACTGAGGTTTACCCGCGACGTTTTGAGAGCAAAAAGACCGGGAAGTCGGGGTACCAGCCAGCTTGAGGTAACGAATGGGTGCTCGGCGTGTGCGAGAAACCTCGCGTCAAGTGCAGCGAGTGCCTGCACCAGCACTGGCTCCCGGTGACTGACGATGTGATTCGATGGCATTTATCGGGTATCGATGACCACCGGCAGCCGTTCGTCATGGGTGTGTATCCCATGCTACTCGATGAAAGGTGCTGGTTTTTGGCGGCGGATTTTGATGGAAAGGATTGGGCTGTGGATGCAAGGGCTTTCCTGGAAACCTGCCACCGGCTCGATGTTCCTGCAGCCCTGGAACGCTCACGTTCTGGCAATGGTGGGCACGTCTGGATATTTTTCGACGAAGCGGTTCCGGCAGCACTAGCGCGGAAGTTGGGAGCGCATGTGTTGACCGAGGCGATGGAGAGCAGGCCGGAGTTGGGGTTTCGTTCGTACAATCGTTTTTTTCCGAATCAGGACACGCTCCCGAAGGGTGGCTTTGGCAATCTAAGCCCTGCCAAGTTGTTTATCCACGGCATCGATAAAAGATTTTTCATCCATGGGAACGGGAAAAAATGCCGTCATTTTTGTCTTCTGATCGCAGACTATGTAAACCACATAATTCCCACCGTGCAAAACATCGGCAATCTGGCTAACTAAAAAGCATGATTCATAGCTCATGTTCTTACATTTTATGTAACTTCCTTCAACTTGAATAACCATTGTGCCATTAGCTGCCACCCAGAGTTCACACATTCGTTGAACATATTTGTTTTTAATCTCGGCAAAAAAACGATTCAGCATGACGAACGCAACTGACGATACAGCTAATGAAGCTATGAATTTTACCAAATATTGAGACTTGTATAATAGACTGACGTTAAGGCCAAAGTTCGGCTTGGGCGAAGCAGGCAGTTAGGATTCTGTGTCTGCGGCGCATTCTTCGCAGGGCAGCTGTCGCCTGCATGCTCAGTTGCCAAGCCTCGCGCACGATCAGATTGCCTATCTCATGCTGCTT